>CAXXPT010000016.1:0-380251 GCA_963676375.2 Prolixibacteraceae bacterium
AACCTGGCTATTACAGCGTGATGCTCGACGATTACAAGGTTAAAGCTGAAATGACAACCACCACACATGTCGGGGTCCATCAATACACATTCCCCAAAAGCGACGATGCGCATATTATTCTCGACCTGAACCACGGGATTTACAATTACGATGGAAAGGTTTTGTGGTCGTACCTGCGTGTTGAAAACGATACACTGGTTACCGGATACCGCATCACCAGTGGCTGGGCACGAACAAACTACCTTTATTTTGCAATGGTTTTCTCGAAACCGATTAAAAGCTTACGGAGGCAAAAACGAGGAAAACCTGGTTTATAAAGGCTTCTGGCGAAAATTTGATCAGGAACACAATTTCCCGGAAATGGCCGGAAAAAAGTTGAAAGCTCACTTCGATTTTGCAACTGCCGACGGTGAAAAAATCAAGATCAAATTCGCCATTTCGGCTGTCAGCACCGAAGGAGCGCTAAAAAACCTGGAGGCTGAAGTACCTCATTTCAACTTCGAAAAAGTACGGGTAGAGGCAAAAGCCAACTGGCAAAGCGAGTTAAGCCGGATTACCATGTAAAAGCTTCTCCGGAGAAGAAAACCACATTTTACACCTCGCTGTACCATACGTTCATCAACCCAATTCAATATATGGACGTGGATGGGCAATACCGTGGACTCGACCACAACATCCATCAGGCCAAAGGATTTGTGAACTATTCGGTATTCTCGCTGTGGGATACTTATCGTGCCTTGCATCCGCTGTTCACCTTGATTCAGCCTGAACGTGCTTCTGACATGATCAATTCAATGCTGGCCCATTACGATCAAAGTGTTCATCATCTGCTTCCGGTTTGGAGCCATTTTGGAAACGAAAACTGGTGTATGATTGGTTACCACGCTGTTCCGGTTATTGCCGATGCCTGGATGAACGGTATCCGTGGATTTGACGGCAAACGTGCACTGGCCGCTTGTGTGGCTTCGGCAACTCACCGAAGCTATGGAAATCTGGGCGAATACATGGATTTAGGCTATGTACCTTACGAAACGAACGCTGTCGGCTCGTCTATGACTCTGGAATATGCTTACGACGATTGGACCATTGCCCAACTGGCGAAATCGCTGGGCGAAAAAGAGGTTGCGGCTACATTTGAAAAACGAGCCAACAACTGGAAAAACCTGTTTAACGAACGAACCGGATTCGTTGGAGCCAAAGACAGTAAAGGCAACTGGAAATCACCTTTCGATCCGATGCATACGGCAAACGAAGGATTTATCGAAGGAAACTCGTGGAATTATTCATTGTATGTTCCGCAGGATATCCCGACCCTGATTCAGAAAATGGGAGGCAATAACCGTTTTTGCGAGCATGTCGATTCGTTGTTTATCATGTATATGCCCGACAAATATTTTGCCGAAACAGAAGACATCACCCGCGAAGGATTGGTGGGTTGCTATGTTCATGGTAACGAACCCAGTCACCACGTAGCATACATGTACAACTGGGCCGGAAAACCCTGGAAAACACAGGAACGCATTCACCAGATTGTAAGCACCATGTACCTCAACAAACCCGATGGCTTGTGCGGTAACGACGACTGCGGCCAAATGTCGGCCTGGTATGTGTTCTCATCACTCGGATTCTATCCGGTTTGTCCGGCTTCAGGAGAATATGCCATTGGGGCGCCATCGGTTAGCGAAGGAAAAATACAGCTTTCAGGAGGAAAATCGATGATCGTAAAAGTCAACAACCTATCGGATCAGAACATTTACATCAAATCAGTCAGTTTGAACGGTAAACCGGTAACTACAAGCTTCCTTTCGTACAGCGACATTGCTGATGGTGGCGCACTGGTTTTTGAAATGAGTAACCGTCCGAATAAAAAATGGGCAGCAACTGTTTCATTTAGCAAATAGCTATACAATATTCAGGATCGGTCTAATAGCTTTATGCTGATTGTTAGTAGGTCGGCGAAATCCAGGGGTTTCAAGGTTTCTCTTAATATCAGGAGATATGCGTTAATCATCAAATTTCATGGCAGATTCAATTTGTATAAGGATACAAAGAAACGCATTTTTTAATTAAACACGGATCATGCAGATTGATACGGATTTACGCTGGCGAAGAAGTACGGGTCAAACATGCGATTACAGGGTTTTGTACTAAAAACAAGAGCCGGTTAAAACCGGCTTCTTTTGACTTGGCGGAGAGAGCGGCTCTTTCTCTTGAACCCTAATTAAGTATTATAAACATTTAAAAATCTATATTTGAGGTTGTTAAGTTGTTTTATAGTTAAATAAAATATCTTCAAATATCCTGATATTTATTCAAAATTGGGTGTATATTTGGGTGATAAAATTAACCACGCCCAAATATGAACATCAAACGTAATATCATTTTTACCCTTGAAAGCAGAAAAAAGAACAATGTCTTGGTCACCGATAACATTCCAATCCGGATGCGGGTTATCTATGGTGGAACCCGGATCGATTTCAGCACAGGTTACAGAATCGATACATCAAAATGGGAAGCAGACAAGCAACGTATAAAGAACGGTTGTACAAACAAACTTAAGCAAAGCGCTTCTGAAATCAACGCTGATTTATTAAAATATTATACGGATATTCAGGAAATATTTAAAGCGTTTGAGGTAGCAGATATCACCCCGACTCCGGAACAACTTAAAAGCACTTTCAA
The DNA here is from genome assembly GCA_963676375.2 of Prolixibacteraceae bacterium. GTDB lineage: Bacteria > Bacteroidota > Bacteroidia > Bacteroidales > Prolixibacteraceae > Aquipluma. The sequence continues at coordinate 2,683 of CAXXPT010000016.1, forward strand.
TAAGAAATGCAGAAAAAACATTTCCGATGAAACGGAACCTACAATATCGAAAGCTCCTTTCATGAATGTTTTCGATGAATTTCTGAAGGAATGTGGAACGCAAAATAACTGGACCGATTCTACCTACGAAAAATTTGCAGCGGTAAAAACACATTTAACCAATTTCAATTCCAACCTGACGTTTGAGGTGTTGGATGATTCCAACTTAACTGAATATGTAAATTATCTGCGTGATAAGAAGGATTTGAGAAACAGTACCATCGGCAAACAAATCGGCTTCCTCAAATGGTTTCTTCGTTGGGCTTTTAAAAAAGGCCATCACAACAATAATGCTTTTGAGACATTCAGACCCAAACTGAAAAACACCAAAAAGAAAGTGATTTTCCTAACATGGGAAGAATTGAACAAACTACGCGATTATCAAATTCCTATAACTAAACAATATTTGGAGCGGGTTCGGGATGTATTTTTGTTTACCTGCTTCACGGGTCTAAGGTATTCAGATGTGTTTAACCTGAAAACGAGCGATATTAAAGATAATCACATTGAAATAACAACAGTCAAAACTGCTGATAGCCTGATCATCGAACTGAACAACCACAGTAAATCCATATTAGAAAAGTACAAAGAGGTTCATTTTGAGAATAATAAAGTTTTGCCGGTAATTACAAACCAGAAAATGAACGAGTATCTGAAAGAGTTGGCCGAGTTAGCCGAAATAAATGAGCCCGTAGGCGAAACTTATTATAAAGGAAATCAGCGGATAGATGAAGTAACTCCAAAGCATGCACTTCTGGGTACTCATGCCGGACGAAGGACGTTTATTTGTAATGCTTTGTCCTTGGGTATTCCACCACAAGTGGTCATGAAATGGACAGGACACAGCGACTACAAAGCGATGAAGCCATATATTGATATAGCTGATAATATAAAAGCTAGTGCAATGGAGAAGTTCAATCAGTTATGAATAAGTTTTAATCGGTTTATCAAATCTAACTATCTTTATAGTATAATTGAAATGTAGGAAGTATGTTAACAGCGGAAGAGATAAAATCTATAGCTAATAGCGGAGAGGGATATAACGTAGAATTTAAACTAAAAGTACCAGGCAAAGTTCGGGAACTTTCGGAAGAGGTCTGTGCTTTTGCCAATAGCGAAGGAGGATTTTTACTGATTGGGATAGATGATAAGGACCAAATTGTTGGAGCAGCAATTGATAACCCGAAACGATCTGCCATTCAGGATTCCATAAGAGATATATCACCAGCTCTTCATGTAGATATTTATTCTGTAGATGTTGATGATAAAACCATATGGGTGATTGAAGTTCCGTCGGGGAAAGATAAACCTTATGTACTTTCAGGAGCTATTTATGTGCGTGAAAGTGCCAATACCCAAAAGCTAACAACCGCGGAAGAAATCAGGAGTTTTTTCCAAAATAGTAACCGTATTTACTTCGATGCTGTTCCTTGTATTAAATTTGATTTTGAAAAGGAACTGGATAATGATACATTTAATCTGTTCCGTACTGAATCAGGTATTTCCGGAAACATATCCACACATCAGATACTGAGCAATTTGCAGGTGTTTGATGATTCAGGTAAGATTAAAAATGGTGGAGTATTATTCTTTGGCAAACAACCTGAAATCACATTTCATCAGGCGGTCACCCGCTGTGTCCGCTTCAAGGGAAAAACCAAGGTACATATCATTGATGACAAAACCTATGGAGGCCCATTGTATCAACAATACCATCAGGCAGAAACTTGGATAAAAGATAAGCTTGAAGTAGCCTATATCATAGAGGGCATGGGCCCACGTAAAGAAGTTTGGGAAATTCCCCTGACCGTTTTTAAAGAAGCGATTATTAACGCTCTTTCACACAGAGATTATTACGAGCAAGGCGCCGTTACGATGGTGGAAGTTTATGATGACCGGGTGGAGATTTCCAATCCGGGCGGGTTACTGATCGGTGTAAAAAATGATTTTGGGAAGAAAAGCATGACCCGTAATCCTCTCATTTTCGGTTTATTTACTCGCATGAGTTTGGTGGAACAGGTTGCATCCGGCATTCCCCGTATGCGTAAAGCAATGAAAGAAGCAGAACTTCCAGAACCAACGTTTACAACAGATGGTGGTTTCTTTACTGTTGAATTTAAACGTCCTCAAAAGAATGACACTATAAATGACATTGTAAATTCAAAGAGTGGCACTACAAATGGCACTATAAATGGCACTATAAATGGCACTATAAATTCGGAAAGTCCTATTGAAGAAATAGTTTTAAAATTAATAACCGAGCACGAGGGATTGTCAGCCCGAAAAATCTCTAAACTAATAGACAAAAGTTTGAGAACAACCATGCGGTATTTGGACGATCTTAAAAAATCTGATAAAATTGAATTTCGGGGAGCGTTGAAAAACGGAGGTTATTATTTGAAATAAGAGTCAGGCATGGAACAACTTCAAAACATTCAATCAGTTATTGAATATTTCTCAGATATATATTCATCCTGGCAGCAGATTAACCGTCTGCTCAAAAATAAGATTCAGAATCCTAATTTTGGATATCTGTATTCTCAAGAATTCTTATTCAAATTCTATAATAAAAACAAGGAGCCCAATGTTCTCCAAACTAATCTTTTAAATCTTATTCTGGCCAGTTCTGCCGAAAAGGCCGGAGTTATTACGACCCCATTGATTGTGCTGTTAAGGGAGAACATATCTGTTTTTGAAAGGAATAAAGAAATACTGGAAAATCTGAATTCTTACAAGATGATCGAGCAATTCCTGCTGTATTATCATGACAAAAGAGTTTCACTAGAAAAAGATTTAGAACTGGTAAAAACATATCCATATCCTTCGGAAGTGGAAAGGCAGATGCTGATTAATGAGACACAAAATGAATTAAGGGAATTATCCGGTGAAGAAGAAAAAGAACGCAACAGGATTGCTCCCTTTTGTCAAAACTTCTTTCCTGACATTTACCAGTTGAGCAGGGAACTTGTGGTACTTATCAATGCTTTTGTTCCTGAAAAAGTCAATACTTCCGAGAGCGTTTCTCAATCAGTAGGGCAAAATATTTCTCCTGGAAATTCAGCAAAGAGTGACCCGCTAAGTATATTGGATGATCCGAATATGATTTTCAGGACAAGAATGTTTGAGAAGTTCCTGATACTGGAAAGAGGGCTCTTCACTGATAAATATCTGAAGGAAGAAAACCAGAATAAAGAACTGCATTGGATTTCAACCCATGAAAACGGGAAACCGGACATCAAACGGTTAGTTACGTTTTTGGCCGGAATGCTCGATAATAACTATTTTCTCCCAAACAAAGACCCCAAAATAAAAGCGTTTTTTGAATCCCGATATCATATCCCCATTGGGCAAAACTTTGAAAGGAAAAGACGTGTACCGCTTCTAAATGAATACAAAATAGTATTTCATAACTATCCATTTTAATGAACCGTCAGCGGTCGTAATACGAAATTACATCACCTATATTTTTTATATATCAATGACTATCAACAACTAACACTTCCCAAAACTACGATTCACTGATACTCCAGGAAACTCAAATTAATATTGCGGCATGATTGATAGACCGGCCGGCTATCGCTATGTATCACGTAAAATTAATTTGATATGAACATTAAAGATTTAAAAGAGAAGCCCATCTGGCAAATGACAGGTGAAGAGTTCCTATTCCTTCATCAAAATTCGGAATCCAAGCAGGTACAATCGGCAGCAACCGCAGTTACCAACCCACAAAAGAAGTATGTATATGGAATTGCAGGTATTGCCCGGTTATTCGGATGCAGTACTCCAACGGCAAACCGGATCAAACAAAGCGGTAAGATCGATAAAGCCATTACCCAAATAGGTAGAAAAATTATTGTCGATGCAGAATTAGCACTGGAACTTGCCGGGCGCAAATCCGGTGGAAGGAAGTAGACAATGACAAAGTCGAAACAACCGGAATCAGGCACAGTGATCGACTTTACCGAGCTTTGGCAAAAATCCCGGCTTTTAATAACGGACGAGTTTGTTTCTCCGCCTGTAATTGTGAAGGTGGACGATTCAATCATTTGTACTTTGGGAAATTTCAGTGCATCTACAGGCAAAGCCAAGAGCAAAAAAACATTCAATGTCTGTGCTATTGTTGCGGCTGCTTTATCCAACAGTACGGTGTTGAATTATTCAGCCTCTCTGCCAGAAGGTAAACGCAAAATTCTGTATGCCGACACCGAACAAAGCGCTTTTCATTGCCTGCGAACATTGAAACGAATCCTGAAACTGGCCGATCTTCCTTTAGACCAGCAACCTGAATCTTTGGAGTTCCTTTCCCTTCGAAAGTATTCCCCGAAAATACGGCTGGCCATCATCGAAAAGGCAATCTGCCATACAGAAGGTTTAGGGCTTGTGATCATTGACGGAATTCGCGACTTGGCCTACGACATTAACAGTCCGGGCGAATCTACCGATTTGATTACGAAGCTGATGCAATGGACAGATGAAAGGTTGGTACATATCCACACGGTTCTACACCTGAACAAAGGGGATGACAATACGCGCGGGCATCTGGGAACAGAACTGAACAACAAAGCTGAAACCGTTTTGCAGGTAACCAAAGACGAGCTTGACAAAGACATCAGTTCTGTATCATCAATGTATATCCGGGATATCGATTTTAACCCGTTTGCCTTCCGGATCAACAGCGTTGGATTACCTGAACCTGTGGAAGATTATCATCCCAAACAAGCCGCTTCTCAAAAAGGATTCGATTATCACGAAGTAGCGGAAGCCAGGCACCAAGAAGCGTTGGAAAATCTATTTGCTGATGCTGAACTGATCTCGTACAGCAGCCTGATTGATAAGTTACAGAAAAGTTATGCCCTGGTTGGTTATTCTTTTGGTGTGAACAAAGCCAAATTATTGAAAGTATTCCTGGAAAATAAACGGATGATCCTCAAAGACGATAAATCATACCGGTTTAACCCTGATTTTCGCTTTTGACCGGTTTAGTTTAGTCTGGGTGTATATATAATAAACCATACTAAACCAGTTTAAGGAGTTTAAACCGGTTTATCGTACCAGGGTTCCGGTTTGGTTTAGGTTAAATCACTAACCTAAACTTCATTTCAGGTTTATCAAATAATCAGGCAGGCCAAAAGAAAAAGATACGGATATAAATAAGATGGTATGTATAGCCATTGGTATGTTGGTTCAACAATACAACAGCACGTCAATGTGTCAATACAACAATACAACAATCATTCATTCAATTAATCAAACATTAAACTTTAATAATATGAATATCAGTGAAGCAAAAAACATAGACCTGGGAGATTACTTGCAATCCATCGGAATAACTCCCTGCAAAAAGCAAGGGAACAGTCTTTGGTACTATTCACCTTTCAGAAATGAAACAGAACCTTCCTTCAAGTTAAACCTTGCCTTAAACCAATGGTATGATTTCGGATTGGGCAAAGGCGGTAATATTATCAGTTTTATCCTGGAGCAAAACCAAACCGACAATGTTTCACAAGCACTTCAAATTCTTTCAGGTAAAGCTTCGGAAATCAAACCCCATTCGTTTTCTTTTCGCCAGCAGGAGAATTTACCTTGCTTTGACGATATAAGGGTTAAACCGCTTGAAAACTTCGCACTAATTCAATACCTGAAGGATCGGAAGATTCATATTATCTCAGCCATGAAGGCCTGTAAAGAGGTACATTTCAGAACCAAAAGGCAAGGCTTATTTTGCCATTGGATTTGAAAACAATCTCGGAGGATTCGAATTGAGAAACAAGTACTTTCAGGGAACTTTGTCCCCAAAGGGAATTACCCATATTCTGAACGGGAAAGATACCTGCTGCATTTTTGAGGGATTTATGGACTACCTTTCATTTCTTACCATTGCACTGAAACAGACTCCTAGTCCCGGCAGCATAAACAAGCAGGATTACATCATTCTGAATTCCGTAACCAATGTTTCCAAAGCAATCAGCACCATAGCAAGTTATAAAGAGAAGAATTGCTATTTAGACAATGACAAAGCCGGAGTTTCGGCTTTCCTTGAGATTCAGGAGAAATGCGGACAAAATGTAAAAGATATGTCTGCCACATACCGTGAACACAATGACCTGAACGATTACCTCTGCCAAAAGAAAGAGACCTTGGACTTGCCTCAAAAATTAAACCAACCGAGATTAAAACGGTAAAACGTAATCCGGCGGGCAATCTTTGGTTTTATCGGGGAGTAAGTTGGTGTTGTGCCCAGACCTGTAACCCAGTAGCAGAATAGCGAATTATGAATAATTCTGAACCAAAATAAATAAGAATGAATGGGAATAAACATTTTCGAATAGAATCAGATAATTTATTCATTATTAGTCCTATTCATGCAGAACTATCCCGTCTGAGTGGGGAGCAAGTTTGTGTATCGGTCTGCCCGATACCTTGCTCTGCGAGGCTAAAAACATCCCGTCGGTCTAATCGGAACATTTAAATTACAAATTATGAGAACAATCAAAAACAGGAATATCGGTGGCAGGCCACCCAAAGCACCTGCCGAAAAAAAGGGTTATAAAATCACGATCAAAATGGACACTGAAGAATACTATACCTTAAAAGCCAAAGCACGAGATGCTGGGATTAACCGTAGCGAATTTATTCGCCTTTGTATTCGTTCCAGCGTGGTTAAGCAACACCTCACATCGGAGCAGATGGGACATATACGGCAACTCAGCGGCATGGCCAACAACGTTAACCAGGTTGCACATCGGGCAAACGCTGCCGGTTATTCGGATGTACACAGGCAATGCCTTTCTATGAATGAACGGTTGGATAACGTAATCAAAAAGATTGAAGATGATTGCTAAAATTGTACAAGGCCGTGGGTTTCGCGGCGTGGTAAACTATGTTCTGGATAAAGACCATTCTCATTTGCTTTATGCTGACGGAGTAAGGTTGAAAGACAAAGAATCCATTATTAAAAGTTTTGTTGTCCAGCAAAAACTGAACCCGAAAATAGCAAAACCAGTGGCGCATATTTCGCTGGACTTTTCTGTCCAGGATAAAAACAGGCTTTCCGATCAATTTATAGCTGGTATGGCACTGGAGTACATGGAAAGGATGGGATACAAGGACACACAGTACATCATTGCCCGGCACCACGACACTGACCATCCACACATCCATATTGTGATCAACCGGATTGATAATAATGGGAAGCGGATCTCCGACCAGAATGAAAAGTTGCGCAATACCAGAGTTTGTATGGAGCTGACCAAAAAGTACGGCTTGTATATTGCTTCAGGCAAAGAGAATGTAAAGGAACATCGGTTAAAAGAACCCGATAAAACCAAATACGAAATTTATCATGCACTCCAATCAGCTATATCTAAATGCCGGAACTGGCCGGAATTAAAAGCAGAGTTATTCAAATCAGGGATTAAAACCGAATTCCGAAATAATGGAACTACAGACAAAATACAAGGAGTACGGTTTGGAAAGAATGGGTATGAGTTCAATGGTTCTAAAATCGACAGAGCATATAGTTATTCCAAAATCAGTTACCAACTACAAAAGAATGAAAAGTTGCAACAGGTCCAGATAAACGAACCGAAACAATTAACCAGACAAGATAATACGACGGATATTTCCTTGGGACTTGAAAGCGCAACTTCCATCATGGGAGGACTGTTCGATCTGATGAAACCTTCAACCGCCTATGATGAAAATCAAGCAGAAGTCTTTAGACAGGAAGCAAAAAAGCGAAGGAAGAAGAAAGCAAACCAATACAGACAACGATTGTAATTCATTTAAAGATCATTACTTATGGGTAGCAGCAAAATGGATTCTTCGGCAGTTTATACACTGTTCGAAGAATTAAAACAAAAGATAGATGAATTGAGCAAAAAGTCAATTCAAGATAACCAAGCTAATTTAACTTCTGATTCTGAGGAACTAATATCACTTATCGAAGATTTACAAATCAGGATTAATCAACCGCAGTTTTCCCCGGAACAAATAAAAAACCTGGGACAGATTTCGGCCTATTCGGTTAACAAGGTAAGTGAGAATCTCAATAAAGTATTTACTGAAATTAAAGCGGTAATTACTCCAATCGATGAAAAGATCTCCCTGCTGAAGTTCCCTCAAAATATAGCTATCCGTAATGATCATCATTTCAGTGTGGATTTTCGAAATAGCAAGGCTGCTATTACAATGATCTCAATGGCTTTAATCATTTTGCTTTCATTGGGTGGTAATATTTGGCAATTAAACAGGAATAGCCAACTTAAAGATAATGACTTGAAATACCGCTATATTAAATCGACCAATGGGATTAATCCCGAGAACTTGTACAAACTTGAAGATATTTTTCACTTTAACCCAGATGAAAAGTTGATCAGGGAAATTCGTCAAAATGTGGAAATTTGGGAAAAAACTATACAAAATACAGCAGAGAATTTAGAACATGAAAAATTAAGGAACTCCAAATCAAAAAAATGACGGCCAATAGACCAAAATGACAACTTAACATACTAATTTCAATTCTTGGTAGCTACTCAAGGGCACTCCAGAAAATTAAAAAGACCTTACATTGCTGTAAAGTCTTGATAATCAAAGTGGAGAATATCGGAATCGAACCGATGACCTTTTGACTGCCAGGGAATAGAACAAATTTGTATAAAGTTGATTATTAGCAATTTATAAATGTATGAAAACGCAAAAAATTCAATACCCGTACATTTTAATCCTGAATATTTTAACCTCCCCTGGTTTGATACCTGGTCCTCCAAATGCAGTTTCATCGCCATTTAACCGGTGACTTTTCATCTCGCCGTTTTCATAACTGATTTCATCTACTGATGCATATCCAACATTATCCCACTTGTTTGATTTGCCTTTTGTTATATTAATAATTGAACCTCCAATACCCCCGGTTACTAAAAACTCATTTTCAGCTAATTTGATTACTATCAAACCTGCTGCATCTTCAGCTACTTTACTTTTATCATCAACCTGGACTCCAAATAATCCAAATGACTCGGCAAAATTGTTTCGTTTTAGAATGACCGAATAATCCCCCATATCCATTTTATCGCTCTTTTTCTCACCATCAATAAAAAGACCAGCCATTTGATCGGTTCCTTTATATTTCTGGATTACAGGTGCAAAGTTTCTCAAACATCCATACACTTTCTCAAATAAAGTATCATCCGGATTTGCAGTGAGTATAAGTCCACCGCCATCGATGCCAAAAGGAGCATATCCAATTGCATTAAACTTACCAAAGGCATAAAATGCGCGAGCAGCACCAGCAGGATCAACTTTTGTTTCCGGAATAAAAAGCGGATTTCCTGACCGTGTAAATTCTTCGCAAACCCAGTCAAATTCTTCAACAAAATAAATATCGGGCGCAATAAAATCGATGGATGGAGCCGCCGCTCGCCAAATATCAATTACCTGTGGAAGAGGTCCGCCTGACGGATATTGTCCGGGCTCTTTCCCTTTGGATTGTTTTAACCAGGCATTTGCATACATGGGAAGAGCATATTGTGACTTCCCTTGTTTTGCAATCTCGCCAACATATTTTGCATTATTCCAAGCCATGAAAATTTCTTCTGTATAGTATGGAAAGTTTGTTTTCCATTCTTCGCCCTCATATTTAATCCCTTTCCCAAAAACCTCCTCCCAGGTACCTTTTTGTTTATAACCGTTTTTTGCCCAAACTGCTTTTAATTCCGGATATAAATTATCTTTACATTTTTCGAGATATGACATCAACTCATTCGGAACCTGCCCGTTAAATGCTTTATTAGCTTCATTGCTATAATCGCGCATGCAGGCATTTGGTGTACCCATAAATGATGACATCTGGTCTAAAATACCAATTTCATTCTCGACTTGTACCATGATGACTGTTTGGTTATCAGCATCAATTTTTTTGATGTACTTCATTAATTCGGCAAAAGCCCGGGCATCATACTTCAGTGTATTTTCACCCAGCGTTGATAAAATATTCTTTGTTTTGCCATTTTTATCTTTCACCAAAGAGAAGCGCTTGGCATCGGTTTTAACCCACTCCGGAACGTAAGTTGACGTTCCATTTTTCCAGCTGGCAAACCAAATGAGTACCAGTTTCAGGTTTTCATTCCGTGCACCAACGATCATGCTGTCAACCAGCGAAAAATTGAAAACACCTTCTTTAGCTTCAATCAATTCCCACGATATCGGCGCAATCACCGTATTCAGGTTTTGCTTCGCCAAACGGGGCCATATCGACCGCATGTAGTGTGCGCTTCCAGCACTCGAATTGTGCAGTTCACCAGAGAACATCAGGAATGGCTGGTTATTCACTATTAATTGAACGCCTCCATTCTTGGTTTCCAAATGAGGAACCGATTTATTCTGTGCTACCCCAATGTTTAAACTCAAAATTGTGATTATGAACAGTAGTTGTTTCATAGTTGCTTAGTTTTTAAGGTTGTCATTAATCAATTTTTACTATTTGCTTTCAGCCACTTCCAGGCTGATTTGATATATTACACTTTAATTTATTTAAGTTATTTCTTTTCCCAAATTCTAGAATAAATTTCCTTTATCATCTGGCTTTTCAATCTTTCAATTTCGTCATTTTAGAAATATCACAATTTCTGGCTATACAACAATAACCTAAACGATTATTTATGTGTGTATTCAAACCAATCGTAATCGGCAAATGCTTCTGAAACTTTGCCATTCCCCGTTGCAGGATGATTTTCGTATCCCTTATTTGAAATATGTTGATTATCATTATCATCTGAATAGTATTCTGATTCAAATTTTGTCAACATTGACAATTTAGTGAAAGATGCGTTAAAAATTGTTGAATAGCCATTGTGCACTAATTTCCAGAACTATTATCATTAAAATACATATTGACAATACAGCTTTCTTGAAAATTATTCTCAAAGTCATAAACACTTTTTAGCTGAATGGGAATCTTTCATATTTGGCATAACAGGAGGAATCGCTCGTACTTAGGGTCTGCTGAAAAACTCAGACCCTAAGTAACTACTAAATGCTTAAATATAAATTTGGATAGTCAGCCAACCATAATTGAGAGCACCACCTTACTATCCTGAAAAATGTCTCTAAGTTTTCTATTCGTGGCTATAGCTGATTAAAACCCTTCAATTTTGTTCAACTTGCTAATTAAATTAAAGAACCTTCAAGCTAATTATAAGTGAAGTATCAATCGTCGGTAGACACTAAACAGGGACACTAAATAAAATTGTACGCTTCGATTTATATTAATGAGCCAACACTATTTGAACAACATAGGAGCCATTTCAGAAAGACAAACCCTCCATACACCCCAGTAGTGACCACCAGTGGCAAATTCCCGATAGAAAGGTTCCAGACCTGCATTTTTAAGCATATCCAATAATGCTAACGAACTTTTATAGGCCAATGGATCATCAACAGCAACACCAACCCAGAAGAGTTTTACTTTGTTATTCTTGAGACTATTTAATTGTTTTTCCTGTTCAGGATTACTTCCCCAAGCTCCTGAACTCCACATTGCGATATAGCTGAATTTATCGGGATTGCTTGTTATTGTTGACCATGTATGCATGCCTCCCATAGATAAACCTGCAATAGCACGATTGCCTTTATCTGCAATCACGCGAAAGTTAGTTTCAATAAACGGGATGATGTCATTAACAAGACTTTTCTCATACATACCTGCACCCGGGAAATTTCGAAAATCTGGAGCGGCTCCTGGAACCTGTGGCGGACGCGGTGCCGATTTAGGCTGATCTAATTCTTTTCGTGGAGGAGCATCAAATGATACACCAGCCTGATTGTAATTTCCATTTGGCATTACCACAATCATGGGTTTTGCTTTACCCTGAGCAATCAGATTATCCATAATCTGGACTGCACGACCCATAGTTGTCCATGCATCTTCGTCACCACCGCCGCCGTGAAGAAGATATAAAACAGGATATTTCGTATTTTGATTCTCATAATAACCGGCAGGTGTATAAACGTACATTCGCCTCGACATATTCAATGATGGTGATTTGTACCAAATTTTTGAAAGCGTACCATGTGGAACATCGTTTACCGAATACAATTCTGATCCTTTCCCCGGCACAATCAAAACACTTAAGTTATTTTTTCCATCCCGAGCAGCATGGTTGTTCTTCGGATCAATAATTGTAGCTCCGTCTATAATAAAACTGTAAAAGTAAATTTCGGGATCTATTGGACCGACTGTTACTGACCATAACCCCTTGTCATCTTTTACCATTTCTGCAGTTCCCATTCCTATACCAGGTGTATAACTAAATAAAGTACCGGTTACTGCCACAGTGGTGGCTGTTGGTGCTGATAAAGTAAATTTCACCTTATTGTCAGGCAAAATTTCAGGCTGAGCCTGTACATAAAATAAAAATGATGAAAAGACACTTATGCAAATCAATGCAAAAATCTTTTTAACAATTGAACATACTTTGTAATTCATAGTTTTAATTAATTTAAATGTTAGTAAAATTGGTTATTTATCGGATAATCTTTTATCTCCTACAGGCAATGCTTTCCTAGCATCTATGCCAGAATCATTTTTAATTTAAATTTTCATAAGATAATGATATTATGTAGGTTACTTAACCACATCAGGCAATTGTGACGTTTTTATAAGGCTAAATGAGGACAGGCTCATCTAATGCCCCCTTCGCGATTTCTCGCAAAAGGGGCAACCTAAACCAACCTAACCAATGAAATATCCTGATGATTTTATTGAACCCAACGTATTGATTAAACACGTTGAACTAAGCACATGACAAAAATTTGAACATACTGATGGCAAAAAATACCGAAGGGGTATCCTACCAGTTGTTTCTTTTATCTATTTTCAAAGGAGTTTAAGTGGCTTATAATCGAGCCAGTCGAAATAAGCTTTAGCTTTGGTTTTACTGCCATTTCCTGTGGCAAATATTCCAATATAATTTCCGGTAAATCCACCAGCCACTTCTGTAGAAAGAAAATACGTATCGCACTTTCCTAACTCCTTATATTCGTCGTTTCCCTGAGCATAAAAAAAGGTATAGTAATCGTGCGATCCGACCACTTTTAGTTTCACACTGCCCGGTTGTAAAGTAATCGATTTACCTGTTGCGAAATAAAATCCACCAAGTCGGTTACTGATGCCTAAAACCCTTTTGCCGCTCTGATTTTTCAATGAAATTTTATAATGATGTGAGTTGTTCATCAATACAGTTAAGCCGGCTTCATCATTTTCACCAGAAGGGTTGAATTCCATTTCGGTGGAGGCTTCGAAATCGAAATGTTCCTGCCGACGTCCAAGAAATGTGGGTGTATCAGCCCAATCGAGTCCAACTTCGGTTGCTTTCAGGGTTAAGAATCCCTTCTTTTCAGTATACGAATAATTCTCGCGAACTGGATTACGCAGGTAATTCCATTCGAAACCCAATTTAGAGTCGTCAAATTCCAGGCGGTTGAACTCTTTTGTAATTGGAACCTGCGGCAATGTTTTCACCTTCATTTCAAGGTCAATTGTTCCATTACCATTTACGACAGGCCAACTTTTTTCAGTCCAAACCACCGGAGCCAAAAAGGTTTCGCGTCCCAGAATGTGGAATCGTCCTTTGGCAGGGCGGAACGCCAAACAGACCATCCACCAGCTGCTGTCAGATGCCTGAACCAAGTCAGCGTGACCGGTTCCCTGGATAGGTGCGTCCTCTTTTTCTTCATCGGCATGAGTTAAAATCGGGTTGGCCGGATTACTCATATAAGGCCCCATCAGCTCTTTGCTTCGGGCAATTGTAATTTTGTGACCATATTCGGTTCCTCCTTCAGAAATCATCAGGTAATACAATCCATCCTTTTTGTAGATGTGTGGTCCTTCAGCGTAACGTCCACCGGTTCCACGCCAAATGTGATGCATTTCACCAATTCGCTTTCCGGTTTTGATGTCAATTTGATTCATTTGAATACCCATTTTCCCATCGGTATTACAAACGTAAACTTTACCATTTTCAAAGAAAAGGTCGGGATCAATTCCAGTGGTTTCCACTTTAATTGGCTCAGACCACTCACCAGCCGGATTGGTTGCAGTGACAATGAAATTGCCATTCCCACAAACGTTTGTAGTAATCATATAGAAAACTCCCTCATTATATCTAATGGTAGTTGCGAAAATTCCGCCAGAAGCTCCACATTGATGTAAAGGCAGTTGAGAATCACGAGTAAGACAGTAGCCAATTTGCTCCCAATTGACAAGGTCTTTACTATGAAAGATCGGAACGCCTGGGAAATATTCAAAAGAACTGTTCACGATGTAAAAATCATCACCAACACGGCATACACTTGGATCAGGATGGAATCCCGGAATAATCGGATTCTGATAGCCGTTCTGGCCAAAACTGACAACGGAAATTCCCAGCAAAAGAGATAAAATTATCGATTTTATAGATTGTCTCATAGGTTGTTATTTGATGTTTTTTTTGTAATTATACTGAGCAATTGGCTTAAAAGTCATTTACAAACAGGAATAAAATATACGAGGTGGATAAGATCTCAAATTGAGAGATGATATGGCCAACATTGAGCGCTGTCAAGCTTATCTGTTAAATTCAAAAAAAAACATTTGATCAAACCAATGACCATTTCAGAAAGGTTTTCAGGTTGTACATAAGCAGAATAATAATTTGGAATATTAACTAATATAAAGCCTATGCACAACCGGTCAACAATATTTACTAGATATTAATCGCACAACGAATTATTGTATGATTAAAGTTTATAATTGTTTCTGTATTCGTAATGCATTAACCTATGGCTGGCGGCTTCTTTGTCATCTACAAAATGCAATGTTGCCGGGTTCCATTTTAATGGCCTTTGAAGTTCGGTAGCAATATTACCTAAACAACAAGTTATTGCGGTACTACAACCTGCCTGAATCGGAGCTATGGTTTCCTCGCGCGACCTAACTGAATCAACAAAATTCTGCATGTGGTCCGAGTTAATTTCATAACTGCCTTTTCCTTCTTCGGCTGCTTTTTGCATTTTGGCAAAAATAGCCTGAAGCGCTTCCGGGGTAATAGGTTTTGGACGATTACCAGCAACTTCTTTCGGAATTAGTTCCGGTTTCGAACAGGCGATATATCCACGTGCAACTTCAATCCAACCGTCTGTTCCAATGAATTTTAATCCCTGTGCATCTGGTTGGTCTTCAAGGTAAGACTGTTCAGTCATTACCACTCCTGTTTTATACTTAAAAGTCAGGTAGGGTTGTCCTTTGTATCCTTTCGGGATTATCTCACTTGGACCTGAACCGTCCATTCCAATTGCTGCCTGTGCAATATCGAACATATGGGCTCCCCAATCTGCAGTAAACCCATTTCCTGTTTCTCTGTACCAACGCCATGCGCCCCACAATTTTTCGTTTTGAGGTGGATCTAAACTAATTGGTGGACACAGATCAGGATGGTAATGAATTTTATCGTCATTTAATGGCCCCATCCACAGGTTCCAGTTTAAGTTGCTTGGTACTGTTGTTTTTGGTAAATCAAACGGCTTAGGCGGAGCACCTACTTTAGCATAAACTTTTTCAATATGTCCAATGGCTCCGGCTTGTACCAACTCAATTGCTTTTTTAAATTCAGCACCAGAGCGTTGTTGGCTACCCACCTGTACTACACGCATGGTTTTCTCAGCAGTATCTTTCATTTTCAATGCTTCCTGGATGGTGAATGAAAGTGGTTTCTGAATGTATACATCTTTCCCAGCCTGGCAAGCGTGAATGGTCATCAAAGCATGCCAATGGTCAGGAGTTACAATTTCTACAGCATCGATATCTGTCCGGTTAAGAATGTCTTCATACCTTTCGTACATATCGCAACGTGGAGACAATCCGATGTTGCCCTGCCATTTTTCTACCATCCTTTTAAAACGAACCTGTTTCATGCTATCCACATCGCAACAGGCAGCTACCTGTATTCCCGGAACCTTTGAAAATCCAGCAAAATCGTTCAATGCTTGCTGCCCACATCCAATGTATCCTAAAACGACACGATCACTTGGGGCTACGCGCGTACCGTTTATTACAAAACTTGGAAGGATTGTCAAACCAGTCAATCCTAAGGCTGACAAGCCCAAAAAATTACGTCTGTCTAGCCCCTTTTTTGAATTTTCTGCCATAATTTTTAATTTAATCTAATTAATATTTCAAAGTGGTTACGGTTTTATCCAACCAACACTATTTTTCTATTAAACTTATTTTGAAACAAGCCTGTATCTATTCGTGGAGGCAGATAGGAGGCACTAAAATGATATTGCACTTCAATATCATGCAGTCCCAACTTAAGACCACCGGGTTTTCTTACAGTAAAAATTGCCAGATCCTGAATATTCCAGTTTACATCCGGAAAGTTCTTTAATTCATCCTGTTCATAAGTTTTCCCATTTATTGTCCAGGATATCTGGTTCCCTTCGAATTTTTCACCGTCGACGGTTATTGTAGCCGGACGTAATTGTGTAAGCCACACGCCCCTGTAGTAAGTCGCTCTAAACGGGATTTGAAAACCAACAATTTTCCCACCTTCAAGAACATTTTTAAAACCTCTTGATTGTATATTTTGCTTTTCTAACATCGCATATGTTTTTTAAAGTTTAAACTTCACCTAAATATCGTTTCATCATTAAATGCTGTCTCCGGAGTTGATCGGGCACATAACCTGGAATTTCGTTATGGTCCTCTCCCTCGTACTCACTTAGCATATAACCATCATACTTATTATCTATTAACACCTTAATGATTTCTTTGTATGGATGTGTTTCTTCAATTAAATCATCGGTCATATTAGCAAACTTGGCATGACAGCAATAAATATATGGAAGAAGCGGAACAAGATCTTCAGGCTTACTGGGTTCCATTTCTATACCAGGGATGTGCATCATATGTTCTTTTGACTGGAACACTCCAAAGTCAATATTAAGCCCGAAATTTTTAGTATTATTTTTTTCTATAAACTCGACATATTCATCAACCATTTTTGATTTTAATGCCGTTGGCTGATGTATTTCGGGACACATCACAACGTTATGTTCCTTGGCAACCGGAAGTGCCATTTCGATAAATTCCTTCCAATTTTTTACAGGATTCAATGTTTCATCGATTACACCCAGCTTTGTTCTCATCACTGTAAATCCCAATTTATGAGCAAGCTTTATATCGGTTACTAACGAGTCGTATGATTCTTTTGTGGTAAGCTCGCGTCCCTCGTGGCGTCTCGAATCAACCCAATGACCATATTCAACCGGAATAATACCATACTTATTCAACAACCTAAACCATTCTTCAACCCACTCATCAGTAGGATTTGGATAGTCTTTTACGTGACCGTTGGCGAGAATTTCCAATCCATAGGCTCCCATACTCGACATGTCTGCAAAACAGTCTTCAAGAGTCATGCTTGTGTATAATTCATTTTTATAACTATACAAAGAAACACCACGTTTGGGTTTCCCATTAGAAACAGGTTTTGGAACATTTCTTTCTACAACTGATTCTGCTGCAAAAGCACTCTTTCCAGGAATAGCGGCAAGTGCAGCGAAGCCGGCAGCTGTTTTTAAAAAATCTTTTCGTGTAAATTTCATATTTCTCGTTTTAAATTAATGATTAATACTATATCTTAATCTAGTGTATCCTTTCTATTTGTACTGAAAATCCAATAACCCTAAACCAGCTCACAACTAACAATTTAATTGGTCCAATAACTCCTGTTTTTTCCAATTCAGTCTCAACATCATTTCCTTTGAACGTCTGAATTCCTGAATCGGATTTCGCAACACAACTATCATTAAAATAGCTCCACATTCAGAAATGCTCCCCAATTCCAAGTTGTCATTTTATCAGGCCCCACATACTCAACATTGAGTGCAGGCCCCAATCGAAAACTATGATACTGGGCGCCAAGTCGCCAGTAGTGGTAGCTAAAAGCATGTTTGCTACCCCAAGCTGTCAATCCCTGAAACCGAAAATAAGGTTGCAGTTTTTTATCATTTACCGGATGCCATTCATAAATGGCCAGAGTGCTGAATTCGCCGTCTTTGTTTAGCTCGTACACCGGCTGAATTACAATTCCGTGTGTTGGTGAGAAGTTGCTGTAGCTAATGGAAGCAACTGGGTTGAAACCACCGTGAGCTTTCAGGTTTGCTCCCAGACCGGCATCGAAACCCCTTATAAATTCGTAAGATGCAATTGACTCAATGATAAAATCATCGGGAGTATATTCATTGTTATCGACCTCGTAACTAATTAAGTTGAAGAACTTAAACGGACTTTGCGCTCCGAATCGTTTGTTCATGATCATTTGATACATACTTGAATAATTTCCAGTCATAACTTCAACTGGGATTGGAGATGGAGGCAGTCCTTCCTGGGCAAATAAATTCAGGCTACTCATCAAAATAATAATTAGAAAATGTTTTTTCATCGTTTAATATGTACTTGTTTATTATAGATTAGAATGGTGCATTTTCAATGCACCCAATGACGTTTAGTTAGCTTACTCTCATCAACTTAATTAGCCTAACACATCCAGCCATTTCCAGTACGGTTTCACTTATATTTCTTCTGAACATAGAAATTTGTGAACTAAAAAATTCATCAAGATCAGTTATTTACTTCACAGATATCTAATTTGTCGGCAATGACTTACGGGCTTCCCGATCAGGATCATTCTTCACTTCGCAAACATCGTTCAAAATCATTACTTCTCCATTTTCTGAAGTGTATTTAGGCCATTCGGGTAGGTTTTTACAATTTGGATTTCCGGTTTTCATAAACTGGACCAAGGCATCCGACATTTTTTCGCCAAGTTCTCGTGGCCGTGTACCTCCACCTGTTTGAGTTAGCATTACATCGGTATTATAAAACCAGAAACAAATATCATCACAATGACCAGCACGCATTCGGTTACTAAACAAAGGCGATTCCCAGCCGAACCAGGCTACATATACCGGTGCTTTTTGTTTGATCTTTGCATTTGCTGTTTCGACAACATTCTTGCGACTACTTGCTGCATATATAAGGATTTCAATAGGTTTAGCATTTGGGAAGGCTTTTGCATAAGCATCGTACACTTCAGGAGCTTTATCACCAAAACCAGGAGCGTAACCTGCTCTTTCTTTCAATATCTCTTTGGCCTTCTCTGCGGTTATATTTTCCAATTCGGGACTGGTCCTGGATATAGCCATTTCATGAAATGTGCTTGAGATAATCATTGGAACATCTGCTGAAATCCCATTTTCGTCAGAGAAAAAAGTTCCTTTTGGAACATTTACACCATCGGCAACGGGGCCAAATCCACCACGCATCATTCCACTTCCGCCAGTCATTTTCACCAATTTCGCGTTAGCTTTGTTAGCCAGTAAAAGATAGTCTTTCCATGGCATTTCCTGAAGTTTATTGATTTCAGCTGGGTTTAACCCAGCTTCTTCCAAAATGAGTTTGCCAAGTTTTTGCGAATAATCCTGACTTAAAGCATTCGTTACATTACCACTCAACGCCACTACCTTATGAATTAAGCCAACCGCTTTAGGCATAGCTGCCAAGGTACATACTTTGGCTCCTCCACCTGATTGACCCATGATGGTTACATTTCCCGGATCGCCACCAAAATTGGCAATGTTTTCTTTTACCCATTCCAACGCAGCCACCATATCGAGCGTACCCACGTTTCCAGAATCTTTAAATTTTTCACCTGCAATACCAGAGAAATCTGAAAATCCGATCGGCCCTAATCGATGGTTAATCGTAACAAAAACAACATCGCCTTTTCTACTTAGATTTTCTCCAATGTATCCATCTTGTTCTATTCCACTGCCATTGACAAATCCACCACCGTGAAACCAAACCAAAACAGGACGTTTTTTGCCATCAGCTAGTGCAGGTGTCCAAACATTAAGTTTTAAACAGTCTTCGCTAACATCGTCATAATTCCAATGCTCGGTAAATGAGCTATACGGATTTGCATAACGGTTATCCATAATTTGCGGTGCAGTATTTCCCCACCAAAGCGCAGGTTTAACATCGGTCCATGGTTCTGGTTTCTGGGGAGGCATAAAACGGTTTTTTCCACCGGTATCTGCACCATATGGAATTCCTCTGAATTCATAAATCCCGCGAATTATGAATCCCTGAACTTTACCATATAAAGTTTGAGCAATTGCAATATCATCACCAAGATAAAGAATCTGGTCATTTTTGCTGCTGTTAGTATCCTGTGTTGAAGATGAAGAACAAGCAGTAACTAAAAGATTTGTTACCAGCCCCAAAATAGCAAGCCACGATCTTGTTTGTTTAAAAAAAATTCTTTTATTTTTCATAATTTTATAGATTTAATTGGGTTAGCGACATTTTAGACTTATTAATGCGATCACAAACAAGTCACACTTCGGCTAAACTAATTTATAGCCAGCACGGTATTCATAGTGCAATCGTTTGGTTGCAGCGCCATCTGCATCGTCAATAAATTCTTCTTTAATCGGATCCCACTTAAGAGTACGTTTCAGATCACAGGCAATATTTCCAAGATTACAAACGGTACAACTACTGTGGCCAATTTCAACCGGAACAACGGGATCTCTGCGCTGACGAACAGCTTCAATAAAATCAGTCTGGTGCGGAATATTGACTTCAGAATGCTCCTTGTTGCCGTCATCTTTTTTTTCTGGTGGAGGCAAAAATTTGTCATCCGAAGCTTTGAAAAAATAGCGTGCTACTTCTATCCATCCATCTTTACCAATGAATTTCACACCTTTGGTATTCTTGTCATCGAACGGTTCGGTAGTTAAAACAATGCCACTGGCGTATTTGAACTGCATATAATGTGTACCATCGCCAATCGGCGATATTTCAACCGGCCCGTTTTTATCCATTCCAAGTCCCCATTGGGCAATGTCGAACATGTGGGCACCCCAATCTGTAGTAAATCCTCCGCCAAGTCCTTTATACCACCGCCAGGCACCCCAGAATTCTTCATCCTTATCAGGGTCAACAGTAATAGGTGGATCCAATTCTTTGTTAAACGGAACAGCATTAGGTAGTGATCCTTGCCATAAATCCCAATTTAGATCGGAGGGAACAGATTCAATTGGAAGATCAAACGGTCTTGGAGGTGCACCAACATAAGCGTGTACTTTTTCGATTTGACCTAAAGCACCAGACTTAACTAATTTAATGGCATGTTGGAAGATTGGCATTGAACGCTGCTGACTGCCAACAGCCAAAATCCGTTTAGTTTCCCGCACCACATGTCGCAATTCCTGACCTTCCTTTATTGTGAAAGTTAACGGTTTTTCGAGGTAAACATCTTTTCCTGCTTTACATGCTGCGATAGCAATCCGTGCATGTGAAAAATCAGGAACTGCAATCACAACTGCATCAATATCGGGGCGAGCCAATAAATCTTCAAACTTTTCGTAAGTCTGAACTTCGACTTCTATTTGTGCTCTTTTATAGAAATTGTTTACACGTTTTTCGAAACGTTTGCGTTTTACTCCATATACATCGCATCCGGCAACGACTCTAATGCCAGGTATAGATATGAATCCGCTCAACAAAAACATCGATTGACGCCCCATTCCAATAAAACCTAGTTTTAATTTTTTATCACCAGCTTTTTGTTTACATGCTGAGAGCGATGAGAACATGGCTACTCCAGCGACACCAATAGCAGCAGTTCCAATAAAATGACGCCTTGAAACACCCCTCTTTGTTTGATTTTCCATTTGAATATAACTTCTTAATTCTTCTTTTACTTTCAATAATTCTATTTAACCCAAACGACCTTAGTTTGCTTAAGATCTCTTGAATTTGGACCAACAGAAATTATAAATTCACCAGGTTCCCAATCGTATTTCAGATCAGCATTGTAGAACTTCAAATCTTCGATAGTAATTGACATCGAAACTGTTTTGGTTTCGCCTGGTTTCAGCATGATCTTTTTGAAGTTTTTCAATTCTTTTACAGGTCTGGAAATAGATGCTACCGGATCGCCAACATATAACTGTACCACTTCTTCTCCGGAATAATTCCCGGTGTTAGTAATTGTTGCAAAGACCTCAAGCGTCTCCCCGCCCGAAAGATTTGACTTATTGGTTTTAATATCACCATAAGTAAATGTTGTATAGCTCAATCCATATCCAAAGGGATATAGAGGGTCGTTGGGGACATCCATATACTTACTGGTATATTTGTCGGATTCATTAAAGGGTCTTCCCGTATTCAAAGCATTATAATAGACAGGTATTTGTCCGACAGATCGTGGAAAAGTAGCTGTAATTTTACCTGAAGGATTATAATCGCCGAAGAGTACATCGGCAATTGCATTGCCTGCTTCGGTACCTCCCTGCCAAGCTTCCAAAATAGCATTTACGTTAGCATCTTCCCAGGTAAGGGTTAGCGGCCTTCCGTTTATTAAAACCAACACAACCGGTTTGCCTGTGGCTATTAAAGCTTTAAGTAGATTTTTTTGACTTTCAGGAATGATAATATCTGAACGGCTTGAAGCTTCTCCAGACCAACTGGCTAATTCGCCAAGGGTTGCAACAATAACATCTGCTTTGGCAGCAACTTCCATAGCCTCTTCCATCAAATCTTCAGCAGAACGTTCTGCAATTTTAGGTTGAGGCTTTTTATTTCCAAAATCGAAGCTTCGTCCTTTTCCATATTTTAATAGATACGAATCGTCTGTGGCATTAGCGCCTTTGGCAAATAAAACGGTTACATTGTTCCCTCCAACTTTTTTTATCCCATCGGCGACAGTCACTATTGTTTCTTTATTGGTTGACATGGCCCAACAACCAAGCATATCATCCTTTGCATTGCCTAATGGCCCGATAACAGCAATTGTACCTGATTTTTTAAGCGGTAATAACTGGTTCGAATTCTTCAACAATACACACGAACGTGCAGCTAAATCTCTTGCAAAACTGCGGTGTTCTTCCGAAAGTAATTCATTCTTCATCCTTTCCTTGTTGAGATAACGATAGGGATCATCAAACAAGCCAAGTTTGTATTTTGCATTTAAAATTCTGCAACAAGCCTGATCAATTTCTGCTTCTGTAATCTTACCTTCATCGAGCAAAGCTTTCAGTATCTTGGGAGAAAAGCCTTTGCTTGCCATATCAATATCGACACCGGCTTTTAGTGCCAATAGAGCGACATCTTTAAGATCGCTGCCAACTCCATGGTTCATCATTTCCCGGATTGAGCCATAGTCAGTTACAATTAAACCATCAAATCCCCATTTTTTTCGGAGTATATCATCGAGCAGCCATTTGTTGCCGGTTGCAGGAATTGAATTAACCACATTAAATGAGGTCATTACGCTTTCAGCTCCGGCTTTAACGGCCGCTTCGTAAGGCTTAAGATAAATATTGAACATCGTGCCAGCACTCATATCAACCGTACTATAATCCCTTCCAGCCTCAGCCCCTCCATACAAAGCAAAATGTTTTACGCAGGCTAAAATTGTATTTGGACTTGAAAGGTCATCGCCCTGATAACCATGTACCATGGCTGCGGCAATTTTCGAGCCCCACCAGGGATCTTCTCCTGCACATTCGGCGATGCGTCCCCATCGGGGATCACGGGCAATATCAACCATTGGTGAATAGGTCCAACTAATTCCACTTGTGCTGGCTTCGCTGGCTGCAATGCGGGCACTTTTCTCAATCATATCCAAATCCCATGAACATGCAGTCGCGAGTGGAATTGGAAAAATCGTTTCGAAACCGTGAATAACATCCCTGCCGCTCATTATTGGTACAGGAACTCTCAACTTCATGGCACTTTCCTGGGATTTACGTTCTCTTTCTATTGGATCCATTGAAAAATCGAAAGCTACTGGCGGAGTACCACCAGTTCCAGATGCGTCAATTTTCGGCTCAACAATTGGCATCTGGTCTGTATTCAATTGTGCGATCTTCTCTTCAAGAGTCATTTTTTTCATCAAACTTTTGACGAAATCTTCCATTTTCTCTTTCTGTTGTGCGTTCGCATTATGAAGTAATGTGAATTGAAGCACAATTAACATTACCCAACTTAAATTCAAGGATATTTTTCTTTTCATCGTCAACGTTTTATCTCAAATTTTCAGGAACTAATTTTATTTTTTGAACAAAAGTGGAGCAAACAGGTATAAGTCCTGTTTCCAGCTAATAAATGAATGAGCCCCAGGAGTTTCAGTATATTCGTATTTAATACCATGTTTATCAAATAATTTCATGTTCGCAACGCAGTTCTCATAAGCAATATCCTCTTTACCACCTTGAGCAATCCAAAATAATTTCCATTTTTTAATCGCAGGATTTTTCAATACATCGCCATATTTTTCTTCTAACTCGGTAAGCATATTAGGAAAATAACCAGTACTTAACGCCATCACATAATCAAACAGTTCAGGATAAAACAATGCCAGATTTAATGTTTGCATACCTCCCATGGATAACCCGCCAATTGCACGATCTGCAGGTTTTGTCGATACATTATAGTTTCCTTCAACATAAGGTTTAACATCATTTAAAAAATCTCTGGTATAATTGTCGCCACCTGGGGTAAAACTATTGTAATTGGTTTTTCCCGGTGTATTTCCATCTGGCATAACCACAACCATCGGTTTTATTTTCCCATCTGCATAGAGGTTATCAAGAATTGTATTAGCCCGGCCAATCTGTGTCCAGGTTGCATCACAATCTCCACCTCCGTGTAAAAGATATAATACTGGTAGTTTGTCTTTCATTTTCTCATAACCTGGTGGAAGATAAATATGCATCCGGCGCATAACTCCAAGTGAACTCGACCAGTAGTTTACAATCTCAACGACTCCATGAGGAACATTCTTCATAGCAAGAAACTCGGATTCTTTGCCCGGTATTTCAAAGAGATTGGAAAGTCCTTTATTACTTTCTTTATTTGCTTTATTCAGTGGATCAAAAGTTGTTACTCCGTCTACTGAAAAACTATACGAATGAACATTTGGAGTGATCGGTTTTGTTGTGCCTACCCATACTCCCGATTCTTTTTTAGTTAACCGCAACGGCGTTTTGTAATCGGCAGAATAGTCTCCAGAAAGAGTCACTTCTTTCGCATTTGGTGCATAAATGGAAAAAGTGACACTATTATCCTGATTAATCCTAACCGACTTTAATGTGTCATTTACAGTTATCGGTCGGTTTGCAAACTGCGCTAAAGCGAATTCTGAGAACCCTAACGACAAGGTTGAAATTACAAAAATGAACAATGTATTTATTTTCATAATATTTACAAATAAGAAATTTTATTACTCTAGTTATTATTGATATACAACTTTATCTAAATTGAGAATTGAGGTGAGATTTTGTTTTAAGGAAATTCCTCTATCCTATTGAAATAGCAAGGGTAAAAATTCTGTGAGATAGTCTCTCCAATTTTTCCAACTGTGCCCGCCGTCGCTTTCACGGTAAACATATTTCATTCCCAACGAATCGAGTTTTTTACGATAATCTGCGACATTTTTGCACAGAGAATCATCTTTCCCAATTGCAATCCAGTATAGCTTAAGTCCGTTATTCATTTGAATTTTCAGATTTTCATTGATATTCTGATAGGCCTTTGCTGTTTTAAAAGAATCATTCTCGATTATTGCAGGAGAAAATAAACCTACATAGTTAAATATATTGGGATAATACCTTGAAATATGCATTGAATGGAATCCCCCCATCGATAAACCGGCTATAGCTCTATTTTCTTTCGTTGCTTTTATGCGGTATTTGTTTTCCACAAACTTCATAATATCGGTGAAAGTTGATTCATAGGTTCCATCCATGGTATTGGGAACCATAAACTCAGGTTTATAATATCCCTTGCTACCTTCACCTGGAGCGGCGTCCTGCGAAACGTTACCATTAGGCATTACAATAATCATTGGTTTAGATTTTCCCTGAGCAATAAGGTTGTCCATAATTTGAGCAGTCCGACCCAGATTAATCCAGGCTTCCTCGTCACCACCAATTCCATGAAGTAGATACAACACAGGATATTCTTTATTATCATCCTCGTAACCTGGTGGAGTATAAATAGTTATTCGGCGAGTCTTATTGTTCCCAGGGGAGTTGTACCAACGACGGGCTACAGTTCCATGCGGAATATTATTAACTTTATACAAGTCGCCCTGTCCATTTCCTACAATAAAGACATTGATAACCCATGATGCATCGCGAATAAGAAATGGATTATTCGGATCAGTGGTTTTAAACCCATCGATAATAAATGAATAACCATACAAATCAGGTTGTAAAACTTCAGTTGTGTAAGTCCAGGTTCCGTCTTCTTCCTTTATCATATTTCTATTTTCACGATCTCTGCCATTTAAAGGCATCCACTCACCACTTACTTGTACCTCTTTTGCATTTGGAGCCTTAACCCTGAATATGACTGTATTATTCTCTTTAACTTCAGGTGAAACGATACCTGGACCACCAAAAATTGCCTCTTGTGCCAGAATTGGCATGTTAGAAATCGCCAATAGAATGGTCAAAAAAATAAAATGTATCTTCATTTTGAATCTTTTAAGTTCTTTGAAATTTTTGTAATTAATACCATACACATACCTTATACTGATCATAAACAGACACTTAAAGATACAAACATTAAGTTAATCAAGATTAATAGAAGACAGAATTAGTACATTACAAAAATTCCAAAGAACAAACTGTATTGAAAAATTTAAGAATTAATACCCAGGATTATTTCCCGTAATATTCGGATTTGTTGAAAGTTCAGAATCAGGAAGTGGGAACAACCAATTCTTTTCCTTAAAACCAGCATTCTCTACACTAATGTAGGTTCCATCACCTTTGGGGATTAATTTTCCTTCATCGGCAAGCACTTTCGCAGCATCGCCCCACCTGATTAAATCCTGGAACCGATGGTTTTCAAAGGCCAATTCCAGTCTGCGTTCCAGTTTGATGGCTGTAAAGAGTGCATCACCGGTTACCGTTAATGCAGGAATTTGTGCTCGTTCCCGAACTTGATTTATGCACAGAAGCGCTTTAGAATCATCAGGAGTTGATTTGCGGTTATAGGCTTCAGCTGCCATTAATAAAACATCAGCATAACGGATCCATCTTGTATTAGTACCATAATTTTCCACATAATTCATCCAACCAGTTGATGATTCTGTTGCCCAGCTAGCATATTTCACTCTCAAACACGCGTCGGTGGAATAAGCCAGTGTTCCTTGTGGCAAAGAGGGTGTAGCTTGTTCCAGATTCCTTAGTTTAGATCCACGGGCAATCACTTCGGCTTCACTTAGCACCGTACCATTGCGCCGTACGACATCACCGGCATCAGCAAAAGCCTGCCAAAGACTAAGTTTGGCCGTCATAATATTAAACCCAAAATTTACAATATTTAATTGACCACCTGGTTGGAAGGTTGGTTGGAACCAACCGCCTCCTTTGGGCTGCCAGAATAAACCATTCATTGAAGTTTCACCAGCGCTTATATTTGCCGAATTATTGGGTTGGCTGACTTCGAATATGGATTCAACTCCAAATTCAGAATCTACCTGTGTGATCTTTGAGAAATCAGGATAAAGACTATATTCTTTGGAATCAATTACCTTTTGAAATTCAGCAGCAGCTTCAGTATATTTTTTCTGAAATAAATAGGCTTTTCCCAACATAGAGAGTGCAGTCCCTTTTGAAACTCTTTGTTTTTCTCCCGCACCCTGCTGGCTCTTGAGCGGTAAATCAGCTGCTGCTTCGGTAAGATCCTTTTCAATCTGAGCCCATACTTCTGCTTTTGGCGCACGCGGCTGTGCATATTCACTCGGAGCTAATGGAGCTGTAACAAGTGGTACATCGCCCCAGCCAGTTACAAGTTCAAAATAAAACATGGCTCTCAAAGCTTTAGCTTCAGCTATAATTACCTTTTTCTTTGCACTATCATTAGTAGTATATTTTAAAACTACATTTGATCTATAAACTCCCTCGTATAACCACTGAAAATTCCAATTTAATATCATATTGTTTGAACCATACCTGAATTCGTCAAACTCTTCAGCAAGAAAAAAGTCACCACGAAGACTTCCTCCAGTATATGCATCATCTGATAAAATATCAAGTGTTTGCTTATAACCTCCATAAGTATTACACATGTATTGAAACCGATCATAAATACTGGTGACACCTTGTAAAGCTTCAGCATCGGTCTTATAAAAATTTTCGATGTCTGTAACACCTTTTTGTTTAGTATCCATAAAGTCATCAGAGCAACCTATGAATATCGTTATGAAAAATAATGTAATTATTATATATTTCGTTTTCATATCTTATCTTTTATAGTGTAGATTAAAAAGTTACTGATAAGCCGAATAAAGCCTTTTTAGTAATTGGATACATACCTCTATCTGTACCCATACTTGAGTTTTCAGTTGATCCAGCCTCAGGATCCATTCCTCTGTACTTAGTTAGAGTAAAATAATCCTCCAGTGAAATATAGATTCGAACAGCTTTCACATTAACTTTTGTGAGCAGGCTTTTTTCGAATGTATAACCTAACTGTATTTGTTTAATACGGATAAAATCACCTTTTTCCACGAATAAATCACTTTCCAATACCAGACTATTCATTCCACCTGCTTTTGGCATAGTTGCTCCAGTCGTATTGGTTGGAATCCATCGATTATCATAAATAAATTTGGGGTAATTTCCTCCAGGCATATCATTCCTTACTAATGAAACAAAGATATCGTTCCCAGCCTGCCCCTGTGCAGTTGCAGAGAAGTCAAACCCTTTGTATGACAGATCTAATCCTGCGCCAAAAGTGTATTTGGGAATAGGATTTCCTATCATGGTCTTATCATTATCATTGATAATTCCATCGGAATTCAAATCAACCAGATTCACTTCACCAGTTGTTGGATTAATGCCATCAGTCTTATATCCCCTAAAGTACCAAACAGGGAATCCCTTTTCAAAGTAATTAATTACTCTTAGCTGATTGTAAAAGCCTTGAATTCTAGAAATTGTAGGATCAAGATAGGTTACTTTATTTTTCAAATAAGAAATGTTCCCCTTGATACCGTATTTTAGTTTACCTATTGAGTTCCTGTAATTGAAAGCAAACTCAAGACCTTTATTCGAAACATCACCACCATTTATTGCAGGCGCTGTATTCCCAGCTTCGTAAGGAGGAGTATTTTGTGTAAGTAAATTTATAGTCTTCTTATTGTAATAATCAAATGTTACATCTAATTTGCTGTTGAAAAATCTTAAATCCAAACCAATATCAGTTTGTGAACTAGTTTCCCAAGTAAGTTCCGGATTATTTAACCTGTTTGGAACAGCAGCAATTTGGTAGGATCCATCAGATGCCTGGTACAACAAACCTGCTGTGGTAATAGAAGAGGCATACATGTAATTTGATAAATTCGACAAACTTCCATTTTGTCCCCAACTAGCCCTTAGCTTCCCATAATTTAGAAATGACAATGCATCAGGAAAAAATGATTCTTCTGTAAATACCCAACCTGTCGAAACTGAAGGAAAGACACCCCAACGCTGTTCTTTAGGTAAATATGATAATCCGGCACCATCCCTCCTCACAGAAGTCATCAATAAATATTTGCCTTTATAATCGTAGGATAACCTTCCAAAAAAGGATTCTTTTCTATTCACATAAGTATTCCCCGAAACTTTACTATATGTTTGAGCTGTAATATAGTCCAACTCGGCATAATCTTCACTTTCGACAGACATAGGTCCACCAGAAGCTATCGTTGATTTGGCCAAACTGTGTTCCGCTGAGGTACCTAAAAGGACAGCGAAACTATTTTCTCCAATTTTTTTATTATAATTCAAGTAATTTTCCCATAGCCAGTGATTTCGAAGACCAAAACTTTCAGTAATCTTACTGATTTCATTATAAGTATCAACTGGTTGGTTTCCGTTATAAAAGTATGTAGGTAGCCAAGATGAAGTATTCGAACTAAAAATCTCATAGCCGAGCCTTGAGGTAAAAGTTAAATCTTTTAAAGGGGTAATTTCTGTATATAGACTTCCCTGGAGTAAACTGCTTTTGTTATTTGTATGATTATTAGCGAGTCTAACAAATGGATTTATAGGTTCTTTACTTAAATAATTAGATATTCCATAAATTTGGCCGTTCTCGTTTTTAGTAAGTATTTTTCTTTGATCTAACAAAGCCTGAACATGGGCTGGAATGGCATTATCTTCGTAAAAAACCGGAGTCAAAGGATCCATCCTTAATGCTCCGCCAATTACACTTTTAACTTCATCATCCTCACTTATCGAATTTGTTTGAGTTGTTGAAAAGGATGTATTATTACCAACTTTCATCCATGGAGTAACCTTGGTTTCAGCATTCATTCTGAATGTATATCTTTTAAAGTTGTCTTTATTTCCAACAACTATACCATCACTATTTAATGAGGATAATGAAAGCAACACATTTGTAACTTCATTGCCTTTTGAAAAAGAAATATAATGCTTGGTTGTGGGAGCTTTTTCAAAAACTTTATCCATCCAGTCTGTATCATATTTAAGGTCAGCCGCTTTAAGATTAAATATTCCGGCTTCATTGTAATAATTGGCATATTCTTGCGCATTTAGCACATCCAGAAGTTTCCCATGAGTCTGAATGCTATGCTGTAATTCATAATTGATTGTACTAGTGCCTGATTTTGCTTTTTTTGTAGTGATAAGAATAACTCCATTTCCACCTTCGGCGCCATAAATTGATGCAGATGCTGCGTCCTTTAATACTTCCATCGATGTAATATCATTAGGATCAAGAAAACCTATACTGGTAGTTTTTACCCCATCAACAATGAACAGCGGATCTGAATTTCCATTTGAACTATATCCCCTAATCCGAACTTTCATTTCTGCTCCAGGCGCTCCCGAAGTTGAAGTCACCTGAACACCCGAACTTTTCCCTTGTAAAGCTTGTGCCGGAAGTGTTACAGAAGTATTTGCAATATCTTCACTTGAAACACTTGCAATAGCCCCAGTTGTAACACTTTTTTTCTGGACACCATATCCAATTGCCACAACTTCTTCGATACCGATGGATTCTTCAAGCAAAACTACGTTTAATGAAGTTTTACCTCCAAGTACAATTTCTTGTGATCGCATCCCAACGAAAGAAAATAGCAAAGTGGCATTCGCAGGAACATTGCTTAATGAATATTTACCATCAATATCAGTAATGGTTCCTAATGTCGTACCTTTCACAACTACCGAAACCCCTGGTAAAGTAGATCCGGAAGAATCAGTTACTTTACCGGAAACCAATTTTTGTTGTTGAGTGGAAAAATCTCCTTTAACGGTATTCGCTTCAGGCGCGGACAATACTACTTGCCTGCCCTTTACGGTATATGCTACATTAGTGCCACTAAAAACCTTGTCAAGCACATTATCTATCGTACTTCCACTAATTTCGATATTCACTTCTCGGTTTACATCAATAACTTTTTCGGAATACAAGAAGAAGAATTCGCTCTGGTTTTCAATTGCACCCAATACATCTTTTACCTTAGTATTTTTGAGATCTAAGGAAAGTTTGGTCGTTTGAGAGTATGACTCTGAAGCAATAGCGCCCAAAAAAGAAAACAGAATTATTAACAATGTTAGTTTCATTCGCAAGAAAGTTTTCTTCGCACCAGGAAATGTCAAGCCAAGTGCATGATTACATACATTTTTTTTCATACTTTTGTTTTGAATCGGTTTAAAATTTGTCAAAATTTATTTTGACGTTTTTTGAATCTAATGCGGGAAGATGGTCGCACATTTTCCTGCATTTTTTGTATTCCTTTGAGTCCCATATTCCATAGGCAATCCTTTTGGTTAGTTATTATTTAATTTTTGATTACGTTTTTCAAACCAATTTGCACTTTTTGTTTGGAAAAACTCCCATCAGATAGTTTTTTACTTAAAGTTAGCTGATAACTAACCGGAGAAGCTAAGGATAGCAATTCAAGTACCTGTGGCAATGTTTCGTTTGTAAAAGTGGCCGTAAACGGATATTCTTTTATTTTTTCATCGTTAATTACTACTTCAATGTTAAACCACCTACTCAGTTTTTTGGCGACTTCTTCTATCGGGTCGCTTTTAAAAACCAATAAACCATCTTTCCATGCTGTGTTTTTTTCGGTATCGCTCAACAGCATCGTATATTCATGTTTCAGATAATCAAACTTTAAGCATTCGTCAGGTGACAAATCTTTAATTTTGTGGTTATCTTTTCGCTCATAAAGGATGACCTTTCCTTCAACAAGGGTGGTTTCAACAGAATTGTCATCCGGATAAGCACTGACATTAAACGCGGTGCCAGTAGCTTTCACATCCAACCAGCTTGTTCCGACGATAAAAGGCACTTTGCTGTTGTGAGCTACTTCAAAATATGCTTCCCCTGTTAAGAATACCTTACGGTCTTTTCCTGAGAACCGATAAGGATATTTTAACTTACTACCATGGTTTAACCAAACCTTTGTACCATCACCCAATTCAATATTCATTCGAGAACCCGCTGGAGCCTCCACTTCCAATTCATTTAAATTGGCAGCATAATAATTGTTATCCGATAGTACGATATACAGTAACAGGCTTAAGATGGGCAATAGAAGAATTGCTGCAGCACGCGTAACGATGGACAATATCCGACTCCTGCCTGATGCTTTCTGAATTATTAATTGAGTGGAATTCTGATTGATATTAATTTGATGATGTATTTTATCTAATATCTGGTTGTATTTTGTTCGTTCTACAGACCCGGCTTCTGGTTCAAATTCTTCCCATATTGCTTGAACCATTCCTTCTCCTGAAATTGATTGAGATCCTTCCCTGATCCACGAAAGAATCTGTTCAAACTCTTTTTCAGTACAGTTTCCCTGCAAATATTTTATGAATAAATCTTTTGTCATATTGATATGTTCTATAAAACTAATCTCAAAATTTCAGGGTAGCTAAACTATCACTCGATAAAATGAAGCTATTATCCCTATTTTAAAATTGTTTCTAACTGTGATACGTTTTAAGTTACCCACACCACTATCTCAACAAAAAAAATATTTTTCAGGGCCAATTTCTGATAAATATATTGGTCTTAATGTAACAACGAATGACAAATTATGACCTATAAATGAGAAAACATTTATTGCCAATGGTGATATGGGAATAAAAAGTCTTCGATTCAAAGAAATAGATACACAAATAGCAGGTTTGCCAGCATCGTGTTATCTATATTATGGCGTAGATATTTCAAAGCCTTTACCATATGATTCTCGACGGTATTTTTGGATATTCCCAATTGTTCAGCAATTTCTGGATAAGTAAGCCCCTTTTCCTTGTGCAGTATATAAACCTGTTTCTGTCTTTCCGGTAAATCTGCAATCAGTTTTTCAACCTTAGAGTTCAGTTCGCTATATTCAATCTCACTAATCAAAGATGGAGTAGTAAAAATTACTGAAGAATTTTTAAGATGTTCAAGGTATTTATTGCTGTTGATTCTTTTACGAATGAGGTCAATCGAGTTATTATAAGCTATGGTAAAGAGGTATGAATTCAATAATTTATAATCTCCTAATTTATCCCTTGACTCCCATATTTTCACAAAGACTTCCTGTACAATATCGTCAGCCTCAGCTTCATTCTTTATAATTTTAAAAATGAATGAAAACAGCTTATGACTATAGAATTCATAAATCTGATCAAAAGCCAACATATCTCCATTTTTCAAACGGATCACTAATTCCTGCGTAATATTTTCCTTGTTAAGTTTCAAAGGCAAATCAGGTTTGAGATTGAATCGCTAAAATACAAAAATATTCAGTTGAAGTTAATCTATTGGAAAAAACATAGACATTGGTTCATAAACAGAATGCCAAAGCTAGAAATTCTTCTTGAAGTCAGACTATTAACATAAATTCGAAAATTTTCAAGCCTAGCTCATGACACAATACCTCCAAAGGTGGAAAAATACAGAATATCGCAGTTTTTACAATCTTGAGTACAAAAAGGGCACTCCAGTGTTCTGCTTCAAATTTCGTCAACATTGACAATTTTAATGAAGTTGCGCTAGGAGTATCGAATAGCTAATTTCTAAATCACAAAAAGTACAAAATTCGTGTAATAAACTACACTGAAAGAATGTTCCAACTAAGCCTTTTCTTACACACTTTAACTGAAATCTAGAACTTACATTATGCATAATAACTCATCCCACGCATCAGGTATTTGATCAGTAACTTTCTAATCAACATTTTTGCGGGTGTAGACAACAAAAAGTCCCCGACTAAGGTACAGGGCATGAATTGTTTTACAACAAAAGCCTGCAGCAGGTATTTTCCGCTTCTCTCCATTACATTCCAGGGCTACACTTCGTTCCGCCGCCTTTCATTACATTCCATTCAGTGTCTGAACAAGCCTCGGCTACACACACAAGAGTGCTTCCCACTCCATTTCGCTCAGACCAACCCGCCGTTTCATTCCGCTCCCCTTTGGCTTCCTTCCCACCCACAATCCCGAACTCAAAGCCAAAACGGGAAGCCCCATTCCACCCAACCTTATTCATTCCATTGCATTCAATCACAACACTTGCCTTTCCCAACGCAACCCGCGGTATGCCATGCGTTATTGTCCTCCCCTGAAAGCAAAAACAAAAAAAGCCCCTTCGCCGTTTAATAGTGAAGGTAAAATAAAGGATTATTTGCGCATAGCATTTGTGCTTGCAGCCGGTTCGTCTCAATCATTCAGCCGTTCCATTCGTACCTCATTTCACTATTTCATTCGTTCACCTCACCAGCTTCAGCACCCCACGTGTAAGTGTTTCGTACCTCAACACCCACACCTTTCCCCACCCACAGCAACATTCCCACTTATTTTTACCTGCGAATTGCTTGCCCCATAAAACCGGGTCCCGATCATTGTCGCTTTAATCAGACTTTATTGATCGTTCCATCATGCTATTGAAATGAGAATAACTGCCCACGCACTTCCCGATGCCAGTTATTTCCCAATTCAACAGTACATCATCATACCCATAATTTGACATTTCGGTTTCTGAAAAAATAAAAACAGGTGTCATTATTGAGTAAATATCACTTAAGGAATGTAATCAAAGAGGGAATAATTAAGCTGGTAGAGCCTGACCGGACTGTCGAACATGTGCCACTAAGAAAAACACCCAATCTTACATTTGTGGGTGTAAAATTGGGTGTTTGTTTTGTAAACTACTTATTATCAGTATTATTTGCGGAGAGAGCGGGATTCGAACCCGCGGTACCCTTTAGAGGTACACACGCTTTCCAGGCGTGCCAATTCAGCCACTCTTGCATCTCTCCAAAATTTATGGCTTTATTTTTTCAGGGTTGCAAAGTACGAAAAAAACTGTTGAAAAAGCTACTCGCTCATCTCACCAATCAAACTTTTATTCAGGTGCAGCTTGATTTCTTCCTGATCCAAATCCTGTCCCAAAAGGAACATTAGCTTCGTAATGGCAGCTTCGGTAGTCATATCTTTTCCGCTCACAACACCGGCATTTTCGAGCTCAACGCCGGTTTCGTACCGTCCCATATTCACTGCTCCACCCTGACATTGAGTAACATTCAGGAATATGATCTTGCGCTTAATTGCATTTTTTATCTGGCTGATCATCCACCGTGTGGTCGGAATATTGCCAGAACCAAACGATTCGAGAACGACTCCCTTCAACCCCGGAATATTCAGGATATTTTCGAAAACCATTTTCCCAATTCCCGGAAATATTTTCAGGACAACCACATTTTCATCAAAATGCGACCGCACTTTTAATATCCCCTTATTCGGGAAACGATTGATATTTTCCTGAAAATATTTGATTTCGACGCCTGCAGTTGCCAGCGGCGGATAATTTACA
The DNA here is from genome assembly GCA_963676375.2 of Prolixibacteraceae bacterium. Lineage (GTDB taxonomy): Bacteria > Bacteroidota > Bacteroidia > Bacteroidales > Prolixibacteraceae > Aquipluma. The sequence goes on from CAXXPT010000016.1 coordinate 38,675, forward strand.
GAAGAAAAGGCGCTAAAATCATCGGCATGACGCTTCGAAATACGATTACCGCGGAAAAGCTTTGAATTAAAATACACACACACTTCAGGAACAATGGCCTGTCCGTTTTGCTGAGCGGCGGCAATCTGTATGGAGGTAATCAGGTTTTCTTTGCCATCGGTGCGAAGTATTCCGATCGGAAGCTGCGATCCGGTCAGTACAATTGGTTTATCCAGATTCTCGAACATGTAACTAAGTGCCGACGCCGTATAGGCCATCGTGTCGGTTCCGTGCAAAATTACAAATCCATCGTATTTGCTGTAATTGCGCTCGATGGTATTGGCAATTTTAACCCAAATAGCGGGGGTCATGTTCGATGAATCGATCGGGGGTGTGAATGTTACGACCTGCAGGTTGATCTCCAAACGGCTCAAATCCGGAACTTCTTCCTGAATCTGATCGAATTTCACAGGAACCAGAATACCGTTAGATTCCTTTTGTACCATACCAATGGTGCCACCGGTATAAATGATTAGGATCGAAGGCTTTTTTTCCACAAAATAATTTATTACTGATGAATACTAATTCAAGCTAAATCTCAAACAGTTTTCGGGCATTATCAGTGGTGATTTTTGATATGTCACCAATGGTCATGTGGTGAAGATCGGCAATTTTTTGTGCAATATGAACAAGGTATGAACTTTCATTTCTTTTTCCACGGAACGGAACCGGAGTCAGATAAGGTGAATCGGTTTCAAGGATCAAATGCGATGGATCTATTTGACTGACAATCTGGTCTAAACCGCTCTTTTTAAAAGTAACAACTCCTCCAACTCCAATTTTAAACCCAAGGTCGGTAACCAGTTTGGCTTGCTCAATTGTTCCTGAAAAGCTGTGAAATACTCCGGTCAGATTATCATCCTTTACTTCAGTAAGAACCTGGTAAACTTCGTCGAACGAATCGCGAACATGAACAACAACAGGTAATTTATACTGACGAGCTAATTCGAGCTGAAAACGGAATGCGTGAATTTGCTCCTCAAGAAATGATTTATCCCAATACAAATCGATACCAATTTCTCCAATACCATAAAACTTGCGTTTCTTCAGCCAGTACTCAACAACCTGTAATTCTTCCTGATAATCGTGAGTTACCGAGGTAGGATGCAGCCCCATCAGCGGAAAACAAATGTGCGGATAGGTGTCAACCAGATCCAATAAGTTTTTAACCGACGAACTGTCGATGTTTGGAAGAATAATCTTCCTGACATCGTTTGAATATGCTCGCTGAATTACTTCATCCAGATCATGAATGAAGTCAGTAGAATAAATATGAGAATGTGTATCAATCAGCATTTTCCGCAAAATTTCACCAAAATAAGGGAAAATAAAGCACCTGAATATGAAGGGAATATTATTTTATTGTGTAGAAAAAAAGAAAATCAAATTTGTTTTTGCCAACCATGATAAAATATCCGAAAATTAGTCTGATATCATAAAATTAATGTCCCACCTGTTGTGTGAATTAAATAGCATGTTTCAAAAAGTTGATTGGTCTGTTGTTAATGAACCGATTGATATATTGAACGATTGTCAAAGCAGTTATCTTTGATAAGATTCTGGTTTTAAATCCGATAAATGTTTTAGCGTAGTTTCGCCGAATTAAGAACTGGTCACATAGCTGACTATATAGAGTTTCAATTCTTTTTCTGGATTTACGGAAAATGTAAGGATGCGTTTTATAGTTTCCCTGATTTGCCCTCATTGGTGTTTCCAGCCTGATGTTAGCTGAATGGAATAAATCCAATTGTTGCCCGGCATCAATATATCCTTTGTCTGCCAGTAAGGTACAATCGGAAAGGCTAACTTTCACATCTTTTAAATAGTTGACATCATGAACATTAGCTTTAGTCAGATCAATCGAGGTAAATACTCCGTCAAAAGTACAGATGCCGTGCAATTTATATCCAAAGTAATATTGGTTTTGTGAAGCACAGAACCCTTTGGCTGGAGAGGTAGAATAATCTTCTTTGCAGATTTTCAGCCTTGAAGCCCTGGCATTGCGGCAAATCTCAAGAGGCATTGAGTCAATGACAAACACATCTTCATTTTCACTGAAAGTACGGCTTAATTGCCCACGGACAAATTCTGTCTGATGGAAGAGTGATTTTTTACGACGATTGTATTGTGTGCGGTCAATTAACCTCGGAAATTCTTTCATATATTCTCCGTTCAACTTTTTAAACAGCAGGTTCTCACTGTCTATTGACAAATATTCACTGGTCAGATTGAGGCTAATGACCTCTAAATCTGAAAACTTAGGTTTCTTCCCAACCTTCGGAAAGTTTCCGGCATGATCTACCTTATTCTGCAATATGGATTTTAATACTTCCAAAATTTTGTCGAAATTCGTCTTGATATCGTGCATGGCTTGTTTTAATATTTTTTGTTTCGCAACCTTAAAATACTAAATTTCAAATTAATGCACGATATTTTTATTCAATTTATAGTTTCACACAACGGGTTGTCCCGTAAATTTTATTCCGGAGAACTGATTTACGGGACATTTTTAAGACTATCAATTGTTATGATTATACAATTCCCTGGGCAAGCATAGCGTCGGCAACTTTTACAAAACCGCCAACATTTGCGCCAACCACATAATTCACTTTATTCCCTTTTTTGCCGTATTTCACGCAGGTGTCATGAATGTCCTTCATGATTCGGTGCAAATACATGTCCACTTCTTCTCTTGGCCAGTTCATGCGGATAGAGTTTTGCGACATTTCCAATCCTGAAACAGCTACGCCACCGGCATTTACAGCTTTCCCCGGAGCATAAGTAATCGCTTCGGTCAGATATTCAACTGCTTCGGCAGTACAACCCATGTTCGAAGTTTCGGCAACAAGGAAACAACCGTTGCTGACCAGCATTTTTGCATCTTCGAGGTTCACTTCATTCTCGCAGGCACAAGGCATCGCGATGTCAACCGGGCATTCCCATGGTTTTTTGCCAGCAATAAATTGGGCACCAAACTCTTTGGCGTAAGGTTCAACCACATCGTTGTTCGAAGCGCGAAGTTCGAGCATATAATCTACTTTTTCGCCGGTGATTCCGTTGGCATCGTAGATGTAGCCATCAGGTCCTGAAATGGTAACTACTTTTCCACCCAGTTCATTGATTTTCAGGATAGCTCCCCAGGCCACGTTTCCAAATCCGGAAACGCTGAATGTTTTGCCTTCAAGTTCTTTTCCGAGGTTAGCAAGCATGTGCTGAACAAAGTAAACAGCACCAAAACCGGTTGCTTCCGGACGAATTAAACTTCCGCCCCAACCCAATCCTTTGCCGGTTAAAACTCCGGTAAATTCATTCCTGATCCGTTTGTACTGACCAAACAAAAATCCGATTTCGCGACCACCAACACCAATGTCACCAGCAGGCACATCGGTATTTGGGCCAATATGACGGGAAAGTTCTGTCATAAACGATTGACAGAAATGCATGATTTCATTATCTGATTTGCCTTTCGGACTGAAATCAGATCCACCCTTTCCTCCGCCCATTGGCAAAGTGGTTAAGCTATTTTTGAAAGTTTGCTCAAAGCCCAAAAACTTCAGCACACTCAAAGTTACTGTCGGGTGAAAACGCAATCCTCCTTTGTATGGACCAATAGCCGAGTTAAACTCAACGCGGTATCCGCGGTTGACCTGAACTTCGCCACGATCGTCGACCCAAGGCACGCGGAAAATAACGGTGCGTTCCGGCTCAACGATGCGCTCCAGAATTTTTGCTTTTTGGTATCTGGGGTTTTTCTGATAAACATCCCATATCGATTCAATTACTTCCTGTACTGCCTGATGAAACTCACGTTCGCCCGGTGTGCGGGCTTTCAGTGCTTCTAAAAATTCGTTGATGTCTGCTTTCATCTTAATTGAGAATTTTAAATGATAGTCAAAGTTATGACATTCATGTATTGGTTATTCCAATCTACGAAAAACAAATTAGAAGTTATATTACAGATTTACAGGTTGTTGAATTTGAAAAAATGAATGTTTAATAACACGGATGACTTTCATCAGCATTTTGGACGTCGATAAATGAACCATATTCGAAAAATGGGCTTTTGCACTGAAAATCAGCACCATTTATAACAATTTGAAGCGTAAAAAGAGCCTGATCAGACAAAATCCACGTGAATCTTCGTCAAAAATTGTAGTTTCTAATTAAAGTAGCGTTTTCAGTGTTATTTCGTCAGTTCAATATTTGTTTCCGATTTGTTTTCAATCCCAATTTTATCGAGTGGCCGATCGAATTCAAGTTTGGCAATCAAAACAGTATTTGCAAGTTCATTGGCGGGCAAATTCCGTAACCGAAGATAGGGTTGCTGTGTTGCATGGTCGCTTGGGCATAAATTCACAACACAGTCAATCGGCTTTCCACTATTTAATAAGGTCGCTTTCGCGGGCATCACATTAATTGGCTTCAGCTTCAGGCCGGTTCCAACCGGAATTTTATTCAGGTGAATGTACAAAGTCTGTTCGCGTTTGGTAACCAATACTCCGGAAGCACTGACCATGCTTGCATCTGTTTCGACCAGATGATAGGATTCGTCTACCGATTTTTTCCATTGTCCGATTCGTCTCAAAATATCAGCTGCATCTTTCGGAATTATCCTTCACCGGTTGGCCCCACATTCAGCAAATAATTGGCATCGCGGGCCAGATAACGGTCAATGCTGCTAATCAGGTGTCGATCGGTATAATAATCTTCATCTTTTTTGTAGCCCCAGCTTTCCATGCCAACCGACTGGCAGGCCTCAGTCAAACGGTCGAAACTTCGGGCTTCAGCGGCAGCATTGTCAAAATCACGTTCAGGAGTACCAAAATCTCCCTCATCAAATCCCCGGTTATTAATTACCGCTTTGGGCTGAAGTTTCGTATCATGGCGTTTACCAAAGGATCTTTATACACGGGAACATTCATATCCCACCAGAAACCATGAATTTCGCCATAATTAGTGCAGAGTTCGCGAACCTGAGCTTTCAGAAATTCCATGTATTTTTCCCAATCGGGCGAATCCTGAGGTTGCGCAGGTAATTCGTGATGCCGCCCCTGGTTCGGATAATTGGGTTGGTTCCAGTCGGCAATGGAATAATACAGGCAGAGCGGAATATTCCGTCTGTGGCAGGCATCCGACAACATTCCGAGTACATCCTTTTTATATGGAGTATTTATTGTATTGAAGGCGGTTTGTTTCGAATCCCACAAACAGAATCCATCGTGATGTTTAGTGGTCAAGGTAATGTATTTCATTCCGGCATCTTCCATCAAATCGAGCCATTGTTCCGGATTGAACTTTACCGGATTCCATTGCTGTGCCAATTTTTCGTAATCAGTTCGGGGCACTCTCGCCCGCCATTGGTGTTGCTCGTGCCAGCCCGGAATGGAATACAGTCCCCAATGGACAAACATTCCGTAGCGGTTTTCGAAAAACCAGTCTCGGCCATCACCAAAACGCTTGATTCCACCTGATTTTTTCTCCGGAACATTGATTTGAGAAGATAGATTAATTGCTTCGGCCCAAGGCGAAATAAAAGGAGTAACTGCCAAAGCTGCCGCTGTTTTAAAAATGTCTCTGCGCTTCATTAGGTTAGGTTTGTGTGGTTTTTCGCTTTCAGGAAAAATAAATCCCGGAATAGTTGACAGACCGGGATTTTATTATTTAAAAGAATGAACTTACTAATCCAATTTATAGATACGTTCCATCAGTTGCCATTTTTCGTCGGCAGTAGCTTCGGCAGAACTTTGCTGAAACCTTGAAACATAAGCTTCCCATTCGCTCTGGCGAGGTTTTGTGGCCAGTTCTGCCATGGCTTTATCGTGATCGAAATCAGCAACTGTATCCATAATCATAAACAAACGCGTTCCGAGGATGTAAATTTCCATGTCGACGATGCCGACATCTTTCATTCCTTGCGTAATTTCGGGCCAGGCTGCACCCGGGGCATGTACTTTCTTGTAGTCTTCAATTAATTGTGCGTCATCTTTCAACGACAAGGTTTTGCAATATCTTTTGGATTTCATTTTTCTGAAGTTTAATGTGCGATGATAATTTTCTGTTCTTCATCAAAATTGACAGGGCCTCCTGGTTTTGATCCAACAAAAGCATAATAGCAGATATACAGATATGCAATGATTGGCACTATCATAGCCAAAGCAAGACTGGATGTTTTATCTGCAATCAGACCCATTACTGGAGTCCAGATCGCCCCGCCGATAATAGCCATAATAATGAATGATCCGCCCAATTTGGTATTTACGCCCAATCCTTTTACGCCCAGCGCAAAAATTGTTGGGAACATGATCGACATAAAAAAGCTGGTTACAATGAGCGACCATCCGCCAACAGCACTAGGAATAAGTACTGCAATCGAAACCAAAATCATGTTGCAAATACTGTAAATGCCCATTAGTTTAGTTGCCGGAACCAGTTTCATAATTGCAGTTGATGCAAAACGTCCAACCCCAAACATCGCCAGCGAGGCAAGAAGAAAGAATCCGGCTTCTTTTTCAGACTTGTGCATGTAGTCTTTCAGGTATGGAATCATATAACTCCAGGTTCCAACCTGAGCGCCTACGTAAAAGAACTGCGCAACAACACCTTTCAAAAAATGTGGGTATTTTACAAGCATCGATGTTTTTCCATGTTGATGCACTTCATCTTCGCCAGCCTTATTCTTGAATTCAGGAAATTTTGCCTTCCAGATCAGAACAAAAAATAAAAGAACAATAGCACCAATGAAAAGATAGGTTGGCCCAACACGGGCAATTTCGCTTTGAAGATAAGCCTGATAGGTTCCGTCAGTCTGCATGGCCTGTACTTTTTCAGCCGAATGTTCAGTTCCTGAGAAGATAAACAAGGTCCCTGCAACAACGCCGGTCATTGCTCCCAGCGGATTAAATGCCTGCGCTAGATTTAGTCGTTGTTCCGACGATTCGGATGGCCCGAGAACAGCGATGAACGAATTTGCACCAGTTTCCAGAAATGCCAATCCTGATGCAATAATGAAAAGTGCAAAAAGGAAGAATCCATAAACACCTACTACAGATGCAGGGTAAAACAGAAACGATCCGATACTGAAAAGTAATAAGCCGGTAAGCAATCCGGCTTTATAGCCATATCGGTCCATTACTTTTGCGGCTGGAAACGAAAGCAGAAAATATCCAGCATAAAATGCCGACTGAACTAAACCGGCTTCAAGTCGGTTCAATTCAAATGCTTTCATAAATTGAGGGATTAATACATCGTTCAGGTTATTTGGAAGAGCCCATAAATAAAAGAGGGCAGTTACCAAAATAAAGGTAATGGTATAACCCGGTGTAATTAACTTCGTTGATTTCTTGACATTCATAAGTTTATGTTTGATTAGTAGATTTAAATTTTCTGATTTCCAATTCAAAAATCAACAATCCAATTCGATTTGCCAAACTCATTTGCGAAACAGCAACCTTGCAAAGCTTTGCAGGATAAAAAAAATGTTGAGCAACATTCTTTTTATCAACATTGCGCCATTATCCGTAAACGAAACTCTGGACGAATTTCAACCGATAATAAAACAAATTAATAGACAGACGAACCGTTTAGTTAGATTTCCGGAAACAAGAATACGAATATAGATAGATTTCAGTATCCTGTACTATGCTGTTTTGCAACATCAAAAAAATGTAACACATTCAATAAATCCTAATTAGGCAAAATATTGTACTTTTGTAGCCAATCTTTAATATTACAACAATGAGCAAAGCAGAAATTTATACCAGTAAAGGTGTTATGAAAGTGAGTTTTTATGACGAAGACGCACCCGGAACTGTCGAAAACTTCACTAAACTTTCGAAAAGTGGTTTCTACAATGGATTGACATTTCACCGTGTTATTCCCGATTTCGTAATTCAGGGTGGTTGCCCTAACGGAACTGGCGCCGGCGGCCCTGGGTACAAAATCCCTTGTGAACTGGATGGCGAAAACCAATATCACGACCGTGGTGTTTTATCGATGGCTCACGCCGGACGTAACACGGGTGGTTCGCAGTTTTTCATCTGCCATAGTCGCCGCAACACATCGCACCTCGATCGCAAGCATACCTGTTTCGGCAAGGTTTACGAAGGCCTCGAAGTGATTGATGCCATTCGCCAGGGCGATTTAATTGAGAAGATCGTAATTATCGAAGAATAGATCATCAGAAACCCTCGCCAAGTGCGGGGGTTTTTTATTAGTTCCCAGATAGATCAGAAATTGTATTTTCAAATTAAGTACCTATATTTGTACTCATATAGTAACTTAAATACAAAAAAAAGATGATTGCGGCAAATTTTACTGAATTTCGGACAAGCCTTAAAAAATTCCTTGATGAAGTGGAAGATAACAATGAAACATTGGTGGTTAAAAGAGGAACTGGGAAAGGTACTGTTGTGATTTCTCTGAATGAATATAATTCAATCATGGAGACCATGCATCTGCTGAGTTCAAAGGCGAATGCCGACCGGTTGTACGAATCGATTCAGCAATTAAAAGAAGGCAAAGGAATTCAGGAACAGTTGATAGAGGAATAATGAAAATTACTTTTTCTCCAAACTCTTGGGAGGAATATATTTCCTGGCAAACCGAAGACAAAAAGATGCTTCGGAAAATTAATGAATTGATTAAAGATATAAAGAGAAATCCGTTTGAAGGCAAAGGCAAGCCTGAACCTTTGAGATATGATTTATCTGGCTATTGGTCAAGACGGATTGATCGGGAACATCGGTTGGTTTATCGTTTTTCCGACAATGAACTTCAGATTATCAGTTGCCGGTATCATTACGATCATTAAATGCTCATTTTTGTCAGCTATCGTTCCGTATAATATCGGTAGTTTTGCCAATCTAATCCGAAACCATTTCAATGTCCGACAATTCAAAAGGCATATTTTTAACTCTGGGCTCAGTCGTATTCTTTGCGCTGATGGCCGTTTTAGTAAAAGCAATCCCCAATGTATCAAGCTATCAAACTACCTTTTTTCGGTTTGCAATTGGCGTTGGAATTGTCAGTATTTTGTCGCTTTTTGGCGTAATTCAACTAAAATTTAACGACCGAAAGGGATTATTCTGGCGTGGTTTTGTTGGAGGAATTGCCGTTTACCTGTTTTATCTGGCCATCCTAAAACTCGGAGTTGGAAAAGGTTCAGTCTATATTTATTCGTACCCCATTTTTGCCACCCTTTTCAGTATGCTTATCCTGAAAGAAAAAGTGGAACCTATCAAGTTTGTGATTATTGCTATTTCGTTTGCCGGACTTGTGCTTCTCTCGGTTGGCGGAGCCAATGGATCGCTGACGGGAATGGGAATTTACGAACTGATTGCCATTGCCGGATCGGTAACTACCGGCCTCGCTGTAGTTTTCGTTAAAAAATTGCACGACAGCGATAATTCGTATGCCATATTCTTTTCGCAATGTATTGTCGGGTTTTGGATGTTCCTGATACCTTCGGGAACAACACAGGCAAAAGGCAACCTTACCGAACTGCTTTTGCTCATTTTGGTTGGTGTGGTTGCTACCATCGGCCAATTGTTCATGACCGAAGGATATAAATATGTGAATGTGGCAACCGGATCGTTGCTGCAATCGATGGTGCCGGTATTCAACCTCCTTTCAGGATGGCTAATTTTTCACGAACAGTTTAGCAGCATTGAGATGGCAGGTGCATTTATTATTGTAAGTTCGTGCTTTCTTTTGGTTTTCGTCAATTTCAGGGTTGGAAAACGGACTCGTATTTTAAAGTTAGTCGAATGACATAGATCAACCTGAAACAGAAGGGGATTACGTGTTTTTTGGGTAAATTGCCTCTTTCAAAACACATAAAACCCGAAGTTATGGCCAGTTGTAGGATTACCGTTCTGAAAAAGATGATTAACAGAGATTTAGTTAATGAGTATTGCAGTTTAGATCTTTCGGACCAATGCCTGGGATGTAATATATTGACCGTTGGTGAGGAGTTTCTGGTTGAAGATCACAATACTGTTCCGGAAGGATTCTGCGCCTGGGCCTGGGGCGATATCCAGAAAGATGTAACCCACATCATGTTTGATGGAAGTTACCCCTGGATGAAACTGCCTGGCATGGCAATTAGCAGTTGTTCCGACGGATTAATGCCCGTAATATTTAAAATTGAGAAAGTAAATCTATAAACAAACCAATATTTTTCGAACCATGACAAAAACCAACTTTAAACGCTTTGCTTTCGGGGGACTGTTTTTAACCGCAATTTTCGGTCAAATGGCATGTGCACCAACCGATCTTTCAAAAGAAAATATGATTCCAAAACCCGTATCAGTCGTTCCTGATGGAAGTGAATTTGATCTGACTGACCAAACAGACATTTACGTTCAGGGCGAATCGGCTGAAATGAAACAAATTGGCCAGTATCTGGCCGACAAGCTAAACCCTTCAACCGGATTAGGCATTGAAGTTAAACCAACAGCCACCGTTCCGGGCCAGGGGAATATTTATCTGGCACTTTCTGACAACGATTCTGAATTGGGTGCCGAAGGATATCAATTAAGCATCACAAATAAAATGGTTAGTTTGGTAGCTAACAAACCAGCAGGTTTATTCCATGGCATTCAAACCATCCGCCAGCTCCTCCCATCGCAGGTTGAAATGCCGGCGAAACAAAAAGGCCCATGGAAAATTGCAACCGGTACAATCCGCGATTATCCTGCGTATGGCTACCGTGGTTCGATGCTCGATGTCGCCCGCCATTTCTTTGGTGTTGACGATGTAAAAAACTACATCGACCAGTTGGCATATTACAAAATGAATGTGCTGCATTTACATTTATCCGACGATCAGGGCTGGAGAATAGAAATCAAATCGTGGCCAAACCTGACCGCTCATGGCGGTAAAACTGAAGTAGGTGGTGGCGAAGGCGGATTTTATACTCAAGAACAATATTCGGATATCGTGAAATACGCTCAGGATCGTTACATTACCATTATTCCTGAAATCGACATGCCGGGACATACCAATGCGGCATCGGCTTCGTATCCTGAGTTGAATGGAAATGGTAAAACACCCGAATTATATACAGGAACTGACGTTGGATTCAGCACATTGGCGACAAAAAAAGAGGTCACCTATAAATTTATTGATGATGTGATCCGCGAATTGGCAGCTTTAACTCCAGGAGAATATTTACATATTGGTGGCGACGAGTCGCATGCTACTAAAATAGAAGATTACATTCCTTTTATGAACCGTGTTCAGGACATGGTTATTGCCCATGGGAAAAAGGTTTTAGCATGGGACGAAGTTGCATTGTCAACCGTAAAACCAAATACAGTTGTGCAATATTGGGCGAAAGCTGAAAATGCCATTAAAGGCGTAGCACAGGGAGCTAAAGTATTGATGTCGCCAGCAAAAAATGCCTATCTCGATATGCAGTACGATTCAACCAGTACTTACGGATTGCATTGGGCAGCTTACATCGAAGTTGATAAAGGCTATAATTGGGATCCGGCGAATTTGGTTCCTGAAATCAAAAAGGAAAACATTGTAGGTATTGAAGCTCCGCTTTGGTCTGAAACCGTTGGAGCACGCCAGGAAGCTGAATACCTGATTTTCCCACGATTGCTGGGTTATGCCGAAATTGGCTGGACACCTACGGAATTAAGAAACTGGGATAATTATAAAGTCCGTTTAGCCAATCATGGCGAACGTATGAAAGCCATGAACATCAATTTTTATCCATCGAAACTGGTGCAGTGGGACGGACAAAAACAGAAATAAATACACACATATATAAATAAGAAACGCTCCTTCTCCGGAGCGTTTCTTATTTATATGCATATTCAGCGGGTGACTTGAAGTCACCCACTGACTAGCAAATCAGAATTTAGGATTGTGCATAAACTGCGGCAAAAACAGGAGCAAAAGATTCGAGCTTCGTTTTCCCAAATACGGTTGGTTTATTCTTCAAATAGTCTGAATCCATCTCGCCACTACGCATGGCAGCACCCATTTCGGCATAGTTTTTAGCAATTTCTTCCGGAACTCCGGCTTGTAACATTCCGCCCAACGTTTCTTCATCTTTAAAGTTCACCCATGGAAGTTCAGGTTTACCAACAGCATTACCCAAAATAGCAGCCACTTCACTGGTTGTTTTTTCTTCGCTTACAATGTACCTGATGCTTTTCCCTTTAAACTTCAGGCTTTGAATCTCTTCGGCCGCAACTTCAGCAATATCGTTTGGATGAACTAATACCAGCTTCGCATTTTCGCCATAATTTCCGCCAATAATTCCCATGTGCTTTACCATTCCGGCGTTAGCTAGAAAATTGGTATAGAAAAATCCGGGACGAAGATGTCTCACATTAACACCTTCCAGAGCATTCAGTGCCTTTTCTACAAAGAATAAGCCGCTCACGGGTCCACAACCTTCGGGCATATGAGCGCCCATACTGCTCAGGTTGACTACATTTTTCACTCCCGCACCATGTATGGCTTCAGCATAGTTTTCGCCAATATCGGCAATGTATTTTTTCCAGTTGGCCGCGCCAAAATTGGGCGGTACCATCGTGTAAACGGCATCAGCGCCGGTAAAAGTCTTAGTCAGAAAAGCAACATCTTCAACCGAACCAATGGCCGCACTGGCGCCCAAAGCTTCGATTTGCGCAGTTTTATCAGATTTGCTGCTCACTACCGTCACGCTGTGTCCGGCAGCAACCAATTTTTCAGCAAGCGGTTTGCTGATGTTTCCTAATGAACCTGTTACAACGAATTTCATGTGGTTTGTATTTTAAATTGTTTCGATGGTTGAACGTTGAATCGGAGCGAAAAGTTCATTTTCCACAATTCATAGCCCTTCATTTCAGGCGATGTTGATATAAATCGGGGCGTTGCCTCTTCTGTATCCAAATATTAATCGTTTAATTAAGGTCTGAAAGACCGACTTGTGACAGCACAGGGTGAAATGAAATATAATCCTGTGTTTTGATGGTTCACAAATCCACCTCGACTGCCTTTTAACTTGCAACTTTCTTTCTATCTTTGCCGCTCATTATCAAGAACCTTAATCATTCGTATAAAATGGAATATAAATTCTGGGAAATTGAGCCGAAATGGCAACAATACTGGGAAGAACGCCAGACGTTCAAAACCGAAAACGACTTCTCGAAACCAAAATATTATGTGCTCGATATGTTCCCCTATCCTTCAGGAGCGGGTTTGCATGTTGGTCACCCCGAAGGTTACACCGCAACCGATATCATGTGCCGCTACAAACGCATGAAAGGTTTCAACGTGTTGCACCCGATGGGATGGGATGCTTTTGGATTACCTGCCGAACAGTACGCCATTCAAACAGGAACGCATCCGGCGGTAACCACCAATAAAAACTGCGATAACTTCCGTCGTCAGATCAAATCACTGGGTTTGAGCTACGACTGGGACCGCGAAATCAATACCACCGACCCAAAATATTTCCGCTGGACACAGTGGATTTTTACCAAATTATACAATTGCTGGTTCGATCCTGAAGCCGGGAAAGGCCGTCCAATCAGCGAACTGCCAATTCCTGCCGATATTCAGGCGCAGGGACAAACGGCCATCAACCAGTACATCGGCGAAAAGCGACTGGCTTATTACGACAACGCCCAGGTTTGGTGGTGCCAGTCGTGCAAAACCGTTTGTGCCAACGAGGAAGTATTGACTGATGGTTCACATGAAAAATGTGGCAACCAGGTTACCCGCAAAAATCTGAAACAATGGTTGCTCCGGATTCCTCATTATGCCGAACGTTTGCTGGAAGGACTGGATAGTTTGGATTGGCCCGAAGGCGTGAAAGACATGCAGAAAAACTGGATCGGCAAATCGACCGGCGCCGAAGTGGATTTTGCGATTGAAGGATCAAACGAAAAACTTCGTGTTTATACAACCCGTCCCGATACGCTTTTCGGAGCAACTTATATGGTTGTTTGTCCTGAACATCCGATGCTCAACAGCTTGGTAACTCCCGAAAATGCTGAAGAGGTAAATAAATATTTACAGGCAGCTTCACTAAAATCAGATTTGGATCGTACCGAACTGGCCAAAGATAAAACCGGAGTTTTCACCGGAAGTAATGCCATAAACCCGATTACTGGTCAGCCAATCCCTGTATGGGTGGCCGATTATGTACTGATGGGCTACGGAACCGGCGCCATTATGGCTGTTCCGGCACACGATACCCGCGACTTCGAATTCGCACAGAAATTCAATATTCCGGTGATCTGCATTCTTGATCCGAAGAGTGCTGATGAGGAAACCCGCGCCAAAGTATTGGCTGGCGAAGCTTGCTGGACCGAAGACGGCGCTTACATCAATTCGGCCAATCCGGCCATTGGTCTCGATTTAAACGGCCTGAATAAGAAAGAAGGCATCGCCAAAGTTGTTGAATGGCTTGGCGAAAAAGGAATTGGTAAAGCCACTATCAATTTCAGACTGCGCGATTGGTTGTTCAGTCGTCAACGATATTGGGGAGAGCCATTTCCAGTAATTCACTGGGAAGATGGCGAAGTGACTTTGGTAGAAGATAACCTTCCGGTTGAACTTCCGGCAATGGAAAAATACGAACCGGGCGAAGGTGGCGAATCACCACTCGCCAACGCAACCGACTGGTTGTACGTAACCGATGCCAATGGCCGCAAAGGTCGTCGCGAAACAAACACCATGCCTCAATGGGCTGGCTCATGCTGGTATTACTTGCGCTACATCGATCCAAAAAACGACGAATCAATTTTCGACAAAAAGCTCGAAAACTACTGGATGCCGGTTGATTTATATGTAGGTGGCGCAGAACACGCCGTTTTGCACTTATTATATAGCCGCTTCTGGCATAAAGTATTGTTCGATCTGGGCATTGTTTCAACCAGCGAACCTTTCCAGAAGTTGTTTAACCAGGGAATGATCCTGGCCTTTGCATATCAAACAGCTACCGGAGCCAAAGTTGCCAGCGACTTAGTTGAAGAAAAAGACGGTAAATATTTCCATACCGAAACCGGCGAGGAACTGACCCAGATTGTGGCAAAAATGTCGAAATCGTTGAAAAACGTTGTGAATCCTGATGACGTTGTCGCAAAATTTGGAGCCGACTCGCTTCGTTTGTACGAGATGTTTATGGGGCCGCTCGACGACACCAAGCCTTGGGCCGAAAATGGCGTGAAAGGCGTTTTCGGATTCCTGAACCGTGCTGCCCGTTTCTTCGGAACTCCGGAGAATATTGTTGACGAGGCCGATGATAAAGAAACGCTGAAGTTGTTGCACCAGACCATCAGCAAAGTGGCTTTCGACATCGAAAACATGAAATTTAATACCGGAATTTCGGCGCTGATGATTTTCAACAATCTGGCAATGAAAAAAGGAAAAGTAAGCAAACAAACGGCTGAAATTTTTGCAAAAATACTTTCACCATACGCACCACACCTTGCTGAAGAATTGTGGCAGATGTATGGAAATACCGAAACGCTGGCTTACGCGCCATGGCCCGAAGTTGATCAGGCGATGATGACCGAAGATGTGTTTGAATACCCGGTTTCGTTCAACGGGAAAGTTCGCTTTAAGTTGGAATTTGCAGTTGGAACTCCAAATGCAGAAGTTGAAGCAGCAGTTTTGGCGCACGAAACTTCCATCAAATGGCTCGAAGGCAAAACTCCGAAAAAGGTGATTGTGGTTCCGAATAAAATTGTGAACATCGTGATATAGAAATCAAGGAAAAATAAATAAGAAAAATGGGAAGGCACAGAATGAAGGTTCTGTGCCTTTTTTCGTTTTATAAATATTCACTTAAACCACTTCAGAATAATTTAATATCCGCCACTATTTGAAATAAATGACCAAATTTAGCATATACAAGAGCCTGAATTCTTAATATTTATTTTTACTGCCATTATTTAAATATCACACATTTCTATAAATACCCTAAATATTTTAGGCGTTTTTCTGAAATAATTGTAAATTTTTTAGCGTTTGCCTATTTTTTTATACCTAAATTTCATTTTTTATATATTTTTGCTATGCGATTATTGCAATTAGTATTCGACAAAAACAAAATATAAACATTTAAAATTTTAAGTTATGGCACAGTTTAGATTTAGAGCTCTTGAAGAAGTTCTGACCAGAAAACCAATCGAAGTAAAGCGCGAAGAAAATCTGGTTTCTGATTTTTACGGAATGAATGTTTTCGATCGTCCGAAAATGAAGAAATACCTTTCGAAAGAAGCTTACAAAGCAGTAGTTGATGCTGTTGACAATGGAACTCCAATCGATCGCAAAATGGCTGATCAGGTTGCTCAGGGAATGAAATCGTGGGCTTTGGAAAACGGAGCAACTCACATTACACACTGGTTTCATCCATTGACTGACGGAACTGCAGAAAAACATGATGCATTTATTGTTCATGGCGAAAGCGGTACTGTTGTTGAATCTTTATCCGGATCAATGTTAGCTCAGCAGGAACCTGATGCTTCTTCTTTCCCAAGTGGAGGTATTCGTCAGACTTTCGAAGCCCGCGGTTATACTGCATGGGATCCATCTTCTCCTGCCTTCATCGTTGACAACACATTAACGATTCCAACCATCTTCATTTCATATACAGGTGAAGCGCTCGATTATAAAACCCCATTATTGAGAGCTATTGCCGCTGTTGATAAGGCTGCAACTGACGTTTGCCAGTTATTCGATAAAAATGTAACCAAAGTAAATGCAAACTTAGGTTGGGAACAGGAATACTTCCTGGTTGACGAAGCTTTGTTTATGGCTCGTCCTGACTTGATGTTAACCGGACGTACTTTGATGGGACACTCTGCTTCGAAAGATCAGCAGTTGGATGACCACTATTTCAGTTCAATCCCAACCCGCGTTTTCCGCTTCATGGAAGATTTGGAAAATGAAGCATTCAAATTAGGTATTCCGGTAAAAACCCGTCACAACGAGGTTGCTCCAAACCAGTTCGAACTTGCTCCAATCTACGAAGAATTGAACCTTGCGAACGATCACAACCAGATGATCATGGACTTGATGAAGAAAATCGCACGTCGCCACAACTTCGCAGTTCTTTTCCATGAAAAACCTTTCGCAGGTATCAACGGATCGGGAAAACACAACAACTGGTCACTTTCAACCGACACCGGCGTAAACTTATATTCTCCGGGAAAAAATCCGAAATCGAACCTGCAGTTCCTTACTTTCGTGATCAACACCATGAAAGCATTGCATGTAAATCAGGATATGTTGCGCGCCAGCATCTTGACTGCTCCAAACACACACCGTTTGGGCGCAAACGAAGCTCCTCCTGCAATTATTTCGGCATTCCTTGGTTCAGAAATTTCCAAAATGTTGGATATGATGGAAGAAGCAGTTGTTGACCGCAAAATGACTCCAGACGAAAAAACTGCCCTTAAATTAAATATCGGCCGTATTCCTGAAATTATTCTTGACAACACCGACCGTAACCGTACTTCTCCATTTGCTTTCACCGGAAACCGTTTCGAATTCCGCGCTGTAGGTTCTTCTGCAAACTGTGCTTCTGCAATGATTGCTTTAAACACAGCAGTTGCCGATCAGCTTGCTAAATTTAAAGTTGAAGTGGATGCTTTGATTGAAGCTGGCGTTAAAAAAGACGAAGCTATCTTCCAGATCCTGAAAAAACTGATCATCGAATCAAAACCAATTCGTTTCGATGGCAACGGATACAGCGACGAATGGAAAACAGAAGCTGCAAAACGTGGTTTAACCAACATTACCAGCGTTCCAACTGCATTGGAAGCATTGCACGACAAACGTGTTGTTGAAATGTACAGCAAAGCCGGCGTTTTGAGCGAAAGAGAAATCGAAGGCCGTATCGAAGTCGAGCTTGAAAAATACACCAAGAAAATTCAGATCGAAGCTCGTGTATTGGGCGATTTAGCAATTAACCACATTGTTCCAACAGCTATTGAGTACCAGACGATGTTGCTCGAAAACGTGAAGAACATGAAACTTGTGTTCGACGCTGAAGAATTCAAATCATTAGCTGAAGGTCGTTTGGAATTGATCCGCGAAATTGGCGGACACATTTCTTCTATCAAAGTGAAAGTGAAAGATATGATCGAAGCTCGTAAAGTTGCCAACGTAATCGAATCAGAAAAAGAAAAAGCTTATGCTTACGAAGGTAGCGTAAGACCATATTTGGATGATATTCGTTACCACATCGACAAGCTTGAATTGATTGTTGACAACGAATTGTGGCCACTGCCTAAATACAGAGAATTATTATTCGTTCGATAGTTTTTGTTACCGCATAATAAGAATCAAGGCTTCCGGATTATTCCGGAGGCCTTTTTTTGTGAATCCGGAGCCACCTGAGATCAAAAACCAAATATTTATTCCTCTATTGAATACTTTAAATAAACCTTTTCCGTTTTTTTAGAATGGATTTAAATTGGTTACTTTTACCGCCAAACGTTTAATATCAAATGAAAAACCCGGCCTTTCCAAAAATATTACTCATCCTTCTTGTCCTCGTCCTTAGCTCTTGTTCAGCGCGCAAATACATGAAGAGCGCAGCAACATCATACGAAATAGGAGAATACTATAATTCGATTGAAAAATACAGGAAGGCCTATCGCAGCCAGAAACTCAGAAAGGAAAAGGCCGATATCGCTTTTCACGTTGCCGAATCATATTATCATTTAAGCGATTTTGCCAAAGCTTCGGTTTGGTATAAAAATGCTATCAAACAAAAGAATTCCGACCCCATGTGTATGTTGCATTATGCCGACTGCCTGAAGGGAACACAAAAATATGAAGACGCTATCGTTTGGTATCAAACCTACCTTGGAGTGAAACCCGACGACCAATATGCAAAGAACGGTCTGGAAGCAAGCAAGGTAGCTACCGACTGGCTCAATAAGCCGAACCGGTATATGGTCAACGTGGTTAAAGAACTGAATTCGAAGGACAACGATTATTGCCCGGTATTTGTTGGCGGACGGGACAATGAGGTCATTCTGACTTCTACCCGAGAGACAACAACCGGCAGAAAGAAAAGCAACATTACCGGCACCCGTTTTGCCGATTTATTTACCAGTAAATTCGAAATCCAGAAACAAAAATGGGAAACTCCAAAGCTGCTCGATGAAAACCTAATTATTAATACCGCGAGTGACGAAGGTGCTGCAACGCTATCCGAAAGAGGCGATCTGATGATTTTTACCCGAGCCAGATACGACAAATCGAAAGATTTAGGATCCGAATTACTGGCCGCCAACCAATCGAGAGGCGAATGGTCTGAGCCAACATTAATTGAGCTGGTAGGCGACAGCCTGATTGCTGCACATCCATCGTTGAGCGCCGACGGCACAACTCTTTATTTTGTATCCGACCGACTTGGCGGCTATGGCGGAAAAGACATCTGGATGGCCCAGGGCAAAGGCACTTCGTTCGACAAACCAGTTAACCTCGGTCCTGAAATCAATACTCCGGGCGACGAAATGTTTCCTTATATCCGCGAAAATGGGGATTTGTATTTTTCGTCCAATTATCATCCCGGAATAGGCGGACTCGATATTTTTAAAGCTGTAAAAGGTGAAGATAAAAAGTGGAAAGTTGAAAACATGAGAGCACCCGTTAACTCTCCCGGCGACGACTTCGGCATTACCTTTATTAAAGGCGAAGTTGAAAAAGGCTTGTTCTCGTCGAACCGCAAAGGCTCAAAAAGCGACGATATTTATTCGTTCTACCTTCCGCCAAAAGTATTTAATGCTTCGGGCGAAATCTTCAATAAAGAAACCGATCAAAAAATCGATGGTGCCATGGTGCGGATCATCGGGACCGACGGTACAAACCTGAAAGTTCGTGCCAATGGAGGCCGCTTTCAGTATAAATTAAAGCCTGAAACCGAATACGTGTTCGCCGCCTTTAAAGACGGTTACCTGAACGACAAAGCACGGCTTACAACCGCAGGATTGACCGACAGCAAAGACTTCCGCTTTCTGTTTAAACTCTCGCCAACCGACGAGCCAATCAAGGTAAATAACATTAATTACGCCACCGGAAGTTACCAAATCACCGAAGAATCGAAGGTGGCGCTCGATTCGGTTGTTCAGTTACTCGTGCTGAATCCGACCATAAAAATTGAATTGATGGCACACACCGACTTTGTGGGCAGCGACCAATTCAACTCCGACCTTTCGCAAAAACGTGCTCAATCGGTAGTCGATTACCTGATTTCGAAAGGAATTACCGCCGGACGACTGGTAGCCAAAGGATACGGCGAAACCTGGCCAAAGAAAGTAACCAAAATCATCGCCAAGCAATACGACTTCCTGAAAAAGGGCGACGAGTTGAACGAAGCATTTATTCTAAAACTCACGCCTGAACAGCAGGAAATAGCCAAAATGCTCGACCGCCGAACGGAATTCCGAGTGCTGAGCAACGATTTCCACGAATAGAAATATTAAACTGTAAATTTCACAGTTTTAACTTAGATATCCTTTAAGTTTTATTTTTTCGCTACTGAAAATTTTCAAACAAGTCCCCAAGGGTACACTTGATAATCTGCCATAATTGTTGTATATTTCACAATAAGACTTTGGTAAAAGCAGACAAATATGGAAATCAAGTATCAACTGTTTGAAAACGAAAATCTATTTGTTCAAAAGTACAGTGGTATATTTTCAATTGACAAATACCAAAAATACACTCGTTATATAACCGAACGCATGGCAGCGGAACCAATAAAAAAGGTACTAATCGATTTTAGAGGACTTGTTTTCAACAATAATCCTGATGATTTTAACCAGAATCTTAACAGAGTTATAGAAATTAGGAAAAACATTAACGATACTGAATTAAAAAATAAAGATATCACACTTGTATTTTGGGTTGACAAACCGATGCCTACAGTTATTGCGCAACTCTTTTCTTCAAATTTTCCAAATTACAATTATTGTTCGACTGAAGAAACTGCAATTAAGACTTTAATGCTTCCGGAACATCTTCATGATTTGGATAGTGTCATCAAAAATCTGGAAAATACATTTGACCAGAGATAAACAAAAAGCTATCGCATTTAAGACCTAAGTTTTTCAAAACCTTTAAGGCCTATAAAAAACCACCTCCAAATTATTTCCCCAAAAATATTAACTTTGCCGCACTTTAACTGATAAGGTAATTCAGAGTATATGTCAGCAGATAACCGATATATGGCGCGTGGTGTTTCGGCTTCGAAAGAAGATGTGCACAATGCCATCAAAAACATCGACAAAGGCTTGTATCCAAAGGCTTTTTGCAAGATCATCCCCGATATTTTGGGGGGCGACCCTGCCTGGTGCAACATTATGCACGCCGATGGCGCTGGTACCAAATCGTCGCTGGCTTACCTCTACTGGAAAGAAACCGGCGATATTTCGGTCTGGAAAGGCATTGCTCAGGATGCCATTATCATGAATCTCGACGATTTGCTTTGTGTGGGTGCAACTGATAACATTTTGTTATCGTCGACCATTGGCCGCAACAAAAACAGGATTCCGGGCGAAGTGATTGCAGCGATTATCAACGGAACCGAAGAGTTGTGCGCCGAACTGCGCGAAATGGGCGTCAACATTTACCCTACCGGCGGCGAAACTGCCGATGTGGGCGATGTAGTGCGTACCATCATTGTCGATTCAACAGTAACTTGCCGCATGAAACGTGAAGATGTGATTTCGGCTGACAACATTCAGGCTGGCGATGTGATTGTTGGCCTGGCCTCATTCGGACAGGCAACCTACGAAAAAGAATACAACGGCGGCATGGGCAGCAACGGCCTGACTTCCGCCCGTCACGACGTTTTTGCCAATTACCTGGCTCAAAAATATCCTGAAAGTTTCGATCCGGAAGTTCCGGCAGAACTCATTTATTCAGGAAACAAAAAACTGACCGAAGCCATCGCCGGAGTTGGACTGGATGCCGGGAAACTGGTGCTCTCTCCTACCCGCACCTATGCACCGGTTGTGAAAGATTTATTGGAAGCACTTCGGAAAAATATTCATGGAATGATTCACTGCTCGGGTGGCGCTCAAACCAAAGTGTTGCATTTTGTCGATAATGTGCATGTGATTAAAGACAACCTGTTCGACGTTCCTCCACTGTTTAAAATGATTCAGGAAGAATCGGGAACCAACTGGCACGAAATGTACAAGGTTTTCAACATGGGTCACCGTTTCGAGGTTTACCTTGCTCCAGAATTTGCCGCTGAGGTAATCGCCATTTCCGAAAAATACAACATCGAAGCCCGCATTGTTGGGCGTGTTGAAGCCGCTGAAGGCAAGAAACTTACCATCAAGTCGCAGTTTGGCGAATTCGAATATTAGCTACGCCCTACGGAATACCCAGGCATTGTACTAATATTTTTTATTCAAAATCTATCATCACTATCATATGGCAGACTATTCATTAATGGAAAAGTACGAATCGATCAGGTATCGGTTCGAAGAAGTTGGCTCACAAATTACCGACCCGTCGGTGATGAGCGACATGAAACGCTATGTTAAACTCAACCAGGAATACAAGCGGTTGGAACTGCTGACCAACGCATTCAAAGATTACAAAGCAACGATCGACAACATCGAATCGGGCAAACAAATGTTGGCCGAAGAAACCGACGAGGATATCCGCGAAATGGCGCGTGAAGAAGTTGAAGCTTCGGAAGCCTTGATTCCCGAAAAGGAACAAAATATCAAGTTGTTGTTGATTCCGGCTGATCCGGAAGACGGTAAAAATGCCATTCTCGAAATCCGGGCAGGTACCGGTGGCGACGAGGCCAGTATTTTTGCAGGCGATTTGTTCCGCATGTACTCTAAATTCTGTGAACGCCGCGGATGGCGGATGGAAGTGACCAATACCAGCGAAGGTACTTCCGGAGGGTTTAAGGAAATTGTAGCTACCATCACCGGCGAAGGTGTTTATGGCGTGATGAAATACGAATCAGGCGTTCACCGCGTACAGCGTGTGCCACAAACCGAAACTCAGGGTCGTGTGCATACTTCTGCTGCTACTGTGGCTGTTTTGCCTGAAGCTGAAGAATTCGACATCGATTTGCGCGACAGCGATATCCGCAAAGATACTTACTGTTCTTCGGGACCTGGCGGACAGTCGGTAAATACTACCTATTCGGCTATTCGTTTGACACACATTCCAACCGGAATCGTGGTGACTTGTCAGGATCAGAAATCGCAGATCAAGAATTTGGCAAAAGCGATGATCGAGTTGCGTACCCGTATTTACAATCAGGAACACCAAAAGTATCTGGATGCGATTGCGTCGAAACGAAAAACCATGGTTTCAACCGGTGACCGTTCGGCTAAAATCCGCACCTATAACTGGCCACAGGGACGAATTACTGACCACCGCATCAACCTGACATTTATAACCTTCAGGCGGTAATTGGAGGCGATCTGGACGAAATCATCGACAAACTGCAGGTGGAAGAAAACGCAGAAAGACTGAAAGAAGCGGAAATTTAATGAAAAACGTTACGAGTTACGGGTTTCAGGTTGCGGGTTTTAACTCGTAACTCGCAACACGAAACTCGCAACTGCTGAATCAAAAAATACACCAGATAATGAATAGAGAACAACTTTTTGAACAGATCAAACTGAAGCGCAGCTTTTTGTGCGTTGGATTAGATACCGATATTCTGAAAATCCCTCGTTTCCTGAACGAAACCAGCGACCCAATCTTTGCTTTCAACAAAGAAATTATCGACGCCACACAAGATTTGTGTGTAGCCTATAAACCCAACCTCGCCTTTTACGAAAGTCAGGGAGTTGCAGGCTGGATCAGTTTGGAAAAGACTGTACGTTATATCCGTGAAAAATATCCGGAGCAATTTATTATTGCCGATGCCAAACGCGGCGATATTGGAAATACCTCGAATTTATATGCCCGTGCATTTTTCGATCACATGGATTTTGATGCGGTAACCGTTGCGCCATACATGGGCGAAGATTCGGTAAAACCATTTATGACGTACCTCGACCGTTGGGTAATTCTGCTGGCTTTGACTTCGAACAAGGGCGCAGCCGATTTTCAGTACCTGAAGAATGCAGAAACCGGCGAACAGCTTTTTGAAACCGTGCTGAAAACTTCGCAAACATGGGGGACAACCGACAATGTGATGTATGTGGTTGGTGCAACCAAAGCCGAAAAACTGGAAGAAATACGCGAACTGGTTCCCGATCATTTTCTATTGGTTCCGGGAGTTGGTGCGCAAGGCGGAAGCCTCGAAGAAGTGGCCAAATACGGAATGAACGACATGTGCGGATTGCTGGTCAATTCATCACGTCAGATTATTTATGCTTCGGATGGCGAGGACTTTGCTGAAAAAGCCCGCAACGAAGCCATCAATGTTCAGCTTGAAATGGAAGAATTGTTGCTGGAAGCAGATTTGCTGTAAAAGATATTTATACGGGTAGTCAGCGGGTGACTCAGAGCTAAAAGGCATCCTTGCAAGCATAGATTTTCACCTATAATTCAAACCGGAGTTAAAAAAACGACTCCGGTTTTTTTTATTACATTTAAAATCACTAAACAACTACACAACAGCTATGATACAATCTGTTTCAGATTTTCTAAATGCTATTAAAAAGATTAAGAATGAGAAGATTCCTGATTTGAAAACAATTTGGTTTCGAGGACAATCAAATGCCAGATTTGATCCTATTCCTTCTGTTTTTAGAGATGAGAATTGGAAAGATGACTTAATTATTAGCGTCAGACTTAGTGAATATGAATCTAAAGTCAAGAATAAATTTGAAGAAGGCTTCATTGCTAGGTCCTCTCTGTCCTGCGAAATACTAAATAATCCTTGGTTTAGCTATTATGTCCGACAGCATTATGGGATTAAAACCAGACTTTTAGATTGGACAGAAAATCCTTTGGTAGCGTTGTACTTTGCAATAAATGAGATTAAGAAGGATGAAAATGGGAAGGTTTTTATACTAAATTCAAGTGCATTAAATTCTAGAACAACATCCTTATGGAAGAATAACGGACATTCTACCACTGGCATTTTCAAACCTCACTTGACACAAAAGGATATATTCGCAATTGATTTTCATAAATATTTAACTGCTGATTTTGAATATGAAGAGGACAAACCATATTTCCCCCTGGCAATTTATCCAATCCGCTTTGATAAGAGAATGGATATTCAAGCTTCATGTTTCACAATTTTTGGCAACCGAAGAAATGGATTGAAAACAATTCCCAATAGTAATGAGATTCTGTTTGAATTTGAAGTAGATAATCAAGCAAAAATGGAGATTCTATCTGAATTAGAATTGTTGGGAATTTCAAAAACAAGGCTGTTCCCAGATCTTCAAAATTTCTGCGAGGACATTAATATCCAAATGGAAGAGAAAAGAAAATCTATTATCGGACTGACAAAAGCTCATCAAGAAATACTTAGAAATTTAAATCCAAATGAAGGAACATTATAAATAGAAATTTGACTACAATACTATAAAACCTATCCCTGAAAAAGCAGCGTAAGAAGCAAATACCGGCACACCATCCCGATAAATGTATAGAGAATTGCATCTTTTGCGCGATATTTCAGCATTCCGGCGGCAATCGAGATGATGGGCGAAGAAAGTGGCAACAGATTGGATAGAAAAAGCGCCCAATTGCCGTATTTTCGGATTTCATCTTCAGCTTTTTCGTAACGTTTTCGGCCAATCAAACTGTCGATGATGCGCGTACTAAAGAAATAACCAATCAGGTAATCAATAGTTTGCGAAACCATCGCCGTGGCCACCGCCACCAGGTTGAGCATCAGTGGGTCGTATCCGGTTCGAAGGTAAAAGATGAAAGCCAGCTCCATGGGCATCAACAGAAAAAAGAACAAATAGCCGAAGAAATTTACAATCGCAAAGGAGTACATGCTCTTTTCACCCGACTCGTAAATATCACGCCCGATGGTTAGGGAAGCAATCACAGCCATCAGAGTGATCAGAAGTGCAAGTATGGTTAATCTCCGGTAATCGATATGAGTAACCTTCATATTTTTTCTGCTGATATGAATTCGTTGCTTTTCTCAAATTTAGTTAATCATTTTGAGAATGTCAGAAAATAAAGCCAAATTGCATCAAAGACTTTTGACCTGAATCACAAATACGAACTACATGAAATTCATCGGTTTAGCTCTTGTTGTTATTTTATTTCTGAATGCCTGTCAGACCAAGAAAAGTGAATACACGAAAATTTCGGGATTTGCTCAGGGCACAACCTACAACATAACCTACGAAAACCCAACAAATCAGGATTACAGCGAAGCCATCGATTCTCTCCTGAAAGCCTTCGATAAATCGTGCTCCATGTACGATTCAACTTCCATCATTTCAAGGATAAACAATAACGACCCGACAGTTGAAGCCGATGACTGGTTTATCGAGGTCTTCAAGAAATCGGTCGAAGTTAGTGCACTTTCAGGAGGAGCATTAGACATTACCGTTGGCCCGGTTGTACATGCCTGGGGATTTGGAAATGCCCCGATTGCTAAACACGACAAAGCTTACATCGACAGTTTGCTGCAATATGTTGGCATGGATAAAGTCAGGCTTGAAGGCCGGAAAGTCATCAAAAAATTCCCTGGGGTATCGCTTGACGTAAACGCTGTGGCTCAGGGCTATTCGGTTGATGTGGTCAGTCAGTTTTTCGAAGCGAAGGGTATTAAAAACTATTTGGTCGAAATCGGCGGCGAGGTCCGCTGTAAAGGTACCAACGCCAAAAATAATTTCTGGCGTGTCGGAATAGATAAACCCAACGACGAAAATATAGCTCCCGGCGGTGAACTTCAGGCTGTTATCGAGCTCAATAACAAATCGTTGACTACTGCAGGAAATTACCGCAAATTTTTTGTTGAAAATGGCGTAAAATATGGGCATACCATTGATCCGAAGACTGGGTTCCCGGCAAAAAACACCTTGCTGAGCGCAACCGTTGTTTGCGACGATGCCATTACCGCCGATGCCTGGGATACCGCCTTTATGGTTCTCGGCCTCGAAAAAAGCAAAGAATTACTGAAAAAACTTCCGGGTATTGAAGTCTATTTTATTTACAGCAATGAGCAGGGCAAATACGAGATTTTCTTTTCAGAAGGCCTGAAAAAGATGATCGCTGAACAGGAATAAACAACTTATTGGATACTTTGGCGAATCAGGTCGGGACGGTTGGTGGTAATTCCGGATACCCCCAATTGAATCAGCCTTTTCGCCTCTTCGGGGTCGTCAACTGTCCAGGAAAGCACTGTAAGACCTAGTTGTTTTGCTCTTTCAACCATTTCCTGATCGATAATTTTATTACTCAGGTTAATACCATCCAATCCCTTTTGTGCGGCTTCGTTCATTTTTGCTGAAACTTCAGCTGCCGAACTACTTAGCCAGTAGCAGGCATTTGTCGGAAACAGCTGTTTGGTGGCCACAATCGTTTCCCAATTAAATGCGATGAAAATTAACTGATCTTTTTTGCCGCAACTATTGACAACCTGCTGCAATAAAGGCAACACCTCAATCGCGCATTTTATTTCAATTACCATCTTTTTATTAACCGGAACTGTTTCAATCATTTCTTCCAGAAAAGGGATTTTCTCACCTTTATACTGTTCACTTTTCCACGATCCGGCATCCAATGTTCTTAGCACCTCCGAACTGGTTTCTGCAATCGGATACAATTGCCCGGTTGTACGTTTGGTATTGCTGTCGTGCATCACCATGATACGGTTGTCTTTCGAAAGATGAATATCCAGCTCAACGGCATCGGCATTCTGCTCCCATGCAAGTTTGGCCGCAGCAATTGTATTTTCAGGAGCGGTAAACGACGAGCCTCGATGAGCAATAATTGTTGTTTGTGCTTGTATAAACTGACTTGAAAAAGTGATGAGCATGGCGAGAATAAAGCGGTTCATTTCGTAACAATTAATTATTGGGATGAAGATACAAAATACCACCTGCCTACAAAACAATACCTGATAATCTTCTGTTAATATTTGACGGAATTTCGAAAGTTTATCAAATCCATAGTCTCGCCTGAATATCAAACATATAACAGTAATTTTCAAACAACTTTTTAAAACCTGATTTTAAGAATTGCTGAAAACACTCAATTCAGGAGTAATATTTAAGTACAATTCTTTTTTTATTTCTAAATGACTATTTTTGCCATGGTTTAGAGCCAAAGATCAAAACAATTCATTTAGATATAGATATTTATCCCTCTACTAATGTTTACACACGTTTCCCGATTCATACTTAAACACCGTACATTTTTAATCGTAATTCTTTCACTTTTAACCATATTCATGGGTTATAAGGGACAGAACGTCGTGCTTTCCTACGAAAATAATTCGATGCTGCCCGAAAAAGACAGCACAAGGATGGAATATCAAAAGTTTAAAAATCTGTTTGGTGAAGATGGAAATGTAATTGTAATCGGTGCTATAAATCCTGAACTGTTTAAACTTGACCAGTTTAATGCCTGGGCCGATCTGGGTACTGAAATTCGGGGAATAGATGGTGTTCTGGAGGTTGTAAATATCACCCGGGCCATAAACCTGGTGAAAAATGAAGAAACTCATCAGTTTAATATCATACCCGTAATTAACAAAAAAGCTACTACCCAGGCTGAAGTCGACAGTCTGAAGAACGTGATACTTGGGCTTAAATTTTACGAGGGTATGCTCTACAACCCGAAGACTCACGCAACCCTGATGACCATTACGCTCGACAAGAAAAAGCTAAACGACAAAATCAGAATTACTCTGATCAACAACATCATAAAATCGGTTGACGCCTATAAATTAAAGAACAACGTCGAAATTCACAGTTCCGGAATGCCATATATCCGGACGGTAACCATGCAGAAAGTAAAGCACGAACTATTCCTTTTCGTACTTATAAGCATCGCTGTTGCAACATTCATCATGTTCTTATTTTTCAAGTCGATACGAGTAATCCTGAGCTCGCTTTTGATTGTTGGTATTAGTATCGTCTGGGTTATGGGGACCCTTGTGTTGTTCGGCTATAAAATCACCATCCTGACAGGAGTAATCCCTTCGCTGATCGTGATTATCGTAATCGAAAACTGCATCTATATTCTGAATAAATACCACTGGGAATATCGAAGTCACGGGAACAAAATGTGGGCGCTGTCACAGGTTATTCACCGTATTGGTTTTGCTTCGCTCATGACCAATGCCGCTACTGCTCTGGGTTTTGCCGCCTTCATCCTGGTACCAAACCAAATGTTGCGCGAGTTTGGAGTGATCACTTCTATCAACATCATGGTTTTGTATGTGCTCACCATTACGCTTTTGCCTATCATTTTCAGCTTGGTCGATCCACCAACCCCAAAACACCTGAAACATCTCGACAATAACTTTTTTGGAGCGGTACTCGATAAAGTTATTTACCTGATCAGTAACCGTCGGAATTTGATTTACGGAATTGCCGGAGGACTTATTGTCATCGGTTTTGTAGGCCTGAGTATGATGAAAACTTCAGGAAAAGTGGTTGACGATTTCCGGTCGGATGACCCCACTTTAATTGACCTGAAATTTTTTGAGACTAATTTTGGAGGCGTTATGCCTTTCGAGATTTCGGTAGACACTAAAAAGAGAAACGGGATATTGGTCTATTCGACCATGCAGAAAATTGACAAACTTCAGAATACCATCAATCAGCATCCCGAATTTTCGAAACCACTTTCGTTGATAGAGGTTTTCAAATTTGCGCGCCAGGCTTACTACGGAGGCGATTCGAGCAAATATTCATTACCAAGTTCGATGGAGAAAAACTTTATCTTTGGCTATATTCCTCAAAATGTGAACGGCAACGGGAATAGCTTGTTGAAATCGTTTGTCGATAGCACCAAGCAAATTACCCGGATAAGTTTTCAGATGGCCGATGTGGGAACCAATCACATGGACTCGCTAATGACCAGCATCTTACCACAGGTTGACAGCATATTTGACAAGGAAAAATTCGAAGTAAAAGTTACCGGAAACAGTGTTGTTTATGCCCGAGGCACCAACTTCCTGATTCGCAACCTGTTCGAAAGTGTTATTATCGCCATTATCCTGATTTCTATCCTGATGGCCTTTTTGTTCTCTTCGTTCCGGATGATATTAGTTTCAATGGTTCCGAACATTATACCATTAGTGATCACCGCAGCCATCATGGGTTTTGCGGGTATTCCCATCAAACCTTCAACCATTATCGTATTCAGTATTGCACTCGGTATATCGGTCGATAATGCCATTCAGTACCTTTCGCGATACCGGCACGAGCTGAAAGCGAACAACGGAGCGATTAAGCTTTCGGCCATCAATGCTTTGCGCGAGGCTGGGTTCAGTATGATCTACACCAGCATTGTTTTGGTTCTTGGATTCAGTGTATTTATAGTCTCCGAATTTGGCGGCACCCAGGCTCTTGGTATCCTGATATCGACAACTCTGCTTATCGCCATGTTCTTTAATGTGATGGTATTGCCTTCGCTTCTGCTAACGCTCGACAAACGTCTGGTCAGCAAATCGTTTACCGAACCAATCATCGAAATTTATGAGGAGAACGAAGCCGAAGACAAAGAACTGGCTGCAGAATTCACGGAAGAAAATGACGGAGAAAAACCGGAATAAGAATCACACAAAAGCAGAAATAATGCTCTTCAGTTAATCACGGGTTAACAGTGTTGTTGGTTGCCTGAAGCTATTCGGACATTGGTTTAATTATCGAATTGTTGTATTTTTACATTCAATAGAAATCTAAACACAATTTGAAATGAAGACCAGATTACTTCCAGTTATCTTTTTTTTCAGCCTGATTATTTTCGCTTATACCATTCAGGCACAAACATTTACCCTGAAGCAATCTCACGAAAACGGCATTTACAAGAGTGGCGATAAAATCCGGGTGACTGCCTATCCAATAAACAACGGAAAAAGCGACACGCTTTGGGTTAAAGTGTTCCAAAACAATACTAAAATCATCCTGCAAAGTGCAATTATTCCCGTAACCGATTCTGTTGCGATTTTCGAAAGTTCGTTTAAAAAATCTTGTTCTGTAATTGTTGAAGCAAAAATGAAAGGGAACAAGCAAATGACTGGAATGATTGTTGATCCGCAAAAGATTAAGCCGGGAACCGCCTATCCCAAAGACCTTAAAAAATACTGGGATGCAGAAAAACAAGCACTTAAAGCACTCACCCTTGATGTGAAATTTGGGAAAAACGAATGTCAGGAGTTCGATTTTGTTTGTTTTGATACCGAAATTAACTGCACCGGACCGAAACCTGCCAGAGGATATTTTGCCCGACCGACAAAAGCTGCACCCAAATCGCTACCAATTGTATTGCTGGTTCATGCGGCCGGAGTAAAAGGATCGTGGTGTAAATCGGACCCTAAAGAGGCAATTCGCTATGCAAAAATGGGAAAAGGCGCCATGTGTTTCGACCTGAACGCACATGGAATGCTCGACGGACAGCCCGATGAGTATTACAATGATCTGGAAGCCGGCGAATTGAAAAATTATTACATCAGCGGTATAGAAAGCAGGGAAAATATCTATTTCAGGGGAACTGTCCCTGAGATTAATCCGCACACTCGATTTTCTGACCCGGCTACCTGAATGGCGACGGGAATCGCATTTTGGTGATTGGCGAAAGCCAGGGCGGTGGACAAGCATTGGCATCAGCCGGTCTCGATCCGCGGGTGAGTGCGGTGTGTCGCTACAGTTCCGGCCATGTGCGATTGGGGCGGCACGCTCGTTGATCGGAAAGGCGGCTGGCCTCAACCTTTTGAACAACCTGGTGATGTGAAGAAAATGAAGAGTGTACTTCCTTATTTTGATACAGCGCATCTGCTGAAAGATTCGAAAGCCACAATTGTCGTAGAAATCGGCTTAGCCGACAATACATGCCCTTCGACATCGGTTTACGCAGCCATCAATCAGGCAAAAGGCCCAAAAGTTATATACCCGGTTACTTACCGCCAACATACCTGGCCTACCGAAGAGCAACGAAAAAGCCACTGGGATTCGATGGTTTTCAATCCTAAAAATGATTTCATCGCCAATTACTTAAAGTAATGAGCGTGTTGTAATTAAGGATATCTACAGAAAAACAATCACCTTAAACTTCTGTCCCTGCAAAAAATAAGAGTTAACCGATAAGCCTTTTTCATGTTTAATTGTTTCAGATGAGACGGTTATAAGATATTGTATCGATTTTTGAAAATGAAGATAACTTAACATTAGTTAAAAAACTTGTCTTGCATACACGTTTATTCAATTTTTTCGACAAATTTGATCTTTCGTTCGAATAACTACAGAGCATGCCAGCCACATGCCTGGTTTATTCAGACCTTTTTCAGAAACAGAAAACAAAACATGTACAGAAAATTCAACATAGTTGAACTCCAATTCGTTGTGAGATTTCAACTACTTCTTTTACTGCTCTTTACTTTTACCTCAGCCTTTTCACAACAAACTGTTGTGCGTGGCAAGGTTACCGATCAGGAAACTGGTCACACCGATTCCGTATGTTACCATCCTCTTTAAAAAGACACCAATTGGTACGACCACCGATTCGCTGGGAGTTTTTCAGCTTACCAGCAAAATCAAAGTCGATTCCATTCAGTTTACGACAATTGGGTATCTGGGCAAAACATTCGGGGTAAAACCATTTACCACAAATGAGTTAAATGTTGGCCTAAAACCTGATTTGATAAAGATTTCGGAAGTGACCGTGTTGCCTGATGACGGTCCTGTAAGACGAATATTGAAAGAGATGGTTAATCGGAAAAAGGAAAATAACCCGGCCAAATATCCACGCTACTCGTACCGTAAATCACACCAAATGGGAATACCATCTCAATAATGTTGGAAACAAGATGATGCAGTCACGTGCGTTTAAAAACAATCAAAATGTATTTAAAACTGCAGAAGATAGCTCTAAGTTTTTGCCCATTTACTTTTCTGAACAATTGGTATATAATGAGGTTCAACGGAATCCATCCAAGCAGAAATCAACAGTATTGGCCGATAAAACTTCAGGAGTTGGCGTTCTGGACGACTACGAAATCTCGGGTTATACCAGTGCGCTGGATATGGAAGTGAATTTCTACGACAATTACATCAACCTGTTTTCGCAGAATTTTGTAAGTCCTTTAGCCGATAATGGCTGGTTCTATTATAAATATTTTCTGGCCGACAGCACTATTCAAAATGGGGTGAAAAATTACCGCATCGAATTCATTCCCCGCAGAACCGGCGACAAGGTTTTCAAAGGTTTTTTAACGACTTAAAATAAGGAGTTTTCGCTTCTCGATGTTGATGGAACTTTAGCCACAACAGCTAATTTAAACTTCCTGAAAAGCATGCGGCTGACTGGTAATTACCAAATGGTAAACGATTCAATTCCTTTTTTCAGAAGAAACCAGATTGACGCGATTTTCAATTATGTGCCGCTAAAGAACAATCCGGTCGAAAAAGCCAATCAGCCTGTTTTCTTACTCAATCTTCGGTAATCGACAGCGTTTCGGTTAATGCAGGAAGAGGACGTAAAACTGGCTAACGGGAACGGGCGATACGAAACGATTAAACTTCCTGATTCGAAAGATCGAGAGCAGAATTACTGGGAAACGCACCGCCTGCGAAGCACCTCAACCCACGCGAAAAAATGGTCACTGCCACCATTGATTCAGTTAGTCAAATTAATGCAATCAAGTTTGTCGATAACCTTAGCCGAATGGCGATGACTGGTTATTACGACTTGGGGAAATTCGAATTTGGTCCGTATGCAAGTACAATAAATACGAATAAAGTAGAAGGTCTGCATCTGTTCGCCGGTGCCCGTACAAGTAGCGAAATAAGCACTCGCTACATGATTTGGGGCGGACTAGGTTATGGATTCCGCAATAAAAAGATCAATGGCATTGCCGGTTTTGGGTATAAATTTCCAACCATCAACCGTCAGTTGGTCAAAGTCTCCTACGACGATAAAATTGTGCGTTCGGGCGAAAACGACAAAATTCTGTTTTTATACGAAAATGCCCTGTCGCCAACCGAGAATAACCTGATTTCGCAAATATTTAAACGCGACGAACTCGATGAACTGTTCCGCGAACAAAAAATGGCTGCATCGTACGAGTACGAATGGCATCCCGGCCTGATGAATAAAATCAGCGCCAATTATATCCGTCATTTCTCACCGGAATTTTATCCTTTCCTGCGCGCAGGACTTCCGGTTGATCATGTTTCGGCTCTTGATGTTATGGTTGATACCCGCTTCTCGTGGCAGGAAAAGGTAATCGATGATAAATTCCTTCGGGTTTATATGAATACCGATTATCCGATTATTCACGTTGCACTGGGTGGCGGCAAAGTATTTTATTCAGGAAAAGAAAATTACTACGGAAAGATTTTTACTACGATAGAGCAATACCTGAAAATTGGACAAACCGGCTTTAATTATGCCATTGAGGGTGGAATGTATTTTGGGAAACTTCCTTACACCATGCTCGACATTCCGCGTGGAAATGAGACACAAGGATTATTTTCGTACGATTTCAATTTACTGAATTATATGGAATATGTGCACGACAAATACCTTCACGCTTACCTCGAGTATCATCTCAACGGATTCGTATTTAACCGGTTACCTTTATTAAAACGAATCGGATTGCGCGAAGTATTATCGGCAAAAACAATGATTGGATCGCTCAGCGATAAAAACCAGCAAGTGGTAGAGTTTCCGCTCAGCATTTCGAAAATGAGCAATCCGTACATCGAGCTTGGAGCCGGCGTTGAGAACATCTTCCGCTTATTTCGAGTCGAAGCCGTTTGGCGGGTGAACTCCAAATCGGTGTTGGGAGCGCCAACGTTTGGGCTACGAGCCAAATTCGAAATCAAATTGTAAAAACAAAAGGTTAAATACTGCTGAATTCTACGAGATAATTACTTTTGCCATACACCCGGTTTGTTTGAATGCAAACTGAAAAAACCAATCATCATGCTCAAATTGGCTCTGGCAATCGCCTTAATAATTACCTCGTACCTGAGTTATGCACAACCATTAACCGTAGCCGAAAGCTCCGGATTTGAATCCACATCAAAAGAGAAAGACGTCAACGATTTTATCCAGTCGATAACAAAACATTCGTCGATTATTAGAGTTGAAACAATTGCTGTTTCTACCGAAGGGCGCCAGATTCCGCTTTTGGTTATTGCCGATCCGATGCCAAAATCCACTCAAAATCTTGCGAACGACAAGCGTATGGTGCTTTACATTCAGGCAAATATCCATGCCGGTGAAGTTGAAGGCAAAGAAGCATCGTTGATGTTTGCGCGCGATTTGGTGTCAGGAATAAAAAAAGAAGTACTGAGGAATTTGATTATTCTGATCTGCCCCAATTTTAACCCCGACGGAAATGAGGCTATCAGTGTAAATAACCGCACTCACCAAAACGGACCAAAGAATGGAGTAGGTTTGCGTTCCAATGGGCAAATGCTCGATATAAACCGAGACGCCATCAAGCTGGAGACTCCCGAAATGAATGGTTTACTGAAAAATGTATTCCTGAAATGGGACCCACAGGTTACCGTAGATTGCCACACCACCAACGGCTCGTACCACGAAGAACCAGTTACTTTTTCGTGGATGATGAATGCCGCAGGTGATCGTTCGTTGACCAAATACATGGAAAAGCAGATGATGCCATTGGTAGCCACTACCCTGCGCGACCAGTACAAAGTTGAGAACTGCTTTTATGGTGAATTTCTCGACATGAAAAATCCGGAGAAAGGCTGGGAAGAATATGCATCGGAACCTCGTTACCTGACCAATTACATCGGTGTTCGCAACCGACTTTCCATATTGAACGAAAATTACGTATATGCCGATTATAAATCGAGGGTATTGGGCTGCTATGCTTTGCTGCAATCAATTACCGATTATTGCGCTTCGCACACCAGCGAAATCAAACAACTCATCAGCGAATCTGACAGGAAAACCATCGCCCGAGGCAATAATCCATTACCAACCGATTCATTCCCGATTGAATACATCGGGAAACCCATTCAGGAAAAAGTGACCATTAAAACTTTTGAAGTGGATGAAGTTACTGATGCCAATGGTAATAAAAGCTACAAAAAGACAGATCGGAAGAAGACCGTTCAGGTTCCATACATCGCCACATACGAAGCAACCAAAAGTGTTCGATTTCCGTTTGCTTACCTCGTTACACTTTCCGATCCAATGATCATTAGCCTATTACAAAAGCATGGCATTAAGGTTGGTAAATTAACAAAAGAAGAAACTCTGGAAGTTGAATCTTTTCAAATGACTGATTTGAAACCTGAAAACAGGCTAAATCAGGGACATTATCTTCACACTGTCACCGGAAGCTGGCAACACGCTGTAACTAAATTTAAAGCCGGAACTTATGTCATTCGAACAGCACAACCGCTGGCCAATCTTGCGGCATATCTGCTCGAACCACAAACTAATGATGGACTGCTTACCTGGAATTTCATGGACCGATACCTTTTGCCTCAATGGGGCAAAGGATTTAATGCTTATCCGATATATAAAATCATGGATGCAACCGAAATTAATGATACTGTTATACCTTTACAGTAAAATTGTTAATTCTGATAATGGAACTCATTGTACTTGGATTTCTGATTGTGCTGAACGGTTTTTTCGCTTTGTCGGAAACAGCATTGATTTCGAGCAAAAAAGCACGGCTGGAGCAATCTAAAATTAAAGGTAGCGCCGGAGCAAAAGTTGCGCTGAAATTACTCGAAAATTCGGAGGTTTTCCTTTCTGCTATTCAGGTTGGAATTACTTTAATTGGCATTGTTACCGGCGTTTACGGCGGGGTAAATATTGCCGACGACATTGCACCTTTCTTCAGTCAATTTGATTTCACCCGTGAATATGCCCACGAAATAGCACTTTCAATCACCGTTTTGGTAATCACTTACGTTTCGATTGTAATTGGCGAACTGGTTCCAAAAACCATTGCCATAAGCAAGCCCGAACGAATTGCAATCAGGGTGGCTCCAACTGTATATTACTTCAGCAAAACATTCTACCCATTTGTCAGGCTTCTGGCTCTTTCTACCAATCTGATTAACCGACTGATTGGCATTAAACCAACTGAGGGTCAGGTTACTGAAGAAGAATTGCGACACATGCTGAGATTTGCCTCAAACGAAGGGGTGATTGAGGAAGAGCAAAACCGCATGCATGAAAAAGTATTCTACTTTTCGGACAAAAAGGCCAAACACATTATGACTCACCGAAAAGATGTGGAATGGATCGACATGGAACAATCGAATGAAGATTTTCACGCTGAAATACTGAACCTTAAACACAGTAAAATTATTGTTGGCCGCGGAAGTATTGACGAGTTTACTGGTATTCTGAATGTTAAAGAATATCTGATCAATTTCTATTCGCCCTCGTCCGAGAAGTTAGAAACATTGCTGCACGATCCGCTTGTCATTCCTGAAAATGCCGATGCCCAAAAGGTTTTGGACCTATTCAGGCAGAAACAAAATTACACTGCCGTTGTAGTTGACGAATATGGAAGTTTTGAAGGAATTATCACCTTGCACGATATCATTGAAAACATCATTGGCAATGTTCCGGAAGAGGGTGAAAAACCTGAGCCTGATGTATTTGTGCGCGACGATCAATCGGTTTTGGTGAGCGGCGATGCCCCAATCGAAACGTTGGTTGACCTGATCGAAGATTTTCACATCGACTTTGAAGAGATTGACTATTCGACTGTTGCCGGATATGTCTTCAACCAAATCAACAAAATTCCTGAATTGGGCGATAAAGTGATTGTTTCTGATAGTATCATCGAAGTGGTTGATATCGATGGGAATAAGATTGATAAAGTATTAATTACAAAGAAGAAATAGAGCATTCTGCAATTTAAACGCACAAAAAAAGCCTCTCCGATTAATCCCGAAGAGGCTTTTACTATTTTATTTTTCAGGATATTTCCTGAAGTTCTGTATGACTACAAACGATTTGCAAGTTTTTGTTCTTCAACCTGGGCATCAATTACAGCAATGGTAACCATATTCAAAATATCGCGAACGGTACTTTCAACGTTCAGGATGTGAATTGGTTTGTTCAAGCCCATCTGGATTGGTCCGATGGTGTCGCTCATACCGTTTTCAAGCATCAGTTTGTAAGCAATGCTCGATGAACTCAGATTCGGGAAGATCAAGGTATTTACATTTTTACCATCGATTTTCGAGAATGGGAATTTTTCGTGACGCAAATCTTTATTTAAGGCAAAATTCAACTGTAACTCGCCGTCAACCATCATTTCAGAATTATTTTTGTGCAAATAAGCCACTGCTTCATGCACCATTCCTGGACTTCCGGCAGCACGTGCGCCAAAGTTAGAATAAGAAAGCATAGCCATTACCGGTTCAGTATTGAATAATCTTACTGCATCCTGTGTCAGCTTGGCAATATCAATCAATGTTTCTTTGGTTGGGTGGCTGTTTACCATGGTGTCGGCAAAGAAAAGAGTTCCCTGTTTTGTGGTAACAATGTTCATTCCGGCAATGTGGTTCAAGCCTTCGCGCATACCAACAATTTCGATGGCTGGAGTGATGGCATCCTGATATTTGGTATAAACTCCGGTGATAAACGCATCGGCATCACCTGCCTCAACCATCATCATACCGAAATAGTTGCGGTCGAACATTTTCTCGAAAGCTTCCTCATAGGTCATCCCCTCACGCTGACGTTTGGCCGTTAACATTTTGGCATACTTTTCGCGTTTTGAGAATTCACGATCGTGACGAAGATTAACAATTTCAACTCCCTCAAGGTCAATGCTGTTATTATTGGCAAGCTTGCCAATAATCTCTTCGTTACCTAACAAAATTGGCTTGCAAATTCCTTCGGCGCTGGCAACTGAAGCGGCTTTCAGCATATTGATGTGATTTGCTTCTGCAAAAACCACCCGTTTCGGATTTTCTTTTGCTTTCTCGGTCAATCCACGGATCAGTTTATTGTCGAGACCCATACGTTGACGTAGTTCTTCTTCATATTTGTCCCAATCAGTAATTGGTCTGCGGGCAATACCTGATTCGATTGCAGCTTTTGCAACTGCAGGAGCAACAGTAACCAACAAACGTGGATCGAGTGGTTTCGGAATAATATATTGCCGGCCAAAGCTTAAATGAGTTGTATTGTATGCAGCTGTAACTACTTCAGGAACCGGTTTTTTTGCCAATTCGGCAATTGCAAGCACTGCAGCAACCTTCATTGCTTCGTTAATACCGGTTGAACGTACATCTAATGCGCCACGGAAAATATATGGGAAGCCCAATACATTGTTAACCTGGTTAGGATGGTCGCTACGGCCGGTTGCAAAAATAATGTCAGGACGTGAAGCCATAGCATCGGCGTACGAAATTTCCGGATTTGGATTAGCGCATGCAAACACAATTGGATTTTCGGCCATGCTGCGAACCATTTCCTGAGTCAAACAGCCTTCAACCGAAAGACCAAGGAAAACATCGGAACCGGCAACTGCTTCAGCAAGTGTATTGCATGGAAGTGAGGTTGCAAACGGAAGTTTGCGGCTGTTCAGGTCGGTACGACGGGTTGAGATTACACCTCTGCTGTCGACCATCACGATATTTTCAAGTTTGGCGCCAAGTGCCATATAAAGCGTGGTACACGAAGAAGCAGCAGCTCCGGCACCATTAACTACAATTTTAATATCTTCGATTTTTTTGCCAATCAATTCGAGTGCATTGATCAACGCCGATGCTGAAATAATAGCAGTTCCGTGCTGGTCATCGTGCATCAGCGGAATGTCAAGCATTTCTTTCAGCTTTTCTTCGATTTCGAAGCATTCAGGAGCTTTAATGTCTTCGAGGTTAATACCTCCAAAAGTAGGTGAGATCGCTCTTACCACTTCAATAAACTTGTCTGGATCTTTTTCATCCACTTCAATATCGAAAACGTCGATATCGGCAAATATTTTAAACAACAGACCTTTTCCTTCCATCACTGGTTTTCCGGCAAGAGCGCCAATATCGCCCAACCCGAGAACTGCGGTTCCGTTTGAGATTACAGCAACCAGATTTCCTTTGGCAGTGTAATCGTATGCACATTGAAGATCTTTTTGAATCTCCAAACAAGGTATAGCCACACCTGGCGAATAGGCAAGCGCTAAATCGCGCTGCGTACTGTATGGTTTGGTTGGTACAACCTGAATTTTTCCAGGCCGACCTTCCTTGTGATAATTTAAAGCGTCTTGATTTTTTGAATTATCCATCCCGTTAAAATTTGTTAGTTAATACTTTTTTACTCATTCTGTCCTACTACTACCCATCCTTAAATATCATGCGGGATTATAAAGAACATTAGACTAATCTCTCCAAAAGTATCGTGAATTTCGGTTTCTTGATCATTAGGAAATATAAACGTCATATAAAATTAACATTAGAGATAGAACAAAATTCAAAAACGATTGTAATAGAAATTCTTCCTGAATATGGCC
Source organism: Prolixibacteraceae bacterium (assembly GCA_963676375.2). GTDB lineage: Bacteria > Bacteroidota > Bacteroidia > Bacteroidales > Prolixibacteraceae > Aquipluma. The sequence goes on from CAXXPT010000016.1 coordinate 79,287, forward strand.
TTTGGTAGTAAACAAAAAAAATCCAACGCTGTCGGTATTGACATTGTTGGATTTTAAATTTACGTTCGATCTACTTTTATTTTACCTAATTAATAGCCCCAACTTTTCATGATTTCGAGATCTTCCTTCACACAATCCAGTGGTGCTTTTCCCTGGTAAGCTTCCTGTTCTATGATATAAACTTTTGTTCCACCTGTTTTTCGGCAGAGATCAATAACTTCCTTCACAGGGATAATTCCCTTGCCTAAAATAGCGCTCTCGTATTTTTCAGGAGTGGTATTGCCAATTTCGTCTTTCACATGGATCAATTCAAACTTTCCGGGATACTGGCTAATCACATCGAGCGCTTTTGCGCCGCCAATGTACATATTACCAATATCAAGCTGCATGATAACCTTATTTACATCAAGCTTTTGCATCATGATGTCGAAAAGCTTTATTCCATTTAGCTGTTCAGTAAATTCGGCCCAGTGATTGTGGTACCCAAATTTCATACCCGATTTCTGACAAAGATCTCCGCTAAGATTGAATACATCCAGGTAACGAGCCATGTCGTCATACGTTTTACGCATACTCTCGTCCATCCACGGACTAATCACATACTTCTGCCCCATGTAGGCTGCATCTTCAACTGTGTATTTCCAGGCATCAGTAAAGTCTTTTTTAGCGGCATCCCAATGGTTTTTACCCATTACAGTGTGTCCGCTAGGCATTTTCAGGCCCAGGTCATCCAGAACTTTTTTGAATTCTTTTGCTGTGTAACCATAGAATTTACGGTCGATGTAGTTGGCATGTTCAACATGTTTGTACCCGAATTTAGCCACCTGAGTTAAGGTTCCAATCGGATCTTTTTTCATATCATCGCGCACAGAATAGAGCTGAAGTCCAACAATTTCTGATGGTTTCCCCGAGGCAAAAGCTGTTTTTGACAAAATGGCCGTTCCGGCAAGCAGAACAGCACTGTTTCGAATAAATGAACGGCGTGTTGTTTTCATTGTTTGTATTTTTATTGGTTAAGTATGTTTCATTATCAATATTGATGAAATGTCTGTGAGACAAAATCGAGTACTGTTGGCAAAGCTTCGCGCCAGTAAGTCCAATTGTGTGCTCCATCGCGAATGCGAAATTCGTGAGAAATTTCTTTTTTACGCATTGCGATATGAATCAAACTGTTTCCTTCGTACAAAAAGTCATCATCGCCACAATCGATATACCAGCGAACCGCTTTTTTCTGATCTTCAGGCATATTATTAATGAGTTCAAGAGCACTGTGTTTTGCAAAATATTTGGCCTGATCTTCTTTGGAAATTCCGGGATACTGTTTTTCCCAGCGAGTGGCCGCTTCTTCCAACGAAATGGGGCCTGCATAAGCGCTCAGCGGACAGGCCGACGAAAACAATTCGGGATGATGAAGCGCATACATGAAAGTTCCACCGCCACCCATCGACAATCCGGAAATCGCCCGATAACGCTTCTCTGCCCTTATTTTATATGTCTTTTCAATAAAAGGTATAAATTCCTGAAAGAAAAAATCCTCATAATTCCAGTCGCCTTTGGGACTATTAAAATAACCGCGCTGACCGGTGTTCCCATCAGGCATCACAATAATCATGGCGGTGCATTTCCCTTCGGCAATAGCTTTATCGGCAATGAGTTTTACTTCGCCAAACTGAACCCAGCCCGACTGATCGTCCCCGGAACCATGCAGCAGGTACAAAACCGGATAACTGCGATCTGACGTTTCGTAATCGGCCGGAAGGTAAATGGCATATTTCCGATCCATTTTCAGGATTTTACTGGGCATCGAAAGATTATCGGAAACTTTGCCTCCCGGCTGGGCAAAAGCCGACAATAAAAGTAGTAAGCTTACAAATACACAAATTAGTCTTTTCATCTGTCTATAATTTGTTTTTTAATTGTCAGATGGAACTCACCATTACAGTCATTCACCTGTGTGGCTGTCCCTCATGGCTTGTTCCATTCTTTGATTGGTTTTATTAGGTATTGAATATTTCAGATCGTGATGTGTTCGAATATTCTATTTTTCATCTAACTTTTTCAGGTCAACTCTCCGAAATTCAAGAGGCTGTCCTTCAGACTGAAGGGCAATATAGCCATCTTCCAAAAGCGTACCTTCGGGCAATGAATAGTTTTCGGGCAACAAAAAGCCTCCGATTTGGGGTTTCGAACACACCAATACCGTATCGCCGTTTATAACATTAGTAATGGTTCTTCCGCCTTTAACAATGATGTCGAGGTTAACCCATTCGCCATCGTAGAAATATTTGGAGTTGGAATTAATACAATGTTCGTTCGTTGGCTGATCTTTAAAATAGATTGTAGTTCCAGGTGTGCAGAAGTTGGCAGTGGTTTGTTTAAGCGAATCAGTACTCCCAAGCATCTGAACTTCGACTGAAACCGGCCAGTTCTGATTAATATCCATGCTTTCGGGCGACTGTGAATGAACCATTACGCCACTATTCCGGTAGCAATATGAAGGGGCATCGGGCAGCATTTCCCCCACAAATCGGTATTCCACGTGAAGGATGTAGGATGACAACTTCTCCTTATAAAATAAGTGTCCAAAGCGGCCATTAAATTTATCGAAATTGCTGTAATCGATTTTGAGAATTCCGTCTTCAACCCGAAATCCATTTAGTGGATTTTCTCCCGGTTTGTACCCTGTCACCTTAAGAGTCCAGCCATCCAGGTCTTTCCCATTAAACAGAGGTATCCATTCTCCATCAGAAGATATCACGGCCCTTTCGCTATTTTCTAATTTGGGTTGACTTTCTGCATTCTGAAAAAAACAGAAAAAAGCAAAGAAAAGTAATACTAAAACATTTCGGCTCATGGTATGGTAAGTTAGTTCGGTTATAAAAGTAAGCACAATCTGTATCTAAAACAATATAAAAAACGATCAATCCGCTTAACAACAAATCATACCAACCAAAGGTATACTATTATGCGCTTTCCGGAATTCACTCAAAATATACTGAAAATAAAAGAAAAAGCCACCTATTGTATGAAAACAGGTGGCTTTTATCGTTTGTATAAGGCCTTTGACCGTTAATTATCGTCCTCTTCGTTCAGCAATATTTCCTCAATTACCCGTGGATAATGCTGGTGTTCCAATTCATGAATCCGGGCAGCAAGACTTTCAGGAGTGTCGCCCGAAACAATTGGGCAAGTAGCCTGAAAAATAATATCGCCTTCGTCGTAATTCTGATTCACACGATGAATGGTTATACCCGATTCTTTGTCCTTTGATGCCAATACTGCTTTATGAACATTTATTCCATACATGCCTTTGCCACCATATTTAGGTAACAATGCCGGATGTATATTAACAACAGTAAACAATTCGGTCAGATTGCGAGGAACCAGCCAAAGAAAGCCAGCGAGCACAATCATGTCGATCCGGTGATCGTAGAGCCTGTCTAGAATCTCATTGCTTCGGTAGAATTCATCACTTTCGAATGTGAAAGTTTCCACTCCCAGTTTCTCAGCCCTGATTAAGGCATAGGCATTTTCATTATTCGACCAAAGTGAATCAACAACTACCTCTTTACTGGTTGAGAAATACTCAATTATCTTTTGGGCATTCGACCCGGAGCCCGAGGCAAAAATGGCAATTCGTTTCATTTAACGTTCAATTTATAGATTTATGATCAATGGAATTTTAGAATAAAAGGTTCAAATGTAAACCAGACATCGATATCATTCAACCCTTATTCGTCCATTTATATCATTTTTTGTTTGAAATATCAGGCGTAAATTTATTACTTTGCATCGAATTTTTTGAAACAATTTTAATATTAACCAAAAATTAGAGTTATGTCTGACGTTGCAGCAAAAGTAAAAGCAATTATTGTTGACAAATTAGGTGTTGATGAAAGTGAAGTAACCCTCGAAGCATCATTCACCAATGACCTTGGTGCTGATTCACTTGACACAGTAGAATTGATCATGGAATTTGAAAAAGAATTCGATTTGGCTATTCCAGATGATCAGGCTGAAAAAATTTCAACTGTAGGTGAAGCGATCTCGCACATCGAAGCAAATTTGAAGTAATAATAACAAAACGAAATTTATGGAATTTAAACGGGTAGTTGTTACCGGCCTTGGAACTGTAAACCCGCTTGGTAATTCTATTGAGGAATACTGGAACGGCTTGAAAAATGGGAAAAGCGGCGCAGGCCCTATCACTCATTTTGATGCCACCACTCACAAAACAACTTTTGCCTGCGAGCTGAAGAATTTCGATCCTTCAATCTACGTTGAGAAAAAAGAAATCAGGAAACATGATCCTTTTACTTTGTATGCGTATGCAGCTGCTGCGCAAGCGATGGAAGATTCAGGTCTTGATCTCGAAAAGATCGACAAAGACAGAGCTGGTGTTGTATGGGGTGCCGGAATTGGAGGCTTACAAACCTTCTTTGAAGAAACGTTGAATTACAAAAACGAGATGCCTCGTTATTCTCCGTTCTTCATTCCTAAAATGATTGCCAACATTGCAAGTGGTCTGCTTTCAATCCGTTATGGATTCAGAGGCCCGAATTTCACAACGGTAACAGCATGTGCTTCTTCCTCAACAGCCCTTATCGAAGCGATGAATTATATTCGTATGGGTAAAGTGGATGTATTTATTTCGGGAGGTTCAGAGGCAGCAATAAATCCTGCAGGTCTCGCTGGATTTAATTCCATGCGGGCACTTTCAACCCGAAACGATGATCCAATGACCGCTTCTCGTCCTTTTGACTTGGATCGCGATGGATTTGTGATGGGAGAAGGAGCTGGAGCCCTCATTTTAGAGGAGTACGACCACGCGGTAAAACGTGGAGCTAAAATTTATGCTGAATTAGTTGGTGGAGGTATGTCAGCTGATGCTTACCATATGACTGCCCCAGATCCAGAATCAGGTGGTGCAACTTTATGTATGAAATGGGCTTTGGAAGATGCAGGTATGAATACGGAAGACATTGACTATATCAATGTTCACGGAACTTCAACTCCACTTGGAGATATCGCTGAGCCTCAAGCTATCCAGAAATTATTTGGGGAACATGCTTATAAAATGAGCATCAGTTCAACTAAATCAATGACTGGTCACTTATTGGGAGCTACCGGAGCAGTTGAAGCTATTGCATCAATACTCGCCATTCAGGAAGGTATTATTCCACCTACAATTAATCACTTTACTGATGATCCTGAAATCGACTCAAAACTTGATTTCACTTTCAATGTAGCAAAAGAGCGCAAAATCAGAACTGCATTAAGCAATACTTTTGGTTTTGGTGGGCACAATGCTACTGTTATTTTTAAGAAAATCTAATACAAGTGATACGAACTATCGTTCAAAGAATAAAACTCTTTTCTTCTTCTAGAAAAGAGTTTTATTTATTTTTGAGATCGTTGCTGGGTTTTTATCCGACTAACTTACGGGTTTACGACATTGCCGTTATTCACAAGTCGGCCTCGAAAATTGATTCGCAGGGCAACTACATTAACAATGAGCGACTTGAGTATCTTGGCGATGCTATACTAGGTGCAGCAATTGCCGACTTTCTCTATAACCGTTTTCCCAATCAGGACGAGGGCTATCTCACACAAATGCGCTCGAAACTGGTAAACCGAAGCTTTCTTACACAACTAACTTATCAGATTGGCCTGAATCATTACATCCAATCGAATACCACTTCAACCATCGAATCGAGCCACATTTACGGCGACACGCTCGAAGCCCTTATCGGTGCCATTTATCTGGATAAAGGTTATCCGGAAGCAAAAAAATTCATCACCCGAAAATTGCTGAACAACTACGTTAATCTCGTTGAAGTTCAAAACACAAACTCCAACTACAAAAGTCAACTGATTGAGTGGTCGCAGAAAAACAAAAGAGCCGTTTCGTTTGATACCACTGACGAGAGCAAAAACGACGGTAAACAACCCTGGTTTATCGCTACCATCGAAGTCGACAATGAACTTTTGGGAAAAGGATCGGGCGCTTCAAAGAAAGAAGCCCAGCAAAATGCCTCAAAGGTTGCACTCGACAAAATAAAAGATCTTTACCCGGATCAAAACCCGACGGAATAAGCACTGAAACTTCTCCAACAACTCTTTCCTAATCATTGAAATCCTAATCAGCGTTTTCTGCACATTTATTGCTGAAAGTAAATCAAAACCTGAATTCCATTTTTTACCTTCAGGAGCTAAAACCAGAGAGTTTAATAAGGAAAAGTCCTGTGTTAAATATTGTTAAGTATTTATTATCAGCATTTTTAAAGATTATATTTGCGCCATGAGTAGAAGGGTTATACTTATATTGATTGTGATCATGGTATTGGTGATGACCAGTTTAATTCTGGTTCAGACCAATTCTATTTTAAAAGCACTCGAAATAAAAGAGGAGCAATTTAATACATCTGTAAAAAATGCATTGATTGCGGTATCAAACCGTCTCGAAATGGAAGAAGCTTTGGTACTTGCAGCATACGAGAAGAATCTGACTGCCCAACGTAGCAGTAGTGTATTTCCTGTTAATACCCAACGCTCAAATCCGGAATCGCTTAGCCAGAGGGATGTTCAAATATCGCTACAGTATTCTCAACAAATAGCAGGAAGTATTTATTCTGAAGAATTTAATATTGAATATGGAGCGCCTCCTGTTGATCCGGATAATGAACGTGGAAGACCGGGCGATTTTCCAAATGCATTTGATCGTATTCATGAATATGATGGTTTTGTGAGTAAACAATACGAAAACCGTCTGAATCAACAGGCACGCCTTCTGGAACTTTCGCAAATTGCCTTTATCCGCTCAGCCCTTCCTATTGAAAAGCGAATTGATGAATCGACCCTTGGTCGGTTTATTAAAACTGAGTTAAAGAAGCAAGGCATAAATATGGACTTTAAATATGCCGTAAAATCATTTTCGGGTGGCGAAGAGAGGTTTGCTTTCGGTGATAAAAACTATAACATCAACGAACTTCGGGAATACAGTACACTGCTGTTTCCCAACGATTTGGAAGAATTAAAAAAGCCGAATTGGCTATTTTTATGCTTCCCAAAACAGAATACCTATTTGTTGAAAGAAACCGGGTTCCTGGTAATTCCAACTTTCGTTTTAACAGCAATGCTAATTGGTATTTTCGTTTTCACTATACTGATTATTCTTCGGCAGAAAAAACTGTCGAACATCAAAAACGACTTCATCAACAACATGACTCACGAGCTGAAAACGCCGATTTCGACCATTTCGCTGGCCAGTCAGATGTTGCGCGACAATACTGTTACCAATACGCCTAAAACCATTGAGCACATTTCAGGAATCATTTTTCAGGAGAGCAAACGGTTAACCACACAGGTTGAAAAAGTACTGCAAATGGCTGTTTTTAATGAAGGGAAACTGAAACTAAAATTCAAGGAAGTAAATATAAATACCCTGATTAACTCGGTTGTTTTAAACTTCGAACTTCGGGTTAAGTCTAAAAATGGCGAGTTAACCTCTGATTTGAAGGCCGATCCGGCAATCATTAAAGCTGACGAAGTACATCTTACCAATGTTTTGTTTAACTTGCTCGATAATGCCGTAAAATATAGTAAAGACGAACCGAAAATTATTATTTCGAGTGAGATAAAAGATAATTTTCTGGTTGTTTCGGTAAAAGATCACGGTATTGGAATACAGAGCGAACATGTTGGCCAGATTTTTGAGCGGTTTTATCGCGTTCCAACCGGCAATGTGCACGATGTAAAAGGTTTCGGACTGGGATTGAGTTACGTTAAAATCATTGTTGATGCGCACAAGGGAAAGATAAAAGTTGAAAGCGCGCCAAATAAAGGAACAAAATTCATGATATATTTTCCGATAAATACAGAAAACCATGGAAAAAAAAGTAAAATTGCTATTGGCCGAGGATGATGAAAACCTTGGATTGTTACTCAAAGAATATCTGATTGCCAAAGGATATGAAACTGATTTATATCCCGACGGAGAGGCAGCGTACAAAGGGTTCACAAAGAATCAGCCGTACAGCCTCTGTATTCTGGATATCATGATGCCGAAAAAAGATGGAATCTCGCTGGCCAAAGATATTCGTTTGCTCAACATGGATGTTCCTATTATTTTCCTGACTGCCAAAAATATGAAGGAAGATGTATTGGAAGGTTTCAAAATTGGTGCCGACGACTACATTACCAAACCGTTCAGTATGGAAGAGCTGATTTTCCGTATTGAAGCCATTATGCGGCGGGTGAGCCAGGATAACAATTCGCACGAAGATGCAGTGTACCAATTGGGCATTTACACCTTCGATTCGCGCAAGCAAATACTTACCGGTGGCGAAGAAGAAGTGAAGTTAACCACCAAGGAAGCCGAATTGCTCCGTTTGCTTTGCAACAATGCCAACAAGGTTTTGGAACGTAACTTTGCCCTGAAAACCATTTGGATTGACGACAACTATTTCAATGCCCGCAGTATGGACGTTTACATTACCAAACTCAGGAAACATCTGAAAGACGATCCGAAGGTTGAAATCATCAACGTTCACGGCAAAGGCTACAAACTGATTCTGTAATTTGAAACGAATCTCAAATATGAAAAAATCCTGCTGAAAAGCGGGATTTTTGTCTTTCATAATGCTAGTTCGAAACACTTTATACAGATCACATTCCTGAACCCGATGGTCGTAACAACTTCCCGGAGTAAATGTATTACAGCCATGCAGCAAGTCCCGGCACTTTCTTCGCAATCTGAACAGCAACATCGCCCAGTGACTTAATATTTTCAACCAATTGAGCCTGCGATAAATTATCTTTTGAAGCTTTTTCAACTACTTTAACGAGTACTGCGTATACTTTCAAATCGGTAGTTTCAGGAGTAATTGCATCAATATCTTCCTTCGAAAGACCCATTAACTGATTCAATTCTTTTTTATACCGACCATTAAATGCAGCATCGGCGTCAGCAAATAAATCATCAAACCTGTTCTCGGCCATAGTGGTTATTTTTTAAGGGTTAATTCTTTTATCAGCGTTGCAATTTCTTCCAATTGCTGAGCTGCATTTTCGCTTTTCACATCAATCTCTTTTCCTTTTCTCACGGCTTCATTCACTTGTTCCGAAACTTTCACCAGACCATTTGTGATCAATTCGTCAGCACCTTTAAGTCCGATCACCGAAAGCGCTTCCTGCTGTGCTTCCTTTACTTTTCTGACCGACTGCAGGTATCCGGTGATTGTAGAATTCGCATAAATGGTATTTTCGTAAGATCGGTCAATGGCTCCCAAAATCTCAACTTCCTGGCTCATGATGGGCATAAGCAATTCATTCCTTTTGCGCTCAATTTGTTTGTGAGCTGATTCCTGAAAATCGGACATTTCCTTTACTGCAGCTTCGATTTCAGTTTTTCCTCCATTTTTCCCCACTATTTCAAGGGTGGTATAAATCGATGGTTTCCCGGATTGATAAGCCTGAAGTTCTCGGTTCAAAACATATTGAATGACAAAAGGCGCATAAATGTCATCAACGAACGAGTTGATATCGTCTTTAATCTTTTGGAAATGCAGCCTCGCAATGTTGCTGTGTGCCTGATGCAGAACCACCAGATCGGAGCCCAAAGCCTGAGATAAAGTCACTGTTTCTTTCGGGACAGATGCGCACGATGTGATAACGGCCATTATTGCGATGGTAATACCTGTTTTGATTTGCATAACTAAGATATTTAAGTGTTTGCAGCCACATATAAATTTAAACAAGTTCGGCCACTTAATTGATCTTTTTTAAGCAAAAAAAATAAACACCACAAAAAAAGGGTTTTCCGTTCCCGGAAAACCCTTAAAATATTTTTGACATTGACGGGGTAAATCGACGTTGCCTCGTCAGTAATAAATACTAATCCAGTTTCAGTACCGCTAAAAACGCATTTTGCGGAACTTCCACATTGCCCACCTGTTTCATGCGTTTCTTTCCTTTTTTCTGCTTTTCAAGCAACTTGCGTTTACGGGTAATGTCGCCTCCGTAACATTTGGCAGTTACGTCTTTACGAACAGCTTTTACCGTTTCGCGCGAAATAATCTTAGCGCCAATGGCAGCCTGTATCGCAATGTCGAACTGCTGACGGGGTATCAACTCTTTCAGCTTTTCGCACATACGCTTGCCAAAACTATACGCATTGTTGAAGTGAATCAAGGTTGATAACGCATCAACCATTTCGCCGTTCAGGAGAATATCTAAACGCACCAGTTTTGCCGGACGGAAATCGAGCATGTGATAATCGAACGAAGCGTATCCTTTCGAGATACTTTTCAGTTTATCGTAAAAGTCGAACACAATTTCGCCTAACGGAAGGTCGAATACCATTTCCACACGGTCGGTAGTCAGGTAATCCTGCTTCAAAAGCGTCCCACGTTTCTCCAGACACAATGTCATGATTGGCCCGATATAATCCGAAGCTGTAATAATGTTAGCACGGATAAATGGTTCATCAATATCATCGATGGTCGTCGTGGCAGGCAGCCCCGATGGATTATATACATTGATGGTTTCGCCTTTGGTGGTGTGCACGTGATACAAAACGTTGGGTACGGTAGTAATCACATTCATATCGTATTCGCGGTCGAGCCTCTCCTGAACGATTTCCATGTGCAGCAATCCGAGGAATCCGCAACGAAATCCAAAACCCAAGGCAGCCGAAGATTCCGGCTCGTAAGTGAGCGAAGCATCGTTCAATTGCAGTTTCTCCATGGCCGCGCGAAGATCTTCGTAATCTTCCGAATCGATGGGGTAAACTCCGGCAAAAACCATTGGTTTTACTTCTTCAAATCCATCGATAGCCTTTTCGCAAGGCGCCTTCGAATGCGTAACGGTATCGCCCACTTTTACTTCGCGGGCGGTTTTAATTCCGCAAATAATGTATCCAACGCTTCCGGCTTTCAATTCAGCACGTTCAAACATTCCGAGTTTCAGCGCGCCAACTTCGTCAACCACATATTCTTTCGATGCATTTACGAATTTAACCTGATCGCCCTTCCGTAGTATGCCATTTTCAACTTTCAGGTAAGCGATAACTCCGCGAAACGGATTAAAAACCGAGTCGAAAATCAATGCCTGAAGCGGCGCGTCTTCAACTCCTTTTGGCTCCGGAATGTCATTGACAATGCGTTCCAGAATTTCTTCGATTCCGAGTCCTGTTTTTCCGCTGGCACGAATGATGTCGGTGCGTTTGCAGCCAATCAAGCCGATAATCTGGTCTTCAACGATTTCAGGCATGGCATTATCCAAATCCATCTTATTCAGGATTGGAATAATTTCCAGATCGTGATCGATAGCCAGGTATAAATTCGAAATGGTTTGCGCCTGAATACCCTGTGTTGAGTCGATAATGAGCAGTGCGCCTTCGCAGGCGGCGATGGAGCGCGAAACCTCATACGAAAAGTCAACGTGTCCGGGGGTGTCAATCAGATTCAGGATATATTCCTGTCCGTTAAGCGTGTACATCATCTGTATGGCGTGGCTCTTGATGGTAATTCCACGTTCCTGTTCCAGATCCATACTGTCGAGAACCTGCGCTTTCATTGCACGGCCATCAACCGTTTTAGTATATTCGAGCAGCCGGTCGGCCAGCGTACTTTTTCCGTGATCGATATGCGCAATAATACAAAAATTACGTATGTTCTTCATTCCTGAAATTTCTAAAAACCTTATTAATCAAATCTTCCAATCGCATTTGCCGCAAAGATATTCAAATTTCGTTAACCTTAGCAGGGTTTAAAAACCTGTCGGGGAAAATTCAGTTTCGTATTCCGTTTCAGTCTGAATATGCCTACCTTTACGCCTTTCAATACATCATACCGAATGAAGCGAATCCTATATCTGATCTTAATCCTGATGGCGGCAACTGCCTGCAGGGAAGTGTTTGAAGCACCTCCGCAAGCGTTATTAAAGGCAACGATTCTGAATTCAACAACCAACAAATCGGTAACACCAGTTGTAACAGCACTTGGGATCGGACTCGACAGCCTCTTTTATAAAGAACAAAGCTTGAGCGAACTCATATTGCCCCTATCACCAAACGACACCACCAGTTTCGTAATTTCGTTTGATTCAACAATCGATACCGTCACCTTTGTTCACGAAACAACGATGAAATATGCTTCGATGGAAACCGGATTTTATTACGAATATAAATTACGCAACATCGATTTCTCGAAAAACAAAATTGACTCCATCCTAATTACTGACAGTTTGGTAACCAAAACATGGCATGAAAATATTAAGCTTTACATTCATCCTTAGCCTTCTGGTAGTAGTTAGCTACGGGCAAAAAGAGCCGGAAAAGAAGATCAAACCGAAGCGAACCGACAATTACATCCGGATGAAAGGCATTCGTTTGGGTACTGACCTTACGCGTCCATTTCAGGATTTATGGACCAAAGGAAACCGCTATGGTTCTGAATTTTCGGTAGATATGGAACTATGGCCCAATTTATTCCCTGTTTTCGAATCGGGTATCGATATCATGAAAATCCAGACCGACTACATGGATTACCGAAGCTCCGGAAGTTACTCACGCATTGGGATGGACTACAATTTCCTTCAGGCCGAAAATAAAAATGATAAAAATATTTTCTTCGTTGGCCTCCGCTACGGATTTGTATTAGCCAAGCAGCAAGTGAATTCGTACAAGATTGACTCGTACTGGACTCCTACCACCGGACGATTCGGCAATCAAAATTATTTTGCTCACTGGGGCGAATTCCTGGTTGGTATCAAAGGTGAAATTGTGCACAACTTTTACATGGGCTGGACCATTCGTGGTAAAATAAAGTTAAACAACAAAGACCTCGGGATGCCTCCCTCCTATTTTATTCCCGGTTACGGAAAGGCTGAAAAGGGATTCAACATGGATTTCACTTATTCTGTTTATTACAATCTTCCATGGGATTTCAGAAAATCTATTGGCGGAAAGAAGACCACCACTGTGGACAAGAAATCAGGACCCGTAACTAAAATTCCGGCAACCACAAAAAAGCCAGCTGTTAAAAAGTAAAGGCTTACGTTGGCAAATGACCTAAATGGCCCTGATTAACTCCTTGATCGCGATCAATCCAACTTGGCTATTTCAGCAAAAATGCCTAACTTAACGAGAATCAAAAACTCAAAGTTATGGCTGACAGAAGAATGTTTCTTAAATCACTTGCAGGAGCAACTGCCGGACTCGCATTGGCAGGCACTGCTGAAGCCGCCAACGACCGGGACCGACTCGGAGAAGTACTTCCAAAACGAAAATTAGGCCGGACAAACCAATATGTAACTATGCTGGGGACTGGAGGGTACCACGTTGGCTGGACGACCGAACGCGACGCGCAGGAAGTGATTGAAGCGTCGCTGGAAGGTGGCGTTCGCTTTTTTGATACTGCCGAAAGTTATGCCGATGGAACCAGCGAAACGCGCTACGGTAAATACCTGACTCCCCAATACCGTGATCTGATTTTCCTGATGAGCAAATCGACCGGTAAAGATGCAAAAACAGTCAAAGAACATTTGGAAGGAACACTACGACGACTGAAAACAGATCATCTCGATTTATATCAGGTCCATGCCATTTCAACACCTGAAGATGTTGACAGCCGGATTCAGTTGGGTGTTCTGGACGTTTTGCTGAAAGCAAAAGAAGAGGGCAAAATTAAATACCTTGGATTTACCGGGCACCAAAACCCGTTCGCACATGCGCGAATGCTTGAACGGACAAAAGAAAGCGATATTTTTGATACCGTATTAATGCCGGTGAATGTACTGGATCAGACGTATTTCAGTTTTACCCAGAATATTATGCCAAAAGCTCTTGAACACAACATGGGAATACTGGCCATTAAATCGTTGGCTGATGGAAGGTTCTTCGCCAGAAAAGAGCAAGCAGGCTGGACAACAGATGATCCGCTGATTCCGAATTACCTGAGCATCAAAGAAGCCATGCATTTTGTTTGGTCGCTGCCTGTTTCGGTCTTGATTTCAGGAAATGAGAATGCCACTTTTATGCGCGAAAAAATAGCGCTTGCCCGTTCATTTACAAAGCTTACCGAAGAACAGAAATCAGCCCTGATAGACAAAGTGAAAGACATTGCGCTTACCGGGAAAGTGGAGTATTTTAAGAAAAAGGAAGTATAAAAATTACATAAATAAAAAATGACCGGCATTGCTGGTCATTTTTTATTTATTCTAAACTCACAATGAGATTATTTTGCTTTCTTTTCAGTTGCTGGAGCAGTAGTTTCTGCTTTTTTATCTTTTGAGCAGCAAGCTTTTTTGTCAGACGAACAACAAGCCTTCTTTTCAGATGCAGTGCATTCTTTTTTCGGTTTTTCATCTTTACCTGTAGAAGCGTTTACTGTTGAAGCTGCTAAGCCCATTGTAAAAGCCAGTGCCAGAACCATTGCTAATTTTTTCATGATATCAAATTTTATTGGTTAATATTAAATTCTTCAGCCAAACTAAATATATTTCCTGTAATTGCAAAATGCATTAACAATTATTTAGAATAAATACAAATAACAATCCCGGAATCTATCCGAAACCCAAACGACAAACAGCCTCAGGACTAATCAAATCATTCAGGTACTGCTCGTTAATCAATCCGGAATTAAGAATTGCTTCCCTTATCGTGATCTGCCCGTCTTTAGCTTTCTTAACAATTTCACTTGCCTTTACATAACCTATTGCCGGAATAATGGCGGTAATCAAAGCGGTCGAATTCAGAACATTTTTCCGGCACTGGTCTTCATTGGCTTTCAAATCCTGAATACAATGTACCCGTAACATTTTGGTTGCACTGCACAACAAATCAATACTTTCCAACAGCGAATGAGCAATCAGTGGCATAAACTGATTTAATTCCAGGTTACCGCCTGCAGCCGCATGTGCAATTACCACATCGTTGCCCATCACGATTATGGCCGCCTGTGCAGCGGCTTCAGGAATAACCGGATTCACTTTACCGGGCATAATCGACGATCCTGCCTGTTTCTCCGGAAGTATGATCTCAGCAAATCCGGCATCGGGACCACTGGCCATCAAACGCAAGTCGTTACTTATTTTCAGGATCGAAACGGCACAGGCTTTTAACATTCCTGAAACCTCAACAAAGACATCAGCGTTTTGGGTATTGTCGATCAGATTTTCAGCCCGTGCCAAACCAATCCCAGTAATTTCTCGCAAATGATCAACTACCCTAAAGATATACTGACGAGGCGCTCCCAATCCCGAACCAATGGCAGTTCCTCCAAGATTAACCACCCTCAATCGTTCTTCGCATTTCGAAAACCTCCACCGGTCGCGGTTAAAGGCTTCGGCATAGGCTCCCATTTCCCGACCCAAAGTGGTCAGTACAGCATCCTGCAGTTGGGTTCTTCCGATTTTAACTACATGTGCATATTCTTTTTCTTTCGCCTGAAATGCTTCCTGAAGGGCCAACACCGATTGTTCAAGCTGACGGATCATCTGGATGGCCGCGACTTTAAGCGCTGTTGGATAAGTATCGTTGGTTGACTGGTGCAGGTTCACGTCGTCGAGCGGAGAAATAAACAAATAATCGCCCTTTACCTTTCCGGCAAGCTCAAGAGCCCGGTTGGCAATCACTTCATTTACGTTCATATTAGTCGAAGTCCCAGCCCCTCCCTGAAGAGCATCAACGACAATGTATTTGGTCAAAAGTCCTGCGGCCATTTCATGGCAAGCCTGTTCAATGGCCTCAGATTTTTGTGTGTCGGAGAAATTGCTCAATTGCCGGTTGGGTTGAAAGCAGGCCAGCTTTACCGCGCCAAAAGCGTTCACCAACTCCGGATGGACAGCCTTTCCGGAGAGTTGGAAATTCTCCAATGCCCGTTCGGTATGAATTCCCCACATCGAATCGGCAGGAATCTCACGTGTTCCAAGAAAATCGGTTTCTGTCCGATATTTTTGCATGCTCTAAACTGATTTTGGTTATCTATCAGTCAAAGCTAAACAATTATTTACTTTTTTGTTTTGCTGATTAACCGAATATCCTTCATCACCATTTCCTTGTCAACCGCCTTGCACATGTCGTAAACCGTAAGCAACGCCACATTCACTCCGGTAAGTGCTTCCATTTCGACTCCGGTTTTGCCAACGCACAAAGTGGTACATTCGGCTTGTACACCTTTTTCCTGAAGGGTGCATTTTACATCGATTTTCCAGAGTTGCAGCGGATGACAAAGTGGAATGAGTTCTCCGGTACGTTTTGCACCCTGGATTCCGGCAATCTCGGCAACGGTCAGCACATCTCCTTTTTTGATCTGGTTCTGGCGAATCAGCTCCACCGTTTCTGGTTGAAGCCGGATAAACCCACGGGCTACAGCTTCCCGCTCCTGATCAGGCTTTTGGCTGACATCAACCATTTTCGCCTTCCCTTTTTCATCGGTATGTGATAGTTTTTTCATATTTAATTGTTTCGGGTTACAAGTTACGGGTTTCAGGTCGCAACACGTAACCTGAAACCCGAAACACTTTTCAGCCTCCGATGTTATAAAATTCGCCTGATTTGCTGTAAGTCCCGGCTTTCGGTTTGTTGCCCAAAGCCAGATTCAATGCTTCCTGATGACCCAGGTCCCGAATATTATATGCTAAGTCGCTGAACAGGCATGGTTTAATGTCGCCGTTGGCCAGCAAACGAACCCGGTTGCATTGATTGCAATTACCGCCATCTCCACCCTCTACCGTCGAAAACTCTCCCGTTTTCAGGTTCATCTGGTAAATAAAACGCAATGAAAGTCCCCTTTCGCCACAAAACAGTTTCAATGTTTGAATATCATCATCGGTTTGCCCGATCAAAACGCAATTGATTTTTATTGGTTCCAATCCGGCTTTTTCAGCAGCTTCAATGCCTTCCAGAGCCTGCGCCAATTCACCGTTTCGGGTAATCTGGCAATAGTTGTCGGGGTTTACGGTATCCAAACTGATGTTGATGCGGTTCAACCCGGCTTTCTTCAAATCAGCAGCATATTTCGGAAGCAAAATCCCATTGGTTGTCATCGACAAGTCTGCCAATCCTTCAATTCGGGCAAGCATCGCAACCAGTTCAACGATATCTTTCCTGACCAATGGCTCGCCGCCGGTCAACCGAACTTTGGTAATTCCGTTAGCTACGGCCAGTTTCGTAAATTCGGTGATTTCCTCAAAGCTAAGAATATCGGAATGATTGAGCAACCGGATACCTTCCTCGGGCATACAATACGTGCAGCGCAAGTTGCAGCGGTCGGTTACCGAAATGCGCAAGTAGTTTATCGATCGGTTAAAGCGGTCGAACATGAACCAGTTCTCCTTTTTTTATTTCAGTTTTTCCGGCAGGCACATTTATAAAACCAAACGCCTGATGATACGCGTGAATATGTGCAGAGCCGTGATAATCAATCATGCTAATTTCATTCTGGTCAGTCAGCTGCACTGGCAGACACTCTTCACGGTCTGATTTTTTCCGGAGAAAATCAAAAGCCATTGGTAAAAGTAACTGAATTTCCGGTCGAGTGTAATTCATCAGTTTCCGGAGAAATGGCAAAACAAAAACTTCGAACTGAATAAACGACGACACCGGATTCCCCGGCAAGCCAATGATGTATTTGTTCCCTTTTGAAGCAAAAGTGGTATGCTGCCCGGGTTTGATGCTGATTTTATTAAAATGAATTTCGAAACCCAACTCGCGAACAATCTGTGGTACAAAATCAAAATCACCAACCGACACGCCTCCGGAAAGGATTGTCACATCATTTTCAGCTACCGATTTCTGAATGAACTGTTTAGTGAGTTTTTCATCGTCGGGCACAATTCCGTAGTAATTTACAGGAAAGCCATGCTGTGTTGCCTGAACATAAAGCTGCGGCCCGTTTGAATTTCGAATTTGCGAGAACTGCGGTTTTAGTTCCGGATTAACCAGTTCTGATCCGGTTGAAATAATACCGACTTCAGGCCTTTTATATACCGTTGGATTAGTACAGCCAACCGATGCCAGAATGGCGATATGCTGTGGTCTCAGCATTATTCCCGAACTTAAAACCCGATCGCCTGCTTTTAAATCCTCGCCCTTCAGGCAAATGTTCGGATTGGTTTTTGTTCCGGTAAAGCGAACTTTCCCAGGAACAATCTCATCGGAATATTCAACCATGAAAACGGTATCGGCGCCTTCAGGAACCTGGGCGCCAGTCATTATTTTTGAACATTGACCTGCACTTATCTTTTGGGTTGGGGAATATCCGGCAGGAATAATTTCAACAACCGAAAGTTCTCGATTTAAATCTTCGCGCCGACAGGCATATCCGTCCATGGCAGATTTATTGAACGGAGGCATATCGGTGTCGGCAAACACATCTTCAGCTAAAATATGTCCGCAAGAACAGATATAATCAACCTTTTCTGCTGCCAGAAGCTGAGCTCTCGAAAGGGCCATTTCCATGGCTTGTTCAAGCGTAATCATGTTCTTCTATTTTCCAATATCGGTTAAAATACACATGTTCAGGATTCAGACTAAACTCTTTCCCGTCTGAAAAAGCCGTAACGTCTGCTAATTGCCGCATTTCGATGGCCGAAGGCTTATCAACGGCATCACTTCCCTGTATAAAAACAAAAAGTTCGGGAACCAGAATATGACGCAATTCGGCCGATTCGACTACAAAAGGCAAGTCGGGATCAAGCAAAACAGACGCTAGCTGGAAAGATTCTTTCAGAAAAGCATCGGTAGTTTGAATAAAGTATGATTTTTTAGCCCCTGCCCGTAAATAGCGCGAAGTATCTTTGTCTGAAGCATAATCAGTTTCCTCGTATATCCTGAAATTGTTATTCTCAACAATCGGAATTAAGCCTTTACTCGCCTCGTGAAAATGAGGTGTAATTTTGATGGCAGCCATTTTCTTCAACCGACTACTGGCTATCACATCGCAAATAAAAGTTGTTTTTCCAACATTTCGTCCTGAGCCTGAGACGAGCAATAAATCTTTAAATCTTGAATTCATCCTTGTGGCTTTTTCTGTTACAAAAGGGAGATAATCGCAGACCAGCCACAAAACAGGGGTAGTCAGGTTTCTCCTTTCCAAATCATTCCGCATCTGCAGAAATCGGGAGGCTGAAGTGTTTCCAATTCAACCCATCGGTTTTTAGTTGCATATGCCAGACAATTAGCAACTAAAACTCGGAGCCTAAAACATATACAAATATACAAATGTTTAGATGAGTTGCAAATTTCGAGAACTTTGCTAAACCTGGAATTAGAACCTGAAACTTGGAATTTTGTTTATTTTTTGTAGAAGTTCATTTGCTGTAAGTAGTCCCAGCTGCGGTATGGAAGGAAATGCCGGATATCTTTTCCGGCTCTAATGGAATCGCGAATGAAAGTCGAAGAAATTTCCATGAGTGGTGCATTGGCAACCTGAACGCGTGGATATTTCAGCGCCGTTTCGGGATTAAAACCCGGACGTGGATAAACAATAATGTCGTAATTGGCCAATAAAACATCCGCATTCTTCCATTTGTGAATGCTCTCCAGATTGTCAGAACCCATCAGGATAAAAAACTGGTGAGTTGGATATTTTTCGCTCAAATGAGCCAGCGTATCAATGGTGTATGATGGCTTGGGTAACCCAAATTCAACTTTCGATGCGCGGAAACGCAGATCGTCGCCAATGGCCCGGTTAACCAATTCCAAACGCTGGTAATCGTCGAGCAGCGTTTTTTTCTTTTTCAGCGGATTTTGCGGACTCACTACAAACCAAAGCTGGTCGATATCGGTGTATTCGACCATGTAATTGGCGATGGCCATATGCCCGACATGTATCGGATTGAATGAGCCAAAGTAGAGTCCGGTTTTAATCATAACACAAGATTTAAGAAAACAGTAATCGGGCAGAAGGCAGAAGTTTTTTCTACTGCCTTCTGCCTGTTAAACTTCTAACTTTTACCAATAAATTTTCGAATACAATGCTCTGCCTCCTCAAAGGCTTTCGCAAGATCTTCGTTGACAATGATGCAGTCGAACTGGCTGGAAAAAGTCAATTCATACGCAGCTTTTGCTACACGTTTTTCAATTACTTCCGGAGCATCAGTACAGCGCGAAACCAGCCGGTTACGCAGTTCTTCAACCGAAGGTGGCTGCACAAAAACGGCCAGAGCTTCGTCGCCATAGAACTTTTTGATATTGCACCCGCCAACTACATCCACATCAAATATTACATTTTGTCCGTTCGCGCGAATTCGTTCGACTTCCGACTTTAATGTTCCGTAATAGGTTCCGGCATAAACTTCTTCCCATTCCAGGAATTCGCCGTTTTCAATTTTACTTCTGAATTCTTCCGGAGTCAGAAAATAATAGTCTTTACCGTTGGTTTCGCAGTGCCGCATTCCTCGACTGGTGGCCGAGATTGAGAATTCGAGGTTTAAATCCTTTTCGAGCAAATGGCGCACGATGGTGGTTTTACCTGCTCCCGATGGCGCTGAAAATATGATGAGTTTTCCCTGCATAAATCAAGTTAAAAGTAAAAAGTAAAAAACGGACTTTGGAAGATTTTTCCCTTTAATGTTCGTTATTCAGCTTCGATTTAGAAACAATACTGCCAAGTATCTTCTTCAATTCTTCCGATTCATTTTCCAGATATTTTAATTCTTCCCGATTGAGATTATTTGACTGGTCTGTTGCAGCTAAAAGTCGAAGCCAGTAATTACTTTCGCGCATTTCCCTTAATGAAATTTCATTTTTATAAATAAAGTCGGGCTTTGACGACGCAGCCTGAGCTTCTTCATAATTTGCACCTGATGATGTTGATGACTTGGCCAATTGATAACGAACAACCGAATATTCGGGAGTATTAGGCAAAGTTTTCAAGAAACAAAAAACCTTTACCGCAAATGAGAACAATCGTTGTTGCATATCATTTCGCATACTTTTTTTGCCTTTTAACTTTTTACTTTTGCCTTGTTTTAAAGTACGTTTAAAACTTGTTCTTTGATTTTTTCCAGATTGTCTTTCATCTGAACCACAATGCGCTGCAGGTTGCTTTCGTTGGCTTTTGATCCGAGTGTATTGATTTCTCGACCAATTTCCTGGGCAATAAAACCGAGCTTACGGCCTGAAGGTTCGTCTTCATTCATGGTTTCAGTGAAGTAGCTGCAATGATTGGCCAAACGAACTTTTTCTTCGTTGATGTCCAACTTTTCCATGTAATAAATCAACTCCTGCTCAAAGCGGTTTTTATCCAGACTTCCATTCAACTGAAGTGCATCCAGGCTTTCCTTAATCTTTGTTTTCACATTTTCCATCCGTTGAGTTTCGAATGGCTCAACCTGATTCAATAAATCAAGAATATTGGCAATGTTGGCATCAATATCAGCTTTAAGCGCCAGTCCTTCCTGATCGCGGAAAGTATTCAGATTTTCAAGGGTTTTCACTAAGTTCTCGCGTACAACCAACCATTCGGTTTCGTCCAATTCATCGTACACCATTTTTACCGTTTCGGGTAACCGCATGATGCTCTGCATAATGGATTCGTTAATTTCGAGCCCCAGTTCCTTATGAACATCAGCTAGTTGGCGGTAGTAATCTTTAATGATGGCCGCATTAACTCTGGAGGTACTTTCAGTTCCCAGATTGTCGAGATAAATTGCAAAGTCCACTTTTCCACGGGTAAGCATTTCGGAGATCAACCGGCGTATTTCGAGGTCTTTCTCGCGATACATCGAAGGTACACGGGTGTTTATATCGAGTTGTTTGCTATTAAGCGACTTTATTTCAAGGGTGATTTTTTTAGTTCCTACTTCGAATTCGGTTTTCCCGAATCCTGTCATCGATCTGATCATAAATTATGGTTTTAGCCTCTAAAGATAAGGCAAAAGTACAAAGTAAAAAGGCAAAAGTAAAACGAGTCTGTTTTTTCGGTCTTCGGTCTCCTTTTTTCGGTTTCCGTTTAAGCGATTACACCAGAGCCAATGAGTTCTTCGCCGTCGTACCAGGCAGCAAACTGGCCAGAAGTGATGCCTCGCTGTTCGTCGTCGAAGATGATGTACATGCCTTCTTCGCGTTGGTAAATGGTAGCCTTTTCAAGCGGTTGGCGATACCGAATACGAAGGTCGTATCTGCGGCTTTCGCCCGGATTCATCACCAAATCAGGTCGAATCCAGTGCGTTTCTTCCTTTGGAACGAAAAGTCCGGGGCGGTACAAACCCGGATGTTCGGTGCCTTCGCCTACATAAATGATATTGCGGTTGACATCAGTTCCAATGACAAACAATGGATCTTCGTGACCACCAATATTGAGGCCCTTACGCTGACCAACTGTATAATAATGTGCTCCGCGATGTTCGCCAATCACCTTTCCACTCCATGGTTTATATGGAAATTCAGAGCAAAGCTTCCGGAAATTCTCTTCGGTTTTTTCGATGTTCTTTTTCTTTGCCATAAATTCAGCCGGGACTTCAATCACATTGCCCGTTTTGGGTTCTAATTGTTGCTGAAGAAAGGTCGGCAAATCAACTTTTCCGACAAAACAAATTCCTTGAGAATCTTTGCGTTCGGCAGTTGGAAGGTTCTGCTGACGGGCAATTTCGCGAACTTCTGGTTTTTCCAAATGCCCAATCGGGAACATGGCTTTCGACAATTGATATTGGTTCAACTGGCACAAAAAGTAGCTTTGATCCTTGTTATTATCTTTTCCGGCGAGCAATTGGTGGATCGTTTGTCCGTCCTTTTCAAATTCCGATTTACGGCAGTAATGACCGGTAGCCACAAAGTCGGCATCGTATTTCAGGCATTCGTCCAAAAAAATATCGAATTTGATTTCGCGGTTGCACAGCACATCAGGATTCGGTGTGCGGCCTTTGCTGTATTCGGCAAACATATAATCGACCACACGCTGCTTGTAATCTTTACTGAGGTCGACAATGTGAAACGGAATGTCAAGCTTCTTGGCTACCATTTCGGCAATCATGGCATCATCTTCCCAGGTACAGCGTGAGGTTATGGTTCCGGTGCGGTCGTGCCAGTTTACCATGAACAACGCCACCACATCATGTCCCTGTTGCTTAAGCAAATATGCGGCAACACTCGAATCAACACCTCCCGACAATCCTATAACAACACGGCTCATATCTATATCGCTTGAGACGTACGATCGTACGTCTGTAAATTGGTCTGCAAAAGTATCGAAACGAGCGAACTTTTCCAAAGTCTATATCAAGTCGGCTGCGTCGATTTCGTTTACATCGATAATCTTTTTCAGGATGGCGTACATGGTTAGCCCTGAGGCCGATTTAATACCGGTTTTTTCGGAAATGTTTTTGCGGTGCGAAATTACCGTATGGGTGCTGACAAACAGAAGATCGGCAATTTCCTTATTCGAATGCCCTTTGGTAACCATTTGCAGCACCTCAATTTCGCGCTTGGTGAGCTCGGTATCCGTATCTTTATTTTGTTCTGAAAGGAATGAATTCAGGATTTCGTTCACCTTGTAGCAAATCAAGGTTGGCGCATCGAAAAGATTGATTGTATGATTTGAATACACCGATTCGGAATCTAAATGGAGTGTCATGAAATGAATATTCTGAGCCGCTGTAAGTATTTGACGAATAAACAAGCTGCTCTTTTCCTGCTCTTCGGAACTCGCGAGAATTAATATATGACCATTCAACGCCGGATAGTCGATCAGTTCGTCGCCCCGGTGAAGTAAAATTACCTCATTGGCCAGACTGCACTTCAATATCTCGAAAAGACCGGTCAGCACAAGGTCCGATTGGCTGATCACCACAATGGATATATTCTGATTGCTATTCATAGCTTACCAACAATTTTTCGAGCTGTTTTACTTTCGGCATCAGAATGTGATCTTCAATTCGCGAATGGTTTTTCAGGTCTTTCTCGAACATGAAAAGGTTTGCCAGAAAGGCATTTCCGCGATTTTGATCGTAATTGGGCGGCAAATATTTGATGATGATGTTGGTCAGGTCGTCCATTTTATCGTCCATGTTCGAATGTTCTTTTTCGAAGCTGGAAATTGAAAACGATGGATACTTCTGGGTAAAGCGATCGCGCAATTCCGGGTTTTCAATAACGGCATTGAGTTCCAGAATAAACGGGAACATTTCGCGTTCCTCAAAATTGATGTGAATCACAAATTCCTCCTTAAACTTGGAATAAAACTTCCGGACCAACTCGTTTTCAGCATTTTCATCAGGATTGGCCGACAAAAAAAGCTCAATCAAGCGGTCGTTTTCCGGCATCAGGTAATCTTTATAATACTGGTGTGTTTTGATCAGATAATCGATAACCATCGAGATCGGGAAGTCGAGCAAACGTTTCTCCGGAAAGTAGGCTTCGTAATGAAAAACATTGATGGTTTCAACGAAAAAATTGAGGTCAATTCCTTGTTCTTCGCATACATTCCGAATGGTTTTATCCCCAAATCCAAGTTTAACACCTAAACGGTTGATGACCGGCAACAACGAATGATCTTTATGAATAACCGAAGCGAGCTTGCTGTTTTCGTTAAACAATTCCATGGCTTACAATGTAAAATTTATTCCTATAAAGATGACAAAAAATTAAGCAAAAGGTTCACGGCTAAAAATGCGAAAACCCCACTTGAGGTGAGGTTTTCTTTATAAATTTTCTTTCCTTTTTTCAGAGTTACGGCCTTCTGCTCCAAAACGTCCGTTTAGGTTTCTGTTCAGTTTGTGCCGATGGATGATTATTTGGCCTGACTTCACGATTCCCTGACGTTTCCCTCACTGCCTGACCATTGTGCTCGCGACGGATAGGTTTTCTTGCTACTTTGGCGGGCGCTTTCATTGGCGTAAAATCAGTCATCGGATACGGATGATCTTCAACCACCGGGATGGTTTGCGAAATCAATCGTTGAATATCGCGCAAGAATGTAATTTCGGTATTGTCGCAAAACGAAAGGGCAATTCCGCTCTGTCCGGCACGTCCGGTTCTGCCAATACGGTGCACATATGTCTCCGGAATATTCGGTATTTCGAAATTAATTACATGCGATAAGTCATCCACGTCAATTCCGCGGGCAGCAATATCGGTAGCAACCAGTACGCGGATCTTTCCGGCTTTAAAGTCTGAAAGGGCTTTCTGGCGGGCATTCTGCGATTTATTACCATGTATTGCCATGGCGTTATGTCCGTTTTTCTGAAGATGTTGCACTACTTTATCGGCGCCATGTTTCGTCCGGGTAAAAACCAAGGCTGAAACAATCTCCTGGTTTCGGAGCAAATGAAGAAGCAAACTGCGTTTATCAGCAAAATTCACCATATACATCTGCTGCTCAACCTTCTCTGCAGTAGTCGATTCGGGAGTAACTTCTACTTTAGAAGGGTTGTTCAGGATGGTTTGCGAGAGTTTTACGATATCGGCCGGCATGGTAGCCGAAAAGAACAATGACTGGCGTTCTCTCGGAAGTTCAGCAATGATACGCTTTACATCGTGGATAAAACCCATATCGAGCATACGGTCGGCTTCGTCGAGTACAAACAATTCAATACTCCGAAGATCGATGTAACCCTGATTCATCAAGTCGAGCAAACGACCTGGTGTAGCAATCAAAATATCAATACCAGCGCGCAAAGCATCGGTTTGCGGACGTTCGCCCACTCCACCGAAAATAACCGTATGTTTCAGCCCGGCATGACGCCCGTAAGCTGCAAAACTTTCGCCAATCTGGATCGCCAGTTCGCGTGTTGGAGTTACAATCAGTGACTTAATTTTACGTCTTCCTTTGGCCGGATTATGCGTTTCGTGCAGGATTTGGATGATCGGAATGGCAAAAGCTGCCGTTTTTCCGGTACCTGTTTGTGCACAACCTAATAAATCTTTTCGCTGAAGTATGATGGGTATTGCTTGTTCCTGAATTGGGGTTGGTGTTTCGTAACCTTCTGTTTTTAAAGCCCTCAGGATGGGCTCAATCAAATCTAAATTTTCAAATGACATTTTAATAATTTGGAAAGGCTTTCGAGTCAAACTTTTTTGACCAGCCTTTGTGTTTACGGCGCGAATGTAGTCATTAATCCAACACGCCACCGAGATTCGGACTTATTTATCGTTTTTTATTGAAAAAGAACACGTTGCGGTGATGTGAAAAAATAAAGGGTGTCAACTTCAAAAAACTGACACCCTTTACAATGAAAACGTATTACAGTGATCTACTCTTCAATTGCGCTATACAAAATAGCTGCTACACGATCAAAAAACTCGCCGTGCTGGAAGTTGTGTATCTGCATCATGCCTACAAAAATCAAATCTTCTTTGGGGTCGATCCAGAATTTCGTGGTAAAATATCCGCTCCATTCGTAGGTCCCGGGCGATTTAGAGTTGATGCCTTTTCCCTGGTCTGTACGTAACCCAAAACCCAGACAAAAAGTTTCACCCGGACGCGAGCTCATGCCTTTCCCTTGTTGGTTCAAAGTAATCATCTGGTCAGCAGTCATCACTTCAATCGTCTTACGACTAAGAATCCGTTTGCCGTTGTAAATGCCATTATTCATGAGCGACTGAATGAAAATGGCATAATCCATTGCTGTTGAAGAAAGTCCTCCACCTCCGGCATAATGACCAATGTCAGCGCTTTTCGGATAATCAGGGTTTGACACCAATGGATCATTAGTCAACATCTGAAACGTATTGTTAGCATCGTATCCATAGATTGGCACCAGCCTCAATTGCTTTTCTTTGGGCAGATAGAAATAGGTGTCCTTCATACCAAGCGGTTCAAAAATATGCTTGCGAAAATAATCACCCAATTTTTCGCCCGAAACCACTTCAATTACTCGTCCCAGAACGTCCATATTCAGTCCGTACATATAATGATCGCCGGGTTGAAAAGCCAGCGGAACTTCTGCCAACCGGTTGATAAACTCTTCGGTAGTCCAAGTTGGGTGCGACAAGCCAACACTCAGCATATTGTTCTTTTTATAAACAGCCTTAACTTTCCCGGGATAAAAATCGCCATAGGCAATTCCAGAGGTGTGGGTTAACAGTTGCCGCAAAGTAATGGGCGATTTAACCGGAACCGTGGTGTAAGTCGAATCCTTTTCATTGAACGAATCGAGTACCTGCGTCTTTTTAAATGCCGGAATGTAATCCTGAACGGCATCGTCGAGCCCAAGTTTACCTGCTTCGTACAATTGCATGATGGCTACCGAAGTGATCGCTTTGGTCATCGAGCAAATGCGAAAAATATCATCCTTTTTGTAAGGCACCTTTTTATCGGTACTCCTGAATCCAAATGTTTTGTTGTAAACGATCTGATTGTCACGGGCAATCAGGAAAACACCTCCCGGAATATATCCCTTGTTTACATACTCCTGAATAAATTGATCGAGCAACTGAAGTCTCTTTTCGGATACGCCAACCAATTCGGATGAGCCTTCAGTCAACACATCGGACGGGCGCTGTGCCCAAACCGGAAACTGAGTTATTATCAGCAGAATAAATGCAATGAATCTGATGCGCATGATTGTATGTTTTAGGTTTAAATTTTATTTATGCTGATTACAGCAACAACAATGAATGGGGTGGTATCCGATGACTGTACCGTACTTATCGAATTCGTAATGGCAACAATTCATCAGTAAATCGCTCAACTTGTAACGGGCACGGGCCACACGCGATTTGGCGGCTGTGTATGAAATTCCGGCTTGTTCGGCGAAATCTTTTATGCTTACGCCAGCCAGCTCAACCTGACAAAGCGCCTGGCAATCCTGCTCCGGAAGGTCTTCCATAAAAAGAACCATATCGCGAATGGTTTGTGTCATCGCTTCATCCGATTCAGGCTCTGCATCAATCATTTCAGGAACTTCTTCAACCGATATCGGAGTATTTTTCCGGTAATGGTCGTTAATAATGTTTCGGGCAATCTGAAAAACCCAGGATTGAACTTTTGTTTCATCGCGCAGGTCATCTATTTTGGAATGTATCCGGATAAATGTTTCCTGAAGCAAATCGTCGGCCAAGGCTTCATCTTTCACTTTATTCACGATAAAGCGGCGCAGTCCGTCGCTAAACCGATGCCACAATTCGGTTGTCTTTTGTTCCATCATTCAGTTATTTGGTCGTTTTGTAAACGTCTAATGCAGCAGGGAACGGTTGTAAAGCCCGCTCGAAAATACCCAGTGAGTAGGCAATCGTCAATCCGTAATTAGTTAGCGGAACGCCTGCCATCCGGGCTTTCATCATTCGCGAAAGCATTTCGCGGCGGTTCCACATACATGCTCCGCAATGTATTATCAGTTTAAATTCTGAAAGGTTCTCCGGAAAATCGTGCCCGCGGTGATGCACAAATTCCAGCTTCCCGCCAACATATTGCGTGAGCCAACGTGGAATTTTAACGGTGCCAATATCCTCGCCAATTGGATGGTGCGAGCAAGCTTCGGCAATCAAAATCTTGTCGCCAGTTTTTAGCCGATCGATGGTCATGGCTCCTTTTACCATCTCCGGAAGGTCGCCCTGATGACGGGCAAACAGGATGGAAAAGCTGGTCAATGGTATTTCAAGAGGTGTGTCGGCAGCCACTTTCAGAAAAGCCTGACTGTCGGTTACGACTAGTTTGGGAGGCTTATTTAATCGGTTGAACGCTTCGCGGAGTTCGCGTTCTTTCACTACCATGCAAAACGAATCGTTGTCGAGCAAATCGCGGATGGTTTGAACCTGCGGCAGAATTAGCCTTCCTTTCGGAGCCTCTTTATCAATCGGGACAACCAAAATAGCAGCTTCGCCCGGACCAACCAGATCGGCCACAATTCCGGGGCGGTTGATGAAATCTTCAGGAGCATGATTCAGTATAGCCTGCCGTAAATCCAGAATTCCGGCGCCGGTTGTGGCAGAAGTCTCAACAACCGGAATTTTTTCTCCAGAAAAACTCTTCTCCAAACACATTCCGGGTTGAACCAGGTCTGATTTATTAAAAACCACAATCACCGGAATGGCGCGGTCTTTCAGTTCTTTCAGGATAGTTTCCTCAAAATCGCCCCATTCATCAGCCTTTGAGATGATTAATCCCAACTCGGTGCGATCGAAAACCTGCATCGTTTTTTGGATGCGCTTTTCACCCAAAGCACCGCTGTCGTCGATCCCGGCGGTATCGATAAAAAGTACGGGCCCAAGTGGCAGCAATTCCATCGGTTTCTCGACCGGATCGGTGGTCGTTCCGGCAATTTCAGAAACAATGGACACCTCCTGGCTGGTCAGCGCATTGAGAATGGATGACTTGCCCGCGTTGCGCCGCCCGAAAATACCAATATGAAGCCGGAATGATTTGGATACCCGCATGATTGTTGTGATTTTACATTTGCAAAATACACATAAGTTGCGGTGAAAAGCAAATAAGTAGAGATAAATAGAACGGTAAATAAGTAGTTATAAAACAAAAAATGCCCCAAAATGGAGCATTTTTAAATACGAAAAGCAAGTGTTATTTTTTTACAGGTGCAGCTGGTTTTGCTGGAGTTGCAGCTTCTGGTTTTGCAGCTTCTTTCTTCGCAGGAGCTTTTTTCTTTGGAGCAGCAGCTTCCTTTTTAGGAGCTTCTTTCTTAACAGGAGCCTGATTCATAGCGTTACCGGCAATTGCCAAACCTAATACACAAACCGAAATTAATGCTAACTTTTTCATGATTTTAATTCTTAAATTGTTGTTTTTTTGTCCAAACATCTGGCTAGGAAATGATAAAATCCGGGAAATCTTGTTTTGTCAATCGTTTCTTCGCTGATGCTGAATGATTAATTGTTATATAAAAAATGAGTATTCTAAATCTTCTTGTTTTAAACTATTTTGTTTTTTTAGACCCTGAGGCGCTTTTGTGATGTTTATGATGAGCTTTTTTAGATTTGCCCGATTTCATCGTTGATGAAGAGTTCGCTTTAGAGACCGTTGTGTTTTCTGTCAGGCTTTTTGTAGCTGAAGAAACAGTTGAGGCACTGCCGGCAAATGTTAAGGTGAGTGCCAATGCGAATACCATTAAAATTGTTTTCATTGCCTTTAAGTTTTAATTGTTATTGATTTACGATTCAAATGTACCGCGGGAAAAACCTAACGGAAGTTACCAACATGTTAATGCCTTGTTAAAACTAGATCGAACCTCGTTTTTATTGAATATCTTTACTTATCCAAAGAAAGAATTAAGTATCTGTAAATTTTCAAAACACTAATATTCAGAAGAATGAAGCACCGAAGATTTCATTTCAGTAAAAAATCACAGCGATTAATCCTGACCATTTTAGCTGTTGCTTCAATGGTTGGGCTACTGGTGATTCAGGTAAACTGGCTGATGGAATCGATTAAAATGCAGGAGGCTATTTTTACCAAGGGAGTAAATATGGCGCTTCAGCAAACTGCGCTGAATATGGCTAAAGACGAAGAACTGAACACGGCCATGCAAAACAGCATTGAGCGAGACAGTTTGATTAACTCACAGGAAGTATTTACCCAGAATATTATCACCAAGCTCGATTCGACAGTTCAGAAAGAGCTTGAACTATACCACATTAACCTCGATTTCCATTTTCTCCTGATCAACGGAGAAGATACCTTATCGCTGAAACCAACATCGAAGGTCAAAAACGGAGAGTTGTTTCATCAGTCTTTCAGTTCGCCCGATCCGAATGCAAGCATCGATCTGGCCATTCATTTCCCCGGGCGAAGTTCTTTTATTGCCCGGCGTATCGGAATCATGTTTGCTACTTCGGTGCTGTTAATCCTTTTTACCATCGTTTCAATTTTCATGATATTGGCTTATTACCGGAAAGAACGAACATTTGCCCAACAGGTTAAAGACATGATCGGAAACCTGACCCACGAATTTATGACTCCCATTTCGTCCATTTCACTGGCCGGAAATATGATCCTGAACCGAAGTCAAAAATCAGGTGATCAAACAACGGTGAATCTGGTCACTGCCATCAAGGAAGAAAACAAAAAGTTGCAAGGACAGGTTGATCGCCTGTTGCAGTTGGCAGCCGTTGAAAACAGCGGTTTCGACTATAATAAAGAGGCTATCGACATTCATTCGGTTATTGATAATGCCATTCAAATCCTATCGTTTCAGTTGAAGCAAAATGAGGCTGAAGTGAAATGCAATTTTCAGGCTGCCAACTCGGTAGTCTTTGCCGATACGCTTCACATGAACGACGTTTTTACTAACCTGTTGTCGAATAGCCTCAAATATTCGGTCGAAAAACCGTTAATCCAGATCGAGACCAGGAGCCGCGACCAGAAACTTGAAATTACAGTAACCGACAATGGAATAGGAATTCCGTCGCGTGAGTTTAAGCGGATCTTCGAAAAGTATTACCGGATTTCGACGGGCGACATGCATACAACCAAAGGATTTGGAATTGGCCTGTATTACGTAAAAACAGTGATTAAAGCACACCAGGGAACCATTACGGTACACAGCGAAAATCAGAAAGGAAGTACTTTTTTGATTGTACTTCCCGTTATTAAGCAAAACTGAATCAAAAAGAACATATCATGAGTCGGATTGTAAATATACTTTTAGTCGAAGATGATTTGAATCTTGGATTTCTTTTGGTCGAATTTCTGGAACTTAAAGGATTTGCCGTTAAGCTTTACCGCGACGGACAAACCGCATTTGCAGGCTTTCAGAATGGACATTTCGACTTTTGTATTTTGGACGTGATGTTGCCCAAAATGGACGGCTTTACTCTGGCAAAAAAGATGAAGATTCTGAATCCCCAGATTCCGATTATATTTCTGACGGCCCGTTCGCTGAAAGAGGATAAAATGAAAGGCTATGAAATTGGGGTGGACGATTACATTACCAAGCCGTTTGACGAAGACGAACTGTTTTATAAGATCACGGCCATTTTAAACCGTAGCCATTTGTCAAAAGTAAACGGCGAAAGTACGTTTCAGATAGGTCGGTTTCAGTTCGATTTTCAGAATCAGCTACTCGAAATTGACGGGCAAAAACGCAGGCTGACAGAGCGCGAAAGTTCAATCCTTAAATTTTTATGCCTGAATAAAAATAATGTGATTCGCCGCGAGCAAATACTAACTGCCATTTGGGGCGAGAATGATTATTTCGCCGGACGAAGCCTCGATGTTTTCATCTCAAAACTCCGCAAATACTTCAGTAGCGACCCAGCCATTACCATCGAAAATATACCTAAAGTGGGTTTTATTTTGCAGGACTAAGTAGGGTTTATTTCAATTTAACGGTATAACAATTTGTGAACTATAAGTTCCATTGAACTGTTATTATTATTCAAAATCATCAATATCTAAAATTTTATGCCATGAAAAAATTAATGTTCATTCTACTCATTGCCCTGTTTTTTGGGCTTAAATCCAATGCACAGGATTACAATACCGGAATTGGTCTCCGCGGAGGTTTTGGTACTGGATTAACTATCAAGCATTTCTTGCACGGGAACAAGGCCGTTGAAGGTATTTTTGACTCACGCTGGCATGGATTTAGTGTAACCGGATTGTACGAAGTACATACCCGCGCTTTTGATGTTGACCGTTTAAACTTCTATTATGGAATCGGAGGACACATCGGATTCTGGGATGGCCAGTATTATTGGAACCACAATGATGACAGGAACTATACTGTGATTGGAATTGATGGTATTCTGGGCTTGGAGTACAACTTTAAGGAGATACCTTTTAACATTGGAGTTGACTGGAAACCAGCTTTCAATCTTACCGACTCTTCAGGTTTTTGGGGAGACGGTGGCGCTATTTCGATCCGGTACATTTTCTAGAGAAATAAGATCAATTTGCATGAAATGGTGCGGTAACTTAATCGCACCATTTCTTTTTCGTGCGTTTTAGAAACATGGAAATGGATTTTCAGAAAGGGTTAAAATTTCAGTCGTTTGTTGAGTTTTGGGATTTTTTGCCTGAAAATGAGCGCATCATTGTAGATGTACTCCGGCAGATAATTCTGGAAAATTTGCCTTCAACCTGTAAAGAAAAACTGGCATACAATGTTCCTTATTACTACGGCAACAAAAGAATTTGCCTGATCTGGCCCGGGTCAATCCCATGGGGTGGCATCCGAAGCGGAGTATTGCTCGGATTTTGTCAGGGGTACAAATTATCCGATCCGGAAGGCTACCTGAATCATGGCACAAACAAGCAGGTGTATTACAAAATTTACCATTCGGTAGATGAAATTGATGAAACTGCTATTGTTTCGTTACTGAAAGAAGCCGTGAAGTTCGATGCGAGGTTTAAATCAGGAAATATGAATATCCGATTGTGTACCTAAGATATACTTTGCCGTCTGCTTTAGCTGACGGATAGAATATCGAGCGAAGATAATGGCTTTAGCCACAGTTCTTAGGGCTAAAGCCCAGATCCCTTATACTCATTTTACCCGTTGACTGAAGTCAACGGCAAAGAATATCGCGTCAATATTCAACTGTTTAGGTAAATAACCGGATACTCATTTCAGGAAAATAAGCACATGCTCAGTTTAATTTTCGAGCCACTCTTCCTTCAGGATTGCATAAACGCAATCGTCAACCCATTCATTATTAATCCAGAGGCTTTTCCTGAAATGAGCTTCCTTCCGCATACCCAACCGTTCAACCACTTTAATTGACTTTTCGTTTTGGGGATCAATAGAGGCAATTACCCGGTGTTTATTCAATTTCCGAAACAGAAACTTCATGACTTCGGTTAATGCTTCGGTAGCAAAACCGTTCCCATGGTGTTTACAATCCAGGGTAAATCCAATCTCAACCTGCAACGAATCGAATTCCAGAAAATGAATTCCGATATCGCCAATCAGTTCTCCGTTATCTTTCTTAACAATTGCCAACTGAAACCAGGTACCGGGTTGGTCAATTACTACAGAAACCTTATTCCGGATAAAGTCGTGAACATCTGCAACAGTCTCGGGAATCCACCCTTGAAACTGATTGATTATTGCATTGGAACGGTATCCGAATATAGCCTCAGCATCTTCAGCCGTTATCGGACGCAGAATTAACCGGTTTGATTGAATAAGCAGATCGCCAGCCACTTGATGTTATTGATATGGGAGTTTATTTGTGTTTGCTCCTTCCTCAGCTTTCAGGACTTCGATCACGACATAATTGCTCATGCCCCTCCACGGAAGCGGATGAAGATATTCCTTGTACCGGAGTTCAACAACTTTTCCACTGTTTCGTTCCAAAATGGCTGCAATGCTGTCGCTGGTTACGCTGAACTCAAACTCGTTGCTCTGCAATGCTCCCGGCGAGGCCGATTTAAACCCGTCCTGAATCAACCGACCTTCGTAGGTTTTAAATATAAATCCCTTCTTTACAAAGAAATTCAGGTTGCCCGCTTTTACGCCTTCGCCAAATACAAAATAGTACCGCCACCAAATGGTTAGCGAAAGAACAACAACTACGATCAACAGACCGACACGCAGAATTTTTTTCATACAGGTAATGTTTGGGTTTTGATCTATTTGGTTTTAGAATGCTAAATGTGCTATTTGCTCTTTTTGCTTTTCCCTTCAATGTAGGTAAAGAATTTCACACCATCCTGCGACATTTCGAACTTCGTATTTACAGTTTCGTTATCGATCAACGAATAAGTCAGCCTGAAAATGGGAACATTCGGGATTTTATCGCTGGTCAGGATGATCGATTTGTCGGAATAAGTGATGGAATAATTGATGGTGTGACCTTCATTGTCAAAGTAAATGGCTTTTGCCGGAGTACCCGAGAAATCTGGATAAACAACCATTAAATCATCGTGAATCACCTGGGGTTTATTCGCAGTTGCCGGGTATTCTGAATGGCTTTTGCGAACCAGAATATTCTGATCAAGATCGGTTTTAAAAGAAAATGTTCCTCCTCCGTCACCCGGCTTGCCACTACCCTCGCCTACCCATTCCCCGGTTAACCAGCTCCATCGATCCCAACTTGGCTTTTGCTGACTGAAACCGGTTGCAATCATTCCACAAAAGACAATTGTTAGTAATACTCTCATTTTTAGTTTATTTTATCAGATTAGGTAAATTCTCATTTTTAAAGTCTTTCAGAATAATCGCTACAATGGCACCATAATCGTTGTTGTAATGATGAGTACCTGGCAGTTTTTCAACCCTGATTCCATTGGATAAAAATGGCTTTTGAATTTCTTCATCCTCGTCACTACCAAAAATACAAACCGGATTCATTGCTTTAATTTGTTTCAATTCACTCACCACATCATACTTGTCTTTGGTTCTCAAATGCAGCATATCGCTCAGGTGAATCTCAAAATCGCCCGTCAAATCAGGCGAAAAGCAATATACACCTTTTAATGTTTCTTTTGCCGAATCCGTAAAATTACTGGCAATAAAAGGAGCCACACAAGCGCCAAAAGAATATCCGAGCAGCACAAACGATTTTTTGTTCCAAAGCTTCATATAATGCCCGATTGCGGGAGCAATCTCGGCAGAAACCTCTTTAGGCTGTTTCTCATTCCAGAAATATTTTTGAGCATCAAGTCCAATAACGGGAATTCCCTTTTCAGCAAGCTTTTCGCAAACCGCCTGATCAAAACTTGTCCAGCCACCATCGCCCGAAATGAAAAATGCCAACGGAAGATCATTTTTCTCCGCCGATGGTATAATTGCCAAAGGCAAATCACTTTTGTACAGCGAATCTCGCAGCGTTTGAAGCAAAATATTTTCCTTCGACTTTTTCTCCATGTATTCCGGTTCATTCACTACCTTTTTGTAGGCCGAAACAAATTGTGGCAACCAATTCCGGGTAACCGAAAAACCATGACCAACATTTGGCAGACTAATCACTTCGCCCATTGGCATGTTTTCCACATATTTTTTGGTTTCGAAATAATTACAAACCTGATCAATGGTACCATTCATTGCAATAAAGGGAGCAGTGAGATTCATGCAGGGATCAAGAATGTAAGTCTGACCTTCTTTCACCGTATGCGAATTAAGTCCGGCTCCTTTGCAGAGTGGCCGATCAATTTCAATATCGGGGCAAAAACCCAACGAAATTGCACCCTTGAAAGTATTGGCCGGAGCCTGTGCCAAAGCGCCATAAGCCAAAGTTGCACCTGAAGAATACCCAACCAAAATTGGTTTCAGGTATTTGCCAAACTTATATTTTTTCTGAATGGTGAGACTAATTTCTTCCAGATCGGCAGCCGGATAATAGCACTTCGACTTGGATGATTTGATATTTTTCAAATAACTCAGGATATTGATTCCGGCGACCATTGCGCCCTGCGAAACAATATTTGAGGTCATATCTACAACTCCTTTGTTCCAACCGCCGTCGCCCGAAATGAATAGCACAAAAGCTTCAGGAATATGTACCGGGTGGTATATCGCTACTTTTCCAAACGCACCAAAAAACAAGGTATCTACCGTGCTTGCTCCTGATTTTAATCCGAAAAACAGGAAAATTGCTGCAATTAGAAGTAGGCGTTTCATGTGTCTATGGTTTTATCACATTGGTCAAAACAGTGGGCACCTGAAGCAAATCATAGTCGTGCTGATAAATCAGGTATTTGTTGTGCCAAACCGGATCGAATTTTTCCTTGTATTCGCGCAATCCTTTGTAATGCGCAAACGACCTGATTTTTTCGTAGGCAAACTTCATCGATTTCTCCGGAAATGTGTGAGGATCGTCCAATCCGCTCATAGGTGCAAATCCCAAATTCACATAGATAAACTGTTTCGATTTCAGATATTTAAAAAGCTCAACTAAAATAAAATCCATCACTCCGTTGGGCGCATCTTTGGTTTTCCTGATCAAATCGTAGGTTGCTTCGTCTTTGGCATAGTCGGGTACAATATTCAGGAAGGCTACAATTTTTTCTTCCGGATTTTCAACCGTGATGATCGTCTGTTGCTTCAGTTCGGCCCAATCGAACATGCCTTGCGAGAAGATAATTTCAGACCGGTCCATGTCATTCAGCCACTCGTCGCTCACCGATTTAATTTTCTGGAGGATTCCATCTTTAACCGGGGCCTCGTGAATGGTGGCTTTAAATCCACGGTCGATCACTTTGTTGATGGCATTACGCATCGGTTTCTTGGCGCCGCCTTCAAGTTTAAATGTGGTCAGATCAACCACACCCTCCTGCCCTAAAAACAAATTCTTTTTGCGCAGTTGCCTGTAAATTTCAAGGCTTTCTTCCGGAACCCGGTAATAAATGCTTTTCATCCCGCTGTCGTAACAATAACGGTCGAATTCCATGATGCATTCCTTCATTTCTTCCGGGTTTTCAGCAACCGGATTTTCAAGAACCACAGCAAAATTTCCGGAGATACGATACGCTACAAAGGCCTTTTTATTTTCTGAAAAGAAAATCAGTTTATCGGCAGAGGTCTTAAAATGATCGAGTGCCGAATCGCCATGCGTTTTTAATAGACAGTTGGCCAGGTCGCGTTCTTCTTCAGAGATATTTTCGTGTGGAACGTATGTTCTGACCAACGTATATATCAGGAAAGCAATAGAAAAGAAGCCACTGATGTTGATCGAGAGTAAAAATTTGCTGGCGAATGCGCTGGTAGGAACTAAAGTTTCGCTGCTAATCAGGAAATAATTCTGGATGGTATAGCCTATGGATTGCCAGATATTAAAATCGATATCAAAATGTTTCTTGTCGAGAAAATAAAAGCCCACAATGCCGTAAATCAATGTGGCCACTGCGGTTAATATCGAAGTTTGCAACCCAACATTGCGCATCTTGGGGTTTGTTTTGATGTAGTATTCCTTCCGCGTACCAATTAAAATCACAATGGCTACAAAAGCAAAGATCGCCTCTTCAAAATCGATGGCTTTGGTCATGTGTCCAACCAACGAAACCAAACTTAAGAACATGGCGATGTACCAGGCAGTCCGCAGTCCTTTGAGCAAAAATGCAGCAGTTACCAGCAACAGCAACCCGGCAGTCAGCACCAGGTAATTGGATGCATGGATGGCCTGCGCCGGCAAAAAATCTTTCAGGAGATCTAACCGTTCTGAAATTGCTGGTGTCAGTACCGAAATGATGTTGATGATTCCCAATGCCAACAGGAAAAATGCAGGAAAAACACGCATCAAAAGTTTGTTCAGTTTCGACAAAAAAGCCAGGATACCTACCAGTAACGGCGACCAGAACTCGAAGAAGCGGTAAAGGAAAGTAATGGCAATGGCATCAACATTTCCGAAACCAAAACGCAGAAGGACATAGGTCATCGAAACTTCGATGGCTCCAAGCCCCCGCAGGAATGGCGAAACAATAAGGAAAATGACCGAAATAATGTAGCCCAACATGGCTGCCAGTAACGATGGATTAAAATTGAGCGCCAGCATGGCCACATAAAGGTGGGCAATGCCAATAAACTCAATGCATACCGACGTTAATACGGTATAAATAAATTGTCGTTTGTCAATCCGGTTGTTCTGCAAATCGTTCATAAAAACTTCGGTTGTCGGGATCAACCTGACCAGCATGGTATAGAAAACGCCCTTTCTCATGATGGAGCGATAGCAGAAAAACAACGCAAACTTTAAAAGTATAATCGCGGCCAATGCATACCATTCTCCGGAGCCGATGGTTCCCTCAACAACCGCGTACAGAAAGGCAGGAACCGCAACAATAATGACCGACAGGATACCAATAAAACCATAAATTGACGAGGCAAAATGAATCTGTGTATTTTTTATTCCCTTCTTTTCGATGGCGCCCGTGAAAAACGCCAGCGAAGAAACACCGCCTGCGGGAAGAAAAACGCTGATCAGATTCCGTTTAATGAAAAGCATCGTGGAGTCGAGAAGCGAAACCCGATGCCGGGTGGCGGCAAAGGCGAATACATACATCAATCCCTGAAGCAAAATATATACAACCGTCAGGAAAATACCCATTAACACCCATTCCCAGTTGGCCGAGTGAAGCACATCTTTTACCTGAAACAATTCGGAGCGTTCGTGCTGAATAAACCAGATTCCGATGGCGATGAAAAACAGGGTAAAAATGAATTGGAGAATGATCTTCTTGTTCTCGCGCAAGAATGGATTGGCGCGTTCTTTTAGAAGAGTGGATAAATGGCTGACAGAGAATTCTCGTTTCATGGAGGAGAATGACATTTTCAGAGATTTTAATTGGTTCTGATGTTAATCAAAATTAACGAAAATTGTCCTTCGTTGGTGTTAACCTGAAGTTAATGGCCATAAGAATATCACTCAGCATAAAAATCAAAAAACGAAAAAACCCCCTTCCGGCGAACCGAAAGAGGGTTTTAAATGTATTTATTTTGAAGGGTATGCGCGGTCGATTACATCATTCCGCCCATGCCGCCACCCATTCCACCGCCCATTGGTGGCATAGCCGACTTTTCTTCTTTTTCGTCAACCAATACACATTCGGTAGTCAGAAACATGCCAGCAATTGAAGCTGCATTTTCCAGCGCGATGCGGGTTACTTTAGCAGGATCGATTACACCAGCTTCGTAAAGGTTTTCGTAAACATCTGTACGTGCATTGTATCCGAAATCAGCTTTTCCTTCGCTAACTTTCTGTACAATAACAGCGCCTTCTTTACCAGCGTTGAAAGCAATCTGGCGTAAAGGTTCCTGAATAGCGCGTTTTACGATTTCGATACCAGTGGTTTCGTCTTCGTTTTCGCCAGTCAAGCCTTCCAGAACAGCGATGCTACGGATGTAACAAACACCACCACCAGGAACGATACCTTCTTCAACAGCAGCACGGGTTGCATGCAAAGCATCGTCAACACGGTCTTTTTTCTCTTTCATTTCAACTTCCGAAGAAGCGCCAACGTAAAGTACAGCAACGCCACCAGCTAGTTTAGCCAAACGTTCCTGAAGTTTTTCACGGTCGTAATCAGAAGTGGTAGTTTCGATCTGTTTTTTGATCTGGTTCACGCGGGTTTTAATCGCAGCTTCGTCACCGGCGCCAGCAACAACAGTTGTTGTTTCTTTGTCAACAGTAATTTTTTCAGCTTTTCCGAGCATTTCCAAAGTAGCGTCTTCCATTTTCATACCTTTTTCTTCGGTAATCACAACACCACCAGTCAATACAGCAAGGTCTTCCAGCATTTCTTTACGACGGTCGCCAAATCCAGGAGCTTTAACAGCACATACTTTCAACGAACCACGTAAACGGTTAACTACCAAAGTAGCCAATGCTTCACCATCAACATCTTCAGCAATGATTAACAATGGACGACCAGTCTGAGCGGTTTGTTCAAGAACTGGAAGCAAATCTTTCATGGTGCTTATTTTCTTGTCGTGGATCAGGATATAAGGATGATCCAGATCAGCAGCCATTTTTTCGCCATCGGTAATAAAATATGGAGAAATATAACCACGATCGAACTGCATACCTTCAACAACGTCAACATAAGTTTCGGTTCCTTTGGCAGCTTCAACGGTGATTACACCTTCTTTATTTACTTTTTCCATTGCTTCAGCAATCAAAGCACCAATAGCGCTATCATTGTTGGCAGCAATACGGGCAACCTGTTCAATTTTCTTGAAGTCGTCACCTACATTCTGAGCCTGATCTTTAATGCTTTCAACCACTTTCAGAACGGCTTTGTCGATACCACGTTTCAAATCCATTGGATTTGCACCGGCAGCAACGTTTTTCAAACCTACTGAAATCAATGATTGTGCAAGAACAGTAGCAGTTGTTGTTCCGTCGCCGGCATCGTCACCAGTTTTGCTGGCCACTTCTTTTACCATCTGAGCACCGATGTTTTCGTATGCGTTCGATAGTTCAATTTCTTTAGCAACCGATACACCGTCTTTGGTGATCTGTGGAGCGCCAAATTTCTTTTCGATAACCACGTTGCGGCCTTTAGGTCCGAGGGTTACTTTTACTGCATCAGCCAATTTGTCAACTCCTTTTTTCAGGAGGTCGCGGGCTTCGATATTGAATTTAATTTCTTTTGCCATTTTTAAATGCTTTTTAAATCGTTGTCAATCAATTATTCTGAAATAAACAAAACGTCAGTTTGCGACATCAGCAGGTAATCAGTTCCGTCGATGTTTAATTCTGTACCGGAATATTTTCCGTAGAATACCATATCACCAACACTAATTTCCATTGGCTCGTCTTTTTTAGGAGAACCAACCAATACGACTTTACCAACTTGTGGTTTTTCTTTTGCTGAATCAGGAATAATGATTCCGCTAGCTGTTTTCTTTTCTGCTTCCTTGGGCTGAACCAAAATTTTACCAGCCAGGATTTTTCCTTTTAAAT
This sequence comes from Prolixibacteraceae bacterium, assembly GCA_963676375.2. GTDB lineage: Bacteria > Bacteroidota > Bacteroidia > Bacteroidales > Prolixibacteraceae > Aquipluma. Next base: position 120,529 of record CAXXPT010000016.1, read on the forward strand.
CTGTCATTTTCGAATTATTTTAATTGGTTATAAATTTTATTTTTTGACATCCCAATCATTCAGATATTGTGCCAAAGCGATTCGTGCCAAAATACATTCATTGAATTGGACATTTTTGCACCTGACAATTAAACCAAACCGTCGCAAAACCTATAATAGCCTGAAATTAAGACCACTTTACCTTTTTGTACGACTGTCATTTGCCGTGTCAGACTGTCAGTCCGTCTCCATTCCGTCCGAACAAAGCTTTATGCCTTGAAAAACGCCCTCCCGCGGACGGTTAACCTTATTCTTTTCCCTTTCTACAAATATTTTGCACCTCTGGTGCTGAAGACCCAGCATATTAATCACTGGTTTTCATAGAACTCTTAATTGCGATGACGATCTGAATTTTCAAGACCAGCCCCCTTCCCTTTCGGGGAAGGGTTGGGGATGGGGCTTCCTTCGACAAGCTCAGGAACCGATGTTCATTAATAAACCTCCACGTTCGAAATAACCGGGCAGGCTTTCGAATCAGAAATTACAATCCGAATGTTTTGCGCCTCGGTTGGGAAGATTTTCAAGATTCGTTTATAGCCGATGGTTGTGCCTTTGGCCACTGCTACCCACTTCCCATCTTTTACTACTTCAACCGAGAAGCTTTTAACGCGTTGTCCCAGTTTAATGTATTCCTGAATAGTAACAAAGCTGATTAATTTGGGTGCGCCTAAATCGATTTCCAGGTTACCGGTCTTTTCCTCATCGTTGGTTGCCCAATACGTTTCTTTATCACCGTCGGTTACCATCGACGCATTGTAATCGGCCGAATTTCCGCGAAAACTCGATGCCTTGGCTGGTTTGTCCAATGCCAGATTGGTTTTAAAATATCCGTCGATCAGTTTTTTCCAGCCTTGCAGAGCAGCCACATCAATCTCATTGATCAATCCGCGACGGTCGGGAGGAATGTTCAGGATTAAGTTAGCGCCACGGCCTACCGAGCTCAGATAAATATCGAACAACTGTTGCGGGGTTTTAACCAGCGAATCTTCTTTGGCATGATAAAACCATCCCGGACGAATCGAAACATCCACTTCTGCCGGAATCCAGCTGGTGCCATTTTCACTTCCGGTACCTAATAAATCCTGAATGCCACTTTTCCCGGCATAAATAGTATCGGCAGTTATCGTATTCCAGTTGGTTTCGTTTACATGTCCGCTTTCGTTTCCACACCAGCGAATATCAGGACCGGCATCGCTAAAGAAAACCACATTGGGCTCCATTCCCCGGATCAAATTCAATGTTGTTGGCCAATCGTAGTAAGTCTTTCCGTCAATTTTTCGTTTTTCGTTAGCGCCACCGTAAAAGCCATCGCCACCATTCGCGCCGTCGAACCACATTTCGAAAACCGGCTTGTGTGCAGCAAATAACTCTTTTAACTGGTTGCGGTAATATTCAACATACGATGGAGAGCCGTAGTCAGCACGGTTCCGATCCCAAGGCGACAGGTAAACACCGAATTTCAGGCCGTCAACACGACAGGCTTTCTCTACTTCGTCGACCACATTGCCTTTACCTCCTTTATACGGGCTATTTTTTACCGAATGTTCGGTGTACTGGCTAGGCCACAAACAAAAACCATCGTGGTGCTTACAGGTCAGAACCAGACCTTTCAATCCGGCTTCTTTAATGGTCTTCGTCCATTGGGTCACATCCATGGCCGTTGGATTGAAAACCGATTCCTTTTCGTCGCCATATCCCCATTCCTTGTCGGTAAAGGTATTGGTGGTGAAATGCACAAAAGCATATTGTTCCATTTCGTGCCAGGCCAATTGGCGGTCGGTTGGAACAGGCAAAACAGGTGCCGGAGGAGCTACTTTTTTTTGACAGCTGATGACAAGAAATAGATTACACAGCAAGATCAGGCTGAATATTCGAAACTTTAGGTTCATAATTGGTGTTTTTTTGATGGTTAGGGTTCAGATAAAAATAAAAAAAAGTCTTCAATGATTTTGCATTGAAGACTTTCTGTTATAGCATGTTCAGAATTAAATCTGAATGAATTTCATTATTTCTTAGCGTCAGGAGCAGGAGTAGTCGCTGGTGCTGGTGTTGTAGGTGCAGGAGTTGCTTTTGTATCAGCAGGAGCAGGGAAATTTGGAACCTGGTTAGGGTCAACTGCATTTTCGATCTGATCTTTAATTGCAGACTGAGCACCGGCTTTAGTATCTCTAGGAATGAAGGCAGTACCTCCGATTGATAAAACTAACAATGTTGCAGCTAAAACCCAGGTTGCCTTTTCGAGGAAATCGGTTGTTTTACGAACTCCCATTATCTGGTTAGAAGATTGAAAGTTACTTGCCAAACCACCACCTTTTGAATTCTGTACCAATACGATTAAAATGAGTAAGATACAAGTGATGAATAATAAAACTGTGATCAGTGTGTACATATTAATGGAATTAATTGTTCATTAAAGTTTTGATTTTTTCGATCTGAGCGGCAAAGTAAGTACTTTTTTCCGGATATTTCAAACTTAATTTCTCAAATATCTGGATCGCTTTTTTGTAATATCCTTGCTGCGCATAGATGGTAGCCAGAGTTTCGGTCACAAAGTCGTCATTTTCCAACTCTTTTTGCTTCTGACTTTCCATTGGAGATTCTGATTCCTGATCTTTTACCTGCGGCATTTTGGGCTGAGCTTCCAGAAATTTCTCAATCAGAGTTTGCTTTTTATCTGGTTTATTTTGAATCGCCCGGGCTATTTCACCAATGGTCTCATCAGTATTCCCAGGCGCGTCAAGCCTATATTCAGTAGGGAAAATCAGGTTCAAAACATCCTGATTTTCTGCTACAACTAGCTCTGTCGATTCTAATTGAATGAAAATTGGCTCGCTCGCTTTTTGATTCAGGAACAGGTAAAGTTTTCGCCGATCGTGAATTCGGATGGCTCCGTTAATCAACTCCTGCTCGAACGACGAATCCTTCAGGTTCTTTAAATTTTTAAGGTATAATATCCAGCCGGTTTCGAATGCAGGATACTGCTCGGTCAGCTCTTTCAGGAACGGAAGAGTTTCCTGGTTCATCTTCTCAGGATTCTGCATGAATTGATAGATCTGATCGGCTGTCATGGCTTACCAGTTGGCTACAGAAGCATTAAAAATATCGTCAACCAGCTTTTTGATGATTTCGGTAACCAGAGCATCCTCGGCATCGCTAAGCGAGCGGTTACTGTCGAAATCTTCGTAAGCTGTGAATGTTTTTTCCCAATCCTGCTCATGGTCTTTGTTGTTGGTAAATTTCACCTTAACGCTGATCGTGAGCCTGTTCTGGGCAGCAAGGTCACCCTGCACAATATTCATTGGTTTTACATCGTATTCGGTAATTTGCCCTGAAAACTCCAGATCTCCGTTCTCCTTAATCTGGCTAAGCGAGGTTTGCTTAATCAGCTTGTTCTCCAATCCGTCCTGTCCCTGAGTCAACTGCTGGCTCAGGTTTGGATTTACCAACTTCGCACGGTTCGGGAAATAATAAACCGAAAAAGTTTTCACATTGGGAGCAATGGATGCCCCGGTAAATGAGTACGTGATTTTACACGCGGTAAAAATCAGAGTGGCAAGAATAACTGATAGCAGTATGTGTATTGTACTTCGTATCTTCATAATTAATCGATGTCGTATTCTTTAATCTTCCGGTAAAGGGTCCGTTCCGAGATTCCCAGTTCGCGTGCTGCATATTTTCGTTTGCCTTTGTGCTTTTCGAGCGCTTTCTGAATCATCTCAACCTCTTTGTCTTCAAGCGATAACGATTCTTCAACAAATTCTTCGGTGTCAAAAATATTTTCATGTACTACCGGCTTTGGGTTAACCCGTGCAGTAACTGGCTGATCAGGAACATAGTTTCCACTCTCAGTCTGATAGAGTTTTCGGATCAGTTGTGCATTGTCGTCGCGAATATCGGCAATATTGGTTTCATTCTGAAGAATATCATGAACCAGTTTTTTCAGGTCGTTCATGTCTTTTTTCATGTCGAACAAAATCTGGTACAAAATTTCGCGCTCCGACGAAAATGTTTTTTCGTCGACACTATGGTACAAGGCCGGCAATTTACTTTGATTGCTTACCGGAATGTAACGTTCCAAAGTCCTTGCGTCAATAATCCGTTCTTTTTCGATGATAGAAATCTGCTCGGTTATATTTTTCAATTGACGAACGTTTCCAGGCCAACCATAACTAAGCAGCACACCTACAGCTTCATTATCAAGCCTGATGGCTGGCATACGGTATTTATCGGCAAAGTCTGACGCAAACTTTCTGAAAAGCAAGTGAATGTCTTCTGTCCGGTCGCGCAGTGGCAATACCCTGATTGGAACCGTATTCAACCTGTAATATAAATCTTCGCGGAATCTTCCTTTTTCGATGGCTTCCAAAATATTTACATTGGTGGCTCCAACCACACGCACGTTGGTTTTCATCACCTTCGACGATCCAACTTTCATGAACTCACCCGCTTCAAGAACGCGAAGCAGACGAACCTGAGTAGAAAGTGGCAACTCCCCTATTTCGTCGAGGAAAATGGTTCCGCCATCGGCTTCTTCGAAATAACCTTTACGGTCGGCCAAAGCGCCGGTAAATGAACCTTTTTCGTGCCCGAAAAGTTCCGAATCGATGGTTCCTTCAGGAATAGCCCCGCAGTTTACAGCAATGTATTTACCATGTTTCCGGGCCGAAAACTGGTGAATGATCTGTGGAAAAGATTCTTTTCCGGTTCCACTTTCACCTGTAATCAAAACCGACAGATCGGTTGGCGCAACCTGAACTGCAATCTCAATCACATGCAGCAATGCAGGCGAATTACCAATAATTCCAAATCGTTGTTTTATTTCCTGAATATCCATTCTGAGGACAATATGTTTTTTAGCTTTGCAAAATTACAATTTTAACCTTTAAATGCCGTTCAAAATTAAATTAACTTTGGTTTCAAGGCCTTAAGCTACGGATGTTTTAACATGATTTAGCTTTTCCCGATGAAATCATCAAATGAAATGAACACATGAACTTTATTGGAATTATACCTGCGCGTTTTCAGTCAACCCGATTTCCGGGAAAGCCGTTGGCTAATCTGGGTGGTAAACCTATCATTCAGTGGGTGTACGAAAATGCAAAAAAAGCATTGGACCATGTTTATGTAGCCACCGACGACGAACGTATTTATCAGGCTGTTGAGGCTTTTGGCGGAAAAGCTGTTTACACCTCGCCGAATCACCAAAGTGGTACCGACCGCTGCGCTGAAGCTGCGCAGAAAGTTGCGGAATCACTAAAATTTGATGTGGTCATTAACATTCAGGGCGACGAGCCATTCATCCGACCAGAGCAGGTCGAAGGACTTAAAGCTTGCTTCGATTCTCCTTTAGCCGAAATTGCAACACTAATTAAACCAATCACAAACGCTGCCGAAATTACCAACATTAACCGGCCGAAAGTGGTGGTTAACAAGAATCAGGAAGCCCTGTATTTCAGCCGTTCGCCTATCCCTTTTGTGCGTGATAGCAAGCCCGAAGAATGGATCAACCGCAATACCTTTTTCAGCCACATTGGCATGTACGCCTATCGGTTCGACATTCTGCTCGAACTGACACAACTACCGCTTGGCATTCTGGAAAAAGCCGAATCGCTCGAACAACTGCGCTGGCTCGAAAATGGTTACCGCATCAAAACGGCACAAACTTCGTTCGAAAATATTGGTATTGATACTCCGGAAGATCTGGAGCAAGCTCGCAAGTTCCTGACAGCCTAAAAAGTTGGAGAATTTGAAGATTTGAAGATGAAAAAAGTCGTAGTTTACGGTCACAGTTTACAGAAAAAGTACTGAGACTGAACACTGAATACTGAACACTTTTATATGAGATTTACAAAAATGCACGGTCTGGGTAACGATTTTATCTTTTTCGAAAACCTGACCAATATTGAAATGGATTATTCGGCTATGGCCATTCGAATGTGCCATCGCCAGCTGGGAATTGGCGCCGATGGCATTATCGCTGTTCTCCCATCTGAAGTAGCCGATTTGCGCATGCGTATTATCAATGCCGACGGAAGCGAAGCCAATATGTGTGGAAACGCCATTCGATGCTTCGGAAAATATGCCTACGAGAGAGGATTGGTTCAATCAAAATCTTTTCGAATTGAAACCTTTGCCGGCATCATTATTCCTGAAGTGATTACCGATGGAGAAAAGGTAATCTCCGTTCGCGTAAACATGGGAAAACCAAATACAGAGCGTCAGTTTATCCCGATGCTGGGTGATGAGAAAGAGGCTATTCATGTTCCTGTCCGAGTCGGTGATCATGAATTTTTCCTGACGAGTTTACTGATGGGAGTTCCACACACCATGGTTTTTGTTCCGGATTTAAATGCCATTGAACTGGAAAAAACCGGGCGGGCAATTGAAAAACACAGTTTATATCCCAAAGGAACCAATGTTAATTTTGTGGAAGTTATTGATCGCAATCGGATCAAATTACGCACCTGGGAACGGGGAGCCGGCGCCACTCTGGCTTGCGGGACCAGAAGTTGCGCCTCGGCAGTTGCTTCTGCAATAAATAACCACACGGACAGAAATGTTTCGGTCGAACTTCAATACGGGCAACTCGACATTGAATGGACCGAAGACGGAACCGTTTTTATGACCGGCCCTGCAGAAGAAAGTTTTTCCGGAGAAATTGACTTAAATCTCGGGTAATATTTATCTACTTTAGATAATATGTCTTCAGCGAATCAGGTATCAGCTTATTGTTTTTACAGGCGTAATTGTTTTTCCTGATAAAATTATCCAGTTCCTCTTTTAACTGTTTTTGACTATTGGCATTCTCCTGTGGTTCAATGTTTAAATCAGGAGCAATCTGGTAAACATTTTGGTTCGACAAGAATTGATCGGCACTCAAAAGATCCAGAATCTCATTCTTATTCCGCATCAACGGATAAGTCTGCAAACTTCTGAAGTCAACTGAATTATCCAAACCATGGCCAATCCAGGCAGCTACCGTTGGTCGTTTGATGTATTTCGCACCATTGAGCATAGCAATTAACGATGGAGTTATATCGAAATGAGAAATCATAGACGAGAATTTTTCAGTCTTTTTCAGCATCGGAGAATAGATCACCAATGGCACATGGAAACGGTCGATTTGGGTGCTGATTGGTATTTCGGGCATCCGGTGATCTCCGGTGATAATGAAAATTGTATTGGCAAATTCTTTTGTTTTACTGAATTCGCTGAAGAAATAGCGAATTGATTCGTCGAAATAAAGGACTGATGCCAGTTGTTTGACGTACTGCTGATCGAATGATTTTATTTTTTCACTTAGTTTCAACCCATCAAGCCGTTCTGCAAATTTACGGTTATAATATTCCTGATTTGTTACAATGAAAGGTGAATGCATTGCAAGCGTTAGCATCACATCCATCCTCGGAGTATCAGGTTTAGTCTTCAAATCTTCCAGATACCTGCGAAAAATTTCGTGATCACCAAAACCCCATGAGAAATCACTGGCCGAAGCCGGAAGCTTAGTGTAATCCGAACCAAATTTTCGACTATCAATAATCTGGTCGATACCTTGTCCGTTAAGGAAAGCATCCATCTTGTCAAATTCAGCCTCTCCTCCATACACAAAACTGCTACTGTAACCGGCCTGTTTCTTTAAAATGCTGATTAAACTAAGGTGATCTGGCATTTTGTCTTCCAATTCAGCAAATCCATGTTCGCCAAAAGGCAACGATGCTAAAGTGGTAGGCAAAACCTGAAAAGTTCGTCCTGAGGTACTCAGGCAATTTTCCCAGTACAGACTTTTTTGCATCAGCGAATCCAGAAAAGGAGTAAAACTTCCCAGGTAAGCATTCTGCCCGCTGTAAGCCCGTCCCAAACTCTCAACAATGATCAGAACAATGTTTGGCGGTGTTTTCCCCAGATTTAAATATTCGCCTAAAACATTAGGAGTTGTTTCCTGATGCAGAAACGGATATTCAGGATTTATGTATGTAAATGGGTTACCTTCGGGAGAAGAAGCTACCGTATTAAATGTAAATTCATGCTTGTTTAACGATCCTTGATGCAGGTAATGTGTTGATAAACTTTGTGCAAAAAAGCCAAGTTTGTTATTCGCAGCAAACAGGCTAAACTCGTCACTAAATGTAGAAGGATCAGGATTTAGTTGCTTGATCGGCAAAAAGGAACTAAACATCAGAACAGTTAAAACCGTCATCAACCAAGGTTTAAGTTTAAAATATATATGCTTAATCATTACCCTTGACATAACGAACAGGTATAGAAAAATTACGACCATTGGGAAAATACTTATTTCGCCCGAAGTGTCAAGAGTATGCCTGATTTCGGACATGGAATATCCCAGCAAATCGGCTCCGAGCGGAACCCGAGCTGCCGCAAAATATTGAAGCAATAATATATCTCCCAACACCAACAGAATACATAAAAACATAAAAAAGTATCGGGCTGCTTTTTGACTGAAATACGCAATGACCAAAAAAGGAATCATCAGAAAAGCCGATAACTGAAGGTATAGAACCACATCATATTTTAAACCTTGAAGCAAATTGCTGAAGCTTCCGTCGGGGTAGTTCGAAAAATTCGATGTAATGACTATTTCGTATAAACGAACCATCAGAATCATCGAGGCCAGGATAAAACTCAGGCTCAGAAAACGCCTTAATGACCTGACAACAAGTTGAATTGATTCTTTGAAATTAGCCATAGTTATATTCTAAAAAAGTCGGGAAATACTGATATCAAAAGTGTAATAGCCTGAAAAATTTCCGGATGTAAGTTCCTCACTTCCCCATGCTGCCGCCGGATTAATGATCCAAAGATGGTTGATAATGTGGTTAAGCTCCAACCGGATAGACCGTGTATTTAATTTTAACCTGGAGCTTGAATCTGAATTGACCAGATTTTGGTTGTCATCAGGCGATACGCCATACCCTAACCGCAATCCAATATAATTCTCCGGGTCCGAAAAATAGCGCCGCATTTGTAATTGGCCTGACACCGAAGTGCCTGTGGTTCCAGGAGTTACATACGAACGCAGCGAAATCCAGTAATTGCTGATGTATTTCCCAACAGAACCGGTATAGATTGTCACATCCGAACTTCCGAAAAACAAGGTTCTCATCCCTAAAGAGCCTTCAAACGCTTTCGGGAAACTATGAAATAATTCGGCACCGAACCGGTGATCGGGAAAAACCGAGCTCTGAGAGAATCCATAATTCAGGTAACCGTAATTGTTTTCGCTAATTTTCGGATAGGCATCCATTTCGTATTGTAATCCAGTATCGCCAAACCGTTTAGCCATATTTACCCGGGCAATCACACTCCCGAGTTTCGTTTTCCGGCCATACGACAAAGCCACAACCTGCCACGGGTCTCGGTTAAACGACTTGTCAAATTGATCAATTGTATAGTTCAGCTTGATCCTGTTTTTCATTACGTCAAGCCTGTATTCCTGAAGCTTTTTCAATGCTTCTGCATTTGCATGGTTGATGCGAATCAACTCTTCGAGAGAGGCAACAGCCTCTTCATACTTTTCACTACTATGAAGAATTTTGGCCTTTTTAAACAAAAAATCTTCATTTTTCGGATCTTTCTTCAATGCTAAATCACAATATTCAATGGCCTTAGTATAGTTTTCCGACCAGTATTCAACATCAGCAAAGGCATCCAGAGCTTCCATGTTATCCGGATTATGAACAAGTACTTCATTCAGGATAATACGAGTTGAATCGTATTTGCCATCCCAGGCATAGGTTCTACCGAGTAATAGCGCCACATCAGAATTAAATCCTTGATTCAGAATTGCTTTACAGAGCTGGCGCGCTTTAGCCCGTTCGCCATTTAAAGCCAAATTTCGGGCTTCCTCGTATGATTGTGCTGAAACGGAGAAAAACAAGCCATTAAGCAGTACAATAGTCACTACTAAAAATGGCAATACAAATAGTCTGTGCTTTATATGTGATTCCGGTTGTGTCATATCATTATGTATTTCTGATTGCCTGATATTTATATCTGGTTTGCAAATCCCATGCGGGGCATATTTCCCCATGTTTTCTTCTTCCGGATGAAGAAATCAAAATTTCCACGTAAGGCCCAGTAAACAACTAACGGATGGAAGATGATTGGTTCAATCCAAGCCGTCAGCAGAAGTCTGACAATCATGCGCTTCTTCTTGTACCTGTTATAAGCCAGTAAGTCGTAGAGAATTGCATAAGTCGAAAAAGTGATGGAGAAAGAATAAACATAAAACAGCATAACTCCGAAGAATGGCCAGTTGGGTACACCCAAAAATGCGATTACAATAAAATAGATAATCCCAATGGTTTCGATAAGTGGAGCAAGCCATTCAAAAAACACCCAGAAAGGATGAGAAACCATCCCCATGAATCCGTACTTAGGATTGAAGAATATATTCCAGTGAATAAAGAGCGTATCGATTGTTCCCCGGGTCCAACGATTTCGCTGACTGCCCAATACTTTCAGACTTTCCGGCACTTCGGTCCAGCACAATGGATCGGGAATATAGGCAACTTTATATTTGATTTTTTGCTCCGCCATGTATTTTCTCATTCTCACGACCAGCTCCATATCTTCGCCAACCGTTTTAGTATAATAGCCACCACAACCAATGGCAACCTCCTTATCAAAAAGGCCAAGTGCTCCTGAAATCAAAAGAAGTCCGTCCAACCTGCTCCATGCCATTCGTCCCATAAGGAAAGCCCGGTTGTACTCAATAACCTGAAATCGTGCCAACAAATTACTTGGAACATCAATTTCGATGAGCTGCCCATCTTCAATTCTACACGAATTGGCAATTCCGATCACACCACCCGTTGCAATAACTTTGCGGTTCGGTTCTTCCAAAAAGGGCTTAATCATTTTCTGGAGGGCATAAGGATCAATAATCGAGTCAACATCAATGGAAATAAAGTAATCGCCTTTTGCAATGTTGATCCCCGAATTAAGCGCATCAGCTTTTCCTCCGTTAAACTTGTCGACCACCGTAAGATTATTAAAAGCCCGTTTACGTGATTTGTAGATACCCCTAATTTCCTGACAAGGTATTTTATAATCGACAACATAAGTAACCTTTTCAAGATCAAAGGCTTCAATGGCTTTCTCAAGCGTATTGTCTTGACTTCCATCATTTACCACAACGATCTCGAAATTTGGATAATAAAGTGATAGGAGAGCTTTAATATTTTCAACTATAGTGAGCGATTCGTTGTAGGCTGGAGCAATAACCGTGATCATTGGTGCAAAAGGCGATGATATAATCGCATCATAATTGGTATTTCTGGTATGAAAATGATTCTTGATCAATTCCATTGCTGAAACCAATGCAAGCCACAGATACAAACCAAAAACAAAGATTGCATATATCAAAAAGAAATTTTCTACAATGCCCATTATTAATTCTTTATACATATAATTCAATTTCTGGGATCTGTTACATGGTTAAGAAATTGGTCAAATTTCAGATTACTGTTCTGATTTAAAAGCCTTAGCCTTTCCTGACCTCGGGTATTGACATAATACAACGAGCGGCAGGCTTCAATGGTCAATGAAACAGAGTCTGATTGAATAATTGATTCCAAGAATTCGAAATCGTCATCGGCTCCAATGTTTTTAAGCGCTTTTACTATTTCTATTTTATTCTTTTCTGTTTCAGCCAAATATATATCCTTTAATAATTTCTTCCCATCATAAAGCCGCAGATCATTAATTGCCCGAATAGCCAGGAATCTGGTATTTTCAACCGTACTTTCTAACATTACGAAAACCTCTGAAGCATTTTCAAGTTGCTGGAAGAAAGTGATCATTCGAAGACAGAAATTCCTGACATCAGAATTTGAAGAGTGTATATAATCGACAAAAGCTGGGACCGGAACCTGGTGCAACCTGAAAATGTAAAAAGCAGATAATTGAGTCCATCTTGGAAATGGACTGGTTAAGGAATTCAGAAATCCAAAAGGATTTTCATGGTAAAGCCTTACATAAGATACCTGCGACTCTGTCCTTACCAGAAAATTTGAATCATTAAGATAATTGGGTATAATTTCCTTTGCGCTTTCAGGATCAAGGTTAGTTAACGCCTTCATACCTTCTATTCTTCTGAAATAAAACACCGAATTTGTCAGTTTCAGAGCATCCTTCTGTAACCCCAGTCTGAAAAAGATTTCAGGAATATAAGTATCCATTTCTCCCCGAAGATTTTCCTTGAAATTGAGTAGTACACTGGTTAATATTTTTCTGTTAAGCGGGTTGCTGAGTCTCTTCAATTTTTGCAGAGTCCTTTCCCAATCAATCTCGCCAAATAAATATGATCTTAATACTTCCTCGTAAGAATTGCGATAAATGCTGGTGTATCGCTCCCTGTAGCTTTTCGCACTGTTGGTGAAGTACATTATCAGCAGTACCGTGCTAATATTAAGACCCAAAAGGAAAATAAAAACAATAAAGAGAATAATTATCGGATAGGTATAGGTTTTTTCGATAAGCTGGAAGTAGAATTTCTGAAGAAATAATGGAAGATTATTCTTCCCAAAAGCAATCATGTGTGTTTTAAACTCTACGATAGTATTATCACCTAACATCCATATAAACAGTCGATTGATTACCTTTTTAGGACCCTCATCCGGTTTTAATTTGTCTTTATTTTTATTCTGATCCTCCTTTTTCTCCAATTCCGGGACAGTCGATCCTGACTGAGTTTTTAATTCTTCCTTACCATTGGTAGAAAAGGATGTGCTATCACCCTGTTGGAAATCGAGATTTGATGCTAATACATCGCCATTAGTATTAATGCGTTTTGCTCCTATGCATTCTGATAATGCAAGGAAATTGAAGCAAACCACAAAAAACACCAGGAATACAATTAGTCTACTGATTTCTTGTTTAATTAACCTCATCGATTTACATTTTTAAATTGAAGCAATGAAATTTACTCGCGAATTATCGCCTCATTGCCAACAACTTACGCACCCTCACATTTAGCTCTACTAAGCTAAACGGTTTAACCATAAAATCATCAGCTCCCAAATCAAAGGCTTTTAAAACAGTATCTTCGGCTCCGGCTGCCGAAAGAACCAATATTGGAGTATTTTTTTTACGTTCGTCGCGAAGTATCGAAATAACTTCATGCCCATTGACACCAGGCATATACAAATCTGTAATAATCAGGTCGACATCAGTATCTTCAAGTATTTTAAGACATTCTTTGCCATCACTTGCTTTGATAATTTCATAACCTTCACGGGTAAGGCTGTGGAAAATTGTCTCCAAAATCAATCGATTATCTTCGGCCACAAGTATTTTTCTCATCACTACATTCATTTTGGTTAGGCTGCAATTCTAAAAGCGAACCAATTTCTTGTTGATTCGTTTCCGAAGGTACAAAAAGCTTTTAAATAAAATATCAGTTTCGATTTAGTAATAGTACTTTCATTTATTGCTTTACGATAAAAGATACCCCAATAAACATTTAAATCATAAATTCGTTTTATACTTGCTGATGCATAGCAATTTGTATTTCCCACTTTATGTAACATGAGAAAAATATCCAGATTACTAATAACCATTGCTTTATCTATTCTGTTTTTTGCATCAGGATGTAAAAAAAACAGTAATACGGAAATACTGGCTCCGGAATTAAAAGTCGATTCTGTTTATTCATGGTTAACGAATATGCAGCAAGCTAACGGACTTTTGCTCAGCAGCGAAGGAGGAAGGCTTGTTTCGCTCTACGACAATGCGCTCGCCGCTCTTGCTTTTACCTCGTATGGCGATTTGGGTAAAGCTGAAAAGATATTCGATTTCTTTAACAGCCGACTTGAATCGGAACTACTAAAAAGTCCCGGAGGTTTTGGACAAATGAGAACTGCTGATGGTATACCGGTTGATAATTCTCCTCATCGATGGCTTGGAGACAATGCCTGGCTGCTAATTGCACTAAATAATTATCATCATCTTGCTCAAAACACGAAGTACCAAAGTCTCGAAACTGCCCTAACCAACTGGATTATATCGTTGCAGGATGCTGATGGCGGTTTGTGGGGCGGTTATGCAGCAAACGGCTCCCGAATCTCGAAAATTGCTGAAGGAAATATAGATGCCTTTAATGCGATTCGAAACTACACCTCGTTTCATCAAAAACTCCTGACTTACTTTATGAATGTTCGTTGGGATCAGACCGATAAGTTATTGATCGCCTGGGCCGATAATCCAAAATATAAATATGCACTTGATGTTCATTCATGGAGTTATTGCATTTTCGAGGATTTCCCGACTGATGTACTTTCAAAGGCAAGCCGGTTCAAAACGACTCAGACATCAACAACAACAAAGAACCAAATTAGCGGATATTGCTTTGACGAAGATCGGGATGTGGTTTGGCTTGAAGGAACCGGACAAATGGCAGTAGCTTTTATTAAAGCAAAAAGAGAAAGCGAAGCTCAAATGTATCTGAAGGAAATGAAGAAAAACCTGATCAAAAGCGCCTCTTTTGCCGGGTCCTACGCATTGCCATATTCAGCTAATTTTGGCACATCCTACGGCAGCGATGCCCTTTGGACTAGTGTCGATACTAATCCTGCCGTTTCATCAACAGTCTGGTATTTGTTCGGAATGCTGCGATTTGACCCTCTGGCTTTAGGCTATTCCAAAAATATTCCGGCTGAAGATAAATTCTGGACTAAATAACCTCCACGCCCCTCTTTTCGAGCAATTCAAGGCTTAAATCCCTGAGTTTATACTTCTGTATTTTGCCGCTGGCTGTCATCGGGAATTCATCGACAAAGAAAATATACTGCGGAATTTTATACCGGGCAATTTTACCACGACAGAATTCCTGAACAGCTTCGTCGGATAATTCCTGACCTGCTTTGAGTTTGATAAACGCCCCGACTTGTTCACCATATTTCTTGCTCGGCACACCAACAACCTCAACAGCCTCAACTTCGGGCATATTGTAAATAAAATTCTCAACTTCGCGCGGATAGATGTTTTCGCCGCCACGAATAATCATGTCTTTGATTCGTCCGGTGATGCGATAAAATCCATCCGGAGTTTTCACCGCCAAATCGCCCGAGTGCAACCAGCCATCTTTATCAATCGCTTTGGCTGTGGCTTCCGGATTTTTGTAATATCCTTTCATTACATTATATCCTCGACAGCAAATTTCGCCATGTTCTCCCTCCGGACAATCCGCCCCTGTTTCTGGATTAACAATTTTGACCTCCACATTGGGGTATTCGAATCCAACAGTAGTGGCGCGAACTTCAGGAGAATTATGAGTGCGGGTGGCGGTCATTCCGGGAGAAGTTTCGGTCAATCCGTAAACAATAATGATGTCTTTCATGTGCATTTTCTGCATCACCTGATTCATCGTTTCAATCGGACAAAGCGCTCCTGCCATGATTCCGGTGCGGAGAGAACTTAAGTCGAACATGTCGAACATCGGATGATTTAACTCCGAAATAAACATCGTTGGTACGCCGTATAATGCAGTACATTTTTCTTTCTCAACAGACGCCAGCACCATCAACGGATCGAAATTTTCGACCATGACCATGGTACAACCATGGGTAATAACGGCACAAAGCGCCAATACGCACCCAAAACAATGGAACAATGGAACACAAACCAACAATCGCTCGTTAGCAGTATATCTCATAAATTCGCCCGTAGCATAGCCACAGTTGAGAATATTATGGTGCGTCAGCATTACTCCTTTAGGAAATCCGGTCGTTCCGGAAGTATATTGCATATTGACCACATCGTGACAGCTGATGGTCTCCTTGATCAGTTCAAGTTCCATATCGTCGATGTGACTGCCAAGTAAAATAAGTTCGGCAGTGTTGTACATCCCCCGATGCTTCTGAGGTCCGATAAAAACGACATTTTGAAGCTTCGGAAAATTCTCGCTTGCCAGATGCCCACGCTGATTGTTTTTCAGTTCAGGAACCAGGTCAAAAATCATATTCACGTAATCGCTGTCACGAAAACCGTCGACCAGACACAGGGTGTGAATATCGGCATCGTGAAGCAGGTATTCCAGTTCCGACGATTTATAATTGGTATTAATTGTAACCAGAACAGCCCCGATTTTTGCAGTGGCAAACATAAAGGTCAGCCAATCAGGAACATTATTGGCCCATATACCTACTTTATCGTCTTTAGAAACGCCAATATATAAAAGTCCCTTGGCCAACTGATCGACCCTTTCATTGAACTGCGAATAGGTAAATCTCAAATTACGGTCGGCATAAACCATAAATTCCCGGTTCGGAGCTTCCAGGGCATATTTCTCCAGTAATTCGCCAAATGTATGATCGATTAATTGCATGGGAATCAGATTTTCACCAGTTGATAATTTGTTTTTTAATTGTCTGATGGAACTCGTACCGAAATTTCAGGACTCGTTTCAGGATAAATTGAAATTTAAAAGGGAGCATAAACTACCGCAAGTATCCGGGCCGGATTCTGGTTGGCTGCATGTACATTGTGTAAAACAATCGAATCGAGATAAATGCTGTCACCTTTAGCCAAAGTATATGTTTCCTTGCCATAATTGATTTCAACTTCACCATCGAGCACATAGATAAATTCTTCCCCTTCGTGCGACGAAAGCATATAATCCGATTGAAGTCCGGATTCGATATCCACGATAAAAGGCTCCATATTTCTACCTGCTTTATCGAACGCAAGCGAGAAAAAATTCAGATGTTCGCGCGCTTCACTGGCTTGCGAAGTAAACCTCGCTCCTTTATGATATTCGCCCGAACGAACTACTACGGGCCCATAGTTGTCGCTGTCATCAAGAAAAGTCCCCAAACGAACTCCCAGGGCACGGGCGATTTTAATGAGTGGAGCCAACGACGGAACATTTTTTTCCTGTTCTATTTTTTGGATCATAGCGATCTCCATTCCACTTCTGGCGGCCAGTTCCTCAACACTGACCTTTTTCATTTCCCGAATCTGTTTTATTTTTTCACCAACGGTTTTTTTCAACTGTCATAACTGGGGGCTATTTAGAGTGTGATTCACAAAAATAGGTTTATTTTGCGTTCGCACAAGCCCGAATTTTGTGATTTTTTGATGAAGTTAACCCAGTCTTTCGTGGCAATAAATTTGGTCCTGCGTTATATCGACTTTCCATCTCTCACGATTTCATCGCCAGTAATAAAAACGGAATAACTTCGTTAGGTAATTCATACATTAGATAATCTGCTCATTCATGCGAAAAGTATTCTCAATATTACTCATCGGTTTTATTACCGTTTTGTTTGCCTGCGAAAAAGAAGACGACGGAGAAGAAGTTGGAGGCCAATCGACCGCATCGGGTACCAGTCACAACACAGGTAAAAATTGTATGAGTTGCCACCAGTTCACTGCTGCCGGATCGGTTTACAACAAATCACTTACTTCCGGATTTCCCGGAGCTGTGGTTAAGCTTAGCTCACAGGCTAATGGTGGAGGAACAGTCCTGGGAACATTCACTGTTAACAAAAGCGGAAGTTTTTATACCAGTAGTTCGATTAATTATGGAACCGGAACATATGTAAGTGTAACGGGAAGCTCGGGAAGTACAAAACACATGAATTCACCCATCACTTCCGGTGCATGCAATTCGTGCCATGGTTCTTCCACCTCTAAAGTTTGGACCGAATAGTTTACTAATTTTTGATAATCTTCTTCACAACTGTCGTCTGGTCAATTTTAACCGACACAAAATAGATTCCCTGAGGTTGATTAGAAATGTCGAAAACCGGTATTTCACTGGTGCAAACAACTTTTCCTGAAAGGCTGGTCACTTTCAAACTTATAATATTCTCGCCCAACACGGTAAACACTCCGTTTCCCGGATTTGGATACACAACAATAGCATTACTTTGGGTCAATTCGGGATTTAAGGCCGTAACAGAGGTTGACCAATTAATTGTAACCGACGAAAAACTGGGGACATCGGCTGGTGTTAGCTTTTGAGCGGTTGCTCCTTTGGTAAAAGTATATGAAGCTATGTTTCCGGTGGCATTTTTATCGGTCAATTCCATCCTGACTTTATAATCGCCGTTAGCCATCAATTTCCCGGAATAGTCAGTTCCATTCCAGATACAGGTGCGGGTTCCGTGGCTGCTTTGTGTTGCTCCTGAAGTTGCATCGGTTTTATTGAACTCCTGTCCTGCCGCAAGCGATGAGGCCTGCCAGGTATTCAAATGTGTCATTCGGGTATTGGCATAGGCCAACAAGGTTTTTACAAATTTTCCTGAATTGTCTTCAATCCAGATGGCCAGAATATTTCGAGGCGCATAAGTACCGCCCGTTGAACTGGTGGTTACCGAAACAGAAAGGATTCCGCTGGTTTGTGCCTGAATTTGTAGGATGCCCAAAACTGACAACAGTAAAATCAATGTAATTCTTCTCCTCATAATCTTCTCCATTTTATTGATTGGCTGCAATCTACAGAATAACCTTTGGTTTTGCAAGAATCAGAAATAGCGAAAAAGATAATTTAAAACAAAAAATCGAGGTCAGAACGGCAACTTTCCCAAATCAACATTTCCGCCGCTCAAAATGATGCCAACTTTTTGGCCTTTCACATCCACTTTATTTTCGAGGATGGCAGCCAATGGAACAGCTGACGATGGTTCGATGATAATTTTCATGCGTTCCCAGATCATACGCATGGCGGCTACGATGCCTTCTTCCGAAACAGTTACGATCTGATCGACTTCATTCAGGATAATCGGGAAAGTGAGACTGCCAAGGGAAGTTAAAAGTCCATCGGCAATTGTTTTGGGCGAAACCGATGGCTGAAGGGTTTTGGAATAATACGACCGAAAAGCATCGTCGGCCCCGGCAGGTTCGGCAGCAATAACTTTTGCTCCGGGGAGCAAGGCTTTGGTTGAAATGGCAGTTCCGCTCAACAATCCACCACCACCAACGGGTGCTATAACCACGTCCAGATGGCCAATTTCTTCGATCAGTTCTTTGGCGGCAGTTCCCTGTCCGCAAATCACATTAAAATAATTGTAAGGATGTATTTCGGTTGCTCCGGTTTCGGCGGCCACTTTTTTTAACGTTGATTCGCGAGCTTCAAGCGTTGGAGTGCAAAAGGTAATTTGTGCGCCATATCCGGCCACTGCTATCTTTTTGATTTCCGGAGCATTCTCGGGCATTACAATGTACGCCGGAATACCACGCATTCGCGCTGCCAAAGCTAAAGCCGCCGCATGATTTCCGGATGAATGAGTGCAAACTCCGTTTTTAGCTTCTTCAGGAGTAAGTGAAAATACCGAATTACATGCACCACGGAATTTGAATGCGCCAACTTTCTGGAGGTTTTCACATTTGAAAAACAATTCAGCACCAACAATTTCATTGATGCTTTTTGAACTTAAAACAGGCGTATGGTGAATGTACGGACGAATGCGTTCGTGCGCCGCCCGGATGTCGTCAAAAGTTGGTAGTTTCATGATTATTCAGGATAATATTCCATTGATATAAGTTCCTTTTCTATTTTGAATCCCGCTTTCAGATAGGATTGCAAGGCCTTTGGATGATCGCGCTCACAGGTGTGAAGCCATACTTTATTCCCGTTTTGTCCGGCAACATCAACCGAAGCCTGAATCAGTTTTTGGCCTAATCCTTTCCCAATCCATTCGGGTTTGAGCCCCAGGTAAACGAGTTCTGTTTCATTTTCCAATCGCACCATTTCGAAAAATCCGGCAACTTTATTTTCAACCTGGAAGAGCCAAACTTCATTATTTGCGGATTGCAGAATCTCCGTTAGTTCTTCGTGAGATTTCAGTAGCCGACCCGTCCAGCCCCAAACACTGCCAATGGTTTTGTAAATTTCAAGGTATTCGTCTGCCGGAGGGTTTTCCCATCGTTTAATGCTTATCGAACCTTCGGGCAAACCAGCTTCATGCAGTTCTCCTGCATAAGTTAAAAACCAGGTTTTAACCGGTATCTTTTTGTATCCTGAAAGAGAATTCATCAATTCGGCTATAATCCGGCAACCAATTCCTTCAGGATCAGGGTCATGTTGGGTTCGGCTTTCATGGCCACTTCCTGAACTTCTTCGTGCGATATTTCTACAATTTGTCCGGGGACACCGCTGTCGGTTACAATCGAAATTCCGAAAACAGTCATTTCCATATGTCTCGCTACAATCACTTCAGGAACGGTTGACATACCAACGATATCGGCGCCTAAATGACGGAACATCAGGTATTCGGCAGGGGTTTCGAAGGTTGGGCCGGAGACGCCCACATAAACACCCTCGCGCACAGCGATGCCATTTTTCAGCGCAATCGCTTTCGCCCTATTGCGCAAATGTGGATCGTACGATTTACTCATATCAGGGAACCGAGTCCCGAGTTCATTGATGTTTTTCCCCCGAAGCGGATGTTCCGGGAAGAAATTAATGTGATCGGAAATTATTACCACGTCACCCACTTTATAGTCGGGATTTAAACCGCCCGAAGCATTTGATACGAAAAGGGTATTAATGCCTAACATTTTCATAACACGCACCGGGAAAGTAACTTCCTTCATCGAATAGCCTTCGTAATAATGAAACCGTCCCTGCATGGCAAGTACATTTTTCCCACCCAACTGACCAAAAATCAATTGCCCGGAATGTCCGTCAACAGTGGAAACCGGAAAATCGGGAATTTCACTGTACGGTATGGTCAATTCAACTTGTATTTCTTTCACCAGTCCGCCCAAACCCGAGCCCAAGATGATTCCGGCATTAATTGGCTTTTTTACTCTTTCGCTTATGAAGGTCGCGGTTGCTTTTATTTTCTCTAACATAGGTCACAATTTTTTCATCAAAGTTTTTTCCTTCGCTGTCGAGGAATTTAATTTTCAGCGGAATATAGAATAAATGCGCTTTTACGTTTGGCGACAAATTCATGTCTTTCAAGCGCATCGAATCCTTTTCGGTAGTAATGATGATCTTATTTTCAGCTTCAATCCCGTCAAACTTCTGCTCAATTTGCTGAATGTTTGAAGCATTAAAGTTGTGATGATCGGCATATTTTAAGTCGGTGATGTTTTCAGTAAAGGTAATCAGATACTTGCGTAAATGCTCCGGATTAGCAATTCCGGTAACCAGCAAAACACTCACTTTATCCGAAGCCAGTTTGGGTGTTCCGATGGCTTCGTCAGGAAAAACCGGGGTGAGCGGCTGATAAACCATCGTGGTAAAAAACAGGTTCTGGTAAGGGCGCAGGTTCACATCTTTCATGATAATCCGGCGCGTAATGGGCGATATTTCCTGCGGACATTTGGTGTAAATAATCACATTTGCACGGCGCATCTGCCATTTCGATTCGCGCAAACGTCCAACCGGCATCAGTTGGTCTTTATCAATCGGACGGTTAAAATCGATCAGCAGAATGTTAATCCCTGCGCTCACGCTGCGATGCTGAAAAGCATCGTCAAGTAAAATAACATCAGGCAATTCGCTGGGTTGTTGTATCTGAATTTTTTTTATGGCATGCACCCTCTTTTCGTCGACCACCACCTGAACATCCCTGAATTTATTCTTTATCTGCAAAGGCTCATCGCCAACAGCAGTAGCCATAGATTCGACCTTAACTTCTTGATAACCTTTTGTTTTTCGTTTATAACCACGACTGATGGTGGTAACAATGAACTGTTTCCGCAACAATTCGACCAGGTATTCGGTGTGAGGGGTTTTTCCGGTTCCGCCAACTGTAATGTTTCCAATAGATATCACGGGGATCTCAAACTCGGTCGACTTAAAAACTTTATAGTCGTACAGAAAATTCCGTAAAGAAATAATCAACCCGTAAATAGCAGAAATGGGATATAGAAAGAATTTGAACATGTTGGCTCTCCAGAATAAATTTCGTTACGAAAATACGAAAATTTGAAGAGCGAACCGAATTATAAAATTTAATCAGGTGTTTGTTAAAGTTTCATTTGCCTGGCCCAATCGCTTATTCATTCACCCGATTTTAATCTACAACAGATTTAATGCATTCCGGAGATAAGCATTTACCAGCAGATAGCTTTTTTTTGTATTGGTAATGCGGTAACGCTTCTTCAGAATCTCTTCCGGACGGGCTTTTTTAATCTCTTTCAGCAAATGAATGTAATAGCTGAACGCCAGGTAAACACCTAATCTCACCTGTTTTTTTAACTTGCGGATACCTTCCATCGACTCCTGAAAATCCTGATCAATCTCGGCTTCGAGTTGTTTCTTCGTTTCTTCGGTAAAATTTGTAAAGTCGATGTCTTTAAAATAAATCCGGCCCTTTTCGCTGAAATCGTCTTGTGCATCACGCAAAAAATTCACCTTCTGGAAAGCCTCGCCCAGCTTGCGCGCAGGTAAAACCAGTTGATCATACTTTTCGGGTTCGTCGAAATAAAAAACACGAAGACACATCAAACCAACCACTTCGGCCGATCCATAAATGTATTTTTTCAAAAGTTCCGAAGAATAAACCTCATGACTCAAATCCATTTCCATGCTCAGCAAAAAAGCGTCAATCAATTCACGGTCAATTTTGTATTTTCTTACAGCCATCTGAAAGCTGTCGATAATCGGGTTGATACTGAAACCGCGATCGATTGCCTTGAACGTTTCCTGACTGAATTCCTTAAAAATAGTTCGCTGATCCTGATCAAAAAAGGTATCCACAATCTCGTCGGCAAAGCGCACAAAACCATAAATACTGTAAATTCCTTCACGGTATTTTGGGCTTAATACCCGCACTCCCAACGAAAATGAAGTGCTGTAATTACGAGTCGTGATTCTACTGCAATCGAGGTTATTTTTTCGGTACAATTCCATAGTCGTTCTGTATTCTTTCGGTTACCAATCGCGAACTAATGACGGTCATCGGCAGTCCGGTTCCCGGAACAGTTGATGCGCCCACGTAATAGAGATTATTGAATTTTTCATCTTTATTTTTTGGCCTGAAACCGCCAACCTGGTTGAGATCGTGAGCCAAACCAAGGCCACTTCCCCTGTACAAACCAAACATTTCCTCCCAGTGTTCCGGGGTTAAAATAACTTTTACTTCGGTATGTGCATGAAAATCGAAGCCAGTCCGGTCGCTCAAATCCTGAATAATGCTGTCAGCAATTTCATGATCGTCGCTCCAATCCGATTTGTATCGCAAATCGGGTACCGGACAAAGAATAAAAATACATTCCTTGCCTTCAGGCGCGTAATTCGGATTGTGCATCGACTGGATGTTCACGTAATAATAGGGTTTGTCGAGTTTTATTTTGTTCTTGAAAATTTTTCCGGCGTACTCTTTAAAATTACGCCTCAGAAAATAATTGTGGTGGTACATATTCGGAACTTTGGCGTCCAAACCCAGATAAATAGTTAGCGGAGCCAATGTCCATTTTTTTGCATCCAGCTTCTTTGCTGAAAATGCAGGTCGTTTCAAAATAGCGCCACGAAACCAGGCAGCATCGGCATTCACCACGAACAAATCGGCCTTCCATTCTTTTCCTGAACTGTCAGTGAATGAACTAATCTCCCCATCCTTTTTCGAAAAACTGTTGATTTCAGTATTGTAATGGATTTTAACTCCCCGTTTTTCCAGTTCCTGAAGAATACCTTCCACGATTTTATACATTCCGCCTTTCACATTGTAATAGCCATCGTGCACCAACTCGGTGTAATTTAGCAAAGTGTAAACAGCCGGAGTATCGAAAGGGGTTGCTCCCAGAAAAAATCCGACCAGCGAGAAAATAACTTTTACTTCGAATGATTCAAAATTTCGCTCCATTTCACGCCACATGGAAAAGAACATTTTTGGAGCATGTTTGATCGGGACAGTGGTCAGTTTCAGCAGATATTGAGTCAACGAATCAAAATTTTGCTGAATCACAATATTTTCGGTATCATGAAAAATCTGCCCGGCAGCTTTCAGAAAACGCGTAATTTTCTTTTCAAAATCAGGTTCAACATCTTGAAATTCAAGTGCCAGCTTTTTCAAGTCTTTATAAATCAAATAGCTTCGTTGGTCGCCTTCAAAGTGAACCGAATAAAGTGGATCGAGCTCAACAAACTCGAAAGGCATGGCCATGTTGCAATCTTTCACCAGCTCCTGAAACTCATAACTCATGCTAAAAAAGGTAGGAGCCATGTCGAATTTAAATCCGTCTTTTTCGAGCAAATTTAGCCTGCCACCAGCCCGATCGTACTTTTCAACCATTTCAACCTCGTACCCTCTGGTTGAAAGTCGAAGTGCAGTAGTTAGTCCACCCAGTCCGGTTCCAATAATAATTACCTTTTTTTGCATCTGTTTAATTTATTTACAAAATACTTAAACAAATAACTCATGAAATGTTTTATTAATTTACGGATTTATTTTGGGAATCCATTTAGTGTTTCATAAATTTAACAAAATATGACACAAGCAATTATCATCGGATCGGGAATTGGTGGGCTTGCGGCCGCTATCAGGCTTGCCCGACAGGGAATCAGCGTTGATGTGTATGAGTCGGCAGAGAAAGCTGGAGGCAAGGTGTCGCAGCTTAATTGTGATGGTTTTCGGTTCGATGCAGGACCATCGCTGCTAACGTTACCTGAATTGGTGCACGAACTGCTCGATGACGACCTTCGTTTTCCTATTTGCAAACTTGAAACCATCACTAAATATTTT
This sequence comes from Prolixibacteraceae bacterium, assembly GCA_963676375.2. GTDB lineage: Bacteria > Bacteroidota > Bacteroidia > Bacteroidales > Prolixibacteraceae > Aquipluma. Next base: position 145,230 of record CAXXPT010000016.1, read on the forward strand.
TATCCCGACGGCACTAAGGTTTTGGCATACAATGATGTGCAAAAGCTTGCCTCTGAAATTGAAGAAAAGCTAAATGTTCCTGCAAAGAAAGTAACCGGCTATCTGCTGAAGGCGGCGAAAGTTTACGAACTGACTTCCGATCTGTTCATTTTCGGCTCTTTCCACCGCATCAAATCACTGATGAACATCAAATCACTGAAAACCCTGTTGAGTTTCAGAAAACTTCAGGCATTCAGCAGTTTGCACGAGTTCAACCAGCACCAATTGGGCGAAAAAAGACTGGTGCAACTGTTTGACCGCTATGCAACTTACAATGGCAGTAATCCATTTCAAACACCGGCAACACTAAGTGTGATCTCGCATCTGGAGCACAATTTAGGTGCATTTATTCCTGAAGATGGTATGTTTCAAATTACTGAATCGCTATACCGGCAAGCATTGCGGCTTGGGGTAAAGTTTCATTTCAGTAAACCAATTCAAAAAGTAGAAGTAGTCAACGGTAAGGTTTCCGGAGTATGGACCGATTCTGGATTTGTCGCGGCAGATATTGTGGTGAGCGACATTGACATTCACCGATTTTATTCGTCGCTGTTGCCCGATAAGAAGCGACTTGCAAAAGTTACGAAAGAAGAACGATCTTCATCGGCTCTTATTTTTTATTGGGGAATGAAAGATGTTTTTCCGGAATTAGACATTCACAATATATTTTTCAGTTCGGATTATCAGGACGAGTTTGAACACCTGTTCAGGCAAAAAGATTTATGCAACGACCCAACTGTTTACATTTATATCAGCAGTAAATACAATCCAACGGATGCGCCTGAAGGTTGCGAAAACTGGTTCGTGATGATTAATGCGCCTGCGGATGTCGGGCAAAACTGGGCTGAACTGATCGCGCAATCGAGACAGCGTATTCTGGAAAAACTGGACCGAATTTTGGGCAAAAAATTGTCGGAAAATATCGTCAGCGAGCAAATCCTTTCTCCTCCCGATATTTTTAAACAAACCGGTTCTGTCAATGGTTCTTTGTACGGCAGCAGCTCCAACAGCCGGTATGCATCGTTTAACCGTCATGCCAACTTCCGGAGCGACATCAGCGGTTTGTATTTTGTTGGAGGAAGCGTGCACCCGGGTGGCGGAATTCCGCTGTGTTTGTCATCGGCCAATATTGTCGCCGGATTGGTTAAAGAACAATTGCAAAAACAACAAAAATGAAGAGGCTAACGAAAGTTCAGACGGCAAAAATCGCAATTGTTTTATGGTATCTGGTTGGTATTGCCGGATTCATGATTCGTCCGTTGCAGCCTCTCTTTCAAAAACTGACACCCTTTGGAATGGTGATGGCTGCCACTTTGCTGATGTTTTTTCATGAAACGAAAGACCGAAAGAGCGCGCTCATTTTTTCCGGAATAATACTTTTCGGGTTTGTAATTGAGTTGATTGGCGTAAATACACAGGCCATTTTTGGATTCTACATGTATGGGGATTCGCTTGGGCCAAAGCTCTGGAATACACCAATTGTCATCGGCCTCAACTGGCTGGTGCTGATTTATTGTATTTCATCACTGGCCAAACCCATTCGCAACACCTGGTATTTTCCGTTGATTGGCGCCGCTACAATGGTTGCTTTCGATTGGCTGATGGAACCGGTTGCCATTGCCACCAACATGTGGTATTGGGCCAGCGGACTTATTCCGGATAAAAACTACATCGACTGGTTCCTGGTTTCAGGCGTTCTGTTCCTGATGATCCGCATCCTGAAAGTTGAAATTAACAACCGTATCGCAGGTATTCTTTTCGCCATGCAAGTGGTATTTTTTCTGGCATTAAACATTCTGATTCACACCTGATCATGGGAATATTTATCGCATTTCTCATTCTTTCATTGTGGTTTGCTCATCTGGTTTATTTACTGGCATTTGTTGAAGTGTCAGTCACCCCGGTCATGCTAATTCACATCGCCATTCAAACCTATTTATACACCGGACTTTTCATTACTGCACACGATGCAATGCACGGACTGGTTTCGTCGAACCACACGCTGAATAAAATGGTCGGACAAACGGCCACATGGCTATTCGCCGCGCTCTCATATTCCCGGCTTAATCAAAAGCATCATTTACATCACCGGTTTCCGGGCGAGGCGGCCGATCCTGACTACTATATTGGTTCACAAAATTTTTGGCGGTGGTGGTTTTCGTTCCTGAAAAATTACGTGAGCTGGTGGCAAATCATCACTATGGCCATCATTTTTAATGTCCTGCAAATTTGGGTTAATCAATTCAATTTGGTTTTATTTTGGATTGTTCCATCCATTCTGGCAACCTTTCAACTGTTTTATTTCGGAACTTATCGGCCACACCGGCTACCACATACCGAACCAATGATGCCACACCGGGCCCGGAGTCAGAAAGGGTCTCATTTGTGGGCCATGCTTTCGTGTTATTTCTTCGGATATCATTACGAGCATCACGAATCGCCGCAAACTCCCTGGTGGAAATTGTATCAGATTAAAACCAGAACCGATGATTAACGCACGACACAACAAACTATATATCTGGTTTTTTCGAAATTACTTCGGATTGCTGAGCCTCATCCATTTTCGAAAGATGACCGTTGTGAACGATGTAATTATTCCTGAAGACCGATCGGTACTTTTATTTCAAAACCATTTTAGCTGGTGGGATGGCTATTGGTCCTACGGACTGAGTCGAAAAATATTCAAACGGAAGTTTCATGTCATGATGCTCGAAGAACAACTTCGAAAGCACATGTTTCTAAATCGCTGTGGGGTGTTCTCGATTCAAAAGAACAATCGTGACTTTTTGAATTCGCTTCAGTATGCCTCCGGAATTTTAGGTGATCCGAAGAATCTATTGGCCATCTACCCAACAGGCGAGATGTTGACTCAACATCAGCAAATCGTGCAATTTCAGAAGGGAACAGACCGCATTATTTCAGGAGATACCAAACATTTTGAGATTGTTTTGGCTGTATTTTTGGTCGACTATTTTGGATTTGCACGTCCTGAAATCAGGATTTACCTTGAAAAATATTCAGGAACAAGAACTGTTGAAGCCATTGAAAAGGCTTACCATTCGTTCTATCAAACTTGCGTAACCAAACAAACCGAAAAATGAATTATCTGGCAACATTCATATTTGCTTTTCTGGCACTCCGGACGATCATTTCGCTGGTGAACCTGTTGTCGCGGGTGCACCTTCCAGATCAGAAACCTGCAAATTTCCCTAAAGTGTCGGTTTTGATTCCGGCGCGAAATGAAGAAGCGGTACTTGGCCGTTTATTAGACAGCCTTGAGAAACAAGACTATCCCGATTTCGAAGTTATTATTTGTGACGATCATTCGTCGGACAACACCGAAGAAATTCTGAACTGGATCGCAGGCGAAGATGAGCGTTTTCATTGGTTTTTAGGCGAAAAACTTCCGGCGGATTGGTTGGGTAAAAATTATGCATGCCACCAACTGGAGCAAAAGGCTTCAGGGAAATACCTGATTTTTCTGGATGCCGATGTGGAGTTAAGCCCGGCTGCAATCACCAAAGCGGTCGCTTTTTTTCAGGAAAATGATTTGTCGCTTTTATCAATTTTTCCGCAGCAAAAAATGGAATCGTTTGCCGAACAAATAACCGTTCCGGTAATGAACTGGATACTTCAAAGTTTACTCCCGATGATTTTGGTTCAGAAAACTAAATTTCCGTCACTTTCGGCGGCCAACGGGCAATTGATGATGTTCGATGCTGAGAATTATCGCAAGCATCAATGGCATTCCCGGGTCAGAAACCAAAATGTGGAAGATATCCGACTGGCCCGAATGATGAAGAGTGAAGGATTTAAAATAGCTGTTCTCCTTGGAGATAACGATATCTTTTGCCGAATGTACCGGAGTTTTAGCGAGGCGATTGTCGGCTTTTCGAGGAATATGCACGAGTACTTTGGCGGTCGACGAGCTATTATGCTTGTCTTTTGGTTCATTGTCTGCTTTGGGCCATTCATCGTATTTTTTGCAACAGGGTGGACGATTTTCGGTTTATTTGCGCTACTGATTTTAGCAAACCGGCTGTTTATCTCGGCAGCTAATCGCCAGAATGTTTTTTTGTCGATTTTGCTACATCCGCTTCAGATGATTAGTTTTACCGCCGTCGTTTTTTATAATATTTTCAGGAGAATAAAAAAAGAGACTACATGGAAGGGACGAAAAATAAATTTATCAGCCTGATAGTTTTGCTGATTTTTACCACATTATTTGCCACGGCTCAAAAAAAAGATCTGGCGTATTACCAATGTGCTTTTTTCGAAAGTTACCGTGCCGGAACCATGACTCCATGGCCCGGACTGATTGAAGAAATGACTCAGGTAAAATCTGCAGATCTGGCCTGGCAAACAGAAATCGCAAAAGCCATGTATGGATTAGTTGGCTACCAGATTGGTCAGCGCAACAAAGAAACCGCAAAGACTTACATATCAAAAGCAGACGTTTACCTGGATAAACTTTTGGAGAAATATCCCAACAATGCGCAACTTCACAGCCTGAAAGGTGCGTTTTATGGATATAAAATTTCGCTGGCGGCCTACAAGGCGCCGTTTCTTGGTCCAAAAAGTTTAGAGCAAATAGACGAATCGATTAAACTCGACCCGGCGGAACCAATGGGTTACATCGAAAAAGGCAATTCGCTGCAATATCGCCCTGCCATTTTTGGAGGCGACAAAACAGAGGCACTCAAATTTTACCGAAAAGCATTAACGTTGATTGAGACAAAGAATTATTCGAAGTGCAACTGGCAGCATATTCTGTTGCGTGCCTTTATCCTGAAGAATCTCTATGAAACAAATCAAGCTGCCGAAGCCGAAACATTTCTTGTCGCAATGCAAAAAGATTACGGTTCGATGGTTTGGATCAAAAAGTTTGTGGGTGCCGAGTTTATGGATGGAAAATAAAGTATGATGAACCACAACTGCTCTCCATCAATAGCTTTTGTTATGGCTTTAGAATTCTGAACTTCCTTTTATATCAAAGTAAGTCCTTTTAGTATCATTAATTACCATATTGAAGTTAATAGGCACTGTATAACTTACTCTAACCGCTTTCCCTTCCATTCGGCCAGGCTCCCATTTTGGCATCAACTTTATTACTCGTATCGCTTCATCATCTAAAACCTTGGATACACCCTTTATAACTTTAATGTTGGTCACATCGCCGAGCTCGTCGACCACAAAATTGACGTAAACTTTCCCGTGAATTTTGCTTTGAATGGCCTCGCGGGGGTACTTAACATTCATAGCTAAGAAAACCCTCATGGCTTGTAAACCGCCAGGAAAAATTGGCATTTGATCCACATTGATATATACATCAGATGGCTTTTTAGAAAAAGATTCTAACCCATCTTTGGATAACATCAAGTGTAGATTTAATTCGCTATCAACCGGGATATTTTCAACAGTCGCCGGTGTATATCCCGAAAAACCTGAAAAAACTGTTTTAATAGCTTCCACTATTTTCGGGTTTGACGCCGAAACCTTCGCAATTTTGGTGATTTTCCCAGCTTTATCTACCACTAAATTTAGATTTATATCCATCTCTTCACTGACAGATTTCAGCATATTATTGCTGGAGTATCTTGATTTTAAGTATTCTTCAAAAGCTTCGTCACCATTGATGAATTTTGCGATTATATCCGGATTTTTGTACACAACATCAGGAACCACAGCTTCTCCACTGACCAGTTTTCCTTCACTATAAATTCCCTTATGAATAATTGTTTCAGACTCATCAAATTGTTGAAATTCACCATCCTTTAGGTTGTTTTTGTAATTTCCAGAGAACCAAAGTTGTCCGTTTGGATACCACATCTGGTATTCCCCATTCAATGTTTTTTCATCACCTGATGATACTGATTGTTTTTTTCCATCTGGATAAAAGCATGTTACCCCCAACATCTGGTCATCTTTAATAAGCTGTTCTTTTTCTATTGATCCATCTAATCGGTAATTGGTTTGAATGCCGTCAGCGACTAACTCTTTATTAAACAAGTAATCACCAATTTTATTTAATTCAAATACCTTTCTGGTAAATCGGAATTGTGCTTTGGTTTCAATTATACCATCTTTACTTAAATATGAAACAAACAGATGATCAGGATTTTCTGGATTATATTCTACAGTTCTTGTCTCTAATGATTTGGTGAAGATGGGTACCTTTCTTTCACCTACAATTTTAAAAGTATTCTTGATTTTAACTTCCTGTGAAAAAGAAACCTGAACATGAATAGAAAGAAGGAATAATACAAAAGACCAACGAGGCACAATTTTCATGGCTGTAATTTTTGGGTTGAATAAGGTTCAGATCAAGTAAATCTGATTTTTTAGACGCACCCTAAATTACGACTACTTTTCATATTTATCTGCCAGATAAACTAAAAATATTTATGTAGAATGAAATTTCTAAAACTATACGGCGCGTTTTTCCTGTCCCAATTCCTTTCGAATCATATCTTCGATCTGTTGGGTTAATTCTGTCATATCCTTTCCGCTTGGTTCTATCGGATCGAATACGGTTAGCTTCAGGTGAACGCCAACGGTCATTGGGAAATAACCATGTTTCATCAACTCATAATTTCCGTCAATGGCAAACGGAACAATCAGGGCTGAAGGTGAGGATTTATACAGCGAAGCGATTCCGGCAGGCATAAATGGTTTGATTTTTCCATCTTTTGCTCGTGTTCCTTCAGGAAAAATACAGGCAGCATAATTGTTGGCTTCGATGTGTTTGCCCAGCATCAAAATATCTTTTACCGCTTGCCTCGGGTTTTTACGGTCGATCAGTACCGAGCCGCCATGTCGCAGGTTATACGAAATACTGGGAATCCATTTGCCCAATTCAATTTTCGAAATAAACTTCGGGTGGTTTTTCCTGAACCCAACAATTACAGCAGGAATATCAAGCGTTGTCTGATGGTTAGCTACAATAATGAGTGGACGCCCTTGTGGTATTTTTTCCAAGCCACTGAATGTTATTTTTGTTCCTAAAATCCGAAGACTGTATAACAGACCATAGTTTAGCACATCGACGGCCTTTTTACGAACCGGATAACCCCAGATCCAACGAGTGACCATCTGTATCGGATGAAAAATGACCAGCAGAAGGCCAAAACACAGTAAATAAATAGGAGTCAGGAGATAGGAAAGTAATTTCTTGATCATAGTTAATTCGATTTTAAGCGATTGCAAAATAATCAAAAAAAATCAAGCTTCAGAAAAAAGTATTTTGAAGATTATTGATGTCAGTTTCTGAAACTGACATCAGAAAGAATAACTCTTTCAGGAAGAACAGATAAAAAATAATTGGTACTTTTAAAAGCTGCTTATCTAAACTTAAATCCTTACTGTCTATGAAAATATTTTCTGCTCTCGCTTTGCTCGTTGTCATTTGTTTTCAAGCCTTTTCGCAGAATAACCAAAATCTGGCCGAAAAATTGGGTTTCGACCGAAATGCAAAGTTACTCATTGTTCATGCTGATGACATGGGATTATCTCAGGCAACTAACAGCGCGGTTATTCAGGCATTTCAAAAGGGAGGAATTACTTCCGGAAGTATTATGGTTCCTTGTCCGTGGTTTCCGGAGATTGCCGAATTTGCAAAAAATAACTCACAGTTCGACATTGGCATTCACCTGACTTTGACTTCGGAATGGGATAAATATTTCTTTGGAGGAGTTTCATCGGCATCAACCATTCCAAATCTTCTGAATCAAAAAGGGTATTTTTATCCGTCGGTTGAAGAATTTGCCAAACATGCCAACGGCCCCGAAGTTGAGAAAGAAATCAGGGCACAAATTGAACGGGCGCTGGCTTTTGGAATCCAACCAACGCATTTGGACAACCACATGGGAACCATACTGGCCTCTCCTGAATATTACCAGATTTTACTGAAGATTGGTCGCGAATATCAACTTCCGGTTTTGATTCCGGCCGATATGATTGCAGGTGTATCAACCCAATTACTCGAAATGTTGAGCCGCGACAACATAGTGGTTGACCATCTTTTCATGCTAAATCAGTCGAGTCCGGCTAAACAATGGGGCGACCCTTACCTGAAATTTATTGAAAACATGCAACCCGGTCTCAACGAAATCATTGTACATCTGGCTATCGACAACGATGAAACCCGCGCCATCATGGCTAATCATCCTGATTTTGGTTCAGAGTGGCGGCAACACGATCTGGATTTTGTAATGAGTCCAGAGTTTAAAAAAGCGCTCAAAGAACACAATATTGAACTGGTAACCTGGCGGCAAATTGGCAAGGTGCAATATCCTGAAAAGAAGTAAATCATCAAGAGAAATCCTGACTACCAAAAGTTTTTGTTTCTTTGCCGGCATCATTCATATCCCAAAACAGTAAGAAATGACGAACAACGATATTCTCAAAAAACTACGCATTGCCCTTAAACTTCGTGACGAAGACATTATTGAAATATTAAAACTGGTTGATTTTCAGGTCACCAAAAGTGAGCTCAGTGCTCTGTTTCGTGCTGAAGACCACCCTAACTATATGGAATGCGGAGACCAACTGCTTCGGAATTTCCTGAATGGACTGATCGTTTATGAACGTGGACCGGCTGTTAAGGAGCAAAAAAACCTTCCGGAGAAAAAAGTTGAAAAACGGGAAAAGCCTATCGTAATTATCAAACGATCGAAAAGACCGAGAATTGAATAAATTATGGCTTTTCTATTACATCCTATTCCCAAGGCTTGATGGAACCTTCGGCTTTCCCGCTTCGACCCAGGCTGTATAAATTAAAGCTGCTGTCGCTTTTGAAGATGCTGCCATGAGTTGAGCAGTAAAAAGATTCGAATTTTCCCAAAGACTTTTGTAATAAATTTCGTTGTATTGTTTTACTGCCAGATTATAGGCTCTGCTATCAGCCTGCAACAACATCTCAACATAAGAATGATTGGCATACAGATAATTGAAGATGTATGCATGAACATCCTTTATTTTGCGACAGGTGGATACGTTAAATTGTATTTCATCAATATGCCCGTCAATCATGGTTTCTTCGTACCGGCGGTGAATCCCAGCTTGAGCACTCAACTGCCCATCGTAATTGGCCGCAAGATGCAAAGGCATAAAACCATCACCCACATAATGGCCCAAATCAGCAGCCGTTAAAACGGCCCGATCCCAATTGGCAGTTTTGAAATCGTTGACCAATGCTTTGTAAGTTGAATCAGTAGCCCAAGGCAAAGTTCCCTCTTTCTTTACTTTTGTTTCTCCATACTTCAGGCATGCCGTTTCAAAATCTTCCTCAATCCGATGCTTGTTGTTGAAATCGTCGTAATTGTCAATATCGATAAAGTGCTTAACAAATTCGGTTTTGTCTTTTCTTTTCCTGATGTCGGCATCCGAGCCATGCTCTGCAAGTATGGGTGCCCAAGCTTTCAACGGAGATAATTCTTTTGGGAAAAATTCGACGCATGACGAATTGATTTTGCGGTGTGCTTTTTCGCCCCAGCTGCAAAGGCCAACCAAAAGTGCAAAAAGTAATGAATAGCGGATTAGGATTGAGTTCATAGAAATCGGTTCAGTAGAACGAAAGTACAAGTATAATCTGAAGAACCAAAGCAAAAAAGGCGTTCAATTTCTTGAACACCTTTTCTTTTTTGGTTGAGGTCAGTGGCGGATTCGAACCGCCGTACACGGTTTTGCAGACCGCTGCCTAACCACTCGGCCAACCGACCAATGCATGGTTTTTCCCGTTTTGGGTGCGCAAAGATAACAAAAAAAGTTTCCAACCTACAAGAAAAATCTCTTCTGATTCAATAAATGCGATTACTGTATACGACTGTCGTATTCTTTACGAGCAATTACAATATCTTCCATACTTCCCGAAGCCCACTGTGCCAATTCCCAAATCTTCTGAAGTAAACTTTGCCCCAGCGAAGTGAGTTCGTATTCAACGCGTGGAGGAACCTCAGCGTAAATCGTCCTGGTAATCAAACCATCGCGCTCCAGCGAGCGAAGGGTTACGGTTAGCATCCGCTGCGAAATACCGTCGATTTTACCTTTTAACTCATTAAACCTGACTTTGCCCGAATAACCCAGATTCAGGATTGCAAGCAACGACCACTTGTCGCCAAACCGGTCCATAATATCGCGAACCGGACAAAATTCATGATGTTCTTCTTTTCCCTGAAAAAATATTTCTAATTTTTTCTGAAGGTCAATCAACTGATTATCTGCAATAGTTACTTCCATGTTCCCTGGTTATGAAATAATGCGTTCTTGTTTTATCAAAAGTTACTTAGTAATATTGAGGCACTAAAAGTAACTATTGTATTTCAAAACACCAAATTACAAACCGAAAATTCATTAAAACAATAAGAAAATGAGTGCATTAAACAATTTAGAGTGGCGTTATGCCGCCAAAAGAATGAACGGACAGAAAATTCCGGCAGAAAAATTGGAGAAAATCCTGAAAGCAATTCAGTTGGCACCAACCTCGATCGGGCTACAGCCGTTCACCGTTTTGGTAGTCGAAAATGAAGAGTTGAAAGCAAAAATGGCTCCGGCAATTTACAATCAGCCACAAATAACCGAAGGTTCGCATGTGTTGGTATTTGCTGCATGGAAAGAATATAGCGACGAAAATGTGGAGAAATACCTGAATAATATTGCATCAGTTCGCGGCATTCCAGTTGATTCACTGGATGGAATGCGTAACATGATTAACGGTGCAATTTCAGGGAAAACTCCGGAACAGTTATTGAATTGGAATTCGCGTCAGGCCTACATTGCGCTGGGAACCGGTTTGGCAGTAGCTGCTGAGGAACACGTTGATTCGACTCCAATGGAAGGATTTGATCCGGATGCTCTGGATGCTGTTCTGGGCCTTCAGGAAAAAGGATTGCGCAGTACAGTCATACTCGCACTGGGATACCGTGATGCTGAAAAAGACTACCTCAGTTCGTCGGCAAAAGTGAGAAGAAATAAAGAAGAATTGTTTGTGAGGCTTTAATCAAAAAGGCTTCAGGCAATTCAATTGGCTTTGAGAAAATAAAGGCTACCATTTCTGGTAGCCTTTATTCATAGTTTCTAGTTGAGCGTTATTTTAGCCAAGAATCCGTTGTTTCCTATCACATAACCAGTGTGCGAATCGGTAAATTTCATGTTCGTCAACTGCCCTGTAATATCTGCCAAGGTATAGTCTTTCTCCCAGGTAACGCCTCCATCAACCGAATGATAAATCGCGCTGGATGTCCGAAGAATTATTTTCAAGTCATTCACAAAATAGCAATCCGGATATTTTTCAGGTATCGACGAGCTAACTTTCGTCCATGTCGTTCCGCCATCCGTTGTTTTCCACAATTCCTGATTAAAGTTAAAAACAAAGCCATTGTTGGCGTCTAAAAAGTGGAAAGCCGTAATCTGGCTCATCTTCATTTTCAGGCTGGTCCAGGTTTCGCCACCATCGGTAGTCTTTACCATGTTGCCAATGGAGCTTCCATCGTAGGTTTTTCCGCCGGCGCAAAATCCCACATTCGCGTTCAGAAACTGCAACCGATTGTAATTTAAAGCATAATACTCTTGGTCGGCAGCTGCATCAAATTTCAGAGTCCAGGTTTTTCCTGAATCGGTTGATTTCATCACCCCATTTTTTGCAATAAATCCGGTTCCCGGGCTGGTAAAATGCAAATCGAAAATACCCGAACCCACATTTTCTAATCCGGCAGTTTCCCAGGTAGCACCGCCGTCTTTGGTGTGGTATAGTTCATTTCTGGCCGTAAAAACATTCTTGTCATCAAGGGCCTGAATGCAATTCAAACTTGGCTTTATATCCGACTGAACCTTAGTCCAGCTCTTTCCGCCATCTGTTGTCTTTATCAAGGTTCCCATCGAGCCACAGATATAGCCAACCTTACTGGTACCGAAAGAAATATCGGTAAACGTTTCGGTGCTCGCCGTTTTAACAGGAGTAACTGTGATTGTTTGTAGTGTTGGCTCCTGCACCTCATCTTCATTCTCGCAAGCCACAAGGCCAATAAGTATAAGCAAATAAAATAATCGTTTCATTTTCGTTTTCTTTTAAGATTTGTTTCCATGGATAAAAACCTAAGATTTATTCTCTCCTGAAAAGGTTGCGTGGCATGTTTCTGAGGTACCACCATGTTATAGAATATTCTTTAAACCTGAATTTCGCCGATCTTCTAATAAACGTTATATTTACACTTTTAAGTAAAAAACCTGAATTAATCCACTTATTTACCTCCATATGAAACGAGCATGTAAATTACTTACACCCAAGAATATGAGAATGTCAACATGCGAGTTCCATACGACAATTAAAAAACAAATTATTCACGTATGAAAAATATATCCAATCTTTTTCTATTAATCGTTGCTACGTTTTTAATAGCATCTTGTGCCGGCAAACAAGCAAAACCAGTTATCGAAAATCAGGATAAACAATTCTGGCAATACGCCAAAACTCCGCCAATGGGCTGGAATAGCTGGGATTGCTACGGGCCAACGGTTACCGAAACTGAAGTAAAAGCCAATGCTGATTACATGGCCGAAAAGCTGAAGCAGCACGGTTGGGAATACATCGTAGTTGACATTCGTTGGTTTATCGAAAACGATAAGGCTGGCGGATACAATGAGAAAGATCCGATTTATACCATGGATGAATATGGCCGTTTTCTCCCTGCAGTAAAGAGATTTCCTTCGGCAGCCGATGGAAACGGGTTTAAATCGTTAGCCGACTATGTTCACTCCAAAGGCCTGAAATTCGGGATTCACCTGATGCGCGGCGTTCCGGTTGAAGCGGTAAAAAAGAAACTTCCGATAATGGGAACCAATGTGAAAGCTTCGGATATTTATTCTGATTCGTTGCAGTGTAAATGGTTGCACGACATGTACACCATCGATACCCTGAAAACAGGCGCTCAAGAATATTACAATTCAATTTTCAATTTATATGCTTCTTGGGGTGTCGACTATGTAAAAGTCGACGATTTGTCGAGGCCATACCACTATGGCGAAATTGCCATGATTCGTAAAGCCATTGACCAAAGTGGTCGCCCAATGGTTTTCTCAACTTCGCCTGGCGCAACACCGCTTACATGGGCCAATCATGTGGTGAACCATGCTAACATGTGGCGCATTTGCGACGATTTCTGGGACAACTGGAAAATGCTCGAACCGCAGTTTAAACGATGCGCCGACTGGGCTCCATACATTGGCGAAGGTCATTTCCCCGATGCCGACATGCTCCCGCTGGGACACATTGCGTTACGCGCCGAACGTGGCAACGACCGCATGACTGGCTTTACCAAACCTGAACAATATACGCTGATGAACCTTTGGGCGATGTTTCGCTCGCCGCTGATGTTTGGTGGCGATTTGCCAACGAATGATGAATTCACCCTTTCGCTGCTGACAAACGATGAACTGTTGGCTGTAAATCAGAACAGCGCTAAAAATAAACAGTTGAAGGCCGAGAATGGATTGATAGTCTGGACTGCAGATGTGCCGGAAACTGAAGATAAATACGTGGCTTTCTTTAACATCAACGATGCCGGAACTTCCGAAATTTCGGTTACCCCTGCCGAACTTGGAATTACCGGTAACTACACCGCAAAAGATCTGTGGAGCAAGGAAGCCAAAGGTTCTGTTGCCGAAAAGTTCACCGTATCGGTTGAACCGCATGCCTCGGTTTTGGTAAGGTTTTCTAAAGCAAAATAAATAATTTTAGTCAGGGCTTCACTCAAAGTGAAACCCTGACTAAAATTACACTTCCATTGTCAAACTTACTTTTTCGATCTGACCACCCATTGGCGGGTTCATTTTCGAAACTTTCACCGATACTTTTTGAGCGTCCGGGAATTCAGATTTAATCCGGCTGATGATGCGCTGGCAAACATGCTCAAGCAAATCGGACGAAATAGCCATTTCTTCTTTCACCGCCAGATAAGCTTTCTGGTAATCGAGCGTGTCTTCCAGACTGTCGGTTTGACCGGCTTGGCTACAATCGGCTTCAATTTTCAGGTTCACCAAAAACCGGTTTCCAGCTACTTTCTCCACATCAAAATGCCCGTGAAAAGCATAAAACTCCATTCCTTCAATTTCGATCAGCGCCATGTTTTTCGTTTTATAAAAAAGCAAAATTAATTTTATTGTTTCGGAAATCAATTTTCAAACGTGTGAATATCTGATAGCTGAAATCATTTTATACTTTTGTAGTTAATGCCATTCTGAAAAAGAGACTTTTAAAATTGAATACAATGAGCGAAAATGTGATTGAGAATGACAATGCTGTGAAATCGAATAATTTTATTCACCAGATTGTTGAAGAAGAGATTAGTACCGGAAAAAACAGTGGACGTGTGCATACCCGATTCCCCCCTGAACCCAATGGTTATCTGCACATTGGCCACGCTAAATCCATTTGCCTGAATTTTGGAACCGCTCAGAAATACAACGGGTTAACCAACCTGCGTTTCGACGATACCAACCCTTCGAAAGAAGAAACCGAATATGTTGATTCCATCATGGAAGATGTCCGCTGGCTCGGTTTTGACTGGGACAACCGGCTATATTATGCCTCCGATTATTTCGATCGGCTTTTCGATTTTGCGGTTAAGCTCATTAAAGAGGGAAAAGCATACATCGACGATCAGGATGCCGAAACCATAAGCACTCAAAAAGGAACTCCAACCCGTCCGGGTATTGAAAGTCCTTTTAAAAGTCGCACTATAGAAGAAAACCTCGACTTGTTTATGCGCATGAAAGCAGGCGCATTCAACGAAGGCGACTGCGTTTTGCGCGCCAATATCGACATGGCCTCGCCCAACATGCACATGCGCGACCCAATCCTTTACCGGATCATGAAAGCGCCGCACCACCGCACCGGCGACAAATGGTGCATTTACCCCATGTACGATTTTGCCCATGGACAATGCGACTATTGGGAAGGAATTACCCATTCAATTTGTACTCTCGAATTCGAAGTTCACCGCCCACTATACGATTGGTTTGTCGATCAGCTAAAAGATTCGGATTACCGTCCTCGACAGATCGAATTTTCGCGGTTGAACCTCAACTATACCGTAATGAGTAAACGTAAATTGCTCGAATTGGTAAAAGACAATCATGTGACCGGTTGGGACGACCCACGGATGCCCACCATTTGTGGCTTGCGGCGCCGCGGTTATACTCCGGAATCGCTCCGGAATTTTGCCGAACGAATTGGAGTTACCAAAACCGATGGAATTACCGATGTTGCCCTTCTGGAATACAGCATCCGCGAGGACCTGAATAAACGGGCACAGCGTGTAATGGGCGTTCTGAATCCATTGAAAGTGGTCATTACCAATTGTCCGGAAGGAACAGTTGACCAAATGGAAGCCGTAAACAATCCGGAAGACGTTTCGATGGGAACGCGCCTCGTGCCGTTTACTCGCGAGTTGTATATTGAACGCGACGACTTTATGGAAGAACCACCAAAGAAATTTTTCCGTCTTTCGCCCGGAACTGAAGTTCGCCTGCGTTACGCCTATTTCATTACCTGTACCGATGTGATTAAAGATACCAACGGCGAAATCACCGAAATACATTGTACTTACGATCCGGCTTCGCGTGGTGGAAATTCGCCCGACGGACGCAAGGTAAAATCGACCATTCACTGGGTTTCGGCCAGCGAAAACGTAGAAGCAGAAGTTCGTTTGTACGATCGTTTGTTCTCGGACGAAGAACCCGATGGACACAAAGACGTCGACTTCAAGGAATTCATGAACCACGATTCGCTTCAGGTTTTACCAAAATGCTACATCGAACCATTCGTAAAAGATGCCAAAGTATTGGACCATTTTCAGTTCGAACGTTTAGGCTATTTCAATATTGATCAGGATTCAACTCCTGAAAAGTTGGTTTTCAACCGTACCGTTCAGTTGAAAGATACATGGGCAAAGCAGTGTAAATAGAAAAGTCCGGAGACCGGAGACGGAAGACCGGAGTCAAATAATAAAGAAAGGGTGGAATGTGAATTCTGCCCTTTTTATTTTTGATAAAACGAATCGACAATCTTTACTAAATTACAATCAGACAAAACCTTATATTTAGATAACTGTTAAAAAATGAACAAACTAAATTCTTTAAATGAAGTATTTTGCTATTCTTTCTGTTATTCTGATCATCTTTTGGGGAGGGAGTTGCAAAAAAGATTCAGGCACACCTCCAGATGCCGGGATTCCGGATGGATATGAATTAGTATGGAGCGACGAATTCAGCACTAATGGTTTGCCTGACGACACAAAATGGAGTTACGATATTGGCGGCAGTGGCTGGGGAAATAACGAAGCCCAGTACTATACCGGCAAACGCTTGAAGAACTCGGAGGTGAAAGACGGCTACTTATACATCAATGCCATTAAAGAAGATTTTGAGGGTAAGAAATATACCTCAGCCCGGCTGGTCACCAAAATGAAAGGGGACTGGCTATACGGCCGATTCGAAGTACGAGCCAAACTTCCTGAAGGGACTGGGATTTGGCCTGCCATTTGGATGCTTCCAACCGATTGGTTCTATGGCGGATGGCCCGATAGTGGCGAAATTGACATCATGGAAAGTCTGGGCTACATTCCATATTTCATTGCAGGTACGGTTCAATCAAAATCATACAATTATGCCTTGGGGACTCATAAAACGCAAATCAGAGGTGTTCCCGACTGTTATACCGCTTTTCATAACTACATATTAGAATGGGATGCCAATGAACTCCGTTTTTTTGTCGACACAAATCTTTACCTGACTTTTAAAAATGAAGGTAAAGGCTCTTTTGTTTGGCCGTTCGACAAACGCTTTCATCTGCTCCTGAATGTTGCCGTAGGTGGTACATTTGGTGGCGCACAAGGTATCGACGATAACATTTTCCCACGCTCAATGGTGGTCGACTATGTTCGGGTTTACCAGAAAAAACAATGAGGTGAGAAAAGGATAATACCTCCGGTTAATCGTTAAAAACTTAAACAAGAAATATTTAGCAAAGGGATGGACGTTCGGGCTAGCATTATTGCTGATTAGACTGACTTCACCTCTTTCCTCGCAAGATATTCAACCCTCAACATCAACATTAGCAGCACCATTATACAAATAATTGCCCTGACAGAATAGATCGTTGCCAGTGTTCCCTTACTTGATAAAAGGGAAATAGCCGGCGTGACTGCCATAGCAATCCAGATCAGAAACGATTCCGAGTTTTCGCGCGTTTTCCATAGACGGCTGACAACCGGAAAGTAAGCAATGACCAGAATTCCCTGGGTTAAAGTATGGGTCACCACATGATTCCGGGTAACAAACCAAAACAGCAAAATAACAAATACGGCCACCAGGCAGCCTTTATCGAACCGGCTAAAACGAGAAGTATGATCGCCCCAAAGATAAATTGCAATGGTAACGCTAACAGCCAGTGCCATGTCAGTTGTATTCAGAATATTGTCGAGTAAACTGAAATTATCCGATTTTAAATAAGTTGCCAAACTAATGGCAACAGCAATGGTGAAAAAAATCCACATGGCCAGGGCAGGTTTAATTTTCTGTTTGTAAGTCAGCCAGCAATACCAACCGGTGATAAATAAATTAAGAACAGAAACACTTACAATGGACACCTGCTGAACCAGATTTTGAGGCATAAATTTTAATTTGAATGATTTGCAAACAAGATGCAAGTATATCACAATATTCGAAATTTTAATCATTCATTTTTGCTGATTGAATAGTACCTTTGATATATAATTTATGAACTCCACCATCATGTCAGCTTTTATAAACGAAATAGAAATCGCCAGTATTCTGGAACGAAATCAAAAACCTGATCCTGCAAAAGTCCGTGCGGTATTAAATAAGGCAAAAGAGATGAAAGGGCTTGATTTGGAAGACGTAGCCGTACTTTCCAACATCAGCGATCCGATGCAGTTGTTCGAACTTTTCGAGGAAGCCAATCTCATCAAGGAAAAAATTTACGGCAAGCGGCTGGTTATTTTTGCCCCGCTTTACATCTCCAATTTATGCGCCAACGAATGCAGCTACTGTGCTTTCAGGGCAAAAAACAAAGCCATTGTACGTCGTTCGCTTAATCAAGACGAAATTAAACACGAGGCCGAGATATTGGTCGGCCAGGGACACAAACGAATTTTAATGGTTGCCGGGGAATCGTACCCGAAACAAGGGTTTCAGTATGTGATCGACTCCATTGCATCAATTTATGAAGCCAAAGTTGGTAACGGCGAAATCCGTCGGGTCAACGTCAATATTGCTCCACTCGACCTTCCTGAATTCAAACTACTGAAAGAGGCAAAAATCGGAACCTTTCAGCTTTTTCAGGAAACCTATCATCATCAAACCTACCACGAAGTGCACACCGGTGGGAAAAAAGCAGATTACGACTATCGTGTAACTGCGCTTCACCGGGCAATGGAAGCCGGGATCGACGATGTTGGAATCGGGGTCCTTTTTGGCTTAGCCGATTTCCGTTTCGAACTGTTGGCGATGATGCAACACATTCAGGAACTTGAAAGGGCATTTGGAGTAGGACCGCATACCATCAGCGTTCCGCGAATCGAACCGGCTACCGGATCAGATCTGGCTTCGCACCCGCCACATGCCGTTTCCGATCTCGATTTCCGTAAAATTATAGCCATACTTCGTTTGGCAGTTCCTTATACAGGCATCATTATGTCGACCCGCGAAACAGCCCACATGCGACGCGATACTTTTGCATTGGGTGTTTCCCAGATTTCCGCCGGAAGCCGCACCAACCCGGGTGGCTACAGCGACTCACTTCACGATGACAGCGGTCAGTTCTGTTTGGGAGATCATCGTCCGTTAGATGAAGTTATCCGTGATGTGGCCGAAATGGGCTACATTCCTTCGTTTTGCACCGGATGTTACCGCCTTGGCCGCACCGGTCAGGATTTTATGGACCGCGCCAAGCCCGGAGACATTAAAAACCATTGCAACCC
The DNA here is from genome assembly GCA_963676375.2 of Prolixibacteraceae bacterium. GTDB lineage: Bacteria > Bacteroidota > Bacteroidia > Bacteroidales > Prolixibacteraceae > Aquipluma. The sequence goes on from CAXXPT010000016.1 coordinate 164,264, forward strand.
AAACGCAGTTTCAACTTTTATGGAATACCTGATGGACTATGCTTCGTACGAAACGCGCCTGATTGGTGAAAACCTGATTGATGACGTGGTTGACTCGATGCACGGAGTTGCCAGAGAAAGGGCAATTGCCTTGCTCGAAAAGGTAAAAAAAGGAAACCACGACATGTATTGCTAAAAAAATCAGGAAGATGAAGATAAAAGTACTTTCGGTCAACACCTCAGAAAAAAAGGGATCCGTAAAAAAGCCAGTCGATACGATTCGATTGACTGAAATTGGAGTGGTTGGTGATGCGCATTCAGGGAAATGGCATCGTCAGGTTAGCCTTTTGGCAACTGAAAGTATTGCCAAATTTTCGGTAGAAGCTGGTCGCCCTATAAAACACGGCGAATTTGCCGAAAATATTACTACTGAAGGACTTTTACTGCACGAATGCCGTCCGCTCGACCGTTTTCGGAATGACAAAGTTGAGTTGGAAGTGACCCAAATTGGCAAAAAATGTCACGGCGACAACTGCTCCATTTTTCGCGAAGTTGGCAATTGTGTGATGCCTAAAGAAGGTATTTTTGCCCGCGTTATCCACAGCGGAAACCTGAAGGCGGGCGACGAGTTGGAATACCTGCCCAAAGTAATCAATATTCACATCATTACCCTGAGCGACCGCGCCAGCGCTGGCGAATATGCCGACAAGAGTGGTCCACAAATCAAAAATCTGTCCGAGACTTTCTTCTCCGGAATTAAAAGGCAAACCAAAGTTACGAATCATCTGATTTCGGATGATCCGGAACAACTAGCTCATTTGATTCAATCAGCCATTTCACAACAAATAGATGTGGTTTTCACAACCGGCGGCACCGGAATTGGGCCCCGCGATTTTACCCCAGACACAGTTCGTCCAATGCTGGATAAAGAAATCCCGGGAATCATGGAACTGATCAGGGTAAAATACGGGATGGAGAAACCTGCAGCGATTCTTAGTCGCGGAGTTGCCGGAGTTTCAGGCAAAACATTGATTTACACTTTACCCGGAAGCGTAAAGGCTGTAACCGAATATTGTAATGAAATTCTGCCCACCGTTGAGCATTCAATCTATATGATTGAAGGAATTGACAGCCATTAAACAAGAGTCTCGTTAATTTTCAACTTGATGAACCACAAAGTTCACATAGAGAAAAAGGCTATGTGAACTTTGTGGTTCAAAATATTATGGCACTTTAATTGATATAGCCTTCCCGATTTATTGCTAAATTCACCCGATTACAACACTCTTGCCATGAAACAAATCATAAGCTTTATCTTCCTGATTTCAAGTTTAGTTGCTGCATCACAGAACCGCTATGCCAGTGATTGGCAAAAAGTTGATTCCTTGTCGAATCTGGGGCAACCACAATCGGCACTCGAAATAGTTAACCGCATATCCGACGAAACAAAAGCATCGGGACTTACCGATCAGTTTATAAAAGCAACGATTTACCGGATGAAGCTGGAAGCCGACTTTCAGGAAGATTTTTACAAAACAACCATTGAACGGATAAAATCCGAAATACAGCAGGCCAAAGCTCCCGAAAAACAAATCCTCAGCTCTGTTTTGGCCGAGCTTTACTGGCGATATTTTCAGAATAACCGATGGAACATTCTTAACCGTAGCGAAACTGCTGGCTTTTTGCCCGACGACATGGCTACCTGGGATGCTCGCAAGCTGGTTTCGGCCTGTATGGAAAACTACGCGCAATCACTCACCGACAAAGACTTACTAAAAAAAACAGCAATAGCTTCATTTTCTGAAATACTAATAAAACAGGTCGACTCAGAGAAATTCAGACCTACATTGTTCGATTTTCTGGCCCACCGCGCCATCGATTTTTATTCATCGTCGGATGCCGGATTAACCAAACCTGCAAATACGTTTTCGATGAATAGCGCCGACTTTCTGAAAATTGCTTCGGGATTTAGTGCGATAAATCTAGTGTCACCCGACGATTTTTCGTTCGAATTTCAGGCGTTAAAGCTTTACCAGGAAGTTGTTAATCTGCACCTGAATGATACAGACCCCACGGCATTGATCGATGCCGATCTGGAGCGGCTTTCGTTTGTTCACGAAAAAAGTTCACTTCCTGAAAAAGACAGTCTATACCTTGCCGCTTTGGAGCAAATGGGAACCCGGTATAAAAATCATCCTTCGGCTACAGAGATCTCCTATAAAATTGCGCTTCAATTAAATAACGAAGATGAGACTATAGAACCTTATTCTGACGAAACCACAGAAAACCAATCCAATTCGTCGTCGAAAAAGTGGAATAAAAAGCGTGCCGTTGAGATTTGCAAAGCAGCGATAGCCCTGTTCCCCGACAGTTTTGGCGCAAAAAATTGTCGTTCGTTGCTCGAAAGCATTCTGCAACCGTCCTTGTCAATCACAGCTTCAAATGCCATCCTTATCGGGAAACCGTCGCTGGCGCTGGTAGCCTACAGAAATGCGCCAAAAGTATATTTTCGGTTACTGAAAATGGATCCGGAGACTGAACGCAAGCTCCGCGAAAAAGATAGCGATACCCGCTTTGATGACTACAAGAAAATAAAGCCTGAAAAAAGCTGGGAACAGCCGCTTCCAGATGATGGCGACTTCTGTGAACTTTCTGCTGAAGTAAAATTACCGGCCATGACTTCCGGACTTTACATTTTACTGGCAAGCAACGATGCGAATTTCCCAAAAAAATCAGCAGTTGTGGTTTCCGCCTCGTTCTGGAGTAGTAACATCAGCTACATAGCCAATAACGACAATGGAACGAACGAAGTAATGGTTTTGCACCGCGAAACTGGTCAACCGCTTTCTGGGGTGACCGTTCAACCGTATTACCGTGAATACAATAATAAGACCAGGAAGATGGAAGTTACCCCTGGAGAAAAATACATTACCGATCAAAATGGCACGGTAATTATAAAACCCAAAACGGGATATAGCCGGAATTACCAATTTTATCTGGAATTCAACACAAAAAACGATCAATTAATCACCGAAAATTATTTTTCAACCTATTCGAATCCTGAGAATGAACCTCGAACCTATATCCAAACTCACTTTTTTACCGACCGCGCCATTTACCGGCCTGGCCAAACCATTTATTTCAAAGGGATTGTGCTGGAACAAAAAGCTGAAGATGTAAAAATAAAGCCCAAATACAATACAGAAGTCACCCTGTACGACACGAACGGACAAGTCGTTTCGAAACAAAGCCTGATGACCAACGATTTTGGGTCTTTTGCCGGAAGTTTTACAGCACCGCAGAATATGTTGACCGGTCAAATGAATATCCGCTGTGAAACGGGAAGTATATTCTTCCGGATTGAAGAATACAAACGACCCAAGTTTGAAGTGACGTTCGACCCAGTAAAAGGAACCTACAAACTCGGCGAAATGATAACCGTTAAAGGAAAAGCGATGGCTTATGCCGGAAGTTCGGTTTCCGATGCCAAAGCTAGTTATCGGGTAGTACGAAGGGTTAACTTCCCATACTTCTGGGGCAATTGGTACTACAGGCCAAGGTCGGCTGAAATGGAAATCACCAATGGTGAAACCATCACTAATAGCGACGGATCGTTTGCCATAACTTTCAAAGCTGTATCTGATGCTTCGATAAACAGGAACACAAATCCAATGTTTTCTTATACAGTGTATGCCGATGTGGCCGACCTGAACGGCGAAAGCCACAGCGCGGAAACTTCAGTTTCGGTCGGAGAAAAGACGCTGCTGATCAATACCGATCTTCGGGAAGATATCAATCTGGAAAAAGGTTTTCAGTTTTCTCTTTCAACCACCAACCTGAACGGCGAAAAAGAGAATGCCACGGGCACAATCACCATTTCTAAACTCCGGAAGCCAAGTCAGGTACTGTATTCGCGCAAATGGCAACTTCCTGATCGATTTACGATGACAAAAAGCGAGTTCGAGAAAGAATTTCCTGGCGAAGTATACGACAAGGAAGATGATGCAACAACCTGGAGCAAGGAGGGGACTGCATTTTCAGCTAAATTCAACACTCCAGCTGATTCAATTTTTAAACCTGGAAACGTTCTGCAAGCCGGAATTTACCGGATTGAAATCAAGACCAAAGATGCGTTGGGGGAAGAGGTTTTGTACCAAAAACAGTTCAGCGCATTTCAGCCGCAAAGCACAAAAGCAGAGACCATTTCGCCTTTTACAGTTAACCTGTTAACACCCACTGCCGAACCAGGACAAGATGCGCAGTTTTTAATCGCTACTCCCGTCAAAAAAGCGAGTATCATTTATGAAATTGTCTTCAAAAACGATGTAGTGAGTCGCGAAACCCTCATTTTAAACAACGAACAAAAGTTGATCCGCATTCCGGTGAAAGAAGAATACCGGGGCAATTTTTCGATCAACCTGACGATGGTGAGGAACAACCGTTCCTTTCTGATCAGTAAATTGATTACAGTGCCATACACCAATAAGAAACTGGATATCCAATTCGCGACTTTCCGGAACAAATTGTTGCCCGGCCAAGACGAAGAATGGCAAATTACCCTGCGCGACAGCAAAGGCGAAAAAGCTGCCGGAGAACTATTGGCCTCTATGTACGACGCTTCTCTCGATGCGTTTGTTCCGCACGGCTGGACATTCAATGTATTCAATTCTTACTATGGCAGACGACCATGGAACGACAACCAATGTTTCGCAGCAAATACCGGCAATCAGTTTTATTACCCTGAAAAAGAATACCGTACAAGCGAACATTTATATGACCAACTGTACTGGTTTGGTTTTGGCGACGGATATTCCGGCGGAAGGATGAGGCGAATGATGAAAGGTGGCATGGAGGAAGTTCAAGCAGAAATGGTTTTCAGTGCCGTTGAAGAAATGCCAAAGTTTGAAGCTCCCAGCCAGTCGAAGCTAATGATTAGCGATGAGCAGGTTGCCGGAGTGCAGCCTGGTGTAGCAATTTCTATTCGGGGAAATAGTTCTGTACAAAAACCAGCAGAGCCAAAACCCATCCAAATTCGCAAAAACCTGAATGAAACGGCGTTTTTCTATCCGCAGTTGGCAACCAACGAAAATGGCGAAATTGTTTTGAAATTTAAGGCGCCGGAAGCGCTTACCCGCTGGAAAATGATGGGATTGGCCTACACCAAAGACCTGAAATACGGGCAAATCGAGAAAACGCTGGTTACACAAAAAGACCTGATGGTATTTACCAACGCGCCGCGTTTCATGCGCGAAGGCGATTCTATGGAATTCGCGGCCAAAATCTCGAACATCAGCAATCGTGACCTTTCGGGAACTGCCGAACTGCACTTTTTCGATGCCTTGACGATGCAGCCAATCGACAATCTTTTGGGTTTATCTCCTGCAACTGTTCCGTTTTCGGCCGACAAAGGGAAGAGCGCCCCGGTAAGCTGGAAAATCAAAATTCCGGAAGGTTTGCAAACGGTCACCTACCGCATTACCGCCACTGCAGGCGATTTCAGCGATGGCGAGGAAGCTGCTATTCCGGTTTTGACTAACCGGATGCTGGTCACCGAATCGATGCCTTTGCCGGTGAACGGAATGCAGCAAAAGAAATTCAATTTCGAAAAACTGGTCAATTCAGGAGCGGCTGGCTCAACACTAAAGAATTACCGGCTATCGCTCGAATATACTTCGAACCCGGCTTGGTACGCCGTGCAAGCCCTGCCCTACCTGATGGAATACCCGTACGAATGTGCCGAGCAGCTTTTCAGCCGGTATTATGCCAACAGTCTGGCAACCCATATCGCCAACAGCGACCCGAAAATCAAGCGTGTATTCGAAAGTTGGAAAAACATTTCGCCCGATGCGCTGAAATCGAATCTGGAAAAGAACCAGGAATTGAAATCGGTGCTTTTGCAGGAAAGTCCGTGGGTACGCGAAGCAAACAACGAAAGTGAACGAAAACAGCGCATCGCCCTGCTTTTCGACCTCAACCGGATGGCTTCGGAACAAAATCTGGCATTGAAAAAACTGCGCGATATGCAGAACCCAAATGGCGGCTGGCCCTGGTTTGCCGGAATGCCTGAAAGTCGCTACATCACCCAGCACATTGTTACCGGACTTGGGCACATGCAAAACATGAAAGCTTTTGGTCTGAATGAAAACAGCGAAACCGCTGAAATGCTGAAAAAAGCGATCAGTTATCTGGATGAAACATTGAAGGAAGAATTCGAAAAGATAAAGAAAGACGACAAAGACTACCTGAAGAACAATCATTTGGGATACGATGATATTCAATACCTATATGCCCGGACGTATTTCAACGCTGAATACCCATTGGACAAGAGTTACAGCGAGATGCTGGGTTACTATAAAGCCCAGTCGGAAAAATACTGGAACACACAGAACAATTATATGAAAGCCATGATGGCTTTATACCTCAACCGTTTGGGCAATGAAAAAACGGCGTTGCTGATTATGCGTTCGCTGAAAGAACCCGCCTTGCATTCCGAAGAAATGGGTATGTACTGGCGCAACGAGCAACGTGGGTGGTTTTGGCACCAGGCACCGGTCGAAACACAGGCCTTGCTGATTGAGGCTTTTGATGAGGTTAGTCACGACCAAAAATCGGTGGAGGAAATGAAGATCTGGTTACTAAAACAGAAACAAACACAGGACTGGAAAACCACCAAAGCCACGACCGAAGCGGTTTACGCGTTGTTGCTGCGTGGCTCGTCGTTGCTGGCATCCGACAAACAAGTTGAAATCACGGTTGGCAACGAAAAAGTTGATCCGTATAGACAGGATGGCTCGAAACCAGAAGCCGGAACCGGCTATTTCAAAACCTCGTGGGATGCTTCATCAATTAAACCTGAGATGGGAAACGTAACGGTCAGCAACCCAAATCCGACAGTCGCCTGGGGCGCTATGTACTGGCAGTATTTCGAACAGTTGGATCGCATCACACCGGCACAAACTCCACTTAGTCTGAATAAGAAATTGTTCCGCGAAGTGAATACGCCGACCGGGCCGGTTATCGAACCAATCACGGCGGATGCAACGATCAAAGTGGGCGATAAAATCGTGGTGCGCGTTGAACTTCGCACCGATCGCGACATGGAATACATTCACCTGAAAGATATGCGGGCATCGGCGTTTGAACCAGTAAATGTGCTTTCGGGATATCGCTGGCAGGATGGACTTGGCTATTATGAATCAACCCGCGATGCTTCGACCAATTTCTTTATTTCATGGCTTCCGAAGGGAACTTATGTGTTCGAATACAAATTGGTTGCCACGCAAAAAGGCGAGTTCTCGAACGGAATTACGTCGGTGCAATGCATGTATGCGCCCGAATTTGCAGCACATTCCGAAGGAATCAGGGTAAAGGTTCAGTAGAAACAGGGCTTTGTCTCTACAATATCGATTAATCCAAAATCCCTATTTTCTTATTACCGATTAATTGTAACTTTATTCACCATTTAATTTAGGAGGAAAAACAATGATAAACGCCATTATACTTATTAACGCCGAACGCACAAAGATCAATTCAGTAGCCGAACAACTAGTTAGTTTACCTGGAATTACTGAGGTTTATTCAGTAAGCGGAAGGTTCGATCTGGTTGTAGTTATCCGGCTTCCCCATGCAGACGACCTTGCTGAACTGATTACCGAAAAAGTTACCAAGGTAGATGGAATCACAAAGACTGAGTCGATGGTTGCCTTTAAAACGCTATCAAAAACGGATGTTGCCAGCATGTTTGAATTAGGCAATTAATCTTAATACACTCCGGATTGAGGCTTAATCATTCATTTTCAACAGAATATTGACAGATAATAATTTTATGTAATTATTTCAGGCACTTATTCCAGATTTCAGGATTTGGTTGTATTTTGTGGTTGTCCTAAACCAGTACAAAACCCAATTTGAAATAAGCAATGCCTGAAGAAAAAGACATTACCTATAAGAACCTTTGTTTTAAACTGAATTCTGAATTAAATTACCTCGAAGTTTTGATTGACGACTTTAACTTTTCGGATCAGAAAAGCTACATTGCTTCAGTTTCCATCCTTCTTGAATATGTATTAGCCGTTTATCCACGCTACCTAATATTAAACAAGTTAAATTCGAAGTTCAAAATCATACCCGAGTTATATTCGTTTACCAGCAAGAATATTATTGATCCATTAAAGGCCATTGATGTTAAAAAAATTATTTGCCTGGCAACTGAAGAGGAATGTCAAAACCACTATAAACAAATCGAGATAACGGAACCGTTTATTAAAGGAATTACCTCAAAAGCTGAAGCCATAAAATGGATGTCAGAAAATCCATAGAGCATCGTCAAGTTGCGCCAAACGCAAATCTGAAAGGGTTCATATTTGATTGGAAAGGGATAAACAAAATACCCGGTCCAACTGTTTATCATGCTTACAATTAGTCAGTAAACAGTTTTGATACCCATAATTCAGAAATCATGAAACGTAGAAATTTTATTGCTCTCGTCGGAACTTCGCTGGTTGCCGCCCCTGTTTGGTCAAATGTTTACAGTTCAAAAGCACCTGTAAAAAAGGCTATCGATGTTACTTTCCCAGAGTTGCCATATGCATTCAATGCACTGGAACCAGTAATCGATGCAAAAACGATGGAAATTCACTACACCAAGCACCACAAAGCATATTTCAATAATTTTCTGGCGGCTCTAAAAGACTCCCCTGCGGCCGAAATGGACCTAAAAGATTTGTTTGCCGGAATTAGTAAACAAAGCGCAGCAATCCGGAACAATGGCGGAGGCTATTACAACCACCTGTTATTCTGGGAAAATCTGAGCCCTGTAAAAAGTAACCCGTCTGTAGTTTTGAAAAGTGCAATTGAGAAGAGTTTCGGCTCATTTGACAAATTCAAAGAAGAATTTTCGAATGCTGCCAAGAAACATTTTGGTAGCGGCTGGGCCTGGCTGGTAGCCAGAGCTGATGGACAATTATTCGTATCAGACACGCTCAATCAGGATAATCCGCTGATGGATGTGGTTGAAAAGAAAGGAACTCCACTTCTGTGCCTTGACGTGTGGGAACACGCTTATTACCTTCAATATCAGAACAGACGAGCCGAATATGTCGACAATTTCTGGGATATTGTGAATTGGGAAACCGTAAACAAACGATACGAAAACAGATAACTTAACCGGATATAATTTTAGTGAGCGGGTGACTTTGAGTCACCCGCTCACTATGTTTTAGACCGATTCATCCGTCATTTTTTATACCTTTCCAACCTTAAATATTGAATCCATGATTGAAAATGTTGTAATTATCGGAGCAGGAAATCTGGCCACTCAACTGGCTTTGGCACTGTTCGAAAAAGGAATTCAGGTAAAACAGGTTTACAGCCGGAAAATCGAATCTGCATCAGAACTGGCCGGAAAAGTAAATGCCAGCTTCATCAATGATCTGTCGCAACTTCTTCCTGAAGCCGATTTGTATATCATTGCCGTGAAAGACTCGGCCATTCAGGAAGTATTGGAAAACCTTCGGTTAAACAACGAACAGTTGGTCGTACACACAGCCGGCAGTGTTCCGATGAGCATTTTGGAGGGGTTCAGCAATAATTACGGCGTATTCTACCCACTTCAAACCTTTTCGAAAAGCCGGAAGGTCGATTTTTCAACTATCCCAATTTGTATTGAGGCCAGCCATGCTTCTACTTTTCTGGAACTGGAAAAACTAGGAGAAAAACTCTCAACCTCGGTTAGCCAGATTAATTCTGACGAACGAAAAACATTGCATCTGGCAGCTGTTTTTGTCAACAACTTTGTCAATCACCTTTATGCGCTTGGAGCCGATATCCTTCTGGATAAGAAACTAAATTTTGATCTTTTAAAACCGCTCATTCGCGAAACAGCTGAAAAAATAGAATCTATAAATCCCATTGATGCCCAAACCGGACCGGCCAAGCGGAACGACCAAAACACCATCAATGCCCAATTAAAAATGCTTCATGGTAAACCTGAATATCAGAAAATCTATAGCTTTGCGACCGAAAGCATTTTTCAGCTTCAACAAAAACACCAACATGACCTTCTTTAAAGAAAGACTTAAAAATATCAAAGCATTCATTTTCGATGTCGACGGAGTGTTGTCGATGGATGTCTCCCCTCTCGACGAAAATGGCGACCCGGTTCGAACTGCCAATATTAAGGATGGATTTGCTATCCGGTATGCGCTTCAAAACGGTTTCCAGATGGCCATCATAACTGGTGCAAATACGCAACGGGTAAAGCTTCGGTATAAGAAACTGGGGGTCGAACACATCTACCTGAATTCGTTCAATAAAATAGAATGTTTGAATGAAATTCTGGCCAAAACAGGTTTACAAAAAGACGAAATTCTATACATGGGCGACGACCTGGTCGATTTTCCGGTTATGAAAATAATTGGCATCCCAACATGCCCTATCGATGCCGTTCCTGAAATCAAAGCCATTTCAGTGTATATTTCAGACAAAAAAGGTGGCGAAGGCTGCGTGCGCGATGTAATTGAGCAGGTGATGCGGTCGCAGCAAAAATGGTTTGGGCAGGAAATCGTGAGCATCAAAGCAGACTAAAAAACGCAAGTTCGAAATGCCTAAAGTTTGGAGCGCCTAAAGTTTAACTCCGAACTTTCAACTTCGAACTCCGAACTTTCAACATATGTTTCTGCAAAATCTTGAAAAATACGAAATCATTCTGGCCTCGAAATCGCCACGCCGACAGCAGTTGTTGAGCGATCTGGGATTGAAGTTCCGCGTTCAGTCAATGGATATTCCTGAGGAATTCCCTGCCGATTTGGGCAAGACCGAAATACCCGTTTATCTGGCAGAACTGAAAGCTGAAGCTTTTCGACCACACCTGAAAAGTAATCAGCTGGTGATTACTGCCGACACAATTGTATGGCTTAACGGAAACGTCTTGAATAAACCCGCCAATTATGATGATGGATTTCGCATGCTGAAAAATTTATCAGGAGAAAAACATCAGGTAATAACAGGCGTGAGTCTGCTTTCCAACGAAAAAAAGGTATCGTTTTATGTGTTAACTGATGTCTGGTTCAAACCGTTGAGCGACGAAGAAATTCATTATTACCTCGAACACTATCGGCCATACGATAAGGCCGGTGCTTATGGAATTCAGGAGTGGATTGGGTACATTGGCATTTATCGGATCGAAGGTTCATTTTTTAATGTAATGGGGTTGCCGGTTCAAAGTGTTTACGAACACTTAAAGGACTTCTAAGCCGGTATAAAAATGGAAGATGTTGAGTGCTTTAAAACAGAATTTTGACTTCGCTGTAAAATGTTGGATAAATAGTAACTTGCCCGCAATGTCTACTTAAAAACCCTTACGAATGAAATTGTCCCGCTTTTTGTTCTACTTTGTGCTTATTGGATCACTTGTCCAACTGTCAGGGTGCAAACACAAGAATCCCCGAATCGGGATATTAATGCACAGTTACGAAAATGCCCGATGGACAAAAGATAAAGATTATCTGGTTGATAACTTAACCAAAGCGGGAGCCGAAGTCATGCTCGAAATTGCCGACAATGATCAGCAAAGACAAATTGCCCAGGCTAAAATCATGATCGAAAATGGAGTTCAGGTATTGATTATCGTTCCGATTAATCAGGATGAAGCCGCTAAAATTGTTGAACTGGCACATGATGCAAATGTGAAAGTTATTGCCTACGACCGCCTGATTAACGGGTGCAAACTCGATTATTACGTCACTGCAAACAGCACCCATATTGGCGAACTCCAGGCAACGTACCTGACCTCGCTAAAACCAAAAGGCAAATATGCGTTGATTTGCGGGTCGAAATACGACAACAATTCGATGAAACTTTTCCTCGGGCAAATGAATATTTTACAGCCTTATATGGAAAATGGCGACATTCAGGTTGTTTACAGCGAATTTACCGACGATTGGTCTCCGGAACAAGGCGTTTTACATGCCAATCGCCTTTTTGAGCAAAATAAAGACTCGATTACCGCGATTATTGCCGGAAGCGATGCAATTGCCGACGGTGTTCTTTCTGTGTTGAAAGAAAAGGGTCTGGAAGGAAAAGTTATGGTTGCCGCTCAGGATGCCGAACTTGACAATATTAAGGCAATAATGAACGGCACACAAACTTGCGACATCCTGAAACCGCTGAAGGAAATGGCCTCGATAACTGCACAGTTGGCTATATCGCTTGCTCTTGAAAAACCCTTGAAAATGAAGTTCATCAACGAAAGTAATGGCAAAGCTTTGGTGAAATCAATCCTGATTGATGCGGCCCTTGTTAATAGAAACAACATTGAAAGTACGGTTATCGCTTCCGGGTTTCATACTTCTGCCGAGTTAAACCAGAAATAATTCGGTTTTGTTTTCAACCTGAAAGGCTGTTCTGAAAGAAATTCGCTTCCAGAACAGCCTTTTTTTCGGTTCCTGATAAAAATATGGATTTGGTTCTCCATCGGTTAATTACATTTGCGACATTAAATTAAATCAAAATAATATGTTCCGGAAAAATATTCTCGCGATCGCCCTGGCCATACTTTCAATTTTGTCGGTTTCAGGCAAAGAAGGCATGTGGATTCCAACGTTGCTCAACAAATATAACATCGAAGAAATGAAGCAAATGGGCTTCAAACTTTCGGCTGAAGACATTTACAGCGTTAATCAGGCCAGTATGAAAGATGCGGTTGTTTTGTTCGGAACAGGTTGCACCGGAGAGCTAATTTCAAACGACGGATTGCTCATTACCAACCACCATTGCGGATTTGATGCGATTCAAAATCACAGCTCGCTCGAACACGATTACCTGACCAATGGTTTTTGGGCCAAAAATCGACAGGAAGAACTCGCTAATCCCGGCTTAAGTGTTCGTTTTCTGAGCCGGATGGAAGATGTTTCCAGCCAGGTTTTAGCCGGAACAGAAGGCAAACCCAACGATTCGATCCCGGTAATTATCAACCGAAACGCTAAACAAATTAGTTCTAAAGCAGCCGAAAAAGGAAAATTTGAAGCGGCCGTTCAGCCACTTTTCTATGGGAACCAGTATTTTCTATATGTGTACGAAGTTTTTGAAGACGTGAGATTGGTTGGGGCGCCTCCATCATCTGTCGGAAAATTTGGTGGCGATACCGATAACTGGATGTGGCCACGCCATACCGGCGATTTTTCATACTTCCGGATTTATGCCAACAAAGACAATCAGCCAGCCAAATATTCGCCCGATAATGTACCTTTTAAACCGAAAAAGTTTTTCAAAATATCAATCAAAGGTGCACAGCCCAACGACTTTACCCTGGTATTTGGATATCCCGGAAGAACCCAGGAATACCTGCCATCACAGGCGATCCGACAAATTATGGAGCAGGGCGATCCGGATAAAATTAAAATACGCGACCTAAAACTTAGCCTGCTTGCTACCGATATGAATAAAGATCCGGGAGTCCGGATTCAATATGCCTCCAAATATGCCAATACCAGCAATGCCTGGAAAAAATGGCAGGGCGAAGTAAAAGGGCTGAAACGCCTGAATGCGATAGAAAGCAAGCAGAAGTTCGAGAACGAATTTAAGAGTTGGGTCGATGCAAATCCTGAAAGAAGGGCACGTTATGGCGAGGTATTGCCAAACTTCGAAAAACTTTACTCGCAAATTTCAGCTTACGCCAAAGCCAATGATTATTATGGTGAAATTGTCCTGCGGGGAACTGATATTTTCAGCATCATTTCTTTCTTTGAAGCGATAGAAACCCGCTGGCCAAGCCTATCTCCAGCCGATCAGCAGAAAGTTCAAAATGCAATTCCGACAAAGCTCGATGAATATTTCAACGAATACAACCGGGCTACCGACGAGAAAATTTTTGCATCGTTACTCCGCCTTTATCTAAAAAATGTTGATCCCGCGTTTCTTCCTGAAGATTTCAAAACACTGATAAATAAAACAAGTCAGGAAGAATTGATCAACAAAATTTACAGGAAGTCCATCTTTTCCAATCAAGCCAAAATTGCCGGAATTAGTTCAGGCCTGAATGCCAAAAAGCTCAAAACGATTAGCCAGGATCAGGTATTTCAAATCTTCAGGAGCCTGAAAAAGCAATTTGAATTGAAAGTTGAGCCGTATTACACCTCGATCCAGAAACAAATTGACGGGAATATGAAAACCTTTATGGCGGGAATCATGGAAATGCACCAGGGGCAGCCCTTGTGGGCCGATGCCAATAAAACGCTGCGGGTATCCTACGGAAAAGTGGAAGGTTTTGAACCGATGGACGGCGTAACCTACTCGTACTACACAACGCTGGAAGGAATCATGCAAAAGGACAATCCGGCCATTTACGATTACAATGTTCCGCAGGCACTGCGCAACTTATACCACAATAAAGACTATGGCCGATACGGAAAAAACGGGCAGATGAACGTTTGTTTTACCGCATCGAATCACACCACCGGCGGAAATTCAGGAAGCCCGGTAATTGATGCCAATGGAAACCTGATTGGGGTAAATTTCGACCGCTGCTGGGAAGGAACCATGAGCGACCTGATGTTTGATCCGGAAAGGTGCCGTAACATTATACTCGACATCCGGTATGCGCTCTTCATTACCGATAAACTGGCCGGAGCAGGTTATTTGCTTGATGAAATGATGATTGAGGAATAAAAGCCTCCCCAAGCCCCTCCAAACGGAGGTGAGAATGAACCAACATTCTATTGTCTTTACTTTTGGCAGCGTTTTTCAGGGTGCAATTATTCAGGATATTCACCACACAAACTTCCTTCCCTGCTTGGGGAAGGGTTGGAGATGGGGCCTCTAATCGCACAGCACGCAAATGTCTTTTCGTGGGTTGATCATTAAAATCGGGAGATAACCAGCTTTTCGGATGATTTTTTTCTCCGGAAGTCCGATCAGCAAGTCGATCAGCGAAATCACACTACTTCCTGAAAAAATCAAAACATCGCCATTTAAGCGATCAGCACTGGCAATTGCCTCGTTGCAAATTCCCCAACTAGAAGTTTTTCCGGCAATCTCATGGTGGCGAACATTCATACTCGAAAGAAATTTCTTGAAGAAATTTAGGTTCCGTATCAATTTATCAGCCTGATCGCGGTCGGTTTCATGGGCATAAATCAGCTGCACCTGCGACTTATTGAAACGACCGAAGTACGAAGCCCAGAGCGATGTTTCCTTCGAGGCTTTGCGGAAATCAATCGGGACCAACACATTTTTATAACTTAAAAATCGGGGGATTTCACCATTTACAAAGAGGAATGCGATGCTGCTTTCCCTGAAAGCCTTCAATGCCCAGGTGATATCAGCCTGATGAAGTACAACCAAAACAGCCTCATAATCATCAACCAGCTTCTGCATATTGTCGTGCAGCGACTTTTGCAACAGCAGCCACGAAATCTCCATGTCGGGCAAATTTCCTTTCAGGCTTTTCGAGGTTTGTATCAATTTCTCCTGAAGTTGATTTTTTTGAGCTTTATCCTTCCAAATAGCCGTCAAACAAAGCTCCTTTCTCAAAACACCAGCCATACGAATACCATGAACAATGACCTCTTTCATCCGTTCTGAGAAATCGCAAATAACCACTATTTTCTGATCTGAAGAATTTGACATTTACTTGGATGATAAAGTATCGAAGCGAGCAACTTAAAACACTACTTTACAAACATAACTCATTTTTGCGAATGATGAACATCGCGGAAATGCAGGCAAAAGTCAGTTCCTTCAGAGAATGCTTTTGCTAACTTTGTTTCAAATATAAAAGTCTGTCGATGATAACAAAAGAATTAATTGCCCCACGAAGTATTGTAGTTGTAGGAGCTTCGAATAACATCATGAAGCCGGGAGGAAAACTTCTGAAGAATTTGCTCGACAATAATTTCAAGGGCGATCTTTTCGTTGTCAATCCAGGTTCGGAGGAAGTGCAAGGAGTAAAATCGTATGCATCGGTTAGTGATTTGCCTCCTGTCGAGATGGCCGTTTTGGCCATTCCTGCCGCAGCTTGTGTCGCCGCGGTTGAGATTCTGGCAACCCAAAAAGGTACGAAAGGATTTATCATCATTTCCGCCGGATTTAGCGAAGAAAGTGAAGAAGGCCGGGTACTTGAACAGAAAATTGTAAAAATTATAGAAGAGAATAACGCTTGTCTCATTGGCCCAAATTGCATCGGAGTAATTACTTATGCACACACCAGCGTATTCACAACTCCAATTCCCAAACTGGAGCAAATGAGTTGCGACCTCATTTCCAGTTCCGGAGCAACTGCCGTTTTCATCATGGAATCCGGCATCCCTAAAGGGCTCCATTTTGCCAGCGTATTTTCTGTAGGAAATTCGGCGCAAAACGGCGTGGAAGAGATCCTCGAATTTATGGACGACGTATTTAATCCGGCAACCAGCACACGGGTAAAACTACTTTATGTCGAAAGCATTAAAAATCCCGATAAATTGTTGAAACACGCCTCTTCGTTAATCCGCAAAGGATGCAAAATAGCTGCCATCAAGGCCGGAAGCAGCGAAGCAGGAAGCCGGGCAGCGGCATCGCATACCGGAGCAATGGCTAATTCCGATCTGGCTGTTGAAGCATTGTTCCGGAAAGCAGGAATTGTTCGTTGCTATGGCCGTGAGGAGTTGACTACGGTTGCCAATGTCTTTCACTGCAAACCCATGAAAGGCAAGCGTCTGGCCATCATCACCCACGCTGGAGGACCGGCTGTAATGCTCACCGATGCGCTCGAAAACGGTGGACTAAAGATTCCGCACATTGAAGATTGCGAAGCAAAAACAAAACTCAAAAATCAGCTTTTCCCCGGTTCGTCTGTCGAAAATCCAATTGATTTTCTGGCCACCGGCAATGCGGAGCAGTTGGCTGCTATTATTGATGCCTGCGAAAATGATTTTGATAAAATTGATGGGATGGCTGTCATTTTCGGAAGCCCTGGACTATCACCAGTTCGAGATGTATATCAGGTTCTGAACGAAAAGATGCGCACCTGCAAAAAACCAATATTTCCAATTCTTCCTTCGCTGATTAATGTTAAGGACGACATGGCTTATTTTATTTCTGAAGGCAATGTAATTTTTCCGGATGAAGTCCTTTTGGGAAAAGCATTGACCAGCATCCTAAAGGCAGCCAAACCTTCCGAAGAAAAAATATTCCTCGAAAATATTGACATTCCTGAAATCCGCCGAATTATTGATCGGACTGAAGACGGATTCCAATCGCCTGAAACGATCCATCAGTTATTTGCCGCAGCAGGAATTCCGATGGTTCGTGAAATTACGGTGACAACAGAAGACGCCGCAATTGAAACCGCAAAAAAACTGGGATTTCCGCTGGTAATGAAAGTTGTTGGCCCCATCCATAAAACGGATGTTGGCGGAGTTGTGCTGAACGTTAAGGATATAGAAACGGTTCAGCACGAATTTAGAAGATTGATCAAAATTAAAGATACCACTTCTGTCTTAATGGCCGAAATGGCTTCAGGTATCGAGCTGTTTCTGGGCGCCAAATACGAAGACCGCTTTGGCCACATTATTTTATGCGGAATGGGCGGAATTTTCGTTGAAGTATTTAAAGATGTTACTTCAGGGCTTGCCCCACTAACCATGTGCGAGGCGGCTTCCATGATCAAAAACCTTCGGGCATACCAAATGATAAAAGGCTACCGGGGCAAAAATGGGGTTAGTGAGCGGAAATTTGCCGAAATCATGGTTCGCTTATCAACTCTGCTTCGCTTTGCTGTTGAGATTAAAGAAATGGATATCAATCCGTTGCTTGGAAATGGCGACAAGTTGGTAGCTGTTGATGCCCGAATCAGAATAGAGAAAGGAAGTGACCAGTTGTAGTAATTCAGTCGCAAGAAGCAACATCAAATGTGAACGTAGCAAAATCCCTTCCCCAGCGGAGCCAAATATTTATAAAAAGTCTCTTTACCATCAACACATTCTAATTAATTGAAAATAAATTATTTAATTAAATATGTGTTTTACTATTGCTGCTTTCCAAATTTTGATAATAGATTCTTCAGACCTTAAATATGCATTGTTCTTATTTCGATTTGAATTTGTCAATTTGTTCATTCTATAATTATAATGTGGCACATACTCGACTGGCACAGATAGATTTCTCTTGCTCATTATTTTAAACACTGTTTTTCCAACACAAAGAATTAGTTTGGGGTTAATCAAATCTATTTCGCGTAATAAAAATTGCCAACAATTTTTTAAAGAAGGATCTGTTATATCAAATCTGTTAAGGCTTCCACACTTTACAAGATTTGTCATATAAGCATCTTCAAGATTTAATAATTTTAAAATACTCAAAAATGGTTCATTCAAATTATTTTTTGACCAATTTGATTCTCTATCATTGCTAATATTTTCAATATTTAATCTCGAGGGGGTATCGCATACTATCATTATCGGGTTAGATGAATTCTCATTTTTAAAATAAAATTGGCGAATTCGCCTATCGTTACAGATTTCTTCACTTTTACATAAATGAATTCGTTTTTCTAACTCCGAAAAATCCATAATTCCAACATGGAGATAACCAATCAAATCACTGAATGATACATCAACTTTTCCAACAACAGAAATCGGTTTAAAATGATTCCACAATAGACTTTCTTTAAATTCCGGTTTTTTATTAGATGAGGCTTCACTTAAAAGCCTTGATAAAAGAATAGTTCTAATAAAGTCTTGCATAAAATTGGGACCGAATTCTCTACCTCCATTTAACTCCAAATCTTGCTTATATGTCATAGTATTTCGACCTGTAATACTTCTTAAATCTTTTTTTTTGCCTAGCTCTCCTTCGCTTTCAGCATAGTGATAAAACTTATTTCTTATTGGCCTCATACACTCAAATGTTTTTTTCGCTCTTTCTTTTAGCTCATCGGAAATTGGCAATTGATTTACATATTGGGAAAAGCGGTCAGAAACAGATACTTGAATACTTTTATTCGCCTCGGCACCACATTTTTTACACTTATATATTTGTATTCTTTCTTCTTTGTTTAGAAAACTCTCTAATAATGTAAATAGGAGGCTATACCTCATATTTGCATTATCATAGAATTTGCCAATAAATGGATGTAAAAAGCTAGCCAGAATCAACAATTTAATTGCCTGATAGTCTTTTTCGTTTCTATCCAACGACATAAATCTCTGAAAAATCGGGAAAAAATTTAATTGAAGATTTCGTTGTGATATATAAACTAGCTTACTATAATCAATGAGAGCGCCACCAAATGTAGTCTTCAAATCATTCTTATTGTATATAGAGCGTTTTATGGCAGTTTCTATATTAACTGTTGTTCTAATTTGCTTTTCAAAAGACTGCTGACGCATTTCTGAAAATTCTCTAATCGCTGAAAACAAAAAGTAGTCAGGCCATAGTAAACAGATACATGTTACAAAATCATCCAATACTTCTTTAATAATATGCAAGGACAATTCACCTTTGGGACGATATATTAATATCCCAAAACGTGGAAAACTCTGTGATCCTAACTTTTCATGATTAATGCTCGCCAAACTATTTTCTTCTGCTGAAGGGAAAAACGCAAACGAATATTCTTTCAACCAATAAACTTCCTGTGGTATTAGGTTGCACTCAACACTTACAATAAAGTAGTCAAATAAAGGCTTTTGTGGCATGTGTTTTAGATTTATCAAAAAAAGTTAATTTTATCTATTACGATATAGTAGTTCTATTCTACTTAATAAAAGAATAAGATGCAACTAAAAGTTATGGCTAAAATCTCCAATGTACATTTTGGGCTAATTCTTTGATGATATTTTTGATAAATATACTAAAACGGTGTGGAAGAAAGCATTAGTTTTTTCTGACGAAACGTAAACAGCTTCAAGAATTTTTACAAAAAAAGAAGGCTAATAAACTCTGGTGAAACACCTTTGTTTATTAGCCTTTATGTAGTCGTAAAAATTAAATGAATTAATTTTCACATAAATAGCACATTAAAAACAGGAAATATACTAGTATTCAGATCTTCTGTTGCCACCAGCGCTTGAGCCACCACCACGGTTAAAACCACCGCCTGTGTTGCCACCACGATCGCCACCACGGAAACCGCCACCGCCACCAGCACCACCACGGAAGCCACCGCCACCGCCAGCATTGCCGCCACGGAAACCACCGCCGCCACCTGAATTGCCTCCGCGGAATCCACCGCCAGAGTTGCCACCACGGAAACCACCACTAGGACGGCTACCTTCTTTTTTCTCTTCAGCTTTATTTACAACAATTGTCCGGCCTTCAATCTCAGCGTTATTCAGTTCTTCAATTGCTTTTTTAGCTTCTTCTTCATTCGTCATTTCTACAAAACCAAAACCCTTAGATCTTCCAGTAGCTCTGTCTGTAATAATTTTTACGGATGTTACTTCTCCGTATTCTTCAAAAATTTCCTGTAATTCGCTTTCCTCAATTTTAAAGGGAAGGCTGCCAACAAAAATGTTCATAAATAACTGTTTAAATAATGGATAAATATATTTTCCAAAAGTAGTTATATTTTGATTCAAAATACGTTTGGCTAAAGAAATTATTCGCCAATACCTTTTTTTTCATTTTTTTTATCGGCCTAAGCTATAATTGGTTACAGCTTATGTAGTATTAAATCCGGTTCTCAACCCACGGTCGATTACAAATTTGTATTACCCGAATGCCTCAATCGATTACTATATTCCGATGTTGTTACCTTAAATATATTCATCGTATTGATTGAAAAAGCCTGATGACAGAATCGGTCGTAATCGATAAACAGATCAAATTCATTAAATTTGCCGCAATGCCAATCACTTCCGGAGTCTCTCATTATTCAAACTGAATCTAAATTACTTCATTTTTACTTTTTCAGATAAATCAGGCAATTCCTTATAATTGCTTTATTTTAATGCATTTCATCTTCTATAATGAAAGCATAACACCACAATTACTTACAATTACCAGATTACCACATTTGTAGTATTAGATAAAACTTTTACTTTTGGGTTCAATTCAGGATGCTGTGGGCTTAGTCCATTGGATTTCACTTCATTCAGAGATAAAAATTATAAAAAACCAAAAATTAATTAACTGAGTTCCTAGCCGGAGCCTGAGTTTGCTGTATTTATGATTTTAAGTTCAGCCAATGATCAGAAGAACCAAACATCTCATGAAAAAACGATTCCTTTTACTCCTCCTCATTATTACCCAAATTTCTTACGGGCAAGAGTCAAAACCCAAAGAGACTTCTGCCGAATTTTATGGTTTCATTCGTTTTGAATCCTTTTTAGATACTTATAAGGGATTAAACGCTGCCAACGAACAGTTTTTTATCGTTCCGTTATACGCCGGAGTTGATGCCAACGGGAAACACATCAACCAAACACCAACGTATAATTTCTCGTCCATGGCTACCCGTTTGGGCGTTCGTATTAGCGGTCCGGAAATTTTAAAAGCCAAAACTACCGCCAATATTGAAGCCGATTTTGCTGGCGATTTAGGTGTAAATCCAGCCATGCTTCGGGTGCGGCAAGCCAATGCAGTTTTTACCTGGACCAAATCATCGCTTTTGGTGGGTCAAACCTGGCATCCGTTCTGGAGCGGCAAGGTTTTCCCGACCGTTGGAGGCCTGAATACCGGAGCTCCGTTTCAGCCGTTTAACCGCAGCCCTCAGATCAGGTTCGACTATAAACCAAGTTCAAAACTGATCCTTTCGGCGGCCATGGTTTCTGAGTTTCAGTATAAATCGTATGGTTTTACAAAAATTGATTCGATGTACCCCAAAGCCATGGTGTATACCGACAAGAGTGAATGCTATAATCGTAACGCCGGAATACCAGAAATGGTTGCCAATATTGAAATGAATAATGGTGGGTTCACACTGGGTGCCGGAGCCAGCCTGAAATACATTTTGCCAACGCTTTACACCGTAGAAGTTGTTCCCGGAAAAGACACAAAGAAATACGTGTCGGATGATATGGTTCGGGCAGTATCGTTCGTTGGATATGGGCAATACGTAAAGAAGATGTTCACCATCAGGGCTAAAGCTGTTTTGGGTCAAAACATGACACATTTAAATATTCCCGGCGGATATGGAGTAAAAACCGTTGACAAAACTACCGGTGCAATGACTTACACTCCTTATAATTCGCTGACCAGCTTTATTAATATGGTATATGGTAAAAAATACCAGGTCGGTTTCTTCGGAGGATACATGAAAAATCTGGGAACTGTTGATGCACTCTATAATTTTGGAACTTCGACTGCCCCATCAACTGTAACTCCCGGATTAGTTCCTCAAATTGCGTCGATCTACCGGGTTGCCCCTCATTTTGCACTGAATGTTTCGAAATTGAGATTTGTACTTGAATACGAGTTAACCTCGGCAAAATACGGAATTGGAAACATTAATATCAGCGATGGATTATACGCAAAAGGTATTGATGTAACCAACCACAGAGCTCAACTCATGCTGATGTATTCTTTCTAAAAACAAACGACCATGTATTGGGAAAATGAACTTGAAACCCTGAAACGGCACGATCTCGAAAAACTTCAGGTTAACCGACTGAAAAGTACGATTCATTCGGCTATGAACTCGCCATATTACGGAAATCTATATAAACAAATGGGGTTATCTGCGGATTCGGTGTCGTCAGTTTCCGACATTCAGAAATTACCCTTTACCACCAAGCAAAACCTGCGCGAAAATTTCCCTTACGGATTTTTGGGATTGCCTAAAAAAGAATTGATTCGCTTGCACAGCACCAGCGGAACAACCGGAAATCCAACGGTAATTTTCCACAACCGGCACGACATTGATTCGTGGGCAAACCTGATGGCCCGCTCGTTGTATTGCGCCGGAGTGCGCGACACCGATGTTTTCCAAAACATTTGCGGGTACGGCTTATTCACCGGGGGGCTGGGCTTTCAATACGGAATTGAACGATTGGGTTGTCTCAGTATTCCGGCCGGAGCAGGCAACAGCCCTCGCCAGATTAAACTGATGCAGGATTACGGGACTACCGTGGCTCATGCCATTCCGAGTTACCTGAACCGCTTGTACGAAGTATTTCTGGAAGAAGGACTCGACCCCCGAAAAGATACCAAATTACACACTTTTGTAATTGGTGCCGAACCTCATACCGAAGAACAACGCCAGCGCATCGAGGAAATGTTTGGCGTAAAAGCATATAACTCATTCGGGTTGACTGAAATGAACGGCCCCGGCGTTGCTTTCGAATGTACTTACCAGAATGGTTTACACATTTGGGAAGACGCCTACCTGGTTGAAATTATCAATCCTGAAACGCTCGAACCTGTTGCTGAAGGCGAAGTGGGTGAATTGGTCATGACTACGCTTGATCGTCAGGCGATGCCGTTGATTCGTTACCGTACGCGCGACCTGACCCGTATTTTACCCGGAACATGTTCCTGCGGAAGAACTCATGTTCGTCTCGACCGTATTACAGGACGGAGCGACGATATGTTTATCGTGAAGGGTTGCAACATTTTCCCGATGCAGATTGAAGGCGTTCTGATGAAAATTCCGGAAGTTGGTGCCGATTATCTGATTACTTTAGACACCATCAACGGATCGGACGAAATGATCATTGAAGTTGAAGTAAAGAAAGACTGGTTTAATGGCGATATCACCCGGCTCGACAAATTATCGCGTTTGATTACCGGACAAATCCGCGATGAAGTATTGGTTAAACCAATCGTAAAACTGGTTGAACCAAATTCGTTGCCAAAACCTGAAGGAAAAGCTGTTCGGGTAAAAGAACTCCGCGTAGCACTAAACTCTTAATTCATCACTTATAATTCATCATTCCTATGGCATATCAGGTCTCCATATTTCTCGAAAATAAAATCGGCCACCTTGAAAGGGTTACTGCCGTATTAAAAGCAGCTGAGATCAACATCCGCACCATGAATCTCAATCACACCGCTAACGGTTGGGGAATCCTGAACTTAGTGGTTTCGAATCCGGAGCTGGCACACAGCCTGCTGATCGAAAACGGTTTGTCGGCTGCCTTGCGCGAAATTGTGGTGATCGAAATGATCGACCAACCCGGCGGATTGGATGATCTGCTCAAAGGAATTGTGAATGCCGGGGTCAATTTCACCAATGCATACGGACGATCGGGCTACGGAGACCAGAATGCTTACTTCGTAATCGATCCTGAAGATGTTTCGCACGCCAAACAAAAACTGCTGGATGCAGGACTTAACATCATGCCCGATGAATCGATTTACGGAACCAACTGATACATTATAATAGTATCGCATTAATTAAGAAATACAATACAACTCAATACAATGATCTGGAACGAAAAAATAGAATGTGCGAGCCGCGAAGAAATGCGCGACATTCAAACCGAAAGGCTGAAAGAAACAGTCACGAGAATTTATCACAATGTGCCCAGCTATCGCCAAAAAATGCAGGAAGCCGGTCTGGTTCCCGACGACATACAATCCATTGACGATTTAAGTAAACTGCCATTTACACTGAAAACCGACCTGCGCGACAATTACCCGTTCGGAATGTTTACCGTCCCGATGAGCGAAATTGTCCGTATTCACGCATCTTCAGGAACAACCGGCAAACCAACAGTTGTTGGATACACCCGCAAAGACCTGAATAGCTGGTCGGAAATAGTGACCCGCTCGCTTTGCATGGCCGGAGTTCACCGCGAAGACATTGTTCAGGTCGCTTATGGCTACGGACTTTTCACTGGCGGATTGGGTTTGCACTACGGTTGCGAAAACCTCGGTGCTTCGGTTATCCCGATTTCAGGAGGAAATACCGACAAGCAACTTCAGTTAATGGAAGATTTTGGCACAACGGTAATTGCCTGTACTCCATCGTATTCGCTCCATTTGGGAGAAGAACTGAAAGCCAAAGGAATTGACAAGAGCAGACTTAAATTACGTGTAGGAATTTTTGGAGCCGAACCCTGGACAGAAAACATGCGCAAGGAAATTGAAGCTAGTCTGGGCATCAAGGCTATCGATATTTACGGATTGAGCGAAATCATGGGACCGGGAGTTTCGTGCGAGTGCGAACATCAGGCAGGAATGCACATCATGGAAGACCATTTTGTTCCTGAAATTATCGACCCAATTACCTTACAGCCACTACCCGCCGGAGAAATCGGCGAACTGGTTTTCACCACCATCACCAAAGAAGGTATTCCATTGATCCGCTATCGGACAAGAGACCTCACACGCCTTAATTACGAGAAATGCGCCTGTGGACGGACTTTGGTTCGTATGGAAAAATGCAAAGGCCGAAGCGACGATATGTTGATCATCCGTGGAGTAAACGTATTCCCTTCGCAAATTGAAAGCGTATTGCTCGAAATGAGCGAAACGGCTCCTCATTATTTGCTTATTGTTGAACGGGAAGGTAACTTAGACACATTGAAACTGATGGTTGAAGTTCAGGAACAGTTTTTTTCCGACGAAATCAGGCAACTGGAAGCGCTGCGTAAAAAAATCACGCATAAACTTCAGAGTACGCTCGGAATCTCGGTTGACGTAAAACTAGTAGAACCTAAAACCATTGAACGCACCGCTGGAAAAGCAAAACGTGTAATTGACAACCGTAATTTGTAGGAGGAACCCATCATGATTATCAAACAACTATCCGTATTTCTTGAAAATAAAACCGGACGCCTGAACGAAGTAACTCAGATTTTGGGTAATGCAGGCATTAACATGTCCGCCTTCAGCGTCGCCGACACATCTGAATTTGGCATTTTGCGAATGATCGTTTCTGAACCCGAAAAAGCGCTTTCAATCCTGAAAGATGCCGACTTTTCGGTCAGATTAACCGATGTGATTTGCCTAAACAGTCCAAATGAGCCCGGTGCGTTGGCCCGTGCATTGAACATTCTTTCAGGAGAAGAAGTATTTATCGAATATTTGTACGCTTACTCGATGGATAATAAAACCGCCAATATTGTGCTAAAACCCGACAACATCCAGAAATGTATCGAAGTTCTTCAGGCGCATAAACTGGAATTGGTTAGTGCCAGTGATATGTACAAAATATAAATTCATTATTGAGCTAAAAACTGAACTCCGCTTCGTTTGTTATCTTTGCAAACTGATACGCCGGGAAGTTATTAGGATATTTTGCGTAAATTGTCCCGGCTTTGTCCGGGATTTTTAACATTAAAAAGAAGATGAAGAAAATAGCTATACAAGGAATTGCAGGTTCTTTCCACGAAGATGCGGCAAGAAGATATTTCGAGGATGAAATTAAGGTTGTGGAATGCAAATCCTTTACCAGCGTTTGCAATTTAATTGATTCAGATGAAGTTAGCATTGCCGTAATGGCCATCGAAAATTCAATAGCCGGAAGTTTGCTGCAAAACTACGCGCTCATTCGCGACTATCATTTAAAAGTTATCGGCGAGATTTATATTCACATCCAGATGCACCTGATGGCAAATCCGGGTGTGACCAAAGAAGACATTACGACCATTTATTCGCATCCAATCGCCATAAAACAGTGCGCCGAATATCTCGAAAGTCAGTTCCCCAATGTTCACATTATCGAAAATCAGGATACAGCCGCTTCCGGGAAATTGGTTCATGATGAAAAATTAACGAATGCCGCCGCCATCGGAAATCAACGCACCGCAGAGCTTTACGAACTGGATATACTTGATTCGGGACTCGAAACAAACCGACAAAATTACACCCGGTTCCTGATTTTATCTAAACACGCCAGGCCAAACGAATTAGCCAACAAGGCTTCTCTTTGTTTTGAAGTGGGCCATTATTACGGCGCTTTGGCCAATGTGCTCAATACTTTTGCCGAAAACAAAATCAACCTGACCAAAATACAATCGGTGCCAATTATCGGTAAACCCAACGAATACACCTTCCATGTTGATGTGGAATGGGATTCAGTAGACAATTACGAAAAAGCACTTCACGCAATCCTGAAAAACGTATCTAGTTTATCGGTATTAGGCGAATATGTACGTGGAGAATTAGCAATTCACAATCAGTAAAATAAAGATTATGAGCAAAATTGGATTATTTTTTGGTCCTGAAAAAGGTTCAGTTCACCGTGTTGCTGAAAAAGTAAAAGCAGCTTTGGGCGAACAAAATGTAGAAATGATATCGGTGAACGATGCGCAACCATCTGATCTGGATAAATTCGACCAAATCATTTTTGGTATTTCTACTGTTGGAAAAGAAACCTGGGATTCCAATTATTCAAATACCGACTGGAGCAAATTTTTCCCAAACATCAGCAAAGTCGATTTTTCGGGCAAAACGGTAGCCATCTTTGGATTGGGCGATCACGTGACTTATTCGAGCTATTTTGTGAATGCAATGGGCATGCTGGCCAAAGACCTCCTGAAAAACGGTGCAACAATCGTTGGCAAAGTTGATCCTTCAGGATACGAATTCGACGACTCGGAAGCCATTTTCGACGGAATGTTTATCGGACTTCCGATTGATGAAGATTTTGAACCGGAACTTACCGACGAACGTGTCGCCAGCTGGACAAAAAGCATAAAACCGGCGTTTGGACTCTAAAAACTCAAAACATGACAAAATACAGGTTCAGCTTTTGACCTGATTTTCTGTCAAATCAAAACCGAAACGGCACGGCTACTTTCATTTTCCAATTCGCGAACTGATTGTGTTTCCGAATTGCGAAACCTGTTAAGCAATACCTTTTCTGCGTTTGATTTATAGCAAATACTTTGTTTATTTTTACCCAAAATATTCGATTTCTAAATGAGCAATACCCCTGTAAAACAAGAAATTGTAAAAAAATACATCGATCAACTCCGGATAAGTGACCCGGGAAAAGCTTCGATCCGCGAAATAGTTGCACTGATCAATTTAATCGAAGAAGAAAGCAAAATCAAGTTTGTTCGCATGGAAATGGGAGTTCCCGGACTGCCGCCTGCAAAAGTTGGAGTTGAAGCCGAAATTAAAGCGCTTCAGTCAGGTGTTGCTTCGGTTTACCCGATGATGGACGGTATCAAACCGCTCAAATACGAAGCCTCCCGTTTCATCAAAACATTTATGGACATTGATATTGAGCCAGCCAGTTGTATCCCAACCTGTGGCTCGATGCAGGGAACTTTCGCCGCACTTTTGGTTGCCGGAAATGTCGACAAGCAAAAAGATACGACCCTGTTTCTCGATCCCGGATTTCCGGTTCAGAAGCAGCAAATGACCGTAATGGGGCACAAATATGCATCGTTCGATGTGTTCGATTTCCGTGGCGAAAAACTTCGGGACAAACTCGAATCGTATTTGTCGCAGGGAAACATCAATTCGATGGTTTATTCGAACCCGAATAACCCAAGCTGGATTTGTTTTACCGAAGAAGAATTGCAGGTTATCGGCGAACTGGCTACCAAATACGATGTGATCGTGATGGAAGATCTGGCCTACTTTGGAATGGATTTCAGGAAAGATTTATATACTCCGGGGAAACCGCCCTACCAGCCAACGGTAGCAAAATATACCGATCTGTACGTGCTGTTTATATCGGCATCTAAAATATTCTCGTATGCCGGACAGCGCGGTGCCATTATGGCGATTTCGAATGCGCTGTGGGACCGTCAGTATGAAAACCTGGCGACCCGTTTTGGCAGCAAGCCATTCGGATTCACCATTGTGATGCAGGTTTTGTATGCACTTTCGTCCGGAATTACCCATTCAACCCAACATGCTTTGGCAGCTATGTTTAAAGCAGCAAGTGATGGTGAATTCAATTTTATTGAAGATGTGAAAGAATATGGCCGGAAAGCGAAAGCCATGAAAGACTTGTTCGTTGCCAATGGCTTTACGATCGTTTATGAAAAAGACGGTGATGAGCCCATTGCTGACGGATTCTATTTCACGATTGGTTATCCGGGCATGACAGGAGGCGAACTTCTGGGCAACCTGCTATTCTACGGAATCAGTGCTATAACACTGAAGAATACCGGCAGCGAAAAAGAAGGCTTGAGAGCATGTGTTTCACATGTAAAACGTGATCAATTTGAGGATTTGGAAAAAACGGCTGAAACAATTTAATGCCGACTTTCCTCTAAAATAAAAAATATGGCAAAAGTAATTGGAGCAGTAGTAGTTGACAATGAAGAATGCAAAGGATGCGGACTCTGCGTGGTGGCTTGCCCTCAGGACGTTCTAAGTCAAAACAAGCAGGTAAACAGCCGTGGATATCATTATTCGTTTATGAAAAATCCGGAAGCCTGTATCGGTTGTTCGAACTGCGCAACAGTTTGTCCCGACACCTGCATTACCGTTTACCGCGTGAAAATATAAGAAGTTCGGAGTGCCTAGAGTACTTTAGGCACTCCGAACTTTAGGCACTCTAGTCACTTGTTAAAATAAGCAACAAACAAATTCAAAAAATATGGGTGAATTAAGATTAATGAAGGGAAATGAGGTCATTGCCGAAGCGGCCATTCGATGTGGTTGCGATGGTTATTTCGGATACCCCATAACTCCCCAGTCAGAAATAATGGAAACCCTGATGGATCGCGAACCCTGGAACGAAACCGGAATGGTTGTACTTCAGGCCGAAAGTGAGATTGCATCCATTCATATGGTTCATGGGGCTGCTGGCTCCGGGAAAAAAGTACTGACTTCTTCGTCCAGTCCTGGTATCAGCTTGATGGCCGAAGGAATATCATACCTCGCAGGAGCTGAATTACCCTGCCTTATCGTTAATGTTCAGCGCGGAGGCCCCGGTCTGGGAACCATTCAGCCATCGCAGGCCGACTATTGGCAATCGACCAAAGGGGGCGGGCATGGCGATTATCGCCTGATTGTACTCGCACCATCTTCTGTTCAGGAAATGAACGACTTCGTCGAACTAGGTTTCAAACTGGCTTTTAAATACCGCAATCCGGCTTTGATCCTGACTGACGGTGTGATTGGACAGATGATGGAAAAAGTGGTTTTGGCCGACTATATCCCCCGATTAACTGACGAAGAAATCAACGAAAAATATGGTTCGTGGGTAACCAACGGACGCAAGCCTAACCGCCAGCGCAACATCATTACTTCTCTTGAAATGGATTCAGCAAGAATGGAGAACAACAACATCCGCTTGCAGGAAAAATATGCCAAAATGGAAGAAGAAGATGTGCTTTTTGAAGAAATACAGTGTGAAGATTCCGATTATCTTTTGGTAGCATTCGGTTCTTCGGCGCGTATTTGCCTAAAGGCCGTCGATCAGGCTCGCGAAAAAGGAATTAAAGTAGGCCTTTTACGCCCCATTACCTTATTCCCTTTCCCGAAAAAACCAATTGCAAAGCTTGCAAAACAAGTAAAAGGCATGTTGGTCGTTGAAATGAATGCGGGACAAATGATTGAAGATGTTCAGCTTGCCGCCGGATGTTCTGTTCCGGTAAAACATTTCGGACGAATGGGCGGTATCATTCCAAGCCCGGGTGAAGTGGTTGAGGCCCTTGAACAAAAACTGATAGGAGGATAATTTATGGAATTGAAAGATATAATCAACCCCAATAACCTGGTTTACGAAAAACCAAAATTACTGACCGAAAACACGATGCATTATTGCCCGGGCTGTAGTCACGGTGTAATTCATCGGCTGTTGGCTGAGGTAATCGAAGACATGGGTATTCAGGATAAAACCATTGGCGTTTCGCCGGTTGGATGCGCTGTTTTTGCCTACAATTACCTTGAGATCGACTGGCAGGAAGCCGCTCACGGAAGAGCGCCAGCCGTGGCCACCGGAATCGCCCGCACCAATCCAGACAAGGTTGTTTTCACCTACCAGGGAGACGGCGATTTGGCTTCGATCGGGACGGCTGAAATTATGCACGCCTGCAACCGCGGCGAAAATATGGTTGTCATCTTTGTAAACAACGGAATCTACGGAATGACAGGAGGACAAATGGCTCCAACGACTTTGCTCGGACAAGTTACCGCCACAACACCCAACGGGCGCGATGCCGGACGCAACGGATATCCACTGAAAATCACCGAACTGATCGCTCAGTTACCCGGAACTTCATATGTCACCCGTCAGTCGGTTCATACACCTGCAACCATTCGCAAATGCAAAAAAGCAATTGCAAAAGCATTTCAGGCTGCAATCGATAAAAAAGGAACATCGTTTGTTGAGGTGGTTTCAACCTGCAACATGAACTGGAAGATGACTCCGGTAAAAGCGAACGAATGGATGGTCGACAACATGTTCCCATTCTATGTGCCCGGAGATTTGAAAGACAGTACAAAGAATGATCCTGAAAGTTATACACCACTTAAAAACTAAGACGATGACCGAAGAAATCATTATAGCCGGATTTGGCGGACAGGGCGTACTCTCGATGGGAAAAATATTAGCCTATTCGGGCGTGATGGCCGATCAGGAAGTGGCCTGGTTTCCATCGTATGGTCCCGAAATGCGCGGTGGAACAGCCAATGTAACCGTGATCCTGAGCGAAAGCCGCATCAGTTCGCCGGTTCTGAACGAATACGACACAGCCATTATCCTGAATCAGCAATCGATGGACAAATTTGAATCGATGGTAAAACCCGGCGGCGTATTAATTTACGACCCCAACGGAATCATCCATCCGCCCAAACGTACCGACATCAACATCTATAAAATTGAAGGAACTTTGATTGCTGCCGAATTGGGCAACGTAAAAACCTTTAACATGGTGGTTTTGGGCGCTTACCTGAAAGCCAAACCAGTAGTAAAAATGGAAAGTGTTGAAAAAGGTTTGCAGAAATCGCTTCCAACGCGCCACCACTACCTGATCCCTATGAACCTCGAAGCTGTTCAAAAAGGTTTCGAAAGTCTGGAGTTGGTACAGGCCGTTTAATCCTGAATAATTTTACCTGAAATACAAATACCCGTCGGAGAAATCTGGCGGGTATTTTTGTTTTTAGTTCAACTAAACCCAGCGGGTTTGCATGTTTATAGAAAAGTCATGATGTTGCGTAGAACGTACGACCCCGGTGGGGTCGTAGATCGCTTTGTTCAAACGTTATTCTATAAACATATGATGCCGCTGGCATCCTTTCTCTTTAATGTTCGTTTTCTAAACCCAGCCAAAAAGGTTTTTTGTTACCGCAAATTAGAATCTTGCTACCGCAATTATGAAACTGCTCTTCTTAAGTAGAAATATCTCGTCTCGACTATTTGCCCAACCCCTTGCTTATGGCCTTTTGCAGCTCATTTTGGCGGTCGGCGCAGTATTCCCAGAACATCACTCCGGCCAGTCCTTTGCTTTTCAGGTACTCCGTTTTGCACAGAATAGAAGCTTCGTCTTCGTATGAGATAAATATTTTCTTCTCCGGATTCCACAGGTATGGCGCTTTCGCCGTTTCGTCCCAATACCGCTTAAATCCATTTTGGTCTATATCATTGGCAAAATCAATGTAATCAATACCCATCCCTACCGTTTCAGCTTCCTGAAACAAAATTTTGCCATCAACCGACTTCACACCTTCCCATTTCCGGCCATAAAGCGGAATGCCCAGGTTAATTTTATTGGCCGGAACACCAGCCTGCAAATGCAAATCGACGGCATTCACTACACTGTTCATATCGAGTTCCGGATTTGCCGAAGGCATATAATTGCTGTGGTGGCCGGTAACTTTATGCAACCCGTTGTAAAAATCGTAGGTCATGATGTTAATGAAATCGACATACTTCTGCAATTCGCCAAGCTCCGTGTTCTTTACATACGTAGCGTCGGCTCCTGATGCAATGGTCAACAGGTAATGTTTCCCTTTGCCTTCCGTTTTTGCTGCTTTATCCAGTTCTTCGCGGGCAGCTTTTAGCATTAGGGTAAAGTTGTGCACATCTTCAGGCCTGAATGTATTTCCGGCGCCAACCTGGTTCGGATATTCCCAATCGAGGTCAATGCCATCGAGTTGATATTTTTGTACCAGGCGAACACAACTTGAAGCGAATTTTGCTCTCGATTCTTCAGAAAAAGCGGCATCCGAAAATTTGTCCGACCAGCTCCATCCTCCGGCCGAAGCCAGAACCTGTAAATCAGGATTAACTTTTTTCAAATTGTTCAGCACCCGCAAATCATTTGGGGTAAGCGCCTTGCCGTCAATTTTAGTCGAATCGAACACCACTTCGCCATCCTTAATGTTTACAAATGCATAATTAATGTGCGTTAACCGCGAAACATCAATCGTCGAAAAATCGAAGTTACGGAACCCTGCAACATAGGCCACAACATTGTACTTTCGATCTTTGGATGGCTCCGATTTCTTTTGCGTAGAAACCTGACAACCAACCGATAAAAAAACGATTGCAAACAACAAAGCCGGGAAAAACGAGTATTTAAATTTCATAAAGTAATGCTTTAACGAGGGAATTTGGTTTCTTAATAATTATACAATCAAAAATAAGGTTTTTAAATTTATTAGTAATCTTTTTGTTACTTTTAAAATATAAAACAATCATTTGTTTCTATTTCTGGAATACTTCATGTATTTTCAGCCACTTATTTTCGAGGCAACAACATTACATTTGATCCATCTAAAACTCGCATATGTCAGTAAAAGAAGCCGGAGTTAAACATCCTGCATATTGGGTGCCGTCAGCCTATTTCGCAATGGGGCTGCCCTTTGTAGCTATCGCGCAAGCATCGGCATTGATGTACAAAAACATGGGGATCTCCGATTCGCAAATCGCATTCTGGACTTCGCTAATCATGATTCCATGGACCATTAAGCCGTTGTGGAGCCCGGTGCTTGAAATATATAAAACCAAGAAGCATTTTGTGGTAGCTTCACAGTTTATTACTGCCATTACCTTTGCCATGGTTGCCCTCGCGCTGCCCATGAGCAATTTTTTCACTTATACCATAGCTCTCCTGGCTATTATGGCATTCAGCGGGGCAACAAACGACATTGCTACCGATGGCGTTTACCTGAATGTGCTTACGCCAAAACTTCAGGCCGAATACATCGGATGGCAGGGGGCATCGTACAATGTGGCTAAAATATTGACGGCCGGGGCGTTCGTTTACCTTGCCGGGCAGCTGGAAGAGAGCATTGGCGTGGTTAGTGCCTGGATATCGGTTATGCTCATCTTTGGCGCTATCATGGCTGCGCTGGGAATCTATCACCTGAAAATGTTACCCAAAGGAGGAAACACTTCTGCCGAGGTTAAATCGTTTAAAGACGGACTAAATACGCTTACCGATGTAATTAAAACGTTCTTCCAGAAGAAACACATTTACTGGTACATCGCGTTCATTATCCTATACCGCTTTGCCGAAGGATTTGCCATAAAAATTGCACCCCTGTTTTTCAAAGCAGCAATTGCCGATGGCGGACTTGGACTTTCAACCTCGCAAATTGGGTTAATCTATGGAATTTTCGGTGCGGCAGCTTTCGTTTTTGGATCGATTCTGGCCGGGTATTTCATTGCCGGTCGCGGATTGAAGAAAGCGCTGATCATTTTATGCGCAAGTTTTAACGTTCCCTTTGCGGTTTACGCCTTGCTTGCAGTTACGCAACCTTCGAACCTTTATTTAATAGGCTCGGCGGTAGTACTGGAATATTTTGGCTACGGATTTGGTTTTGTCGGCCTGATGCTCTTTATGATGCAGCAGGTTGCTCCCGGAAAATATAAAATGGCACACTATGCCTTTGCTTCAGGAATAATGAACCTCGGATTTATGATTCCATCTATGATGAGTGGATTCCTCAGTGATTTCCTGGGCTACAAAATCTTCTTTATCTGGGTACTGCTTGCTACCATTCCATCGTTTTTAGCTACTTACTTTGTGCCATTTGGTCATGCCGACAATACAGAACAACAAGAAATAGAACAGATTTAAAAATACAGCTATGATTAATGATTTAATGATTCCATGGGAAGGTCGTCCGGAAGGATCGACTGATGTAATGTGGCGATATTCTCAAAATCCGGTGATCGGACGTTACCACATTCCTTCGTCAAACAGTATTTTCAATAGCGCAGTGGTTCCGTTTAAAGACGGGTTTGCCGGTGTATTCCGGTGCGATAATAAAGCGGTTCAGATGAACATCTTTTCAGGCTTCAGTAAAGACGGAATTAACTGGGATATCAGCCACGAGCCCATTGTTATGGTTCCCGGAAATACCGAAATGATTGACTCTGCCTACAAATACGACCCTCGGGTTACCTTCATTGAAGACCGTTACTGGGTAACCTGGTGCAACGGATACCATGGACCAACCATTGGAATTGCTTATACGTTCGACTTTGTTACTTTTCATCAATGCGAGAATGCGTTCCTGCCATTTAACCGTAACGGTGTGCTTTTTCCTGAAAAGATTGATGGCAAATATGCCATGCTAAGCCGCCCGAGCGATAATGGACACACCCCTTTCGGCGATATTTACATCAGTTATAGTCCGGACATGAAATACTGGGGCGAACACCGTTGCGTAATGAAAGTTACCCCATTTGAATTGAGTGCCTGGCAATGTACCAAGATCGGCGCAGGTTCGGTTCCAATCCGCACCGAAGATGGATGGCTGATGTTCTACCACGGAGTAATCAATACCTGCAATGGATTCCGGTATTCGATGGGAGCCGCATTGCTAGATCTCGAAAATCCGGCAAAGGTGCTTTACCGCACCCAACCCTATCTGCTGGCACCTGCTGCACCTTACGAATTAGCCGGTGACGTGCCAAACGTAGTTTTCCCGTGTGCCGCATTAAGCGATGGCGAAAAGATCTCAGTATATTACGGTGCCGCCGACACGGTAGTTGGAATGGTTTTCGGCTATCAGAAAGAAATCATCGAATTCATAAAGCAGAAT
The DNA here is from genome assembly GCA_963676375.2 of Prolixibacteraceae bacterium. Taxonomy (GTDB): domain Bacteria; phylum Bacteroidota; class Bacteroidia; order Bacteroidales; family Prolixibacteraceae; genus Aquipluma. The sequence goes on from CAXXPT010000016.1 coordinate 200,072, forward strand.
TCGATCTAACAAAAAAAGTCCCGCAGGAAAAACCTTCGGGACTTTTTTCTTTCTATAAACATCCTATCTCTCGACTTAAATATGGGTCTGTCTTTTCGCAACAGCTCGGCCTCGGCCGGTGAGCCGAAAAACAAGTGAAGTCGGCGTTAAAAAATCTTTTCTGTTTGACCCCGAGAATTCGGGGGAGTTTAAAAGATTTTAGCCGTCAAGCGCTAGTTTTTCGAGCGAAACGGGCGTAGCCTTGACTTTTTTTGATTCCTTTTTTGTGTTAAGACAAAAAAGGAATTAGGGCTTGGGGCTAAGCCCCAATAGTTGGATCAACTAGGAATACAACCGATTATTCATATTCTTTCTACAGGCAAGTTTACTATTCTACCGTAAATTCGGCTGTAGTCAATCTAGCTTTCCCCGATTTATCCATACCTCGAACAACAATCAGGAAATCTCCGGCACTATCACCCGTATTAAATGAAATTTTAGCCGGTTCAGATCCTTTAAGCTTCAGATCAGGATTCCAGTACAGACAATTCCGAAGGTCTGGGATACGTGGATTCTGAGAATCAAAAGTTGTATTAGAGAAATCACGGCTCAACATTCCATAGGTAATGAAACGACCAACCGAAGGAAGAACAATACCCGCTAAATCGCCCTTTTTCGAAAACAGACTGACAATTCCACCAAAAACAATATCGCCACGTACATATGGTACGGTCACCATCTCAATCCGTTCAATTTTATCAGGTTGTATTTCCAAAACCCTATCAATGTCAAAAATCGGCACCATATCAACCAAAACCAGCGGATCGTGTATAGCCAAATCAGAATAGACACCAAGCACTTTTAACGTTGTCCTTTTTCCATCATGCCGAACCCCCAGTTGCGGTACCAGTTCATATATATAATCCTTCAGGCTTGGCATTGCAATGTATTTGTCCAGCTTAAGTACAAAATCAGGATTGCCATAAAACGAAGAATCCGACGAAAATGACTTTATCTCGTCTTCAACTTTTTGCTGCCGGTAAAGGGTTTGCATCTGGCTGTTAAACGATAGCAACTGGTAACGCATTCTCGATTCTTCCGACAAATCAACCGGAACAAAAGGCAACTCAATTTTCTGAGTTGAAAAATCGTTATCAACTAAAATCAAAGGCGTTTTTCCCTCAGTTGCCCTTGCCGAAATAAAAATTTCGTATTCTCCGTTCAGCCTGGAAAGATCAAAAAAGAATTGTCCTTGTTCATTGGTCAACACATTCTGGTTCTCAGGGTTTTCTTTAAAAATGGTCAGTCCAACAAGCGTGAAAGGCATTGGAACAGAATCAACCGCATTAACTACTTTTCCTGAAATAGAAAGGCCACGGGTTTCCGGAATAAAATCCGGAGAAAATTTTTGATCCTGCAACCCTGAAATATTGGACACCACGGATTTCTCTGTTCCTTTCGGGATTACTGAAACAACAAATTTATCCGTATAATCGGCAGCATTAGCCACTGAAACCTCCAGACTAATCTGCTCTCTTTTACCGAAGCTTTTTTTAGTAGTTTTTAATCTGAAATCCGCAGAATTTACTGCAGGCAATTCAGATGCAGTTTCATTGTCTAAACTTCCGTGAGGTTCGAGTAACTCTCCACGAAAAGGATTGATTACAGTGACCATTTTGTAATAATAGTTGTATGGAGAATAGTCTCGCATCCAACGAGTGTAAGCTCTCAGATAATAATTTCCAGTCAATACGCCTGAAGGAATTCTCAAGCTTCCAGTCGCTCCATCCCGACTAAAAACATATTTTCCCCGAGAGATTGCTTCTCCGTCTGGTGCGATCAATTCTACATATAAAACATTACTCCAATCACTATTCCGAAGTTCGGGAAAAGATAAATTGAAGGCCGAAAATAAAATATCTTCATTAACAACATAGGTTTCCCGATCGGTAAACAATGTCGTTTTTTCAACCAATTGACTGGCTTCATTTAGTCCGATTTTTTGCTGCGCCTGCATCGTTTCGCACCCAAAAATCAATACCAAAAGAAAAACCAGTGGATAATATTTAATTTCTAGTATTTTCATTTCTCATCCCAATAAGGTGGTTTCACCGTAGTTCCGTTTAACATGGTGCAAAAAATACATATAGGGGCTCCGAGTCCGGTATAAATATTCCCGTTCTCATCGTAATCGGTCACATAATAAAGCGGACGTTCTGCAGGAAGAGGGATATCAATTTTTTCTGCCTGACATCGTAAAAAGCGATTAAAGAATAATCCTTCAACCGGAGTAACCATTATCCGTTTACTCTTAACCGACGAAACACCAAAATATCCCAGAGCAACATCGGTGGTATCATTGACATTATAAATATTTCCCTTTACATTAGCCGGCTGTTTCCCAAACAAATCAACGGTTTCCTGATTATTTTTCCGGAGGTTTTCCCAGTAATTGTAGGCCCTTTGGGTGAGTGAATACTGATTGACCAGCAAACTGTATTTGAACATCAAAACATCTGTTTGATCTGGAACGTAATGCAGCTTGTATTTGGAAAATTTGTTTTGACTGAAGCCATCGGTCGACAGCACATAGATACTTTTCAACTTATCCGTTTTGTAACATACAAAATTGGAATAGTCGGGTTCTTCCAAATCGTGGAACCCATCCTTACCCAACCATTTATCCCGTGGCCACTTTGAATGATATTCATAGGTTTGAGTGAGCTGCCACCGGTAAAAATGCCCGGAATTAGCATCTCCTTTAAAATCAATATAAAACTGTAATCCATTTTCAGTAATTTCCGGATTCTCGGTCTGTTTGCTCTCCACTTCATAATAAACTCGGTCAACTTCGGGACAAGGCATTAACTCTTCAAACGAACTGACATATTCAACTCCCATTGAAGTTTTGACACGTAAACGATACTTTTCACCAACGATGATATGTGCACCATCAATTTTACCAAGGTAATGACCCTTATTGTTCGATTCATTAAACAGAAAACTATTTCCCTTACTATCTTCCACATTCACTTTACAACCTGAAACCGGCACAAATGCTGGCTTTTCAGTTGGCGACGATTCGGAAATCACAATCTCCTGATCGCTTCCATCGTTATTTATATTTCCGTCAATGACTAGCCTCGGCTTAAAATCAAGTTCAGTGACAGGAAGGTAGCGCTCAATGCATGATGAGAACAATACCGCTGTCAACAGAACAAATAAATTCCGATTAATTGTTTTCATAATTCCCTAATTTCCAGTTCCACGATATGGTAAAAATAGGTACTCCAATCACAGAGTACTTATAGCCATTCAACCTTCCTTTTTCTGACAGAAAGAAGATGGAATTGGCATTGCTTCTGCCCGTCAGGTTATATACCCCAACAGTCCAATAGCTGTGCATTGGTTTCTTTACTTTTAAGTTACCCTCTATTCTTACCGCAACATCCAACCTTAGATAATCCGGAATTCGGTATTCATTTCTTCCCGAATAATCAACAAAAGGTTGTTCGTCAATGTAATAAACACTTTGCGGCAAGGTCACCGGTCGTCCGGTACTATAAGCCAGATTAGTTGAAAAAGCAACCCGTCGGGATATCTCAAGATTCAGGAAGGTATTCAATACATGAGGCTTGTCGTAATTTGAAGGGTATCTTTTGCCCTGATTGATGTCAGCCCAATCATTTTCGCCATCTACCGTAATAAAAGATCGCGAATGAGTGTAGGAAAGCCAACCCGTAACTCGCCCGGTTGTTTTCGACAGCATGAATTCAGCCCCGTAAGCATTTTGGTTACCTTGCAGAATAGCAGTTTCTACATATGGACTAGCCAAAAAATTGGCTCCGTCGCGATATTCCACTACATGACTTGCTCGCTTATAATAAACTTCGAACGATGCATTCAAACCGTGCTTACGGAAATCCTGATAATAGCCTGCAGAATACTGTGCAGAAGTAGGTGGTTTGATGTGAGAGTCGACCAACTTCCACTGATCATTTGGAGCAATTGATATCGAATTACTTAACATGAACACATACTGCGTCATTTGTGTAAATGAAAGTTTAACAGAATTGTTTTCGCTGATTTTAAAATCCATACCAGCCCGTAATTCCGGATTGTGGTAATTCGATATGCGATCACCATTTGCGTAAATTTTAGTGCTGCTCACATTATTGTCGTCAAATGGTGTTCCAGGTAAATACTCCCTTACCGTTTTGAGCCCAAGTTCAGTGAACATACTGAATCGAAGTCCGGCATAAAAATTTAATCTTGGTCCTAAACTGATGTTATCGTCAACAAAGACTGATGTTTCCAGTCCTTTTTCAGCTCCTAAATTAACTGATGGCCTAAGAGATTCTTCACCATAAGGTTGAATAACTCCCCGATTTAAATCGTACAGAATCAGATCCGCTCCAGCTTTTAAGTTATGATGTTCGTTGGCCAACCAACTCATACTTCCCCTGAATTCGTAATGATTCAATTCATAACTATGGCTATACGCTTTGCTGGCTGAACTTTTTTCAATCGTTTCAAAATTATAGTTTGAACCAATAGCAGAAAGTGAAGATTTTAAGCCAGGTGAGAAGCGGTGCACATAATTAACAGAAGCCCCCATATTCCCATAGGCGTATTCGGTATATCCATTCAGATTGAAATTATCGTTGCTATTGTAAGCCAGAACATTGATTTGGTTTTTATCACTCAAGTTATAATCAAAAGATCCTGCAAAATCATAAAACGAAGCTTTGCTATTTCTCAGATTCGGGTCTTTCAACCGTTTCAAAATCCAATCGGAATAAGAAGAACGACCACTAAGAATAAACGATGCCTTTTCTTTTACAACAGGTATCTCAATTTCAGCATTAGCCGAAACCGGACTAATTCCTCCCTGGGTAAAAAAAACTATTTTTATGTCCCTTACGGAGTTCTACATTAAAGACTGAAGATAAACGCCCCCCATATTCTGCCGGGATCTGTCCTTTATAAATCGTGAAATTATTAATGATGTCGGAGTTAATTGATGAAAAGAATCCAAAAAGGTGAGAACTGTTATAGACCGGAATTTCATTCAGGTAAAATAAATTCTGATCGGCATTTCCACCACGCACATTAACCCCGGCTGAGCCTTCACCAACACTAACTATTCCAGGCAGCATTTGCGCTACTTTCATCACATCTTTCTCTCCCATCAGAGTTGGTAGTTCTTTCATCGTTTTCACCGAAACATTCTCCATTCCCAACTTTGAGCTCCTTTTTTGTGTTTTTTGCCCATGAATTAAGACTTCATCGATTGCATGAAATTGTTTTTTTAATGTCAACGAGAAAAAGCCATCAGAGCGAACATCCAAATTCCCTTTAACTTCGGTCATTCCCAGATATTGAAAAGAGACCGCATACATACCAGGCTTTAAGGCAAGAGTTATGAATCCATTTGCATCACTAGTCGCTCCTTTTTGCAATTCAGGGACATAAATAACAGCGCCAGCAAGTGACTCGCCAGTTTCTTCGTCAGTTAGTTTCCCGGTAATAATGGCCATTTTTCCCTTTTTGGCCTTATCCCAGCTTCCAATAACAATTGTTTTAATCCGGTCAGGTTGGCGGCCATTCAGATATTTTTGCTCCATTTCAGTCAAATTCCCCTGCCTGATTTGAGTTGAGTCAATGCCTGTACTGGGATAATAATAATCAGGAAGTTGGTGAGCAAATTTCTTATCGGGTAAAATGAAAACTGAACCAGGTTGTTGATACACATAATCAAGCATTGTTGGTAATAAGATTTTATCCATCAACTCCGGAATGGTAAGATTTTCAGCATCGAGATTTACAACAAGCGAATTGATCCATTTTTCTTCAAAATAAAAATGGATAGAATATTGTTTCTCAAGCCTTTTTGCAACTTCCTGAAAGGGTAAATTTCTGAACGAGCCATTAATTTGTATATCATTCTTCTGTTGTGCACTCAGGTCTGGCACAAAAGCAAAGAATATCAGAATATATATAAATAGAAACTTCATCTCAGATTATGATTTTTTCACAATAGATAATTAACTTTCTCAAATTATTGTCATCCACGTTCTTAAACCTGAATCGATTAGATGAGAGGTATTTTCTGATAGAGACTCTCTCCGTTGTATCGAAAATTCGTAAGAAAGTAGATTTATTGCTGAAACGATAAACCGACCCTTTATAAACAAGATAGTACTTGTGGTAATCATCAGAGTGCTGGTAACCAGCCTTAATCCCATTGTTATTAATCTTTAATTCTTTATACCACCCAATATAACACGATAATCGCCCCTGATAAATCATTTGTACAAAAGGTTGTTTGATTTCCGGATATTTATTGGGAATGAACTTAAATGTTTGGGCATTTACTGAATCAATAGCTGAAGAATTTAATATGATTTGCCCCTGCTGACCATTAAAATTGGTATAGAAAAGTAAGAATTCCTGCTTTTCCAGATTATATTTAAGACTTTGATCTTTGAATGTTTTTTCCGAAATCGTGATATCAGCCAAGAAGGGATCATTAGTTCGCCAAAAAGGATAACCTATTACCGGCTTGTTATCTGGGAAATATCTTTTCCCATTATTAAGCAAAACATCTAATCCGTACATCTTGTCAAAATCTGCACGCAATGAATCAACCGGCAAATTTTGCCCAAAACCTTTACCCACAAAACACAAAACAAAACAAACAAACAATATGATCTTTTGCATATGAATTAATCGAACTGATCGTTATAGATTTTCAGGAAACTAAACCGCTATATTTTTCTAAAAGATAACCAAATGGCTCGTTTCATCTGCTCACACAAACAATGCCAAACAATCAAAAATTAAGGGAATAAAGTTAACAATGTTAAGCTAGAACAAGAGCTTAAGTTCAAAATAAAAACGTGGGCAGTATAAAAGAAAAAACCTCCATCCCAATAAAGGAATGGAGGTTTGAAGGAATGGCGACGACCTACTCTCCCACAACAATGTGCAGTACCATCGGCGCTGGCGGTCTTAACTTCTCTGTTCGGAATGGGAAGAGGTGGAACCCCGCCGCAATAGTCACCTAAAGCTTTCATGGTGGCTTACGCAAAACACCAAAATATTATCAACATATCGGGAATAAACAGAAGTTTTCAATTGACCTGTAAACACTAGCGAAAGTCTTCGGGCAATTAGTACTACTCGGCTTTGACGTCACCGCCTTTACACCTATAGCCTATCAACGTAGTCGTCTACTACGACCCTCAAAGGAAATCTCATCTTGAGGTAAGCTTCGCGCTTAGATGCTTTCAGCGCTTATCTCGTCCACACGTAGCTACTCTGCAATGCAGCTGGCGCCACAACAGATTCACCAGAGGTGTGTCCACCGCGGTCCTCTCGTACTAGCAGCAGGTCCTCTCAAATTTCCAACGCCCACAACAGATAGGGACCGAACTGTCTCACGACGTTCTGAACCCAGCTCGCGTGCCACTTTAATGGGCGAACAGCCCAACCCTTGGGACCTTCTCCAGCCCCAGGATGTGACGAGCCGACATCGAGGTGCCAAACCGCTCCGTCGATATGAGCTCTTGGGAGCGATCAGCCTGTTATCCCCGGCGTACCTTTTATCCTTTGAGCGATGGCCCTTCCATGCGGAACCACCGGATCACTATGCCCTACTTTCGTACCTGATCGACTTGTCAGTCTCACAGTCAAGCTCCCTTGTGTCATTGCACTCTACAGACGGTTACCAATCGTCTTGAGGGAACCTTTGGAAGCCTCCGTTACTCTTTTGGAGGCGACCACCCCAGTCAAACTACCCACCACGCATTGTCCCCCGTATACACGGGGTTAGGTCCCAGATAAGCAAAGGGACGTATTTCAAGGATGGCTCCACGAGTCCTGGCGAACCCGCTTCATAGCCTCCGTCCTATCCTACACATTACTTACCCAGGATCAATACGAAGTTGCAGTAAAGGTGCACGGGGTCTTTCCGTCCCGTTGCGGGTACTCGGCATCTTCACCGAGACTACAATTTCACCGAGCTCATGGCTGAGACAGTGCCCAGATCGTTACACCATTCGTGCAGGTCGGAACTTACCCGACAAGGAATTTCGCTACCTTAGGACCGTTATAGTTACGGCCGCCGTTTACCGGGGCTTCAATTCAATGCTTCTCTTGCGATGACATCCCCTCTTAACCTTCCGGCACCGGGCAGGTGTCAGGCCATATACATCATCTTTCGATTTAGCATAGCCATGTGTTTGTGATAAACAGTCGCCTGGGCCTTTTCACTGCGGCTGGCTTGCACCAGCGCCCCTTCTCCCGAAGTTACGGGGCTATTTTGCCTAGTTCCTTAGCCATGGATCACTCGAGCGCCTTAGGATTCTCTCCTTGACTACCTGTGTCGGTTTGTGGTACGGGTTTCTAATACCTGAAGCTTAGAGGTTTTTCTTGGAAGCCTTTAGGATCACTATCCAATTGCCCGAAGGCTCTTGGTACTGTCAGGTTTCGGCTCAACCAGCGGATTTACCTACCAGTCTCAACACCTACGCCCTTTAACGTACTATTCCGTCAGTACGCGGATCTTTCATCACTCCGTCACCCCATCGCAGTATTAAAAAGTATTGGAATATTAACCAATTGTCCATCGAATACGCCCTTCGGCTTTTCCTTAGGTCCCGACTAACCCTGATCCGATTAACGTTGATCAGGAAACCTTAGTCTATCGGCGAGGAGGTTTCTCACCCCCTTTATCGTTACTTATGCCTACATTTGCTTTTCCAAACGCTCCACCGCTCCTTACGAAACGACTTCAACGCGGTTTGGAATGCTCCCCTACCAGTGACAAACTTAATTGTCAATTCATAGCTTCGGTGATATACTTAATGCCCGATTATTATCCATGCCCGATCGCTCGACTAGTGAGCTGTTACGCACTCTTTAAATGAATGGCTGCTTCCAAGCCAACATCCTAGCTGTCTAAGCAATCAGACCTCGTTAGTTCAACTTAGTATATACTTGGGGACCTTAGCTGATGATCTGGGTTCTTTCCCTCTCGGACACGGACCTTAGCACCCGCGCCCTCACTCCTGGTGAGCATCTTGCAGCATTCGGAGTTTGTCTGGATTTGATAGGCGGTGAAGCCCTCGCATCCAATCAGTAGCTCTACCTCTGCAAGACTCGTAACCAAGGCTGCACCTAAATGCATTTCGGGGAGTACGAGCTATTTCCCAGTTTGATTGGCCTTTCACCCCTACCCACAGTTCATCCAAGAACTTTTCAACGTTAACTGGTTCGGTCCTCCATCCCGTGTTACCGGGACTTCAACCTGACCATGGGTAGATCACAAGGTTTCGCGTCTAGCGCCACTGACTTTACGCCCTATTCAGACTCGCTTTCGCTTCGACTCCGAGACTTAATCTCTTAATCTCGCCAGTGACGACTAACTCGTAGGCTCATTATGCAAAAGGCACGCAGTCACCCCTCAAGGGGGCTCCTACAGCTTGTAGGCGCACGGTTTCAGGTACTATTTCACTCCGCTGTTCGCGGTTCTTTTCACCTTTCCCTCACGGTACTAGTTCACTATCGGTCTCTCAGGAGTATTTAGCCTTACCGGATGGTCCCGGCAGATTCAGACAGGATTTCACGTGTCCCGCCCTACTCAGGGTACTGCTAACTTGTTAATTCTTTACGTGTACCGGACTTTCACCGTCTATGGTCGCTTTTTCCAAAACGTTCCACTTAAAATTAACTCATACATCGCAGCCCTACAACCCCAACATTGCCGAAACAATATTGGTTTAGGCTGTTCCCTTTTCGCTCGCCACTACTAGGGGAATCACTTTTGTTTTCTTTTCCTCCGCTTAATTAGATGTTTCAGTTCAGCGGGTTGACCTCCGACATAATCGGATACCTGTTACCAGGTGGGTTGTCCCATTCGGATATTTACGGATCAAAGGTTATTTGCACCTCCCCGCAACTTTTCGCAGCTTATCACGTCCTTCTTCGTCTCTGAGAGCCAAGGCATCCTCCGTACGCCCTTACTAACTTTCTTCTATAAATTATATTTACAGGTTAATCTTTACTTCTATTTATTTTTTCCCAATATGTCAAAGAACTTTATAACTCTTCTTTTCACTTCCAGCAAAACCGAACCGGCCTTCCTTTCTGATTCCAGATTGTGTGAGTTAAACGTGGATATTTTATGGACTCGAACCACTTTTATATGCGCCACCGCATATCCTTGTTATTCCAGTATTTTTAGAACTTCTTGTGCTATTATTTTTTCTTATTCTCCGGCTTCCGATTGAAAACCTCTCTTTTGGTGGAGAATAAGGGAGTCGAACCCTTGACCCTCTGCGTGCAAGGCAGATGCTCTAGCCAACTGAGCTAATCCCCCAGGATTTTTAGTGTAGTCCCGCCCAGATTTGAACTGGGGACCCCTACATTATCAGTGTAGTGCTCTAACCAACTGAGCTACGAGACTGTGTGTGATCCGTATCAGCTTCAAGCTTTTTCCGCTTTCCGCTTTCCCGCATCCAGCTCTCAGCTCTGAGGCTTTCGCTTCACTTTAATAAATTTAAAAAAGGAAAAGGAAAACAATTGTTTTTCACAAATAATAATCTTCGTCTTGTCAAAAGAGCTCCAGAAAGGAGGTGTTCCAGCCACACCTTCCGGTACGGCTACCTTGTTACGACTTAACACCAGTTACTAGTTTTACCCTAGGCCGCTCCTTGCGGTTACAGACTTCAGGTACCCCCAGCTTCCATTGTTTGACGGGCGGTGTGTACAAGGCCCGGGAACGTATTCACCGCATCATGGCTGATATGCGATTACTAGCGAATCCAGCTTCACGAAGTCGGGTTGCAGACTTCGATCCGAACTGAGACCAACTTTAGAGATTAGCATCTTGTCACCAAGTAGCTGCCCTTTGTATTGGCCATTGTAACACGTGTGTAGCCCTGGACATAAGGGCCGTGCTGATTTGACGTCATCCCCACCTTCCTCACACCTTACGGTGGCAGTCTCGCTAGAGTCCCCGGCATGACCCGCTGGCAACTAACGATAAGGGTTGCGCTCGTTATGGGACTTAACCCGACACCTCACGGCACGAGCTGACGACAACCATGCAGCACCTTGAAGAACGTCCGAAGAAGGCCACCTTTCGGCAGCTGTCGTTCCCCATTTAAGCCCAGGTAAGGTTCCTCGCGTATCATCGAATTAAACCACATGTTCCTCCGCTTGTGCGGGCCCCCGTCAATTCCTTTGAGTTTCAACCTTGCGATCGTACTCCCCAGGTGGCTCACTTAATGCTTTCGCTTGGCCGCATACTGTGTATCGCATACAGCGAGTGAGCATCGTTTACGGCGTGGACTACCAGGGTATCTAATCCTGTTCGCTCCCCACGCTTTCGTGCATCAGCGTCAGTAACAGTTTAGTAAGCTGCCTTCGCAATTGGTGTTCTGTGTAATATCTAAGCATTTCACCGCTACACTACACATTCCGCTTACCTCAATTGTACTCAAGCTTTTCAGTATCAATGGCAATTCTACCGTTAAGCGGCAGGATTTCACCACTGACTTAAAAAGCCGCCTACGCACCCTTTAAACCCAATGAATCCGGATAACGCTTGCATCCTCCGTATTACCGCGGCTGCTGGCACGGAGTTAGCCGATGCTTATTCATACACTACCGTCGGGGCAGGACACGTCCTGCTTTTTCTTGGTGTATAAAAGAAGTTTACAACCCATAGGGCCGTCATCCTTCACGCGGGATGGCTGGTTCAGGCTTGCGCCCATTGACCAATATTCCTCACTGCTGCCTCCCGTAGGAGTCTGGTCCGTGTCTCAGTACCAGTGTGGGGGATCATCCTCTCAGAACCCCTAGACATCGTAGTCTTGGTGAGCCGTTACCTCACCAACAAACTAATGTCACGCATGCCCATCTTTAACCGCCGGAGCTTTATCTGAAAAACCATGCGGTCTCTCAGAACTATGAGGTATTAATCCACATTTCTATGGGCTATCCCTCAGTTAAAGGTAGGTTGCATACGCGTTACTCACCCGTGCGCCACTCTCACCCCGATTGCTCGGGGATCCCGTTCGACTTGCATGTGTTAGGCCTCCCGCTAGCGTTCATCCTGAGCCAGGATCAAACTCTTCGTTGTAATATAAAAGTTAAATATTTTCCTCGCTCTGACGTAACTCAATTTTTTACTTGCGTATCTTCCTTGTTTTACCTTTTCCCAATATTTTCAATGAACTTAGTTGCCTTCCGGCTATCTGATTCCCTCCTCTATCACTACCTCTTGCGAAGCGTTTTCCATTCGGGAAAATTCAATCTTTGTTTTAGAACTTTTTTTTTCGCTTCTCCAACACTAACCTAATCCCAGTGCCGTTTCTGCGGGGTGCAAAGGTAATAAGAGTTTTTAATCTACCAAAAGTATTTTAAACTTTTTTTCTCTCTTTTTCTTCAGGATTGGACTCTCGTTTGATCTCGTTATTCATTCACAACTACGATCTCTGATTATCCCTTTTCTTATCCTTCAGATCTTTGACCTCAGTAAAATTTTGAACTCTTTTTGTTTTAGCGGCTGCAAAGGTAAAGATCATTTTTAAACTTCCAAACGTTTTTTAAATTTCTTTAAAACTTCTTTTTAATTCCCTGCAAACCAGCATTATAATGAACTTTTGCATCCCAGTCCGCATCGCTGCTTTCCTGTTTAGCGGCTGCAAAGATAGACCCCTTTTTCGCTTTTCCAAACCTATTCCAAACCTTTTTTTAAACTAATTAAATCCCATTACCCTCCATTATTGTATATCAGTCTGTTATAAAACATTAAAAACTCAAATTTTTTGAAACCACAAAATCAAACAGGCCCAAACTGACCCAAAACACGGATTCAAACCTTCGGAAGAACCTGAAATCGCTAGACTAAATTACTCTAGTCGGACGTTACTTTTATAAACAGGAGGTACTAAAACAAGACAATCAATTAAAGGCATACCCCACAAAACATCGAAAACCGTTCTTTCGACGGGCTTTCTCATTGTAATATATAAGTACAATTCCATATAAAGGCGCATTGACCAATGCCATCTCGATCGTATAAGCTGCCAAATCTCCCAAAACAGAACAGCGATTTTGAAAATATAGTAGTTTCAGGATAATTACCTTCAAACACTGGCAGATCGATCTGAACAATTCGACCTGCACTCCTATTACATATATATTATAGTCTCAACCAAAATTTTAAACTTCAGGACTATAATATTACGCCAATTGATTCGCCCAAGTAAGGAATGAAAATGCAAAGCCAATTTCAGTTCGATTAAACCATTCAATTTTCTTTTACATTTGCATCAATTTTGCAATGAAAACATGAATTCACTGAAACACATAATACTATATACTGCGGCAGTCCTTTCTGCAATAGCCCTTCAGGCAAAAGCGCCAATATTTCCAACGAGTCTGCCAGATCCAAAGCCTCATCGCATAATCCGGACCTGCTGTTCTTTTGGAACTGAGATGCAGCTTTTTGCTATTCCAGGAGTTAAACTGACAGAAACAACCAGCCTCGAAAAGATTGGGCCACACCATTATCTTGGTGATGCAAGCGAAGAAAATGGGATTATTTATTCACGTCGTGGTGGTTTTATAGATATGGCGCATTTGCGCGACCAGTCCGACTGGACCGCTTTCCTCTATTCTCAAATGCTCGAAAACAAAAAGAAAGGAACATTTGCAATGGTACTGGGACGAGAAGGCGGAGAAAAAACATTGAATGTCATCATTCCGACGAATTTTGACAATCAGGATATGATTCATTTGGCCGGAAAGATTGCCTATGATTTATCGGTCTGGCATGAGATAGCTACCTGGTTTGGAGCGTCCACCATTCCTTTTGTTCCCGAACGGTATTCCAGTTTTTCTATTGAAGATCCATATTCTAATTTACTGGGTGTAACTATAGGAATGCAGGCCATACAAAGCGAATTGCCATATGAACAAGCAGTTACACAGATAATTAAAAAATATTTAAAAGATCTGGACGCTGTTTCGAATGAAGCTGAAACTTTTCTTGCTATGGAGGCGGTACGTGACATCTGGTGGACTCGCGATAAAAAGTTACCTAGTAGTAAGGTGTTATTGAAACGTCAGCTTCAGGTTTATCCATGCCTGAAACCATGGTTAGTTCCCGGTTGGAGTTCCGAGAATCAAACCACTTCAGAATTAGCCGTTCCAGAAATGACTTCTGACGGACAAAACCTCAATCAGTTTTATCGGTTGGAGTTCAAGTTGAACTACAAATTCCCTTTCCGAAAAATGTTTCCAGAGCGCAAGGAAAGGAATATCACCCAAAACGACTTTGACCGCTTGTTGTCGCAAGTAGCAACTGAACTGACACGAAAAGAAAGCCAGTACAGGGAGCGAAAAGACAAAACGAATAACTCAATACGCAATTAGCAGACTTGCCTGATATAAATATTGAGTGATGATCGATGTTAATTAATTCTCATCAAACCAAACCTTGCCCGGATCCGATTTTTTGTTTCGCTGTATTCGAGCCTGCAACTCAAAAGTACGAATGCGGTCTTTATAAAGGTTATGGGAATTCATTTTGACCACATCCAGAGAAGCATCGGTATTGTCGTCCCATCTTCGGCATAAATAAACAGGTTGATACACACGCCCGATTTTATACTTTCCTGAAATGGCTAAACCCAATGCATAATCCTCGCCATAACTCACATTCGGAACACGAATTTCGCGAAGTATCGGAGTATAAAAAGCTCGTGGTGCGCCAAGACCATTAATTCGCAATGCATTATTAGGACCATTGTCATCAGTCCACTCGCGGTGATCAATTACACCCGGAGGTATTTCTTCGAGATTAAAATTAGTCATTCGGTAACTTCCAATAACCATGGCACAATTATCCTCATAGAATTTATCGACTATAGTTTGAAGTGTATTTTCATTGTTATACAAATCATCGCTATCGAGCTGAACAATGAACTTGCCACACGACGGGTGAAAAACAGCTTCATTCCAGCACCCCCCGATTCCAAGATCTTTTCGTTCAGGAATAATATGAATAAGCTTTCCCTGTGAGGCATATTCATTTAAAATTTCCGAAGTTCCATCGGTAGAGTAATTATCAACAACAATAAGATTAAATCGGAACGATGTTTTTTGGATTAATACAGATACAACTGCATCACGAATGGTTTTTACCCTGTTGCGAACCGGAATTACGACAGTCGCTTCATTCTCGAAATTTTCAGAAAAAATAGTTTCCGGGAACGGAGCAATCAACAGCGCTCCAATTTCTCTTAAATGAGCTGTACAAACCTGTTCCATTTCGAGCTGACGTTCGCGTGCAGCGGCTTTCACATAGTCAAACTGTTTTTCGCCCGATGCACGGGTATCGGTTTCAACTTTTGTAAATAAGTATTCCGGAATGTGCACCAATTCGCCCATACGACTGGCACGCAAACGCAGTGCATAGCAACCTGCATGTTTTAACATCTCATAATTTTCGTACCTGAAAGCTTTTAAAACTTCAGACCTGAAAAACCTGACTGGCCCAAAATTAAAATCGTCGCGCAAACTTCCAAGCTGATAGTCGATAACCGGATATGGTGAAAGAACTCCGTTTTTTAATTCCATGTAATCGGCATAAACCATTGGTGCGTCGGTACATTCAGCCACCTGCGCCAATCGCTCAATTGCTCCCTGACCTATTTCTATGGATGATTCGTTGAGCGCCAACAAAGCAAAGTCGGCACGAAGCAATTTGGCAATTAACCGGATGGTTGAACAAGAGCCATTCTCTTCAACAACTACAACCTCACAGTTATTTAATTGTACCTGATTTGGTGCAAGAACATATACCTGATTCACCAGCGATGAATCTCTGCATTGATCAACCAATTTCTGACTCGATAATTGATCAGTGTACACAAAAAAACAATCAACATTTGGATTCATAACCGATTTACTTTATAATTTGATCACTTTAACTTTACTAATTTCGCTTTCGTTGTGAAGACGATCTACAGCCGAAATTCTGATTTCGTATTTTCTCTGTAATTTACGGGAATTCGGCTTAAATACGATGCTTTTATGCTTAGTAATTGTGAAAATATTTTCAGGATTCCGAACATCAAATTGCCGCCCAACCGGATTCAGATAAACCACATAATTCGCTGGTTTATCCATTTCATTTTCTGGCTCAACAGACTTCCATTTTAGTTTATGTCCACGCTTCTTGAAATGCGTTGGGCTCTCAGGTGCTTTGTTGTCTATCCATGGCATCGGGGGCACCAGGGCTGGAAATTTATACAGCTTATCCCGAAGACTCTGATCGAACCCGAATAAATTGCGCTTAAAATGAACGCTGCTGTAAAACGCACTTCCGCCCAACAATGGATTCTGGCGAATAACTTGTATTTGTTTAACCAGTTGCTCCGGATCTTTCCACTCCGGAATGGTCGAATTTGCTTCAAGTTTATACACCGAGTGACCTATGTACATTGCCCGGTTATATGCATGGTCTGCCCACCATTTGCTAAGAGTAACAAAATCGACTGAAGGGTGGCCTATTTGCCAGTAAAGTTGTGGAAGGCAATAATCAATCCACCCGTTTTTCTGCCATTTCATGATGTTGGCATACAAATGATCGTAATTTGTCGTTCCAGCGGTGGTTTCAGAGCCCTCCGGATCGTCAGTTTTATTTCGCCAGACACCAAACGGGCTAATACCAAATTTCACCCATGGTTTGGCCTTTTTTATACTTTCGGAAAGCGACTTGATTAAAAGATCAACATTGTCGCGTCGCCAATCGGCCTTCCGATCAGCCAAAAAACCTCGATTGTATTGAGCAAATGAGCTTTCGTCCGGGAAATCCTCTTTCAAAGGATAGGGATAGAAATAATCGTCGAAATGAATGGCATCCAAATCATATCTCGAAACTATATCAGTAACAACTTTAACCACAAATTCGCGTGCCTGAGATATTCCAGGATCGAAATATAGTTTATCGCCATAGTTTACAATCCAGTCTGGATGTTTAAATGCAATATGGTTGGCAGCTAAAGGTTCATTTGCATTCTGTGCAACCCTGAAAGGGTTAAGCCACGCATGAAATTCCATGTTTCGCTGATGGCATTGTTCGATCCAAAACTGAAGCGGATCGTAAAATGGTGAAGGAGCCTTTCCCTGAGTTCCGGTTAAATATTTCGACCAAGGCTCAAGTTCCGATTTATAAAAAGCATCGGAAGCTGGCCTGATTTGCATGATAATGGCGTTCATGCCATTCTTTGAATGCAAATTCAGAATATCAATAACCTCTCTCTTTTGCTGCTCAGTAGAAAGTCCAGGTTTTGATGGCCAGTCGATGTTATTTACTGTAGCCACCCAAACCGCTCTGAATTCGTATTTGGGAGGAACCTGTGCATATACTCCACAGCACAGAACCATCAGAAAAATAAAAAGAGGCTTAAACATAACAAGTTTTAAAAACTACAGCCAAAATACGGGTATCCATCTAAATACGAACCAGAAAGTAGCAAGTATTTATTAAGACTTGATTGTTGAAAACATTTCGCCAATCAAATCTATTTACAAATCCTTGATCATCTTTCAATTCTTGCTTCAGATATAATTAGTGTCACAAGAACAGTTATAATTAATTTGAAACGTAAAAATGACGGCTTCACTTGACAGATTCCAGTTTAAATTTATACAAACACGCTACAAAACTGCGACTAATACCTAACAATCAACACATTACGCTCACATAAAAAATACTTAAATTATTCTACTTTCAGTGAAACGATATTTGGTGAATTCTTATTTTTTGGTATCTTTGCCCCGTTCAGTTCGCTGAAAGTTCATCAAGACATATTGAATTTAAAAATATAATACACTTGGCAAACCGAAGTGCTACTTTAATTGTTACTTAGGTAGCTTCTACAAAGTTGGTTACTTTGGTAAGCTCATGGTTTATTAGGTTTAGTTGGTTTAGGTTAGTTTCCCGTCGTAACGGGTGAAAAGGCTGTCAGAGGACAGCCTTTTCTATTTATATATACTTCAGAAACCTCCACCCAAATTATTGAATCTCACACATCCTCCAATTTTTATATAAATTCAATCATTTCACTGAGAATTTGATATCTTGCGCTTTAATCAACCATTCCAAATCAAACACCAGCAATTGACACAAAAAGGGAGGCGATCAAAAGTCAGGCACAATAAGTCAGTTGATGTTGTCCCCAAACCTCAGCCAAATAAACAATCCACAAACTGAAGTTTTTCAGCCAAACATCTATAAGGTTTAGATTTGCATTAAAGACTAAAAAATTGCGAGAAATCTAAAATTTCAGGCCAAAACATTATTGCTTAATATTAATTAATCAAAAGAAAATCATTACCTTGCAGGGAAATGCATTAAATTGGTATTTTGTATGGCGTTGTATTAATTGATTAGGGGTAATTGATTCAGTGTTTTTTTGCGACGTGAAAGCCATAGATAAAGATTTTGTTAAAGATTATGTCCGCATTACAAAAGGCCGGGACATAGTCAAATTTAAATGATTGATATGGAAAAGGGTGTTCCATCTTCTGAAAATGTGGAAAAAGCTATTATCGATTTTGAAGACATGATTTCTGAAAGCAAAGGAATTGCTTCAGAGAATGTCGAATTTTTAAACCCCGAAGAGTATAAAAGTATTATTGAACTTTCAGTTGTTGGAATTTTAATTGGTGATAGCTCCGGGAAAATAATTACTTGGAACAATGCGTTGGAAAACCTTACCGGCATCAAACAATCAGATGCCATAGGATTAAATATCTGGGACATACATTATCAATTATCGCCTAAAGAGTTCAAAACCCCGGAATTCTTCCATATCCTCGAAAAGAGATTAATGAGTATTATCGATGAATCTGCCTACTGGAAAAGGCAGGTTTATGAACAAAAGATGACGCTTTTAAATGGGACTGACATAACTGTTGAAGTTTCGATCTTTGTTACTGCATCTCAAAATGGGAATTTATTGGTAGTAACCCATAAAGATATCAGCTCTCAAAAACATTCCGGAATGACTTTGGCATTGCAGAATGAAGCACTGTTCAAGCTTAATCAGTTTTCAATCGAATTATCAAGGTCTTCGCTCGAAGATGGTCTGGAAGCGATTATAACCAAACGGATCAAGGAGTTTACAGGTGCAATCGGCGTAATTTTCTCAGAGTATAATCCTGAAGGCCGAACCTTGACACCCAAGCACATTGAACTTGATTCGGGTTTATTAGAAAAAATCGTCAATCTGCTCGATAAACATGTACACAAAATATATACAGTCGTAAGCGACTATACCTATCATGAACTTACTGCAAGTGCGATTAAGTTTCACAATTCCCTGTCCGAAGTTCATTCGGGAGTTATCCCACACACAGTCGGATTGACAGCACAATCAATACTTAAAGCCGATCGTTTTATTGAGGTGTCATATCTTGTCGAAGGGAAACTTTACGGTACGTCTTTACTTGCATTGGGAAAACATCACCTCGATCCAACGATCCAGATGCTTGAAAATTTTGTTTCACTGGCAGCCGCTGAGTTGAGACGAAAACGGGCGGATGAAGCCCTTTTGAAGAGCGAAGAAATGATGCGCACAATTACTGAAAATGCAGCAGATGTTATAATGAAGCTGGACAATGAGGGAACCATTCAATACACCAGCCGTGCTTTCCCTGGGTATAAAAAGGAAGATGTAATTGGCAAAAATTTCTGCGATTGGACTGCAACTGAATACCATCCTCTTATGCAACAATCGCTTGAAGATGTATTTAGCAAGGCCATATCTCAAACATATCAATCAAGGGCCTTGGGAGTTAATCATGAAATCAGATGGTTCTTATCAAGACTTTCGCCAGTAGTCGTGGGAGACGAAGTGAAAAATGCTGTTTTGATTCTGAGTGATATTACGGAACGAAAAAAGGCAGAAGAAGCACTTAAAGAGAGTGAAGAGAATTACAGGGTAATCGCTCAATCCACAATCGATGCCATTTTTATTATTGACCGATTTGGTAAACAACTCTTTTTCAACAATGTAGTTGAAAGAATTCTTGGATATAAAGTAGAAGAGGTTGTTGGCCGGTCGTTTACCGATTTCTTGCCTAAAGAAAATGTTCCGGGATATCTTATTCAGTTAGAAAATATCTTCTCTAACGGAGAACTCTGCAATTTTGTAACCCAGATCCATCATAAAGACGGATACATGGTTGACGTAGAGATTAACGTTAAGCGGATTAAGCTGAAAGGTGAGTATGTTGGACAAGGAACTATACGCGACATAAGTAAAAAAAAACGTGCCGAAGAAGAATTAAAGAATACTTTGAACCGCAACATCGCGCTCCTCGGCGCTATCCCTGATCTGATGTTTGTATTCGATTCGAATTGCAAAATCGTTGATTTCCATTCAGAATCACACGATCAGCTACTTGTACATCCAGATCTCTTTCTTGGCAAACTCGTTGAAGAGATATTGCCTCACGAAGTGGTGATTATTACCCGGCAAAAGGTGGAAGCAGTCTTATCTTCAGGAGAACCGGATTATTCGACTTACGAACTGAAGATTGGCGATGAGTTAAAGTATTTCGAATCCAGGTATGTACCTTGCGGAAACAAAGAAGTATTGTCAATTGTACGAGATATTTCAGAACGGAAGAAGGTTGAAGAATCATTAAATGTGGCTATCGAAAGCTATATGGATATCTTCAACTCGGTGTCTGAAGCCATTTATGTTTTAGACGAATCAGGAACTTTTATCGACGTAAATAAAGGTGCAGAAAAAATGTACCAATTCACAAGAGAAGAACTTATTGGGCAAACGCCCGAATCAATCGGTGCTCCGGAAAGAAACGACCTCAAAGAAATTCAGAGTATCCTGAGAAAGGTTTATAAAACAGGGACATCGGCTTCTTTTAACTTTTGGGCCGTTCGAAGAAATGGAGAAATCTTTCCGAAAGAAGTATTTGTGAATAAAGGCAAGTATTTTGGTAAAGATGTTTTGATTGCCACAGGCCGCGATATCACAGAAAAAAATAAAGCAGAAGAACGAATCAGGGCAAAAAACGAAGAGCTTCAAAAAATTAATGCTGAAAAAGACAAATTCTTCTCCATCATTGCACACGATTTGCGAAGCCCGTTTGCAGCATTCCTTGGATTGACCCAGTTAATGGTGCAAGACTTGCCTACATTGAAGCTGGATAACATTCAGGAAATCGCTTTGCTGATGAAAGAATCGGCAACCAATTTACACAGCTTACTCGAAAACTTATTGCAATGGTCGCGACTACATCAAGGGGTAGTTTCGTTTAATCCTCACCATTTCCTTCTGATCGAAAAAGTAAATAACAGCATGCATTCGGTGTTGGAGATTGCAGTAAATAAAGGAGTCGAAATTGTGATCAATATTCCTGTCGGGATGGTTGTTTATGCCGATGAGAATATGTTGGAGTCCACAATCAGAAACTTAGCTACCAATGCGGTGAAGTTTACCAATAAAGGCGGGAAAATCTTAATTTCTGCAAAATCAGAACTTAATGGCGATGCAAAAATCTCCGTTAAAGATACCGGTATAGGTATGAATGAACAAATGATCGAAAAACTTTTCCGAATAGATGAACTGAGTTGTCGACAGGGCACTAACGGCGAGCCAAGTACCGGTCTGGGATTAATTCTCTGCAAAGATTTTATCGACCGTCATAATGGTAAAATCTGGGCTGAAAGTACTGAATTTATGGGTAGTACCTTCCATTTTATCCTTCCGAATAAAGTAGCCAACAATTAGGTTTCGGGTTGACTTGCACCATCAATGTATTACCTGCCTGTTTCTGCACCCTTTAAAACCATTTCCTCCATTTAAAATAGATGAACATTCCAATGGTAATCGTCACCAAAAGTATCCAGAAATACAAATAACCATATTGGAGATGTATCTCAGGAAGATTATCGAAATTGGTTCCATACACACCGGCAATAAATGTCAGAGGAATGAAAAACGCTGAGAGCACGGTTAGCACTTTCATAATTTCGTTGGCCCGGTTGTCCAGAATCGCATGGTAAATATTCATTTGGTCATTCAGCATCATCTGGTAAATCTCAATAGATTCGGTAGCTTGTGTGACCAGATCATTCAAATCTCGAAAGTATTTGAGGTTATCTTCTGAAACAAAACCCGATTCATTTTCAATCAGATGGAGAACTATTTCTTTAACCGGACGAATGTTCTTCCGAAGAAAATTGATTTCAGTTTTATGCTTGTAAATTTCCTTGATCAATCCTTTTTGATTAGGAAGGAAAATCCGCGACTCTGCCTTTTCAATAATATCACCCAGCGTTTCAATATTAAGCAGGTAATTATCAACAATCGTGTCGAGCAAAACATAGGTCAAATAATCTGCACCTTTTCTCCTGACCCGGCCTGCTCCTTTTCGAATCCGGTCGCGAATAACCTCAAAATAATGCCCTTCCTTTTCCTGAAGTGTAATAAGATAGTTTTCGTCGAGAATCATTGAAATTTGATCTGAACTAAGCTCCTTATTGTTTGGGTTGTACTCCAAGGTTTTCAGGATGATTATCTGCAATTTGTCTGTCTCAGTAATTTTTGGCCGTTGGTCGGTGTTGAGCATATCTTCGAGCAAAAGCCCATGAATTTCGAAAAGTTCGCCCAATTTTTGAATCATCTCTTCTTCGTGCAAACCGTACAAGCTAATCCAGCTTACCGTCCCGTCCGAAATGTATGACATACAATCTTCCAACTTTTCAGGTTCAATTTCAATTAGTTTGTCGGTGTTGAAATTGGTGAGCCTGATTAGAGGTTTATCAATCTTTTTGGTTCCCAGGTGGATGAGTGAACCGGGTATTTTTCCTAAAGCCTTCTGCCTGTCATTTAGAAATCGTGCCATTATTTTTATCCGAGTGTATTAAGTTTAAATGCGAAAATAAGCATAATGCTTCCCTTTTCACAAGCTTTCTTGTTGTTTTCAGTTTGAATCAGATTCATCTTTGTCTTTCTTTCGGTTATACCGATCGGGCACAAATGTCTGATCCGAAATTGGTGGCCGGACATATGCAGGATTTTCTTTTCTTGGAGGCAGAACAATGGGATCAAGAGGAACGTGTTCATACGGAATAAGACTCAGCAGATGGCTGATACAGTTCAGCCGGGCCAGTTTTTGATTATCGGCTGGCACCACATACCAAGGCGATTGTTTCAGGTCGGTATATTTAAACATCTCATCTTTTGCCTTCGAATACTCCACCCATTTTTCGCGCGAAATAACATCCATTGGGCTCAGTTTCCACGATTTTGTCGGATCATTTAGTCGTTCCTGAAAACGGTTCTCCTGTTCTTCATCGGAAACTGAGAACCAGTATTTAATCAGGATAATTCCCGAACGGATGAGCATTTGTTCAAATTCGGGGCAACTCCTGAAAAATTCCTGATATTGTTCTTCAGTGCAGAATCCCATCACGCGTTCAACACCAGCGCGATTGTACCAGCTCCGGTCGAACAATACCATCTCGCCACCAAACGGCAAATGATTTACATATCGCTGAAAATACCACTCCGATTTTTCTTTTTCAGTTGGTGTGCCCAAAGCTGCAATCCGACAAATACGCGGATTTAATGGACCGGTAATTCGTTTTATCACGCCACCTTTACCTGCAGCATCCCGGCCTTCGAACAAAACGACCACCTTGAGCTGCTTAAATTTTACCCATTCCTGAAGTTTGATTAACTCAATCTCGAGCTTCCGCAACTCCTTATTGTATCTCTTTTTGCTGATCAACCGATGATCCTTCTTCTCTGGTTCAACATGTTTCAGGTGTTTGCCTTCATGTTTCGAATGTTTCTTTTCTGAATCTTTACCCATGGTCTGCGTATTTTAAATATCCTGAAAGTTACAAAATATCAATAAGTTAATCAACAAAGATATGAATGGTCTCCATCTCTTTGAGAAAGATTGAATCCATGTACTTCCGGCGAACACTTTGCCCGATTAATGGTTACATTTGCACCAAATACATTTGAATTGGAGCGTAAGGATTTTAGGAACCTATTCACAAAGCACGAACTCACGAGCAATTTGTGCGATTTATTGAATACCCCGGGTGAAAAGATTCACCTGCAGGGACTTGTTGGCTCATCACGAAGCATTCTGACTAGTTTACTTTCCGAAGAAATACCAAAAACCTTTGTTATTTGCCTGAACGACAAGGAAGAGGCTGCGTATTTTTTTGACGATCTAAACACGCTTTCGCCGGATGCGCCGGTATTGTTTTTCCCCTCATCGTACAAACGATCGGTACATTACGAAACCATCGAGCAGGAAAATATCATCCTGAGAACTGAAGTACTCAACCGGTTGAAAGCCGAAAATCAGTTGCTCATTGTAACTTATCCTGAGGCATTGGTCGAAAAGGTAATTTCGGGTGAAGGACTTGCCTCACATACTTTTCAGGTAACCAAAGGCGATAAGTTATCCATCGAATTTGTGAATGAAGTGCTGTTTGAGTACGGTTTCGAGCGGGTCGATTTTGTGTACGAACCCGGCCAGTATTCCATTCGCGGGAGTATCGTGGACGTTTATTCGTTTTCGAGCGAAGATCCGTACCGCCTCGATTTTTTTGGCGACGAAGTGGATACCATTCGCAGTTTCAACCTCGACAACCAGATTTCGAAGGAAGCGCTAACCCGCATCAGCATTATTCCCAACATTCAGCAAGATTTAAAAGGCGAAGAACGCATCAGTTTTCTCGATTTTATTCAGGCAGATTCGCTATTGTTCCTGAACGACATTCAGCTGATTATAGATAATATGCAGTTTAACTTCGAACAGACGATTGAAAAGGCTGAAACTGAAGAGGATCGTAAAGCATGGTTTATTAAACTGCTTTCAGGAGAAGTTTTCAGTAAAGAAATTAAGCGTTTCACCTGTGCCGAGTTCGGGCAGAAAATCTATTTCAAGCATTCAAAAAAAGTTACCTATCATACCAATCACCAACCGGTTTTCCACAAAAATTTCGATATTCTTGCCGAAAACCTGGTCGACTATCAGAATTTCGGTTTTACCAATTATATTTTATCAACCAACGTTTCGCAAACCGATCGTCTGAAAGCAATTTTCGAAGACAAAGGGCTAAATGTTGATTTTCGTCCTGTGAATTTTACACTTCACGAAGGATTTATCGATCACGACCGGAAGATTTGCTGCTACACCGACCACCAGATTTTTGAACGCTACCATCGCTTCGAAATCAAAACACGCAAAGCGGAACGCGACAGCATCACTTTTAAAGAACTCAACAAGTTGCATACGGGGGACTGGGTGGTTCACGTCGATCATGGTATCGGAAAATTTATGGGTCTGGTAAAAACCGAGGTAGATGGAAAACTTCAGGAGGCGATCCGGTTAAGTTACAGAGATAACGATGTGTTGCTGGTGAGCATTCATAACCTGCACCGCATCTCGAAATACAAAGGCAAAGACGGCACCGAGCCAAACATCAGCAAACTGGGCAGCGGTGCCTGGCAAAAGCTGAAAGACCGTACCAAACTGAAGGTAAAAGATATTGCCAAAGAGCTGATTGAATTGTATGCCGCCCGCCGTCAGGAACGTGGATTCGCTTTTTCGCCCGATTCGTATCTTCAGACCGAGCTGGAAGCTTCGTTTATATACGAGGATACGCCCGATCAGGTGAAATCGACCATCGCCGTAAAGGAAGACATGGAAAAGGAAATCCCGATGGACAGACTGGTATGCGGCGATGTGGGTTTCGGGAAAACCGAAATTGCCATTCGCGCCGCATTCAAAGCTGTGGCCGACAGCAAACAGGTGGCCGTGCTGGTTCCAACAACCATTCTGGCGCTTCAGCACTATAAAACTTTTACCGACCGGCTTGCCGAATTTCCGGCGAGGGTCGAATATATAAGCCGTTTGCGCAATGCAACCCAAGTGAAACAGGTTTTGGAAGATACCAAAGCCGGGAAAGTGGACATCCTGATTGGCACTCACAAACTGGTTGGCAAACAGGTTATTTTTAAGGACCTCGGGCTGCTGATTGTGGATGAGGAACAGAAATTCGGTGTTTCAGTAAAAGAAAAGCTGAAACAGATGAAGGTGAATGTGGATACACTAACCTTAACTGCCACGCCGATTCCGCGTACTTTGCAGTTTTCGATGATGGGTGCCCGCGACCTTTCGATCATCCAGACTCCCCCACCCAACCGATACCCGATACAAACCGAATTGCACGGATTTAGCGAAGATATTATTCGCGAAGCCATTCAGTACGAGTTGGCACGCGAAGGGCAGGCATTTTTTCTGCACAACCGGGTGTCGAATATTTACGAAGTAGAAGCAGTCATCAAAAAGATTGTGCCGGGAGTTCGCACGATCGTTGGGCACGGACAAATGGATGGCGAAAAGCTCGAAAATGTGATGATGAGTTTTATCAACGGCGAATTCGACGTGCTGATTTCAACCACCATTATCGAGTCGGGGCTGGATATTCCTAACGCCAACACGATCATTATTAATCATGCTGAAAATTTCGGATTGAGCGATTTGCATCAGTTACGCGGTCGGGTTGGCCGCTCGAACAAAAAAGCATTCTGCTATTTGCTGGCGCCACCACTTTCAACCGTTACTCCCGAAGCACGCCGTCGTTTGCGCGCCATCGAAGAGTTTTCGGAACTGGGCAGCGGATTCAACATTGCCATGCAGGATTTGGATATCCGTGGTGCAGGAAACCTTTTGGGCGCCGAACAAAGCGGTTTTATTGCCGACATTGGGTTCGAAACCTATCACCGAATCCTGAACGAAGCCATTCAGGAATTGAAACAAACCGAATTTAAAGAGCTGTTCAAAGACGAAAAAGAAGATTCGTCGCAAGCTTTCCTGAATGTAAAATTTGGTAGCGACTGCCAGATTGATACCGATTTGCAGTTGCTGTTTCCGGATAAATACATCCAAAGTACTTCGGAACGAATGTTGCTTTATCGCGAATTGGACAACCTCGAAAGCGAAGACGCTTTGGTGCAGTTCGAAGCCGGACTGGCCGACCGTTTTGGCAAACTACCTAACGAAAGCATTGAACTAATTGAGGTGGTTCGCCTGCGTTGGGCTGCCATCAAGTTGGGGATGGAAAAAATCATCCTGAAAAACCACAAAATGGTTTGCCACTTTATTTCCGATCCGCAATCGGCATTTTACCAGTCGCCCGCGTTTAGCCAGGTACTTCGTTACGTGCAAACCCATCCACAAACCTGCCGCATGAAAGAAGGCAATAACCGGCTATCATTGACATTCGAAAAGGTAAAAAGTGTAAAAAAGGCGAAAGAAGTGTTGGAGGGAGTTGGGGAATAAAGGGAAGAATTAAGTCTTTGCTTTCCTCCTGATATAGTTCCACAAATACAAATATTGTTTGGTTTGAAAGAAATAATTAATCAACTCAAGCACAATAAAGCCAACTAAAATAGATAATCCGACTTGCATCCAATGCGGAATATCATTGACTAAGACATTTTTTCGCTTCACTATCCCAAAAAGATTATTAATATTTTTCCTTTCTAAAACAGTGTGAGAGAATGTGGTCGTTACCCACATCCCAACAGTAAAACCAACCAGGTTCCCAAGCGCTTGCCGAAAGATGAAGTTCTTTATTCTGAGAAAAGAAAATTTCTCACGAAATGCCCAGGATGCTTTAATTTTTAAAAACTCCTCATCTTTGATCTCAGAATGATCCCAAACCCTTTTCACTTGATGGAAATACTCTTTGTTCTCTTCGCTTTGATTGAACCATTTTAAGAACATCTCTTCATCTTCTTTTGACACATCTTCTGCCAAATGTCTTGAAATAAGGTTCCATATCTTAGAATCTTGCATAAACAATTATTTTTGTCAAAGGTACACTATTATTCCAGCAACCCGATCATGGACCAATTGCCTTCAGACGTACATTGAAGTCACCAGTGCGACAAATCAAGATGATTGGTTAATTAACGGTAAGTGATTTTTCGTTTGGCTGCCAGATACGTTTTATTACCCGATTTCCAGTACATGCGGTTCCAGTTGCCCTGATTATCGAACTTGTAATAAATATCCTGAATCTGGTTTTTTCCGTATTCCTGAATTTCAGACATCAGGTCGACTGAATAATGACTGACCATACCGGAGCCTTCCATTTGATTACTGATCACTGTGCGGAAACCCGATTCCTGATTAACACGTTCGATTCGGATTAATTTCCCGGCTTTGTCGTAGTATAAATTGCATTTTTCGTCACCCGATGCATTTCCATTTTCGTCAACCATACTCCGGGTAAACGATATTAACCGGTCGTTTTTATATTGAGCGTCCTGCTCAATCAGAAATAAACTACGGGTACACTCTTTGGCATTAAATGCCCAGTAGTTCACTTTCACAATCTGGCCGGCACTATTCCTGAAGTTCTCGTGCTCTATGTAGTCGCCCGATTGCTCATTTCCGGTAGCAGTAATAATCTCACGTTCAATCCATCTGTTGTCGGCGTTATCGCGTTGATATTGGTACTCGGCAGTTACCTTTCCCTGAAACGTATTCACCCGCTTTGTAAGCTGCGAATTCCGATCAAACAAGTAAGTATATTTCCATCCGGAGTAAACTCCCGACTTCAATTTGGCTTTGCGAAAATCAGGATTCCGTCCTTCCTTTCCATATCTTTTTTCAACAACCCGCTCAATATTTCCACTGAACTCACCAATCTTTGGGAAGAGCTGTGCAAATGCAAAACACGGGAAAAGAATCAGAAAGTATATCGCGATGAGTTTCATATTGAATTCCGGAATTGTCGGTTGCTCAAAAATAATGAATTAACCGAATAAATCGGATATGAATGATTATTTGGTCGAAACCCTACAATTATTCCCAGTCGGCCAGTCGGGATAAAATATCCAGGGCCTTGTCAGCATCTGCAACCGGAACAAAAATATGATCGTGATAATAACCCGCCACTACATTACAGCTTATTCTTTCGTTGGCCAAAGCGGCTGAAAATATTGCAGTTAATCCAACGGCATTGAGCGAAGAATTTACAGTAAGCGTAATCCAGGCCGCAACAAACGAATAATCCAAAGCTAACCGATCGGCAGTTAAGCGCTTTAGCACAATGGAAATACCTTCAACTTCCCTGACCAAACAAATAATTTCGTCAAGAGCAATAGATGCCGGGAAATCCGGGAAGGTACAAAAAACGTATTCACCTTGATGCAAAACCGGATTCATCGATTTTAACAATTGCGTCAGATTCGTCTCGCCTGTCATATATGTAATCGTTTTTAGTTGCCTGGGTAACAACAATGGTAATGAGTATCCATTTATTCTGATTTACAGAAACGCTTCATCAGCAAATCGGTCTGTTGGTCGTAGCCTATCCTGAAAATATGCCGGTCGAATTCGACAAAACCATTCTTTCTGTAAAAACTTAATGCCTTATCATTCTTCTCCCATACACCCAACCAGATATAAGGGCAATTTATTTCCCTGGCTCTTTTCAAAGCAGTTTCGAATAAAGCCAGTCCTACTTTTTTACCCTGAAATTCTTTCAGAACATATATGCGTTCTATCTCAATCGAATTAAGATCGCTAAGCTCGGTTTGGGCAGTTCTGAAATTGAGCTTTAAATATCCGGCTACCTTTTCACTGTTGGAGGCAAAGTAAAATTCGGAATCAGGATTATTCAACTCGTTAGTTAGCTTACTAATGCTGAAACTTTCAGCTAAATAAATATTCATATTTTCGGCTGTATTGCAATCCGAAAAAGTCTCAGTGAAAGTCTGCCGGCTTAAGTTTTGGAGCTTATCTAAATCAGCCAAGCCAATTTTATGTATTTCAATTTTGCTCATTTTATTACTTGTCTTTCAGGAAGAAAATAACGGCAGCAATCAATCCGGCCGAAACCACAATCCAGCGAAGGATCTCCGGCTTCATTTTTCCGGCCAGCTTTCCGCCA
Organism: Prolixibacteraceae bacterium; assembly: GCA_963676375.2. Taxonomy (GTDB): domain Bacteria; phylum Bacteroidota; class Bacteroidia; order Bacteroidales; family Prolixibacteraceae; genus Aquipluma. The sequence goes on from CAXXPT010000016.1 coordinate 230,103, forward strand.
ATTAAGCCACCAGCCAGCGAACCAAAAATCATAATAAAGGCAATCATCCAATCCACTTTTCCGGAGAAAGCAAAGTAAATAGCGGCAGCCAGATTAATAGCGAAGCCGAGTGCTTGCTTCAGAAAATTCAGGCGAGTTAGCGAATCGTCGGTTACCAGCCCAAGTGTTGCCATCAGGATTACACCCAAGCCTGCCCCAAAATAACCACCATAAATTGACGCTGCAAAAACCAACGACAGCATTATTATCGGGTTGTGATGTTCGGTGTGTGCATGTCCGATGCGCGAAACCACCCAGTTTTTAATGCGAACCTGGAAACCCAACAGAAGCGTTGCTACTAATATCAGGTAAGGAATAAGGCTGCGGAAGGAGCTTTCGCTGGTATTTAAAATGAGCAAACCACCGGCAATTCCGCCAACAATGGCTACCGGCAGCAATTTAAGCAGCCGTTTGTACTGCGATTGAAAATCTTTTCGTTGCGACCACATTCCGCCAATCGTTCCGGGCACCAGTGCAACGGTATTGGTAACATTGGCTACAACAGGCGAGATTCCAAGAGCCAGCAATGTCGGAAAGCTCACCAATGTTCCGCCACCTGCAATTGCATTGATGAATCCAGCCGCCATGGCTGCCATAAAAATGAGTATTTCGTTGAAAAGCGACATTGCGATTGTATTGATTGAACCGCAAAGATGAAAAAAGCTGTGCAGAACCACAAAAACCAACACAATGAGTCTTTTCATTTTGAAGATACTACACTCATTTAACACTGAATATCTGATGTTTATGTGCGAATAATTTCGTAAATTTAATGTACATCACACCTTAATGATGAGCAAAATCAAATGGTTAAATCGTTTGAATGACTATTCCTGATGTGATAAGAAAGAACTGACCTTTGGTATACAATTGTGGGGAAGCAAAGTTATTGTCGGCTTCGTGCGAAGATTTTGACACTTACTTCCCAAATTCCTGCACCTGATGCCCTGAATACAAATCAAAATTCACTCACCTTAAATTTTATGAATTATGAAAACAATTCTTTCCTTTTGCATGGTATTGATAATTATGCTCGTAGCCTGTACCAAAGACCAGTTTGTACAGGATGAAAACCTGATGCTAAAAAAAGCTAAAGTTCCGGTGCCAATGAAAGCTGATTTCTGCCTTACTCCAAATCCTGACCTGGGATTTATGCTTGTAACTCAGTTAGATGGAAAGACCCCTTTCTATCTGCCAGATGGATCAAAAATATATCTTCCTAATGGGGGTTGGTTAAGTGGATACGCTACCCATAGTGGTGAATTACAAATGATGGAAAGTGCGATGACTGCTGAAAGTGCAATATTTGACCCCTACATGAAAAGAATAATATGGAAAACTACCGGGAAAGTCACTGCAGCAAATGGCGATTATTATTTCTATGATGCCAAATCATTCTCCAATCCAATGGATGGATCATTTACCGGCAATGTATATATGCGTGATGGTGTTGGTAAATTTGCAGGTGCAACAGGTGAAGTAGAGATGGTTGGACAGGGTACATGTTGGCATGCAGAGGGTACAATTACGTATACGCGCTAATCTAATATACAAACGATTAATAAGTCATTCAATGAGAAATTCTGGCATCAGGTTTAGCCCGGGCCAGAATTTTTTATGGTGTTGCTTTTAATGCACCGGTTAACGACTTTTTTTGAATAAGTGTATTGAGTACATTTAACGTCTAATGGTTATATTTGAGCTTCAAAGACTAACTAATACTATTCGATCATGAAAAACCTATTTTTACTTTTCTTGCTCCTGACTATGTCTGCAACACTTTCGGCACAAGTTCCAAAAATGGACAATGTGCTATATGGGGCCGCTTACTATCAGGAATACATGCCAACTGATCGGCTTGCTGAAGACCTGAAACTGATGAAGGAATCAGGAATGTCGGTCGTTCGTTTGGGCGAATCGACCTGGAGTTTGTTCGAACCACGTGAAGGCGAATTCGATTTTGCATGGATGGACCGCATAATCGACGGCCTTCATGCCAACGGAATTAAAGTAATTCTCGGCACGCCAACATATTCAATGCCAGCCTGGTTGTGGCACAAACATCCTGAAGTACTGGTAAACTACGAAAAGGGACAAAAGGCTTACTATGGAATCCGCCAGAATATGGACATTACCAACCCAACTTTCCTGTTCTATTCAGAACGGATTATCCGAAAAATGATGGAGCATTACGCCAAACATCCTGCTATTATTGGCTATCAGGTCGATAACGAAACCACTGCCTACGGCGTAAACAACTACGATTTTCACATTAGCTTTATCGATTACCTGAAGAAAAAATTCGGCACCACCGAAAACCTGAATAAAATATGGGGCTTGAATTACTGGGGAATGACCATGAACGACTGGGACGAATTTCCTGAAAAAGATGGTGTAACCAACACTGCCTACAAACTGGAATGGGAACGGTTTAAACGGAAATCGGTGGCTGATTACCTGACCTGGCAATCCGGAATTGTGAGTGAATACAAACGTCCCGACCAATTTATCACCCATTGTTTTATGCCATCGGTTCAGGATATTGACCAAATTGAAAGCGCTAAAAAAATGGACATTATGGCTGTGAACGTGTATCATGGTTCGCAGGATAATCTGACAGGTGACGAAATTGCTTTTGCCGGCGACTTCTTCCGTTCAGTGAAAATGAAAAACTACCTGATTACCGAAACCAACGCGCAAACCATTGGCTGGGATTCAAAATCGCAAATGCCTCCATACGATGGGCAACTTCGCCAAAATGTATATGCACACATGGGCTCGGGTGCTAACATGGTCGAATACTGGCATTGGCACTCCATTCACTACGGCCAGGAGACCTACTGGAAAGGAGTTTTGTCACACGATCTGCAGTCCAACCGCGCCTATGCCGAATATTCGAAAACAGCGCACGAACTACAGCAGTTTGGCAAAAAGCTGGTGAACCTGAAAATCACCAATAAAGTAGCAATTCTGTTCAGTCACGATGCGAATGCAGCATTAAATGTGATGCCTTTCAAGAACGGGAAAGCCGATATGTGGGGCGGTTCGTCCAATATTTACCGCAACGAATTGGTTGGCCAGTTTCACAAAGTTTTGTTCCGCAACAATGTTGGAGTCGATTTTATCTTCCATGAAAATGCAAAATTCGAGAATTACGATCTGGTCATTATTCCGGCTTTGTACATTGCCAGCGACGATTTGCTAAACAAAATCAGCAAGTATGTCGAAAACGGCGGACACGTAATTATGCAATTTAAAAGCGGTTTCTGCAACGAAAATTCGATGGTTCGCCCCATGCTTGCTCCCGGTCCTCTGCGAAAAGCCTGTGGTTTTTACTATCAGGAGTTTACCAACTTCAAGGAGTTGAGCCTGAAAGACAATCCTTTTAAGGTTGACGAAGCCTCGAACAAAGTGTACGACTGGGGCGAATACATTATTCCTGAAACTGCCAAAGCATTGGCTTATTACGATCATCAATACTTCGGAAAATATCCGGCCATCACAATTAATAACTTCGGAAAAGGAACTTTGCTTTATGAAGGAACCGGAGTTTCTGACCTTATTCAGGAAAAGCTGATTCTTCAGGAAATGGAACGAGCCGGCATTAAAACAGTTGACCAAAATTTGCACTGGCCATTGATAACCAAAAGTGGAGTGAACGATGCCAATAAAAAAGTACATTATTATTACAACTACGGTTCACAAAAATCAAGCCTGGTATATCCACACAAAGCAGGCAATGAGTTAACATCAGGAAAATCGGTGACCTCAGGATCATCACTCGAAATTGGAGCTTGGGACGTACTCATCATTGAGGAAAACTAAACTGAATACTCTAATACAAGAGAAACTGTCTTAATCTAAAATTGATAGAGACCTATTACCCCATATACGTTGTGCTAATAATTGTTAATTAATACCATTTATGAAACAATGAAGGCTTGCTTACCGTACTTACATTTGACTTTGCAAATCTAATTTTTTGAACTTATTTGGGTTGATTGGTTTTTTTGTGAAAAGCAAAGTTCGTAAGGTAATTTTAGTTGTTTGTTTAGTGAAAAGCGGTGGTCGCCACCGCTTTTCACTTTTTTAGTACAAGTCGTTAATCTCTTTCTCAAGAGTTTATTTCCTGAATTTTCATCCCACCAAATCATACTTAACCGTTCAATTCACTCTGATTCTAATACTTACAACACAAGTGACTCCAGCAAAACAATATTAATACTTAAATAGTGTAACTGCATTTTTCATTAAAAATTTCAAAACTTTTTAAATATTTAATGAAAGTTATGGATGAATTCAAAAATAAATAAAATACATTTGTAATGTTTTAACCCGGTATAAACATTACACGATGACCTTTCCTCAGGTAAATCTGGATGAAGAGAACGACATGAATGTCGTGGAGCTGAAAAATAATTTTCAGAAACGAAAAATAATCAAGAATTTATTTCTCTATGGAGCCATGACCAATACTGATCTTGGCAAGTTTGTCAAACTCAGTACTCCAAAAATAATCAGCCTGCTTAATGAGTTAAAGGCTGAAGGTCTTGTGGAAGAGCTCGGGCAAGGCAACTCAAGTGGCGGAAGGCGTCCCAACCTGTATGGTAATAAAGAAGATGCCTTTTACATCATCGGCATTTCAATTAACCTGTACAAAACTTCGGTCTCGATTTTCAATGCTAAAAATCAAAAGGTTACCGACGATCATATCTTAACGCTGACTATTTCGCACGGAACATCGATAATCGACCCCATTGTTGATTTTACTGAGAATGTGATCCGAGAGAAGCAAATTCCACGAGAAAAAATATTGGGAATTGGAATCGAAATGCCCGGAATGGTTGATTCTGAAACCGGCATTAATAAAACCTACATGGTTTCGCCCGAACCGGTTGCCGAGATATTCCAAAAGAAGTTCGGAATAGAAGTTTTTATTGAGAATGATGCCAAAGCACGTGCATTTGCAGAACTCCGTTTTGGGTTAGCTCATGCACGAAAAAATGTTCTGGCTATCCACCTCGATTGGGGGATTGGCCTGGGTATCATTGTAAACGGGAAATTGTATAAAGGACGCGACGGTTTTGCCGGAGAGTTTGGTCATTTACCAATGGTTGACAACGGATTATTATGCCGGTGTGGCAAACAGGGTTGCCTCGAAACAATTGCGTCGGGCACGGCCATTGCACGCATGGCAAAAGAAGGAATGGAAACAGGACGATCGTCGTTCCTTGGCGGATTAAACGATAGCGACACAGAGAATATCGAAATCCGGAAGGTCGTTCAGGCGGCCATGATGGGCGATCAGTATTCAATTACAATTCTGGCCAATGTAGGACACTGGCTCGGTAAAGGCCTTGCTTACCTCATCCAGATTTTTAATCCTGAATTAATTATCCTTGGCGGGCAAATGTCTGAAGCCAACCAGTTTATTCTTCCACCCATTCAACAGTCAATCCAGATTTTCTGTATTCCTGAACTGGGCAACGAAATTGAAATAAAAGTTTCGGAACTGGGAAGCCAAGCTGGAATACAAGGCGTTGCAGCACTAGTTCTTGAGCATATTCTCGATAAAAATTAGCATTCATAGTAAACTCAAATCAGGATTAATGGTTACTTGTTCAAACAAGCAGTTAATCCTTCAAAACAAATAGCAATGGTAACAACAGCGTTCAGTCGGGTTGAGAAGATTTTCCTTCAGCAAGCAGGAATTGATCAGATGAGTACCCAAATGCCTTACATTACAGTTGAAAACTTTCCGAAACTAGGCATGCTTGCTTCTCTTCGTTTTCTGGAATGGGTTGCACAGAACCCGGATGGGGTAATCAGTCTTCCAACGGGAAAAACTTCGGAATACTTTATTAAATACACACATTTTTTTCTCGAAAACTGGGACAATAAAAAGGGCCAGTATCTTTTGAATGCATATGGTCTTGCGGGTGTAAAGAAACCCAGTTTGAGTGGACTTCATTTTGTTCAGATGGACGAGTTCTACCCGATCGCATCGAAACAGCACAACAGTTTTTACAATTATATCGAAAACTATTACATCAAAGGCTTCGGCCTCGATGCCAGCAAAGCGCTGCTGATAAATTCGGACGACATTATTCTTGCTGAAGGGAAATCGTACAACGAGATTTTCCCCGATTTGAAGATCGATCTGTCATTGCGTTTCCGTGAGGCTAAATCTAATTTCGAGCGGCTACAGCAAAAATCAATTTTCAGTATCGATAACTGGTGCTCTGAATATGAACAAAAAATACGCAATTTAGGAGGTATCGGATTCTTTTTGGCGAGTATTGGTCCTGATGGCCATATCGCATTTAATACACGCGGAACCGACCATCACTCAACCACTCGCTTGACTGCTACCAACTTCGAAACACAAGCCGTAGCCGCAGGCGATCTGGGCGGAATTGAAGTCTCGCGAACACGTTTGGTCATCACCATCGGACTCGAAACCATTACATATAATCCAAATTCAGTTGCACTTGTTTTTGCAGCCGGAGAAGCCAAAGCCGACGTAATTAAAGACGCTCTGGAAAATACCCCATCGAATCAATACCCGGCAAGCAGTTTGCACAAATTGCCGAACAGTCGGTTTTACCTGACAAACGGCGCCGCGGTTAAACTTGACGATAGCATTGACAAATATTACCAAACCGGCGAATGGACACATCAGAAAACGGAACGTGCAATAATCGATCTTTGTCCGAAAATCAACAAATTCGGTCACCGCATTACTGTTGAGGACCTTAAGGCCGACAAATACTGTCGCCTGATACCGAACCTAAATGAAGGAACGGTTCAATCGGTGATTGACTCAATTACCGCAAAGTTCAACAAAGGAATGGAACGCGAATCGAACCAGATTTTTTACCATACCGGGCCTCATCACGATGATATTATGCTGGGAATTATGCCTCCAATCAGCAGACAATTGCGCGATGCCAGCAACGAATTCCATTTTTCGGTATTAACATCAGGATTTACAGCAGTTATCAATCAGTATGTAGTTGATTTGATGAACGAAACGCTTAGCCTGATCAGCAATGGAAAAATTGAAATGATTAAATTTCCGGACTTCTTTGAAGATGGTTACAAAGGCAAATGGGACAAAGATATTTACCACTACCTCGATAGTGTTGCGGCTAATGATGAAGCCGAAAAACGACGTGGCGTTTGTCACCGTGTTGTTCGGGCCATTGTCGAAATCTGGGATGTAAAAAACGAAAAGCAATTGATTTCAAGCATTATCGAAATTCTGGATGTTCTTAAAAACAGTTACGATGGAAGTAAAAATCCGCCTAAAATACAGAAGCTCAAAGGGATGATTCGTGAGATGGAAGAAGAGTTGGTTTGGGCACATTTTGGCGTTTTGGTCAAAAATGTTCACCATCTGCGGCTTGGATTCTACCAGGGAGATACTTTCACAGAACAACCAGACAACCAGCGCGATGTATTACCTATTCTGGAAGAATTCAGAAAATACAAACCAACCGTAATCAGTTTGGCAATGGATCCTGAAGGTAGTGGCCCTGATACCCATTACAAAGTATTGAAAGCCATTGCTGCTGCTGTTAAAGAATGGAAAAAAGAAGAAGACTTGTCGAAACTCAGGGTTGTCGGATACCGGAATGTTTGGTTCCGCTTTCATCCATCCGATACTGAAGTCATCGTCCCGGTTTCATTAAATGCTCTGTCGATACTCGACTCATCGTTTACACAAAGCTACCTAAGCCAGGTTAATGCATCGTTCCCAAGTTATCAGCTCGACGGAAAATTCAGTTCGCTTACTCAGCGGGTTTGGGTTGAACAGCTGAAACAAATTCAGTTCTTGTTAGGCAAAAACTTTTTCTATCAACACGAAAAACCCCTGGTAAGAGCCACTCACGGATTGATTTATTATCGGGAATTGACCGTTGATCAGTTTATTCAACAAGCTGATGAACTCGAAAAATCGATGGAAGGTGTTGGATTATAGTACCTGCTTAATGCATTCGATAATAACACCGATTACATAAAGAGATCAGTTTAATCAGAACTGACTTACATGATATAAATGAAAATAGATCCTTAATCAGGGTCTATTTTTATTTGTAGATTACCTTGTTTCGACTCCTGAAATGTAATTCCAATTGGTTTTTTACTGCCTCAAAAAATAAACGAATTTTTATTACATTTGAGAATAGGACTTTATACATAAAATAAGATCAATTGAATTAAGCGACAGGCAAAGAAGGGACGAATAAATTTGGCAAAGAATACCTGACAGTCACCATATTACTAGATTTACCATCAGATAATCCATTCGCGGGGAGGTAAAATAATGAATATAAAGACTTCTGTTTTGCCAGTTACCGGCATGACATGCACAAATTGCGCAAGGGCCATTGGGCTGAATGTGAACAAGCTTTCCGGCGTGAAAGATGCCAATATTGATTTTGCCAGCGAAAAACTTACCATTGAATTTGATCCCACAATAATCAGCGAAAAGGATATTATTGCCTGCATTCATCGGATTGGCTATGGCATTGCAACCGGCAAAACCGAATTGCCGGTTACCGGCCTGCAAGACCTGACTGACGCCCGTAATCTGGAAAAGATACTTACCAAGCAGAACGGTGTATTAACTGCAAGTGTCGCCTACGGAACTGAACGGATAACGCTGGAATATATACCCGGAATGACCAGTATTGCCGAGCTTGCACAGGTTATTCGTACCGCAGGATTTGATGTTCAGGTTGGAGAAACTGAAGAATTTGAGGATGTTGAAGCACAGGTGCGAGCAGCTGAACTTACCAAACAGAAATACTTGCTCTCCATTGGGCTCATTTTTACCATCCCTCTCATTATTTTCAGCATGATGCGCGATTTTCAGGTCGTTGGCTTCGAATACGATCAGTTTTTCATGCTGGCAGCCGCCACTGTTGTTCAGTTTATGGTCGGATGGCAATTCTATGTCGGAGCATTCAAAAGTCTTCGCTTCGGAAGCGCCAATATGGATGTCCTGATCATGATGGGATCGTCGGTCGCCTATTTTTCGAGCCTTCTGGTTACAATCGGAATCATCAATAGTCCGGATGTTTACTTCGAAACTTCAGCAGCTATCATTACACTCATCCGGTTGGGCAAATACCTCGAAACCAAGGCGAAAGGTAAAACATCGGAAGCACTTAAAGCGATGATGGGATTACGCGCCCGAACAGCCTGTGTATTACGGAATGGTGTTGAAACGGAAATCAGCATCGAGGAGGTGGTTGTTGGAGATACCATCCTGGTGCGGCCCGGAGAAAAGGTCCCTGTTGATGGAATCATCAGCGAAGGACGCTCGGCTTTCGATGAATCGATGATCACCGGCGAATCGATGCCTGTCAGCAAAGGTTCGGGCGACGAGGTGATTGGTGCCACCATCAACCGCGAAGGATTGATCAAATTCGAAGCAACACGCGTCGGAAAAAATACAACACTCTCTCAGATTATAAAACAGGTTCAGGAAGCGCAGGGAAGCAAAGCTCCCATCCAGAAACTGACAGACGAAATCGGAAAATATTTTGTACCCATCATTATCGGGATAGCCTTATTTACTTTTCTGGGCTGGATTTATGTGGCAAATGTCGAATGGACGGTTGCCATGATGAACGCCATTGCTGTACTTGTCATTGCCTGCCCTTGTGCGATTGGACTCGCCACACCAACTGCGGTAATGGTTGGAACATCAAAAGGCGCCGAAAATGGTATTTTATTTAAAAACAGCGAAATTCTTGAACGTGCCGGAAAAGTGAACATCATTGTGCTCGACAAAACCGGTACCATTACCCGCGGCGAACCTGAAGTAACAGACATTCTTAGTTTGAACGGTCTGTCGGCTGACGAAATACTACAAATTTCGGCAAGCGCCGAACGAGGCTCTGAACATCCGTTGGGACGCGCCATTGTTAAAGCAGCTCAAGATAAAAGGCTGTCACTTTCTGCCCCTCAGCAATTTCGCTCATTTGGCGGATTTGGCATTCGAGCCAGAGTCGATGATCGGATTGTGATGGTCGGGAACAACCGAATGATGCAGAACGAAGGTGTTGATCTGGAATTATTTCAGGCAGAAGCACTGAGGCTTCAATCGGAAGGAAAGACGGCAATGATAGTAGCAGTGAAACTGGCCGACAGCGATGGGCCAAGCCAGCCAATCGGAATAATTGCGGTTGCCGATACCGTGAAGCCAGGTGCAAAGGAAGCTATCGCCGAATTACGTCAACTGGGAATGGATATTGTGATGATTACCGGCGACAACCAAAGCACAGCCGATTCCATTGCTCGTCAGGTAGGTATCACACGGGTAATTGCAGAGGTATTGCCCGGAGAAAAAGCCGATGCGATCCGAAAATTACAGGAAGAAAGTTCACTCGGAAATTTTGCACACCCTTTGGTAGCAATGGTTGGCGACGGGATTAACGATGCCCCTGCTCTGGCACAAGCCGATGTTGGCATTGCCATTGGTACCGGAACTGATATTGCCATGGCAGCCGCCGGAATTACACTCATTAGTGGTGATCTCTCAGGAATTGGCCATGCCATCTCAATTTCACGCGGCACATCGCAAACCATTATTCAGAATTTAATTTGGGCCTTATTCTATAATGTGGCCTTAATCCCAATTGCGGCTTACGGCTTGCTTAGTCCGATGTTTGCCGCCGGTGCCATGGCTTTCAGCTCCATTTTTGTGGTAACGAACAGCCTACGCCTGCGAGCTTACAAAGTACAGACTTTTGCACCGAAAAAAACCATTTTACGCCAATCGCTCGAATTACTACCACGCATTATAGCACCGGCCGTTTGTCTGGCCATTTTGATTATTGGCCCAATGGTACTTATGCCCAAATCGGAAATGGAAATTCAGGGCGCAAATGCCGGAGATATGACTCCATTTGTAATGATGGTAATGGCTCTTTCAAACGCAATCATTGCCATATCTTATGCGTCAATCCCGTTTTTTCTGATTGTTTTTGTCCGGAAGCGAAAAGATATGCCATTCACCTGGATCATCTTCCTGTTCGGATTATTCATTCTGGCCTGTGGAACTACCCACATTATGCATGTAATTGGGCTTTGGTGGCCCGTTAACTGGGAACAGGCTACCGTTGATGCCATTTGTGCTATTATTTCACTGGCCACCGCGGTTGTAGTTTGGCCATATCTACCCAAAATACTGGCAATTCCAAGTCCGGAGCAACTTAAAATGGTCAATGCCGAATTACAAAGAGCATATGCAGCGGTTGAAAATAAAGTGAAAGAACGAACAGCAGAATTGACCATAGCCAACAAGCAACTTCAGGAAGAGATTATCGAACGTAAAAAAGCTGAAGAGGCCATGCGCTTAAGTGAAGAATATTTCAGGGGTATTTTTGAATATTCGACCGTTGGAAAATCGATAACTTCCATTGATGGCCAGTTAAAAACAAACAATCAATTCAGGCAAATACTGGGATATTCGGAAGAAGAATTATCAAAGCAAAAATGGCAAGAGATCACTCATCCTGATGATGTCCAAAAGAACCAGGACTACCTCAATACAATTATTTCCGGAGAGATTACATCGGCCCGGTTCGAAAAGCGCTACATTCACAAAGATGGCCATATCATCTGGGTTGACATTAGTACCGTTTTGCAACGAGACAAGGAAAATAAACCTCTATATTTTATAACTACTATTCAGGATATTACTGAACGTAAACTGGCTGATGAAGCATTACGCAGGAGTGAAGAGGATTACCGCAAACTCTTCGAAAACCATTCGGCAGTAAAATTTATCATCGATCCGGAAACAGGAAACATTCACGATGCCAATTATGCGGCAGCACAATACTATGGATGGACACGTGATGAACTCAAGAGCATGAATATTAACCAAATAAATACTCTGTCTCCTGAAGAAATTCAGACGGAAATGAGAAAATCGAAAGAACGTAAAAAAAATAATTTCGAATTTAAACACCGCCGGGCAGATGGATCGATACGTGATGTTGAAATTTATAGCAATATTATCTCGATGGAAGGTAAAGAATACCTGCATACCATCGTTATTGACGTAACTGAACGCAAACTAGCCGAAAATAAAATCATAAATGCCAACCGGGTTTATTCCCTCATCAGCCAGATCAACCAAACCATTGTAAGGACACGTGACCGCAACGAACTTTTTAGAGAATCGTGCCGGATTGCAGTTGAGTTTGGAAAATTCCAGATGGCATGGATTGGCTTAATTGATCAGGAAACGAAAACCGTAATTCCGTTCACTTTTGCAGGATTCGAAGATGGATATTTGTCTTCAATCAATCGGATTTCTTTTGATGATATTCCTACAGGACAAGGACCTACAGGAACATCGATCAGGAAAGGAATACACATTGTATGCAATAATTTTGAAACTAATCCATTAATGGGTCTATGGAAAGACGAAGCTACCAAACGCGGTTACCGTTCCAGCATTGCACTTCCAATTAAACTTTATGGAGAAGTAATAGGTGCGTTTACACTATATGCTTCGACAGTAAATTTCTTTGATCAGGAAGAAACCGACCTGCTTATTGAAGTAGCTTCTGATATTTCTTTTGCGCTCGACTCAATTGAGAATGAAAAGAAAAGAGAAGTTGCCGAGGCTGCTTTGTCTGGAAGTGAAGAAAAATTCAGGGCCTTGGTTGAGTCTTCTTCTGATCTTATCTGGGAAACCAATCTGGATGGCGTTTATACCTACTTAAGCCCTCAGATTGAAAATATTCTTGGTTATCCGGTTGATAATCTGTTATACAAATCACCGTTTACTTATATTATCGATGAAGAAAAAGTAGATTTAAAGATCAAATCCGACACTATTGTTGACACCGGAACTCCATTTAGTTCGCTGGTCAATAAATTTTACCATAAAAATGGCAATATTGTTTATTTGGAAACCAGCGGAGTTCCGGTTATTAATGAATCAGGTATCCTGATAGGTTATCGTGGGATCAGCCGCGATATTACCGATCGATTTAAAGCCGAAGAAGAAATAATTCAGCTTAACGAAACGCTGGAATCTAAGGTGATTGAACGTACCGAGCAGCTTGAATTAGCCAACAAAGAACTCGAAGCCTTCTCGTATTCTATATCTCACGATTTAAGGGCACCACTTCGCCACATCAATGGTTTTATTAGCCTGTTTCTTGATAATAAAAAGACTGACCTCAACGAAGAGGAACTCGGATACCTGCAAATTGTTTCAAATTCGGCCAGGGAAATGGGCGAATTAATTGATGCCCTACTCTCATTCTCGAGATTAAACCGCGCAGCGATTCAATATGTGGTGATTGATTCTGAGACTATGATCAAACAGCTTCTGGATTTCTTTATTTACGAGTTTAAGGAACGATCAATCGATATCCGCATATCCACACTTCCCAAAATATCCGGAGACTATCAGCTAATCAGGCAAGTATGGCAAAACCTGCTATCAAATGCCATCAAATACACCGGGAAGAAAGAAAAAGCGATCATTGAAATCGGAAGTTTTGAGCAGGATTCAAATTCGGTTTTCTTTATTAAAGACAATGGTGCCGGGTTTAATATGAAATATGGGAATAAACTTTTTGGTGTTTTTCAACGTTTGCATAAACCACGGGACTTTGAAGGTATAGGTATTGGATTGGCTAATGTAAACCGGATCGTTACCCGGCATGGCGGACGCTGCTGGGCTGAAGGCGAGCCCGATTTGGGAGCAACTTTTTATTTCAGTTTACCAAAAGTTCGTTAATTCTTGAATACAACTGGACTAAAAGAGTAATAAAAATTTGATGTGATTTATTATTTTTTACATTAAATTTATCATACTTCATTAAATATCAAACGATAATGAACCTGACACTGAAAAATATATTGCTAATTGATGATGACATAAACGATGTCACCCTCATGAAAACCGCTCTGAAAGAATCCCATTTTAGTAATGAAATAATTGTTGCCGAAGATGGCGAAGTCGGTTTAGACCTGCTTTACCGCCGCGGAAAATTCTCAGACTACAAAGGAGAACTTCCTGCCTTTATTCTACTCGACATTAAAATGCCCATGATGAATGGCATTGAGGTATTAAAGATTATCCGGGAAGATCACTTATTTGATAAAATTCCGGTAGTAATGATGACTTCGTCACGCGATGTTCGCGATTTGGACGAATGTTATAAGTATGGAGCAAATTCATTCATCGTAAAACCTGTTAACATCACCGATTTTATCAGGGTTGTTAAAGAAGTAGGGCAATACTGGGGTGTTATTAATGAAACACAAAATTAATCGGGATAATAAACATGAAAACAGAAGATAATCCAATTCAAATTCTTCATCTGGAAGATAATCAAAGCGACTCTCTGTTAGTTCAGATCCACCTAAAAAAGGAACAACTTAATTTTGAATATTTCTTTGTTGATAATGAACATGATTTTCTGGAGCATTTGGAAAACAAAGAAACCGACATTATCCTATCTGACTATAACTTACCCGATTATAGCGGAGCCGAGGCATTAATTGTCAGCCGAACCAGGTTTTCGCATATTCCATTTGTGTTTGTTAGCGGGACAATGGGCGAAGAAGCTGCCATCGAATCGCTTCTGAATGGTGCCACGGATTATGTCTTGAAAAATAGAATTGAAAGATTGGGGTCAGCGGTCAAACGCGCAATCAGGGAGTCTAACCTGCAACAGGAATATCAAAAAGCCATATTAAGATTGCGGCAGAAAGAAGAACAATACCGGACATTGATTGAAGGGATGAATGAAGGATTAATGCTGACAGATACTAATGACACCATTCTTTTTGTAAATCAACAAACTTGCGATATTACAGGATACAGTGCAGAGGAATTAATACAGAAAAATTGCCATAAGATACTATTCGATCCAAACAACAAAAGGTTTGATCAGGAACTCGATTATCTGAAGACGCATGGTGTAAAGAAATCCTTTGAAATCGAGATGGTTCGTAAAAACGATGAAAAGATATGGGTTCATGTAAGTTGTTCCCCCGTTTTCAACGATAAAAACGAGGAAACGGGCATGATTGGTGTTTTTCAGGATATATCCGACCGGAAGAAAACCGAAAATGAACGGAATATACTCACCCGTGAACTTGTTTTGGCGAAAGAAAAAGCGGAAGAAAGCGACCGGCTTAAATCTGCGTTTCTGGCCAATATCAGCCACGAGATACGAACACCAATGAATGGTATTCTCGGTTTTGCCGAACTTTTAAAAACCCCTGACCTCACCCCCGACGCCCAAAACAGATACATTCACATCATCGAGCAAAGTGGCAAGCGAATGCTCAATATCATCAACGACATTGTTGATATTTCGAAAATTGAAGCCGGACAAATGATCATTCACATGGAAGAAACAAATGTGAATCAATTACTTAAAGATCTACTGGTGTTTTTTACTCCTGAAGCCAATTCGAAGGGATTAAAATTATCACTATCAATGAAACTGACAGATGAGAAAAGTATCATACAAACCGACCATACCAAATTAGCACAGATTCTTTCAAACCTGATCAAGAATGCAATTAAATTTACAAAATCAGGATCAATAGAATTTGGATATAATTCCAACGGTGTAACGACGTTGCATGCAACGTCACTGCAATTCTTCGTTAAAGACACAGGTGTTGGTATTCCTGAAGATCAGATAGATATGATTTTCGAACGATTCCGTCAGGGAAGTGTTTCGCTAACCAGGGCATATGAAGGCGCCGGCTTAGGTCTGTCTATATCAAAAGCCTTTGTCAATATGTTGGGTGGCAAAATCTGGGTCGAATCAGAGCCCGACGATGGATCAACCTTCTTCTTCGATTTGCCTCTAAATAATACAGAAACTTCTCAGGCGAAAGCAAACGAAACTCCAGCCGGCAATAACGATCACAGAACTTTCAATATACTTATTGCTGAAGATGACGAGAACAGTATGTTATATATCAAAACCTTGCTTGAATTTGAACACATCAATATATTCGAAGCAAATACTGGTCAGATGGCTGTTGATCAGGTCAAAAAACATCCTGAAATTAATTTGGTTTTGATGGATTTAAAAATGCCACAAATGGACGGGTTTGAAGCCACCCGCCTGGTTAAATTACTGAGGCCCGAACTTCCGGTTATTGCACAAACAGCCTATTCGTTTGCTGAGGAAAGGGAAAAAGCAGAACTCGCCGGCTGTAACGATTACATTTCAAAACCTATAAAAAAAACGATTTTAATTGAAAAAATTAGACATTTCCAGATCAAATAAAGAATTGCAAAATTCTATGTCTCTTTCCATTGTTTCCTGATCATATCCCAAATCACGATTTGGCAAATTCCCGTGAGTTTCATAACTTAGTTAAGCATAATTCTATCACCATGTATAAAAAGCTAAGTATTAAGGAATGGGCCGTTGAAGATCGTCCGCGCGAAAAAATGCTGGTAAAAGGAACCCGCTCATTGTCAGAAGCTGAATTGATCGCTATTCTCATTGGATCGGGTAATCTGGACGAATCGGCAGTAGAAGTATCGCGCCGCATACTGGCTTCGGTGAATAATAACCTCAACGAACTGGGCAAGAAAACCATCAACGATTTGCGAAAATTTAAAGGAATTGGCGAAGTGAAAGCCATCACCATTATGGCAGCTTTAGAACTTGGTCGACGTCGCAAAGAATCGGAACCCGACGAAAAACACAAAGTAATTACCAGCACCGATGCCGCCGCCATTTTTAAACCATTGCTTAGCGATCTGCCGCACGAGGAGTTTTGGGTTCTTCTGCTTAATCGCAACAACGTCGTGATCGACAAAATGATGGTGAGCCAGGGCGGTCTTTCCGGAACAGTTATCGATGTGCGAATTATCCTGAAAATGGCACTTGACAAGCTGGCCTGCTCCATAATTCTATGCCACAATCACCCTTCCGGAAACCTTATCCCGAGCGAGGCAGACAAGGAAATCACCCGAAAAATTAAAGAAGCTGGCAAGCATATGGACATTCCGGTGCTTGATCACCTGATTATTGGAAACGATGCTCATTTTAGCTTTGCCGACGAGGGTTTGATCTGATTCCGCGGAAAGTAGGACAATCCGATACAAATGATTAGTTTTAGAGTATCAAATTTTGAAATTCTGTGGAAAAGGCACAACATCCTAAACTCTTAATCTTCGCTCCTGAAATTACCCCAAGAGTTGAATATATTTTTGGACTGATCTTCCAGACCATATTGGGAACTGAACCCATTTTTTCCACGAAAGCAGAAGAATTTCAGCAATCGCCCTTGCCGAAAATCAATTATTCTTCGGCTAATCTTTCCTCCGGATTATTCATGAAAGCTCATCCTATTTTGTTTGAGAAAACCATTGAAATCCAACTAATAGAAATAGTTGAACACCAACGAATGCAACTATTTTTTCCTTCTTCCGGAGACTCTTTCCTACCCTTCGATCCGTTTGCCATGGCCTTTTACCTGGTTACCAGGTACGAAGAATACCTGAGTGAAAGTACCGACGAACACGAACGCTTCAGCGATTCCGAAAATATTCTGGTCAGTCTTGGATTACACCAAAAACCTATTGTTGACCAAATAGCCTATTGGGTGGCTGAAAAGATTGTGGCTGAATATCCTGACTTTAAAATAAGGAAACGAACCTTCCAGTTGGTTACCACTATCGACATTGACAACGCCTGGGCATTTAAACATAAAAGCCCAATGGTTTCATTTGGAGCCATCCTAAAGGCAATTTTCCATGGTCGCTGGGAAGAACTGAAACAACGGGCGGTGGTTTTTATCGGGCTCCGCAACGATCCATACGATACTTACAAATATATTCTTGAAACCTACAAAGGTGTTCTGGATCGTATCCTGTTTTTCTTTCTGCTTGGCGATCGCTCCCGATTTGATAAGAATATTTCGCACAAGAATAAATCGTTCAGGCAATTGATTGCCGATTTGGCTTCCGTTTGCGAAGTGGGTATTCATCCATCGTATTCTTCCAACGAAAAACCATGGCTATTTGAGACAGAAAAAGAGAGGCTCGAAAATATTATTCAAAAGCCAGTCACACAAAGTCGCCAGCACTATTTAAAACTCAAATTCCCGAAAACCTACCAGAACGCTTTCAAATCGGGCATTACCGACGATTATACCATGGGATTCGCAAGCCTGGCAGGTTTCAGGGCCGGAACATGTACTGAATTCTATTTCTTTGATTTGAGCAAAAACCATCAAACAGAGTTGGTCGTTCACCCATTTCAGGTGATGGATGTGACCTTAAAAAACTACCTGCACCTTAATCCGCAAAAAGCATGGCTATTGATTGAAGAACTGATGTTGGAAGTGAAGAAAGTAAACGGAACTTTTATCAGCTTGTGGCATAACGAATCGCTGAAAGATTCGGGCCAGTGGCTTGGATGGCGCGAGGTTTTTGAGCAGATTCTCGAAAAAGGTTTAATTTTGGAGAATGAGTAATCCCGAAATCAGATTTATACCCAATAACAACATTGACCGCGCAAAATGGGACCGATGTATCGCCCAATCGCCATTTGCGATCGCATATGCTTACAGTTGGTATCTCGACCGAATTTGCAGGAAATGGGATGCTCTGATTGGAGATGATTACCAGTATGTGATGCCTTTGGTAAATAATTCGAAGTTCGGAATCAGCTATATCTATCAGCCGTTCTTTACACAGCAACTTGGAGTTTTTTCAGGTCTTCCTGTCGAACCGGCAATTGTCGATCAGTTTTTAAATGCGATCCCAAAACAATTCCGGTTAACCGATATGAATTTAAACCTCGGGAATCTGATTCCATCGGAAGATTTCAATACCAAACACAATACAACTTATCATCTCAATCTGCAGCAGGAAATATCGGAGATTCGGGCGGCATACAATTCCAACACCCGCAGAAACATTCAAAAAGCCATCCAGAGCAATGTTTCCATTTCTCAAATTTCAGATGTTTCGCTTTTTCTGAAATTTACAAGGATAAACCTGAAAGAAAAATCTCCGGAGATTAAATCCAGCCATTATTCGGCTCTTCAGGAAGTTGTAAACTACTCCCTCCGTAACGAACTCGGCGAAATTTATGCAGCCCGAAACCCGGAAAATAATATGCTCGCTTCGGTGTTCTTCGTGCAAACAAATCAGACAAGTATCTATCTGGCCGCTTCGTCTAATCAGGAGGGAATTGAAAAGAGCGCCATGTTTTTGTTGATCGATACTTTTATTCAGAAAAATGCCGGAAGTAGTATGACACTTGACTTTGAGGGCTCAAATATCCCCGGAGTTGCCCGCTTTTATGCGGGGTTTGGCGGACTGCCCAAAACCTATTTTTCGATACATCAGAACCGTTTACCCAAGTTGCTCCGCATTCTGAAAAAATAAATTCATACCATTCACAAAGTTCTTTCATTGTATATTATACAGCATTCTTTTGGTTAGCGAATTTTAATTACTTTCGCCGAAACTTTTTAGATCATGAATGTAAATATCGTTGGGGAATCAAATTCCATTTTTAATCAATTCATTTCCGAAATCAGATGTGAGGTAGTTCAGAAAGATCCGATGCGGTTTCGCAGAAATCTTCAGCGTTTGGGCGAAGTTTTTGCCTATGAGATCAGCAAAACAATGGATTACCAAACTACAGATATAAAAACTCCGCTCGGAGTTGCCCAAGTCGAAACCTTGGTTCAGCACCCTGTTTTAGCCACAATTTTACGCGCCGGATTACCGCTTCAGCAAGGCTTACTCAATATTTTTGATCATGCTGAAAATGCATTTATTTCGGCCTACCGGAAATACGACGAAGCCGGTGAATTTCACATCGAGTTCGAATACCTGGCTACACCGCTACTTGATGGAAAAGATGTTATCCTTTCCGATCCGATGTTAGCTTCAGGCGCATCAATGGAAGTTGGATACCGGGCTCTTTTGAAAAAAGGAAATCCAAAACATGTTCATTTGGTGGTAATTATTGCCAGCACCCAAGGCGTTGAATACGTAACCAAACACATTACTGCTGACAATGTAACTTTGTGGATTGGCGCTGTTGACCCTGAAATGACCCCAATGTCGTACATTGTTCCGGGACTGGGCGATGCCGGAGATTTGGCATTCGGAGCCAAAATTGATTCGCATTGAAATTAGAAAAGAGTCAATAGTCATTCGAAAATTGGTAATAGGAAAAAGGAAAGAGAAAAATGAACGCAATTTTTTTCTCTTTCCTTTTTCCCTTTTTTGATAACTAATGACTTAAAATAATTCCCACCCCAAACAGCACGGTAAACAGCAAAGTTGCCAGCGATAATTTTTTCAGGAAAGGATCAAAACTACGTGGTTCGGCGATCCGGCTGATCTGAACCAGATCACGAATAAACAACGGAAAGGCAAGCAAGAATAACCACAGAGATGCAGACTTTCCCTGAATTAAAACAAAAACAACCGAAGCCAACATTCCAATGGCAATCAGCAACGAATGATAGATTTTTGCTTTAGCGCTTCCCATCCGCACCACCATTGTATTTTTGCCTGAATTCCGGTCATTCTCTATGTCGCGCATATTGTTCAGGTTTAAAACCCCGGTGCTGAAAAGACCAATACTGAATGCAGGCAGAAACAGCTCGAAATTAATCTGGTGAGTATTCAGGAAATAAGTGCCAACTACCGGCAATAAACCAAAGAAAAGGAAAACAGCCACATCGCCAAACCCAGCGTATCCGTAAGGATTACTACCTGCGGTGTATCGGTAAGCTGCAATCAGGGCCACAATGCCAAATGCCAGAAATAGCAGAAAAGTGGTCATGTCAAGTCCTTTTGTACCTTCGGCCACCAGCCAAATACCAAATGCCAAACTGAGCACAATCAGAACAATCATCCCGGCTTTCATTTGTTGGGGACTGATTTCGCCACTCTGAACGGTTCGTTTTGGCCCAACGCGGTGTTGGTTGTCGGTCCCTTTTTGTGAATCGCCGTAATCGTTGGCAAAATTCGAAAATATCTGGATAAACAGCGCAGTCACAATAGCCAGAATAGTCACAGTAGAATTGAATCCTCCATCCAAAAATGAAAGGGCCGCTCCCATCAAAATACCCGACATAGCCAATGGCAAAGTCCTTAGCCTCGCTGCTTTAATCCAACTTTTTAGTGATGCCATTCTTCTATTCTATTAGTTCCCTATCTATTGCAAACTTAAAAGGAACCTTTCTTGCTTGATAGACTGGGATATTTTTTATTTTACAGATTTGAATAATCTCCTCTCTGTCTTCTTTTGAAATGTTAATCCCAAGAATAACTTCAGCAAAAACACTATTTGGAAAATGAATTAAACGCTCAAAAGGCTTTGGATTGGACCTGTCAAAAATTTTTAGAAATCTTACTTCCTTCTCATATCTCCAAATCCTTGCCTTAGTATGAGTCTGTATAAATGCCTGCGTTCTAGACTCCTCCGAATTTTCCTTGAAAACAATGGGTTTTAGATTTTTGGGATAGTCATTCTCATATCGGGCTTCTCCATATTTTACAAATGGACCAAAGTTTCTCAATTGATTTGTCCAAAATCCAATACAGATTCCTTGATGATTATTCGAATAATGAGACCATAAAAGAATACGATTCCATCTAGCGCTAAGAGATAATATTCCATACCTTTTGTCTTGCAGTTCAAACAAACCTTTCTCATAAAATTCCTGGAAAGATACCGTATCCTCCATTTTCCTTTCTAAATCCTCAAGAAATGACTCATTGCCAAGTTCTATCTTCGCCTTTTCAATCTGATTCGTAACAAAGTCTATCCGGTATTGCTTTTTCTCTTCTAAAGTTAGGCCAATAAAATTAGGAGCAATCCTACAATCAAAAGGGTCATTGATCTCTTTTGGTGAGGCTAAATACAACTCATTATGCAGCAATACATTCTTATGAAACCCATTGCTCCAATCGCGATATTTATAGACTTTTTCGGAAATTTTGTTTTCCATAATAAGTAACCTTCAGAATTAAATAAAGTCAAGTAACAAGTTTGTTAGTAACAAAAGTGTTACATTTTTAAAATACTGATATTAAGGGAACTTAGGAAATTTTTTAAAGTCAGGTTTGCGTTTTTCGAGGAAAGCGTGTTTGCCTTCCTGCGCCTCTTCGGTGAGGTAATACAGCAAAGTGGCATTTCCGGCAAATTCCTGAATACCAATCTGTCCATCGAGTTCGGCATTCAAACCAAGCTTCAGCATACGCAGCGCCAGCGGACTGTGTTCCTGCATTTTCTGTGCCCATGCCACCACCTCGTCTTCGAGCTGATCGAACGGAACCACTTTGTTGACCAATCCCATTTCCAGGGCTTCGGCAGCCGAATATTGGCGACACATGAACCAAATTTCGCGGGCTTTTTTCTGACCAACAATACTTGCCAAATACGATGAACCCAAGCCGGCGTCGAAACTTCCAACCTTAGGACCTGTCTGACCGAAGATGGCATTTTCCGAAGCAATGCTGATGTCGCAAACCACGTGTAACACATGTCCGCCGCCAATTGCAAAACCATTGACCATCGCAATCACCGGTTTTGGCATCGAGCGAATTTGCTTCTGAACTTCGAGAATATTCAAACGCGGAATACCATTTTCATCGATATAACCACCTTTGCCTTTTACCGTTTGGTCGCCGCCAGCACAAAATGCTTTATCGCCAGCACCGGTCAGAACTACCACATTGATACGCTGATCTTCGCGACAGATGCGCAAAGCATCCGAAATATTATTCACCGTAGTTGGCCTGAACGCATTGCGATAGCGTTCGCGGTTAATGGTAATCTTCCCAATTCCATCAAAATAATCGAAGAAAATATCTTCGTAGTCTTTAATTGTTTGCCATTCGCGTTTATCTGACATATCTTATTTTTTAAATTGTTGATAACATTCCTGAAAAACCTCGGCGCTGATTTCGCCGTCAGTCAATACTTCCAGGATTACAGGCCCCGAAAAGCCTGGTGCAAAAATAGTGTTTAATGCTTTCGAAAGCTCGTCCATATTTTCAGCTTTCAGGTAATTCATGCCAAATGCGCTGGCCAACCCCTCGGCTTTCAGATTATGCTGCGCCACAAAATGTTCTTTCAAGGCAGGCGATTGCCGCGGTCCGCCAATCAAACGGAAGATGTTGCCACCCCCATTGTTGAGCACGATCATTCGTAAATTCTGAGGAAAGTAGTGGTTCCATAGCGCATTCGAATCGTAGAAAAATGACAATTCGCCTAAAATAACCGTATTTATTTTTCCGGACGATCCGGCAAAACCAACAGCCGTTGATAATGAGCCGTCAATTCCACTGGTGCCGCGATTGCCGTAATATTCGCAACCTCCTGTCGAGTCAAACATTTGCATCAGCCGCACCGAAGAGCTGTTTCCCAAATGAACAACCGAATGTTCAGGAACCAATCCGGCAATGGTTTTGCAAGCAGTCAGGTCGCAAAAAGGGGCGTCTTTCAGAAACTCATCCTGAAGTTGAAACGCCTTCTGTTCTTTAGTTTTCCAAGTTTCGTGGTAATTACTTTCTGTATTTTTGATTTCAGGAACGAAAGCTTTCAGAAATGAAAAAGCATCCGAAGAAATAACACGGGTAAGTGAATTGTAGGTATCGGTATGCTCTCCGGAAGCTGAAATGTGCCAGTGTTCTAAAGGTTGATTGGCGCGGACAAACAATTTCAGCCGCTTCGAGACAATCTGTTGCCCGAAAGTCAGAAGGATTTCAGGCTGAAAATTTGCCTTTTCTTCCGGCGAAATAGCCGCAACTACCAGATCGGTGGCATGAATCAAATGCTTGTCCGACAAGTTGGTCAGATGTTCGGCCAACACAATGGTTCCCAGATCTTCGGACATTTCTCGCACCAACGAATTGATTTGCTCATCAGGAGAAAGTTGCCCGACAATGACCATTTTTCTGGTCGATGCATTCCATCTTTCCGCCAATTTTTCAAGTTCAGCAAATGGAAATTGAGCACGAACAGAACAACTTTCGATGTTCCGGAATTTAGGAAGTTCCTCATCGGAGAATCCATAAAGCGGCTCGCCCAAAGGAATATTGATATGCACTGGCCCCGGATTTCCGGATAAAACCAGATTCAGCGTTTCGTTAATTTGCAGGTTATTGTGTCTGAAATCATCTTCGCGTTCGGCTTCCTCCAAACTAATGCTTTTCAGGGTGTGGTTCACAAAAAGATTTTCCTGGCGAACGGTTTGCCCGTCGGCCTGATCGACCCAACGGCGCGGACGATCTGCTGTAAGCACAACCATTGGTATTTTCTGATAAAAAGCCTCGGCAATAGCCGGACCGTAATTGATGGCAGCCGTTCCGGAGGTACATACAACGATAACCGGTTTCCGTTTGGCCAACGCGATTCCCAATGCCTGATAGGCAGCACTCCGCTCATCAACCACATTGTGGCAACTAAATTGTGGCAATCCAAAAAACTGATTGATCAAAGGAGCGTTGCGGCTTCCGGGCGAAATTACCACATCGGTAATTCCCTTTTGCAAAAGCAGCGATGCCAGTTGCTGAATGTGTTTTTTATCGGTTATCATTTTTATTGGTTATCCTTCAGGATTAATCACTGAAAGTAATGTTTTTGCCTTCTGGTTGGTTTCGTCCCATTCTTTTTCAGGAATCGAGCGACTGGTAATTCCACCACCGACATACAAAATAAATTCTTCAGATGTAATCTCCATACAGCGCAAGTTAACGAAAAGAGCTACCTGTTGGTTCAATCGCCACGGGCCCAAATAGCCGGTGTAGTATTTACGCTGATAAAACTCGTTGTTGCGTATGTATTCGTCGGCCAAATCTTTCGGCAAACCACAAACCGCAGGCGTTGGATGCAAATCGGCAATAAAGCTGCCCAAACATCCTGAAATTTTTTCAGCAGGAAAGAAAAACGAAGTTTTCAGATGAGCCACTTTCCCACTTTCCAAGGTCTCGGGGCCCTTGGTTTTGTACTTATGAATATCGAAATTAAAGAAAACATCCAACATGTATCTGGATACAAACGCCTGTTCTTCAATATCTTTTGTACTCCAGTAATATTCTTCGGCGCCCGGCTTTCGAACCTGTGTTCCGGCTAAAGAAACGGTTTCGAAATTTTCACCATCTGATTTAATCAGGACCTCCGGAGTTGCCCCCATCCACATTCCGGCAACCGGCAAGTTGACTAAATAAGTGAATGCATTGGGTGTTTGATCGTGTAATTGCAAAAAAGTATCTCCCAGAGAGGTTTCCGTGCGTTTTACCGGTATCTGGCGCGAAATAATAACTTTCGAAAGCGCTCCTTCGCGAATTTCAGTAATCGTTTTTTCAATCAGGTTCAGATAATCATCTTTCGATTGAAATTTGCAGCTTTCATCTTCAGCATTTCGATCAAAAGGCTCAAAACCTGAAATATCCAGACTATTGTCCGAATCAAAATCTTCAAAAAAAGTATTGGATTGAAGCAAGATTACCGGGCTTTTATCGGCAATACAATATGGTGCAAAAACAAAGCCTGCCTCGCCGTTCAGCGCATCGAACCGATTGAAGAATTTCACATCCGAAGCATTTCCAACCAAAAGTCCCATCTGGTTTTCGCGAGGGTGAAACCAACAGGCAAAAGCAATTTGTTTTTCAATTAACTGATCAAGAATGGCCGCCACTTTCAAGCTATTTTTCATGTGGTAATAATCTGTTTTTTAATTGCCACATGGAACTCGCCAACCTCCACACTACTTTTGGATAAAATCTTTGCCATGGCTCGTTTCATGTCTTTTTACAATCATATTAGTCACTCTTGCCGTTGAAATCAGTTTGCCCGACTCTGATTTTATATCTACGTTCCATACATGAGTCCGTTTCCCGAGATGCAATACTTCGGCACGTGCATACACCAAACCACCATCAGCTTTTCCGGTATGATTGGCACTCACTTGAATTCCACGAACGTCATACTCCTGAATATCAACAGTGAGCATCGAGCCAAAGCCGGCAACTGTTTCGGCCAGGGCCAGATTGGCTCCGCCATGCAGAAAACCTCCGGGACGAAAAGTACGGTGATCAACAGGCATAGTCGCTTCGACCCAACCTTCGCTATAGGCTGTAAAACGGATTCCGAGGTGCTCAACCATCGTGTCTTTTAAGTAATGATCGAGCATTTCAACCGGGGTTGAATAGGTAAGTTTTGGTATGTCCATCCGCACAAAATTAAAACCGTGAAATTAGGAAATTGGAATGACGCAGGCAATTTTAAACGAAAAAAGGATCGAATGATCGATTATTTGGGATCGATTTCTTCAGAAAAATCATTGCCTGAGATATTCATATCTAACGAAGGATTTTCTTTTGTTTCGGAAATGAAGTAAAGTTTCGATTCATGGCTTCCCAGCGTCACCGAAATTCTGGTGGGTTTGCCCAAGCCAAGACTAAATCCAGGTTCCCAAACAAATACCCAAGCCTCTTTTAATCCAATTAAATCGGATAATAAATAGCTTTCAGTTACCACTCCATCGGTATCATTGAGAACCAGAACACTCCAGGCCTTAACTTTCTTATATCTTCTGACAGCAACTTTATTAATCACATTATTCCCCCAGTAAGGAAGCAATGCGCTTTGCGGACGGGTTGATGGTTCGAGGAAACGCCATAACTGTAACTTATCGCTTTCCATGATTTTAAAATTGTCAGAAATTCCAACAGCCCCACCCATAAAAGCAACCCAAAGCGCCAGACTTTTTTGTTCGTCAAGGGTAAAATCGCACTTGTAGTTACGCAAAAAAACCACATCGGGGTCGTTCTGCCAGAAAACGTTGTTAAAATATTGGGTATTGAAACTTTCTTCAATAATGTGTCCGGTTGTCTGTTCTTCCCATTTCCAGCCCTGATCCTTGTCGATCCGCACAGCGTCAACATAGCCGATAAGAGGTGAATAGGGAGCCCGATTGGCTGTAATAAAGCTTCCGGCGCCAACCGAATCGCGAATAATGTCCATCACAGCACGCAGCACCTGAACCGATGATTTTCCTTTTTTCGATTTCTGCAATTCCGACGAGTCCTGCAAACCCCAGTCAAGCCGGTCGAGCTCATAGTAAGTAAAGCCTATCTCATGAAATTTCCTGAACACTTTTGCAATGTGATCTTTTACATCTTCAACGGTTCCATCCAATGCATAAAGCTTACCGTCAACATCCTGATCCATTACAATCGGATTATCTTCATTATCTTTTAATATCCAGCGGGGGTGATTCCTGAATATCCGACTTTTCTCGTGAACTACAAAAGGAGCAACATAAATTCCGGCACGATATCTTCTACTGAAAATTTCCCGTGCCACCGTGTCCATCGACTTTGGCCATCCATTGTTGTTATTGAGCCAATCGCCCGGAGTACAATATCCCGGCCCGATGTGAATGGCCTTCAATGGAATTGGAGGCTCTGTTTCGTCGAGCACCTGAAGCTGTTCCAATAAATATTTATAGCTAAACGAAGTCCTAAAATCCTGAAATGAAGACCAGAAATAATTGGTCGTGGTATCGCGTCGTGCCTGATTTTGTTCGGAAATGCTCCATGCCAGATTTTGCATGGCTCCGAAAGGTTGATTTCCGTAGTAGATAAATAAGTCGGGTAATTTGATGAATTCATCTTTCAGTGGAATGTTTTCGGTGGCAAAACCTGCCTCGAAAAAGACTTCTTCTTTCCCGAATTTACTGTCATTAAGCCCCTTCCGGCGCGGACGGTTATATATTGAACTTCGTTGAATAAAATCGGTTTGTTCATAGGCCCCAATCGACAAGGTATCGCCGTTGGGGGCAATCAGGCCTGTCATCATGAAACTATCATACGACCAGGCCTCTTCATCCGGATAACTCATCGATTTCCGGTTGGTTGACTTACGGAATCCAAAAATTCCAGACCTGCCACCTGTTCCAAGACCTTGTTTGAAAAAATGATTGGCTCCGGTTATGTACCCTTCGCCCAGCGGATTAAACCAGGTTGGAGCATTTTTCATCCCACTGATTTCGGCACCGATCGAAATCGTATTTGAATGCGTCCTCAAATCAAGCATCACAAAACCACCGTCAACTTCATAGATAATCCGTTTGCCCTTTGGGGAATCGCCCATGAAAGTATTTCGCACAAAAATGCTCTGTCCGTTAATCGACGGACGACAATTAGACAATCGGATGCTTCCTGCAAAAATATCGAATGTACCGTCTTCGTGCAGAATCCATTCGGGTTTACCGAGTACGAAATCGAGATGACTTATATTGGTTGGTGGAGGAGTAAACGCCTGAGTAAACCTTGGGAAGGAGACAATACTTGCGCCAAGGCCAGCACTCATCAATTTCAGGAATGTTCTTCTTTCAAAAGATCTTTGGGGCATATCTCTTGTTAAGTTTAATTAGGATCGCCTAAATTTAACAACTTTTAACAGACTTCAACAAGGACTTTCGGTTATTATCTGGAGAAAACCGAGAAAGAAATTCGGCTCACGCTTCGCTCAACCAGAAAGTTACTGACAATGAACACATTTGATAAATATCAATTAATTTTTCAGAAAATATTATTTAGCTATCAAAACACGAAGACATCTCCTATCCCTTTAAAAGAATTACAAATTCCGCAGTGCGTCAACGTCTTCAATGGTTTTTGGCTTTTCTTTCCCTAGTCGTTTATATCCATTTTCAGTGATCATGAAATCTTCTTCATTACGGATTCCGCCAAAATTTCTGAATTTCTCAATCTCATTCCAATTCAGAAAATCAGTAAATTTTCCTTCCGACCTCCACAAGTCAATTAACTGTGGAATAAAATAGATGCCGGGTTCAATGGTAAAAACATGACCCGCCCGGAGTTCTTTCGCGAATCGCAACGATTTCAGGCCAAACTGGGTGCTTTTGGGTTCGCCGCCATAGCCAACCCACACTTCGCCAAGGTCTTCCATATCATGCACGTCGAGCCCCATCATGTGGCCAGTTCCACAAGGGAAAAACAGTGCATGTGCACCTTTGGCTACCGCTTCATCAACATCACCTTTCATCAGTCCCAACTCTTTCATTGACAAAACAATTGAGCGGCAGGCCGCAAAATGAACCTCTCTGAACCTTATTCCGGGCGCAATTGCATTTACTGCAGCTTCGTGAGCTTTCAGGCTGGCAAGATAGATTTGCTTCTGGAGCGTAGTAAATTTTTTGCTTACCGGGAAAGTGCTCGAAAGATCGCCGGCATAATGCAATTGAGATTCGGCTCCGGCATCAAGCAAAAACAAATCACCTTCCTTCAGGATATTATGGTGCGAATGGTTGTGCAACGTCTGACCATTAATTGTAGCAATTATCGGGAAAGAAATGTTACAATCCTGCGCTAATGCCACTTCATAAACTTTAGCTGCGATCTGGGCTTCGGTCATGCCCGGCCGTGCAATTTTCATAGCAGCCACATGCATGTCAACCGATAAATCAACGGCCTTTTCGATCTCCAAAATCTCTTCTGCCGATTTAATTTCGCGCTGACTGATCACTGCTTTTACTAGTTCCGACGAAGCATTAACGTTTATCTGATCGGGTCTGATATTCAAAAAACGCAGGAGCTTAATTTTATTTTCAGGGCGATATGGTGGCAGAAAATGAATCACTTTGCGCGATGCCTGAGCTTCTTTTAAAATGGTATAAAGCTTTACCATCGACTGTGTTTCCTCAATTCCGGAAAGCCTGGCACGTTCGGCAATGGTCGGTTGTGGCCCCATCCAAACGATATCATCAATGGTATAATCATCGCCAAAAATGATCTGATGTTGATTATCGACATCAATAACCGCTGCGATTGAAGGAAAATCGATACCGAAATAATATAAGAATGAACTATGTTGCCTAAAGTGGTAAGTATTATCCGGATAATTCATCGGACTCTCGTCATTTCCCCAAAAGAGGATCAATCCTGAACCCATCTTTTCGCAGAGAACCTTTCTTCTTTGAATATAAACTTCAGCTTGAAACATATTTTCCTTGTATGGTTAGAAGCGATAAAGTTAGAAATATGATTTGATTTATGCGATTTGAATACCAAAATGAGTGTTTACGGTTTTTAATATACATTATCGCTCGTTTGGATATAATCGTCTTAATAAATCATTAACCCGAATCACTTCTATCGCGAAACATTTCTTTTCAATAATAATATAGGATATTTTTGTCTTTATATTGATCGAATGATAATCAAAAAATGATTTGAATTGTTATTATCAACAAGTTATAATTGAAATTTATGAAGAATCTAGTTTGTCCTATATCTGACCAGCGAGTAAATGAACAGGTTACTCGCTTAAATGCACTGTTTACAATCGGAACTGTTTTATTAGCTTTTATTTTAAACTCCGCATTTCTGTTTGTTTTCCTGATGGCCGATTTCTTTATCCGGGCTTTTACTGAAATAAAATTCAGCCCAATAAACTACATCAGCTATTACTTAAGCAATGCGCTAAACCTGCCGGTAAAACTTATTGATAAAGCTCCTAAAATATTTGCAGCCCGCCTTGGCTTTTTAATAACAACAGTAATCGCAGGACTTTTCATTTTCAGTTTTAAAGTTGCTTCGATTGTTGTAGCCGTTACGCTGATCTTTTTTGCAAGCCTTGAGTTCATTTTTGCAATTTGCGTTGGATGTTTAATTTACACCTACTTCGTTCTTCCATTCTATAAAAAATAAAACCATGACAAAGACTAAACTAACGCTTATAATGTCATTTGGCCTATACATTTTTTCATTCGGGCAGAATGAGAATAAAGTAAATAACATTAACGGTGGCATGCCCAACCGCATTTCGATGAATGTTACTGTCCCGAAACAAACACAAGGAGCCACCTTTGGCGAAAAAGTAAATGCGGGACTACATGCTGCCGGATCGTACGTAATTTTCCCAAACAAACAGGCTTTTCTAATATCCAAAAACAACGTTTCAGAAATGCCTTCATCAGAAGTGGGCAAAGTAAAAGCTGGCTTACATGCTGCCGGAGGCGCTATCGCACAGGGAGCTTCGTTAGTTGGCGGAGTATTGCCCGGCGGAGCGGTTATTTCGGCCGCAGTTTCCAGTTACAGCAGCGGAAAAGTAATCTGGCAAGTTCGCGATGCCGGAAATGAATTTAAAATGCCAACGAATTTATCTGATGGAGAATACGAATTGGCTTTGACCCTTGATGGTGCATCGAAAGATGCCGCAAAAGTTCAGGTATTCTTTGGCCTCCTGGTCGAAAAAAATACGTACAAAGTAGTTGCCGCCAGAACCAAACACGATACTGCAAAGAATTCGGTAGGAAATATCAGGTAGAAATAAATTTGGTCATAAAAAAAAGCTCTGGTTTTCACCAGAGCTTTCGTTGTAGCGGGAGCCGGACTCGAACCGACGGCCTTTGGGTTATGAGCCCAACGAGCTACCAACTGCTCCATCCCGCAATGTATCTTTAGATAATGTATCGTCGTTTTTAGAACTTCGCCTTGCTGATTTTTGTTCTGCTAAGCGGGTGCAAATATAGACGATACTTTTACATTTTCCTAATCCGGATGGAAAATATTTTCAATGTTTTCAGAATAGCATCGTTAAAAAGTATTAATAAACAGAGTAGCCGGTTCGTTTTCTCTAAATTCTTCTAATTTTGTTGTGCGAAAAATTGGACAATGAACAGAAAGGAGCTTCGAAAAAAGATATTCCAGATGCTGAAAGACCATTATCGGTTGATCATTTACAATGATTCGTCGATTCAAACGGTTTGGAGCATTAAACTTACCCCGATAAAGGTATTGACAATTGGAAGTTTAGGAGCTATTCTGCTCATTCTTTTCACCACCATTATTATTGCCTATACACCGCTCCGGGAGAACATTCCGGGTTATCCAAGCGCCAAGGTCAGGCAACAGATCATTTATAATTACATGCTGGTCGATTCTCTGGAAAATGAAATCAAAAACAGAGACAATTACTTCGATAAAATTAAAACTTTGTTTCAGGGCGAAGTTCCGGCAGAGGAATCATCAACACCAGAATCGGGCTTGAAAACCTACGATGTGAAGTTTAAAAACTCCAATGCGGATTCAATATTTAAAGATAAGTTACTGGAAGAAAAGCTTAACTTATCGATTTCGAACAATTCAAAGAAGTTGCCAAGCATTGCCAATATTCACTTTTTTACTCCGCTCCGTGGATTAATTACCAATAAATTTAATACCAAAACAGAGCATCTGGCGGTTGATATTGTTGGAAGTCTCAACTCACGGATTTCGAGTGTTTTGGACGGAACAGTTGTTTTTGCGGGTTGGACAATGGATACCGGATATTCAATTTATATACAGCACGAAAACAACATCATCTCGGCATACAAACACAATGCGGAACTGTTAAAAGCCGTGGGCGATAAAGTAAAAGCCGGCGATGTGATCGCCATTATGGGCAATAGCGGCGAGTTAACCACCGGGCCACATCTGCATTTCGAACTTTGGCACAATGGAACTGCCCTCGACCCTGAAACCTACATTGATTTTTAAACCTGTCTATGAGAAAGCGCATTGCCATTCTGGGGTCAACCGGATCAATCGGGACACAAACCCTGGAAGTTATAGCACAAAATCCTGAACATTTTGAGGTTGAAGTTTTGACCGCAAACAATAATATCGAATTATTGATCGATCAGGCGAAGAAATTTCAACCCAACGTGGTTGTGATCTCGAATTCGTGCCACTACGATCAATTAACCGACGCGCTGAAAGGAGAATCCATAAAAGTCTACGCCGGAAGGGAAGCCTTACAGCAGGTGGTTGAAATGGACACCATTGATCTTGTAGTAACTGCCATGGTTGGTTACTCCGGACTGATTCCGACCTGCAACGCCATCAAAGCCGGCAAGCACATTGCCTTGGCCAACAAGGAAACAATGGTTGTGGCAGGCGAAATTATAAACCAATTAGCCATCGAAAACAAGGTGAATATTTACCCTGTCGATTCGGAGCATTCCGCCATCTTTCAATGCCTTGTAGGAGAATTCAACAACGAAATCGAAAAGATATACCTCACCGCTTCAGGAGGCCCGTTCCGTGGATTTTCGATGGAACAACTGGCTAAAGTTACCAAAGCCGATGCGCTGAAACACCCAAATTGGGATATGGGCGCCAAAATCACCATCGACTCTGCTTCGATGATGAATAAAGGCTTCGAAGTAATTGAAGCGAAATGGCTTTTTGGGTTGAAACCTGAACAGATTGATGTGGTAGTGCATCCTCAAAGCATCATCCATTCTCTGGTTCAATTTTGCGATGGATCGATGAAAGCCCAGATGGGACTGCCCGACATGAAATTACCGATTCAGTACGCCCTGAATTTTCCGGAGCGACTGCCTTCAACGTTCAAACGATTCAGCTTTTTAGATTACCCCAAACTAACATTTGAACAGCCAAATACAAAAAATTTTCGTAACCTTGCACTCGCTTTTGAGGCTCTTAATCAAGGTGGAAATATGCCTTGTATTCTGAATGCAGCAAACGAAGTGGTGGTACAGGCTTTCCTGAATGAGAAAATCAGCTTCCTTCAGATGCCCGAAATTATTGAACATGCCATGGGAAAGGCGACATATCTGAAAAGTCCGGGTTTGGAAGATTATATTCAAACTGATAAGGAAGTCAGGATTTTGACATCTGCCTTGGTGAAAAACAGGACGAAACAAACGATTTAAAAACAGAAAAAACAGTCGATGGAAATAGTATTGATAAAAGCTGCTCAACTTATTCTGAGTTTATCCCTCTTAGTTATTATACACGAATTCGGGCATTTTATGTTTGCCCGCCTTTTTAAAACCAGAGTTGAGAAATTCTACTTATTCTTCGACCCATGGTTTTCACTTTTCAAGGTTAAAAAAGGCGAAACTGAATATGGCGTTGGCTGGCTGCCGCTGGGTGGTTATGTAAAAATATCCGGAATGATCGATGAGTCGATGGATAAGGAAGCAATGAAGTTACCGGCACAGCCTTATGAATTCAGGGCAAAAAAAACATGGCAACGTTTGTTGATCATGGTTGGTGGCGTGGTCATGAATTTCATTCTGGCATTCGTTGTTTACATTGGAATATTGTATGCCTGGGGCGAATCGTATTTACCAACGGCCAATGTGAAATACGGAATTGAAGTTGATACTATAGGAGTGAAAATTGGCCTTCAGAATGGCGATAAAATCCTTTCTGTTGACAATATGCAAGTTGAAAACTTCCGTAAAATTATCCCTACCGTTATACTCGATAAAGCACACGCAATACAGGTAGAGCGCGATGGACAAAAAGTTGATGTTGAAATTTCGGACGACGATCTGGCGCTATTAATCAAAAGTAAAGGAGTCATTTTACCTCGTATTCCATTTGATTACAAAATTGTAAAGCTCCCTAAGAATTCAGCAGCAAAAGAAGCCGGGCTGAAGGTAGATGACAAGATATTGGGAACAGACAGTTTGACCTACCAATACAATGATCAGTTCAGGACGATGCTCCGTGAAAGTATAGGAAAAAAGATTAACCTGAATATTTTAAGAGACAATCAGAAAATGACTATAGCTATGGTAGTTCCTGAAAATGGCGCACTTGGAATTCAATTAGAACAAGATCTAACTAAAATATTCGAATTAAAAACCATTGAATATAGTCTGGTTGAGGCAATACCCGCCGGCTTCAGTAAAGGGATCAGTACGATCAACGACTACCTGAAACAGTTCAAGCTGATATTCTCGCCAAAAACCAAGGCCTACGAAAGCTTGGGTGGTTTTATTGCTATCGGAAATATTTTCCCTGGAGCCTGGAATTGGTTCGACTTTTGGAATATGACCGCATTCCTGTCAATTATTCTGGGCGTAATGAATCTTTTGCCTATCCCGGCGCTTGACGGAGGCCATGTAATGTTCCTTCTTTTCGAAATGATTACCGGACGTAAACCGGGCGATAAATTTTTGGAATATGCGCAGATAGCAGGTATGGTATTATTGCTTTCGCTGGTGCTTTTCGCCAATGGAAATGATATTTTTAAACTCTTCAAATAAATAGCTGATTTGTAATTTTTGTTACTTTTGTAAAAACCATTTAAACTTTAGAATATGAACTTATTAATTATCGCCGGTGTTATTGGACCTCAGGAGCTTATTGTTGTGTTGGTTGTGGTTGTGCTGATGTTTGGCGGAACCAAAATCCCTGAATTGATGAAAGGCTTGGGAAAAGGGATTAAAGAATTCAAGAACGCTTCAAAAGCCGATGACGAAGAGCCAAAGAAAGACTCAGAAAAACTTGAAAAATAATATCCAAAAAGTTTGGAGTGCCTAAAATACGAAGTGCCTAAAGTTGAATAACTTTAGGCACTTCGTATTTTTTACAATTCCGTTTGGTCCTGTCTGTCGTTTGCTGATTATACTGATACAGAAATTAACTTTAGACACTCCCGACTTCGAACTCTAGGCACTTCCTGGCCTAAAAGAATTCCTCCGAGTTATCCTGATTTTGCTCAATACTCTCAGGATCATCACAATTGATGTTCACCGAGAAACTGGCAGGACGTTCAAAATCAACTTGATCGCGATAAGGCAAACTGTGGTCGGCATATACTTTTCGCATATAATATCCCCAAATCGGAAGAGCCATCCGGGCACCCTGACCCGATTGTAAATCTTCAAAGTGGATGCTTCTTAATTCGGCTCCAGTCCATGCGCCACTCACCAATTGCGGAGTAATACCAATAAACCAGCCATCCGAATGATTCTGTGTGGTTCCGGTTTTTGCTGCAATCGGACCTCTAAATCCTCCATAATCGGGACTCCAGCGCAAACGTCCGCCCGAGCCGGCATCGACTACCCCGCGCATTAAATCAGTCATCAGGTAAGCTGTCTGTTCATCAATGGCATCATGCCTTTCAGCCCTGAACGTTGAAATAACATTTCCATGACGGTCTTCAATTTGAGTCACAAAAATAGGCTGAGTGAAAACTCCTTTATTCGCAAAAGTTCCATAGGCTCCAACCATTTCGTAAAGCGTAATGTCTGAAGTACCAAGGAACATAGATGGTACCGGATCAATCGGACTGATTACTCCCATTTTCTTCATAATATCGGCCACCGACTGAGGATTAAACTGTTTCATCACCCAGGCCGAAACCTGATTCACCGAGTGCGCCAATCCCCATTTTAGGGTCACCATTTTATCATCGAACTTCGTCTTTCCGGAGTTTTTAGCCTCCCAGATTGTTCCGTCAGGCAAAATAAACTGCTGGGGTACATTCGGAACTTTGCTGCATGGCGACATGCCATTTTGCATGGCCAGAGTATATAAGAATGGTTTTACGGTCGATCCCACCTGGCGTTTGCCCCCTTTAACCATATCGTACATAAAATGGCGATAATCGGGACCTCCAACGTATGCTTTTACATGGCCTGTTTTAACTTCCATCGACATGAACGATGACCTGAAAATACTGTAATAATATTTCATCGAATCGAGCGGCGTCATCGTTGTATCCCGATCGCCCTTGTAAGAGAATACAGACATCTCAACCGGACGATTAAATATCTGTTTGATTTCGTCCCACGATTTTCCGGCATTTTTGGCTATCCAATATCGTTTGGTCTGTTTTATTGCCTGATCCATAATTCCATCAACAGCTTCGGTCGACAAGTCGTTCGAGAAAGGCTTGTTCTTTAAGCTTCGCAGGTGTTTATTGAAGGAGGGTTGCAGGTTTTCTCTCAAATGGTAAGTCAAAGCTTCTTCAGCATATTTTTGCATACGCGAGTCGATGGTGGTGATAATCCTCAAACCATCGCGGTATAAATTATAGGTAGAGCCGTCGGCTTTTTTATTCTTTTTACACCACCCGTATAGTGGATTCGTTTCCCAATCAATTAAGTCTTCCCTGTATTTCTCCGATTGCCACGATGCATAATTCGATCGCTCCGGTTTATCAGAATTCATTGCAACCCGCAGGTATTCCCTGAAATAAGGAGCCAATCCGGTTTTAAAATCAACTTTGTGGTAATCTAAATTAAGAGGTTGAGACTGTGCATCATCACGTTCCGATTTCGAGATATACCCATATTTCTCCATTTGCGCCAAAACCACATTCCGGCGTTGAAGTGTAAGTTCGGGGCGGCGCACCGGATTATACAACGATGAATTCTTGGCCATCCCAACCAGCATAGCCGATTGTTCAAGGGTTAATTTATCGGGAGTGGTATTAAAATAAACTGTGGCAGCTGATTTAATTCCCACTGCCAGGTTCAGAAAGTCGTATTTATTGAGGTACATCGTCAGAATTTCCTCCTTGGTATAGCTTTTTTCAAGCTTCACCGCAATTACCCATTCTTTAAACTTCCTGAAAATCAACTCCAGTTTATTGTCCAGATTGTCGCGGGGAAAAAGCATTTTGGCGAGCTGCTGACTAATGGTACTTCCGCCACCCGAATTGGTGTCGGCAGTTACAATTCCTTTTACAACCCTTATCAGTCCACGGATATCAATTCCTGAATGGTTATAATATCTCACATCTTCGGTTGCCACCAATGCTTTAAGCAATACCGGACTAAGTTCATTGTAGTTTACAAAACTTCTGTTTTCCTTGAAATAGGTACCCATCACGACTCCATCAGATGAAACAACTTCGGATGCCAGTAAACTCTCAGGATTTTCAAGATCTTCAAACGATGGCATAAATCCAAGCCATCCCTGTGCAATCATAAAAAACATCAGGAACACAGCCACAACCCCGGCAGCATATACACACCAAAAAAGGCGTATGTATTTTTTATATACTGAAATATCTTTTCCCATGCACAACTGATTTCGGTTTAAGTCGACAAAGATAATGAAACGCCAGTGAATTCCTTTGAATAAAAACTGACGGAAAACAGTCCGATTTACACCCTGCCATCCGAAACTTCACGTCAAATTATTCCCACTTGCAGAATCATCCGTAAGACCCTACTAATGTGCACATTAATCACATCAAAATAAGACACTCCAGAAGTGTCAGAATGAGGCTATTTCCCCATCATGAAAATCCACAAATCTGAATAAATAAATCATTTTCAAATAAATATGCTTTTAAAATTTATTGTATTAAATTTTGAACTTAGCGTTTCCTTTTCTTTAATTTGCACAAAATTTTAAATCCAGAACGAAAAACAAACCTATACATGTACGAAAATCTTGTTATTGTTGAGTCACCTGCCAAAGCAAAAACGATTGAAAAATTCTTAGGAAAAGATTTTTTTGTTACCTCAAGTATGGGGCACATCAGGGATCTCGAGAAAAAAGATTTTGGAATTGACATTCAAAATAATTTCACTCCCAAATACGAAATCACAGCCGACAAGAAAAAATTAGTTGCTGAGCTGAAGAAACTGGTGAAAGAATCCAAGATCATTTGGTTGGCATCGGACGAGGACCGCGAGGGAGAAGCCATTTCATGGCACTTAATGGAAACACTTGGATTGGATCCCGAAAAAACCAAACGAATTGTATTTCATGAAATTACTAAAGAAGCGATACTGAATGCAGTTCAAAATCCCCGTCCGCTCGATCTAAATCTGGTAAATGCCCAACAGGCTCGCCGTGTACTCGACCGTATTGTAGGATTCGAAGTTTCACCGGTTTTATGGAAAAAAGTAAAACCATCTTTATCAGCCGGAAGGGTTCAGTCGGTGGCTGTTCGCCTGATTGTTGAACGTGAACGTGAAATCATGAATTTCAATACCACTTCAGCGTTTCGGGTTTCAGCCAATTTTTTAGTTCCTGAAAAAGATGGTAAAATCACCGAATTAAAAGCCGAACTGAATCAGCGTTTTGATACAAAAGAAGAAGCAAACGCTTTTCTTGAAAAATGCAAAAATGCTGAATTTCAGATTAGCGAAGTCGTCAAGAAACCAGGGAAACGATCTCCTGCCCCACCATTTATTACATCAACGCTTCAGCAGGAGGCTAGCCGAAAGCTGGGATTTTCGGTTTCGCAGACCATGAGCGTGGCTCAAAAACTTTACGAATCGGGGAAAATTACTTATATGCGTACCGACTCGGTTAACCTGTCGGGATTGGCGATTAATGCAGCCAAGCAAGTCATCATACAAACGATGGGCGAAAAATATCATCAGGTCCGTCAGTTTAAAACCAAAGCTAAAGGAGCACAGGAAGCCCACGAAGCAATTCGTCCGGCATACATGGATCAGGAAGAAATTTCAGGAACGAATCAGGAAAAAAAATTATACGATCTGATCTGGAAGCGCACCATCGCTTCTCAAATGAGCGAAGCTGAACTGGAAAAAACTACTGTTACTATCGATATCTCGACTGTTCCGGAGAAATTCGTTGCCACAGGCGAAGTATTGATTTTCGATGGTTTCCTGCGGGTTTATATGGAATCAAGCGACGATGAAGATCAGAATGGCGGGCAAAAAGGCTTGCTTCCTCCATTAACTGCAAAACAAATTTTACGTTGGGATAAAATTAATGCTACCGAACGGTTTACCCAAAAACCACCAAGATATACTGAAGCCAGCCTGGTAAAAAAGCTGGAAGAACAAGGCATAGGCAGACCTTCAACCTATGCACCAATTATTACTACAGTGCAGAATCGTGGTTACGTAGTTAAAGAAGATCGCCCGGGAACTGAACGCCAATTCACCGACTTAATCCTTTCAGGCCAAAAGATTTCGGCAAAGGTAAAGACTGAACAGACAGGCGCCGAGAAATCAAAACTGTTTCCTACTGATATTGGCATGGTAGTTAACGACTTCCTGGTTAAGTATTTTGATCTGATTATGGATTATAATTTTACCGCCAAAGTTGAAAAGGAATTTGACGAAATAGCTGAAGGCGAATTGGTTTGGAATGACATGCTTAGAAGCTTTTATGATCCGTTCCATTCGAAAGTAGAAAACGCATTAAATGAAGCTGAACGGACAAACGGAGTCCGTGTACTCGGTGTAGATCCGAATACTGGATTAGAAATCTCGGTAAAAATCGGACGATTTGGCCCTCTTGCCCAATTGGGTGAAGTTACCGAAGGTGGCGAAAAACCTCAGTTCGCAAGTTTGCGCTCAGGACAACATATTGAAACAATTACACTCGAAGATGCACTTGAATTATTTAAACTACCGCGAAACCTCGGTGAATACGAAGGCAAAACGGTAACTGTAGCTATCGGACGATTTGGACCTTATGTGAGACATGATAGTAAATTCATATCCCTTGAAAAGAATGTTGACGACCCATACTCTGTTGAGTTAACAAGGGCTATCGAACTAATTGAAGGCAAACGGGAAAAAGATCTTAATGCATTAATCAAAGTATTTGATGAAAATCCTGATCTAAAAATCCTGAATGGAAGATGGGGACCATATATTTCATTCAAGAAAGGCAATTATAAAATTCCAAAAAATACAGACGCATCACAGCTTTCGCTGGACGATTGTATGACACTGATTGATAAACAACCGGCACCTAAAAAAACAAGGAAAAAATAATTTGCATGGGTAAACATTTTTTTGTTTGCCCATTTTATTTAAAAGCGTATTTTCATCTCCTGATAAAAACCCAAGAATGGACTTGCTACATTATTTTGATCCTGTTGATTTTGAAAAGGTTGATTGCCCGGACTGGGCTAACAAAAAGCATACGTTAGGGTTTCTTCTAAATAAGAATCAGGAAAAACTTAAGCCTGAAAAAGCAGATCTGCTTATTATTGGGGTTGCTGAAGACCGAAATTCAGCAATATCTGGCTCAGGTATTGCTCCAGATGAAATCCGAAAACATTTATATAGCCTTAATAGAATTAGTGCCAAACTTAAGGCATTGGATTTAGGTAATCTGAAGCTTGGTATTACAGCTAACGACTCATATTTTGCCTTACGTGACATTTGTGAGCATATTCTGGATCACCATCAAACTCTAATTGTTTTGGGCGGAAGTCAGGATCTTACTTTTGGAATTACCAAAGCCTTTGAAGGACAACTATTTAATATGGTAACAGTTGATCCTAAACTGGATTTCAGAAAAGGGATAAAAAACCTTAATGCTGAAAACTACCTTAACCTGATCTTCGACAAACAAAAAAATCTTTATTCATATACTGCCCTTGCGTATCAAAACTATTTTGTAGATCAATCAGATATCGACATTTTTAACAACTATCATTGGGACGTTAAAAGATTGGGGCAGATCAGGTACGATCTTACTTCAGTCGAACCGATTCTTCGGGATGCTAACATATTTAGCTTCGACATGAATGCCGTTCGTTGTATCGATGCACCCGGACAATCCATGGCTTCGCCCAATGGGCTATATTCAGAAGAAGCCTGCCAAATAGCAAGATATGCCGGCACAAGCGACTGTTTAAATATCGCTGGCTTCTTCAACCTGATCCCTGGTAACGATCTCAGTTCAAATTCGTCAAACCTGATGGCTCAAATTGTTTGGCATTTCATTGAAGGATTCTTTAATCGTAAGCCGGAAGACCCGCTGGAAGATTCGGAAGACTTCAATCAGTTCATGGTCGATATGTCAGACATAAACATGACCCTTGTATTCTTTCAAAGCCGCGTTACAGGAAGATGGTGGATGGAAATTTCCGATTTTGAAAATCGAAAAGGAGGAATGTACATTGTTCCTTGTGATGAGGATGATTATAAAAAAGCATCTCGTGGTGATATTCCGGATAGATGGTGGAAAAACATACGAAAGATGAGCAAAAGACAAAATAAATGATGAAACCCTGCGTTCATTGACTTTAGAGATTCTCTGTGTTTGGAACAGTAAACATTTTTTCATTCTTTTACTGTATCGAGTATAGGCAAACGGAGTCGCAACAATGCTTTTATGAAAAAATTATTTTGTTTTTTATTTTTATATATAATAGCTATATTAGCGGCAATTGCCCAGCAGGATCCGCAGTTCAGCTTTAACAAATTAACGCAACTAACTGTAAATCCTGGATACGCAGGGAACGATGGTGCGATGAGTGGTGTCATATTAAACCGGTATCAATGGGTTGGCATTACAGGAGCACCTAAGACACTGGTGTTTAGCGTTGGGTCAGCAAGCAAGTTGTTTGGTTTAAACAGTGGGGTTGGCTTCAATATTATTAGTGATGAAATAGGATTTTTTAAGAATATTTCAATCGGTGTTGATTATGCTTACCGGATGAAGACCAGTCTAGGAGATATAGGAATAGGAACCAGTTTGG
The DNA here is from genome assembly GCA_963676375.2 of Prolixibacteraceae bacterium. Lineage (GTDB taxonomy): Bacteria > Bacteroidota > Bacteroidia > Bacteroidales > Prolixibacteraceae > Aquipluma. Next base: position 272,420 of record CAXXPT010000016.1, read on the forward strand.
GATTTTTCAATATGTCGATTAAGCCCGAATGGTATATTCCTGAAAGTGATTTTCACCAATCGCTATCTGACGAGACTGGAATTATCCCAACAACTGAGGCCAGCAGGTTGGCATTTGATATGGGAATCGGAGCATTCCTGCGTTCTAAATATTATTTTGTTGGAGTTTCTGCTACTCATATTAATCAGGCATCAATTGTACTTTCCGATGAGGCTCGTACCTTTTTAGCCCGACATTATTATTTGTCAGCAGGTTACAATATCAGTTTAACGGATCCGTTATTTGAATTGCAGCCTTCAGTTTATTTTAAAACAGATATGGCCGCTTATCAAGTGGATTTTTTAGTTGATCTGGTCTATAAAAAACGATTTTCAGCCGGTCTAAATTACCGGATCAATGATGCAATTGGAGTTCTTCTGGGATTTGAACTAAATAATGGATTGAAGATCGGGTATGCCTATGATATTATAACATCAGCATTATCCGGATACACCGGGGGGTCACATGAACTTTATCTAAGCTATAGCCTTGATCTAGGCAAAAACAGGATTAAAAAATACAAGAGTGTAAGATACTTATAAAGAATATATTAGAAGCAATATACAGCTATACTATGAAAAAACTTTTTTCGATTGGGTTAGTTATTTTGGCTATTTTTACGCTATCAAGTTGTAACAAATCTGGCAATGGTGAACTAACAGGAGTAAAAGGAAGAGGAAAATGGTTTGAACCAACTCCTTACGGAATGACATTTATTCACCGAGGCTCTTTCAACCTTGGACCGAACGATCAGGACGTAACCGCATCCCAAACACCAGCAAAAACAGTATCTGTAGATGCGTTTTGGATGGATGATACGGAAATCACAAACAATGAATACCGGCAGTTTATTCAATGGGTCAGAGATTCCATAGCACGAACAATGCTCTCTGAACAATTTCCGGAATTTATGAATAGTGAAGACCGTAAAGGTAATCCGATAGATCCGCCAAGAATAAATTGGAAAGAAAAATTAGATTGGAGCGACCCCGACTATACTGAGGTACTTGAACCAATCTATGTTCCTGAAAATGAACGTTTTTTCAAGAAAAAAGAAATTGACTCCCGAAAATTGTTTTATGAATACCATTGGATCGACCTTAAACAGGCCGCCCGTAGGGTAAATATGTACAATTATGAAACACAAAGTTACAATGGAACTGTTACCGATACCAAGGGCGAAGAAAAAGCCATTGAGAACCGTTCTTCATTTATTTTTAGTAATCAGGTAAATATTTATCCTGACACATTGTGTTGGATTAGAGATTTTACCTTCTCATACAACGAACCATGGGCTACACGCTACTTCTGGCATCCTGGATTTGATGATTATCCGGTTGTTGGAGTTACCTGGGGACAGGCCAAAGCATTCTGCCATTGGAGGACAAAACTCCATAACGACTTTCTTTCAAGTCAAAGAGAAGCTACTTTGCAGGATTATAGATTGCCAAACGAAGTTGAATGGGAATATGCCGCACGGGGTGATCATCAATCATCTATGTATCCTTGGGGAGGATATTATACCCGGCAACAGGATGGCGTCTTTTTAGCCAATTTCAAGCCTTTAAGAGGGAATTATGTAGAGGACGGCGGAATGGCCACAATGAAAGTGGGAAGCTACGATGCTAATGATTTCGGTCTTTATGATATGTCTGGTAACGTGGCTGAATGGACAAGCTCCGCCTATGACGAATCATCATACCAGTATATTAACGATTTTAATCCGAATTTTGAATACAACGCAAAACCAGGAGATGCCCCGGCTATGAAACGGAAAGTCATTCGTGGCGGTTCTTGGAAAGATATTTCTGCATATCTCCAAGTATCAACTAGAAGTTTTGAATATCAAGATACAACAAAATCATATATTGGATTCCGTTGTGTCAGATCTTCTTTTGGAAACGAATTTTAATTACGTATAAATTCTGAACACATGAATATTGGCGAAATACTCAAGACAAAAAGGTGGAAAGTACTTATGGGTTATGTATATGGCTGGGGTGCTTCTTTGGTACTGATTGGTGCCTTATTTAAACTTCAGCACTGGAATCATTCTGGAATAATGCTTACCATAGGTTTGATGACAGAAGCATTTATTTTCTTCCTTTCAGCCTTCGAGCCACCTTTAGAACAACCTGATTGGTCTAAAGTTTATCCGGAATTGCAAGAAGATTATGAACTCATAGAACCTACCGAGGATATTCAGGCCAATATAAAAAGTAGTTTCGATTCATTATTGAGTAGCACGAATATTACTCCTGAACTGTTAGCTAAAATTGGTAAGAGTTTAGTTGATTTATCCAACACAGCCTCTGGGATTAGCGATATATCCACAGCAACACTGGCAACTGATATTTATGTTAGAAATCTGAACTCAGCATCTGAGTCCATGATGGCATTTTCTGAAATGAATACCCAGGCCAACAATACGATTCATAATTCAATAGGCGAACTCGCCAATACCTATACTAACACTGCGCACAAAATTTCTGAGACTGGTGAGAATATGCTTGCCAAACTAAATGAATCAAGTGTGAAATTCACCAAACAAATTGATGAATCTGGAAATAAGCTTTCAGAATCCTATTCGAGATTTTCAGGTGCAATGGACAAAGGATTTAAAGATTTTGAATTGAATTCTTCAAGCTATGGAGAGAATCTGAGCAAACTCAATAAAAACATTGATCTATTGAATGTTAGCTACGAAAAACAATTAAAAGGAACAAGCGAACAAATTCATGCCTCATCAAAATTCTTTGAAGAACTTAATCAGATGAACCAGATAATTGCATCATCTGCTCAAGAAATGAAGAAATATAAGGAAAATGCTGAAAAATTGAATTCTCACTTAGATGCTCTTAATTCAGTTTATGGAAATATGCTGGGGGCCATGAATTATAAAAAGAAGTAATTTAATTCGCTAACACTATGTCCAGTAAAAATTGCCCTGAATCTACAAGGCAAAAAATGATAAATATGATGTATCTGGTGCTAACTGCAATGTTAGCGCTAAATGTGGCATCCGAGGTGCTTGAATCGTTCCGGATTGTTGATGCCAGTTTAACCCAGACGCTGAATAACATTAAAAGAAAAAATGACCAAATATATGGAGCTTTTGATGCCGCATATATCGCAAATCCCACCAAAGTTAAAGAATGGAAAGATAAAGCGGATCAGGTCAACAAAAAAACATCCGAATTAATTACCAAAATTAAAGATCTTAAGGAAGAACTTGTGCTTGCATCAGGCGGGCTTTCTTTATCCGAAGAAAAAAAAGCTGACCCGGGGTTTGTTCTTAAATCCAATGAACCAGTTATTGTCAATAGCAAAGGAGATACTATTCTGATTACGAAGGAAGATGACTTAAACACTCCTTCTGAAATCATGATTCAAAAGAAAAAGGCGAATGAACTTAAAAACGAAATCAATCAATACCGTGACTTTTTAGCTTCATTTTTGGAAGAGGGTTCCACCTTACATGAAAATATCATGAAGCAGCTGGATACTCCTGATCCACGTATTGATTTGAGCGAAGGTGGGGTGAAAAAAACCTGGGAAAGTCTGCATTTCGAAAGTAAACCATTGATTGCCGTTATTACCTTACTTTCAAAGATGCAAATTGATATTGAAAACGCCGAAACGAATGTCATTTCCAGCCTTTTTAGCCAAATTGATGCAGCCTCATTCAAATTCAACAAATTGGGCGCTCGAATACTTGCAAGCTCAACCTATGTACTCCAGGGAGATCAGTTTGAGGCTGAAATATTTTTAGCAGCCGAGGATACGACACAACAGCCTGAAATATTTGTGGGGAATACAAAACTTACCCTGCGCGATGGGAAAGGAATATACAAAGTTCCTGCCTCACAGGTTGGTACTTTTAAATGGGGTGGATTAATCAAATATAAAAATCCGGAAGGAAATATAAACAGTTATCCATTCCAGGGCGAATATCAGGTAGGAAAACCAAGTGCCACTATTTCGCCAACAAAAATGAATGTAATGTACATCGGTATTGCAAATCCAATTAAAGTTTCTGCTCCGGGGTCTGCATCTGAGAATCTTGTGGTAACAATAAACAATGGTCGAATTGAAAAATCCGGTGATGATTACCTTGCTTATCCTTCAAAACTTGATGCTACAGGCAAGAGTACCACAATATCAGTTTCAACCAGATCTGGCGGCGAATTAAGACCATTGGGTTCAATGGATTTCCGAGTAAAGGAAGTTCCACCTCCGGTTGCTACCATCAGTGGAAAAAACGGTGGAAATATGAAAAAAGAAGAATTAATGGCCGAAGACGGAATATTTGCAGAATTAAAAGATTTTGACTTTGATCTGAAATTTAAAGTTACCCAGTTCGATGTTACATTTTCAGGAGCTGGTGGTTACGTAAAAACATATAGCTCGAAAGATAATAAGTTCACTTCGGAACAAAAAGACCAGTTCGGGAAGTTAACAATGGGAAGCTTAATATTTATTGATAACATTATGGCAAAAGGGGATGATGGCCAACCAGCCCGCCCATTAGCCCCTATCAGTTTTAAAATAAGATAGTCATGAGAAATATTTTAGTATTCATTGGTGTATTGGCTCTAGCATTTGGAGCTCCCAAACAGGAAGCAAAAGCTCAAATTATTGATGGAGCTTATAATCGGGAAGATCTTCGCAATCGTAAGCCTACAAGTCTGCCTTATATTAGAGAAGCAGATGTTATGTGGCGAAAAAAAGTTTGGAGAATCATTGACCTTCGGGAAAAAATGAATCAGCCTTTATATTTTCCAACCCGAGAAGTTGAAGGAAGATCTAATTTGGTAAACCTGATGATTCAAGGTATAAAGGATGGTAAGTTAACAGCCTATGATGCCAAAAATGATGATGAATTCAAAGTTCCGATGACTTTTGAGCAAGTGAAAGAAGCTTTTGGAGCAACTACCAGAACCCGAAAAGTTAAAAATATTGATACCGGAGAACTTCAGGAAAAAGTTATAGCAGGAGAGATCCGATCTGAAGAAGTAAAGCAATTCATGGTAAAAGAGGAATGGTATTTCGACAAACAGACCTCAACTATGAATGTAAGGGTTATCGGGATTTGCCCAATTCAGGAATTTTATCGTGATAATGATACTAATCAGGAACAGGTACAACGTCGTCAGGTATTCTGGATTTATTTTCCTGAAGCTCGGGAAATATTGGCATCTCATGAAGTATTTAATGCTCAGAATACTGCACGCAATTTATCATTTGATGATGTTTTCCTGAAAAGAAAATTCAACTCATACATTGTTAAAGAGGAGAATATATACAACAATCGCGAAATAAGCCAGTATCTTGGAAGCAAAGATGCAATGATGGAAAGTAAAAAAATTGAGAATTCGATCTTCGATTACGAACAAAACCTTTGGGAATATTAATTATTTACAACATAAGTTAAAGCCTTATGGGAAATTCCTGATAAGGCTTTTTTTTTGAAGATTTAAATTCGGAACAATAAAAACATTCTTTCAGAGTTTTTCTGAAATTGATGGTTTTTATACGTTTGTCGGTATTTCTGAAGTATGTACAAAATTCTGCTCATCGGTTTAATTGCTTCCTTTCTCTTCAGCTCCTGTCACCGGGACTGGACGAGTCAGCTAACAAGCGCTCAGAATAGGAAACCCTATTTTGAACCAATTCCCTATGGGATGAATTTCATCAAACAGGGTAGCATAAATATAGGCCCTTCAGAAGAAGTGATTGATCACTCAAGCACCCCTGTAAAAACAGTGTCAGTACCATCGTTTTGGATGGATGATACTGAAATCACAAATAATGAATATCGTCAGTTTGTTTATTGGGTCAGAGACTCAATTGCACGCCAGCTACTGTCTGAAACAATCCCCGAATTTCTGATTTCAGAAGGAAGAAAAGGTGACATTCTCGAAAATCCAAGGCTCAACTGGCTCGAACCTATTGAGTGGAAAAATCCTGATTATCAGTCAGCGCTTGAAGAAATATATATTCCGGAGTCCGAGCGATTCTTTAGTAAAAGAGAAATAGATTCCAGAAAGCTTAAATTTGAATATTACTGGATTGATTACCGTCAAGCAGCAAAACGTGCCAATAGTTATAATTTTGAAACACAAAGTTATGGTGGAACAGTCGTTGATGCAACCGGAAAAGCAAACCCAACTCAAAATCGGTCCTCCTTTATCATGCATGAAATAACTCCAGTGTATCCTGATACCCTGGTTTGGATTCGCGATTATACTTTTTCATACAATGAACCATTGACTGAAAAATACTTTTCTCACGTTGCGTACGACAATTATCCGGTTGTTGGTGTAACATGGGCACAAGCCAAAGCATTTTGCCAGTGGAGAACAAAGCAAATGAATACCTTTCAGGAAATGATCAAAAATCCTGGGGTGATGGATTACCGTTTACCTTCAGAAGTCGAATGGGAATATGCGGCTCGTGGAGGTCACCAAATGACCCTTTATCCTTGGGGAAGTTACTATTCCCGAAATCAGGAGGGAAGCTTTGTCGCGAACTTCAAACCCATGCGAGGAAATTATGTGTCAGATAGTCGTACAAACGTAACCACGATGAAAGTCGCTAATTATCTTCCTAATTCATATGGGTTATACGACATGGCCGGAAATGTGGCGGAATGGACTTCAAATGCATACGATGAATCAGGCTATGAGATTATGAGCGATTTCAGCCCTGACTTCCAATATAACGCAAAACCAAATGATCCACCGGCAATGAAACGAAAAGTCATTCGGGGCGGATCATGGAAAGACATTGCTTATTACATTCAGGTTTCAACCAGAAGTTTTGAATATCAGGATTCGGCTAAGTCTTATGTAGGATTCAGATGTGTACGAAGCACATTTAAACCAAAGTATTACGAATAACGTAAAACAAGAAAAGAGGAAAAAGAAATTAGGAAAGACTGCTAATTAAAGTGTCGACTTTCCTATTGCCTGTTTCCACCTTCCTTTCTTCTTAAACGTATTTTTCTCCTTTATTCATCCTGACATCGTTGACAAATTGCCTGATCTGTTGCTCATCTTCCTTTCGGCAAACCATTAATGTTTCCTCCGACTCAACAACAATATACCCCTCCAAGCCGTGAAGTACAACCAGTTTTTCGTTCGGCATGTTTACTATGCAATCTTTTGTACCATAAAGCATCACATTTTTACCTGAAATAACATTTCCCAGAATATCCTTGTCTGAATGATCATACAATGCCCCCCAGGTTCCCAGATCACTCCAACCAAAATCGGAACACAAGACATAAACATTGGTTGCCTTTTCCATGATTCCATAATCAATAGAGATATTCTGACATTCAGAATAGGTCTTGTTCAGAAAATGAATTTCATCAGACGTTCCATATAATTTATTGCCTTTTTCGAACAGCTCAGACACCGAACTCAAATGTTTGTGAAAAGCTTTCATGATCGAATGAAGCGACCAAATGAAAATTCCGGAGTTCCAGAAAAACTCACCACTTTCCAGAAAGATTTTGGCGATTTGCAAATCAGGTTTTTCAGTAAACGTTTTTACTTTATGCAAATTTTCGACATCACCAGTTGCCTGATTACTTTCAATTTGTATATATCCGTAGCCGGTTTCAGGCCGATTTGGCCGGATGCCAAGCGTCAGCAAAGCATCGTTATTTTCAACAAATTCAAGTCCCTTTCGAATTTCCTCCAGAAATGCATCTTCTTGCTGAATCAGGTGATCTGAAGGTGCAACAACAATGTTTGCATTGGGATCGATTTTCTGAATCTTATAACAAGCATATGCGATACATGGCGCCGTGTTCCTACGCAATGGTTCCAACAATATATGATTTGCCTTCAATTCGGGAAGTTGTTTCATCACAAGTTCTTTGTAATCGACACTTGTGACAACATAAAAGTTCTCATCAGGGCAAATCTTCTTAAGCCTATCGTAGGTTTGTTGAAGGAAAGTGCGACCAGTTCCAAGAATATCGAGAAACTGCTTTGGCATATTGCTCTTACTCAAAGGCCAGAACCGACTGCCGATTCCCCCAGCCATTATCACACAATACGTTTTATTCATGAGAAAATAAATGTGTTGTTAGTTGAATATTTGTGTGTTTTCAGGAACTCCCCCGATACCTTTGGGTTAGTTTCATCGTTTAAATTATTTACAGTTAGGATGTTGCTGATGATACCTTATTATAAGCAATTCGTCTGTATATTGTAAAAATCAATCCTGAAATCTTCTATTAAGATAATGAGTTTAAAATTAAAACCCGAGAAAAAATGCCGGTTTTTGGAATATTTGTACCTTTAACCACTCCTAATGATTGAGCCAGTGGATATATACACCTCACTAAGGCGCTGATCTATATATTTTTAAAGGAATATATTACAGAATAATAAATTAATGAAAGTTCAAAATCCAGACTGTCAATGAACATTTTTAATCAAACGGGCAGATATTTTGTGCTTCTGCTTCGGGTTTTCAGCAAGCCAGAGCGACATAGTTTATACCTCCGACAAACCTTTAACGAAATAGAGAATTTAGGGGTTAAATCAGTTGGAATTGTGGCTGTTATCTCTATTTTCATGGGTGGAATCATGACTTTGCAGGTAGCCTACAACATGGTCAATCCGTTATTACCAAACACGCTTATTGGTCTAGGCAACCGCGATTCCTTAATTCTTGAATTCTCATCAACTATCATGGGACTGATCATGGCCGGCAAAATCGGATCGAATATAACCTCCGAAATCGGTAGTATGAAGGTAACTGAGCAAATCGATTCGCTTGAAATAATGGGAGTTAACTCTGCCAGTTATTTAATCTTGCCTAAGATTATAGCGGTTGTCCTGATGTTTCCTTTACTCTATATCCTAAGTGTATTCTTCGGAATAATTGGTGGTCTTATTGTTGGACCAGCGGTTGGCGCGGTAACCGTTACAGATTACCTAAACGGCATTCAATACTCGTTTAACCCCTATTACGTCACGTTCTCGCTTATAAAATGCCTGGTCTTTGGATTCCTGATTTCATCCATCGCGGCCTTCTTTGGATATACCGTCGAAGGTGGAGCTTTCGATGTTGGTTCGGCCAGTACCCGCGCTGTGGTAAATACAAACATCATGATTCTGGTTTGGGATTTGATTTTAACTCAATTATTATTGTAAAATGATCGAAATTAAGAACATATACAAATCGTTTGAAAATAAGGATGTTCTGAAAAACATTTCAAAGGTTTTCAATCAGGGCGAAACCAACCTGATTATCGGACGAAGCGGCTCGGGGAAGACTGTTCTACTCAAATCGATTGTAGGATTGCATGAAATTGACAAAGGACAAATCCTTTATGATAATCGTGATTTTACTTCGATGAACCTGAAACTTCGGAAGAAACTCAGGCAGGAGATGGGCATGGTTTTTCAGGGTGGAGCGCTCTTCGATTCACTTACAGTAGAAGAGAATGTACGTTTTCCGCTAGATATGTTCTCCGAACTTTCCAACGCGGAAAAGCAAAAACAAGTCGATTATTGTCTGGAGCGGGTAAACATTACTGACGCGAATAAACTTTATCCCTCAGAGATTTCAGGAGGAATGCAAAAACGGGTTGCTATTGCACGCTCCATTGTGCTGAACCCAAAATACTTATTTTGCGACGAGCCCAACTCCGGACTCGATCCTGAAACCTCCATGGTTATTGACGAACTGATCCATTCGATTACAGTTGACCTGCAAATTACGACCATCATTAATACCCACGACATGAACTCGGTGATGGAAATTGGCGATAATATCCTGTTCATTTCGGAAGGGGAAATGTGCTGGGAAGGCAACCGGAAAGAAATTCTACATTCTGACAATCAGAAACTTCAGGAATTTGTATTTGCCAACAAACAATATCAGCGTATTCGGGATGATAAAATTAAACAGTAAGGCGATTAGGAAAATAAATGCGAATTAATTTAAAGGAACGAATGCTGAAACGATTTTTAAACCCTAAGAAAAAAGAAGCTAACGAGTATTTGGTGTTGCTTTACCGGCTCTCTCTTCTCATGATTTTCTATTCATTTTGCCGGATTCTGTTTTACCTTTTCAATACAACTTCATTCCCCAAAGTCACTTTCATTTCATTCCTGACCATCCTGAAAGGTGGAATGATGTTCGATATCAGCGCACTATTGTATCTGAATGCAGCTTACATTCTGCTATTCCTCCTGCCCTTTCAGTTTAAATTTGGCGATTGGTACCAAAAGGTGTTGAAATGGCTTTTCATGGTTAGCAACGGTGTTGGAATTGCATTCAACCTGATCGACATTATTTATTACCGATATATTCTGAAACGTACCACCGCAAGCATGTTCGATGTGGCGGCTTTTGATGCCGGAAACAGCCGGTTGATTCTCCGTTTCTTTTACGATTTCTGGTACATACCACTCATCCTGGTTGTTTTACTGATTTTACTTTCGGCACTATATTCGGTATTCAAGCCAAGGTCTTTTAAATTCCGTCACCCGTTTATCTATTTTCTTTCAGGAATACCAGCCATTTTTATTGTACTGGTTCTATCGATTATCGGAATGCGTGGCGGATGGCGGCACAGTACCCGCCCCATTAATATGAACAATGCCGGAGCTTTTGTGAATGCCCCGGAAGAAATGGCGATTGTTCAGAATACCCCGTTCTGTATTTTCCGAACTTGGGGGAAAAAGGCGTTTGTTCATAAATCGTATTTTGCTTCGGAAGAAGAATTGAACCGCATCTATACGCCTGTTCACATTCCTGATAGCATTGGCCCTGCCCGGAAAGACAATGTGGTGATCATTATTCTGGAAAGTTTCAGCCGTGCATTTGTTGGTTCGCTAAATCCGCAATTGGAAGACCCACGCGACCGAAGTTACACTCCATTCCTGGATTCACTGATACACGAAAGTCTTGTTTTTCCGAATGCCTTTGCCAACGGGCGAAAATCCATCGATGCCATTCCATCAGTTACTGCAAGTATTCCAGCCTTGGTGCTGCCTTATGTCATTTCCGAGCGATCTGGAAATTCGATCAACAGCATTGCCAGCCTGCTTTCGGTTCAGGGTTACCAAACTGCCTTTTTTCATGGGGCCCCCAACGGATCGATGGGGTTTGATGCGTTCACCAAGATTGCCGGATTTCAGAAATATATTGGTAAAAACGAATATGGAAAAGAAGCTGATTTTGATGGCATTTGGGGAATCTGGGACGAACCGTTTTTCCAGTTCTTTGCCCACGAAATGAACAAGATGAAGGAACCGTTTGCTACAACAATCTTTTCGGTTTCGTCGCATCATCCGTACGAAGTTCCGGCAAAATACAAAGGTAAATTTCCTGAAGGACGGCTTCCAATTAATAAATGCGTTCACTACACCGATCATTCACTTCAAAAATTTTTCGACCTTGCACGAACCATGCCTTGGTTTAAAAATACCTTGTTCGTTATTACCGCCGACCACGCTGTTGATTCAGGCATAAAAGAATACTACACTTCGGTGAATCATTTTGCCATTCCGATCATTTTCTATACTCCTGACGGAAGCATGAAAGGTGTGGATACCGGTTTGGCTGAGCAAATTGATATTCTTCCGACAATCCTCAGCTACCTGAATTATCCATATCCGTATGTTGCCTTTGGGACAAATCTGCTTGACAAAAACAATAAACGGTTTGTCATAAACTACATTCAGGATTCGTACCAGTTTTTAAGCGGCGATTATGCCTTTTACCTGACCGACGACAAGCTTACAGCTATTTACAACCGAAAAGAAGATCCGGAATTAAAGAAGAACTTGCTTGGAACCGTTAATTTTACTGAAGAGCAGCAACTGCAAAAGGCCATCGTTCAGCAATTTAACAACCGAATGGCCGATAACAGAATGGTAATTGAGAAGAAGTAGCTTTCGGATTTCACAAAGAAAACCTGATTGTGACCCAACTCTTGGAACCTGGAACTGTTAAATCTGTTCCCAACCGTCGCGGTAATTGTGCCTGATCCATTCTTCGGCTGATGCCAGCGCCGGGATTGTATCGTATTTGGTGTCGAACTTCGGATCGCCGTTGATAACCTCAAATTTATTGGAAGTGACCACCCTGATATTTTCGGATTGCCCAATGTTGGTGAATTGCATGTTTTTGCCGTCCCACAACAATCGTTTTCTTAAATCCTGAAGTCGAACTGCCAAAACACCCATTACCACCATTTCGTTGAGTGGTCCGGAATAGCCGAAATGAGAACTGGCTTCTACCCTATTGTCTTTATTTTCTTTAGCGGCACGGATCCAATCTTGCTCATGCCCGTTTGTATCGGCATTCTGGATGCGCCGGATTATCTTCTCAGGTTCTTTAAAATGGGCCATTTCTGATGTTGGCAACAAAGTTGGATTGGCGCCATAGCAACCACACATGATTTTACCTTTTGTGCCATAAAAAATGACGCCGCCATTCCAGTCACCCATCGCCTCTCCGTCCTTCAATTCCTCCGGACGTTCGGGTAGCATTCCTCCATCGTACCAGGTTACTTTTACTTCTGGCATACCCACTTTTGAAAGGTTATCCCTGCGAGGAAACCAATAGGTAACTTTTTCGGCATTGGGCGCCGACTCGCTATTTACAGCAGTTGAACTAGCCTCAACAGCAGTTGGATATTGTAACATCAGGGCTTTAAAAACCGGGTCGAGAATATGGCAGGCCATATCACCAAGCGCCCCGGTACCAAAATCCCACCAACCGCGCCAGTTCCATGGAGTATATACTTCGTGATATGGGCGAAATTTTGCAGGTCCAATAAACAGATCCCAATTCAGGGTACTCGGAATACGCATTTTCTCGCTAGGCCGTTCCAAACCCTGCGGCCAGATGGGGCGGTTGGTCCAGGCATCAACCGAAGTCACTTCGCCGATGCTTCCGGCCCAAATCCATTCACAAACCTTTCGGATTCCTTCACCGGAATTGCCCTGATTTCCCATTTGTGTGGCAATGCCATATCGTTTTGCAGTTTCGGTCATTATTCTCGACTCGAACACCGAATGTGTCAGCGGTTTCTGGAGGTAAACATGATAGCCCGATTTCATGGCCATCAAAGCAGGCAACGCATGTGAGTGATCGGGCGTTGCAATCATCACCGCATCAATGTCTTTCTGCTTCGCGAACATCTCACGATAATCCTGATATTTCTGAGCCAGCGGCCATTTCCGGAACGCATTTCGTCCGGCATATTTCCAATCAACGTCGCACAAAGCAACAATATTTTCGGTATCCATATTCGAAAGATTGTTGAAACCCATCCCACCTACGCCAATTCCGGCGATATTAAGTTTATCGCTCGGGGCTTTATGCCCTAGTCCGGCAATTACACTTGAAGGTAGTATGGTTACTGCTGTAGCCGCGAGTGTGGTTGTTCCCAGAAAATGTCTGCGACTGATGTTAGATTGATTATTTCCCATGGTATTACTGCTCAGAAAGAATAGATTTTCTAATTCGGTGAAAATAGGTATTCTGGTTTAATTTCAGAAATGAAACGATCAATCTAATCGTTAAAGAATTAAAAAAGGCGGACATTTTCACGTCCGCCTTTCGGTACATTTCCATTTAAACAATTATGCCGGCATTTCTGGAAGACTCCAAGGTTTGCGGTATGTATGTTTGATCAGTTCAGCTGCAAATTGAGTTGCAGGAACAGGGTCAGTGTAAGTTTTGGCGAATGTTGGGTGACCATCGTGAATTTTGAAACCATCTTCGATAACGATTTTAATTTTTTCGTCGTCAGTGATGTTGGTGAATTTCATGTTTGGTCCGTCCCACATCAATTCTTTGTTCAGAGTTTGTAAGCGAACTGCCAATACGCCCATCACAACCATTTCGTTGAATGGTCCGGCTTCGCTGAAATTAGAAGCAGTTTGAACACGGCTTTCTGGTGATTCTTTAGCTGCACGTACCCAATCCATTTCGTGTGAAGTTTCAACACGACGACGGAATTTTGGAGCTTCAGGTTTTGCAACAGTACCATCCGGACGTAAAATCCAAGGATTAACACCGTAGCAACCGCAAACTAAAATACCTTTAGTACCGTGGAAGAATACGCAACCACCCTGATCATTAGGATCTTTTCCTGCAGGCCATCCGGCTGGAAGCATTGGTTTAATACCACCATCAGACCAGAAAACTTCAACTTGTGGAAGCTGAGCTTTTTTCGATCCTTTCCATTGACGTTTTACCGTGCGGGCAGGGAAAGTTAATTTTACCGACTGTGCAGAAGGAGCACAATCTTGCAGTAATAAAGTTGAATTACCCTGAGCTTTTGTTGGGTAGCCCAATTCGAGACCTACGAAAACCGGATGCAGAATGTGGCAAGCCATATCGCCTAAAGCACCTGTTCCGTAAGCCCACCAGCCGCGCCAGTTCCATGGGTGATAAACTTCGTTATATGGACGCATTTGAGCTGGACCGGTAAATAAATCCCAATCCAATGTTTCAGGAACCCATTGACCTTGTTTTGGAGTGTTCAAGCCTTGTGGCCAGATCGGACGATCGGTAAATGCTTCAACTTTAGTTACTTCGCCAATTTCGCCATTGGCAAGCCATTCGCAGGTTAAGTTAACTCCTTCAGCCGATGAACCCTGATTACCCATCTGAGTAGCCACATTGTATTTTGCAGCCAGTTTAGTAAGTAAACGTGATTCGTAAACCGTATGAGTTAATGGTTTTTGCACATAAACGTGCTTACCCATGGTAATAGCAGTCGATGCAATAATGGCGTGAGTGTGGTCGGCAGTTGCAACCATAACACCATCAATCGATTTGCCCAGTTCGTCGTACATAATTCTCCAGTCTTTGTACTTTTTGGCACCTGGGAATTTATCAAATACGCCGTTTCCGCCTGTATATTTCCAGTCAACATCACAAAGACCGATGATGTTTTCAGAGGCAAGGTTCTTCAGGTTAGCGAAACCCATACCGCCGACACCAACGCCGGCAATGTTCAATTTGTCACTTGGAGCTTTGTGTCCCATACCGGCAATTACATTGCTCGGAAGAATGGTAACCGCAGCGGCAGCTGTTGCTGAAGTAGCAAGGAAAGATCTTCTGCTGAATTTGTTTTCCATTGGTTAATAATTTGATTTAGGTATAAATTAAATTGTTTGTGATCAAAAAAATCTCCTAAAGGTAAAATTATCTTACCTATTCACCAAGTATAATTAAACGATCTTTTCATGTATAAAAAAGCCGCGACAACCACGCCTCCTGAAGTGTTTTTGAGACACTTATATGTAAAATCAAGAAAATGAATTTTTTCGTATAGTTTTTGTCTATTCAGGATTGAAAAATTCGATTTGACTGGCGAACAATAGGAACTTATATTTGTCTATTATTTTTAAAGATTATAAATTATAAATACGAATAACATGAAGACTATTGGAGAAAAATTTCCAGCTTTTACGAAGGAAGCTGTTGTATCACTTGAAGCTGGTAAAGAGTTTAAAACATTGACCAATGCCGATATTAATGGCAAATGGACTGTTTTCTTTTGGTGGCCACTTGACTTTACATTTGTTTGCCCAACCGAAATCGTTTCGTTTAACGACCATTTCGCTGAATTTGCCAAACGTGATGCTAATGTAGTAGGTGCATCAATCGATTCACAGTTTGTTCACCTGGCTTGGAGAAACAACCATCCAGGATTGAAAGGTCTGAAATTCCCGATGTTGGCCGATACCAGCAAATCGCTTTCTGAAGAACTGGGTATTCTGGAACCAGTAAACAAAATCGCATATCGTGCCACTTTCATTATCGATCCTGAAGGAACCATTCAGCATGTTTCGGTTAACGGATTGAACGTTGGAAGAAATGTAAAAGAAATTATCCGCATTCTGGATGCCTTGCAAACCGGAGAATTAACTCCATGCGACTGGGTACCGGGAGAAGCAACTTTGTAATTGTTTAGTAGATCATAGAATAGGTGAAATTGGCTGTCTGAAAGGGCAGCCTTTTTTATTGGGTGCAAAGGATTCCATCTCTTTTTGAAAGATGGAATCCCTCTTAATTGATATAATAATTAAAATTAAAGAGCTGATTTTCTGTACATTTTAAAAAACAGAAATGGAAAGAATGCAAGATTGAGAATTACGAAAGAGGCTAGAAAAATGGATGTTGACCATGACCAATGATTTAGTCTAAAAAGTGCAAAAACAACTAATAGCTCAACTCCAATAAATCCAAACGTATAGATTAGTTTATTGCTCAATGATTTAGCTAAATCTCTTTTGTAAAGATTTACAAATAGACTAGGTATGAACAGAAAAATCAAAACGGCAGAAGTGAGCAAAAAAGTAATTCCCGGATAGCCAAAGTGATTCAACTTCATAAAAATAGTTGTGGTTATTCCAATTGCGGACAAGTAACCTGATGCATACAATAATCGTCTCATAGCTTTGATTCTTTTAAACGTTAATAAAAAGACTGTCTCTCGACGAATTTCGTCAAACCCATCGGGGCAGATATTTTGATAGGCCGTATCATACGATTTTTTAAAGCTCAAGCCTTTTTTCATTTCCTCTTCAATAGCACAACAAAAATGATCAATCAAATCTTCTTTCATTTCTGCCGATTCAATTTTACTCCCATTGATAATTTGGGCTATAAACTCAACGTTTTCGTCAGTTAAATTGCTCATAAAATGATTTTTACGATGTGATTATTTTATTTATTGTAGAAATAAAGTCCAATAGTTCCGCTTGTTTCTCATTCTTCACTTTGATACCTTCAGGAGTCAATGAGTAATAATGTCTTACCCGATTGCCAATATTTTCAGTAACTACGTCAATTAGACCATCATCCCTAAGCTTGTGTAACGCCGGATATAAAGAACCCTCCTTAAGTAAAATTTTATCGTCGGATAGCTCCTTTACCAACTGCGTAATTTGGTATCCATACATTTTGCCCTTTTCGTCAAGAAGCTTGAGAATGATAGCCGATAATGTTCCTTTTAACAATTCTTTTGAATACATAGAACGAAGATACATAGATTTACGATGTATGCAAATTTTATTCCAGTTTTTTTATCAAATCAAAAAAAAACTTATTGATCGAATTGAGAACTAACTATCTGTAAAAAAGAATAATCTGACAGTAGAACGCAGCAATAAAAAAGCGAAACCCGGTTGCCCGGATTTCGCTTCGATTTTATTTTAATTATAAGTTCTTTGTTTAGAACATATCATCGGTTCCCTGGGTTGGCTGTTCTGTTGGAGCCTGCTTGTCCATCTTGTAGTTGTTGATCTTATAACTCAATGTCAACATCAGTACACGTGGTTCGCGGGTCATTTTGAAGGTCGATTTGAAATTATCTCCATACGAGGTTCCTTGCATTTTCATGGTTCCCAAAACATCACGCACACTTAAAGTAGCCGAAAGTTTCTTTTTCATGAAATCCTGGCGGTATGACAAATTGGTAAATACCATTCCTTTCTGATCGCCCTGTGCCGAAACCGATGGACCACGATAGAATCCGGTAAGCTGTAAGCGGCTTTCAGGAGAGAACTTGATAGTAGCATTCATTCTTCCGGAGTAGTTTGTACTTTCTTTATCAACCGATTTTCCCAATACTTCACCTTTCAGCTTATAATTGTATAAAGTGAAACTTGTATTTACCAGTAACCACTTGGTTATATTGATGTTTCCCATAATTTCACCACCCATTGAATGATCGCGGTTCAGGTTATCCGAAGTCATATAACTGATGCCATCTTTCACTTCGGTAATACGTGTCATCAGATTATTGGTGGTGCGGTAAAACGATTCGAGCGAAACAAACGAGTTACCAAACTTTTTCATGTAGCTAAACTCATACGAATCGGTGTACTCCGGTTTCAGATCAGGATTTCCGATACGAATGGTGTATTGGTTCATGTAGCTTGGGAACGGATCGAGATCGCGGCCATCCGGACGGTTGATGCGACGTGAATAGCTGGTCATCAACTGGCTTTTATCGACTAGTTCGTATGATAAATGCGCCGATGGGAAAACGTCAAAACGGTCGAGCTTGTGTGGGTAAGCTACATTGTCTTTATAATGCGTAATTGAACGTTTGTTATATTCACCGCGCAAACCAACTACATACTGAATAGCTTTCACATTTCCGGTATAGGTTGAATAAATGGCATGTATGTCTTCCCTAAAATCCATGTTGCTGGTAAATAGCGGGTTATTCTCGAATTTCTGGGTAGTTGTATTGTAGCTCTGGAAATTCAGGTACTCTTTTTCATTCTCCATGCGGCTTTGTAATCCAGCCTCAAATTTGTCGCCGCCCTTTAATGGTAAAGTATAATCCAATTTTGCCCTGTAATCGTTTGAATTGCTGTTTTCATCGGTAATAACCCGCGACAAATATTCGTTGACTTGTGTAAAACTGGCATCAGAACGGTATTCGTCGATGGTTTCGTCTGATAGTCCATCGCGGTTGCGGTAGTTGAAAGAACCTTCGAGTTTGTGCAGCCCCATCTCATCGAACTTGGTTAAAAAGCTGGCATTGGCGCTCACAAAGTTTCCGCTTCTTCCGGAGTTGTTTTGCTGAACAGAGTAAATATCGAATTTACCTGTCGGGAATTGGTAATTGTGGAGGTTTCCACCGCCATAGCTACTAAAGTCGTAGTTCCCAACTTCCGAAGAAACTGTCACTGAGGTTTTATCGTTCAGGTAATAGTCAAATCCACCTTTTAACTGGGTTCCGCCTCTTGATTGGTTTCTTGTTCCTTCAGTATTCAGGTAAGTTGTGGTATCGTTCGCGTAAGTTTCGCGGGTCGATTTCATGTTTCCTTCGTCAGTATTGTCGTTCCAGTTACCACCAAAGAAAAGGTTGTATTTTTTTGTTTTGTAGTTCAGCATCAAATCAGTTCCGTATTTTTTACCGGTTCCAAGGTTCACGTTTACAATCCCGTTAACGCCTGAAAGTACATTTTTCTTCATCACCACGTTGATGATCCCGGCCATTCCATCCGGATCGTATTTAACCGACGGATTGGTAATAATTTCAATATTCTGAATAGCCGATGACGGAATCTGCCTCAACGCATCACTTCCGCTAAGCACACTCGGGCGGCCATCAATCAAAACTGTAAAACTCGATGAACCGCGGAGGCTCACGTTTCCGTCGATATCAACATCAACAGAAGGAGTATTCTCGAGTACGGTAACCGCACTTCCACCGGCAGCATTGATGTCGTTGGTGACATTGATTACCTTTTTATCAATCTTGTATTCCACCCGGTTACGTTCTGCAACAACATCAACAGTACCAATCTGTTGCCGCGATGCTGAAAGCCCGATAGTTCCCATGTCAATCGTTGATGCATTCGGAACTATTTTAATGTTGTCAATGGTTGTTTTCTCAAATCCAATGAAACTAGCTTCTACATAATAAGCGCCGTAAGGTAAATCGGAGATTGTAAATGCTCCCGTAGCGTTTGAAATACTGCCAGTAACAAGTTTCGAATCCTGTTTCCGGAATATTGAAACGTTTGCATATTCCATCGGTGTTTGTGTTTCGGTATCTATAATTTTCCCCGTAATTTTTCCATTCTTTGGTACTGCATTCATACCTCCCCCTGGCCCTCCTGGCCCCCCGGGATATGCTCCTGACGGAGGTACCTGTGAAAATATAGCGCCTGCTGTTGCCAGGCATAAAAAGAGCACAGTAATTAACTTTTTCATCTGAATCATTTTTTGTTTAATTATTTTCAAAATTTAGATTTTCTTTTCATCAATGCCATTAAGACCCCACATAGCAGACAAAGTTTAATCGTAATTTAAAAAGAGTTGTTAACGATTGTAAACGTTCCGCCGATATTTGATTTCTGCGGGTTAAATAATTTCTCACGATTCTGGGTTTTTAGTTTTATTGTTTTCAATACAAACATAAACTGAAAGTACCGGCGACCAATTCTAATACTGAATGAAGCTGATAAATTGAGGTGTGAAATGTCAGTATTCAGGTATAAAGCGAAAGATAGCAAAGGAGGTATTGGCGACAGTTTGGAAAACAGATTTGATTTAGACTACTGAAAGTTTTCGTTACTTTTGAAAATCAGCAAAATAGATCGATAACTATGAGAAATATTATTTTACAACTTGCCTGTTCAGTTGCCTTGACTTCCTGTATTTTGGGTGGCCGAATCGTTGAAATCAACGATTCAACTAAGGGAATTGAAAGCCTGAAGCTGATTCAGAATGTTTCGGGAATTTCAATTGAGGAACCAGATCGCCCGTATTATTCAATCTCTACAGTTTATTTACTCGAAATCAAGAAAAGTGAAAAGCCCCTCTTACTACTCGACATTCAAATGCAATCTGCAGGCAGAACCATTAAACCCGATTCGTTGATGCTGATGGATCTGGATGGAGAAAAAATCGAAATTGCTGGTTATAAAGTTGGCACTGTTCAATTAAAATCGCACCAATTTATTGTGCCTGAAAACCTTTGGGTTTCAATTGCAAATACCGAAAAAATTCAATATCGGCTTTACAACGGAAAAGAAGGAATCAATGTAAAACTGAATCCCGCGCAAACAGCCAAATTGAAAGAATTTTTGAATAAATCGATGCATTTACGCAATGCCAATTTACCTCCAATTCCCGAAGGATTAAAGAAGTTATAAGCAACAACCCATATTATTTTCTCTTCTGATTTTCCAACCGGTATTCAGGTTTTTCTTTCTGATCTTCCTGCATATCTTCTACATCGTCAATCAGCGGAGATTCTTTTATGGCCTTCCAATCGAATTTTTCATCCAACGGAGTCAATGCCTTCTTTGGATCGAAAATTCGGGAATCAACCGCAACCGCATTATAAGGAGTAAAATCCGGAGTAGCGGTAAACATATCCGCAAAATCATTAGCCGCTGCATCGTATTGGTTCAGGTATGGCAAGCCAAGCACATTCCAGAACGTTTTGAAAATACTTCCAAAGC
This sequence comes from Prolixibacteraceae bacterium, assembly GCA_963676375.2. Classification (GTDB taxonomy): domain Bacteria; phylum Bacteroidota; class Bacteroidia; order Bacteroidales; family Prolixibacteraceae; genus Aquipluma. The sequence continues at coordinate 293,449 of CAXXPT010000016.1, forward strand.
TGTAATGTACTTTCGAAACGTAGTCGCGTTTGGCATATGGCGAAATAACCATTAGCACACTTCGGTGCGCGTCCACATGGTCAATCCCGTTTTGGGCATCGTCTTCGGTAATTACAATGGCCATGTTTTTCCAGAAAGGTGTGTGCGACAGGTATTCAACAATTCGCCCAACAGCCAGATCGTTATCGGCCATATAACTTTCCCTGAACGGGTAACCCGCTTCGGGCCTTTCACTGGCTCCATGATCGTTCGGAATAATCACTGTAATTATTGAAGGCATTTCGGTGCCTGATTTCATCCATTTTCCATCGAATTCACTGATAAACTGGTGAATGCGGAACTGATCGGGAATAGCCGTATTGTAGGTTGGATACATTTTAGACGTCCTCGAAAACATGGGCAATGGAACCGGAAAATTCACGTAATGCTTAATCCCTGAATATTTAAATGAGTCGTCGTAAAAAGCTGGTTCAAACATGGTCCCGAAACCGAAGTTGAAGAATTCTACATTGTTGCGCTCCAGATGATCCCACATCGATCCGGCTTCGTTGTAATCTTCCGGATAAATTGCCCCTGCTGAGCCGTTCATTCCAAGGCTACCGGGTGCTTTCGACTTCTCATTATACGAACGGTTGCCTCCATAACTTGCCGGAACAGTTGATTCGACCCACTCGTTTGGATACGTATTGACCAGCCACCGGTGACCATCGGCCGAAACGTCCGAATCGACATAAAAATTGTCGGACATGGCGAATTCCGAAACCAGCTTCAGGTGATTCGGCATTACCGTTGAGTTATCAATCGTTACTGATTTGTTTTTGTTTGTAAATGTGGCGTTATGCCCATATCGCGCTATGGTCGGGTCACCCTTCCCCTTTTTAACCTGCCCGAAAATCTCATCGTAAGTTCGATTTTCTTTCGAGATAAAAACAAGGTATTTAATTGGCGATTCCTTTTCTCCGCCAAACACCGGGATAGGATTGTTCCCTCGATGTTTTTGTACTTTGATGTATTCTTCAATCCGGTAATTATTGCTGACGACCTGTTGCGTAAGGTGACTCAGTTTTTTATCGTCCGGAATGTCCATGACAGAAACTGATCCTTTCATCAGGTTGCCAATATAGCTACCCTCTTTTCCTTCCTGAAATGTCTGGCCGCCATTCGGGCCGCTGCCGAAACCTTTGGCATTACTTACCACCAACGTTTTTCCATCGGGAGTAATTTCTAGTTTGGCCGGAAACCACCCAGATGGAATATGCCCGATTACTCTTAAGGTTGGAATATCGATTACTCCAACGGAATTCACTCCGGATTCGGCTACAAAAAGTCGTTTCTGATCAGGAGAAATAGCCAGTCCGAAAGGAATTACACCACGAAACTGTTTGACTGATTCATCCAATTTGAGCGGAATTTCGGCAGCAATGGTATCGTGCGTCATATCGATAACCGAAATATTGTCATTAGTTCCGTTGCTGGCAAATACATAGCGATCGGTCACCGCCAAAGAATTAGGACTCGATCCGCCCACTGCCGGAATGCCTTCGATCATCTCGCCAACCAAAACACCAGTTTTTATTTTCGATTTAATTTCCGGATTCAGCGGATTTTTTACCGAGAACGACCACACCGAGAATGATTCAGGAACATTGGGATCCCCCAAGCCCGGGATGGCCATTGAATTAATGCTGGTTCCGGTTTTCATTTCTTTGCTGCCAAAGCCAAATGCCGGAAAATCGAGCGCTTTCTTATAATCTTTCTCAGCTTCAATGTTGCCAATTTTGCTGTACTCGAACATACCCACATTGGTCACGTAAACTTTTTGCTGGTCGGGTGAGAGGATGATACCAAATGGATATCGTCCCGTTTTAGCGCTGGCAACAATCTTTTTCGACCTTGTATCCACCACAATCATCCGGAAAAGCATTTGATCAACAGCATACAAATACCGGCCATCTTTGCTAAGTTTCATATCGCCAATGTATCCATCCGGCGTTTTCTGCCCGTTTCCGTCTATCGAGCAGTCCACCGAGTCAAGTTTGGCTCCGTTATCGACCGAAAACAGGTAAATCTTATTTTGCTGTCCACCGGCCACATACACCGTTTTATTGTCCGGAGAAATAGCCAGTCCCATAAAAACAGAGGCAAGCACACCTTTATCAGTCGATGGTCCAGGCGGAACCTGCAAAACAATTGGGTTATCCGATTTCAGGTTTTTGATGATTGAAATGGAAATGGGCGAAGTGCCCGAATTTGCGGTTACAGCAACAGTTTCATCGGCGCTAAGTGTTAATCCGTATGGATGCGGCGCTACTTCTATCGACTTTCCATATGGGGTTAAATACCGGCCGTTAGGAATCACTGTTTTGCCAGATTTATTAATCTCAGTATACCGGTTTCCGGAGGGAGAAGAAACGACTTTCAGGTTTTTAGTTATAGGTTGTGCAAATGAAAAGCTCAGGATCAGGCAAAAAAGAGCGACAAAATAATATTTAGCAGACATAGCATTCGGTTTTTTATAGCTGATGAAGATAATTGTTTATTTATTCTCAAAAAATAACAAATGGCAGTTGAAAATTAAACTTTAAAGAAACGACAGAGCATAAAATACACTAAATTTTGTTAATGATTTGTTTAATACAGATTAAGGTTCATACAAAAGAAGTATTTTCGTAGCAAAATAATAAAACAGCAAGCGTGCATCACAATCTGGTATTAATTCCCACCTACAATGAAAAGGAGAACGTCGAGCGAATGATTCGAAAAGTCTTTTCCTTAAAGACTCCTTTTGAGATTTTGATTATCGACGACAATTCTCCTGACGGAACTGCAGCAATTGTTGAACGCTTGATCCCACACTATCCCGACAAACTTCATATCCTGAAAAGAGCCGGGAAAGAAGGACTTGGAAAAGCATACCTTGCCGGTTTTCACTGGGCGCTGGATCGTCCGTACGATTACATTTTTGAAATGGACTGCGATTTCTCGCATAATCCGAAAGACCTCGAAAGATTATATTCTGAGTGTGTTGAACATCAGGCTAGTTTGGCTATCGGATCACGTTATATTACTGGAATTAATGTGGTAAACTGGCCTTTAGGCAGGGTGCTTATGTCGTACATGGCTTCGGTATATGTTCGAACCATTACCCGGATGAAAATCATGGATACCACTGCCGGATTTAAATGTTATCACCGCAAAGTTCTGGAAACTATCGACTTCGACAATATCAGATTGAAAGGCTACGGTTTTCAGATCGAGATGAAATTCAAAACATGGAAACACGGATTCAAAATTGTGGAAGTGCCCATCATCTTTAAAGATCGCACGCAGGGCGCATCAAAAATGAGTGGTGGTATTTTCAATGAAGCGCTTTGGGGCGTGTTGAAAATGAAAATCAGAAGCTGGTTTACCCGATATGAAAAGATTAAGTAACATCGACAAAAAAATAAGCAAATTTTAAGACCGCACCTGCGGTCTTTTTGTTTATATATTCAGTAAATTTGATTGTATTGCACTGAATACGAAAAAAACCAAATATGAAGACACTCATTAAAAATGCCAGGATTATCAACGAAGGACAGATTTTCAACGGAGCTGTCCTGATTGACGGGGAATTTATCTCCAGGATTTACACCACCGATGAAGTTCCGCACGAACTGGCAAGCAAAGTAGCTGTTATTGATGCAGCAGGCCAATACCTTTTACCCGGAGCGATTGATGATCAGGTACATTTTCGCGAACCGGGACTGACTCATAAAGGCGAAATTGCCACCGAGTCGAGGGCCGCGGTTGCAGGAGGAGTAACCTCGTATATGGAAATGCCCAATACCAATCCACAAGCGGTAACTCAGGAAATACTTGAAGAAAAATATAAGCGTGCATCTGAGGTTTCGGCTGCAAACTACTCGTTTTACATGGGCGCTACCAACGATAACCTTGACGAGGTGATGAAAACTGATGGATCCAAAGTTTGCGGGATAAAAATTTTTATGGGCTCGTCAACCGGAAATATGCTGGTTGACAACGAGGAAGTTCTTTCAGAAATTTTCAGGAATACCAAATTACTGGTTGCCACACACTGCGAAGACGAACCAACCATTATCCGGAATACCGCTACTTATCGCGAAAAGTATGGCGAATTTGTACCGATTTCGGCTCACCCAAAAATTCGAAGCGCCGAAGCTTGTTTTAAATCATCGTCAAAAGCAGTTGAGCTAGCCACCAAATTCGGAACGCGGCTTCATGTTCTGCACATCTCTACTGCCGATGAAATGAAGCTTTTTAGCTCCGGAAAGGTTGCTGACAAACACATTACTGCCGAAGTTTGTGTGCACCACCTTTGGTTCGACGAACACGACTATATTTTGAAAGGAAACCTGATTAAATGGAATCCGGCCATTAAATCGGCTGCCGATAAAGCTGCACTTTGGGAAGCTTTGCGCGCCGATAAAATTGATGTGGTAGCTACCGACCATGCTCCACACACCCTTCAGGAAAAAGAACATTCGTATTTTAAAGCGCCGTCAGGCGGGCCATTGGTTCAACACTCGCTGACAGCCATGCTCGAAATGAGCCGAAAAGGACTGATCTCGGTTGAGAAAGTGATTGAAAAAATGTGTCATGCCCCGGCAGATTTGTTCCGGATCGACCGCCGCGGGTACATTCGCGAAGGCTACTATGCAGATTTGGTTCTTGTTGATCCTGCCCAATCGTGGGTGGTATCTCCCGAAAATATACTTTATAAATGTGGATGGTCGCCTTTCGATGGCATGGAGTTTTCGCATCAGGTAATGGCAACCTTTGTCAATGGCAACCTGGTTTATGCCAACGGCGATATCGTTTCAGGAATACAGGGACGAAGGTTAATGTTTAACCGATAGTCAGAACATCTCCTTAAACTGAGGAAAAATAAGCAATCGTATTCTCGCATGCTTTTAGCTTTATACAATAATATTGAGGCTGCCTTGTAAAAGCAGCCTCAATATTATTTAGAGAATAGTGTTCAAATTATTTAACACCGGTACGGGTATCCCACCATAACTGTTTTCCCCAGCAATAATCTACAATGCCTTGAGATGATATGGCTAAATCAAGCTGCGTCTTATTATAAAGATACTGATTCTGCGGATAAGGTACCCGGAATGGCTGATCAGTGTGAGTGGATCCATAGATCGAACGAAGCGATACATAATTCGTTGTAGGAACTCCTGTCCGGCGATACAAACACCATGCTTCATGATTTTCCTTAAATAAGGCAACCCACTGCTCCCACCAGATTCTGGTTTTTGTGTTATCCCATTTCCCATTTCCGGCAAGATAAGCATTGGTTAAATCATCAGAGATGCTGTTGTTAGCCATTGACAACCTAACAGCCTTGTCATAAGCATCAGCAGCAGTAATGCCTACATTGTATCCCAACATCGCAGCTTCAGCTTTGATAAAGAAAGTTTCACATGATTTATAGTACGGAGTAAATCCGGAAGCATTATCGCGATATATAGCACCAATTCGCGAAATGGTATTAAGCTGTGGTTGCGCTGCTGCTCCATTTTGAAATCCGTGGTATAAATTATCTTTGGTTGCTGGTTTGGCAATGGCCGAGATACGAGGATCGTTCGTATCTAAAAGATGATTGATGAAAATGTCCGACAGTCCATGGTCATCACGGGTACGTTTGTTGTCGTACCATGGTTCGAAATATGGAGAAGAACCTTGCCACAAGAAATAAGCATTATCGGCATTGGTCTCGATTAACGGGTATTTGGTAGGGTTGCCACAAATCTCTTCGATGGTTTGTTTGGCCAAAGCAGGAGCAACGCCTGAGATGCGCATAGCGGCACGCAGCCTGATAGAGTTACAAAACTTCTGCCATTTAGTAACGCTACCATTAAAGAGGAAATCACCGGCACCGATTTTGTCAGGACCAACACCAGAAGCCATTTCATCGGCAATCTTCTTCATGTTGGCCAAAACATCGGTGTAGATATCTTTCTGAGCATCGAATTTCGAAAGTAAAATCCCACCTTTGCTTGGTTCCCCTTTCAACGCTTCCGAATAAGGAATATCACCCCATGAATCCACTGCGTAAAGCCACAAGTAATTTTTCCATATTCTGGCTGCCCAACGAATGTTTTTATTTCCCTCGGCCGCAGCTTCTGTATTTTCAAGTAGTGTATTTAATTGTGTATTTCCCCAATAACAGTTATTCCATCGATTCCCGTATGTATTGTTGTTAGGAATAAGACCACTCAAATCGTCGAGATATTGAATTTTCACTATGTAGCCGGCAAAAGTGCCGTAACCATCTATATCGCCTCCTTGCTGTGTGGACGTTGAGCGCAATACATCTCCAAGAATATTTGTTGCTGGAACAGTAGAAAGCGCATCCGGATCGGTATTGATTTCATCAAAGGTTTTTGTACACCCTGTTATTAATGTAGTAGTCAGAAGCGAAAGGCTCAACCACTTAATTATATTTATTTTCATATTTATATCTCCTCGTTTATTAGAAAGTAAGATTTAATTTAAGACCAAAACTGCGGGAAGCTGGAACCGATGCCTGCTCGAAGCCAACTCCACGAGTATCACTAGAAACACCACCGGCTTCAGGATCGAGACGCAGAGTGTTTGATTTGTCAACCCATAACAGCGCCAAGTTTGATCCGATCACCGAAACGGTTGCGTTACTAACGTATTTAACTCTTGAAAGCACTGATCTAGGAATAGTGTATGAAAGATTTACTTCACGCAGTTTCAGGAAAGAACCATCAAATATATACATTTCAGCTACGCCGCCACTTTCAAACCATGTTTGTGCGTCGGTCTCGATGGTATTAGTTACCCAGTTTCCGCTAGCGTCTTTCATCACAAACCGTTCGTTTGTCATCACATCTTTTCCTGCAACAATAGCTCGTTCACGAACACCATTTTTTACGGTTTCTGCGGCAGTTCCTGCGGCATAACTGTGGCTCATCGACTGCGACCAGATATCTCCGCCAATTCGCAGATCAAGAAAAACTCCTAAAGAAAAATTCTTGAAAGTAAAGTCATTTCTCCAACCAGCTAAGTAATCAGGGGCGGCATAACCTATTTTCTTGCTCGACTCTGTTGAAATCAATCCGCTACTGTTGACTTTTATCGCGCCATCTTCAGTACGTGCATATCCGGTACCTACAAGCACACCCCAAGGTTCTCCGGCAATAGCTTGATTCGCAATACCCCAGGTCCAACCCAATTGGTAAGATTTTAAGGCAGGGAAATCGGGAGCCAATTCCAATACTTTACTCCTGTCTCTGGAATAATTTAGAGTACTCGTCCAATTCAAACCGTCTTTTCTACGAAGGACATCGGCACGTAATTGTACTTCGATCCCCTTGGATACAATTTTACCGGCATTTAACGTCATTGCTGAAAATCCTACCACATTGGAGGTAGAAACATTCATAATCTGATCTTCGGTTTTTTTGTTGTAATAAGCCACATCAGCGTGTAAGCGGTCATCGAAGAAACCTGCTTCGACTCCAACTTCCCAGGTTTTAACGCTTTCGGGGCGTAATCCTTCGTTCGGGTAAGTATAACTCTTATACATCTGAGCCACTCCTTTGAAAGAACTGCTTTCGGAATAATAGTATGCACGATTACGATATGCAGTTGTTGCCGAACCAATTTGAGCCCATCCCCCACGTATCTTCAGGAACGATAAAACGTCATTCTTTAATCCTTTAAATGATTCGGTTGGTAACCAACTTAAACTGGTCGACGGATAAAAGAAGGAATCGTTGATGGTCGAACTCCAGTCATTACGGGCGCTCATGTCAAGGTAAAGCTGGTGTTTCCAACCAAAAGAACCGGTTGAATATACAGAGTTTGATCGTGTATGGCTATGATCCATTTCTCCTATTGGCGTCCCAGACATGTTCGACAAAGTATAAACACCAGGAACAGTCAAGGCATTGGCCCCTGACCTGTCGTATTCATAAACAACGTTACGATAGTTTGCACCGGCAACCAAAGAAACGTTGAAATCGCCATACGTTTGATTAAAAGAGGCAATAAAATCCATATTCAATTCCGAATTCTTATAAGTACGTTGGTCAAACCCTCCTTCAGGATAATCGCCATGATCAAAATAATGACGTTCAAAAGACTTCATACTATAAGTATCAAAACCTAAACGGCCTTCGAATTTCAGGCTTTTGATCGGTTGAAAGAATAGCGACGATTTAGCAAAAAGGCGATCTCGCAAGAAGCTATTGGTATTTTTATATATTGTGAAATACGGGTTCATATGATAGTTAGTGTTCCAGTTATAGTAAGTATATTCACCAGAAGCATCTTTTTCATCCCAGTTGGCTTTCAGAGTATTCATGTTAATCTGGCGTCCCGACCAGATCAATAAACCGTTAATAGGGTTGTTACTGCCATATCCCTGACCGAGCAAGTTATCACTTTCTGTGCGTGTATAGTTTGCACTCATATCAACGGTGAAATAATCGTTCAATTTCATGTCGGTATTAAATTGTCCACTATATCGTCTCTGGTCAGTATTTGGTACTGTTCCTGTTTGATTCCGGTACGATAGCGAAGCACGTGTATTGCTCTTAGCTGACTGCGATTGAACAGATATGGTATGATTTTGTGAATAACCCGTTTGGAAAAAATCTTTTATATTATTAGGACGAGAAATCCAATCTGTTGCTTGTCTCACACCATCGACTACGGGGCTATCATACTGCGGAAGCTTAAGCCCTACATCCAGACGGGGTCCCCATGATTCATCGTAAAAATCATTTACACCGTTCGTCCCATCAGACCAGGAAAATGCATTCTGTTGGGCAAAATCCTGATAAGATGACGTACCTCCATCGGCTTTCCAATGCGATTCATCGCCACCATAACCTTGTCCATATGAATTTTGCAATTTCGGCAAAGTTGATACACGGTCAATGGTAATATCACCGTCATACGAAACTGTTACACCCTCTTTTCCTTTACCCGATTTGGTCGTAATCAAAATTACACCTTTACCTGCCAACATCCCATAGATTGCTGCTGATCCACCTTTCAGAACAGTTACAGACTCAATATCCTGAGGGTTTATGTCGTTCAACCCCGAGCCATAGTCAACCCCATTATAAGTGTTGTCTCCAGATCGGTTTGAACTGTTGGAAATAGGAACACCGTCAACAACAATCAAAGGCTGCTGGTCAGCGCTAAAGGAAGAATTACCACGGATTGAAATGCGGGAAGAAGCGCCAACGGCACCTCCAAACTGGTTAACCTGCACTCCGGCTACCTTACCTGTTAGCGAACTTGTAAGGTTCATTTGACCAGCTTTAGTGATTGCTTCCGATTTTACATTCGTTACGCTATATCCAAGCGACTTTTGCTCGCGCGTAATACCCAGACCTGTAACAACGACTTCATCAACAGAGATGTTTTCTGAAACCATCTTAACATTAAATTTTGCTTGGTTTCCGATAGTAACCTCTTGTGATGCCATGCCCACAAAAGTGAATTTTAGTACTTTGGCATCTTGAGTAACTTTTAACCGGAATACACCATCCATGTCTGTGACAGTTCCGATTGTTGTTCCTTTCACGGAAACTGATACTCCGGGGATTGCACCTCCATCATCAGCGGAGGTTACGGTGCCTGAGATCTCCTTGGTCTGAGCCATGAGGACCTGCAAGCCAATTGCAAAGAATGCAAGCAATAACGCGATTTTTTTCATAGATAATTTATTTTAAATTAAACAGTTGCGATTATTATTACTTTGTAGCTCAACGATGCTTTGAAAACTTCATTATTATTAATCGAAAATATAATTAAGCCTTTTAACTTGAAACTAAATTATGGATACTAAGAAAACAAAATAATCTTACTTTCAGAGAAATCCAACTTATGTTATCTAACAAATAAAAAAAATCGACTGACCGCAAATCATCTATTGGGGGAGTACTGAAAAAATTAGGATTCACTTAAACGTCAATCAAACACGTTTTCAAAGAAAACCATATTAATTTTTCATAAAGATGAATTTTGTCATGAATCAATCACATTTATGAGCAATTTACCACAATATGGAATAGAATATATCAAAGTGCTATTCTAGCGGTCAGTATAAACCAATTTGCGGCGATGAAAAGCGTTTAAATACCAGATTTATGGGTAAGTTACAAGTGTGATTTAGTTAAATTAACGAATTAAATTTCAAACTTTTAATTATAAACAATAGTATGCATTTTCAGTTCCATTGGATTATACAAACACTCCATCAAAATATAAAATGCAAAAGAGGCCCCGAAATCGGAGCCTCTTTTGCATTTTATATAAAGGATTAACCTTATTCAACAACAATCAGCATATATTTCGAAGCTTTCCAGAATTCTTCCGGTTTGTCGATAACAATGCTTTCAACTGTTTTCTTAGCAGTCATAACCATGTGATAAGAACCATCCGGATGATAGGTTACCAATTTTGCTTTTTTGGTATTCAGCGGCAATTGGTTAAACTCGCGAATGTCAATCTTCATAAAGAAATCTCGGTTGAAATCTTTTTTCAGTTTTAATGTTTTGCCCATTCCCAAAACGCCACCTTCTTTTTCAATTACACCTTTTGCTTCCAGTTCTTTTTTAGTACCGAAACCATAATATGCGGTGTTTAATTCGGTGGTTTTAGTATCAATTACTTCATTCTTTTCCTTGATGGCCTGTTCGCTTTCTTTCGTAATAGTTTCAATTTTCTGATTCAATCCGGCAACATCAACATTCAGCTTTTCGAGTTGTTGTTTCAGGACAGCAACTTCCTCGTCTTTATCGCCCACCTGCTTGTTAAGTAGTTCAATCATTTTCTCAAGCTCAACAATCTTCACGTTCGAATTGCGAAGTTTCCCCTGAAGCGAGTTCATCATGTCTCTGTTTTTCTGAAGCAAATTGTTGATTTGAGCAATGTCTTCAACAATTCGTTTTTTAGCTTCTGCCTTTATTTCAGTACCTGGAGCGGTCTGTACCGAAACGATTTTCTGGATGGTTTTAATCGAATCCAGGTTGGATTGAATTTCGTTCATCGCGCTGATATATTCCAGAATGGAATTATCTTTTTGGACGCCTAATTGCGCGATACTGTCTTGTTTCGCCTGCATACGGGCAATTTCTTTTTTGTGCTGGCCACATGACACAAACACCACAACTGATAAAACAAATAATAACTTTTTCATCGGGTAAAATTTTAGATTATTTAAAAATTTCAGTAAAAAATATATGGTTTAGGCGTCGGGAACAAAGATAAACAGGTTTTTAATTAACGATCAATAATCTGATATAAAGTAGAAACATGAACTAGTTATCAGTTATTATCCTGTTTGCTTTTTCCTGAATTACGCCATTCAAATCAATAAGATCTGCAAATTCCAGAATCCGTTGTTCTGTCTCGTCAAAGCCAATTTTAAAAATCTCGTCGGCCTTTCCAAAATCGAACGTACTAAACCGTCTGGTTTGTGGAGGATCAATCACAAAGTCGCATACAGCAAGGCTTTCCGTTATATTTTTTGCAAAAACAAGCCTGAATGTACGTTCAGCAATAGCTTTAAATCCGGTAATATTTTCTTCCGGACCGTTCCGGTTGACATGTACACCAATCAAAAACCGACATTGATTGCGGATGCAATCGACAGGCAGACTATTGAAAATACCACCGTCAACATAGGTTGTCCCATCAATAATCTGGGGTTCAAAAATCACCGGAACTGATGCCGAGGCCAGTACCCATTGGAAGAGCTTTCCGGAGCTTTTTGTTTCTGAAAGTCCTGAATTTAGATTTGAAACAGTACAGTAAAAAGGCTTTTTCAGGCTTGAAAAATCATCTTCAGAAATATTATTTTCAAGGATGGAGCGAGCTTTTTTCAGATCGAGAAGTCCGTTTTTAGGCAATTTCCAGTTAATCATCCGGTGAAGTTTACTCGATTTCACGAGGTCAAGAATTTGCAAAGGTTCCATTCCGGAGGCATAAAAAACACCAACCAAAGCGCCCATACTTGTTCCTGAAATGATCTCAGGATGAATGCCATATTTGCGGAGTGCTTCCAGTACACCTATGTGCAGAATTCCGCGTGCACCTCCACCGCTGAGTGCAATTCCAAATTTATAAGGTTTGGGATTTGAGTTCATAGTTTACTTGCTTTCCTGATTTAACCCAATCATGTTTGACAAAGCAACTTACCTAAACAACTGATTGAAGGAAACCATATAATATCTAATCTTATAACATAAAGGTAAACTGATAAACTGAATAAAATGTTACATAACTTTCGAAAAGTATTACATTATTCCCACTTTGTTGTGCTAGCTTACACGTCTGGTTTTTACACTGATCTGCCGAAAATCTTCTTTCTCAGGAACAGGAAACAAGAAATCAGGAAATTATTATTTCTTCAATCTTACCGGCAACTTCCAACCCGGCATTTCGACCAACATCACTAAATATTGATTTTCCTGATTTTCGGTCAACCAGGTTTACTTCAATTTGGGCATTCATGCTTTCTTCAATCCGGCCATCCATTAAGCCCAAAATTGGCGACGCAAGTGAAGTTGAGGCTTCTCTTCGGGCCTGCATTTCAAGCCTGTATTTTTTGTTCTCCATAACTATCTCAACTTTACCGATATCGATCAACGATTTTCGCAAGACGCTTCGATTATAGGTGGTAAATTGAATCAACCGGTCACCCAACCAGATTCCGGCAATGAAACCGATAAACGAATAACCTAAATACGGAATTTTAGCGACTGAAACTTTAAGCGATATTCCGGGCCGACTAAAATGATTGGTTTGAAGCCAGATATAGGCGCTTGGGAACGATTGTCCCCAATCCTTTTCGATATACCCACGGCCTCCATTAAAATCAAACACTTCGCCATCAACTTCAATTTGACCAGTTATTGCGTGATCCATACTAACAATTCCGTGATAGCACTCCATCAGTGGAAGAAAAGTATAGGGGCCCATTATTCCGGGCGAGTACCAATGATTTGGCCAGGGAACATTCCCCGAAAATTGCAGGTCGGCCTTTATTCCCGCAAGATTTAGCTGCAGCCCTTGCTCCGAAAAATGATTGTCACCGATAGCAATTTTGAATAAATCAGAATTTGACTTGAATGTCTCTGACTCAAATGTGTGGTAATGGGCAGTCCGTTTTTTTCCATCTAAAATCTGGATAAAAGCATGTTTTTCGCGACTGCTTTTAATGGCAATTCCGGGAATAAAAGCAAAAGCCTTGTCCCCGGCTTCGTTAACCACTTTAAAATACCAGCCTTCAAAATAGTTACGCCTGCGTGTCCAACCCTGAAATTCTTCAGGATGAAAAATGGCTCTGATCTTTTTTCGTATCATTTCACTGAAGTCAGCAAAGATTTAAGTTTTCCAATTTAGGGCTTTCTTTCCGAATTAAAACGAAAGTTTGTAATATTGTACGCTTTTAAAAATCACCAAAATATTTTGGGAATGCTGCTTTTAAAGGGAGATTCATACAATATTCTTTCCATTTGGTAGTTTATCCTAAAGTCAACAAAATTCAACGATTGGGCAAACACTATTTATATCGGTTTTCATTAGTTGTAGTACTTTTTTTTCTGGCCGGATGCACGACTGAAAAAAACACTGCCGTTTTGCGCGCATACCACAATTTAACAGCACATTACAACGTATATTTCAACGGAAAGGAAAGTCTCCGGACTGGGGTTGAGAAAATCAACAACTCGGTTGAAGATGATTTTTCGAAGGTTCTTCCTTTGTATAAATCGAGCAATCCGACAACTGCAAAAGCAGCCAATTCCGAAATGGAAAATGCAATCATGAAAGGCTCGAAACTAATCCAGTCGCACTCTATTACCAAAAAACCGAAACGCCGGAAAAACAGGAGCAAAGCTTACATCCACTTTGCCAGTAAGGATGAATTTAACAACTGGATTGATGACGCTTATATTTTGATGGGAAAAGCGTATTTCTATCAACATAACTTTGCCTCGGCGATCGAGAATTTTTCGTATGTCGTCCGGAAATTTGAAGACGACCCTTCGCGCTATACAGCATACGTTTGGTTGATCAGGAGTTTTACCGAGCAAGAAAGATATGTTGAAGCTTTTGAAGTTATTCAGCAAATGCAGACTGACGAAAACTTTCCACAACAATTATCCGGAGAGCTGGCTGCTGCAACTGCCGACTATTATGCCCGTCAACTTTCATACACCGAAGGAATTCCATTCCTTTCCATCGCGGTGAAACAAACACCTCAAAAGCTCGAAAAACTGCGCTACCAGTATGTTTTGGCTCAGTGGTATCAGGAAACCGGAAATGCTGAAAAAGCGTCGCAGGTTTTCAGAGACATTGCCCGGAAGAATCCGCCTTACAAAATGGCATTCAACGCCCGGATTAATGCTGCCGGAACATTTACCGGCACAGGCGACATCGAGAAATTGAAGAAAGAACTGCGCAAAATGCTCCGCGACAAAAAGAACCTGGAATTCCGCGACCAGATTTATTTTGCAATGGGTAATATCTCAATGAAAGAGGGTAAAAAAGATCAGGCAAAAGAACAATACACCAAATCGGCCTCGATGAGTGTCGATAACCTTTATCAGCGGGCTCTTTCGTGTTTAACACTGGCACAGATTTACTTCGAAGAACCTGAATATAAAAAGGCACAAAGCTATTACGATAGCGCCATGGTAGTTATCGACGAAAAATACCCCAATTACAAACAGATTTCGGACCGGCACAAAAGCCTGACCCGATTAACCGATAATATTTACGCTGTTGAGCGCGAAGACAGCCTTCAGCGCATTGCCCAGATGGACGAACCATCCCGAAACAAACTGATAGACAAGTGGATCGCTGAAGTCCTTGAAAAAGAAGCTAAGGCTAAACTTGCAGAGTCAGCTCAAATGATGGACCGGAATTATTTCAGGCAAAATGAAAGCCGGTTTGGTTTAAGCCAGCAGCAGGAAGGCGCCGGATGGTATTTTTACAGCCCAACGACTGTTGCCTACGGAAAAGTTGAATTTGAGCGCCTGTGGGGAAAACGTAAACTTGAAGATGGTTGGAGACGATCGGATAAAAGCACTATTTCAGAAGACAATGCTGAGCAAGCTGAAGATTCGCTCCTGACCGCTGAAGGACCAAAAAAGATAAAAGATCCGAAAACACGGGAATATTATACGCAGGATTTACCAACGAATGATTCGCTAATGAAGGTTTCTCATGCGAAGATCAGAAATGCATTATTCAACGCCGGACGCATCTTTAAGACTGATTTTTCTGACTTTCCGCGATCAATCGAATCGTTTGAAGACCTGAATAAACGGTACCCGGATAATTTGTTCGCACTTTCATCTTGGTTCGAATTGTGGGATTTATACACCAAACAAAATAATCAGGAAAAGGCCGATTATTACAAAAACCTGATTGTGTCTAAATTTCCGGAAACCAAATATGCCAAGTATTTGCTGAATCCGAACTATTTTATTGAGCTTGAGGCAAAATCGGATAGCATGAACCGACTGTATCAAAAGGCTTTCCAGGAATTTAAAGATGGACGATACGCCGAAGCGGGTAAAGTAACCGATCAGATTCTGCCGATGAATCCGGATACCGTAATGCTGTCAAAGATTAAATTCATCAAAACAGTTGCCGACGGAACAGCCTCAACCCGGGATGCTTTTGGCAAATTGCTTGCCGACTACATAACTAACTATCCGAAAGCCGAACCAAAACCACTGGCAGAGCAAATCCTTAAGTTGATTCAGGACAGCACTTTGGTCGACTATCAAAAGATGGTTGCTTCAGGTTATTTGAACGATAAAATCAGCAATAACGAACTGTTGCCTGAAAACAAGAAAGGTACCGATGAATTTGGCGGCAAATTCTCGTACGACGAAGATTTACTCCACTATTTCGTAATCGCCTATCCGAAAAGCGCCAAAGTTGACCTCAACCGCTTGAAATTTGATTTGGCCAATTACAACATCGACCATTACACTAAATTTGATTTTGACATCGAAACTCAAAATCTGAATAACAACTACTCGCTTTTGCTTGTACGCTCGCTTAACGATAAAGAACAGGGATTGATTTACTTCAGGTCGATTATCAAGAAAAGAGAAGTTTTTGAAGCGCTGAAGAACATCAAATACGTCAATTTCATTGCGTCTTCAACTAATTTCAGGGAAATTACTGCCGACAAAGACTTTGCTGAATACCTGAAATTCTTCGTTAAAAATTACAGCCAGTTTATTACCGGCGATTTCTCGGAGGAACTACTTCCAGAACCTGAAGAATTACTGGCAAAAGCCAAGCAGGAAGAAGACTTGCTGAAAGAAAAAGGAAGTTTTGTGGCCGTTGCACCAACAGGATCGGGTCTTGATATTTACTCGAACGAAGAGGTAGGTTCCCAAAATTTCGTCGTCGCTGTGAATAATCCAAAGGCGAGTATGAAACAAGTAACTGCTGCATTCAATGCGCACAATCGCGACCAATTCAGGCAATCCGACCTTACAATCCGACAAAGCCAGGTTGCCGATTACCAGTTGATGATTGTCAGTAAGTTCAAAACCAAAAGCGAAGCTATCGGCTATTTTACCAACACGGTTGCCAACCGGAAACTATTCAGAAGCCTTGACACGCTGGGCTATCGTAATTTCATTATTACCGATGCCAACCTGAAAAAGCTGAGCGAAACCAAAAAAGTTGCTGAATACCTGAACTTCTTCAAAGCCAAATACATCGACATGGGAGCTGGTTCAAGCACACAGCCAGAAGCGAAACCCGCATACAGCGGACCTTTCAGCACAAAAACTGAAGGAGTGCAGTCGTTTGTCCTGATCATACCGAAGGAAGAAGCCAATCAAGATGCGCTGGTTGCTGCAATCCGTGAGTTTAATCAGAAGAACTATGGACAGCAACCTCTAGTGGTATCTTCAGCGATGCTCGATGATTTCAGGCTGATGATTAAAGTTGAAGGACTTGCAACGCCTAAATCCGGATTGGAATATCTGCGTGCCATTGCCAACGATCCGATGGTTTATGGCCCGATACAGAATGCCAGTTATAGAAACTTCATCATCACTCCTGAAAATGAAACGATTTTCAGGCAAAGCAAGAACATCCTGACTTACATGGAATTCTACAAACAGTTCTATCTAAAATAGTTTCAAGTTTTAGGTTCCAAATTTCAAGACCACTCTTGGAATCTGAAACTTGAAATTCGGAACTCGTCTCCGTTAAAGTTTGTTAAGTCAATACTATTATCCCTTTCTGTTTGTTTATTACCTTAGTCCCAAATAACGGGTAAATGCATCAATTATGAAGAAGACAAAAATACTTTGGACCGACGACGAAATAGATTCTTTGCGTGCTCACATCATTTTCCTCGAAGAAAAAGGATTTGATGTGGTAACGGCCAACAATGGGACTGACGCCATTGAAATGGTGAAAAATGATTTTTTTGACATCATTTTTCTCGACGAAAATATGCCCGGATTGAGCGGATTGCAAACCTTGAATGAAATCAAAACCCTGGATCCAAATGTTCCGGTGGTAATGATTACCAAAAGCGAGGAAGAAGATATTATGGAAGAAGCCATTGGTTCGAAAATGGCCGATTACCTGATCAAACCCGTCAACCCGAAACAGATACTGCATTCGATTAAAAAGAATGTCGATCAGCGGCGATTGGTAACCGAGCGCACCAATTCGGCCTATCAAAGCGAATTCTCAAAAATTGGGATGCAAATCAGCGACAGGCTTTCGTTCGACGAGTGGGTTGAAGTATATAAAAAACTGGTGTTTTGGGAACTCGAACTAAGCAGTTCAGAAGATTCGGCTATGGACGAGGTCCTTAAAATGCAAAAAACCGAGGCAAACAATTCATTTGCCAAATACATCCGAAATAATTATCAATCGTGGTTCGGAAAAAATCCGGTTGACCGCCCACTTCTTTCGCCCGATATTTTTAGAAAAAAGATTATCCCACAGGTCGATAGCGGAAACAAAGTTTTTGTTTTGGTGATCGATAACCTGAGATACGACCAGTACCGTGTTTTGGCCACCGTGCTGAATAATTATTACCGTGTTGAAGAAGAAGACCTTTACTGCAGCATTTTGCCTACAGCCACCATGTATGCCCGAAATTCGATGTTTGCCGGATTAATGCCTTCTGAAATTGAACGAATTTATCCGCAATTCTGGGAAGACGACGACAATGAAGGCCACAAAAACCGGTTTGAGTATGAGCTTCTGCAGACTCAATTAGCCCGACTTGGAAAGAATTATAAGCTATTTTTTGAAAAGATTACCAGCATAAAAGGCAGTGGAAAGTTAACCGATTACATCGGGAATATTCTGCAAAACGACCTTTCGGTGATGGTCTTTAACTTTGTAGATATGATTTCTCATGCCCGTACCGAAATGGACATGATTAAAGAACTGGCCAGCGACGAATCGGCCTACCGCTCGCTCACCCTGAGCTGGTTTAACCACTCCTCGTTACTCGATTTGCTGAAACTACTGGCCGAAAATAAAGTTAAAGTTGTACTCACAACCGACCACGGAACCATTCGCGTTGACAACGCCCTGAAAGTGATTGGCGACCGCGAAACCAATACGAACCTGCGCTACAAACTGGGACGAAATCTCAACTACAGCTCAAAATCGATATACGATATTAAAACTCCGGCAACCATTTATTTGCCGTCGCGCAATGTGAGCACTTCGTATATTTTTGCTGCCAATACCGACTTTTTCGCCTATCCGAATAATTACAACCATTTCGCGCAGTATTATAAAAACACCTACCAGCATGGAGGAATTTCGCTGGAAGAAATGATCATCCCGGTGGTGACGATGAGTCCGAAAGGATAGATTGGCTCTTACTTCTCAACCAGTGTAAACAGCTCTTCTACTTTGATTTCAAAGAAGCGGGCAAGCTTAATGGCCAATATGGTGGATGGCACAAATTTACCAGTCTCAATGGTGTTGATAGTTTTTCGGGTCACACCAATCCGGGCGGCCAATTCTTCCTGCGTGATATTTTTGATCGCCCGCTGAACTTTAATCTGGTTACTTAGTTCCTGATTATCCATAGTTAATCGCGATTGTAAATGATTTTCGAAATCAGCACAGCTAAACCACCCAAATAGAGTATCACTTTTGTTACCAGTAGAGATGGTATGGTATAAAACAATGAGAGCATAAGAAATACAGCCGTGACTCCCATAACGACAAAGAATCCCATTTGAAAAGATTTGCGAAGATTGTGTTGGTGCAACTCTCCTTCCAGAGCGCCTTTCATTTTTTTATCCCAGTTTAACTCGCGTTTTAGCTTCAAAGCCCGAAGCCCGCTTACAAGTAGAATAAGCCAACCTAAAATCCGGATCCATTGGACGACCGATGGAACTTCCGGCATGAAGAAAGGATCAGCTACAATATAGGTTGCAAGCCAGATCGTGTACCCAACAGTTGCCCATTTCAAAAAACTACTCCGTGCATTATCCAATTTTTCAATCATCGATGTTTCCATAAATTATTGCTTTTAGTGTAACCTTGATTCATTATTTAATAACCCTAAAGTTTCTTTATATAACCTTTAGGTTACAAAGCAATCAATTATATTTTAATTCTGCAAACAAATTCAAAAAATAATTTGGTAATTCTCTGAAAATCATTTTAATTTGTGTCATACTTTACTAGGACACTAAACATCTATGCCATGATTTCAATTGAGCAATTAACGTTTCACTACAAAAAACAACATGCCCTGTTTTCCGATTTGTCATTTCAGCAAGAAAACGGAAGCATTACAGGGCTGCTCGGTAAAAACGGAGCAGGAAAATCGACACTTTTAAAACTGATGGCCGGATTACTGAAACCACAAACCGGGCAACTCACCATCAACGGGTTTGAACCCTTCGACCGATTACCTGATTTTTTATCGGAGGTATTTATGGTTCCTGAAGAATTCTTGTTTCCTCCGGTTACCATCGATTGCTACGTAAAAGCAACAGGACCCCTGTACCCCAATTTCAATTTCGAAAAAATGGAGAAAATACTTCAGGAATTTGAGCTCGATTCAAAAAAGAACATCAACCGGATGTCGCACGGGCAACGCAAAAAGTTCCTGATTGCCTTTGCACTGGCGACCAACTGCCGGTTGCTGATTTTGGACGAACCAACCAATGGACTGGACATTCCTTCTAAAAGTTTGTTCCGCAAAATATTGGTCAGCTCGGTTACCGAAGAGCAACTGGTGCTGATTTCGACCCACCAGGTGAAAGACATCGAAACGATTATCGACAACATTGTGATGCTCGACGAGGGCGAGATTGTTTTCAATGAAAGCCTTCTCACGATCAGTCAAAAATGGCAGTTCAAGAGCGTGGCAAGCCTTGCCGGAGTGGCCGACCCGGTTTATCATGAAAAATGCCCAGGCGGCTACCGCGTTATTTGCGCAGCCGGTCAGGAAGATGAAACTGAGGTGGACATCGAACTGCTGTTTAATGCCATTGTCAATAAAGCAAACCTAAATTAGAAAAGCTATGAAACAGAATAAATATTTTTCCCCGCAACGGTTCGTCCGTCTATTTAAAAACGATTTATTAATCAATCAAAAAGCTTACCTGTTTGCCTTTGCCGGATTGAGTCTTGCAGTTTATGGTTTCACTTATTTTATCATGAGGGCAGACAATTCTTTTGACAAAATACAGGATTATACTCCGCTGATTATGATGTACATGATGGCTATTGGAATTGTTATTGGAACAGCTTTCCCGGCCTTGAATAATCAGATCAAAACAAGCAATTACTTATTATCTCCCGGATCGACCTTCGAGAAATTTATGGTTCAGTTTGTAATCCGGATAATAATTTTTATCCCGCTGGCTATGATAATCTTCTGGATTGGTACACATTTGGCCAAGGTTTCGCAAATTCCTGATCCTGAACGTGGCTTCGATCCATCCAGAATTCCTTATTTCCATTTCTCCGATCTTTTTAATGCCATTCCGACACTACGCGATAGAATCGTCATCCTGTTTTCGATTTTTTCGGTAGCAAGCGTCCTTTTTGCCGGTTCGGTTTATTTCAACCGCTTTGCATTGGTCAAAACACTCATCATTTCAGGAATTTGTATTTTCACTGTCGTTGTATCATTTGTGATTCTCTCTCACCTGTTCTATCCAGCCGAAACTCGAGGATTCAGTATTCAGTTAAAAACCTATAAAGTTACTGAAACCCTCTATAATGTTCAGCTAGCCGCCTATTTGCTGGGTTGTCTCTCCTGGATTTTCTTCCTCGTTCTGGGATATTTCAAACTAAAAGAAAAAGAGGTATAACATGGAATTTCAATCATCAAAAGGAATATTTCTCCAGATAGCCGACAATTTATGTCATCAAATTCTGGAGGGTTTGCTCAACCCGGGCGACCGGGTGCCATCGGTGCGCGATCTGGCCGAAGAGTTTGAGGTAAACCGCAACACGGTTATGCGCACTTACACCATTTTGCAGGAATCGGGCATTTTCGACAACAAGCGCGGCATCGGATTCTTCGTTTCCGAAAAAGCTGTTGAACTAATACGTACCAACGAAAAAGCTCATTTTTTTGCTTCCGAATTGCCCTATTTTATCCGGAAAGTAAAACTTCTGAAACTGAACAGCAACGACTTAAGCGAATTAGTATCTGAAATAAAAAACAACGATAGCCATGAAAACCAGTAACTATATCACACTTTCATTTTTCACCTTCCTGTTTGGCGGAATATTTATCTTATTTCTTGCGGCCAAAATTGATCCGCGCAGCGACCAAAAACAAGAATTTGTAACCGACGAAAAACCGTTGGACAATTTTTCGGTAGTTATAGCCGAACCAGGGGCCAATATTCGCATAAAATCGGGAGAAGCACCCAAAATTGGTTTGTACTATCTGAAAGACGACACCTGCACATTGCCGGCTTATATTGTTCGAAACGACACGCTTTTTGTACAGGCCAATCCTCAAAAAAACGGACATTGGTCAACCAATGTGATCTGCAGGCAAATAAACAGTATTGAAGGGAAAGCAAAGAGCAGAATTAATGTTGAGCAGCTCAAGTGCGACTCCCTATTGGTAAGGCTTGACAATGCAGAATTTTATTACCGCAGGGAAAAAAATCCGGTAGGTTTTGCACTTCGGTTATTGGCTTTCCAGTCAAAGGTTAATCTCGAAAATGCGTTTATAACTAATCTCGATGTAAACTTCAACAAAACGGATATGGATGCATGGGGAAGTCACATCAAAAACCTTTCAGGAAAGTTGAACGATAAATCGAATCTTTCTATGGGAAGAATCGACAGAATCAGCCTTGAAGCCGATTCGACCAGTACATACCGGCTGGAAAAATAAACATGTTCAGAAAACAGGAAATGGCTGAATGGCTTATCTGCCCATTCGGCCATTTTATCTTTCACAAAAGCCTGTTCATCGATAAAATAATGAATCTACCTCTAACATTTGTAACTTAGTTTTAAATAAGCAATTAAACCTATTGTTGTATATTTAGTCATACAAACCGTGACCTAACTTTTTGCCAGTGAAAATAACGATTGAAAACCTCAACAAAGTATATCCCAACGGCAACCATGCGCTAAAGGATGTGAACCTGGAAATCAATAACGGGATGTTCGGCTTGCTCGGGCCAAACGGAGCAGGCAAATCGAGCCTCATGCGCATATTGGTTACCCTCATGCAACCATCGTCGGGAATTGTAAAAATGAATGGTTACGACCTGACCCGCGACCGGGAACAGATTCGCGCCATGTTGGGGTATCTTCCACAGGATTTCCGTTTCTTTTCGCACTTAAAAACCTACGAATTTTTGGATTACGCTGCCCGTTTAGCCGGAATGAAAAACAGCAAGGAACGTAAACTGGCTGTAGATAAGATGTTGGAAGAAGTCGGTTTATTCGAAGCCCGCGACCGGCAAGCCAACAAACTTTCAGGAGGGATGAAACGGCGGCTCGGCATTGCGCAGGCGCTGATCAATAACCCAAAAATTATTATTGTTGACGAGCCAACCACCGGTCTCGACCCCGAAGAACGCATCCGTTTCCGGAATCTGCTTTCAACCATTTCAACACAGGATGTGATCATTATTTTATCGACTCACATCGTTGGCGACATTTCCAGCTCGTGTACCGATATGGCTTTGCTGAACCAGGGAGGTTTGGCATTTACCGGCTCGCCGGACGAGTTGGTGGTTCGTGCCGAAGGAAAAGTGTGGCTGATTCAGGCAACCGAAGCCGAATACCTTGAAATCAACGAAAAATACCCGGTGATTTCCAATGTTCCGAACAGCGAAGGTTGGGAAATACAGGTGGTGGCTGATTCCATTGCCGGATACAATGGCCACAACATCGCACCAAACCTCGAACATGCCTACGTATATTTTATGGAAAGTAATTTAAATCAATGGACTGCCATTTAAACCTGAACCCCTATGATTTCAGTTCATAACATCACGTCCATCGCCAAATACGAAATAACTACGCTTTTGCGAAGTTGGTTTTTCCGAATTTTCGCCTTGCTCACCATTGTCATTCTATTCTTCTTTAACATGGCCGTTTTGGTCATGGAAAATGGGGGAAACTGGACACTAAAGGCCATCTCGTCGATCATTCCGTATATGAATCTGCTGATGTTGAATACCGTTCAGGCGATCATTGCCATCTTTTTGGCTTCCGACTTCCTGAAACGCGATAAAAAACTGGATACTACCGATGTTATCTACATCCGGTCGATGTCGAACGGCGAATATGTGGCCGGAAAAACCATTGGCAACCTGGTTGTTTTTACCATCCTGAACCTGATTATACTTTCAGAGGCACTCATTTTCAACCTGATTTCTGCGGAAGTGTCGGTTAACTGGCTGGCTTATCTGGAGTATTACCTGATCATCAGCTTGCCTACCTTGATTTTCATTCTCGGGCTTTCGTTTTTCGTGATGAGCGTTCTTAAAAATCAGGCCATTACCTTCATCCTTTTGCTTGGTTATGTTGCGGTTACTATCTTCTACCTCAATACCAAATACTATTTTCTGTTCGATTACATGGCGTACAGTTTGCCGTTGCTGAATTCCGATTTCATCGGGTTTGGAAACCTGCATACGATAATGGTTCACCGCGGAATGTATGCCTGTTTTGGTGTGGCATTTATTTTCCTCACGGTATCACTCCTGAAACGATTACCACAAAGCCCATTCAGCAATAAAGTAACACTGTTTCCTGCATTGGTATTTTTTGTTGCCGGAATCTGGCTGGGAGAAATGCACGTTTCGGCCTTTGTTCAAACTCAGGAGATGAGAGAAAACATGCGCTCGCTGAACGATGCCAACCTGACTGTACCTCGCTTAAAAGTGGAGAGTTACCGCATTGAGCTCAAGCATCTGGGCGAAAACATTGAGGTAACTGCAAAACTGAAAGTGAGCAACCCGAGGCCCGAAGCCATCGACCGGTTTGTTTTTTGTCTGAATCCCGGATTTAAAGTCAGTAAGGTTAGTTTCAACGGACAGGAAGTTACACCCAAACGCGAACTTCAGCTGATCGAATTTTCATCGTCGAAACTGGAATCCGGCGAATCGGCCGAACTTGAATTTGTGTATAGTGGAAGCCCGAACGAAGCACAAAGTTTTCTCGATGTCGACAACAAAACGATGGAAACGCCCAACCGGGCCAATATGTATAAGATTGATAAACGGTCGGCCATGGTTACACCCGATTACGTGCTGCTCACCCGCGAAAGCAACTGGTACCCGGTTGCGGGAACCGGCTTTGGAAAACAAAACAAGCAATGGGCACAAAAACAATTCAGCAATTTCGATATTACCGTAAATACCAGACCCGGACTGACAGCCATTTCGCAGGGGAAAGCCGAAGGGAAAGACGGAACATTCCATTTCACAAACAACCATAATCTGCCTCAAATATCGCTGGTTATCGGTAATTACGAATTAAAAAGCAAGGTCATCGACGGACTGGACTTCAATTTATACCATCACAAAGAACACGATTACTTCTCTAAATTTTTCGAGCCGATTAAGGACACCATTCCCGATCTAATTAAAACAGCCTTAAAAGATTACGAGCGGAAAATTGATATGTATTATCCGTTCGATCGTTTTACGGTGATTGAGGTTCCGGCACAATTCTTTTCCTATCCACGAACCTTGATTGGCGAGCGCGAGCAGGTTCAGCCTGAAACCATTTTATTTCCTGAAAAAGGTCTGCTGATTGACGAAGCTGACTTTGCAGGAAGCGTCAAGCGGATGGAGCGCTGGGGTCGTGGCGAAGACAATTCAACCCCTGAAGAGAAGAAAATAAACGTATTAAATAACTTTTTATCATTGTTTACCCAGGCAGCTTCCCGTCCTGATTTCAACCGGAACCAGGGAGAAGTGCAAATAGCGGAAAAAGCCAATCCATTGTACTTTTTTCCCTTGTTTTATAATCATGCCTATTTCGTTCAATCAGACCAATGGCCTATTACCGACCGTATTTTCGAATCGTACCTGAAACAGTCTTCCGAATCAGGAGCAATGGGTTGGATGCGCGATATGCAGGGAATGACCGAAAATGAACAGGCGAATCTGGCCTTACTCGATTATTCGTTCGCCGAATTATTAGACAATCCTGAAAAAATACAGATTATAGATAATGTCATTCAGCTGAAAGGATTGACACTGTTCTCGATCATCAAGCGCAAAGCGGGCGACGATGCTTTCAACGATTTCATGTTTAACTTCCTGAAAAGCATCAAGTTTAACTCGACCACCATCGAAGATTTTAACGAACGTATTAAGCAGCAGTTTAGTACCGATCTGTTGCCATACATGGGCAAATGGTTTACCAGCAAAGAATTGCCCGGTTATTTGATAGGCGGCCTCAATGCGGTAAATGTACTCGACGGCGACCGGTTGAAAACAATGGTCAAGTTCAAGATTACCAATACCGAACAAACCGAAGGCATAGTTATGGTACAGTTCAGGTTGGGCGAGGGCGGCGGACCTGGCCGTGGACGATTTGGCGGCGGCGGTGCAAACATGGAAACCATCAATAAACTGGTTCACCTCGAAGGCACACAAACCAAAGAAGTAAGCTATCTGCTCGACGGAACTCCCCGCAACATTACCATCAACACGCTCACTTCAAGAAATATTCCGGCCGAACTTCGGCTTCCGTTGGATAACATTGAACAAGATACCAAGGCCACTCCGTACGAAGGTGAATCGATTGTTGATTCGCCTGTACGCCTGACCGAAAATGGTGAGTTTATCTGCGACGATGAAGATTCAACATTCCATTGTACTGTTTCTGACGATAAAAGCCTTTTGCAGAAATTACTTCTGGGCGAAGAACAATCCACCGAAAGGTTTATCGGATTCAATACATGGCGGGCGCCGCGAACCTGGCGGGCAACCACCAACAGCGGATTCTTCGGTAAGTTTATCCGGTCGGCTCACTACGTGAAGTCAGGCGATGGCAGCAAAAAAGCCATCTGGAGCATCCCGATTAACGGTGATGGGACTTACGAAGTTTTCAGCTATCTGACCAAGACCAATCGCCGTGGACAACGCGACAATCAGGATTCGGGAGGCGAATACACCTATACCATTAATCATGGCGGTGAAAAAGAAAATGTGGTGATTGATTTGAAAACGATTGACAGCGGATGGAATAGCCTTGGCTCTTTCTATTTTTCGGGCGATACCGTTAAAGTAGAACTGGGAAATAAATCATCCGCACAAGTAGTGGTTGCCGATGCTATTAAACTGGTGAAACAGTAAAAAAGTGTTCAGTCGCAGTAGCCAGAATGTAATGTTGCGAGTTGCGAGATTCGGGTTAACCCAAAACTCGAAACCCGTAACCCGAAACGCAAATTTAGAATTTGAAACTAAAAACATAAACCTCAGACGATAACAATTATGCCATTAAAAAAACTCATCCAACGGGGACTCGTGCTGTTCATTTTTTGTCAGCTTTTGCTGTCGGCAAATGCTCAACAGATTCTGACTCTCGAAAGCGCGCTTGACATTGCACGCAATAACAGTCCCGACATTCGCCGCTCATTGTTGAACCTCGAACGATCTGAACAAACCTTAAAAGCACAAAATGCTGCGCTGAAATCGAACTTTTCGCTCAGTCTCACCCCGTTTGGTTACGACCAGACCCGATCGTTTGATAACTTTAATGCGAAGTGGTTCACCAGTAAAACAACTCAATCGTTCGGTACATTTATGGTTTCGCAACCGTTCCTGCCCACCGACGGAACCATAAGCCTGGTCAACCGTTTTGGCTGGCAGAATAAGTCGAGCATTCAGGGCGATAATAGTATGGTGAGCAAAGCATTTACCAACTACCTTTCGCTCAGCATTGCCCAGCCGATATTCACTTATAACCGCACCAAGCTTCAAATCAAAGAACTGGAACTGGACCTTGAAAATGCTCAGCTGAATTATGCCATGCAGAAGCTGAACATGGAAAAGCAGGTGACCCAATTCTTCTACGATGTTTATCTGGCGCAAATGAACCTCAGCATTTCGCAGGATGAGTTTACCAACACTCAAAAAAGCTACGAAATAACCCAAAACAAGGTAACTGCCGGAATTTCGGCTAAAGAAGAACTCTATCAGGCTGAACTGAACTTTGCCACTGCAAAATCGACGGTTCAGAACGCGCAGGTGAATCTCGATAATCTGAAAGATCAGTTTAAACAATACATCGGCATGGATATTATGCAGGAAATTACTGTAATGACCGACGTGACACTGAACCCTGTAGCTGTTGATGTAAACAAAGCGATTGAATTTGGCCTGAATTCGAGGATGGAACTTCGTCAGCGGGAAATCGATATCCAATCGTCGCAGTTCGATATGATCCGGACCAAATCATTGAATGAATTTAAGGGAGATGTCAGCCTGTCGTTGGGGATAACCGGTGACAACGAAAAGCTGAAGAATATCTATGATAATCCGACCAATAACCCGAGAGTATCGGTTTCGTTCAACTTACCGCTTTACGATTGGGGCGAAAAGAAAGCCCGTATCAAAGCGCAGGAAGCTGTGATTGAAACCCAGAAATTAAGCCAGGTTGAAGAAAAGAAACAAATTACGCTCGACATCCGCAAAGTGTACAGGAGTTTACAAAACCTGGTAAACCAGATCGACATTGCCAAGCAGAACGAAAAAAATGCCCAGCTAACTTACGAAATCAACCTCGAACGGTATGCCAACGGCGACCTGACCAGTATGGACATGAACCTTTTCCAGACACAGCTTTCGCAAAAGAAAATGTCGTACGCCCAGTCTTTGATCGATTATAAAATTGAATTGCTGAACCTCAAAATTCAATCGCTCTTCGATTTCGAGAAAAACGAAGCCATAGTTCCTGAAAACATCATCCAAAAGAAAAAATAAAACACACCTATATGAAATCCTTTTACCAATTTATCGCTTTGATAGCCCTGATTGGGGCAACAACCGCCTGTAACAATCAACCGACCAATACAACTACCGAACTGGCAGTTCCGGTTTCGGTTACCGACATCAAACCCAAGTCGATTGAGAAAATTATTAATACGACCGGAACACTGAATGCCACAAAGAAGACGGTATTGAGTACTGAAATGACTGGTAAATACAAATTATTGACCAATCCGAAAACCCGCCGGCCTTTTGCGCTGGGCGATATGGTCGAAAACGGACAGGTTGTTGTTCAGCTTGAGGATGCCGAATATGAAAATGGCATTGGGTTCGAAAGCAAAAGGCTGAACCTCGAAATTTCGGAGCAGAACATGAAAAAGCAACAGTCGCTCTTCGAAAAAGGTGGTGTTACACAACTCGATTACCGCAATTCGGAAGTAAGTTATACCAATGCCAAAGACGCCTTTGAACGCGCCAACCTTCAACTGGCTAAAATGAAAATAAAATCGCCATTTCGAGGCGTCATTACCGATTTACCAGCCATTACAAACGGTACACAAGTTTCTACCGGAACCGCAGTTGTTAGCCTGATGGATTACAGCACCATGACCGTTGAAGTGAACCTTCCGGAGAAATACATTAACGAAGTGGCAATTGACCAACCCGTTCGTATCATGAATTATACCTTACCCAACGATACGTTGCCCGGAAATGTGAAAGAGTTGTCGCCCGCAATCAGCACCGAAACCCGCACATTTAAAGGAGTTATCCAGGTTGGCAATCCTGACCTGAAGCTGCGTCCCGGAATGTTTGCCAAAGCCGACATTGTTCTGGCCCGCAAAGACAGCGTGATCGTAATCCCGAAAGAAATTATCATTTCCACCCAGCGCGGTAAATCGGTATTTATTGTCGACAATGGCACAGCTACCGAAAAACGCGTTACTATCGGCTACGAAAACCAGAATGAAGCTGAAATCACTTCCGGATTAAAACGAAACGACCGCCTGGTAATTAAAGGATTCGAGACGCTAAAGAACCGTTCGAAAGTAAAAATTGTGAAATAAGAAGTTCGGAGTTTGGAGTGCCTAAAGTTCGAAGTTAACTCCAGGCACTCCAAACTCTAGACACTCCGAACCCATTAAATTATAACGAATGAAGAAGTTAACACAATTTGCTGTCAACTACCCGGTAACCATCCTAATGGTGGTACTTGCCGTTGTTCTGCTGGGGTACATTTCCTTTAGCAAGCTGGGCATCGACCTGTTTCCGGAGATAAATAATCCGCGCCTGTTTATTGAGCTCAAGTCTGGAGAACGCCCTCCGGAAGAAATGGAAAAACAATTTGTTAAAAATCTTGAGTCTCTGGCCATTCGTCAGTCGGGAGTAGTTCAGGTTTCTTCAATTTCGAAAGTCGGAACTGCCCAGATTACGGTTGAGTATGCCTGGAACAAAGATATGGACGAGGCTTTTCTCGATCTGCAGAAAGCGGCCAGCGCCTTTGCGCAGAATCAGACACTCGACGAAATCAACATCACCCAGCATGATCCGAATACCGCTCCGGTAGTGATTGTCAGCCTTTCGCACGAAACCATTACCGATATGAACGAACTCCGGAAAGTAGCCGAAAACTATATCCGGAATGAGTTAGTCAGGCTCGAAGGCGTTGCCGACGTGGAAGTTTCAGGGTCGGAAACCAATGAAGTGCTAATCCAAACCGATCAATATATGCTCGATGCTTTCGGGCTGACGCTCGACGAGCTAAACACCCGGATCCAGAGCTTCAATCAAAGTATTTCGGGCGGATCGATCACCGAAATGGGACTGAAATATGTAGTGAAAGGTGTTAGTCTGCTCTCGGATTTGAGTGACTTTGAGAATACCATTGTTGGCTATAAATCGGTTACATCGGGCAGCACAACTGCCGAGAAAGCTCCAATTTACCTGCGCGAAGTAGCTAAAATCAGTTTCGCCAACAAAGAACCCGAAAATATAGTCCGGATGAACGGCGTCCGTTGTCTGGGGCTGTCGATTTATAAGGAAACAAGTTTTAATACGGTAAAAGCAGTTGAGGAAGTTTCGAAAGCTTTGGTTGATATGGAAAAAGCTTTGCCCGGATACAAACTTAAAGTGGTATCCAATCAGGGAACGTTTATCAGCACCGCCATTAAAGAAGTTGAAGACACTTCGATGATTGGTATGGCGCTCGCAATCTTCGTCGTTTTTATCTTCCTGAGACGCATCGGAACAACCTTGCTGATCAGTGTTTCCATGCCTGTTTCCATTATTGCAACCTTCAACCTGATGTATTTCAACGGGCTTAGCCTGAATGTGATGACCTTGGGAGGATTGGCGCTCGGCGCCGGAATGTTGGTCGATAATGCCATTGTGGTGATGGAAAATATCTTTCGGCTCCGGGAAACCGGCATGTCGGTTAAAGATGCAGCCATCAACGGAACCTCGCAGGTAAGCGGTGCAATCACCTCATCAACAATTACCACGGTTATCGTTTTCTTGCCCATTGTTTACCTGCATGGAGCGTCGGGTGCGCTTTTCCGCGATCAGGCCTGGACGATTACATTCTCCTTAGTCTCATCGCTGGTGGCAGCAATCTTGTTAATCCCGATGCTGTACAATTATTTCTTCAAAAACAGCAAAAAAACAGGAACAGCAAAATCGGTGCAGGTTAAAGGATATGGCCGGTTTTTGGGTCGTGTACTCCAATACCGGTGGGCAGTAATCATTTGTGCATTGATTTTACTTGGCTCTTCGGTTCTTTTAGTTCCCTACATTGGCACCGAGTTTATGCCAAAATCAGAAACAAGGCAATTCTCACTCGAGGTAAAAATGCAGGAAGGAACCAGGCTGACGCGAACGAATGCGGCTGTTGAAAACCTCGAAAACATTATCCGCGAAGTGTTGGGCGATCATCTGGAAACCATTTACAGCCAAGTGGGTCCGTCAACCGGGCTACTAGCCAGTCAGGATGCGCTTTTCCAGGGTGAAAATACGGCAAACATCAAAGTCATACTGAAACCCGAAGATTTGTTGGGTTCAACTGCAGCTATTCAATCTATTTCCCAGGCTTTAGGCGAACTGCCCGATCTCGAACTGAAATTTGTTCAGGATCAAACTTCGTTGGGCGGAATGCTGGGTACCGACGAAGCGCCGTTGGTGATCGAAATTCAGGGACAGGAGCTGGACGTTATCCAGAATTTGTCGAATCAGGTAAAGGCTGCCGTCCAGGGTATTCCGGAATTGTATAATCTTGAAGCATCGATGGAAGGCGGAGCGCCCGAAGTAGAAATCATGGTCGACCGTTTACGCGCCGGTATTTTTAACCTGAGCGTGTCGAATGTGGTAAACCAGATTCAGAACCAGTTGACCGGAAAAAATGCCGGAACCATTGAAAAAGGAGGCGAAATGCAAGACATTACTCTTCGTTTACCCGACAAAGGGCTGGCCGATTTATCGGATATGGTTATTAAGAACGGAACCCAGATTGTACGCGTCAGCGAAATTGCAACCATCCAGGAAGGCCAGTCGCCTAAAGAAATATTCAGGAGAAACCAGGTGCGCATTGGCAAGATTACAGGCTACATGAATAAAGATATTGCACTCGACAAAATGGTTGCCAAAGTGAATCAGGCCATTGCCGGAATTCCACTTCCGACCGACTACAAAATAAAGATAACCGGCGAAGAAGAAAAGCGCAAAGAATCGATGGATGCACTCAGTTTTGCCTTGATGCTGTCAATTGTGCTGGTATTTATGGTGCTGGCTGCCGAGTTCGAATCTCTGCTTCACCCATTCACTATCCTGACAACAATACCGTTTGCCATTGTTGGTTCCATCCTGATATTCTTTATCCTCGGAAAGACATTGAATATTATGGCCGTTATCGGGATCATTATGCTGGTGGGTATTGCCGTGAATAACTCGATTTTGCTGGTTGACCGTATTTTGCAAATCCAGAAAGAAGGCGTTTCGCGCGTCGAAGCCATCAAACAAGCCGGGCAACAGCGTATCCGCCCGATTCTGATGACCAAACTGACAACAATTCTGGCTATGCTACCGCTCACTTTTGGCTTTGGCGAAAGTACATCGTTGCGTGCGCCAATGGCTTTGGCCGTAATTGGTGGACTGTTAACCTCAACGATCATGTCGCTGGTGGTAATCCCTTGCGTATTCGATGTTTTGGACGGACTGAAAGACCGGTTCAGAAAGAAAAAGGAATATGCTGAGGATGATATGGAGATCGTTGAAGAGATTTGAGATTACCATGTCCGTTCACTGAAGTGAACGGCAAAGGATATCATCACTATGAGCGAAGGACTAATTATCCTTTGCCGTTGGCTTCAGCCAACGGATAGGTTCAACAAAGTAAAAATTCGTCCGAGCTAATTTGCAAAACAAGAAGAGGCCCTTTATCCGGACGAAATAGAAATGATGTTCATGAAAGAAAGGTTTAAACAACTATTAATTAACTCATTCATTTTCTAATGAAATTCATCATACAGCGAAAAATACTGATTAGCATGTTGTTTTTGGCGCTGACTGTACTCGGGTACATCTCGTACAAACAACTGCCGGTAGAATTGATGCCCAATGCTGAACTGCCTTTCCTTTTTGTTCAGGCCGGTTCAACAACCGAACTGGCTCCTGAATACATGGAAAATCAGGTGGTTATTCCGCTTGAAGGAGCTATCGGAACCCTCGAAGGCATTGAATCTATCGAATCGAACGTCAATTCACGGCAAAGTACCATCGTGATCTATTACAAGAAGAACGTCAATTTCAAGTACGCCTACCTAAAACTTCAGGAAAAGATTACCGAGATACAATCGTCGTTACCCAAAACGGTGCGGGTAAATGTGGCAAAGGTCGACCTGAAACAGATGAACAGCCAGTTTATGGAGGTTCAGGCCCGTGGCGAAGGTGGAATCGACCGTGTGCGCACCATTGTTGATCAGTATATTAAGCCCGATCTGGAAAACATCGACGGAATTGCATCGGTAAACGTGTATGGCGGAAAACAAAAGTCGATAGAAATTATTCTGGATACCAAAGCCTGCGAAGCTTACCATATCACGCCCGGCAAAATACGCACATTACTTTCTCAAAACTCTGGATCGCGTACCTATGTGGGCAATCTGAAAGAAAAAACGGTTCAGTATTTTGTACATGTAACGGCCGAATACACCAAAGTGGAAGATTTGGAAAACCTGGTCATTGCCAATGGTCCTATTTTGCTGAAAGATGTAGCCGAAGTCCGTTTTGGGGTGAAGGAAGAAACTTCGTACAGTCGCGTGAATGGAAAAGATGCAGTGACTATCTTGCTGGTCAACGATTCGCAGGCCAACCTGATTAATCTCTCGAAAGCCACCCGTAAAGTGATTGTTGACCTGAACGAGAAAATGGCCAGCAAAGAAATTGAGATTGTTGAAACCAGCAATTCGGCCGATCAGATGGAAGAAAACATCGATCAGATCATTGATCTGGCTATGGTTGGCGGAATTATGGCCATTTTTGTACTTTGGATATTCCTTAAAAATCTCCGGATTGTTTCGTTCATCGCACTGGCTATTCCGATCTCTATTTTCACTTCTTTCAACCTGTTTTATGCATTCGACATCACCCTAAATAGCCTCACATTGGTTGGAATGGCGCTGGCCATCGGCATGCTGCTCGACAATAGTGTGGTGGTACTCGAAAATATATACCGACTTGCGGGCAAAGGATACTCGCCCTTGCAGGCCGTTGTTCAGGGAACCACCGAAGTATGGCGTTCTATTCTGGCCTCAACGCTCACCACAATCACTGTATTTTTGCCGTTTATCTTTTCTGATAATTTTATGATTGTAATGCTCGGTTCCAACGTCGGAATTTCAATCATATCAACCGTATTGGTTTCGCTGGCTGTTGCCTTATTACTGGTTCCAATGGCCTCGTATGCGCTGTTGAAAAAGCAGGTTGCCAAAAATATCTTCTACGAAAAAGTGACCACCAATAACCGGATGGTTCAGATTTACCTGGTTTTACTTAAATCGTGCATGCGCTACCCGGCAGGAACCATCATCGGGGGCATCGTAGTCTTTTTCCTTGCTATTTTTATAAGCGTGGCCATTAGCGTCAGTTCCCTTCAGGAGATTGAAAACAAAGAAATACGCTTGTATGTGACTATGCCATCGGGTTCGTCGCTCGAATCCACCGATAAAACGGTTCAGGAAATTGAAACTAAACTGGAAGATTTGGCCGAGAAGCAGGATGTTACCAGCAAAATAGAAGCCGAAGCCGCCACTGTTACCATCAAATTAAAAGATAAGTACGGCGATATTGCTGACCGGACTTTTGCTGAAGTTAAAAACGACATCGACAAACGAACCAAAGGCATCAAAGCTTCGTCGATCTCGTTCACGCAAACACAAACCTCGGGTAATTTTCAGGGAGGCAGCCGTAACATGATGGGCAGTTTCCAGAAAATGATGGGCATTGGCACCGATGAAGAAAAGATTGTACTTAAAGGTCAGGATTTTAAACAATTGCAGGCTGTTGGCGAAGACCTGAAATATTTCATCGATCAGTTGGAATCCGTCAACAGTGTGAACCTAAACATTTCGGATAACCGTCCGGAGGTGCATTTGTATTTCAACCCGCTACTGATGACCGAATACAATATCACGCTGAACAGTGTATTATCCGAAATCAACTCGTTCTCGAAAGAAATTGCAACCGGCATTCAGTACAAGCAGGGAGTTGACGAATATGAAATCATTATAACCCAGCAAAAACCGGTTGATGGTGTGGAAGAAAAAACCGACCGCAACATGGACGAACTGAAAATGCTGCAGGTAAACGATGCCAATGGAGGCATTCACGACCTTCAGGATTTTACCAATATTGTTTATGCCAGCGGCCTTTCGGGTATCAACCGCGTCAATCAGGAAAAACAGATTGAAATAAACTACCGGTTTGTGAGCGAGGCAAGCAGTTCGAACGATCTTTTGGCCGCTTATCGCTACGAAATTGACGAGTTGGTTGCCAACTACAATTTACCTTCGGGAGTGGCTGTGGAAGTGATTCACGATGAAACCGATTATTCTGAATTTTACATTCTGATTGCTGCGGCCATTGTGCTCATATTTATGATTATGGCTTCGGTATTCGAATCTGTGGTAACACCTTTTGTGCTGCTATTCTCTATTCCACTGGCCGCCATCGGCTCGTTGCTTGCGCTGATAATCACCAATAACAGCCTGCTGAGTTCAAACACGCTGATCGGCTTCCTGATTTTGATCGGGGTGGTCGTCAACAACGGAATTATCCTGATCGATTATACCAACATTCTTCGCAAACGAGGTTTCCGCCGCTCACGCGCCCTGATGACCGCCGGATTGTCGCGCGTGCGCCCGATCCTGATTACCGCCATTACCACCATCGTCGGAATGTTCCCCTTAGCGATGGGCAATGCCGAATATGTAAGCGCCATTGGAGCACCTTTTGCTATTGTTGTGATTGGCGGATTGGCCCTGAGTACCCTGCTAACACTGGTATTTATACCAACTTTTTATTCCGGATTAGAAAATTCCATCGAATGGTTCAAAGAGCAGTCGCTCCGGATAAAAATTACTCAATTTGTGCTGATGGCAGGTTCGTTCCTGCTCACATACCTGTACGTTGAATCGGGATTGTGGCAAATGATTGATTTTGTACTGGTGGTTATCCTCATTCCCGGTTCCACCTGGTTTGTATTGAACAGCCTCCGGAAAGCCCGTACCAAGCTGATCGGAGAAAATGACACAATCGGCATCCGGATACAAAACCTGGTTAAAATATACGATCGTGAAAGTCAGTTCTCGCGTGAGTGGGAAGCAGGCAAAAAAATACGCCGACGTGCAGGTCTCGAAAAACAGTACCACACCTTGACCGAATTCGATTACCTCATCTGGCAATTTCCGATACTGGGATTCCTGGTCTATTTCAGCTTTATTTATCTTGATTCGGCTTTCTGGTCGCTCCTGCTTTCGGTCGGAATTGCAAATCTGGCACTGAGCATGTGGAAACCGTTCGGCTTTTTCCTGAATTTCAGGGCTGAGAAAACCGGTAAGAAACGACCGCTGAAGATCTACCGTTGGGTGCAGACTTTCCTTTTCTGGATACTGCCGGCCATCGAAATTTTCTTCGTCTGGAAAATCACCAAAACCATCGGACTGGTTGTTACTTTCGGAGTATTGTGGTACCTGGCATTAATCATCTCGGTGACTGCCAAGAAACTGTATCAGGAAAAAATCAACATCGACCGCATTACCGGACGCTTCGGAACGTTACGTCGCGGCTCACTCCGCACGGTTAAGAAAATACCTTTTATTGGCAAACAGCACCAGCCATTTAAGGCGCTGAACGGTGTATCCATTGAAATCGGAACCGGAATGTTCGGTCTGCTTGGTCCCAACGGAGCCGGAAAATCGACTATGATGCGTATTATCTGCGGTATTTATGAGCAGAGTTACGGAAAGATCTGGATCAACGGAATCGATACGCAGGAAAAGCGCGAAGAATTGCAAGGATTGATCGGCTATCTTCCGCAGGAATTTGGAACGTACGAAAACATGGCGGCCCAGGATTTCCTCGATTACCAGGCCATTCTGAAAGGAATTTCAGATAAGAAAGAACGCGAAGACCGCATTGAATATGTATTGAAAGCTGTTCATCTATGGGAGAAACGGGAAGATAAAATCGGTTCTTTCTCTGGAGGGATGAAACAGCGGATTGGTATTGCACACATATTGCTGCACCTGCCTAAGATTCTGGTAGTTGACGAACCAACTGCCGGCCTCGATCCGCGCGAGCGTATCCGTTTCCGCAACTTGCTGGTGGAACTGAGCCGTGAACGAATCGTGATATTCTCGACGCACATCATCGAAGATATTTCGAGCTCGTGTAACCAGGTGGCAGTAATTAACCGAGGACAGGTAAAATACCACGGAACGCCAATGGACATGGTACATTTGGCCAAGGACATGGTTTGGCAATACGATGTTTCGGCTGAAGAATTCGATAAAATGGAAAACAAACAGCTGGTTACCCACCACATGCGGCAGGGCGATCTGATCCGGGTGCGTTTCCTCTCGAAGAAAAAGCCTACCGAAGATTCGATACCGGTCAGCCCGATTTTGGAAGATGCTTATTTGTGCCTGATCAAAGATTTGAAATAACAAAAAACGGAACTATGGAATCAGCTATTAATACTGCCAATCTTTGGAACGTCTTTCGGAAGATGGTGAAATACAATATGAAAGTCATTTTCGGCAACCGGTTTATCTGGTTCGTGGTGGCAGCCATTGCTTTCTACTTTTTTATTGCAGTTACCAGTATTTACGACGGTAACCAGCCCGACGACGGTTTTATTTTTGACTTACAGATTATGCCGGGAATCCTGCTCATTTTCTACCCGATGACTTTCGGCATTCAAAACGATCTGGACGCCGGCATCCTTGAAATACTTTTCGGCATTCCCGATTATCGCTATAAAGTATGGCTGGTAAGGTTGGTGCTGGTATTTGTGCTGGTTTTCCTGATGATGATTGGACTCACGGTGATGAGTTATTTCCTTTTGGCACCGGTAAGTATCTTCGAGTTGACCTGGCATGTGATGTTCCCTATTTATTTTCTGGGTTCGCTGGCCTTTCTGTTTTCAACCATCATTAAAAACGGCAACGGAACCGCCGTAGTGATGGTGATTATTGGCGTAGGATTATTAATTATATCGGGAATACTTGAACGCACCATGTGGAACATTTTCCTGAACCCATTCGATATCCCCAATCGCCTCAACGAAATGGTGTGGCAGGAAACAACCATGAAAAACCGTATTTTCCTCGCTGTTGGCACCCTGATTTTTGTTCTCTACGGACTGTTTAATTTGCAGAAAAGGGAGAAGTTTATTTAAAAGTCGGGAGACTGAAGAGAAAACTTAATGGAGCGTAGCTCACTCCCCCTCTCGAAAATGATTAAGCCGGAGATAATTATATCCAGGCAACGCAACCATAGATCAGAAGTTTTCATCTATGGTTGAATTAAACTTAATTTCAAATTAGATGCTCAAAAAAATAGTCCTTATTTCAACGTGTATTCTGCTGGTCTTGGTCGCTTTCTCTCAAACAAAAAACAGGGTGTCAATTTCTTTTGCTTCTACAAATAACGGATTGGAAATTCCTGAAGGATGGCTTGGTGATATGGGTCATTCAGGAAAAGGTGGGAAGCTATATGATTTGAAGTATTCAAGAAAAATTAACAAGTTCTTCTCCATAGAAACAGGTTTGGAATATTCAATTAATAAAATTGAAACGGACTATTTTCCTGATGGAATTATGCACTATAAAGAATCGAATATACAGATGCTCTCCATTCCGATATATGGAGACATAACCTTTTGGAAGTATTTCTTTGTTAATGCCGGCCCAACAATCGACTTTGAACTACATCATCTGCCTTCAGAATCAACTTACAACCAATCGGGGATTGGATTTGGGCTTGGAATAGGTGGACGATATACCCTGAAAAACTTTACTGTCAGTTTAAATCCGTTCTATCAGAAACACTTGGTACTTCGGAGTAAGAAAGGAGCATATCATGAAAATTTATATGAAGGTGGAATTAAACTGGGGTTAGGATATAACTTTTAGAAACGAGAGACAAATGCAAAAAAGGCTCCGATCTGGTGAATAGATCGGAGCCTTTTTCATTATACATTCCATCACTAAGATTATCCTAATGCGAATGCCCTATCCGATGCTTTTCAATCAAATGCTGAATAATGCCGGCAGTATCGTTGATGAATGTTCCATCTTCGAGCACCAAAACCGGGCAACTCTGATTTTCTTCTCCCAACAAATCAACCAAAGCCGGACGAGGACGGGCAAAGTTGACGTATTTCACTTCCAATTCATTTAATAGACGGGGATAGTATGACAACAATCCTTCAATCATCACACAATCAGGGCAAAAATACCGTTTGCCATCAGCTCGGCTAGCATCCTGAAAATCAGCTTTTAATAAAAATAGTTTCTTCATTTTTTTGTTTTAAAAGTTATCAGATTTCCCGCTGCTAAGTTATCATTCGAAGGATTATTACAATCTCCGGATCGAAATAATCTTTACCGGACTAACCAAATATTGATCTTTATCTTTTTGTGCCTGAATCTTTCGGGCGACTTTCATCCCTTTGGTTACCCGTCCAAATGCGGCAAATCCCTGTCCATCAGGATTACGCTTTCCGGCAAAATCGAGTTCAGGTTGATCGTTGATACAAATCGAAAAACTGCTGGTTGCTGTGTTCGGCGCGTCTCTGGCCATCGACAAAGTACCATTTAGATGGTGAATTCCGGTTTGTTGGGTCGTTTCCATTGGAATAGGTGCAAACTCTTTTCCTTCCGGAACATCGCCTCCTTGTACAACCTGAATTTTCACCTTCCTGTTCTTTTCATTTTCAGGCGTACAAACCCTAAAAAAACTACTTCCGTCATACAAATGATTGTCGATATATTTCAGAAAATTAGTAACGGTAACCGGTGCCTTTTCGGGATATAATTCAACCCTGATATTCCCCATGGAAGTTTTTATCAGGCACGGAATGTTTTTTTGTGCAAATGAATTCAGGAAAAACAAGTTCAGGAATAAGAAAAATAGTTTGGTCTTCATTGTATAAGTTTATTTTTTCTTTTTTGATGATTTGGCGTATTTGTTATAGTCAACTGCAAGTCCAATCCAATGATTAAGGTCGGCAACAGTTCTCATTCCTGAATCATCAATCAGCACCCAGCCTTTCATGGATTTTCCGGTAAAGTCCATTTCGTGGCAACCAGTCTTTTCAAGCACTTCTTCGTAAAGGGCAGGATCAACCCGACACATCAATTCGTCTTTAAACACACCCACACACATTTTATCGTTGAGCATGAAACACAATCCTCCCATCATTTCCTTCTCTTCAATTCCATCCAGATGCTGAAGTTGTTCCCTGATTCGGTTGGCCAGTATTTGATTGTATGCCATTTGATAAGATTATTAGAATAATCAAAAAGATGTTGATCATTTATTCCGGTACGATGCACCTAAATTCAATAACTTACAATTTAGCTACCAATATTAACGGTGCCGCCACCTTCAACTTAAAAATCAATCTTCTCGAACAACAAATTTAATTGGTGCAGAGCACCAGAATAGTTGTAGAAACTGGTATCAATCATGCAAATTAAGGTGCAGAGCACCGCAATCCCTATTCCCAGTCATTCAACTGATCAAAGAACTCAAACACATATTCATCTTTATAAGCTATTTCATTTTTTCTGAGAATCTCAAGGTATTCTTCCTTGAAGGACCTTTTCTGATGATGAGTTTCCTGATCTTTGATATATTTTGCCACGATATCAATTTGGGAATGAGCATGTGAAAATGCACCATATCCCCTTTGCCACTCCAATTTGAACTTAGACAAACTTTTGCTTTTGATCCATGCATTGCTCGATGTTTTGATTTCCTCAACCAAATCTGGGATAAGCTGATTCACATTATATCCAATAAAAATATGGATGTGATCAGGCATCGAATTTATAGCCAGAAGTTTGTGTTTATGATTCTGTACAATTCCGGTAATATACTTTTCCAGTTCATCTTTCCATGATTTTCGAATCAAGGCATCTCTATTTTTAACTGCAAAAACGAGATGAAAATAACATTGAGTAAAAGTATTTGCCATTCCATAGATATTTCGGTGCGATGCACCTAAATTTGATAATATGCAATTTAGCTACAAAGATTATCGGTGCTCCGCACCTTAGTAACAATTCATTAATTAATGAATCTCAATATCATAAGGCACCCTTGCCAGAATTCCCTTCTGAGAAGTGAGCCCGCGCAGCTGATCGTAGTACTTGTAAGTTTCGCCCAGTTCGTCTTTCAAGAATTTGGCTTTGGCCGATCCGGTAAATTCTTTCATCAATTCTTCAATCGGGTCTTTCAGTTTAGGCAGATTAATAATCCGGTAGTTATCCAATTTGGCCATTTTTCTGGCCAATTCAATCGCTTCGGTCAATCCGCCATAAACGTCAACCAGCTTAATTTCTTTTGCATTGGTGGCTGCCCAAACGCGGCCCTGTCCAATTTCATCAACTGCCGTCTTCTCCATTTTGCGGCCTTCGGCAACTCTTGAAATGAAAGTATCATAACCGGCTTCAATGGTTTGCTGCATCAGGTCGCGTTCGAATGCCGACATCGGGCGGGTGACCGAAATCATGTCCGAATGTTCGTTGGTGGTAACCACATCCTGGGTAATTCCGAGTTTGTTGGTCAGCAGGTTTTGAAAGTTTGGTATCATCCCGAAAATACCAATCGATCCGGTAATGGTGGTGCGGTCGGCCATAATAGTATCGGCGGCAGCGGCAATGTAATAACCGCCCGAAGCAGCTACATCGCCCATCGAAGCAATCACTGGTTTTGATTGTGCAGCCAGCTTCACTTCGCGCCAGATCACTTCCGAGCCGTAGGCGCTTCCTCCCGGAGAATTAATGCGCAACACAATCGCTTTGATCGAAGAATCGCGGCGGGCTTCGCGAATAGTTCTCGAAAGATCTTCCGATTTAATATCTTCCTCTGAAGTTCCGCTGTCGATATCGCCTGAGGCATAAATGACCGCAATCTTTTTGCGTGCCATTGTTTTGGGGCCATTCATATCCGGAACTTTAATGTACTTGTAAATATCTATTGCTTTTACATCGTCCTTTGCATCGGTATTGGTCAGCTTTTTCAGGTCGTCAATTACCTGATCTTTGTATTTCAAACGGTCAACCAGGTTCTTCTGTTTGGCGAAATCAGCTTTCCTGAATGTCGCAACAGCATCGGCAATATCGTTCAGTTCGTCGAAGCCCATTTTTCTCGAAGCCGAAATATCAGTCAGCATTTCATTCCACATACTTTTCAGGTAGGTTTCGGTTTGAAGACGGTTTTCAGGGCTCATTTTATCGAGAAGAAAAGGCTCAACAGCCGATTTAAATTTGCCATGACGAATAATCTGCATCTCAACGCCCAATTTTTCAAGTCCTTTTTTGTAGAAAGTACGTTCGCCTCCCAAGCCGCGGAAATCAACCGATCCCTGGGGATTCAGAACCAAACTATCGGCAACGGTCACCAGGTAATAAGCCTTTTGCGAAAATGCATCACCATAAGCGTAAATAAATTTTCCTGAAGTTTTGAAGTCTTTCAGTGCCGAACGGATTTCTTCAACCGTTCCCATTCCCGCCTGAATATCCATCGGATTCAAATAAATACCCAGAATGTTATGATCGGTTTTGGC
The DNA here is from genome assembly GCA_963676375.2 of Prolixibacteraceae bacterium. Lineage (GTDB taxonomy): Bacteria > Bacteroidota > Bacteroidia > Bacteroidales > Prolixibacteraceae > Aquipluma. The sequence goes on from CAXXPT010000016.1 coordinate 336,286, forward strand.
CTTCCGGATGCAATCGAGCATATCGTTCAATCCAACAGTTTTTTCACCTTGAAAAAGCCCAAAATCCAGTCCTTCGAGCGGATTTTTCCGGGCACGGTCAACAATCTGATGATCGAATTTCAGTAATAATACACTGTTACTTTCTGATTGTACCGGTTCCTCCGAACCCGAAACCATTGCAGTAATGATTCCGATAGTAATAAAAAGTAGTAAAAACCCGGCAATCAATACACCAACGATCGAAGCCAGTGTAAATTTTAAAAATTGCTTCATGCTTATTTATTTGAATTAATTTGTTTCGATTAAAATGAACGATAGATTTGTACGAAAATAGTGTTTTTGTTACACATTTCGGTTCTTATGATCAAGCTATATATCCTGTTAGGCGGAAATTTGGGCGATAAACAAAGGGTCTTTTCTGATGCGAGAGCGAAGCTAAGCCAGCAAGTTGGAACGATAACCAACCAATCAGTCCTTTACGAAACTGAACCCTGGGGATTCGAATCGGATGACATTTTCTGGAACCAGGTCCTGGAAATATCAACTTCCTTTTCTCCGGAAGAAGTCCTGCGGCAAACACAACAAATTGAGCGCGAACTGGGCCGGATCCGGAAAGCCAATCAATACGATTCGAGAATCATCGACATCGATATTTTATTCTATGGCAATCTGATCATCAAAACTGAAAACCTGATTGTGCCACATCCCCGCATTCAGGAACGAAAATTTGCCTTGGTTCCACTCTGCGAAATTGCTCCGGAACTGATTCATCCGGTATTTCAGATAAGCATCAGACAACTGCTGGACGAATGCACCGATCCACTTAAAGTTAGCCCCATCCCCAACCCTTCCCCAAAATAGGGAAGGGAGTTAGGGTATTGAAGATGATAATTAGTTTAGCTTTATTGTCTCAAGCACTGATTTATTTGATGAATTCATAACTCATAATTTATCACTCATAACTATAATGAACGCTCATTTCCTAAAATATACGCTCAAATTCAAACAGGCATCCGGCACATCGCGCGGGGTTTATACCACTCGCGATTCGTGGTTTATTTTTCTGAGCGACGGAACGAATACCGGCATTGGCGAATGCGCTCCCCTACCCGATTTGAGCATTGAAAGTCCGAAGAGAATGAGCGCAAAGTTGCTTCCGGTGTGCGAACAAATCGGATATTTCAGCCAGTTTCCTGAAGAGTTGAATGCCTGGCCCTCCATTAGATTTGGCATCGAAACAGCCTTACTCGATTTAAAAAATGGCGGAAAACGAGAACTTTTCCCTTCAGCATTTACCCTTGGAGAACAAGGAATCCCAATCAATGGACTGATTTGGATGGGAACACCCGAATTTATGAAACAGCAGATTCGCGCCAAACTGGATGCCGGATTCCGCTGCATCAAAATGAAAATTGGCGCATTGGATTTCGAAACTGAATTGGAATTGCTGAAAGCCATCCGGAGCGAGTTTTCTGCGGAAGAAATTACACTCCGCGTGGATGCCAATTGTGCCTATTCATATCAAACCGCGCTCGAAAACCTGAAACGCTTATCCGATTTGCAAATTCACTCCATTGAGCAACCTATTCAAACCGGCCGGTGGAACGAAATGGCAGAGCTGTGCAGTAAATCGCCTGTCCCAATTGGATTGGACGAAGAATTGATTGGCATCAGTTCCGGAAAGGAAATGCAAAAGATGCTCGAAACCATCCGTCCAGCCTACCTGATATTGAAACCCAGTTTGCACGGCGGTTTTGCAGGTTGCGAAAAATGGATCGAGCAGGCAGAAAAGATTGGTTCTGGTTGGTGGATTACATCAGCATTAGAATCGAACATCGGGCTGAATGCCATTGCACAATGGACTTTCCATCTGAATGTTAAAAACGAACAAGGACTGGGAACCGGCCAGCTTTTTACCAATAATTTTGATTCGCCGCTTGAAATAACGGGCGATCAATTGTGGTTTCGCCCGGAGAAAAGGTGGAATCTGGAGTATCTGCTGAGTGAAAATACAGACGACGATTTTTAGAAAAAGTGTCAGTCTCAGTAATCAGTAAAATAAGCCCGGAACACGAATCATGAAACTCACAACATCCCATATCATCCTCAACAATCAGACAGTCACTCTTGACGTAATTGCAGAGCGACTCAGGAACTCTGCTCTTTTGGATTGGGAGAAAGAACTATACTTGTTCCTGAACGAATGGTTTTCTGATTTAGATTTTGTGCTGGCTCAAACGTCGGGAAGCACAGGTGAACCAAAACCCATTGAATTACCGAAATCAGTGATGCTAAAGAGCGCCGAACGAACGATTGAATATTTCGGGTTGAAAAAAGATGACCGGCTATTGCTCAGTCTGCCCTGCCGGTACATTGCTGGTAAAATGATGGCGGTTCGTGCTATTGTTGGGCAAATGAACCTGATTGCGGTCGATCCGGCTACCGATTTTGATTTTCTGGAACAAGAAAAATTTGACTTCGGTGCTATGGTTCCCAATCAGGTTTTCAAACTTATGGAACAGACTTCAGGAATAGAAAAACTGCAAAATATCCGCAACTTGCTGATTGGAGGGTCAGGTATTTCGTCGGCTCTGGAAGCACAGATCAGTTCACTTTACAGCCGCGTAGTTATCACTTATGGAATGACTGAAACCGCTTCGCACATTGCCATCCGCGAACTTTCAGGTAACCGGGAATCAGATTTCTACCAATGTTTACCTGGCATTTCGGTGAGTCTCAGTGAAAACGATTGTTTGCAAATTCACCTTCCGGAATTTTCAGAATCGCTTCAAACCAACGATTTAGCCGAACTACAGTCGAACACCTCTTTCCGCATTTTAGGACGTTCCGATTCAGTAATCATTTCAGGAGGAATAAAATATTCGCCGGAAGCTTTGGAAAAAAAGCTGGAAACGGTTATCAACAAACGTTTCATCATATCTTCGGTTCCCGATGAAAAACTGGGCGAAAAACTGGCGCTGGTTATTGAAGGGAAACCAACAGAAACAACGATTCTGGAACAAAAAATCGATGTACTTTTAACCACTTTCGAGCGACCCAAAGTCATTTATTTTCTGGAACATTTCCCAACAACCGTCAGCGGAAAAATCAGGCGAAAAGACTTGAAAGACTTGATTGAAAACTACAGATGAAAGACAAACTGAAAAAATATCTTCCTGATCCATTTATCCTCGGCATACTTTCGATGATTGTGTTGGCTTGGCTTATCCCCGGCATTGGAGGTGAAAACAGCCCTTTGCATCTGAAAGAAATTACGCAATATGGCATTGCCCTTCTGTTCTTTTTCTATGGACTGCGACTAAGTCCGGAGAAACTAGTCAACGACATGAAAAACTGGCGATTGCATTTGCTCATCCAGTCGATTACATTTATTGTCTTTCCGCTTTTAGTGCTACTCTTTCGCCCATTTCTGAAAGGCACCGATAATGAAATTTTGTGGCTTGCAGTCTTCTTTCTGGCGGCTCTGCCATCCACAGTTTCGTCATCGGTGGTTATGGTTTCAATTGCCAAAGGAAACATTCCGAGTGCCATCTTTAATGCCAGCATTTCCGGAGTAATTGGCATTGTAGTTACCCCGCTCCTGATGGGCTTCTTTCTGGAAAAAACAGGCTGAAGCATTTGATTTTGGAGGCGTGATGGCCGATCTGTTCATAACTATTTTACTGCCTGTAATTGCCGGATTGTTTTTGCATCGTTTCTGGAGCAGTTGGGCGACCCGAAACAACCGATACCTCAGCCTATTCGATAAATCAGTCATTCTTTCGGTGGTGTACCGCAGTTTCAGCGATTCGTTTCTGGGCGGTATTTTCCATGGAATCAGCTGGTTCAATTTAATTATACTCACCGCAAGTGTAATTGCTTTGTTCTTTGTAGTCCTCAACCTGACCCGAGCCTTGACCCGACTGATGAAATTTAACCGGGAAGACAGTATAACCGTAATTTTTTGTGGCTCGAAAAAGTCGCTTATGCACGGTTCGGTAATGGCCGGAGTTATTTTTGCCGGAAGCAGCGTCGGAAGTATTTTTCTGGTTCCAATCATGATTTATCACGCTTTTCAGCTTTTCTACATCAGCCTGATAGCCCAAAAGATGGGCAAAAGCAAAATGAAAATCACCGGCTTTGTTTCTCCGGAATTCAGGATTAACAAATTGTCTTGCCCCAATTTAACTTCAAAAAAATCCATTCGCCGATTTTAAACTTTTACTGACCGATCATTGATGCCCCAGCTGTTTGAAGTGAATTACATTTACATCATCAAAATTACTCGTGATGGAAAAACATTGTGAACACAAAAGGCATTCAGGATCATTTTGGGCATACGTGCTCATCATCGTTGGAATTCTTTGGATTCTGAAACAAAGTGGTTGGGACATTAACCTCCCGGGCTTTGGTGAATTCTTCGCCGGAATCGGACATTTTTTTGGCAATTTATTTCAAATGACGGCCTTTGCAACAGTTCCGGTGCTCATCATTTTTTTCGGAATTATGCTGATTTTAGGGCGGAAATTTTTTGGGGCACTTTTACTGGTTTTGTTGGTTATGATTATTCTGCCACATTTTCCTGATCATCCCCGGAATCCTGATGATCATCTTTTTCCCGGTTCTTTTGATCATCATTGGAATAATTGTATTAACAAAACTGTTCTGAAACCTTAATTAAGTTCTGATTAACCGATTAGATCAGTCGTTTTACCGATCTGCGGATAATTCGAAACTGATAAAAATTACATTTGTAACAAAGAAAAAAGCATATCATGGAACGTAGAAGAAGCGACAAACGGTTTTATTTTGGAGTCATACTGATTGTGGTGGGAGTAATCCTTATTCTCGAAAGACTGAATTTGATTCCCGAATCGATGGCTGACATGCTTATATCATGGCAAATGCTCCTGATTGGTATCGGCGTTCTTTCGCTGATTGGCGGTAACCGCACTGCAGGTACCATCCTGATTGTTATTGGCGGAACGTTCATGATCCCGAACTAATTACTGTTCCTCACGAAGTGCGAAGAATTTACTGGCCTTTGATTTTAGTTGCCATAGGTATCGCAATATTAATGCGGCAGCGCGATCATCAAAAACTCAATAAGGGTAATGATCCCATTATAAATATCACCCAATGATAACACATCTGGTCCTTCTGACACATCTTATTCATCAAATCCCTTCAACACCTTCGATGATTTTGTGATTTTCGGCGGCCGCGAAATTTTTGTCAACTCACAAGCTTTAATCGGAGGAAAGGCCACCTCGATCTTTGGCGGTATTGAATTCGATTTGAGAAAAGCCGGGTTACAACCTGGCGGCGCAGTAATCGACTGCGTGAGTGTTTTTGGAGGCTGTGGTTTCAAAATTCCGATGGACTGGAATGTGCGCAATGAAGTAACAACCATCTTTGGCGCCTTTACTGATAAACGAGGCGAAACTTATAGCGACAGGTATTACGACCCTTCTAAAACACTCGTAATTAAAGGAGTCTCCATTTTTGGCGGAATTGAAGTTAAACACTTCTAGTAACCATGAAACATCCGCTAACCAACAACTATAGGTTACTCGGTTTCTATGCCATGTTTTGGGCTGTAATAGGGGTAATAGACTTTATCCTCTTGTTTTTCTGGAACAATGTTCCGTTCACTTTTGCACTACTCGATTCCGGAACAACTTTTATTTTGTACCCATTGCTGGGTTCCAGCATTTGGTACAGCATTCGATACAATAGCCTTGAGGATGTTACTGTTGGGCGTTTGATCCTTTTTCATTTTATTGCGGCTTCAATTTTATGCGCAATCTGGGTTTCTCTCATTTACGCCATCTTCAAGCCTTTCATCGCCAGTAGCGATAGTTTCTTGTCAAATTCTCTTCCTTATAAAGTATTTGGCGGCTACGTAATGTATGCTGTTTTTCTGGTCTTTTTCTACGCCGTAAACTATTACCAAAGCCTGAAGGAAAAAATCAAGAAGGAAAGTGAATACAAAGCCCTCATTCGTGAAGCCGAATTGCAGGCACTGAAATCTCAGATCAATCCACACTTCCTGTTCAACAGCCTGAACTCCATTTCGTCGCTTACAGTAAGTAATCCGGAGAAAGCGCAGGAAATGGTGATTAACCTTTCAACCTTCATGCGGTATTCACTGATGCACAACGAAAAGGAAATGGTTTCTTTTTCCAGAGAACTGGAAAATATTAAGCTTTACCTTAGCATTGAAAAGGTGCGGTTTGGGAAAAAATTAAACGCAGAATTTGAGATTGACGCCCATTGCATGGAAGCCGAAATTCCGAATATGATTTTACAACCTTTGTACGAAAATGCCATCAAATACGGAGTGTACGAAACTACCGATCAGGTAACCATCAGAACAATTTGTAAGTGCGAGGGAAACCTCCTCAAAAATATCTATCGTAAACGATTACGACTCAAGCACAATTAAAAAGAGGGGCGAAGGAATAGGTTTGCGAAACATCCGGAAACGCATGGAAATTATTTATAATAATCCGGATTTAATGAAAGTTACCGATCATAAAACAAGCTTTGAAGTACAATTAATCATACCACAAAAACAAGCAGTGTCATGAGCGAAAAATTACAAACACTTATTATTGAAGACGAAGAACTGGCCCGCAACCTGTTACGCTCCTATTTAAAAGACCATCCCGACATTGAAGTAATTGGCGAATGCGAAAATGGATTTGACGGAGTAAAAGCAATTAACGAAAAGAAACCTGACCTGGTTTTTCTTGACATTCAGATGCCAAAAATTACCGGGTTCGAGATGATAGAACTCCTCGATTATAAGCCGCAGATTATTTTCACCACTGCTTACGACCAATATGCACTGAAAGCTTTCGAACTCAATGCAGTGGACTACCTGCTGAAACCATTCTCGAAAGACCGGCTGCTGGCAGCCATCGAAAAAGTGCAGCACCGTATTGCCAATGAGGAAGATAATACCGAAAAACTGGAAGAACTTCGAATTTCCGTCCGGGCGAAGAATTTATTGACCGAGTGGTGGTGAAAGACCGGCACAAAATTCACATCATCACGGTTGATCAAATCAGGTATGTTGAGTCGCTCGACGATTATGTGATGATTTATACCAACGATGGCCGGCATATGAAGCAAAAAACCATGAAGTATTTCGAAACGAACCTAGACCCTAAAAACTTCATCCGTATTCACCGCTCATACATTGTTCATGTCGATCATATCGCTGAAATTCAGCAATATGAAAAAGAATCATACATCGTTATCTTGAAAGATAAAGACAAAACCAAACTTAAAGTGAGCAAAACCGGCTATAAAAAGATTAAGGAAGTGCTGCATTTCTGATCCTGAACAGAGGGGTCAAAAGGATTCCATCTTTCAAAAAGAGATGGAATCCTTACTTATGAGTAAAGTTCTGCAATAATCGCAGGACTTTTTCTATTTTTGAGGATCAATTCCAAAACCGCATGATTAAAGTGTATTTTTTTACTTATTGTATCCAGTCCGCTCCTCTTCCTTTCCGAATTCAGTTCAGGAGTTGACAAGGAAACTCTGGTAATGATTGTTATTGGCCTGTCGCTACTTTTGCTTGTGGTTCTTGGATACGAACTCATCCGGTTTCTCCGGAATCGTAATTCGGGATTTCTTTCAATTTTTTTCAGAAAAATACAATTGAATGTTCATTTGGAGAAAGACCGGCTTTTTTACCCTAAAGTATTGACAATGACCATTCGAAACACAGGTAACCAGCCAGTTGACATTAGTGCACCGGTTCTGGAATACCGAAAGATATGGTCGAAACGGAAATTTAAGCTAAACGGAGTAAGCGGCCAACAGATTTATCCGTTGCTTCTCGATCCCGGAAAAGTTCACCGGTTACCCATAGAAACAGTTACGTTTCACCAATACGACAGTGAAATTAAATCGTATTACTGGGCAAGGATTTATGTGTCGGACGTTGAAGGCCGGAAATGGAAATCAAACGATGTAAAACTGCGGAAAAGCTTTGTCACTTAGATCGGGACAAATTTTTCGTAACAAAAAATAAGTGCTACCCGGATGAGAGAATGGAGATTTAATGGAGATGATTTTTTGTCGTACCCCTACTATGGCGGTAACGACTTGGGTGTTAATTATTCGGAAAGCCAAACCAGTATCCGCGTTTGGTCTCCAACAGCAAATGTAGTTGAATTGCGCATCTACAAGCAGTCGCAGGGAGGTTCTGCCATTCGGATTGACCAGTTTCAAAGGGCAGAAAACGGAACCTGGGTTATCAATATACAGGGAGACTTAAACGGATATTTCTATACCATCCGGGTAAACGACAACATTGGATGGCTCAACGAAACGCCGGGAATAGATGCTAAAGCCGTTGGAATGAATGGCCATCGCGGGTTGATTTTTGATCCGGAGCAAACGAATCCTGAAGGTTGGAAAGATGACTGCCGCATTTCTTGTGACCATGCGATTGATGCCATTATTTATGAATTGCACGTTCGCGATTTTTCAATATCCCCATTATCAGGAATAACGAATAAAGGAAAATATTTGGCTTTTACCGAATCAGGAACTCTTTCTCCGGAAGGACTAAAGACCGGGATAGACCATCTGAAAGAATTAGGCATTACCCATGTTCACCTGTTGCCTGTTAACGATTTTTTTACGGTTGACGAACAAGCTCCGCACGAAAGCTACAACTGGGGTTACGATCCGCAGAATTTCAATGCTCCTGAAGGAAGTTACTCGACCAACCCGAATACTGTAGCACGAATCCTGGAATTAAAAATGCTGGTTCAGGCGCTCCACCGTGCCGGAATTGGTGTCATTTTCGATGTTGTTTACAATCATACTTACCGCACCCGAAGGTCATATTTCAACCAGACTGTTCCCGGATATTATTACCGCCAAAAATCAAACGGCACCTTCTCTAATGCCAGCGGATGCGGTAACGAAATGGCCACCGAGCGCGGAATGGTTCATAAATTTATCATCGATTCGCTTTATTATTGGGCAACCGAATTTCATGTCGATGGTTTCAGGTTCGATCTGATGGGAATTTATGATCTGGAAACCATGAATCAGATTCGCGCCAAAATGGACAGTATTTCGCCTTCGATCTTGTTATATGGCGAAGGCTGGGCTGCCGACAGAAGCCCACTAAATGAAACCTGGCGAGCTGTAAAAACAAATGTATCGCGATTGTATCGAGTTGCCGTTTTCAACGACGATTTCAGGAATGGCATCAAGGGCAACAGCTTTGATTCGAGAAGTACCGGATTCGTTAGCGGAAAGACGATTCAGGAGGAAAACATCAAATTTGGGATTGTTGGAGCCTGCTTTCATCCTCAGATTGTGTATGGTTACGTTGAGCATTCCAAATCGCCCTGGGCTACCGAGCCTTGGCAATGTGTTAATTATGCCTCGTGCCACGACAATTACACCCTGTATGATAAACTGGCGCTAAGTTGTCCGGAAGCCAGCGATGATGAACTCAACCGAATGGTCCTGATGGCTGGAGCTTTGGTATTGACCTCACAGGGAATTCCATTTTTACATGCCGGAGTTGAGATGGCTCGTACAAAGCTTGGTGACCACAATTCGTACAAATCGCCCGACCATATAAACTATATCGACTGGGAACGTAAAAAGACTTACAATCAAATATTTAAATACTACCAGTCGCTCATTAGCTTACGAAAAACACATCCTGCTTTTCGAATGACTTCGGCCGACCAGATTCGGGAACACCTTATTTTTTCTTCTGATTATCAGCCTGGAGTAGCTTCCTACATGTTGGTGAACCATGCTAATGAAGACAAGTGGAAAACTATCCTGATCGTTTTTAACGGAAATCGTCATTCCATTCCGTTCAAACTGACGCCGAATATCCAGTGGCGAATTATTGCCAGAGATACCACTATTAATCCTGATAGCACTGAATATTTTTCAGGATCAGAGATCGACGTTCCGGAAATTTCGATGATGATATTGGTCGAAGATTATTTCAACCACAACATTCAATTTGCTGATATATAAACTAATAAACTGCTAGTAGCAAATCGATGTCTTTATAAGGGATATTAAATTTCTCAGACAGGCTTGAGTTCGTCAGAATTCCATTGTACACATAAACACCTTTCCTAAAACTCTTTGAGTTCTTGATGTAATTATCAATACCACCAATCTCGCCAATCGAAATCAATATGGGTATCAATACATTACTCAAGGCGATGGAAGCTGTTCGAGCAACAATTGCCGGTAAATTCGGAACACAATAATGAATAACTCCATGCTCAACGAACGACGGATTGTTCAAATCGGTACAGCGTGAGGTTTCAAAACAACCTCCCTGACTTACATTTAAATCGATAATCACAGAGCCGGGCTTCATCTTTTTTACCATATCTTCCGATATCCGGAACGAAGGAGGCGTTCCAACAGGCATTGCCCCAAGTACTGCATCAGCCGACTTGAGCGCCTTGCGAACTACTTTTGGATAATAAACTGAAGTAAATATACGCTGCGAAAGTTTTTCTTCCAATTTACGAAGCGAGCTGATGTTATCATCAAAAACCTTAACAATTGCACCCAGCCCGAGAGCAGCGCGTGCTGCAAATTCAGCTGCGGTACCCGAGCCCAGGATAACCAGTTCGGCAGGCGATATCCCAGTTACACTTCCCAGCAAAACTCCTTTTCCACCACGCGATTTACTCATGTATTCATTAATCAAAACGACCGAGGTGCTTCCCGAAATCTGGCTCATGAGCTGAACGATTGGTTTTCGTCCATCTTCGTCTTCCATGTATTCGTAAGCAATATTCGTCATTTTCTTTTGCATGAGCTTACCAATAGAATTTGGGCAATGCGCATTAATCTGAAGATTTGAAATTAAGGCCTGATGCCCTTTGAGTAAATCGATTTCAGCCTCGTCAAACGGTGAAACGCGCAAAATAATGTCACATTCAAAAATTCCCTTGCGGTCGTCCATAACAACCGCTCCGGCAGCAAGGTATTCTTCATCGCTATAAGTGGCAGCCTTCCCCGCTTCTTTTTCAATTAATATTTCGTGGCCATATGAAACCAGCAATTCAACAGCTTGCGGTGTCAACGGAACCCGATATTCTACTTTATCTTTGTCCGAAGGAATTCCGATCCTGATTTTTTTACCTTTTCTCCTGATCTCGAGCATTTCTTCCTTTGGCATCATAAATGTTGAGCCGGATGCAGAATGTTCAGTTAATCTTTCCTTTTCGGTCATGGTTGATAAATTGGGTTACTGAAAATTTTTATACGCAGATTGTACTAAATATTTACACTTTTTGAGCTTCAACTAATCTGACCCCATTATCACCTTCCTTTATCCTGACTTCCACAATTCCTTCCGGCAATAACTGTTCAATCATTTCAGGCCATTCAATAAAACAATAATTTCCACTGTAAATATAATCTTCATATCCCAGATCAAAAGCCTCTTCAAGCTTTTTAATGCGGTAAAAATCAAAATGATAGATTACCGATCCATTTGAAGTAGTGTATTCGTTAATCAGTGCAAAAGTTGGACTCGTCACATAATCGCTTGAGCCTAATTCGTGGCAAATGGCTTTAATAAAAGTAGTTTTCCCGGCTCCCATTGCTCCATAAAAAGCAAAAACTCTCTCTTCCGGGAAATTATTCAGCAGCATTCTGGCTGTTTTCTGAAGCGCTGACAGATGTGTAATTTGAGTCTGAAACATTGATATCGAAATTATTTGTGCAAATTAATAAAACTTCGTCGAATATGCATAACACTGACTTTTGTTAAAGGTTTGAATAAAAAATTTGTATTACTTTTGATTCAGAATAAATCGAAAAAATATATCATATGACTATTCCGGAAAATTTAAAGTACACCAGCGAACACGAATGGATTAGTGTTGAGGGTGATGTTGCATTAGTTGGAATCACCTCATTCGCTCAGGGTGAATTGGGTGACATTGTTTTTGTTGAAATTGAAACTGAAGGTGAGACTTTAGCTAAAGGCGAAACTTTTGGAACCATTGAAGCAGTGAAAACAGTATCAGATTTGTTTATGCCTGTTGGTGGCGAAGTGGTGGAATTTAATCCAGCTCTTGAAGCTTCTCCGGAACTTGTAAACAAAGATCCATACGGTCAAGGCTGGTTAATTAAAATAGCCATTTCGAACCAAGACGAACTTGGAGATTTACTAAGCGCATCAGAATATCAAGCGATGCTCGAAGCATAAAAAACCGAGACCCTGGAGATTTAACTTCAGGGTCTTGTTTTTTCAGGCAATATTCCACTCAAGGAATCCCATCTTGTCAATTCCCCACTATCCTTCAAAATATCAATTCATCTTCAGATTTATTTGGTTGAAAAACACCACTATTCGGGCAAAATATTTATTTTTGCCGGGTTTGTCCTGCGCAATTTCTAAATGAACTTGAATCATTGGCTTTCTCCAGGCAATCCGAAATCGATATAATACCAAATCTGATGAAAAAATATGATGTAATTATTGTAGGTGCCGGGCCTGCCGGAATTTTTACGGCCTACGAACTCGTTAAAGAGCACAATGACCTGAAAATCCTTATTCTTGAAAAAGGACGCGACATTTATAAACGTAAATGTCCGAAGCACACTAATGGCGGAACCTGTGTCAATTGCAAGCCGTGTTCAATCACTACCGGATGGGCAGGGGCCGGAGCTTTTTCTGATGGAAAGCTATCGCTTTCGCACGAAGTTGGAGGCACTTTGCCCGATTATATCGGTGTTGAAGAAACGCTGAAAATGATCAAATACACCGACAATATCTACCTCAAATTTGGCGCTGCTCCTGAAATACACGGGGAAACAGAAACTCCTTCGATGCGCGAAGTCAGACGAAAATCGATTGAAGCCAACCTGAAACTGGTACAATGTCCGGTTCGACATTTGGGAACTGAAAAAACGCAGGAGCTTTACCGTGCCCTTTTCGAACACCTGACCGAAAAACTGGTTGAAGTCAAATTTAATTCGGCAGTTACCGATTTTATTATCAACGATCATCATATTTCAGGAGTAAAAACAGCCAAAGAAGATTTTTTTGCTGAACATGTGGTGGTAGCTGTTGGACGCGAAGGCTCGAAGTGGCTGTTGCAGCAATGTGAAAAACAACATATCCCAACCGAAGTCGGAATTGTGGATATCGGCGTGAGACTGGAATGCAGAAACGAAATCATGCAGGAGATCAACGAGAACTTTTATGAAGCCAAGCTGGTTCATTATACACGAACCTTCGATGATAAAGTACGCACTTTCTGCTCCAATCCCGGAGGTTTTGTATCGTCGGAATACTACGATGGAAATCTGGCGGTGGTCAACGGACACAGCTACAAAAACATGAAAAGTGACAATACCAACTTCGCCCTGCTGGTATCACAGAAATTTACTGAGCCATTTAATGCCCCGATAGAATATGGGCATCATATTGCACGACTAGCCAATATGCTGACCCAAAACAAAATTCTGGTTCAGCGATTTGGTGATTTAATCCGCGGTCGCAGAACAACGTCCGCCAGATTGTACCGAAATAACATTATTCCAACCTTGAAAGATGCAGTTCCCGGTGATTTGAGCCTGGTGTTGCCTCACCGCATCCTGATGGACATTATTGAAATGATTAAGTCTCTTGATAAAGTCAGTCCGGGATTGGCCAGCGATGAAACATTACTTTATGGTGTAGAAGTTAAATTCTATTCCAACATCATCAAAGTTGGTAAAAACTTCCAAAGCAAGACGGTGAAAAACCTTTACTTTGGCGGCGATGGCGCCGGAATTACCCGTGGATTAATGCAAGCTTCGGTTAACGGAGTTCTCATCGCCCGACAAATACTGGATAGTCGGAAGTAAGATTCTCAGAATAACGAAGAGGCTGTTATCCAAAAAGTAACAGCCTCTTCTAATCTTATTTCAGATTGCATCTTTCCGATATGCAAAGAACCTATGCTATATCTCGTGCCACCTCTCCGTGGTAACTAATATCCAGACCTTCTTTTTCTTCCTTCAACGATGCTTTTACGGTTACCAGGCGGTTAATGCCTTTCAGAAGCAGTAAAGTAAAAAAGAATCCATAAACTGTTGCGAGAAGAATTGCAGCTATTTGTTTCAATAAAAAGGAAATTCCTCCACCATAGAAAAGCCCATCCACACCGTTGGTATTGATCGTTTTGGTGGCAAATAATCCGAGACAAATGGTGCCAATAACACCACCCATACCATGAACTCCCCAAACATCGAGCGCATCGTCCCATTCTTGCTTTTCTTTGAATTTCACCGCCAGGTAACAGCCGATTCCTGCAATAATTCCGATCATAACGGCTGATTGAATAGTCACATAACCTGCAGCAGGCGTGATAGTTGCTAAACCCGCAACTGCACCTGTCATTAACCCGATGAACGTAGGCTTCTTTTTCCCGACATTCCATTCAATGACCAACCAGGTAATTGCTGCAAACGAAGCGGCTATATCGGTATTCAAGAATGCGGCTACAGTTACCTCATTAACTGCCATTTCACTTCCGGCGTTAAAACCATACCAGCCAAACCACAACAGAGCTGTGCCAATAGCCACCAATGGAATATTATTGGGGACATGATTCTTTTCTTTACGCGCACCTACAAAATATACTGAAGCCAGAGCCGCAAATCCGGCAGTAGCATGAACGACAATACCACCTGCAAAATCGAGAACACCCCACACAGCTAAAAGACCACCGCCCCATACCATATGTACAAAAGGGTAGTAAACAAATATCTGCCATAAAACTAAAAACCAGATATAAGCTTTGAATGAAATTCGATTGATAAACGCCCCTGTTATCAGAGCGGGAGTGATAATAGCGAACATCATTTGATAGGCGATAAAAATATATTCCGGAAATCTTCTCTCGGGCGAGAAAACTGTTTTCGGAGTAATTCCATGAAACATGGCTTTATCCAAATTTCCGATGATGCCAAAGAAATCAGTTCCTTCAGTCATATTTCCGCTAAAACACAATGAATAGCCGAAGAAAAACCACAAGACAGTGGTTAGCCCAAGCGAAACAAAACTTTGCATCATGATATTGAGGACGTGCTTTTTATTTCCGAGTCCTCCGTAGAAAAATGCCAGTCCGGGTGTCATAAGCATGACCATACTGGTGGCTAAAATCATAAATGTGGTTAAACCTACATCAAACATAAATGGGGGATTTTAAATTAATGCATGGCAAAAATAATTATTTTCGCATACCACCTCATAAATAATGGGCCATATTTTATATTTATTATCTTTTTGTAAACTCACGCCCTATATTAAGATACCCTATATTTCAATTTAACACACTTATTTTAAACACATATCCCCATTTGATATCGACCTGCCAGAAAAATTGTATCTAGGTTGAAAACATTTCAGGAAAGGTATGAAGCAAAAAAAACCTGCTTTTTTGCAAAGCAGGTTTTTGAATTATGAGAAAATTTTGGTTGCTGAACTAGAGCGTCTTGGCAACTTCTGTTAAAGTAAAGGCTTCAATAAAGTCCCCTTCTTTTACATTGTTGTAATTGTCAATATTCAAGCCGCATTCATAACCTTTGTTGACTTCTTTTACATCGTCCTTGAAACGTTTGAGCGATCCGAGTGTTCCGGTATAGATTACAATACCATCGCGAATCACACGAACTTTGTCTTTACGGATGATTTTTCCGTCGCGGACAATACATCCGGCAATCGTACCAACCTTGGTAATTTCAAATGCTTCCATAACTTCGGCTGTTCCAGTAATTTCTTCCTTAATTTCAGGAGAAAGCATACCTTCCATCGCCGCTTTTATTTCGTTGATCGCATCGTAAATAATTGAATACAGTCGGATATCGATTTGTTCTTTTTCGGCAATCTTACGGGCATTTACTGAAGGACGAACCTGGAATCCAACAATGATTGCATTCGAAGCGGTTGCCAACATGATATCCGATTCGGAAATCGCACCAACAGCTTTATGGATTACATTCACCTGAATTTCTTCAGTCGAAAGCTTGATCAATGAATCAGAAAGCGCTTCGATAGATCCATCCACGTCACCCTTCACAATCAAGTTCAGTTCCTGGAAGTTGCCAATCGCGATACGACGGCCAATTTCATCCAGAGTAATATGTTTCTGAGTACGTAATCCCTGTTCGCGGGCAAGCTGTTCACGTTTATTGGCAATGTTACGTGCATCACGTTCATTTTCCATCACGTTGAATTTATCACCTGCCTGTGGCGCACCATCCAGCCCCAGTATAATTACCGGTTCGGCAGGGAGGGCTACTGTAACCTTTTGGTTTCGTTCGTTGAACATCGCTTTCACGTGTCCGTAATACTGACCAGCCAAAAGAACATCGCCAACTCTTAATGATCCGTTTTGTACCAACACTGTGGCTACATAACCACGACCTTTATCAAGGGTTGATTCCAAGACTGCTCCTGTGGCACGTTTGTTCGGATTACCTTTCAGCTCAAGCATTTCGGCTTCGAGCAATATCTTTTCGAGTAACAAATCAACATTTAATCCACTTTTCGCAGATATATCCTGACTTTGGTATTTTCCACCCCAATCTTCAACAAGGAAGTTCATGGCGGCCAGTTTTTCTTTTATCTTTTCAGGATTTGCACCTGCTTTATCAATTTTGTTTATGGCAAAGATGATCGGAACACCTGCTGCCTGAGCATGGTTGATTGCTTCAACAGTCTGAGGCATGATATTATCATCGGCGGCAACAATAATAATGGCAATATCGGTAACCTGAGCACCACGGGCACGCATCGCGGTAAATGCTTCGTGACCCGGAGTATCAAGGAACGTAATTCTGCGTCCGTCTTTCAGCTTAACATTGTAAGCACCGATATGCTGGGTAATACCTCCTGCTTCACCTGCGATTACGTTAGTACTACGGATGTGGTCGAGCAGCGATGTTTTACCATGGTCAACGTGTCCCATTACGGCAACAACAGGAGCCCTTGGCAATAGTTGTTCTTCAGTATCAGGTTCTTCTTCGATAGCTACCTGAATTTCGGCACTCACGAATTCAACTTTAAAGCCAAATTCATCGGCTACAACAGCCATCGTCTCAGCATCCAGTCGCTGGTTAATCGAAACGAACAACCCAAGACTCATACAAGTAGAGATTACACTGGTAACCGAGGTATCCATCATGGTAGCCAACTCGTTTACAGAAACGAATTCGGTTACTTTCAGAATGTTTAGATTTTCGCTGTCGCGTTCGGCCTGAGCTGCCATTTTATCGCTGACCATCTGACGTTTATCTTTCCGGTATTTCGATCCTTTAGATTTCGTTCCTTTGGTCGTCAGGCGAGCCAATGTATCTTTAATTTGCTTTTGTACATCCTCTTCGCTTACTTCCTTTTTAAGAAGTGTGCGTTTTTTCAAACCTGGTTTTTCGCCAGCTGGTCTTGGTGCTCCACCAATGTTCTTGGTAACCACCAACTTTTTCCGTTCGCCGGCAACAACTGGCTTATCGGCCACATTTACTCGTTGCTGCTGATTCCCATTCCCCGGAATATCTTTTGTAATACGTTTTCTTTTTTTCTTGCGATTTGCCTGTGCGGCAGCATCGTTTGCCGGACCTCCAGGTCTTTTATCTGAAGGTAGTTCTATCTTGCCCACTACGGTCGGACCAGACAATCTTTCTACTTTGGCTTTTATAACTGTTGGACCGGTACGTTCAGTGCGCTCAGCCTGAGGTGTTCCCTGCTGAACAGCTTCACCTTCTGCTGGCCGTTGAACATCACGGCGAACGCGCTCGCGATCTTTGCGTTCATCTTCCTTCTGTTTTTTGCTCTTCTTCGCCGGTCTGGTCTTTTGATTCAATAAATCAAGATCAATTCGGCCAACAACCTTGACATCTTCAACTGTTGGAACATTGGTTGTAACATGATCGGAGCTAAAACGGTCATCTTCTGATTCAGCACGAACCGGTTCTTCCTTAACTTCAGGAACAATAACCGGTGCAGGTTTTTCTTCTTTATGTACTTTCGGAGTTTTAACTTCTTCAGCAACAACAGGAGCTTCCTGAACAGGCTTAGCTTCTTCTACAGGTTTCTGATGGACTGGTTTTGGTTTTTCAACAGGTGCTGGAGGAACAACAGGTTCTTCCTTTTTCTTTGCACCACCCAGGTTATCAAGGTCGATCTTTCCAATCACTTTTGGAGATTCAATTTCTTGCCTGTGGGTAGTAATCAATTCTTCCTTATGTTCGTGCCTGATTGGCTTTGGCTCAACGTGTTGTGCAGGTTCAACCTTTTTCGAAGTGTGGCCTTTAATGATGACCTCATCATCCACGTAATCTTCTTCAACGTGTTTATGACCCGAATCTTTCACATCTTCCAATGAAATAGATTCATGCGCGCCACGATGACTCTTCAGATTGATTTTCTCTGACTCTTTTTTAAGACTGATATCGCCTTTATATTCTTTTTCAAGAAGATGAAATGCGTCATCAGTAATTTTGTTGTTTGGATTTGTATCAATGTCAAATCCCTTCTTGTGCAAAAATTCAACGATGGTTGAAATACCAACATTAAAGTCCCGCGCTACTTTACTTAGTCGTTTTATACTACTACCTATAACCATAAACCCACTCAGTTAAATAAACCTCAAAATAATTTCTAAGGAATTAACGATGATGCAATTTTACATTCAAAATCTAAAATGCCCTAATTTTCAAGCAAAAAATTTGAATAAACTTTCGCCTATTCAAATTCATTTTTCAGTATTCTAAGAACTTCGTCGATCGTTTCCTCTTCGAGATCGGTTCTTTTGATCAGTTCTGACCGGGTAAGACTTAATACGTTTTTAGCCGTATCGCAACCAATTGACTTCAGTTGGTCAATCACCCAGCTTTCAATTTCATCGGAAAATTCATCCAGATTCACGTCTTCATCGTCCTGAGCCACTTCGCGGTAAACATCAATTTCGTAGCCGGTCAACTGGCTGGCTAACCGGATGTTCAACCCACCTTTTCCGATAGCCATCGAAACCTCATCGGGTTTCAGGTAAACATCGGCTCTTTTGGTGTCTTCGTGCAACTTAATAGATGATACTTTGGCTGGATTCAATGCACGTTGAATAAACAACTGTAAATTTGCCGAATAATTAATAACATCAATATTTTCGTTACGCAATTCACGAACGATGCCGTGAATACGCGATCCTTTCATTCCAACGCAGGCTCCAACCGGGTCGATACGTTCGTCATACGACTCAACCGCAACTTTAGCACGTTCGCCCGGAACCCTGACAATCTTTTTAATGGTAATCAAACCATCAAAAATTTCAGGAACTTCCAGTTCGAAAAGGCGTTCGAGGAAAACAGGAGATGTGCGCGAAAGAATAATCAGCGGATTGTTGTTCCGTAATTCAACTTTGTACACTACAGCCCGCAGGTTATCTCCTTTTCTGAAATAATCTGAAGGAATCTGTTCTGTTCTTGGAAGAATCAGTTCATTGCCTTCGTCATCCAGAATCAGGATTTCCTTTTTCCAAACCTGATAAACTTCACCGGCAACGATGTCGCCGATTTTGTTCTTGTATTTATTGTAAATATGGTCTTTTTCAAGCTCCATAATGCGACTGGCAAGGTTTTGACGCAAATTCAGAATGGCTCTGCGACCAAACTGGGCCAATTTCACCTCGTCGGTTACTTCTTCGCCAATTTCATAATCTGTGTCAATTTTTTTGGCTTCTTTCAAAGTGATCTGCCTGTTTGGATCTTCAAAATCCTCATCAGCAACCACTTCTCTGTTGCGCCAAATCTCAAAGTCACCTTTATCGATGTTAATAATCACATCGAAGTTTTCATCTGTGCCATAGGTCTTTTGAAGAACATTTTTAAATACATCTTCCAATACGCTCATCATTGTGGCGCGGTCGATGTTTTTAAGTTCTTTAAATTCGGCAAAGGTGTCGATAAGATTAAGAGTCTCCATCTCGTCCCATTTTAAAATTTTAATACTTTTTTTGCTTCTTTTATCTCCGGATACTCAAAAGTATGAACTCGAGTTACAAGTTCTTTCTTTTTCGATCCTTCCGATTTTTCTTTTGTTGTCACCTCCAGATCAATTCCCTGATCGTCGGCTTTTATGAGTATTCCAGTCAGCTTTTGGCCGCTGGTAAGTAATACGTCAATTTCAGTACCTATATTTTTCTTATACTGACGAACCAAACTTAAAGGTTCGCTTAATCCGGCAGAAAAAACTGACAATTCGAAATCTTCCACCTCACGATCAAGGTTGCTTTCGATAAAACGGCTGATTTCAACGATCTGATTGATCGAGATACCGGTGTCGCTGTCAACCATGACATGAATTACATTGCTCGATGAAACAGTTACTTCAACCAGAAACTGGTCTTCAGTAAGCTTTTCATTTACAAGTTCTGCTATTTTAATTTTGTCGATCATATTTGTGTAATAAAATAGGGGACTTTCGATCCCCTACGCTCTGGTTTCCCCAAATTGTCGCGACAAAAATAGTAATTTTAATCAAATTGGCAAAATCAATTCATTAAGCTTTCTGATTATCAGTAAAAAATAAGAACTAACACACTCTTCGGACGTCGATTTATCTGTAAACTTTCTATTTTTAGTATGTTTGTATGAGTAAACATACATTGGAATACCTTGAAAACAAATAAGAAGAAAATAATCAACGATCCGGTATTTGGATTTATAAACATTCGATCCGAGCTCGTCTTCGATTTAATAGAACATCCTTATTTTCAGCGATTACGTCGAATTAAACAATTAGGCTTGTCGTGTATGGTTTATCCGGGAGCCAATCACACCCGTTTCGAGCATGCCCTTGGTGCCGTTTATCTGATGCGTTCGGCCATTGCCATCCTGAAATTAAAAGGTCAGGAAATTACTGACGAAGAAGCCGATGCTGTAACTATTGCCATTCTGCTGCACGACATTGGGCACGGGCCATTTTCGCACGCGCTGGAAAGCACCATTGTGCCGGGAGTTCCGCACGAACGCATTTCGATTTTGTTAATGGAAGAACTAAACCGGCAGTTTGATGGGAAACTCGATCTGGCCATTCGCATTTTTACTGACAATTATCCACGGCATTTTCTTCACCAGCTGGTATCCAGTCAACTCGATATGGACCGGCTCGATTACCTGAGCCGCGACAGTTTCTTTTCAGGAGTTTCGGAAGGCGTAATCAGTTCGGAACGCATTATCAAGATGCTTAATGTACGAAACGACGAACTTGTGATTGAATACAAGGGGATTTATTCGGTGGAGAACTTCCTGATAGCCCGACGGCTGATGTACTGGCAGGTTTACCTGCACAAAACCGTTCTTTCGGCCGAATACCTTTTGATTAATGTACTTGCACGCGCACGTGAGCTCGTTCTTCAGGGTTCCGATTTATTTGCCACTCCTGTGTTTAAAGCCTTTCTAACTCATGATGTAACGCTCGACGACTTTATTTTTAACCGATTGGTAAACGGTCGTCCGGTGTTAGATCTGTTTGCCAACCTGGATGACAACGATATTATTGCCTCCATCAAAGAATGGCAGAACCATCCAGATCAGGTATTGTCATATCTATCCAATGGAATAATTAACAGACGATTATATAAAATAAAGATCAGCAAGAAGCCGATTCCGGAACATAAAATTGCTTTACTCAAAGAGAAAATATGCGCCCATTTTAATGTTTGCGACGACCAGATGCACTATTTTCTCATTGCCGACACCATTTCGAACAGCGCATACAACAAGGCTTCCAGCGAAAAAATTAATGTTTTATTCAAAAACAATAAGATAAGCGACATTGCAGATGCTTCGGATATAAACCTCTCGGTTTTCTCTGAAACAGTGAGGAAATATTTTATCTGTTATCCGAAAGAATTGGACATTAAGTAATTTAAACTATTTTTGCACGGCAAATCGAAAACAAATATGGAATTCAAAGCTCAAAGTATAGCTGATTTTCTGGGAGGTACGGTAGAAGGAGATCCCAATGCTATCGTAACTGATGTAGCCAAGATTGAAGAAGGAAGACCCGGAACATTAGCATTCTTATCCAACCCGAAATACAACAAATACCTATACGAAACAGAAGCTACAATTGTAATTGTAAATCAGGATTTTGAACCTGAAACTGAAGTTAAACCCACCTTAATCCGGGTTTCTGACGCTTACAAAGCTTTCGCTTCGCTTCTCGAGTTATATCAGCAGGCCAAAGGAAATAAAACCGGCATTGAAAACCCATCGTTTATTGATGCTTCAGCAAAAATTGGCAACGACATTTATGTTGGCGCATTTGCTTACATCGGGAAGAATGTCCGGATTGGAAATCATGTAAAAATTTACCCTCAGGTATATATTGGCGATAACAGCATCATTGGCGACGATTGTATTCTGTTTGCCGGGGTTAAAATTTACGAAGACACCCGGATTGGCGAAGCATGTATTATTCATGCCGGAGCGGTAATCGGATCGGATGGTTTTGGTTTTGCACCTACCGAAGACGGCTCTTACAAAAAGATTCCGCAGGTTGGAAATGTAATTCTGGAAGACAACGTCGAGATTGGCGCTAACACTACGATTGACTGTGCTACCATGGGATCGACCATCATCCGAAAAGGAACAAAGATTGACAACCTGGTACAAATTGCCCATAACGTTGAAATTGGAGAAAACACAGTAATGGCTTCACAAACAGGAATTGCCGGCTCGACTAAGGTTGGAAGCAACTGTATGTTTGGAGGACAGGTTGGCGTTGCAGGTCATATCACCATTGGCGATCATGTCAATTTAGGAGCAATGTCGGGTGTAAACAACAGCATTAAATCAAACCGTACAGTTTTAGGAGCACCAGCCATGGACATTGCTCAGGCTGCCAAGGTTTTTGCCATTTTCCGCAACCTGCCTGCACTCCGGGAACAGGTTATCGAACAAGGAAAACAAATAGCAAACATAAAAACAAAGCTTGAAGAATAATTGAAATCAGGAATGACAATTAAACAAAAAACATTAGCAAAAGAATTCTCAATAAGCGGTAAAGGTCTGCATACCAACTGTGTTGTAAGCATGACTTTTAAACCAGCTCCAATCAACCACGGATTCAAATTTCAACGCATCGATCTGGAAGGCCAGCCGGTTATACCAGCCAGCGCTGAATATGTTGTTGACACCTCAAGGGGCACCGTAATCGGCATTAAAAATGCCCGCATCAGTACTCTGGAACACAGTCTGGCTGCATTAACCGGAATGGATCTGGATAACGTACTGGTTGAAATCGACAACGAAGAAGTTCCAATTCTCGACGGAAGCTCGCGCTTTTTTGTTCAGGCTATTGAAGAGGCCGGAGTTATTGAACAGGATGCCGAACGCGAATACTTCGTGGTGACTGAGAAAATAGTGTACAAGAATGAAAAGACCGGATCGGAAATCATTGCGCTTCCCGATAACGATTATAACCTGAACGTTTTAATCTCGTTCAACTCTTCGGTTCTTAACAACCAATTTGCTTCATTAGACACCTTGAGCAACTTCAAAAACGAAATTGCCAACTGTCGCACCTTTGTATTTCTGCACGAACTGGAGTTTTTGCTGAAAAACAATCTGGTAAAAGGAGGTGATCTGGATAGCGCCATTGTAATTATGGACCGTCCGGTTTCGCAGGAGGAGCTCGACCATATTGCTGATTTATTCAACCACAAACGGGTTGAGATTAAACCGCAGGGCGGTATCCTGAATAACATTGAATTGCAATACAATAACGAATGCGCCCGCCATAAGTTACTTGACGTAATTGGAGATTTGACCCTGGCAGGCAAAAGGATTAAAGGCCGCATTATTGCCACCAAACCAGGTCACAGTGCCCAATACCGAGTTTGCCAAATTAATGATGAAAGCCATCCGAAAGGAAGATGCAAGAGAAAAGGCTCCTGCTTACGGTCCCAATTCTCCGGTATTGATGGATGTAAATAAAATTAAAGAACTACTTCCTCACCGTTACCCTTTCCTGTTGGTTGACAAGGTTATCGACATTCAGGATAATTACCTCGTAGGCGTTAAAAATGTAACTGCCAACGAACCATTTTTCCAGGGACATTTTCCGGAAGAGCCCGTTATGCCGGGAGTTTTACTTGTTGAAGCCATGGCTCAGGCTGGTGGAATATTTGTGCTTCGAAACCTGGAAGGAAAATACTCTACTTATTTCATGAAAATCGACAACGTGAAATTCAGGAAAAAAGTTGTTCCGGGAGACACCCTTGTTTTCAAGGTTATCCTTACATCGCCAATCCGTCGTGGAATAGCAGAAATGCGTGGCCTATGTTACGTGGGTGATTCGATTGTTGCCGAAGGCGACTATATGGCCCAGATTGTAAAAGTAAATTAATTAGAAACAGAAAATAGCAGAACATGAAACAACCATTAGCTTACGTACATCCGGAAGCAAAAGTCGCTGACAACGTGGTTATTGAACCTTTTGTATCGATTGACAAAGATGTTGTTATCGGAGAAGGAACCCGTATCGGATCGAGTGTCACCATCATGCCGGGAGTTCGGATTGGCAAAAACTGCCGGATTTTTCCGGGAGCCGTTATTGGAGGCGAACCTCAGGATTTGAAATTTAAAGGTGAATATTCAACCGTCGAAATTGGCGACAATACAACCATCCGCGAATACGTAACCATTAACCGCGGAACCTCTGCAAAAGGGAAAACCGTAGTTGGAAGTAACTGCCTTTTGATGGCTTACGTTCATGTAGCCCACGATTGCGTGGTAGGAAACAACGTAATCCTGGTAAACAGCACCCAGCTTGCCGGCGAAGTAGTTATCGACGACTTTGCAATCCTTGGCGGAATGTCGGCTGTGCATCAATTCGTTCATGTGGGTTCGCACGTTATGATTTCGGGTGGATCGCTTGTTCGCAAAGATGTTCCCCCATTTATTAAAGCCGGGCGCGAACCGTTGGCTTACGTAGGAATCAATTCAATCGGATTGCGCCGTCGTAATTTCAACAACGAAAAAATCCGCGAGGTACAGGAAATTTACCGTTACATATACCAGAAAGGACTGAACATCTCTCAGGCTGTTGAAATTATTGAAGCCGAAATGCCTGCTTCAACTGAGCGTGACGAAGTTCTGTTATTTATTAAAGACTCGAAACGTGGAATTATTCGTGGTTACCTGCCCGATTAATTTTCCTGAAAAACATACAAGCTGAAAAGCCCTGGATCGAAAAGGTTCAGGGCTTTTTTATGCCTGAAGTTTTGTTAATCAAATGTATTGCTTTAACTTTAATGAATTGAAAACCAGAATTCAGGAATAACTATCATACACCATGAAACGCATTTACATTGCCCTGCTGATTAGCATTGCTTTTCTTTCGTGCGAAAAAGGCAACGATCAGGTTGTTGAACGGAACAATACCGGATTACTCTCCAAAGTGCTTATTTCAGGAAAACCTTTTCAGGAATACACCTATACCAGCTCGGGATTGATTTACGAAGAAAAAAGCTGGGGGTCGTACACCAAACACACATACAACTCGTCGAACCTGCTTGTAAAATCGGAATCGTATGATGATCCGTCCATCTTCAGTAGTTCGTCGCAGGTGATTGCCGAGGCCAGCAAACGAAAAGAATGGGCAAATCCGCAAAATATTCCACTACAAGTTACCAATACCTATACTTACACGAAAGCGGGCGTACTCAATCAACGGAATGTTGAACGGGCGAATGGAACCAGCGACTATATGACGTATGAACTCAACGAAAAAGGACTGATTTCAAAAGATATTTATTACTATGAAGGCAAACCTTCGGGATATGTTGACTATTCGTATGACGATCGGGGCAACCTGATCACCAGAAGTCACTATTTTACTTCGCCGGATGGAAAAAGCAATTTAGCCAGTAAAACCGAATATGAGTATGATAACCAAAAGAACCCGTATTTCCCTTTTAACAAGTTACTATATCCAGGCCGGGCGACTAACCGGAACAACATTACCAAAGAAAGTTATATTGCTTATGGTGCTACTCCTTCGGTTATTGAGTGGGAAAACGTCACCTCGCACACCTACGAATATAACGACCTCGGGTATCCTGTTAAGGTTGACAAGGAGACCGTTTACGAATACGAATAATCTTCGGGAAATAATATTCGAAAGGCCCTGAATCGCGAGGGTCAGGCCTTTTTATGAGCTGAATTTACTTACAAAAACCATTATATAACACCAAAATAAGCGATTTGTACTCCGATGCCTGCCTCAAAATAAAATTAACTTTAAGCTCAACTAAATCTACCTGACATGAAAAAAATGACTTATCCCTTTGTCATCGCGTTTCTTGCCTTTCTAACGATGGCATTCGTAAGCTGCTCCCCGGCAAAAAAGGAGAACAGCTTACGCACAACTTCATTCGATTCCGATTGGCGCTTCCTGAAGGGAAATCCGGCTGATGCACAAAATCCTGGGTTCGACGATTCGCAGTGGAGAACGCTCGATCTTCCGCACGACTGGAGCATTGAAGATTTGCCCGGTCAGCAGAAAGACAGTATTATCGGGCCATTCTCGAAAGCATCTGTTGGTAAAATGAGTACCGGCTATACCGTTGGCGGAACGGCCTGGTACCGCAAAAATTTCACTATCAGCAAAAATGACGAAAACAAGATCGTTTATCTGCAATTCGACGGTGTGTATATGAACTCCGACGTTTATGTAAATGGCAAGCTTGTTGGTAACCATCCAAACGGATATACTTCCTTTTATTACGACATCACCTCTTTCCTGAATGCAGCGGGGCAACCAAACACCATTGCTGTTTGTGTTAAAAACGAAGGCAAGAATTCGCGCTGGTATTCCGGATCAGGAATTTACCGGCACACCTGGCTTACGGTAGTTAATCCTGTGCATATCGGTGTTTGGGGCGTTCGTGTTGAAACTCCTTCCGTTAATGAAAACTCGGCTGAAGTGAATATTTCGACCAACCTGATCAATTCAGGAAAAGAAGGAAAACCGGTGACGGTAAAGGTGGAAATACTCGATCCTTCAGGAAAAGTTGTGGGTAATGCCGAAGGAAACATCACGGTTCAACCCGATGCAGTGAATAAGATTGAACAGAAAATTCAGGTAAATAAACCTGATTTGTGGTCAATCGACAGTCCGAAACTGTATGCAGCCAAAGTATCTGTTCTCGATAACGGAAAAGAAACCGACAGCCAGAACTTCGCATTTGGTGTACGCAGCATTCATTTTGATGCACAAACCGGATTTACCCTGAATGGCAAAAGCATTGAACTGAAAGGCGGTTGCTACCATCACGACAACGGTCCGCTGGGATCGGCAGCCATCGACCGCGCCGAAGAACGCAAAATGGAGTTGTTCAAAAATGCCGGACTCAATGCCATACGGTGTAGCCATAATCCACCATCGCCTTATTTGCTTGAAGTGTGCGACCGGCTGGGAATCCTGGTGATTGATGAAGTGACCGACATGTGGGAAAAGCCCAAGAACGACAACGATTATCACCAGTTCTTTAAAGAATGGTGGCAGAAAGATGTGCAATCGATGCTGCTTCGCGACCGAAACCACCCTTCGATTATAATGTGGAGCATCGGGAACGAAATTCCTGAAGCTGCGGATACTTCAGGCCTGCGGATTGCCAAAAAGCTGGCAGCCGAAGTGCGCAAATTCGACACCAGCCGCGGAGTTACCCAGGCACTGGTCGATTTTATGTCGTTCACAACAGGCAAAAGTGGCTGGGATACCATGGCGCCGCTGGCGAACGAACTCGACGTGGCCGGGTACAACTACGCCTTCAATAAGTACGAAGAACATCACCAGAAATACCCCAACCGCGTGATGTATGCCTCTGAATTTATGCCGCTTTATGCCCTCGATAACTGGAAGATGGTTGAAAAACTTCCGTATGTGATTGGCAATTTTTCGTGGGTGGTGATGGATTACCTGGGCGAAGCCGGTGTGGGATATTCGAGGATCGTTCCGGATGTTCCGGCAAAAGGGAAACGGGTTGGAGATGGATTGGGCGCATTTTTTAACCGCGATTCGTGGCCGATCTTCAACGATTACCAGGGCGACATCGACCTGATCGGAAACATGAAACCCCGCTATTATCATCAATTGGTTGTTTGGCGTCAAAGTCCGATAGAAATTTTGGTGCACCGACCAATCCCTTCAGGAATGAAAGAAATTGTGAGCCCCTGGGGCTGGCCCGAGGAATTGAAAAGCTGGAGCTGGGCCGGGCACGAGAAAGAAAAGATGCAGGTACATGTTTATACGCGCAGCAAACTGGTAAAACTCGAATTGAATGGCAAAGTTGTCGGCGAACAAGCTGTTGACGGTGAAAACGCAATAACTGCAACTTTTGATGTACCTTACGAACCGGGAACATTAATTGCCCGCTGTTACGACAACGGCAAAGAAATCGCGTCGCAAACACTGAAAACCGTTGGCACTCCTGCGGCTATTCGATTAATTGCCGACCGGAATAACATCAAGGCTAACCGCAACGATTTGTCGTACATCCAGACCGAAATAATTGATGCAGAAGGAAACGTGATTCCGTATGCCGACGATGTAACCGTGAATTACGAGATCAGCGGTCCCGGAGAAATTGCGGGTGTTGCCAGTGGAAGCCCTACCGAAATGTCAAGTTTCAAACAGCCTGTAAAGAAAACCTTCATGGGCAAGTGCCTGGCTATTGTCAGGCCGCAAGGCGCTCCCGGAACAATTGTCCTAAAAGCCAAAGCCAAAGGATTAAAGGAGGCTGAGGTGCAGATTATCACCAAATAGAAAATATTGGGCAAGATAGCCGGGTATTGTTTATTCTTCGAAATAAAACAACTTACGAATAAGGCTCTGAACCATAAGGTTTGGAGCCTTATTTTTGCTTACCGGTTGCAAAAGCAGAACCTGAACCGTTCGAGATTGGTACGCTGTTATTCGAAAAGATGTTGACGGAGTGCAAATATTGGTTGTAAGGGTTCGAAATCACGCTGACAGAGTGCAATTATTTCCTGCCAATGGGAAAAATAAAGCTGACGAAGTGCAAATATTATTTTACGGAGTGCAAATATCGGTTGTAAGGCTTCGAAATCATACCAACGGAGTGCAAATATTTCCTGCCAATGGGAAAAATGAAACTGACGAAGTCCGAATATTATCTTATGGAGTGCAAATATTGATTGTAAGGCTTCGAAATCATGCTGACAGAGTGCAAATATTTCCTGCCAATGGGATAAATGAAGCTGACGAAGTCCGAATATTTCCTGACGAAGTGCAAATATCGGCTGCAAGGGTTCGAAATCATGCCGACAGAGTTAAAATACTCCCTGTCAATGGGATAAATGAAGCTGAAGAAGTGCAAATATTATCCGATGGAGTGCAAATATTGGTTGTAAGGGTTCGAAATTATGCTGACAGAGTGCAAATATTTCCTATCAATGGGAAAAATGAGGAGTCGGTTCTAGTCTATTTCATCCGAAGATGTGGATGTTCATTTGAAAGACTAAAATGTAAGTAAGGTTAATCCTGACCGGACTTAAGTGATTATTCCGGGTTTACCCCCGACAGGGTTTGAAACCCTGTCGGGGGTCATAACGAAACGATCCGGCGAAACGTTAACCACCGGATTAGTTGTTTTATACCGACTGATTTTCAATTAAAATACGAACAAATAAAATATGCTCAATACAAATAAAAACTCAGAAAAGTCTGTATATTTGGTGATATATGGTAGTTGTAACCAATACATTAAGCAGACAATATTCGCTCGTTCATATTAAAAAGAAACAAAATGAAAAAACATCTCTTTTGCCTATTGTTGCTCATTGGTTCTGTTGCAAGTATTTTTGGGCAAGGAATTAATAAAGATGATTTGAATGGTGACTGGTACTTAAGTAATAAAAAATCAGGCTCTTCTTTTGAGACGTTGAGTTTTAATAGAGAAATGCTTGATAGTACTTTTACTAAATGGAGTTTCAAAAATAATGAGACTTTAATTGTTGAATCTGGTTATTTGACCAATTTCGGCAACAAGAATGAGCAAAAAGGAACTGTGCTTTTTTCCTTAGACTATTTTAAATGGTCTTTTAAAAAGGCTGATAATCAGTTCGCAGACCTTAAAATATCAAATAACGAAAAGATTGATACGTATTCTGTCTTATTCTTAGACAAAAAGAAGTTAGAATTAAAAATGGACAATACTAAGTTGTTGACATCCACAAGCACATCAAATGAAAAGCATATCTATTATTTGACATTTGCTCAGGCGGATACAACTGTCTTTGATAAAGATACTCTCAATTTATCATCGACAAGGCTGGATAAGGAATTTTCACGATTAGAGTTAAATGCCGATTCAACATTTTGTTACTATTATAACATTGAATACAAAACGAAGAGAACTTCTGATCCAGTAAAAAACGAGGCAACAGCTGTTGTTATTGAGAAATCAGATAAAGTCATTGGAACATGGAATACAGGCGATATAAACAAGAATCTACAATTGACTTTTAAAGATAAACGTATTGAATATTCCATATCGAGTGACAAAGAACGACTTTTTTTTAGGAGAAAATAGTACTGATTACAACATCAACTACCCGCAAACCCGGCAGCGGTGAATTCTGGTATGCATCTTTCCGCTCGGGCCCGAGAATCGGAACCCGAATCCGTCCTTGAGTGTAGCTTGCTACGTCAGCAACCAGTTTAATGAACCTGAGCAACCAATTGATAACAAAAAGAATCTATCTAAAGCAGAACATAAACTAAATCGACCATGACAAAGAAAATTTTAATCGGATTAGCGCTGGTATTTGCTTTATCATGTAATACGAATGATGACAACGATTCTATTCAGCACGAAAACGGAAACGTTTGGCTTAGCGGTGGCTTAGCGTATTGCGCTGAACAAATTCATCTTGACAATGGGAAGACGTTAATCGTTAGTTTAGGAGATATAATGGTTTTTAAGTCAGGAGATCGGGTAAGCGTAAAGTACAAAGAAATTGGTATAAATAAGTCTTGTTCTCCAGGCATTGACTGTGAAATTATCGAAATCAAAAAAAATTGAATAAAAAGCCAACCCGCTATCGAAAACTGTCGAATCCCCGAAATATATTTCAGATGAAACGAGCCATGAGAAATTATCCCTCACACAAGAGGATGACTATTCAGGCGAGTTCCATATGGCAATTAAAAAACAAATTATAGACATATGAAAACAATAATAAATTGCATTTTGATTCTTTTATTGATTTCCTCCTCGTGCAAAAAAGAAGACACGAGTAAAGCAGTTACGGCCGGAATCTACGATTCGTCTTTCACCTATCACGAATCGTCTCCTTCTCTTAAAGTAATTCTAAGATTGGACTCATCGAAAAAGAGATACATTGGAGTTGATTCTTTAGACATTAATCTGGATGGCAAATTTGATTTGTTTATTAATCATAGGATGCCTTTGGAAAGTATCAATCCAATTTCTTATACAATTGACAATTTCCCCTCATTTTGGATAACCATGAGAAACGGATTAGAAGTTGCCACAAAAATTGAATATTATAGTCTTGGACACGGGCAACTTGGCAATGTTACCTGGGTTGACACATTGAATTATAAAAGTAGGATTGATAACATTCCACATTGGTCTGATCCTAATGCTGGTCATTCGATGTGGAGTGCTCCGCCAACTTCATGGTGGGGTTCTTACGGTTGTTGGTACAATCTAACCAACTCAGAAAACTATTTAGCTATTCGGATGAAAATTGGTTCCCGATATAAATATGGGTGGATTAAGGTGAATGAAGTTTCACGGGAAGATATGCAATTTATAAGTTACGCAATCGAAAAATAAATACAAGTCCGCCCTGCCAGCGAGGATTTACAATCCGTGCCGAAATGAGGTGACCGAAAGGTAGAAATCCACCTACCATTTCTCTCTTAATCCTGAAACCATACGCTCCATCTGTCTTCATCCCGAGGTTGGGAGGTAGAATACTTCAGATAAATGAGAACTTCTACCGGACTGCAATTGTTATTCTTGCCTGAAAAGTTAATCTTCGTAAATAAAAATAAACATGACTTCCAGACTTTTATCTCCGATCACCTTAAAAGATATTACACTTAAAAACCGAATTACGATTTCGCCCATGTGCCAGTATTCGGCCATCGATGGATTTGCCAACGACTGGCATATGGTACATTACGGAAGCCGCGCCGTTGGTGGCGCCGCACTGATCATTCAGGAAGCTACGGCTGTTTCTCCTGAAGGGCGGATTACTCCTGCCGATCTTGGAATATATAAAGAAGAACATCTCGAAAATTTAAAACGGATCACCTCTTTTATTCATCAACAAGGTGCAGTAGCAGGTATTCAACTGGCTCATGCCGGACGAAAAGCAAGTTGTGCGGTTCCCTGGGACGGAGGCAAACAGCTTAAAGAAAATGAAGGAGGTTGGACTACCGTTTCACCCTCAGCAATTGCATTTAATGCCGATGATCATGCGCCGCAGGCTTTGGATTCGGATGGAATTAAAAAGGTAACTGATGATTTCAGAACCGCGGCAAAAAGAGCCTTGAGTGCCGGTTATCAGGTAATTGAAATACATGCCGCTCATGGTTATTTGATTCACCAGTTTCTATCGCCATTAAGCAATCACCGCACCGATGAATATGGCGGGCGTTTCGAAAACCGGATCCGTTTATTGCTTGAAGTCTTAGGAGCTATTCAAACCGTCTGGCCACAAAATCTTCCGTTGCTGGTCAGGATATCTGCAACCGATTGGGCCGAAGGTGGCTGGAATGCTGACGAGGCGGTGAAACTTTCTGCAATATTAAAAGAACAGGGCGTTGACCTGATCGACTGCTCTTCGGGTGGGCTGGTTTCTTATGCAAAGATTCCGGTATCCCCTGGCTATCAGGTGGAATTTGCTGAGCGGATAAAAAAAGAAACAGGCATTTCAACAGGAGCAGTTGGGTTGATCACCGAGGTGAAGCAGGCCGAAGATATTTTGGCGAATGATCGTGCTGACCTTATAATCATTGCACGCGCATCTCTTCGCGATCCCCATTTTGCTCTCCATGCCGCGCGCATTTTGGACGATAATATTGACTGGCCATTGCAGTATCAAAGGGCCAAACTTTGATTTCGGATGAGCTAAATAACAGGAACAATTTAGCATCCTAATTTTTGGCCTGAAAGGCCAAAATATATCAGCCCGAGGCAACGCTCCAGGTTAACGAATGGGGATCAAAATCGTCCGCACAATAAGGTTCATTAAAAAAAATTCTTATTCCGGACGAAATGGATCATATCTTTTTCCCTGCACAGGTGTCGTTTAATTCCGTCCGAAAAAAGGTTTTCGCTTTATTCAACATCCTTGCACGGACGGTTTTCATCCTGCGTTCTTTACTTTACCCAGGGTGGCGTTTCGGATCGTTCCTCCCGGAACTCTGCCCTGGGCAAGTATATTTTGGCCTTTCAGGCTGGGAAAATATACTGTCTACGACGTGTGTATAAAGCTTAGCGACGTGTAGAGAGGGGAAAAAGCTGTTCCTCTAAAACGGGTCACACCCATCGACATCAACATTAAAGCCCTAACCGGGCTTAGCCAAATGACATTGCCCTTCAGGGGTTAGGGGTGAAAAGTACAACAATAAACAGTCTTAAGCACTCAACTCGATTTACTTCAAAAAAGAAAGGGCAACTGCTGAATTTTTGATCAGCAATCACCCTTTACCAGCACAAACAAAATCGTTATCTTTTGCTTAACACATCTTTTTCGTATTGCTGAATTTCAGCAATATAGTCCATTCCAACAGCAACACCGGCCTGTAAACAATAGTAATCCCATACGGCGCTGAAAGGTTTGGTTTTCAATTCTTCGAGCATAGCCAAACGTTCGAAATTCTGACCAGCTTCTTCCAGCTCAAGCAGAGACTGGGTTGGTTCGAGCATCGCAATCAAAAATGCTTTTTGCGTAGCTCGTGTACCAATCACATAAGCGCCAATCCGGTTAATCGAAGCATCGAAGAAGTCGAGCCCAACATTAACCCGGCCCATAAAGTTATTACGAACAATTTCGGAGGCAATTAGCTGAACATCTTCGTTAAGGGTAACAACATGGTCAGAATCCCAGCGAATGGGGCGGGTAACGTGTAATAACACCCCGTCAACAAACTGGAGTACCGAAGAAATTTTATCTCCAACAACTTCAGTTGGATGGAAATGACCATTATCCAGGCAAAGAAGAATATTGTTCTTCATCGCGTAGCCCATATAGAATTCGTTCGAACCAACAGTCATCGATTCCAGTCCAATCCCGAATACTTTGCTTTCAACAGCATCCTTCATGTGCTCTTTCGGATATTTAACCACCATGGCTTCGTCCAAAGACTTTTTAAGGATAGCGCGGTAGCCGTTACGATCGATCGGCGTGTCCTTTGATCCGTCGGGAATCCAGGTATTGTGCACACAAGGAGTTCCGAGCTGCTTACCGATTTCGGCAGAAATGGCGCGGCAACGGGCAACGTGTTCCACCCAGAATTGGCGGGTTTCTTCGTTTTTGCTCGAAAGTGTAAATCCACCGTCGGCTTTTGGATGGGCAAAACAGGAGGCGTTAAAATCCATGCCGATGCCTAACTTTTTGCACCAGTCTATCCAGCTTTGGTAGTGTTTTACTTCAATCTGGTTGCGGTCAACGCGCTCACCCTGAAAATCGCCGTAAATGGCGTGCAGGTTCAGACGCTGTTTCCCCGGAAGAAGTGAAAGCACTTTTTCGAGGTCGGCACGCATTTGTTCGATAGAAGTGGCTTTGCCCGGGTAATTACCGGTTGCCTGAATTCCACCTCCGGAAAGAGTTGCATCGGGTGTTTCAAAACCACCTACATCATCGGTTTGCCAGCAATGCAGCGAAATAGCCACATCGTTCAGCTTTTGCAATACGGTATCCGTATTTACACCCAGTTCGGCGTATTCTTCTTTGGCCAGCAGATAGGCCTTTTCAATTCTCTCTTTGTTCATCTTTATCTATTTTAAAATCGATCTTTTCGTCATGTCCGTTGCGGCGCATACAACATTTGTATTTCAATTTTTGGTTGCAGATGCGCCTTGTTTTCAGGCCTTCATCTTACCCCGGGTGCCGCTTCGCTTTACCCGGGGCTATTATTATTTGACCCTTTCAGGGTCTTAGTCGCTTACCGTTCAGCGTTTGAAGGAGCCGTACTCTAAAAGACAACAGTCCTGAAATTTCTCCGAACAAACTCCCTATCCTATTTTGATACAGAATTGGGGATGGGCTTATCTTTGCGGCGCATACAGCATTTGTATTTCAATTATCATTTGCAGATGCGCCTTGTTTCCTGCCTTTCCCGATCCCCATGTCCGTTCGCTAAAGCGAAACGGCAAAGGATATCGCTCCGATGATTAAGTGGATGATATCCTTTGCCTGAAGGCTGTTGGGGATAAAGCTTTACTTCATCGGGTACTTAAATGTGTAACTTCCTGATCCAATATTCACTGAAATACCTTTATCGGTTTGCTTCAAACTTCCTTTGACTGATGCTGGCATCGCCAGAGCATTAACCGTTACCTGATCGGCTTTTGCCGCAGGCAAAGTAACCGTAGCTGTAGTGTTTGCAGGAACAGTCACTTCGTAAACGAAGTCGTTTCCATCCAGTTTCCAGGCCGATTTTACTTTTCCGTAGACTGAATTAAACTCAACACCAGCGTTGGTTAATCCACCTCCCGGATGAGGAGCAAGCAGAATGTGTTTGTAGCCCGGATTTTCAGGATCGATGTCCATACCGGCCACATAACGGTACAACCACTCGCCAATAGCTCCGTAGGCATAATGATTAAAACTGTTCATACCCACATCCTGAAACGATCCGTCAGGTTTCTGGCCATCCCAGCGTTCCCAAATGGTAGTTGCACCCTGAGTAACCGGATATAACCACGATGGATAATCTTTGCGGTTCAGGAGCATAAAAGCCAGATCGTCGTATCCGTGAGCCGACAATGTTTTGCAGAGCAGCGGAGTTCCAACAAAACCAGTAGTTAAATGGCCCATCTTTTTCACATCGTCGGCCAGGTATTTTGCAGCTTTCGGAATTAAATCTTCAGGAAGAAGATCGAATGCGAGTGCCAGTGAATACGCAGTTTGCGTATTCGAAACCAAACGACCGGCAGGGGTCACAAATTCTTTCTGAAATGCTTTTTTGATATCTTCGGATAGCTGTGCATATTTTTTAGCGTCGTCGTTCTGCCCGATTATAGCAGCAATTTTAGCTAATAATCCGGAGGAATAAGAATAATAAGCGGTAGCAATCAAGTCTTTTTCGGTAGTTGCCCCGGTATAGTCTGACCGGTTGGATGCAAATGCCAGCCAGTCGCCAAAATGAGTATCCCCAGTCCATAAATTTTTCTCTCCAGCCCTGCTTTTCATGAATTCAACCCAGCCTTTCATACTTGGGTACTGAACTTCCAGAATACGCTTGTCTCCATATGTCAGATAGGTAGTCCACGGAACAATAACCGAAACGTCAGCCCAGGCAGTAGAACCACCATCTTGTTTCAAAACATCCGGAATGACGTGAGGAACCCGTCCGTTAGGTAACTGATCGGCGGCCACATCGCGCATCCATTTGGTATAGAACGGAGCCACGTTGTAGTTGAACGCTGCCGTCATGCTGAAAACCTGTGCATCGCCAGTCCAGCCCAAGCGTTCGTCGCGCTGCGGGCAATCGGTAGGCACGTCGAGGAAATTACCTTTTTGTCCCCACTGAATGTTATGCTGAAGCTGATTGATCATCGGATCGGAACAAGTGAATGAACCTGTTGGGGTCATGTCGGAATGGATGACCACGCCGGTAATCTGATCGAGTGATGGCTGTTCTGAAAGGCCCTGAATTTGTACAAACCGGAAACCATGGAAGGTAAAATGAGGTTCCAAGACTTCCTGCCCTGAACCATTCAGGATAAAATTATCGGTACATTTTGCACTGCGCAGGTTGTCGGTATAAAAGTTTCCTTCCTTTGTCAATACTTCAGCAAACTTCAGGGTTACCTGATCGCCTTTTTTGCCCTGAACTTTCAGTCGTACCCAGCCAACCATATTTTGACCCATGTCGAATACGATTTCGCCTTTCGGTGTGGTAATCAGTTTTAATGGCTTAATTTCTTCGATGGCTTTTACTACAGTACCCTGTGGGGCAACGAGTAATTTCTTCGACTGATCGATCACTGCAGCTTTTTCCCATCCACTATCGTTGAATCCGGTAGCTGACCAACCCGGCATTTCTTTACGGGCATCGTAAGTTTCGCCATTGTAAATATCAGAAAAAAGAATTGGGCCATTGGATACCTTCCACGATCCATCAGTTCCGACAGTTTCGGAAGTGCCATCGGTGTATGTAATCCGGAGTTGAGCCAGCAAAGCGATTTTGCTTCCATAATAACCGTTCTGACTGCTCCATCCAATGTTTCCACGGTACCAGCCATCGCCCACAATGGCGGCAATCGAGTTTTTCGGCTGAAGCAACGAAGTCACATCGTACGTTTGATACTGAATCCGGTTTTTGTAGCTGGTCCAGCCGGGAGTAAATAAATCGGCGCTTACTTTTTTACCATTAAGGAAGATTTGGTACAAACCCAATGAAGTAACATAAACACGGGCCGACTGAATCTTTTTTGCCGGTGCAAATTCTTTACGGAAGTAATGACAAGGTTTAGATCCCTTTACATCAGGTTCCGATCCGAGTGTAATCCATGAAGCCTTCCATGATTCGGGTTCGAGAATTCCCATTTCCCAGGTGGCTGGTGCACTCCATGCCGAAACCTTGTTTTTATTGTCCCATACGCGAACCTGCCAGGATACACGCTGCATCGATTTTAATGCTGGTCCTTCGTAGGCTACGTTTACCGATTGTGCCGAATTTACTTTTCCCGAATTCCAGAGCAATTTACCATTGGCTGTTTGGTCGGTTACCTTAATTTCATAGGCTGTTTGAAGCATATTTTCTTCGCCCGACACGATCTGCCAGCTAAGTCGCGGTTTCAGAATATCGATCCCCAGAGGATTGGCATGATATTCACAAATCAGTTCTTTCACTTCGGTTTTAACAGCAGCAAAAGCATTTATACTGCTGACTGCCAACAAAATCAGGAATAGTTTTGTCATTTTTAAAATTTGTTTCATCATCGTTTAGTAGTTTAGGTAAGTCTAACTATGAAAAAGGAAAGAGTCATTGAAAAACTTTTCTAATAACCAATGACCCTTTCCGGATTGTTTATTCCATAAAAAACACTTCTTCCAACGGTTTAGAAATTGGAGAATTGTCGGGATTTGTTTTCATGATGTCGGCCATAAAAGCCCACCATTTCTGTACAATTTCGGTTTGTCCAAGGTCTTGCGAACCGCCGGCCCCGCTGTTCTTCTGAAATGCAAAAAGGGTGTTGGTTTCTTCATCCAGAAAAATAGAATATTCACTTACTCCGGAATCTTTCAGGAGTTTGTGCAATTCGGGCCAAAGTTCGTTGTGCCGCTTTTTATACTCTTCTTTTTGTCCTTCGTTGAGGTACATTTTAAAAGCCAGACGTTCCATTATCCGAGGGCATTTAATTCAGGATACAACCATTTGGCGACACCGATAATAATAACTGACAGGAGAATGGCGCCAATACCCAAAATAATCATATTGTACGTTTTCTTTGAAACACCTTTCCATTCTTTTCGATAGAATCCCCAAAGGTTGGCGGTAAGAATAATGGTAGCCATGTGAAGTGTCCACGAACTGGCGCCGTTTCCGATTTTGGTTTCGCCCATTCCATAGAAAAAGAATTGCAGAAACCAGGTTGTTCCGGCCAGCGCACAGAAAAGGTAGTTGCTTAAAAGCGGCGTTTTTTTGTCGACGAAGTCACCACCTGTTTTGTTTTTGAAAATCAGGGCAGTGGTCCAGATCAGGTTAGTGGTGAGGCCACCCCAGAGAATTACAAAAAAGATAATGTTGTTTTCGAAGAGGTATTTGAAGCCGCCGCCGCTTTCAGTAATAAAAGGATAGTGCTGTTCCACAGCCAGTGATCTGGCAATGGCAGACATTTCTTTCCCGGCATCGATTCCAAAGCTGAAAAATGCGCTTAAAACTCCGGAAACAATTGCAATGAATAATCCTTTTGACAGCTTGAATTCACTGTTAACTCCCTCTTTATTTTTGCCCAGGTCGTGATCTTTCCGAATTCCGGCACGTCCGCTGAGGATGATTCCGACTAATAAAATCAGAATACCAAGTAAGACAATACGTCCTCCTGTGGTACTAAACAAATCAGTGAATGATAGTCCGTCAGGGAGTAGTTCGGCGATCCCAGAGATATTCCGCAATATTGGCAATCCCAGCGAACCAACGATAGAAGTAATACCCAGCAGTACTGAATTACCAAGCGACATACCGAGGTAGCGTATAGCTAGTCCGTAAGTAAGACCTCCAACTCCCCAAAGCAAACCCATAATATAGGTATTACGAATAATGTTTGTCGGAGTAGAATGTAAAATTCCCTGCCAGTCAGGAATCGTTAACAGGACCGCAAGTAATGGCATGATAAACCACGAGAAAATTCCACCAGTAATCCAATAGACTTCCCATCGCCATTTTTTCACCCAATTGTATGGCATGTACCAACTTCCTGAGGCGCCGCCGCCAAGGGTATGAAAAATAATCCCTAATAATGCATTCATAGTTTTGTTTAGTTAAAATTTATCTTTTATGACTTTATTAGCTAGTTTTGTAAAGGTAAAGATACTTAGGATTTAAAGCATATCAATATGCGAAATGATTCTTGTTTTGCACAATCTGACACATGAAAATAGCCAGTCACAGTATTCAGTCGCAGTTAGCAATTTTACTGAATACTGTCACTGAATACTGTGACTGAATACTGAACACTTATGCCTAACGAATCGTTTGTAAAATATATCAATGCCGGACCTTTGGACAAAGAATGGGGGTTGTACCTCAATGTTGCCGGATATGCACAGATACCACCATCGCTCGTGTATCCGCCACGCATGCATCCAAGCGGGTATTTTTTCACCTGGGAAAAGGGTCGTGTGCTTCAGGAATACCAGATTAATTACATTACCGAAGGCTCCGGAATATTTGAAACAAGTACCGATCAGTTTCAGGTGGTACCCGGATCGATGCTCATTCTGCGTCCGGGAATGTGGCACCGCTATAAACCCGATCCGAATACCGGATGGAACGAGCATTACCTTGGATTTAACGGCGACTTTTGTGAGCACCTGTTTAATGAAGGCTTTTTTCAATCGGGGAAACCGGTCTTGTATGTCGGTTTTCAGGAAAGTTTGCTGAAGTTATTTCTTGAAATTATTCAATTGGTTAAAGACGAAAAAACAGGACATCAACAAGTTGCAGCGGCAAATACAATCCTGATGCTCAGTAAAATTCTTTCGGTAGTCCGTAATCAGGAATTCGCCGGAAAAAGCATTGAGCGGACCATCCGGAAAGCTTGTTTGTACTTCAGGGAAAACCTGAATACCAATGTAAATATTGAAGATTTGGCCAATGAACTGAATGTGGGTTATTCGTATTTCAGGCAGATGTTCCGGAAGTACACTGGCATTTCGCCCACTCAATACCATTTATCGCTCCGGATACAAAAAGCGAAAGATTTGCTGGTTTCAACCGACAAAAGTTTCAAGGAAATTGCCATCGATCTCGGATTCGAATCGTATTTCTATTTCTCGCGGATTTTCAAGGATAAAACAGGCAAAAGCCCGATGGAATTCAGAAAAGAGCATCAGCAAAAATAAGTCACCCAATCTTTTCCTGATTCTAGAAATAGAAGATATTCTTTTGGCCGCGCTTTTCTTTGTACTCGCCTTTACGCACCACCTTTACGATCGAACGCCGATTCACTTCATGTTGTTCCTCGGTACAGTCGACCCCGTTTGCACAATTATTCAGCAAGCGTGTTTCGCCATAACCATGATACAAAAGACGTTTGGGATCAATCCCCTTAGAAACGACGTAATCGAAAGCTGCCTTAGCACGTTTTTTAGAAAGCAGCATGTTATAATCGTCGCTACCACGAGAGTCGGTATGCGATTCGATCCTGATTTCAAGATCAGGAAATTCCTTTAACATGGCAATTAACCGGTCGAGAGTCGCTGCAACGTCAGGTTTTATATCTGATTTGTCCAATTCGTAGTTGATGTACTCCAGTTCAACAACCTGTAAAGCCTCGCCATTCTCTTCCTCCATGCTTTTTGGCGCCGGCGAATTATCAGCTTCTTCGATCTTTTGTTCAAGAAATATCTCTGAAAATGCCTCATCATTTGGACGCAACTGTGCCGTGCCAATGATAACTTCATTTTCGTTGTAAAATTCCTTGGTTACATTAATAACATATTGCTGGCCCTTATTTACTTCAAATTCAAACTGTCCGTCGATGCGTGTAACACTCGTGACAATCGTATTACCTGCCTCATTAATCACAGAAACAGTTGCATCCGATAGCACATCTTTGGTGTCGCGGTCTTTTATTACTCCACGAATAATTACCGGAATGCGCTTGATTTTCATAAAATAAATATCGTCATCACCCTTGCCTCTTGGGCGATTTGATGAAAAATATCCTTTCACCCCGGTTGAGTCAAGAGCCAGACCAAAATCATCTTTTGATGAATTAACCGGATACCCCATGTTTTCGATACTGTTAAAAATACCTTGTTCAGGAACCGAAAAGAAAATATCCAAACCGCCCAAACCTCCATGACCATCGCTTCCGAAATACAGAACGCCATCGTCGGCTACATAAAGGAATAATTCGTTTCCTTCCGTATTAATCTTGGGACCCAGATTGATTGGTTTACTCCACTGTCCGTTTGCCAGTTTACTGAAATAAATGTCTGATTTTCCGTACCCGCCTGGCATATCGGAAGCAAAATACAATGTTGTACCATCTTTACTGATTGCAGGATGACCAACTGAATATTCATTGCTGTTATAACGAAAATTCCCGGTCAATTTCCATTCACCGTCTTCCAGTTTCCCAAAGAATATCTTCAGATTTACCACACCATCTCTGCTTGTAGAAGTCTTTCCTTTTGCAAAATTATTCCGGGTTAAATAAATAATATTGTTTTTAGAATCAAACGAAACCGGACCATCGTGGTAAGCTGTTTTCAACTTTGGGGCGAATGATTCAACTGAGTTCAAATCTCCATAAGGACCAATCTGGGCCGAATATAGTTTTAAATAGGGTAATTCGTTCCATTTATAGGTAGCGCCGGCTTTTGTCCCGATTGAGGTTGATGAAAAGATAAGCTTATCCTTGTAAAAAGCGGGTCCCATATCAGAACCAACCGTGTTTATAGCCGTATTCAGGATTTCGTAATTGGTAGAATCGCGCATCAAAAACTTAATGTATTCGAGCAGCGAAACCTGGAGATTGACCCGTCCGTCTTCCGGCCTCAGATCAGAATATTCCTTCAGCCATTGTTCTGCGAGCAGGTATTTCCCATTACTTTTTAGCGCCTGCGAATAATTAAAAATGTCTTCGGGTTGTGCGGTGTGGCGATCGATCAGTTTTTTGAGCCAGTGTTCAACCGCTTCAGTATTTCCAATATTCCGGTTCGACTCAGCCAACCGTTTTACGATATAATTATCCGTAGTGTCTTTCTCGTAAGCATATTCATACAAACCAATAGCCTCGACGTATGCAAATTCTTCAAAACTTTTATCGGCAAGTTTAGTGGTAAGCTTCTGACCGAAACTTTGTGCCGGAAGCATAAAAAACAGAATTACTCCCCACAGAAATATGTTTGAAAGTCTTGCCATTGAAAAATTGTTCTTTGCACTCAAAAAAACCATTTCGATAAATCGGATTTCTGAAATTTTAGCCTTCCCTGATAACTTATCCCAAGAATAGGGATTTCCTTCTTAGAAGTACCTTGGCGATCTAACCCTGCCACGTCCAAAGTTGAAATCAAAGGTAACCATAATCTCGTGCGTACCACCATTATAAGCTCCCAACTCATTGACAGGAAGATCATAAGAGTATCCGATTTTTAACTGATTGGTGGCCTGAAGTTGAAACAATCCTCCAAATGAATCACCAACCCGGTACATTGCCCCTAACCAAAGACGTTCATAAAATAAGAATGTGCCAGTCATATCAAGTGAAACAGGAGCATTCTTAACATATTTGGTTAAAATGGATGGTTTTAAATTTAACAATTCTATTTACATCAAATACATAACCAGCCATAAAAAAAACATGCATTTGCTCTTTGCTGATACTCTGGGTAGAAACTC
The DNA here is from genome assembly GCA_963676375.2 of Prolixibacteraceae bacterium. Classification (GTDB taxonomy): domain Bacteria; phylum Bacteroidota; class Bacteroidia; order Bacteroidales; family Prolixibacteraceae; genus Aquipluma. Next base: position 379,682 of record CAXXPT010000016.1, read on the forward strand.
CGTTTTTATTGATTTTTATTCTCAATTAATTTCGGCAATGACAATCCCAAATAGTATTTCCCGGTAAAATAAAACGCTCCTACACCAACGTTTGGCAAAAAACTTCGGTTAATATCATTGGCAAAAACGGGGTCATTCGGGTCATTGGTAGCCAAATCTGAAATGCCTGCTTCATAGAAATTAACTCCTCCTTTTAATCCGAGCGAAAGACTGCGTCGGTTGCTAAAACTTAATGTATACGAATAATCGGCATAAATTCCGGTCTGTTTCACCGGGCCCACCTGGTCGTTCAGAAACGACAAACCTAATCCCATTTTTGTGCCGTTAATCGGCGAATGTAACGAGAATGTCCGAGTAACAGGAGCGCCCGGCATAGACACCCACTGATTGCGTGAGACAACCATCATGCTCAATACATCTTTTGAACCGGCATAGGCAGGATTCAGTGTAAGCAAGTTTTCCATGTACTGGGTGTACATCGGATCTTGTTGCGCAAAACGATTCAAGAACACAAAACATTACCCCTATTACCAGCAAAATCCTGGTAACCATCCGGTTCATAAGTCTTAT
>CAXXPT010000017.1:0-7250 GCA_963676375.2 Prolixibacteraceae bacterium
TTACTCTTGATGGATCAAAGTCAAAAGATCCTGATTTCGACGAAATTACGTATAAATGGACTGCCCCACCCGGAATCACATTGAACTCTTCTACAGCTATCAAGCCAACGTTCACTGCTCCTGAAGTTGCAGCCGATACTCCTTATACCTTTACATTGGTTGTTAATGATAAAAAACTTGATTCGACTCCATCGGAAGTAATAATAACTGTTCAAAATTGTACACCAACTGCTCCTACCGTAGGAACAATAACTCATCCAACCTGTGCCTTGGCAACTGGAAGTGTGGTTTTAAATGGATTGCCTGCATCCGGAACATGGACATTAACCAGAGTTCCGGGAGGAGTAACAACTACCGGAACAGGAACTACTTTTACCCTATCAGCACTTTCTGCAGGTACATATACATACACTGTGACCAACGCATCTGGTTGTACTTCAACTGCCTCAGCAAATGTGGTTATTAATGACCTGCCTGGAGCTCCTACAGCTCCAACTGTAGGAACAATTACCCAACCAACCTGTGCGTTGGCAACTGGCAGCGTTGTTTTAAATGGGTTACCTGCAACTGGAACATGGACATTAACCAGGACTCCGGGAGAAATTTCAATTTCGGGAACAGGGACAAGCTACTCAATATCAGCACTTGCTTCAGGTACATATACTTACACAGTAACCAATTCTTCCGGATGTATTTCATCAGCCTCTGCGAATGTGGTTATTAATGACCAGCCGGCTACACCAACTGCCCCCTCTTTAGGAACAATTACCCAACCAACTTGCGCCTTGGCAACAGGAAGCGTAGTTTTAAATGGATTGCCTGCAACCGGAACATGGACATTAGCCAGAACTCCGGGAGGAGTAACAACTTCAGGAACCGGAACTACCTTTACTATATCAGCACTTGCTGCTGGTACATATACCTATACCGTAACCAACGCTTCAGGATGTATGTCTATAGCATCAGGTAATGTGGTAATCAATGACCAGCCGGAAACCCCAACAGCTCCTATCGTAGGAACAATTACACACCCTAGCTGTGCTTCGGCAACAGGAAGCGTAGTTTTAAATGGATTACCGGCAACAGGAACATGGACACTGAAAAGAACTCCCGGTGGAACTACAACTACAGGTACCGGCACTAGTTATACAATATCATCAATTCCGGCCGGAACGTATACCTATAACGTGACCAATGACTCAGGTTGTACTTCAGTCGCTTCAGCTAATGTGGTTATTAATGATCAGCCGGAAATTCCATCAGTTCCAACTATAGGAACAATAACCCAACCAACCTGTGCTTTGGCGACAGGAAGCGTAGTTTTAAATGGCTTACCTGCAACCGGGACTTGGACATTAACTCGAACCCCAGACGGAGCATCAATCTCGGGTACCGGAACTACCTATACCCTATCAGCCCTTTCTGCAGGTACATACACTTATGCAGTAACTATTGGATCTGGCTGTACTTCGCCAGCGTCGACCAATGTTGTTATTAATGACCAGCCAGTAACTCCTGCTGCTCCAACTGTTGGAACAATTACCCAAACAACCTGTGCTTCGGCTACCGGAAGCGTAGTTTTAGATGGATTGCCTGCATCCGGAACATGGACATTAACCAGAGCTCCGGGAGGAGTAACAACTACCGGAACAGGAACTACTTATACCATATCAGCACTTTCGGCTGGTACGTATACATACACAGTGACCAACGCATCTGGTTGTACTTCAGCAGCTTCAGCAAATTTGGTTATTAATGACCAACCTGTAACTCCTACAGCTCCAATTGTGGGAACAATTACCCAACCAACCTGTGCATTGGCAACTGGAAGTGTAGTTTTAAATGGGTTGCCTGCAACCGGAACATGGACATTAACCAGAATTCCGGGAGAAACCACCACCACCGGTACCGGAAGTAGCTATACAATATCCTCACTTGTATCAGGAACATATACTTACGCGGTAACGAATGAATTCGGTTGTACCTCAGCCGCCTCAGCAAATGTGGTTATTACAACCTCACCATCGACCCCAACTGCACCCTCTGTAGGAACAATTACCCAACCAACCTGTGCATTGGCAACCGGAAGTGTAGTTTTTAATGGGTTACCTGCAACTGGAACATGGACATTAACCAGGACTCCGGGAGGAACAACCACTACCGGTACCGGAACAACTTATACCATATCCTCACTTGCTTCAGGAACATATACCTACACCGTAACTAATGCTTCAGGATGTAATTCAGAAGCATCTGCTAATTTGGTTATTAATGACCAGCCTGTAACTCCTGCTGCTCCAACTGTCGGAACAATTACCCAAACAACCTGTGCTTCGGCTACCGGAAGCGTAGTTTTAGATGGATTGCCTGCATCCGGAACATGGACATTAACCAGAACTCCAGGAGGAGTAACAACTACCGGAACAGGAACTACTTATACCATATCAGCACTTTCGGCTGGTACGTATACATACACAGTGACCAACGCATCTGGTTGTACTTCACCAGCCTCAGCAAATTTGGTTATTAATGACCAGCCGGTCACACCAACCGCCCCCTCTGTAGGAACAATTACACAACCAACCTGCTCTCTGTCAACAGGCAGTGTAGTTTTAAATGGTTTACCTGCAACCGGGACATGGACATTAACCAGGACTCCGGGAGAAATCTCAATTTCTGGAACGGGGACAAGCTACTCAATATCGGCACTTGCTGCAGGTACATATACCTATACAGTAACCAATTCTTCTGGATGTATTTCATCAGCCTCTGCGAATGTGGTTATTAATGACCAGCCGGCCACACCAAACGCTCCTTTAGTAGGGTCAATTACTCATCCAACCTGTGCCTTGGCTACCGGAAGTGTAGTTTTAAATGACTTGCCTGCAATCGGAACGTGGACATTAACCAGAACTCCAGGAGGAATAACAACTACCGGAACAGGAACTACTTATACTATATCAGCACTTTCTGCTGGTACATATACATATACCGTAACCAATGCTTCAGGATGTATTTCAACAGCCTCCGCGGATGTGGTTATTAATGAACAGCCCATAACACCAACTGCTCCAACTATAGGAACAATTACTCAACTGACATGTGCAATGGCGACCGGAAGCGCAGTTCTAAATGGGCTGCCTGCAACTGGAAATTGGACATTAACTAAAACTCCAGGCGGAACTACTACTACTGGAACTGGAAATAATTATATCATTACTGGACTAACCGCGGGAACTTACACTTTTACAGTGACCAATGCATCTGGATGTACTTCGCCAGCATCAGCCAATGTGGTGATAAATAATCTTCCAGATGCTCCTGCAGCACCACAGGTAGGTATCATTACGCAACCAACAAATATTTTAGAAACTGGGAGTGTAGTTTTAAATGGGTTACCTGCAACTGGTACATGGACGATTAATCCAGGCAATATCACTGGAAGTGGGATAAGTTATATAATGTCTGGTCTTTCGAAAGGAACATACAATTATACAGTGACCAATGCTTTAGGATGTATTTCTGCGCCATCTTCTAATATTGTTATCAATATTCAACCAATAGCAAACGCGGGTTCAGACCAATTCGTAAATGAAACTATGCTTTTTACTTTGGATGGAAGTCTTTCAACCGATCCTGATGGTGATGAACTTACATACAATTGGACTGCTCCCAATGGAATTACACTTAGTTCAACAAGCGTTTCTAAACCAACATTTATTGCTCCTGAAGTATCGACCGATACAAACTATAGCTTTTCATTAATAGTAAATGATGGAGTTGTAAATTCGATTACAGACCAGGTTGTAATTACAGTAAAACAAGTTAATAAAGCCCCTGTTTCAAATGCCGGAAGTGATGCCACTGTAACAGAAAGAAAAGTATTTCAGTTAAATGGAAGTTTATCTTCTGATCCGGATAACGATTTACTCACATTTCAATGGACTGCACCAGAAGGTATTTCACTCAATTCAAACACAGATGAAAAGCCTACATTTATTGCACCAGTTGTTGATGTAAATACCACATATATCTTTAGCCTTAAGGTCAATGATGGGTTGGCTGATTCTCCGGCTGACCAGGTCGCAATAACAGTTGTTCCCAACAAAGCACCTAGTGTTAATGCAGGGCCTGATCAGACTGTTTCTCAAGGGCAAAATGTAAATCTGAACGGTTTGTTATGCTCAGATCCTGAAAATGACCCACTTACTTACCACTGGACAGTTCCGGTAGGAATTAATTTGATTAATCCTGACACCTCTAATCCAAGCTTCAAAGCTCCAAATGTAGATGCGGACTCTGATTTTTCAATCAAACTTAAAGTGAATGATGGAGAGTTGGATTCGCCGGAAGATGAAATAATTGTTCGGGTATTAAAGAATAGTGCACCAGTGGCCAATGCCGGCGACGATTTTACAATAAATGCAGGAGAACTCGCAACTCTCAATGGTTCATATTCCTCCGATCCTGAAAATAATGTTCTTACCTACTTTTGGACTGCTCCGGCTGGAATTATACTGAATTCGAATACTACAATGAATCCAACCTTTACGGCTCCCAAAGTTAGTGAAGATACAAATTACACTTTTTTCTTGGATGTAAATGATGGATTACTTAACTCGTTCGCCGACCCTGTAGTAGTTAAAGTAAAAAGTGTCAATAAAGCTCCAACCTATAATTCAGCCAAAACATTCAAAGCAGAAGAAGATAAATTAACTGAATTTCTACTCGAAGGAGTTGATAGTGAAGGAGATCCGATATATTTTACGATAGAAAATCTACCTGCGTTCTTGAAATTGACTAAAAAAACAAATACCTCTGCTATTTTATCAGGTACATTTACTAATAAGTATGTAGGCGATAATCCATTCAAACTAACAGTATCTGATGGGACATTAAGCATATTGGAAACAATAACAATTATAGTGGCCAATACTGATGATGCGCCATACGTATTGGATTCAATAAAGAATGTTTCTGTTGATAAAAATTCGTTGGATAAAGTGATTGATTTGAAAACCGTATTCGCAGACGATGATCTTGGAGATATCTTAACATATACCGTTGCTTCAAATAAAAACGAGAATGTTGTAAAAGCTTCAATAGTTGGTTCTATTTTAACTTTAAGTTTTACCGCTAGTGAAATAGGAACATCTGAAATACTTATTACCGCCGGTTCAAATGGAAAGGAAGCCAACTCCAAGTTTAAGGTTGAAGTTAAAATCCCGACAGGGATCGAGCTTTTAGATGATAACCTAGACGTACAGATTTACCCAAATCCGACAAAAGGAAACATTCAATTAAAATTTAATAAAGCACCTAATATTGATGACACTTTGATAACAATCTATCGTTTAGATGGTAAGGTAATCAGTAAATCGTATGCAAAAAATAAGATTGAATTTTTAGATCTAAAGGGAAATCCTCCCGGGATATACTTTATTAGGGTTGATCAGGTGACGCCTAAAACGTATAAGCTGATTTTAGAATAGCTTATATTTATTGGGGTCAGGCTTTTTAGATAAAGCTTTGAACAAAATAAATCATCCATCGAATTTGGTTTCGGTGGATGATTTTCTTTTATGAATATCCGGTTATTTACCTATTTCAAAATTTCAGGAAAATTTCAAGCAGAATCTGATATAATGTTTCGTTGGGCAAATGAAATTGACTTATCCCTCAGCGCTAATTTCGGGCAGCATCTCCTCTCTTTACGAAGAGAGGGGAAGGGGGTGAGTTGATTTAAGTTATCCTGACTTATAACATTAAGTGCGGTAGCAGATTCCATTTGATTATTAGGTTTGCAAGTTGGCTATTCATGATTTCCTTTGCGGGAGTTCGGAAGACAAATGTTTGCTTTGTCCGTCGATCCTGAATATTCGTTTCGCTTATACTCCAGACAAAGAAGCAGATTTCTCCAATGATAATTTTGTGATTATTTCCAGATATTTTTTTGCCATCAGGGCAACAAAACAAATCAGGACATGACCTTTGATTGCTTCTTGCTTTTGATGGTAAATTGACTTGGTTGGCAGATAGAACCTACTCATGCGGAACGATTGTTCAATAAGCCAAGGTTGGTGATAAAAATCATCGATGGGATAGTTGTGATTTCTTTAACGGAGTTCGATGTTAGTAAAGTTGTTTGTTTTGCAATTGCCTCATCACCAACCCTTCTCCAAAACGGAGAAGGGAGCTTGAAACAGAAGTTATATGCGGCATCCACTTTAAGCACAGATCTCAGCATTTGCACGATCTAAAAGTCCCCCGTTTGGGGGGATTAGGGGGCATTAATGAGAAGACCATTAATCATTCCACTGAATTTCAATACATTCTTATATCGAACGCACGTTTCTTTTAATCAAAACCTCATTTTTGACCTTAAAATTAAACTTGCCGACTTCAATATAAAAAAGCGATGAACCATCAAATCATGATTCATCGCTTTCCTATTTTTATGAAACCTACATGCGAAAACCACTGAAAAAAGAAGCAGTTGCATGGCAGAATCGTCGAAATAATAAAAGGGCCATCATAAAATCGCAGTTTACTTACGATGCTACAAGAATAAAACTAAAATATCTTTATCCGACAATTTAATATTGACATGACACTAGATTTATCTTTCGTTTCTCAACACAATCTTTTCAACACGGTTATTTGCTTTCAAATAATAGCTTCCGGGAGCCATTTCCGACCCGCTGTCATTTTTCCCATCCCAAACCAGGTTTATCCGTTTTTCAGTTTTCGATTTGAACAAGCTGCGGACTAATTTGCCGTTTACATCATATATTCTGACTTCAAGTTTCTGAGGCTCCTGAAGCACAATTTCAATGTTAATCTGTTCGCTAAACGGGTTTGGATAACATTTGACAGTAGTTTCAATAGCTAATTCATCCAGACCTGTCGCTTGATCAAAACCGACCTGCACGAACATCGATTCACCTTTTGCAAATACATTTTTGCTATTTGGTACAGGTTCTATTTTTAAAGTGTATTCTTTCATGTTCCGGAAGAGTTTCAATCTTACCGGATGACCAGCAGCAAATCCATCAGAGACTGCATCCATTCCATCATCGCATGATGCCGGAATACTAATGTTACCTGCCATAATTTGTTCTGCACCAATGGTGGCAGAACCTACGCAAAGTTTACCATCGAAAATACCGATTTCATCGCCAACCTGTATTCCTGTATTTTGCAGGTTAACCAAATGTATATTCATGTGGTCGGTTCCGTTACCGGTAAAA
>CAXXPT010000018.1:0-13484 GCA_963676375.2 Prolixibacteraceae bacterium
GGAAGAACGAATACATTGCCCAGATTTCGAGGTGTGGTGGAGACCGTGACAAGGCAGCGAGGGTATTATATAAACAATTTGGCAACACGTGTTGGTATTATTTACATTTTGCCGAACAAAATCAAAAGTAATTATGAACCAGATTCATTATATATTCCGGACGAATTATTGCCGGTACATTCTTTCAATTCTCGTGTTAATTCTCGGTTTTGGTTCGTGTACCGATAATTTGTCGAACTGTAAAAAAGCAGATAAAGATGTCATCATTTACCCAGACTATTCAGGCATAACCATTCCGTGTAATATAGCCCCATTGAATTTTGCAGTTAAAGAACCTGCCGATAAATATGTTGCCGTTTACAGTTTTAAGTCGAAGGAAGTATTTCGCGTCAGTTCGGCCGATGGTGTAATCTCTGTTCCTGAAGGGAAATGGGAGAACCTACTCAAAGAAGCCAATAGTCAGGAATTTACAATAGATATATGTTTGAAGAAATCGGATGGGTGGGTTAAATACAATACCATAACAAACAAAGTATCTGCCGATTCAATTGATAATTACCTGGTTTATCGCTTAATCGATCCAGGGTTTGAGACCTGGAATAAAATGGGAATTTATCAACGATGCTTAAATAACTTCGATGAAACACCGATCATGGAAAACACAATGAGTGGAGGCAATTGCATGAACTGCCATTCGTTTTGCATGAACAACAATAACACCATGCTCTTTCATATGAGGGCAGATAATGCCGGTACGTTCATTTATAAAAATGGCGAAATTGAAAAGCTGGATACAAAGACCGATAGCACCCTGGGGCCAGGAGTTTATCCATCGTGGCATCCGGGTGGAAAATATGTGGCTTTTTCGACGAACCGGATTATCCAGACATTTCATTCAATTCCAGATAAAAAAATTGAGGTACTCGATACCTTGTCCGATGTTATAGTTTACGACCTTCAGGCGCATAGTATTTCTACAGCTCCGGCAATTGCATCGAAAGGAAGGCTTGAAACATTTCCTACCTGGGGCCCCGACGGAAAATCGCTTTATTATTGCAGCGCAAAATCTGTTTCACCAAAAGAATACAAGAATATAAGGTACGATCTGCTTCGGATTTCCTTCGATCCCGAAAAGAACCGCTTTGGGTCGGTCGATACCGTTTATAAAGCCGCAGAATTGGGGAAGAGCATTTCATTCCCACGAATTTCTCCTGACGGGAAATTTGCAATGTTTTGCCTGTCTGATTATGGAAACTTTAGTATTTGGCATCCGGAGAGCGATTTGTATCTGTTAAACCTGGAAACCAAAGAAATCTCAAAACCTGAAATCAACAGCGATCAAACTGAAAGTTATCACACATGGTCGTCAAATAACCGGTGGCTTGTTTTTAGTAGCCGTCGGTTAGACGGACTGCATACAAGACCCTATTTTTCGCATATGGATGATAAGGGAACTTTTTCGAAACCGTTTATTTTACCGCAGGAGGATCCTGTTTTCTACGACCAGTTTATAAAATCATATAATATCCCTGAACTGGTGAAATCAAAGGTTAATCTCGATCCTCGTATTATTTCAGAACAGCTCAATAAGAAACCGATCAAAGTCAAATTCAGTTCGAAATTTTAAAATTGCGTTGGGAATAAGGAGATCCCGAACAACCGCTGAAAATTGTTGTTCTATCGTTACAGAATATGACAATAGAGAATAGTTATCTATGAGTTTATGTAAACATCAGAGGTGACACACGTGTAGCAAAATAGGCTCATAAAGAACACTTTATATATGTTCTGATATTTTCAGATAAGATTTATTGGTAGAAATTGAAGTTTGAAAATGAATGTACAGAATACACTTATTTGAGTTTCACTAACAAAAATTGGTATATTCACGGCCTTGAAAAAAGCTTTATTGTCTAACTAAAAATGGGATTAATCCTTTCACCCAAAATGGGGGTTAACGAAACTAAACTTATTTCAGATCACAGCCTTGCTGAGAGTATTAAAAACTCCAACCAAGGAGTATTCGAATTGGTATTCAATTACTATTATTCGGGTTTGGTTGTGTATGCCGATCAAATTATTAAAGATACGGTGATTTCGGAAGACATTGTTCAGTCTGTTTTTATGAAATTATGGGAGACACGCGAAACAATTGAAATTCGTTCTCTTCGTTCCTACTTCATGCAATGTGTAAAAAACCGATGTATTGATCACCTTCGAAGTCAGCAAGTTAAACAGCGATTTGATAACCGGATTCCGGATACCGCAACTCTGGTAATGGAAGATGACCTTTGGACAAAAAATGAACTCGGCGAATTGATTCAGAAAGCGGTTGACGATCTCGCCCCTCGTTGTCGCGAGATCTTTTGGATGAGCCGTTACGAAAACCTAAAGACTGCCGAAATTGCCGAAAAACTTGATATTTCCAAGCGAACTGTTGAAACTCAGATTAGTAAAGCACTCAGAATACTACGTGTTAAGCTTGTTGATTATATTTCGGTTTTGATACTTATTTTTTTTTCTTGAACGGATACGTGTGTTTGCCTTCCTGTCCGTCTAATATTCACAATTTGTACAATTAATCTCAAATGGAGAAAGATAGATTTGATATCGATCAACTGATTACCAATCGATTATTGGGAACAATTTCTGAAGAGGAGAATTTGTTACTTGATGATTGGATTGAAAATTCGATAGAAAATAGTAGACTTTATTCCGAACAAAAAAGATTATGGCATCTTTTTGAGATCCATCAGAAAGTACAAAAAATAGATGAACGCAAAGCTTACCAGCAAATATCCAATCAATTGTTTAGCCGGAAAAAGATTAATGTTTTTGGATGGATACAACGGGTCGCTGCAGTTTTGCTTCTGCCTGTAGTTGTTGCATCAGCCATTTACTTTTATTCAGAGAAAAACGACCGGACACAATTTTCGACAGTGTATAATACTGTTGAAACTCCACTGGGAATGCGTTCGAGCCTAACCTTACCAGATGGAACCAAGGTGTGGCTTAATGCTGGAAGTAAGATTAGTTATCCGGTTTTGTTTTCGAACCAGGTTCGTGAGGTAAGTTTGAGTGGAGAAGCCTATTTTGAAGTAAAGAAAGATAAAAGCTGGCCCTTCGTGGTCAGCACTAAAAATATGAATGTAATGGTTACCGGAACAACTTTCAACTGTAATGCGTATCCGAGAACGATCAGATACAAACGGTATTAGTTGAAGGTCAAGTAACTCTTGCAAATCAGAGTGCTACTGAAACCCAGTCAATGAATCCAGGAGAGTTGGCAACCTTTAACAACAGTAATCAACAAATTACGAAAACCAAAACCGATCTTCAGAAATACATAGCCTGGAAGAGTGGAAAACTAATGTTCAGGGATGATAAAATGAACAAGGTAGTTGAAAAGCTGGAGCGGTGGTATAATGTTGAATTTGAAATAGAAGATCAGGAAATCGCAAACTATATTTATACCGCAACCTTTATTGATGAAAGTCTGGACCAGGTATTGAAAATGTTGTCGCTTTCGGCTCCTATCAGGTACACTATTTCTGAAAGGAATAAACAAGTAGATCAGACATTTGCAAAGGCAAAAGTGAAACTATATAAAAAGATTAATTAACATATAAAACAAAAAATATATGACATAAAAAAAGAGAAGAAATGTTGCAACCATCTCTTCTCCAATTGATTAATAAATATTGCCAATTTATTAACTGTAAATCAAACCAAAAGTATGAAAAAAAATCTGTTTCTAAACAGAGTATGGGGCTTTTCAGCCTTAAACTCAAAAGTATTTAGGGTTATGAGACTAACATTTTATCTCCTATTACTCACTATTTTTCAGGGAATTGCAGGAAATTCCTACTCACAAAACACAAAACTTAGCTTTAAACTTAACGATGTTAAGGTTAAGGACGTGTTAAATGTAATTGAGGAAAAAAGTGAATTCTATTTTCTTTTCAACAGCAAATTAGTTGATGTTGAGCGTAAGGTTGACATTAATGTTTCGAATCAGCAAGTTGACAAGATTCTCAGCGGCTTGTTTTCCGGAACCAATGTCGGCTACACCATGTTGGACCGCCAGATTATCATCCAACCAATCAATGCCGTTTCTGAAGTCGGTTCTGTTCAGCAGAAAATGGTTTCAGGGGCAGTTAAGGATGACAATGGTGAGCCGATTCCCGGAGTTAGCGTCGTTGTTAAAGGTACAACCCGCGGAACATTGACAGACATTGACGGGAAATTCCAGATTGAAGTTACTGGTAAAGAAAACGTACTGCAATTTTCGTTCGTAGGAATGAAAAGTCAGGAAGTTGTCGTTGGCGACCAACGTACCATTAATGTTAAATTGGCTCAGGAAACCATTGGTATCGAAGAAGTCGTTGCCGTTGGTTACGGAGTTCAAAGGAAAGTAACTTCTACCGGTTCAGTAGTGTCTTCAAAAGGTGAATCACTTGAAAAGTCGGCCACAGCAAACTTGACCAATAATCTCGTTGGACGTATGCCTGGTTTGACTGCCGTTACCCGTAGTGGTGAGCCTGGAGCTGACGGAGCTACATTGCGTATTCGTGGATCGAATACTTTAGGTGATAATAGTCCGCTTGTAGTTGTTGACGGTGTTGCAAACCGTAGTATGGAACGACTCAATCCAAGCGATATCGAAAGTGTTACTGTTTTGAAAGATGCTTCGGCTGCCATTTATGGTTCGGCTGCTGCCAATGGTGTAATCCTCATTACTACCAAACGTGGTAGCCAGGGAAAACCAAAAGTTACCATTAACATGAATCAGGGGGTTAACCAACCTACCCGTATTCCTGAAATGGCTAACGCAGCTCAATATGCTACTATGCTGAATGAGATTAACTATTATAAAACGCCTTCATTAGGACGTTTTCAGAAATATTCGGCTGACGATATTCAGAAATACAGCGATGGTTCCGATCCTTGGGGTCACCCAAATACCGACTGGTTTGGTGAAGTTTTCAAAGATTGGTCAAGCCAAAATCAGCAGAATGCATCAATTTCAGGAGGAAATGAAAATATGAAATATTTCATTTCAATTGGAGCTAAATTTCAGGATGGAAACTACAAGAATAGTGCTACCAACTATAAACAGTATGATTTCCGTACGAATATCGATGGTAAAGTAAACAAGTATGTTAGTTTGGCATTTGATGTTGCCGGACGCGAAGAATTGAGAAATTATCCAACCCGTTCAGCTGGTTCAATTTTCCGTATGTTGATGCGTGGTAAACCAAACATGCCTGCATACTGGCCAGATGGAACTCCCGGACCGGATATTGAATATGGTGATAACCCGGCTGTTACGACTACTGCAGCTACCGGATACGACATGGATAAAAGATATATCCTCGAAAGTAATTTAAGAACTGTAATTACTGTTCCTTGGGTTAAAGGATTGTCGGTTACAGCAAATGGTTCGTTCGACAAAAACTTCCTTTTCCATAAAAAATTCGAAACACCTTGGTATCTCTATACCTGGGATGGCAATGCTGCACATAACTTAACAAAAGGCAAACGTGGTTTGGATGCCCCTCAGCTATCGGAAGATATGGCCGATGGTCAACGTATTACTGTAAATGCTTATGCAACTTACGAAACAACTCTTGCTGACATCCACAACATTAAAGTAATGGCTGGTGTTGAACGTCGTTTTGGGAAAGAAGATAAATTTAACGCTTTCCGTAAAAACTATATTTCTTCAGCCGTTGACCAGTTGTTTGCAGGTGCTTCTGACCAATATATGTCGAACAGTGGATCGGCTAAACAGAATGCTTATCAGAGTTATTTTGGTCGTGTAAATTATGACCTGAGCAAAAAATATATGGCTGAATTTGTTTGGAGATACGATGGTTCTTATATGTTCCCATCTGACAAACGATTCGGTTTCTTCCCAGGCGTATCTTTGGGATGGCGTATGTCTGAAGAAAATTTCTGGAAAGACAATTTAGCTTTCATTAACGACTTCAAATTACGTGGATCTTGGGGGCAGACTGGTAACGACCGTATTGATGAATATCAGTACTTGGCTACCTATGGTTATCTTGATAATAAAAGTTATGTGTTTGGATCATCGGATGCCAAACTGTTGAATGAAACTAAAATTCCAAATCCTGCCGTAACCTGGGAGGTTGCGAATGAAGCTAACCTAGGTTTTGACGCACTTCTTATGAATAATAAGTTGTCTATTTCGGCCGATTACTTTAATAATTTACGTACCCAGATCTTAATCAAGAGGAATGCATCTGTTCCAAGTTCAACCGGTTTAACCTTGCCTCCTGAAAATATTGGTAAAGTAAGGAATGCAGGTTTTGAAGGATCTATTGGTTACCACAGCAATATTGGTGATTTCCAATATGATGTATCTGTTAATGGTAGTTATTCTAAGAATAAGATTATTTTCTGGGATGAAACACCAGGTGTACCTGTTTACCAACAATCAACAGACCGTCCAATGGGTTCTACCCTGTATTATCAGGCAATCGGAATCTTTAAAGATCAGGCTGCTGTTGATGCTTATCCTCATTGGGCAGGCGCTCGTCCGGGCGACATCATTTTTAAAGATGTTAACGGTGACAAAGTAATCGATGGACTGGACCGGGTAATGAACGAGAAAAATGACTACCCAAGGTTTATTGGAGGATTGAATGCCAGCCTCAGATACAAGCAGTTTGATGTAACAATATTGGTGCAGGGTGCAGCTGGAGCAGTACAATATGTTAGAGCAGAATCGGGCGAAATTGGAAACTATTATAAAGATTTTGCTGATAAACGCTGGACTCCTGAAAATATCAATGCCTCTTATCCAAGAACATTTAACCGTGATGAAGAATATTGGGGAAGTCAGGCAAATACGTTCTGGCTCAGAAGTACCGACTACATCCGTTTGAAAAACCTTGAAATCGGTTATACGTTTCCAATGAATACGAATAAATCGCTGGGTATTGAAGGGTTACGCCTTTATATGAATGGCACGAACCTGCTTACTATTGACAAAGCCAAAGTAATTGATCCTGAGACATCGGGTGGAACATCTTACGCTCCTCAGAGAATTATTACTGCTGGTTTAACTTTAACATTCTAAAAAAGGGACTAACTATGAAAAAGATATTCAATCTATTAATGTTTGTATCGTTTGTTACGATACTTTCTTCATGCAACAGTACAGATGAATTTCTGAACAAACAACCGTTAGGAGACTATTCAGAAACAGCTGTTTGGAGTGATCCTGCACTTGCTCAAACTTTTGTGAACAGCATGTACCGCAATGCCTTGGGTTTCCCATTCGCAATCGAACGCCTTTCTGATTATTCAGACGAATCTCATTTTACTCCGGACTGGGACGTTACAAACTTCAATAAGAGTTTGATGACTCAGGATGATTTGCTTGGATGGGATGTGGATTGGACATTTGACCCGACTCCTCATACCATGCATTTTCGTTGGAGTCCGTTATATACCAATGTTCGTCGTGCCAGTATTTTCTTCTCCAGGATTAATAAAGTTCCTGGTGATGCTGCTGTCATTAAAGATTTGAAAGGTCAGGCTTATTTCTTGCGTGCCTGGACTTATTTCTACCTGACCAATTTGTATGGTGGAGTTCCGATTATTACGAAAGTTTATGGTTTAACTGATGAGTTTAACGTTGCACGTAATACCTATGATGAATGTATAAAATACGTTATTGGCCAGTGTGATTCGGCTGCAATGAATTTGTCAGATACTTATACTGCCGATGGTCGTATTACCAAAGGTGCAGCCTTAGCCCTTAAATCCAGAGTATTAATGTATGCTGCCAGTGATATTCACAATCCGGCTAAAAACGGTGTGGTTACCAGCGGTTTCTCTAAACCTGATTTGTTAGGTTATACCAGTGGCGATGCCACTGCACGCTGGACTGCTGCCAAAGCTGCCGCCAAAGCCGTTATCGACTTGGGTAAATACAGCTTGTACAAAGCCAGCCCTGCTGCCACCGATTCTGTTGCCAATAATTTTGTTGAATTGTTTACTTCAAAAGGAACCAACGAAGATATTTTGTTACAATTCTTCACTGCAAAAACTGACGAAAGCTGGTCGGGTTACAATCCTGCATTGTACAGTGGTCCTAACGGATACCACAACTGGGGAAACAACTGTCCGCTTGGTGATTTAGTTGATGACTATGAAATGAAAGATGGTAGCAAATTCGACTGGAGCAATCCAAAACATAAAGCTAATCCTTATCTGAAACGCGATGCCCGTTTATACGCAACCATTCTATATGAAGGTGTACAATGGAGAAAACGTCCGGACGATGCTTTGAAAATTGACCCTTTCAGCAAAATACAGGTAGGTCATGTTTATGATCAGGCTGGTAATATGATCAGAGCAGGATTGGATACACGTGAAGGTCCAATCGAAGACTGGAATGGTGGAAAAACAGGATACTATGTTCGCAAATGGAATGATCCAACCATTGATCCTCAGTATGTAAAACAAGATGTTCCTTTCAAACACATTCGTTATGCTGAAATTTTGTTGAACTATGCTGAAGCTTGTATCGAACTTGGTCAGGATGCTGAAGCCCGTACTTATATTAATATGATACGCACACGTGCCGGACAACCTGCTTTGGCCGCTTCAATAAGCGGTGATGCTTTGCGTCAGGCATATCGTCACGAACGTCGTGTTGAATTTGCATACGAAGATCAACGTTTCTGGGATGTTCGTCGTTGGTTGATTGGTTCGGCTGCTTATCACCAAACATCGGCTATTGATGTGAAATATGTCACTACCGAAACTGCTGTCGCTTCTTATCGGAAAGCTGACGGCACTACTTATGGAGCTCCGATTTTCACAAAGAAAGATACTCCTGGAGATGCAAGGGCATGGAATAATAAATGTTATTTCTTCCCTCTCATGCGTGATGAATTGAATAAAAATACGCTATTGGTTCAGAACCCTGGGTACTAATCAATCTATTCTGCACAGAATATAATAGAAGCGGCTGCCCTTTGGGGTGGCCGCTTTTTTTGCATCTATCCGATTAATCAACTACTTTCGTTTCACAAACACAAATAGACCCACTTTCCAATGAACCGAAACCGGATATTCACAATTGTTGCGCTATGCAGTCTATATTCATGTAATTCTCCTGAAATGAAAGTTGACCTGATTGTTACCAATGCCAAGATTTATACCATTGATGATTCATTTTCAACGGCCGAAAGTTTTGCTGTTAAGGATGGTAAGTTCATCGCTTTTGGTACCAGCGGAGATATTGCTGCCAAATATGTTTCAGATCAGGTTTGGGACTGCAAAGGGAAAGCTGTTTATCCGGGTTTTAATGATGCACATTGTCATTTTTACGGCTATGGAATGGATTTGATGCAGTATGCCGATCTGGCCGGACTGACTGACCAGGAGGGTGTTTACCAAAAGCTTCAGGAATATCGAGGAAGAACTGGTGGTGAGTGGATACTGGGTCGGGGTTGGGATCAGAATTTATGGCCCGAAAAATCATTTCCCGACAACAAGCGGTTAAACGAACTATTCCCGGATGTTCCGGTTTACCTCGTTCGGGTTGATGGACATGCAGCCTGGTGTAATTCCAAAGCTCTGGAACTGTCTGGAATAACTGCAAAGACAAATATCACCGGGGGAGCGGTTTTGTTGAAAAATGGCCAGCCAACCGGAGTACTGATTGACAATGCCAAAGAGCTTGTATTTAGTATGGTTCCTGCACCCTCGGTTGAGTTGAAAACAAAAGCATTGCTTGAAGCACAGAAGAATTGCTTTGCCGCAGGTCTCACATCGGTTACGGATTGCGGCCTTTCGAAAGAAATTATTTTGCTGATCGATTCGTTGCAAAAGAGTGGTGAACTTCGGATGAGAATCAATGCGATGATGGACCCAAGTGATGAAAATCTGGCGTATTTTCTGAAAAGTGAACCCTATATAACCGATCGGTTGCAGGTAAATACCATCAAACTATATGCCGATGGAGCCTTAGGTTCGCGAGGTGCCTATTTGTTGGACGATTATTCAGATCAGCCAGGAAATCGCGGTTTACTTATGAATAAAGCATCGTATTACGAAGACATTTGTCAGAAGGCTTATCAAGCAGGATTTCAGGTAGCCACCCATTGCATTGGCGATGGCGCCAACCGGTTTATGCTGGATATTTATGGTAAGTTTTTACAAGGCAAAAACGACCGCCGATGGCGAATTGAACATGTTCAGGTTGTAAATCCTGACGATATGTCCTCATTCGGAAAGTATTCGGTGGTTCCTTCGATTCAGGCAACTCACGCCACTTCAGATATGTTTTGGGCCGATGAGCGTTTGGGAAATGAACGCATAAAAACAGCATATGCTTATCAACAATTGCTCGCGCAAAATGGATGGCTTCCTAATGGAACCGATTTCCCGATTGAGGACATCAGCCCGTTAAAAACGTTTTTTGCTTCTGTTTGCCGGACGAATTCGGAAGGATTACCATTGGGTGGATTCCAGATGGAAAATGCCCTCACGCGAGAACAGGCTTTGCTATCGGTAACCATTTGGGCCGCCAAAGCAGGGTTCGAGGAAACTAAGAAAGGAAGCATCGAAATAGGAAAGGCAGCCGACTTTATTGTTATGGACACTGATTTGATGAATTGCTCTTTCGAAGCAATCCTTCAGGCAAAAGTACTGAAAACGGTCTCGGGTGGGCAACTTGTATTTGAAGATAATCAATCCGGACAATGAAATACTTTATGGTAATTTATTTACTTTCTCGTATTTATCCATTCGGCCCAATCAATTGAAGCAAAATAGCTACGTAGCATTCCATCGAACAGGCGAACTGCCTGAATTCTGGTATTAACGGAATTGATACTTTGCGTTTCATCTGGTAACTTAGTGATGCGTTGATCAACAAAAGACTTGAATTCACTAATGGTTTGGGAATAGTTGGCAATGACTTTTTCTTTTGCAATTGATTCAAATCTTTCAGGGATTTTAATACTGTCGACGTGGATATCAGGAATATATGCCGACAGGTGTTCAAAAGTATTCTCTGGTAATTTCGCTTGCCAGTTGTCATAACTTGCAATCAATTTTATAAGATCATTTTTGCTTTCATTGGTCGGCTGATCGGGTAATTTAGCTAATTCCTGTTTCAGTTCATTCAAAAATGGTTCGAGAGCAGACCAGTTGGTTTTAATCGATAACAAAGAGTTGATATCGCTATATGCATGGTCACTGGGCAGACCGGTAAAAGTTACTTTGATTTGGTAAGAAGGGTTACTGGCTTTTGATTGATCAATCGTTAATTTGAGATCGTTGGCCGTATTTTGAAGGTTACGGATTGCTTGCTGTACTGCCGAAAATTTAAGCTGGTTTAAATTTTTCTCAATGCTGTCACAAGCCGATTGTACGAGGAGTAATTTTTCCTGAACCAAATCGTTTTTTATTCCACTTACTTTAATGTTTTGCGATAAAAACCAAACATCAGATGCGCCGGCTACTTTAAAGAACACTGATGCTGCTGCCACATTTTCTTCCTGATTATTTGTCGTCCCATCGCTAAATTGCCACGTGGCTTTTATGTTGATTTTTATAAAAGTTTGTGAGAATTTCTCGTTGGATACAACAAGTTCAGCCACATGCTGATTGGCTTGGGTAACAGCTTTAATGAAGTTATCGGTAGTAAACTGAACGTTTTCACTGATTAGCTTCCATTCAGCTTTTTTACCGTCTAATTGATACGTAAGTCCATTGTCTCCTCTCGAAAGAATTTGGGCTGTACCGGCAATGTTGGCATATGCATCCGGAAATTTGCAGAAATCTCTTCGACCACCCTCCATCTCAACTTCTAATTTCAATTTCTGGCCTCGGGTAACTGTGAGGATATCCCCTGTTTTAAGGAGGACTCCATCAATCTTCATTTTAATAAATGGTTTCCTTGCTGGCTGTACAGCATTTACTGCACCAACCATAATAACCATGACCAGGATAAAGAAAAAGGTTTTCATATTTCCAGGTATTAAAGTACATGATTTGGCCTAAAGTTAATTAAAATATTAGATGTTTGGAATACTTATTATTTCTCTTTTAAATTAGAGTTGAACAAAATCATCGGAATTGAATTTTACTTTGGGAAGGATCATAGATGAGTGTGACTTTGCGATGCACAAAGAGTCTCATTAACGAGTATAAACCATTGCTGAATAGAGCTTTATTTATATTCAGCAATCCCGGTAAAACATAGGTTATTTATTACTTCTTTACAATCTTTTCAGTCAAAATCTGATGCGGAGTTGTTATTCTTATTAAAAATAACCCAGATTTTATCCCGTATAATTTAAGCGACAAGCTTGTGGCGTTGGGTTGCATTTTCTGAATAATACTACCATCGACAGAAATTAGTTCAATTTGTTGCATTGTTTCTGAAGAGTCAATGAGGAGCTGGTCCGTTGCCGGATTGGGAAAGATTTTGATGCCGGAATTGTTTAATCTCACAGATGCTACTGTTGCAGGACCCTTGAATTCGGGTAACTTTTTATCGCTGTATAATCGGTACTCGCCTGCTTTAAGCAAAATTGTAGCGTTTACATCTGAAACCGAAAGCTCGTTGCCGGTAAAAAATTCATACCAAGCACCAGTGTGTTGAAAACCAGAGATAACTGTTTGATCTGATACTGCAAAATTACCCAGTAGATTGATATTATGGTCATTCAGCTTAAGCTGAATTTTCTTGAAAGATCCATTTACTGAAAGGTTTTCAGTTCCTTTCGTAAAAACATCAAATTGAGAACGTAACCGCAGCATTGCGGCATACACATCGAATAACTTTTAATCGGTTCTGGATCTTCTAAATAATTGCCACAAGCACTGGCTTTTTCTCCAACGCGCCCACCCTGATCGATGGAAATATCATAACCCAAGTTCGCCAAACTGCCAAATCATTTTTGGACCAGCCAAGCGACATAAAAGAAAGTGGTGGCAAGCTGGCTGCGAGAGAGGGCTGTATTGATTTCTTTGGTATCATAGGATCCAAACGATTTTCCGAACATTTCGAGTGTTCTGAACATTTGTCGTCTCTTCGTCGTGACTTTCCATATAAGCTACCAAGTCCTGGTTTTTGTAAATCCGCCTTTTATGATAAGAGGCTCCAACTGAAATCTGACTTATTGGACAGTTCGTTAGAACCCATGGCTGCTGCAGCAAAGGTTCCGAATTGGCATTTCCCCAGACCAGCATTCCATTTCCGTAGGACTAGTGAGTTCCACTTCTTCGGCAGTAGCTGCAAAATGTTCCAAGTATGACAATTGCTTTTGGAGTTCACTTCCCAGATTTTATCGGCCATTCTTTTCAAAATTGCAATACGGGCCGGATCGTATCCGCCGCCATCTCCAGGGGTATTGGTAAATCCTTTTGTAAAGTCGAAACGGAAACCGTCAACCCTGTATTCGGTCAGCCAGTATTTGGTTACCCGA
>CAXXPT010000019.1:0-325650 GCA_963676375.2 Prolixibacteraceae bacterium
TTTCATTGACATATACTTTCAAAGTGCCACCTTCAACCCTTGTTTCAATTACTTCGTGTAAATTATTATCGGCAATTACTACCACTTTAGCCGGGCTTCCCTGGCTGATGTAAACATTCATTCCACGGCTTACATTGATTTGATCGAATTCAGCAACTTGCCTGACTTCTTCGGTCACATTTCCGTTACCTTTTACCGATGGCCCCAGAAACCAGCACGATGAAAGAAGGATGCTTAAGAATGCAAAAATGCCGATCAGTTGAATTTGTTTCGTTTTCATGTTTAGTAATTTTAATAGGATAGACGCTTGAAAATTAATTTCGTTACCAAAACTATGGAGGTATGATCAGAAAAAATCATTTTTTTCGTTGAACGGCCCATTTTTACCGGCGAAGGCAAAATATTCGGGATTGAAGCAAAATGAAGAATCGGATTAATTTCTGATGACCGAAATGATCTGATCTTCGCATGGATACAGGCGAATTAAATCAATTAAAAAAGGAAAGAGGAAAATGAAAAGGGATGATTGGGTGGGGAATTTAAATGATTGGGGCAAAAGAAAAAAATGTGAAAAACAGTGCATTTCTCAATTTCACTGTCCTTCACATTTTCAGTATTGCTTTTGAATTTGAACTTTGGAACTATTTGGCGTTTTTCCGCTCTATCTCGCGAAGGTTATCCATTTTTTTCTTCTGAAGGAAGCCTTTGATGTCGTAAAGGTGTTCTTTGATCTGTTTGTTGCCGAATTCATAAACCTTTTCAGCCAGTCCGTCAAGGAAATCACGGTCGTGCGAAACCAGAATGATGGTGCCATCAAAATCGTTCAGCGCACTTTTCAGGATGTCTTTGGTTCGCATGTCCAAGTGATTGGTAGGCTCATCGAGAATGAGCAAATTCACCGGTTCGAGCAGCAGTTTGATCATGGCCAGACGGGTGCGTTCGCCTCCTGAAAGCACTTTTACTTTTTTCGAAATATTATCGCCACTGAACATGAATGCGCCCAGCATATCTTTGATTTTTGTGCGGATATCACCTACAGCAACATCATCAATCGTTTGAAAGACGGTGAGATCTTCATTCAGCAACGAAGCCTGATTTTGGGCAAAATAGCCAATCAGTGCATTGTGCCCGAGCATCATTTTGCCTTCATAATCAATTTCGTTCATAATGGCTTTTATCAAGGTCGATTTTCCTTCGCC
The DNA here is from genome assembly GCA_963676375.2 of Prolixibacteraceae bacterium. Lineage (GTDB taxonomy): Bacteria > Bacteroidota > Bacteroidia > Bacteroidales > Prolixibacteraceae > Aquipluma. The sequence goes on from CAXXPT010000019.1 coordinate 1,200, forward strand.
ATTTTTACCAACAAAAGCAACTTTCTGGCCACGCTCAATCGTTAACGATGCATTTTTGAAAACCACATGGTCGCCGTATTTTTTTGTCATATCTTCTACAATAACCGGATAATTTCCGGAGCGGGGAGAAGGTGGAAATTTCAGGCGGAGTGCGGATGTATCCACTTCATCCACTTCAACGATTTCAAGTTTTTCAAGCATTTTTACGCGCGATCCAACTTGTAGCGTTTTGGAATAAGTTCCTTTAAAACGATCGATGAACTCAGTCGTTTCAGCAATAAATCGTTGCTGTTCGTCGAAAGCTTTTTGCTGCTGCTCGCGGCGTTCTTTGCGCAATTCGAGGTAATGCGAATAATTTACTTTGTAATCGTAAATACGACCCATGGTAACCTCAATGGTGCGGGTGGTGATGTTGTCGACAAATGCCCTGTCGTGCGATATCACAATGACCGCCTTGGCACTGTTGATCAGGAATTCTTCCAGCCACTGGATCGATTCAATATCCATATGGTTGGTTGGCTCATCCAATAAAATAAGATCAGGTTTCTGCAACAGAATTTTGGCAAGTTCAATACGCATGCGCCATCCGCCGCTGAATTCGCTGGTAGGGCGCGTAAAATCTTCGCGCATAAAACCGAGTCCCAACAGAATCTTTTCAACTTCAGCATCGAAATTAATTTCTTCAATCGAATAATATTTTTCGCTCAAGGTTGAAACACGCTCGATCAGATCGGCATAATAATCCGATTCGTAATCGGTGCGAACCGTGAGTTCTTCATTCATGGCCGCAATTTCGCGTTCCATTTCGAAAATCCTTGCAAAAGCCTGCGACGCTTCATCGAATACAGTCCGGTTATCTTCGGTTAACAAATGCTGAGGCAAATAGGCAATCACGGCATCCTTGGGTGTCGAAACCCTTCCTTTGTTTGGAGTTCTTTCTCCTGCAATAACTTTAAGGAGGGTCGATTTCCCTGCTCCATTCTTCCCCATCAGTGCGATGCGGTCTTTTTCGTTAATTACAAACGATATATCCGAAAAAAGCGCCGCTCCGCCAAACTCCACCGTAACTCCGTCAACTGAAATCATTCTATCTTAATTTTTTAGAAGGCGCAAAGATAAACTTTTTGAAGATATACGCTCAACTAATATTTGGGTGGTATTTTTCTGAATACTCTGTATTGTAGAGCAGTTTTATCGTGACTAAACATTTCCAGTTCAATAGTTTGGACTGGAAATGTTTAGGTATTCTGAAGGCTGGGAAGTGGTTCCTTTTCTGGGAAAGCCTTTACCCTGCTGCTTATTGCATTTGTAGCTCTGTAAAAACCGGCAGGTGGTCGGATGGATAGAACAAGCCAAACGAATCGGACAAAACCGCGTACCGTAATACTTTGACTTTGCTGTTTACAAAAATATAATCAATGATCCGTGGCATAACTTTAACATCGAAACCTCCACTTGTTCCTTCCGGTCCGTAGGGTTCGGTTTCAGAAATTACCCTGGAATCGGTTAATTCCGTCAAAATTGTTTGTATGGGTTCATTTTCTTTTGTCGAATTAAAATCGCCAGTCAGGATAAATGGCAGTCCATCCTTGTTAATTTCATCCATAAATTTGAGAATGAGTTTCGCTGACTCAATTCTGGCATTGCGCCCCCGGTGGTCAAAATGGGTATTGAAAAAGTAAAATGTCTTTTTTGTCAGTTTATCTTTCAGTTTAAGCCAGGTGCAGGTGCGATTGCATACGGCATCCCATCCGAGACCTGGTTTTTCCGGAGTTTGGCTTAGCCAGAAGGTTCCGCCGTCCAACTTCTCGAACCGTGATTTGCGGTAAAAAACCGTCATATGCTCGCCCTTGTCTTTTCCGTCGTCACGCCCAACGCCAAGATGTTCAAAATCCGGAAGCCCTGCCACCAAATCAGTCACCTGTTCCGGAAGTGCTTCCTGAACACCAAACAGGTCGGGTCGGTGAAATTTCAAAAGCCCGATTACCTTGTTTTTCCTTAGCGGCCAGGCGTTCACACCATCATCGGGTGTATTCATCCTGATATTGTAAGTCATTACATTAAGCGAATTCGCATTTTGAAGTTTTCCAGACTTGCCTCCTTTTGCGAAGGTCAGTGTAGGAAGAATCAGCATAAACGATAAAATATAGATTAGTCTTTTCATTTCAGATTATTGGTTGTTTACAACTGTTTCGAAAATGATCCTGCAGAAACATTTCTGCAGGATCATCATATATCAGGCAATTTCCAAGGAGGAAGTTAAAGCCTTCGAAAATTCATTTTTTACCATCCCGGATTTTGCCCCAGATTTGGATTCGTGATCAGATCGGTTTTCGGAATTGGATAATAGTACATTTTATCTTCCCACTTTCTGACGATATTATTCATCCAGGTCAATTCTCCACTGGTGCCATTTTTCAAAAGCTGCGAATTTGCTTTCCCGCTTACAGTCGCCGAAACATCGACGTAAGTAACACCGGAAACCGCTGGCGATGGTTTAGTTCCCTGATAGAAGGCAACATCAAGAATGCCGTCTTCATTCAAGTCCATCGGTGTTTTAAGTTCCGGAACGTAGAATCCATTCCATTCCTGATTCATGAGTTCACCTCTTTTCCATCTCAGGATGTCAGCAAACCGGAATCCTTCCAGGCACAGTTCAATACCTCTTTCCCTCCGAACTTCCAGGATTACAGGGTCGGAAATGTTCGGGAAATAGTTGGCAACGAGATAAGGATCGGCAACAGTTGGCTTGGTCGTCAGTCCACCGGTTATGCCACCTCTGGTACGAAGTACTCCGATGGTTTTTGCCCACTCGGCGTCGGTCAGAGTTCCTAACTCGGCTTTTGCTTCTGCCAGATTCAACAAAACTTCAGCATAGCGGAATTCGGAAATAGAATTGATGTTGAGGTCTCGTGTGTCATAATACATGTCATCAAGGGTCCATTTAATTGGCATATAGCCTGTAAACGTATAGGAGAATAATGGTGGCGCCGGAACCTGTGCTCCGCCGCTGATTCTTTTATAATCTCCTAACCGGATGGTTTGTTTGAGCCTTAAGTCTCTATTTTTCACCTCGTCCTTAAATAGCATTGTTGGATAAGCCGTATTGTTGGTAAACGGAGTCCCGTCAAGATTTAAATAAGTGTTGATAAAGGTTCGGGTGAAACTGGCCTTATCTCCATACGTACCGCTTGTCCAATACCAGTTCGCATCATTCAGTACCGATAAAGTAAGATCACAAATGGCGGAAAGCATTACTTCGCTTGCGATCGGTATACCATTTGTAAATACGGTTCGGTATGATTTGCCTGGGCCGCCAGTGGTATAAATCGAGTAAATTCCGGCATCCATCACTGCCTGGGCAGAAGTTGCTGCAAGATTTAACCAATTGGAAGCCGTACCTTGAAGGTTCAGCTCGGTATGGTATTTCCTGAATGTACCTTCGAAGAGGCAAATCCTTGATTTTAAAGCATACGCAACATATTTAGTAACCAAACTACGGGTTGGATCGACTGTTGATTTAATATTGGCACAGGCATAATCAATGTCGGCTAAAACCGAGTCCATAACTAAGGTCCGCGGATCACGGCCTCCAAACAGGATTTCGTCAGTTACATCGAGCGGTTTCCCAATCCAGGGCACATCACCAAAGCGTTTTACTTTTTCGAAATAGAAGTATGCCCTGAAAAACTTGGCAATACCGACGTAGTTCTTCCGAACGTCGAGAGCTACTTTCGGATCGTTGCAGTTTGCAATGAAATAATTGATGTTTCTCAGATCGGTCCAAGTCCATCCGGAACTTAAAGTTGAGGTGAAAGCGCCTTGCTGAACAAATGTAAAAACAGATTTTACGGCCATATAATCAGACATGGCATCCAGGTTGGTTGAACGGCCTGGTAATATGGAATAAAAGGAGTTAGCATATAAATCTAGTCCCTGCTGGCTGCCAAATACTGCCGATTTTGAAGCAGTGGACACTGGTTCCTGTTCCAGATCGCAACTAACAAAAAGGGTCGCTATGAGGAAAATCAGTGAAAAATATCTTTTCATAACTGTAAATTTTAAGAATTGGTTAGAATGCTACGGATAATCCAAATGACAGACTTTTTAACATCGGATAGTTATAACCATCACCCGCATTGCTCGATGTGAAGAGCTGATCTGAAGGACCTGTATTTTCAACGTCAAGGTGTTTTACAATTTTGTAGAGTGGCGACCATGACCAGAGGTTTTCTCCTGAGAAATATACTTTAATTTCGTTCGCACCGATTTTCGAAATCAGATTTTTGGGTAGATTATAGCCAATCTGTATATTTTTCATTCTTACATAGGCAATATTTTGCAGATACTTGGTCTGGGCTACGCCAAGTTCCCTTGTGGTGGCGTTTGATGCAGCTCGCGACATGGTTCTTGGGAAGTAAGCGTCTGTATTTTCAGGGGTCCACATATTTCCAAGATGGAATGTAGGTATGTTATTGTATGGTCTGTTATACTGCCCCCAGAAGAACTCGGCTTCTGTACTTGGATACCAGTCTTGTTTCCCAACTCCCTGGAAAAATGTTGAGACAAAGAAATTATTCCAGTCGGCGCCTAAGTTTACCCCAAAGGTATATCTTGGCGAACTGTTACCGATAATTCTTCTGTCGCCGGGATCAGATACTTTGTTCGCGCCAACATTGATAAATCCATCGTTATTTAAATCTCTCAGCTTTATATCGCCCGGATACCAGATGTTTGTTGGCGATGCCCTCATTTGTGGGCTCTGTTTCGCGTGAGAGTCAATGTCTGCCTGGTCAATGAAAAATCCTTCAGTTTCGTAACCCCAGATTTCTCCAAGGATCTGTCCTTCATAATAATCAGAAAGAAGCTTGTCCGGATTATTGTATCGTTTAATCTCAGATTTGTTGTCGGAAAGCGTTAGCCTGATGTCGTAATTGAATGGTTTTTTTGCGACATTGAATTTATCGCGCCATAAAAGCGAAAGCTCCCAGCCTTTTGTCTGTAAGTCGGCATAATTACCTTTTGGAGCTGTTGCACCGAAAGTAGCGGGTAGAGTTAGTCCAATGGTAAACATATCGGTTGTATTACGAAGATACATGTCGCCGACAAAAGTTAACCGATTATCAAACATCGAGAAGTCCAGGCCTAAATCTGTTGTGGTAGATGTTTCCCAGGTAAGTCCATCGGGAAGTACGCTTGGTCGGCTGGTATATTGAGGTTTTACGCCGTTAAGAATATTTCCTGACTGGGAAATGCTGAATTGTTCCTGGTAGATATAAGAACTAATGTTCCCGTTGCCTAATGAGCCGTAAGAAGCCCTCAGTTTTACGTCAGAGAGGAACTTAGGCGAAACATTCCAGAAAGCTTCTTTTGACAAACGCCATCCGGCGGATACCGAAGGGAAAAAGGCATATCGCTGAGTGGAAGGGAATTTTGAAGAACCGTCGTATCGGGCATTGACTTCAAGCAAATATCGATCTTTAAAAGAGTAGTTCAATCTCGAGAAACCTCCGAGGATGTTCCATTTTTCCCATCCACCTCCGGTTGTTATTGACTGGCCGAGAGCTAAACTAAGGTCAGAAGCATCTTCGTAGATTATACCGTTTCTTTGCACTGCAAGTCTCTGGTAGGTTGATTGTTCGTAGTTATAACCGACCATAAACTTTAAATAATGAGCTTCTTTAAACGTATTTTCATACTCAGAATAAATGTTAGTGGCCAGATACTGAGTCTCCTTATTATCTAAACTCAAGTCGTTGGTGGTTGTTCCCACATAAGCAGTTACTCCGGGTTTTGCGCTATAAGGTACCTGAACACGTTTCTGAGTGGTGTTATTGTTTGTATTCCAGAACGTGAAATCACCTTTTACCCTGAATTTGTCATTAAAGAACGAAGTTGTAAATCCGGTTTTGTTTTTAATTACCCTTTTCTTAGTATCTATCCCGTTTTTCCCATACCAAAGGTCTCCCACGTTATAAACGGCAACCATTGTCAGTGATCCATCGGGATTAAACAGGGTTCCTGAAGGGTGTCCTTCATCAGCAATATTCCTCCAGATACCACTACCTTCACCTACGTTCAGCGGATTGTGATAATTCATTTCAGAATAATCAGTATTGTTATCTACCAGCAACCAAGGAAATACCTGAATCGATCCTTTGGCGCGGAAGTTCTTCATGTTGTAATCATCCGTATTGTAGCGGAATAATCCGTTTTGGGTAGTTAAGTGGCCTGAAACCAGGTACGATGCCCTGTCGCTGCTTCCGGTAACAGTAACGTTATTCTCGGTAGAAGCAGTGTGGTTTTTGTATAACAGTCCATACCAATCGGTGCTGCCATAATAAACATATTCGCCGGTAACCGGATCAACCTCTACCTGATTGTAAGGTTGGCCAGACTCAGCTCTTTTTTTGAACTCGTCGAGGTAGGCTTGCGAAAACTTCTGGGTTTTGTTAATGTTCTGAGGGAAAGAACCATCGCCATTCAAAAAGGCTTCCGAAAACATTTTAACCCATGTGTATCCGTCAGTTACAAATTCAGGAAGGGCTACAGGTCTTTTTATAGAAAAATTGGATGTGACAGTCACACTTGTTTTTCCTTTTACCGGACTTTTTGTTGTAATCAGTACTACCCCAAAAGCACCTCTTGCCCCATAAATAGATGCAGAAGCTGCATCTTTAAGCATTGAAACGCTGGCAATATCGTTCGGGTTTAATAAACTTGGGTCGCCTTCTACACCGTCAATAAGGATCAAGGCACTACCGCCCTGTCCGATTGAAGTTGTGCCTCGAATGTTGTAACTTGGTGACTGGTTAGGTTTTCCATCCAATAGGCGGATGTTCAGGTTGGGCATAACACCCTTTAACCCTTGCGAAACATTGGTCATTGTTCGGTTTTCAAATACGTCGCTGGTCACCTGATCAACCGAGCCGGTCAGGTTGGCTTTTTTCTGAACGCCATAACCAACAACAACTACCTCATCCAACCCGATTTCCAGTTCTTCCATCTGAACTTCGAACCGATTTTTGTTTGCCACTGCAACTTCCTGAGGTTTCATCCCCACAAAGGAAAAGACCAGTGTTTGTGCCGTAGGAGGAATCTCCATCTGAAATTTACCGTTGTTGTCAGTAATGGTTCCCTGAGTAGTGCCTTTTACCGCAATGGAAACACCAGGGATTGGAGATCCGTCCTTCCCGGTAACGATACCTGATATTTGCTTGCCCTGCTGGGATGCAATTTCAGGCACTGCAGATACAATAAGAATAAATCCCATAATGAAAATCAAAGTCAGGCGAAAAATCCGCCACGAACTTTTAAGACCATCCCTGTAGGGGAGATCTTTTGATAGCTTTTTTTTCATAGATCAGCAAGTTTAGATTTATAATACATTTAAATTTAATGATAAATTAATAATAAATTATTGTGTTACCCGAAAAAAAAGAAGGGATACGTTTTGTTAAGCGTAATGAGTTGATAATTAGAATGTATGTTTCCTGTTTTTGAAATGATGTGACTTTGCCACTCAAGAAATCATAAGTTTTTCCAGGTTTTTTCGGGACTCTGAGTGCAAAATACGGCTATACATATTGCACAATGATTAGTATCGGATTAAGTCGTGCAACAAAAGGAATAATAAAATATTGCCATTGTTAACCACTTATTAAATCGGTTAAAAGTTGAAGATGATGTTAGTTCATTGGGTTTGAAAAACTACAAAATCAAAGTCTCAACTAAATCTCAATGTTCAGATTTCTATAATTATTAGCAATTGGCATTTTATTAGCCAGAACAGTAACTTCGAGTAATTCTTTGTTTTAGTTTTAACTTGTTTATTATTAGACTTTTATATTTCTGATGGAAGTGTCTGGTTGAAGATTATCTGACATGTGTTGGAGAGATAAGAAATCTTTTCTTAAGTCAGATTGTTTAGTTAAGCAGAAATAAGATTTTGTAAGATTGGAGTGATAAAAATTCTGTTAATAGCTGAATATAACAGTTAAAATCACTAACTTTTGCATAAAATCCCATGAATCCACTAACTATGACCCATCCGATACGAATTATTCTTTTGATTATTCTGACCGGTTCTTTCACCTTTGTCCAGGCTCAGATGCTTACTATTCAGGATGCTGTAGATCAGGCTATAAAGAACAATGCACAAATAAACCAGATGCGTTCGCAACTGAATCAGAAAATGGCCGAATGGCGCACGCAGACTGGCATTTCGGCCCCTGAATTCAGTTACCTGAAAGAAGGGATTAACAATAAAGCGGCCGATCCTTTTCAGGAACAAAGGATGACCGTTTCACAATCGATTGATTTTCCGTTGACGACAGTTTACCGGATTAAAGGCCTTCGCGAAGAAGAGAAAGCGATGGAATTCAGTATTCAGGAAGAAGAACGGAAAGTGAAGGCTGGAGTCAAATCGCGCTATGTTGAGGTGATTTATGCCATTCATCTTCAAAGACTTCGTGATCAACAGTTAAAGCTTGCCACCGAATTGTACAATGCCGTTTACACTCAATTCGAAACCGGAATTGGGAACGGGATGGATTTGACGAAAGCCGAATTACAGGTGGCTGAATCCAATAACGACATCGATGATGCTCGTCGCCAGCTACATCAGGCACGCTATTCGCTTTTTAATCTGATGGGATTACCTCCTGAAAATCAGAAATATACTATTGAGTTTATGGATACGCTGAAAAGTGAGGATGTTGCAATCTCGCAGATTACGGCCCTTTCGGTTTTGACTGAACAACCTTCTTATCAATCATCGGCTAAAGAACTGGAAGCTTCTGCTTATTTCCTGAAGGAAGCCAGGAGTAATATTCTTCCCGACATCCGGTTCAATCTCTACAAGCAGGATTACGGTACGGGTTATAATTTCAACGGTTTCGAGCTTGGATTAAGTTTCCCGATCTGGTTTCCGTTGGAGCAGAAAGGTAAAATAAAAATGAATCTGGCACGTCAGGACGAAATTCTGTGGAGGCAAAAGGAAATCCGGTCAGGAGTTAAGGAACAAATAGAACATGCCTGGCACAGTTATGAAGTAAGCCGTTCGACCATTAAACGATACGATGAAACAATCCGGAGCAAAGTCGAAAAATTGCGTACTCTAACGCTGAGCGCCTACCGTTTGGGTGAAGTTGATTTGTTAAACCTGATCAATGCGCAACAAATTTATCTCAACAGTCAGCAGCGTTATTTGTCGGCCTTGCGCGATTTTTATATCCAATTGGTCGAACTCGAAAGATTCCTTAATAAAGACTTAGTTTATTAATCCTGTAATTCAGAAAATCCTCCAGATATGAAAAATAACCAACGACAAGACCGACTGATTTCTTTGACAACTTTGTTTTTACTCATGATCCTGATTTCTTCGTGTGGAAGCAAAACTGAATCGGCACAGAAGGAAAAGACAGGCTCTGAGACGCCTCCATCTATTTCAGGCGTTAAAACTGAAAATCTGGTCAGGCTTTCAGAAAAAGAACGGGCCGAATTGAAAATTCAGACGATACCGGTTACCAGCAGTATTCAAAACTATCGCATAACTGTTCCCGGGGTTGTATTTCCGGCGCCCAATCATATCAGCATTATCAGCACGCCAATCGACGGACGAATCAGCAGGATTTCGGTTCAGGAGGGACAACCGGTAAGGATGGGGCAGGAGATATTCAGTATCGAAAGTCTTGAATTTGGCAACATGGTTTCGGAATACCTGCAGGCTGTTTCCGAAGAAACTTTTCAGACCTCGCGACTGCAGCGAATGGAGCAACTGGTTGAGCAAACCATTAGCTCAAAAAGCGAACTCGATCGTGCCCGCTCCGATTTTCAGCGTGCCAAAACCACCGTAATTGCCGCGGTTTCGAAATTGAAAGCCATTGGCGTTCCGGATAATGAAATCACTGCTTTCAGAACAGCCGAAAGCATTGATCCGACGCTCAAAATTCATTCACCAATCAGCGGAATACTCGATCAGCGGACAGTTGAACTGGGGCAATCGGTAAATGCCCTGCAAATGCTGGCCCGGGTTCTCGATATTAGCCATGTACTGGTTCGTGGGTATGTGTCTCCTGAAGATGCCCGTTTTATCAGTGCCGGTGATTCGGTGAAAATCTCGCGGCGCCAAAACGACACGTTCGAAATGAATGCGGTGGTCACATCGATCAATCCCGGCTTAGACGAAAACAACCGCTCGGTTATTGTCAATGTTTTGCTGGCTACTGACCAGAATTGGCCGAAACCGGGAGAAAACCTGCATCTTTCCATCGTAACCGCTTCACAAACCGATGTCATAACCGTTCCGATGGAAGCGCTGACTTATGAAGGAAACGACCCGATTGTTTTTGTGCAACTCAGCGAACAGGTGTTTGAAAAACGAAAATTAGATGTTCAGGAATTCCGTGATAAATATGCCGTAGTTCGGAAAGGACTTGAAAAAAATGAGCGGCTGGCTACCACCCAGATTTTTAGCCTGAAAGCGCTTTCGCGCTTCGATAAAATTGCAGAAGAATAAACAAACCTCTGAAACAAACGATCATGCTCAATCAAATCATCTCGTTCAGTGTCAGGCAAAAGTTTGTTGCGCTTTCGCTGGTTGTACTTATGGCTGTTGGCGGCTATTTCTCGTTGATGAGTCTGCCAATTAACTCCATGCCCGATGTTACTCCTATTCAGGTTCTGGTTATCACCAAGGCTGGTCGGTATTCGCCTTTCGATGTTGAGAAACTGGTAAGTTATCCGATTGAAACGGCCATGAATGGTTTGCCCGACGTAAAACAGGTTCGTTCAACTTCGCAGTTTGCCCTGTCTGCTGTTACTATCGAGTTTGAGGAAGGTACCGATATCTATTTTGCACGCCAAATGGTCAGTCAACGACTACAGTCCATTTCGTCCGATTTACCACCTGATGTGTCGGCTCCACAACTGGGCCCGATTTCAACGGCATTGGGCGAAATCTATCAATACGAGGTTCGGGGCGAAAACAAATCGCTCACCGAATTGCGCGAAATTCAGGACTGGCTGATTGCTCCGCAACTGAAAGTGGTTAAAGGGGTGACCGAAATCAATTCATTCGGAGGGTTCGTCAAGCAATACGAAGTCATCATTTCTCCGGAAAAAATAAGGACTTTCGGTATCGGAATAAAAGAGATTATTGATGCCATCGCCAACAATAACAGTGTTTCGGGTGGAAACTTTCTGGAGCACAACCGCGAACAATACATCATTCGTGGATACGGCCAAATCAATAAGGCAGACGATATTCGGAACATCATCATCCGGAACATCAATAACAAACCGGTTTTTATCAAAGACATTGCCGATGTGGTTGTCGGAACCCAGATTCGGCAAGGTGGTGTTACGCGTGATGGAAAAGGCGAAATTGTGAGCGGAATTGTGATGATGCTTCGTGGCGGAAATGGTCGGGAGGTAATTTCTGGCATTGAAGATAAAATCACCGAAATCAATAAATCGCTTCCTGAAGGTGTGCAGATTGAGAAATTCTACGATCAGTCTGATCTGATTGACCGTACCACGGCGACTATTTCAACCAACCTCGTTGAAGGAGGGTTTCTGGTTATAGTGGTTCTGCTTCTTTTGCTGGGCGAGATTTCCGGTGCATTGATTGTTGCTATGGTAATCCCGTTTTCGATGCTTTTTGCCTTTATCGGAATGCGCGAATTTGGGCTGGCAGCCAACCTGATGAGTTTAGGCGCCATCGACTTCGGGATGGTGGTTGACGGATCGGTGGTGATGGTCGAAAATATTGTTCATCGCTTGCAAAAGCACAAGGGTGAAAAAACTGACGATTTAATTATATCAGCAGGGAAACAAGTGGTTCGGCCGATCTTTTTTGGAGTTTTAATTATCTTGATGGTTTACGTCCCGATCATGACATTCAGCGGAATGGAAGGGATTTTGTACCGCCCGATGGCCATTACAGTGGCAGCTGCGGTTTTAGGATCGTTGCTTCTCACCCTGGTTTTTGTTCCTGCAATTTCTGCCATTATTTTCCGGAAAGGTGTAAAAATGCGTCGCAATTTCCTGTTCGACTGGATCAGGCCACGATACAACAGCGGATTGGATCAACACATCGACCGACGCTGGTTTGTAACCATTTCGGCAGCTATTATTTTTGGTTTGTCGATGATTGTAATGAGCCGGCTTGGCACCGAATTTCTCCCGGAACTCGACGAAGGTTCGATATTGGTTGAACAAGTCCGGATGCCATCAGTAACCCTGAAAGAGTCGATGGACAATGCCAATTGGCTCGCCGGAAAACTGGTTGGAAATATTCCTGAAATTAAGACAGTGGTGCCTAAAACCGGTCGTTCTGATTTGGCAAACGACTGGATGGGCGTACACCAAACCGATGTTTGGATTGTGTTGAAATCTACCGGTGAATGGCGGAAAGGAATGACGAAAGAAGACATTATTACACAAATTGAGCCGTTTCTGAAAACAGAACCTGGATTGGCCTACAACTTTACCCAGCCCATTGCTATGCGTGTTGATGAACTGACCAGCGGTGTAAAATCGGATCTGGCGGTGAAGATTTATGGCGAGGATTTGGATCAGCTCAATAAAATTGGGGAAAATATTTCGGGAATTGTTTCAGGAATGAATGGCACTGCCAACTTTTTTGTTGAGCAACCTATCGGGCAACCTTACCTGACGATTCAGATTGACCGTGAAGCACTGGCATCGTTTGGACTGAATGTGAACGATGTGCAATCGGTTATTGAAGCCGGAATTGGCGGTCAGGTTTCCGGTCAGTTGTACGAAGGTCAGCGCCGGTTCGACATTCAGGTTCGTTATCCGGCCGAGTTCCGTTCTGAATTACAGAAAATTCAGGAGATACCGGTACCACTGCCTAATGGCGAGTTTATTCCGATTAAACGGGTGAGTCACATTGTTGCGCAGGAAGGGCCGCGCGAAATTCAGCGCGAAAACGGTTGGCGGCGACTGATTGTTGGCATCAACATCAAAAACATTGATATGGGTACTTATGTGGCTCAGCTACAGGAATCAATTGGTCAAAAAGGGAATGTCCCTCCTGGCTATTTTCTCGAATACGGCGGAACTTTCGAAAACCAGAAACGCGCGATGAACCATTTGCTATTGGTTGTTCCATTGTCACTTTTCATCATTGTGGGTCTGCTTTATCTCAACTTTGGAAAGATGCGTTATGCCATTATTATTTTAATGAATCTGCCTTTTGCACTTTCAGGAGGTATTTTCCTGCTTTGGATACGCGGAATGTACCTGTCGGTATCGGCCAGTATTGGTTTTGTGGCCTTATTTGGGGTGGCAGTTCTCAATGGTATTGTGCTGCTCGACCACATTAACGAGCTCCGGAAAGAAGGAATGCCTTTACGAAAAACCATTATCGATGGAGCGACCGACCGATTACGTCCAGTACTGATGACTGCTTTGGTGGCCAGTTTGGGTTTCATCCCGATGGCTTTTAATTCCGGTCCCGGCTCCGAAGTTCAGCGACCACTAGCCACAGTTGTAATTGGCGGATTGATCACATCAACCTTCCTGACCTTGTTGGTTTTACCAATCATTTATTACTGGGTGGAAGAAAAACGTGAAAGGAAATTAGCCGGGAAAGATATAGTGATTGAAGGGGAATAACTATAGGTTTCTAAATCAGTCTTTAGGAACAACATTTTCTGAACCGAAAGTGAAAACATCCGAAGGTATTCTTGAATTCTTCATGATTTGGAGCATTTCATTAACAATCTTCGGATTTTTTGCTGCCACATTGGTTTCTTCTCCCGGATCAGTTTTCAGGTTATACAGCTCTGTTGTAATTTTTTCAGGAATTGAAACATTGTACCGGATCAGCTTCCAATCGCCTTGGCGAACGGCTTGTCGTCCATTGTTTTCATGAAATTCCCAATACATACTTTCGTGGGTTTTCTGGCCTGGTTTTCCCAGAAGTGTCGGAAGGAAAGAGATTCCATCAATTTTTTCAGGAGTTTTAGTCCCCACAATGTCAGCCAGTGTTGGCATCACATCCCAGAATGCGGAGATGAGATCACTTTTTGAACCGGCTGCAATTTTATTTGGCCAGCTAACGATCATAGGTTCGCGGATTCCACCTTCGTACAAATCGCGTTTGTAGCCTTTAAACGGGCCATTGCTATCGAAATAATCGGGATCGGCGCCACCTTCAATGTGTGGGCCGTTATCCGACGAAAATACGATGATCGTATTTTTATCCAGCCCAAGTTCTTTCAGCCGGGCAACAATTTCACCCACTTGCTGATCGAGTAAAGTTACCATTGCTGCAAAAGCGGCATGTACTTCCATCTGGGTTCCGTAAGGGCCAGTTCTGTATCCTTCCGATCCGGGTTCAGCTCCTTTATAACTCTTTTCAGGTAAAAATTTTCCCCTGAATTCTTTCATATTTTCCTCAGGAGCCACTAATTCGGCGTGAGGAATGGTTGTTGGGTAAAACAGAAAAAAGGGCTTATCCTTATTCTTTTCAATGAATTGAAGTGCGCGTTGATGGATTAGGGCTGGCGCATAATCTTTTGACTGGATTCCGGAATTACCTTCCAGAATAATTTTGGTTTGATTATCCCACAAATGGTCGGGATAATAATTGTGTGCCAGGCTCTGGCAATTGTATCCATAAAATTGGTCAAATCCTTGGTTGTTTGGATCGCCTTCCGATCCGGGCGACCCGAGTCCCCATTTCCCATAGGCGCCGGTAACATAACCGGCTTCTTTCAGCATTTCAGCTAGGGTAAACGTTTCGGCGGCCAGTGGGTATTGACCTTCAGGCTTCCATGATTTGTTGCCCCGTATGGGTGTGTGACCAGTTGTTAATCCGGTCATTAAAGACGAACGCGATGGCGCACAAACCGTACATCCGGCGTAGTGTTGAGTAAACAGCATTCCTTGATTGGCAAGCTTGTCGATATTTGGTGTCTTGAAATGCTTTTGGCCGTAGCAACTCAAGTCGCCATAACCCAGATCGTCGGCTAAAATATATACGATATTCGGCTTTTGCTGAGCAGTCAGGTTCAATACATTGAATAGGGTAATTCCGGCGAATGCGAGTAATCTGGATTCCATAATGCCATTTTGAAATTTCGTGAAAGCAAATTTAAGAATCAATTTTGTTTGCCGAAGGATTGCCGGTGATTTACTTATCCTGAAGTTTTTCGACCAATGGTACATCTTATTCTAACTACTTGAATAATCAAAAAACTACTGCTATCTTAGTAGAGCAATAGTTCAAATCACGAAAGAGATGGAAAGAAATCCGCAAAATTCAGGAAAAGACGAAGTTCGCGAACAGCTGATACAAGCAGCGCGGCAGGTTTTTGTGCGCTATGGCTACAAAAAAACCGCTTTAGATGATATTTCAAAGGAAGCCCGGAAGGGGAAAAGCACCATATATTATTATTTTAAAAGCAAGGACGATATTTTTAAGGCTGTGATTGATGCCGAAGCTGAGATTCGGGCCAAAACAATCGACGATCAGATCTCTACAATTGACGATCCGCAGCTAAAACTGAAGACCTACATTTATGTGCGGATGCTTACCCTGAAAAAGGTTGGGAACTATTACGAGGCGATTAAAAACGATTTGCTTGATAATCTGTATTTTGTAAACAGTTTTAGAAACAATCATTTTGATGCCGAGATAAATCTTGTTAAAGATTTGTTGCTCGAAGGGATTGAAAAGGGAGTTTACACGATTCAGAATCCTGAACTTACCGCAAAAACCATTGTAACCTTGCTTCATGGTTTTGAAGTTCCGTTAATCCTGAAAAATCTGTCGGACGAAGAATTACAAAAGTCTGTAGATGAAATGCTGAATATCTTGTTTTTCGGTATAGTCACAAAAAAATAACCGGAACATCAGCTGATCCGGTTACTTTAATATGCTCTATTTTGCTTTTCGAAGCCTTGTGATGTAACTCAGATTGAAAACAAGCGATATTCCGAATAAAAATCCGGCAATAAAGCTAAGCCCTTCACTAGACGGAAAAAACCTCTCGATGAGCAAGGCAATAGCAAGAGATAACAATCCGGCAGGCATTGACCATTTATGATTTGTTATTTGGCGAAATCTCATTTTTTGGCTTTAAACAATTCTTTTTCGTCAACTTTTTTTACCGATGCGCTATCGTTAAGCAGTTTATTGATTGCATTGAACGGAGCAACAACAATCTCGTCTCCGGCTTTTAGCCCTTCCAAAATTTCGATGTTCTCACTATCCTGAATGCCGGTTTTTACAGGCTGTTTCTTCACTTTCCCATCTTTGTAAACAAACACAACTTCAACTTTTTCATCCTCAGGTGTTTTGGCTTCCTGCGTTGTCACTGCTTCGCTTTCCGACACTGGTTTTTCGATGTCTTCCTTTTTATCGGCTGGTTTTGCATTATTTTTTAAAGAGCGGGTAGTTACCGCCTGAATCGGAACAGAGATTACATTCTTACGGGTTTCGGTCTGGATATCAACCGTGGCCGACATTCCGGGGCGGAAAGGATATATTTTGCCTCCAACAGAGTCAACCAAATCTTTATATGACTCTTCGAGCAGAAGTATTTTTACACTGAAATTGGTGACCTGATCGGTCGATCCGCCTGTGGTATTGGCCGAATTGGCGATTTCGGTAACCAACCCCTTGAACTTGCGCCCCAAATAGGCGTCAACTTCAACCAAAGCGGTGTCGTTCAGGTTAACCCTGACAATATCATTCTCATTGACATCAACTTTTACTTCCATCAGGTGAAGATTGGCAATCACCATGGTTTCGGTACCTGCATACATATTGGTTCCTACCACGCGTTCGCCTTTTTCAACATTCAGGCGGGCAACAGTACCATCCATTGGAGCGTAAATTTTGGTTTTCACCAGTTGCTCCTGTGCTTCGGCAACCGATGCTTCGGCCGATTTCACCGCAAACTGGGCTGCTTTTACTTCCGATTGGGCAACTTTAAATGAGGCTTGCGCTGTTTCAAAATCCGATACCGGGATTGCGTCTTGTTTAAACAGTGAGTTAGCGCGTTTAAAAGCCATGTCGCTTTCAATCTGTCGGGCATCGGCCTGGGCAAGGCGGGCCTGCGACGAGCTCAGGCTGGCAAGCGCCCTGTTGTACGACTGAATGTACATATCAGGCTTAATAACCATCAAAAGCTGGCCTTTTTTTACCTCGTTCCCTTCCTGAATATTCATTTCTATGATTTCTCCGGAAACGTCGGGACTAATCTTTACCTCAGTTTCAGGCTGAACCTTCCCATTGGCTGTAATTAATTCGGTAATGGTTTTGCTCTCGACGATTTTGGTGGAAACACTGATTTGAAAATCTTTTCCAAACCAACCTGCTTTTTTACCCACAACCAGTACAATGATAAGAATTACAGCAAGGGCAATACCATATGGTAAAAGTTTCTTCGATTTCTTCTTCATTTTTCTTCGATTTTGGAATATATGTATAGGTTCACTTTTTAAAATTACAACATTTCTGAAACCAAAATTTCATTCGCGGGATTAAAATCTAAAAAGAAAGCCGGAAACACTGTCTTGAAGGTGAATTATTGGTTTTGTCTCTGAAAATAGGATTATAAAGTTCTGATATAATCCGTTTTTACCTCAATGACTGATTCAAACCAAAACTTTCACACGGGTTAGATGTTATCTCTTGCGGCGGACAATAAATTCTTAATTGAAGGTCTGCTTTTTCGGGATAATTTAAAATAACAAATACGTATAAATTAATGAATCAGCAAATTTTTAATGTTGAAGCGCCAACCGTCGAACAGAATATGCCTTTCGAGACATTCCTGAATAATTTGAAAGCAAAGATGAAACATGTTTTTCATGTTCGTGCAGATATTGATCAGATGGCCACTAAGCGCGGAATGCCCCCATTCGTGATGCGCGAAATTATGAGTTTAAATCCGCTTTCAGTCGGAATCCCTTCTGAATTTGGAGGACGCGGATGCCACATGGAAGAAAATATCGCTTTGCTGGCGGCAGCTTCATACGAATCGCTGGCTCTATCGCTTACCTTTGGAATTAACTCAGCGCTTTTTCTTCAGCCTGTGGGAAAATATGCACAGTTTGAGGCAAAATCGGAGGTCTTCGAGCGTTTTCTGAACCAACAAAATATGGGTGGTTTAATGATTACCGAACCCTACTTTGGAAGCGATGCACTGAATATGCAATCGTCCTTCACCGAAGCGAACGGAAAATATCACGTTCAGGGAACCAAACACTGGGCCGGTTTAACTGGCTGGGCCGAGTATTGGTTGCTAACCGCACGCGAACAAAGCCAGTCGGGCGAGTTGAAGCGGGACATCGATTTCTTTATTTGCGATGTAAATAGTCCCGGCCAACAGATTGTGGTTGAGGAGTTTTATGAAAATTTAGGATTGTACCAAATACCATACGGACGCAATCGCATTGATGTTGAGATTCCGAATGTGCAGAAGCTTGTACCCAAAACGACCGGGGTGAAAATGATGCTCGACCTGTTACACCGGAGCCGGATGCAATTCCCCGGAATGGCTATGGGATTTATTCACCGCCTTCTCGACGAATCGATCGCACACATCAATCAACGTCAAATCGGAGGGAAAACACTGTTTACATACGATCAGGTTCAGCAGCGTTTGGCCAAACTTCAGGCCTCGTATACTATTTGTTCGGCCATGTGTGCCAACAGCAGCGAAAAAGCCGGTGTCGAAAACGATCTTTCGCCTCATGGTTTTGAAGCGAATTCAGTAAAAAGCGTGGTTACCGACCTGATGCAGGAAGCTGCTCAATCGGCTACTCAGCTGGTTGGCGCTCAGGCATACAAGTTAAATCATATCGCCGGAAGAGGCATTACCGACAGTCGTCCGTTCCAGATTTTTGAAGGATCGAACGATATTTTGTACGCCCAAATTACCGAGAGTTTGGTGAAAATGATGAAAAAGACCCGGGAGAGTAATTTATTTCAATTTCTGAAAAGTTTTAATCTCACTTCAAAGTCGGCCTCATTCCTGAAAGATTTGCTTGATTTTGAGTTGGATACTAATCTCCCACAACGTAAAGCTGTTGAACTTGGACAAGTTCTTGGCCGGATTGTTTCATTCGAAATGGTCATCAACCTGGGCGAAAAAGGGTTTCGAAGTGATTTGATTGAGAATGGATTGACGATGCTTAACCAGGAGATTGTTTCGCTGATGAGCAGCTTCAGGCTTAAAAACCAGACCCAATTGATTGAAGATTACCAGGACAATAGTTCATGGTTAAATTTCGTTCATGTATAAAGATTGAGATTGAGTTAACGTATTGGACCGTTTTCAATGTAAAACGTTAAATCAGGTTCGTTTTTTGTAAGTTTGCAGACACTCAATTTTTTTGGGTATCAAAATTGCAGTAAACGAATTAATGTTCAATCAATAATTTTAAAATGAGGTATTATTCTTACGTCATATACTCTCAGGAATCTGGCGTTTTTTATTACGGTTATTTCGAAGATCTTGAAAAAGTTCTTGAAATGCACAATAATGACGAAATCGCTCCAACAAAAGGGAAAGGCCCGTGGATACTTATGTTTTCGGAAAGCTACGATAACCGGATGAGGGCAATCAGGCAGGCTAGTTTTTACAGGTCGGTAAAAGGTCAGCGATTTATGAAGAAGATGCTGAATTTTTAACCTGAATTTTAATCCGGTTGAAGCTTTATTTTCCTAAACAATTGATATTCTGTGAAGACCGTTAACAAGTGATTGTTAATAAATAATTCGTTGATCTACATTGTTTTGATAAATCTGTGTTTCATCTTTAGTAATTTTGTATTCAACTTTAATCCAATAATACCATGAAAAGAATAATCTTAGTTGCATTTACCTTAGCGTTGCTTACTAGCGGATGTAAAGTATTTAAATCATCGAAGAAAAGTCAGGCAACGGCTCCACAAACAGAAACAACAACAGAAACAAAAGTATTTTCGGTACCGGCACCTAAAAATGTAGTGCGTGAGAATCCGGTATCAGACACGATGTACGAAACTGCCGATAAACCTGCAACCGGCACACCAGCAGCAAAACCAGTTTCGATGCGCAGCGAAAAATTCACGATGACTACTGAAGATCAGGCAGCATACGGAAATAAAAGCTATTTCGTGATTGTTGGAAGTTTCAGCAGCAATGAAAATGCCGGAAAATTCAAACAGGAGTTGGTTCAACAAGGCTTTAAACCAATTATTCTGCACAGCGAAACAGGTTATTTCCGCGTTTGTGTGGATTCGTTTAACGACGAAGCTTCTGCCAGAACACGTGTTCAGAATATCCGGACAAAATTCCCGAAATATGCCGACAGCTGGTTGCTGATTAAGAAATAAGAAATTGATGTAATTCAATAGCAAAGAGGGCTGAAATCCATGGATTTCAGCCCTCTTTCATTTTCGTGAACAGCCAGATTAGTTTTTGATATCGTACACCATTAGTGCATCGTTGTGCCTGATGTAGAGTTTGCCGTCGGCAATAACCGGATGTGCCCAGTGTTGGGCTGTTCCGAGCGGAACTTTAAACTTACTGATGATGTTGAATTGATCTGGATTGCCATTCGCTAAAGCCATTTCTCCATCTTTTTCAGCATAAGAATAGAATAACCCATCGGCATAAATTACGGGTCCGCCGCCCAGATCCTTCGAGATGTATTTGGTTTGTCCGGTTTTTGTGTCGATGCAAAACCATTTGGGTTGCAGGTAGGCTCCACCATAAATGAAGCCGTCTTTCAGTATAAAACCACCCATAAGATTAATAAATTCCTTGTTGCGCCAGGCAATCTCAGCCTTTTTTCCGTCGGGCGAAAGCTGAAGCAGCACCAATCCGGAGCTGTCTTTACGCGATGCACTTGAAATCAATAGCTTTCCATCGAAATAGATAGGAGTGTTGGCGTGTATTTTATTGTCCTGAAACTGGTGTATCCGCCAGTACATTTTGCCGTTATCGGCATCTAAACCAATGATCGAAGTGGAAGTCAGGTTTATTAGCAAACGTTTTCCATTGTGGTTGATTAGAATCGGCGAACAATAGGTCGCTTTTTCTCGGTATCCTGAGCTCGACCAGATTTTTTTGCCTGTAAAGCGATTCAGTGCAATCGTATTATTTTCTTTTCCGCCAGGAGTACAATATAGCTTGTCGCCATCAATCAGCAGCGATTCGGAAAATCCAAACTGAACGGAGTCGGCCTGAAAATCTTTGAAAAAGTCGGCACTCCATACTTGTTCGCCATTGTCGGTCTTCAAACAATGCACAGTTCCGTTACCACTTTCAACGTAAATTAAATCGTCAACCACCGTGGGAGTGGAGCGGGCTCCGGGGAAAATGCCCGTCCAGTCTTTGCCATAGCTTTTCTTCCAGAGTAGCTTTCCTTTGTTGTCGAAAGCGAAAAGAAAACCTTCAGAATTTAAAGTGTCAGGTATGCCTGTGATAAATACTTTCTCTTTCGAAACAGCCACACTTCCTTGTCCTGTTCCAAGTCCCTGATACGACCAGAGCATTTTGGGTCCTTCGGCAGGCCATTGTTTTAACAAATGGGTTTCGGGGTAAATGCCATCGCGATTAGGACCCCGCCATTGCGATTGCGCCATTGCAGTTGTCGCAAAAATTGTTGACAGTAAACAAATAATGAATAATGATTTCTTCAAGTTCATATCTTCCGGTTTAATTTTTTTTATAGATGCGTAACAGCAAAAGCCAATTCATTACGAAAAATCAGCGAATAAGTGCAAAAATTAGGTGTACGATATACAACAGCTTACCTTTAGGACAAAGGAAATGGTTATGAATACCCAACTCGAAGATTATTATCTCAGGCATCCTGAACCTTTTCAGGGATGTTTGCTGGCACTAAAACAGATTATCCTGAATTTAGATGAACGGATCACTCATGAACGGAAATATCAAATCCCTTTCTTTTGTTATAAAGGGAAAAAGCTGGCATTTATTTGGATGAACCGGAAGAAGCTGATGCTTGGCTTTGTGACTGATAAAAGCATTTATCCTCCAATGGCCGGAATAAAGCAAAAGGATGGGCTTGAAATGGTGCAGATTGATCCGAATGCCGATCTGCCAATGAAAATGATCGTAGCAAAACTAAGGGAACAAATACGGATGTACGAAACAGCTCAGCAATAATTAAATATTGCAAAGATCAATGTTTGAGTTTCAGTATTGATACTGGTGAATCCTATTTTAACGATGGAACCATCCGAAGCCGTTCAGCTGCTTTTTCGAGGGTTTCATTGTTTTTGGCAAAGCAAATCCGGACTAATTTCTGCTTGTTTTTTTCGTGCATGAAAGCCGATACCGGAATTACCCCAACTCCATATTCGTTGGCTAAACGGAACGTGAAATCGACATCCGACTCGTCAGAAATAGCCGAGTAATCCAGGATTTCGAAGTAACTTCCTTGTGAAGGAATAATCTTGAACAGACTATCAGCCATCAAACGGTTAAAATAATTGCGTTTACCCTGATACATTTCTGAAATATCTTTCTTTGAATCTTCTGTCCGAAGGTATTCAGAAAGAGCATATTGAAGAGGCGTATTAACGTTGTAAATCTGGAACTGCTGAATTCTCCGGAACTCGTTCATTAACTTTTCAGGAGCAAGAATGTATGCAAGTCCCCAGCCATTAATGTTAAAAACCGGCCCGAATGAGGAAACAACAAAGCTACGGTTCGCCAGTTTCTCAAACTTTGAAACGCTCTGATGAGTACTATTGTCGAAAACAATCGATTCAAAAACCTCGTCGCTTAGTATTGTAATGTTTGTCCCGTTGGTTAAGTGCTGAAGCTGAATGAGATCCGATTCAGTCAATACCGCTCCCGTTGGATTGTGGGGCGAGTTGAGAATGATCATTCGTGTTTTCGACGAAATCATTTTCCGCACTTCCTCCCAATCGATATGGAAGTTAGGTTGTTTAAGCGCTACATATACCGGACGACCTCCATTAAGTGAGATTGCTGGAGCATACGACTCGTAAGCAGGTTCAAAAAGAATCACCTCATCTTCGTCTTTTACTGAAGTGCTGATCGCAGTCATTATAGCCTGAATAGGCCCAGCTGTGATTGTTATTTCAGTTTCAGGATTGTAGAAATGGTTGTACATACCTTGTACTCTCTCAGAGATAACCTCGCGCAACTCACTAATTCCTTCATGTGGGGCAAAGTTATTATACCCTGAACGAATATATGTCGCAGCCATATCGGCTAATTTCTCAGGACATGGAAAATCTGTTTTTCCAAGAGATAGGTCTATTGCACCGGTTTCTGTAACCAGTTTATTGACTGTGGAGAATATACTTCCTTTAATATTAATCGATTTCGATGGAGCCATGTTACAACTAATTGGAGTACAAAGTTAAGAAAATATGCTTTTCTCGTCTATTGACGGCATCACGTATTCACAATATTTTATTATTCAATCATCTTAAAACTTCCTTCAGGACTTCCAACGACTTGAATTCGCCAAGATTTCCAAAATGTATCCGGTAGAATTCCAGTAATTTTTCGAGAACTATCCTCCGTTCGTTTTGTGTGTAGTTTAATTTTTCGATTGACGACGAATCGACATCAAAAAGCCTGGCAATCAGGCCTGTTACATGCTTGTCAGCAAATTGGTTGTGTAATGGTTCGTGACTGACAAAACTCGCACTTTGGAGGTCGAAAAAGTTACTTGTCGCGGCATTGTCGCGGCTTGGATTTATACCTAAAAAGCGCGTGAGTTTGAAGAGAAACCAGATGTGGAAATTACTGATTCCGGCCTCTGTTAAATCGAGTAACGTTAACGCGTGGTATATAAAGTCAAAAAGTTCGATGTTAGGTTCCTCTTCACGTAAACATTTATAAATCACTTCGGCCAGAAAAAGAACCTGGGTGCTTTTTCGGATATCGAACGGTATGGTTGAGTACGGAAATGCGATTCGGGCATTTTTTATCCGGTGGATTTCCCTGTCGGCTTTATAATAGATTTCGAGATCGAGTAAATAGAGCGGCTGAAATATGGAGGCTCTTACGGTTGAATTTTTGCTGCGAACTCCGTTGATAATGAACGATTGCCGGCCGTAAGCTTCAGTATAAATACTCGCTATCAGGCTGGTTTCTGAATATTTAACAGCATGCAGGAAAATTCCACGCGTTTTTTCGATCACGTTAAAAGCTTATTTAATGAATGAATAGGAGTTTCGTGATTTTAGTTTGTTCGCCCAGCGCATCGCTCAGAAAGACCAGGTAAACGCCGGTTTTACATCTGTTCCCATTTAGGTTTTTACCGTCCCAGATGGCCTGCCCACCAAGCGAAGTTGTTTTGTACACCAGGTTTCCGGTGATGTCAGTAATTTTAACATCGGTTTCGTCGACCAGACCTTTAACAACAATGGGGCCTTCGTATGTTTCGCGAACCGGATTGGGGTACACGTAAACATCGCTGAATACATCGTTCCCGGCAGTAGCCTCGCCCATATACGAAATAAGCCCGGAAACAGTGCCTATAAAAACTTCCCCGGTGGTCTGGTTTATTGCAATGTCGGTGATTTCATTGTTCAGCAATGGACTGTTTTCTGTATTGAAATGTTCCAGTTCGGTTTCTCCATCGGCAGAAATGAGGAATACTCCTGACGATTTGGTGCCAAACCACTTTCGGTTAGCTCCGTCGATGGCAATGGCCGTAATTGTCTCTTTTTCAAGCAAAGGATGGAATTTTCCATCCTTCAGGTTTAAGCCAGGACGTGAGGCATACATGAATTCGTCTTTCCAGATTTTTTCAGGATTGCTGTATACCGCTACTCCACCCGATGTTCCCACCCATAATTCGCCATTCTCATCCAGAACCATTGAATACAGATCATTCATTTCCGTTTTATACTCGCCTTCTTGGTTTTTAAAGTATGCAATTACTTTTTGCTCTTTCGAAATGTTGTTTGTACTGTTGAGTGCATATAAACCATTTCCACGGGGAGCCAGCACCCATTTATCATCTTTTGATGTTACCAAAACTTTACCTACTGTTTTATTGGCAATACCGCTTAATTCAAATGCTTTCCATGTTCCATCAGTCTGGAAAACAGAAAGCACGCTGGCAACTCCCGAATTGGTAACCCAAAGGTTGCCTTTCGAATCAAAAGCCATTCCGCCGATGCGAACATAAGCCTCGTTTGGAGTATTGGGCAATTGGGTCTGAAGAGTGCTGTTGTAATTATCGAATCGCTTAACGAATTTTCCGTCTTTAAATTCCAGAACTCCACCTCCCCATGAACCTGCAAAAACGTGATCAGGATTTTTGGGATCGGCAGTTACACAAACCATGTCCCTGAAATCATTGGGAACAGGGAACGTTTTTCGGTCAAAATCCGTCCATTTTCCTTCGCGGCTGAGCTGAAATCGGGGGCTGAAGTAGAGGTTATTCCATGATGCATTTCTGCCCCCGGAAGCAATCCAAAGATCTTGTCCATTCATCGAAAGTGAAAATATTCGGTTGTCAGCCGGTCCTTCAGGAACAATTCGTGTGCTGGGTGTGCCCACTTTGATCAGGCCAAAACTTTGATCGGCAATCCATAATGCATTTTGAGCATCCAAACTGGCCGATAATGGCTCAATAATGGGTTCTTCATATCCTGAAAATACATACTTCCGAATATCTCCTGTCTTTTCGGAGTTATTGTTATAAACCAAAACCATGTTTCGGCTCGAGAAAACAATATTATTTCCCGTGGTTGAAATTTCTGTAACATATTTTATTTCAGGCAAGAAAGGTGTCCAAATATTTCCGTTGAGTTGATACATTTCGTCGCTATACCATTCGTCGGGTGTGTAGTTGGCGATAATATGCCCGTTGAATAATTCGATGGCATTGAATTTTTTATCCGGATGCGGAATGTTGGTTTGCCTCACCCAATTGTTGTAATTCTGAAGGTTGGGTTCGGCTGCATTTGCCTTAAAAATGCCACTTGCGGTTGCGGCATAAAGTGATGTTCCATCGGTAGCCATGTCCAGAACGTTGAGGTAATCGCCTTCATTACCAATAAAATAACTGTCTTTAATTTCTTTTCGATCAAGGTTAACAACCACAATCCCGAATCCGCACGAGAGGTAGGCGAGCTTTCCGGAGAACATGATGTTATTAATGGTTTTATTGGCCGATAGCTGTTTCCGCTTGATATCCGAAAGATTATAAATCGTGTTGCCAATCAGCAGATCGATGTTGGCGTTTTGGTAGGCAATCAGAAGCAGGTTGTTTTCTTTGCTGTAAGCCAGTCGTTGAATGCCGACATCGGAAAGCCCGTTGATTCCCGACATTTTCTGGATGCTGTTATCCGATTTGGTGTACGAAAATAATCCACCTTCAGTAACACAGTATATTTTATCACCGGTATCAACTACATTTCTGGCGCTGGCGTACGACTGATAATCGGTCCATTCGCGTATTGGCCGTTGTGCATACGATTGACAAATTGTACTGTAGAACAGTGCGATGAATAACAGGAGCTTATGTCGTTTCATTCTGTTTTGAGATGGGTTAAATAATCAACTAATTTCTGAACAGCACGTCCACGGTGACTGATTTTGTTTTTTTCATCCATTGGCATTTCTGCAAAACTGAGCTGCGATTCTTCAGGTTGAAAGATTGGGTCGTAACCAAAACCGGTTTTTCCTCTTTTTTCTTCCAGGATCTGGCCATTTACGATTCCTTCAAACTGAGTTTCTTTTCCATCGATCACCAACGAAATAACTGTTTTAAAACGAGCTTTTCTGTTTTTTATTTCAGCTAATTTTTCCAGAACCAGGTTCATATTGTTTTCCGGACTTTTTTCTTCTCCGGCGTAGCGGGCGGAATAAACTCCGGGCTCACCGTTCAGTGCTTCAATTTCAAGACCGGTATCATCGGCAAAGCAGTTTAATCCGTATTTGTTCCAGATGTAAAACGATTTTTCGGCTGCATTTCCTTCTATGGTTTCCTGATTTTCAGGAATATCGTCGTCACAATTAATGTCGCTCAGGCACAATAATTCGATAGAGTCGTTTAGTAAATGTTTTATTTCCTGAAGTTTATGCTGATTGTTTGTTGCAAATACAAGTTTCATCATAGATTGAAGCTTTACGATTGAGGATACAAAGGAGTGAAATCGGTTGTGAAAATTAAAGTTGATGGATCTTCGTAAATAAGCCTTCAATTATCAGGAACGAAAGTTGGCTTTCCCGTAATTGAAGGCTTTATCAGTTTCTTTGAAGGATTGTGACGATTAAAAGAGTCCGTGAATCTGGGCGTCGATGCGGTCGATTACGTTACTTAAGTCTTCCGGATTATTTTGAAAATCAATGCGATCAACATCCACAATCAGTAATTTGCCAGCTTTATACCGGTTTACCCAAGCTTCGTACCGTTCATTCAGTTGCTTCAGGTAGTCGATCCGGATTGAGCTTTCATAATCTCTTCCTCGCTTTTGGATCTGGTTAACCAGCGTTGGTACCGATGCCCTGAGGTAAATCAGCAAGTCGGGAGCCTGAACAAGTTTGCTCATCATCTGGAACAGGGAATGATAATTGTTAAAGTCGCGGGTTGTCATCAATCCCATGGCATGAAGATTTGGGGCAAAAATCTCGGCATCTTCATAAATTGTGCGGTCCTGAATAACCGTTTTGGTCGAACTCCGGATGTCAACCACCTGCTTGAACCGGCTGTTGAGAAAATAAATCTGGAGATTGAAAGACCAGCGCTGCATGTCTTCATAAAAGTCGTTCAGGTATGGATTTTCATCAACATCCTCGAAATGAGGTACCCATTTATAATGTTTTGCAAGTAATTCGGTGAGCGTTGTCTTCCCGGCGCCGATGTTTCCAGCTAAAGCAATGTGCATTTGATTTAAACTTTAAAAATTTGAACTAAAATACGAAATATAATGACGGCAAAAAGTAAGGTCAGATAATTAAATTTTCATCTCTGACCAATAAAATGGTTGGGAAGGAGTCGTTAGTCATTTGGAATAACTTTAAAAGTGACTTTCCGAATAACTGATGACTATTTCCTATTTAAAGAGTTTTATTCAATTCGATAAGTTGATCCAGATATTCTCTGTTGTTAGCCAGTCGTGGTATCTTGTTTTGACCGCCTGCTTTGCCACGCATCTTCATCCATTCGTAAAACAACCCAGTTTTTGCCACAGTAACATGAGGCATTTCCAGGCTAAGGTTCTTATGCCGCTTTGCTTCATAGTCAGAGTTGATTGTTTTTAAAGCTCCGTCGAACAGCTGAATAAAATGATCCATGTCGTCGGGTTGCTTCTCGAATTCGATAACCCACTCGTGTGCCCCTTTCTGATTGTCTTTCATGTAGATAGGGCCTCCGGTGTATTCAGAGATAATTGCCCCGGTTCTCTCGCAGGCAATCTGAAATGCTTTTTCGGCATTGTCGATAATTACTTCTTCGCCAAATGCGTTGATGTAGTGTTTTGTGCGGCCGGTAATCACAAATTTAAACGGATATTTTTCAGTAAACTGGATCGTGTCGCCAATCAGGTAACGCCAAAGGCCGCCATTGGTCGAAATGAGCATGGCATAGTTTTTTCCGATTTCAACATCTTCAAGCGAAATTGCTTTAAGATTGTCGGAGCGGAATTCATCCATCGGGATAAACTCGTAGTAAATGCCGTAGTCGAGCATGAGCAACATGTCTTTTTTATCCGGGTCATCCTGTATCCCGAAGAAACCCTCCGATGCGTTGTAGGTTTCCATGTAGTGCATATTGTCGCTTGGAATCAGTTTTTCGTACTGCTCGCGGTAAGGCTCAAATTTTACGCCGCCATGTGTAAAAACTTCGAGGTTTGGCCATACTTCCAGAATATTGCTTTTGCCGGTAACTTCCAAAACTCTTTTCAGCAAAACCAGGTACCACGACGGGACTCCGGCAAACGAGGTAACATTTTCGTTCAACGAATATTCAATGATCTTTTCGATTTTTTCTTCAAACTCCTCGAGAAGCGATATCTCGGTTGATGGTGTTCTGTAAAAGTCGGTCCAGAAAGGTATATTTTCAATGATGATTGCCGAGAGGTCGCCGTAATAACAGTTGTTGTTATAATTATTCACCTTGTGGCTTCCGCCCAGCGTAAGCGCTTTTCCTGAAAGAATGCCCGAATCCGGATTGTTTTTCAGATAAATAGCCATCACATCACGACCTCCGCGAATATGAACATCTTCCAGAGAGTCTTTGCTTACAGGTATAAATTTGCTTTTTTCATTCGTCGTTCCTGATGATTTGGCAAACCATTTTGTTTCTCCCGGCCACAAAAGATTTTTCTCGCCAAGCATCATCCGTTCAACTGTTGGTTTAATGTCATCGTAGCCCTGAACCGGAACCTGTTCACGAAATTCTTTTTCGGAACTAATGGATTTGAATTTATATTTTAGGCCAAATTCAGTGTTCGAAGCCTTCTCCAGAAGTTCAAAAAGTACTTCGCGTTGCACTTCATGAGGGTGCTTCTTGAAGAGTTCGATCTGATATATTCGCTTAAAATTGACCCAATTAATGATTGAATTGATTACTGGCATGAAAATAGGTTTTCGGTGCGGTCAAATTTATTAAAAATTCTGACTTTTGTTTAGTGAAAGCTTATTCCTAATGATGTTGTCCGAAAAACATGGATACAGAAAATTGATGCTCCCCTGAATCTTATTTTTCTTATTTTTACATCAGTTTTTCACAAAGTCAACGCTTTACTTTTTATGAATTACATTGATCTTGTTCTCGGGATTCTTCTGATTATTGCTGCCATACAAGGGTTTAGAAAAGGGTTTATTATTGAAGCCGCATCACTGGCCGCACTAATTCTGGGTATTTGGGGAGCTATCAAATTTTCGGACTGGACTGCCGGATATATTTCCAAAACGTTTAATTATCATTCTGATTCACTCGGTGTTATTGCTTTTTTGTTGACTTTTATTGGTATAGTAGTGCTGATTCACCTCCTGGGCAAAATTCTCGACAATACGATAAAAGCTGTTGCTCTTGGATTTCTGAACCGATTGGCGGGTATCATTTTTGGCGTACTGAAGGTTGCTGTTATCCTGAGTATTCTTTTGCTGTTATTCGATTCTGTTGACGAGAATGTGCATATCCTTCCTGCGAAACAAAAAGCTGAATCGAAGATTTATACGCCTATGAAACAATTGGTTCCTACTTTATTTCCTTTTATTAAACTGTGGGATACTGACAGTAAAAGTAAGCCTGGCGAAAAGGATAAAGAAGAAAAGGCCGTTACGAAAACAAGCTAAAGTTTTTCTGAAATTAGAACTGAACATCGCTGATTAGAATCCTATTCACAGCTTTTCCGACAATCTTTATTTTATCGATAGTTATATCCGTGGTAAACCATTGATTTTATATCTTTGGGCGGATTTTTTGAATGATTGAAAAGTCAGTGAACGTTTAAGATTTACAGGCTGGGAGGCTGAACAAATCGAACAATCAAGTAAACCCTAAAATTAATTTACATTATAAGCACCATGAATTTTGTTGACGAATTGCAATGGAGAGGCATGATCCATGACATGATGCCTGGAACAAAAGAACAACTCGATAAAGAATTAACATCAGCATATGTGGGTATCGACCCCACAGCAGATTCACTGCATATTGGACATTTGGTAGGAGTGATGATGCTGAAACATTTTCAGATTGCCGGACACAAACCAATCGCATTGGTTGGTGGTGCTACCGGGATGATTGGTGACCCATCAGGAAAATCGCAGGAACGTAATTTATTGGACGAACCAACGCTGCGTCACAATCAGGAATGCATTAAAAAGCAACTTTCCCGGTTTCTCGACTTCGAATCGGATGCCCCCAACGCTGCCGAAATGGTAAATAATTACGACTGGATGAAAGATTTCAGCTTCCTGAATTTTATTCGCGACATTGGCAAGCACATCACTGTTAATTACATGATGTCAAAAGATTCGGTAAAAAAACGTTTGGATTCCGACAGCGGCGCCGGAATGTCGTTTACCGAGTTTACTTATCAACTGGTTCAGGGAACCGATTTCTTGCACCTGTATCAAACGAGGAATACTAAACTTCAGATGGGCGGATCGGACCAATGGGGGAATATCACCACCGGAACCGAATTGATTCGCCGTAAAACAGGTGGAGAAGCATTTGCTTTGACTTGCCCGCTGATTAAAAAAGCCGACGGAACCAAGTTCGGAAAAACAGAATCTGGAAATGTTTGGCTCGATCGCAAGTTGACTTCGCCTTACAAATTTTATCAATTCTGGCTGAATACTTCAGATGAAGACGCCGTAAAGTATATCAAGATTTTTACCTTGCTTTCTCAGGAAGAGGTTGAAGAATTGACGGAAAAACATGCTGAAGCTCCGCATTTGCGCCTTTTGCAGAAACGTTTGGCTGAGGAAGTTACGGTTATGGTTCATTCTCGCGAAGATTACGACCTGGCAGTCGAAGCTTCGCAAATCCTTTTCGGACAAGGAACTGCCGAGTTGCTCAATAAATTGGATGAAGAAACCTTTCTCTCCGTTT
This sequence comes from Prolixibacteraceae bacterium, assembly GCA_963676375.2. GTDB lineage: Bacteria > Bacteroidota > Bacteroidia > Bacteroidales > Prolixibacteraceae > Aquipluma. The sequence goes on from CAXXPT010000019.1 coordinate 32,762, forward strand.
TTGATGGTGTTCCTCAGTTTAAACTATCAGCAAAAGAGCTTGAAGAAGGAATTAAAGTGGTTGATCTTTTAGCCGAAAAGGCAATGGTTTTCCCATCAAAAGGAGAATTGCGCCGTACAATTCAGGCTAACGGATTGAGCATAAATAAGGATAAAGTTACAGATGCCGAACTGATTGTTAATAGTGGGTTTTTGATTGGGAATAAGTATATTCTGGTTCAGAAAGGTAAAAAGAATTATTATCTCCTGATAGCCGAATAGGTTCCGTCAGTTATTTCAGGTTTACAAAATACTAAATGCCTAAATGTTTCGTTAAAACATCGACCAAAATACCTTTCTATGACAAATTTTTTCGATAATCAGAATCTACTTGAAATCCTCTGGAAATGGAAGAAACATTTGATTATTGTGGGTGTTCTCGCAATTGTTTTTTCGAGCATTTTTTCTTCATCGCTGTTTATTAAGCCGAAATTCAAATCAACAGCCCGAATTTATCCAAGTTTTAATATTTACACCTACAGCGATGAATCGGAAAGTGAACAGCTACTGGAAATATCAAATTCTCAGGATATTAAATTTAAAGTGATTGATGCCTTTAATCTTGCTGACGTTTATGGAATCAGTAAACAAGATCCACTTTACATCACCTATATCCTCGGAGAGTTCAATGATAATTTTAGCTTCAAAAAAACAGAATATGAAACTGTGGAGATTTCGGTTCTTGACACTGATCCGCATAGGGCATGTGCGATGTGCGATTCCATTATCTCGTTTGTGAATGAAAAGATTAATTCATTGCACCGCGTTAAATTTGAGGAAGTTGCCCGTAGTTCAGGTTTAGGTTTGAAAAAAATAAATCATGAAATCGATTCGTTAGAAGAAAAACTGAATTTTTTACGAGGTACTTACCAAATCCTTGACTATAAATCGCAGTCGGAACAGATAACCAAAGGGATGGTAAAGGTTCTTGCTGAAGGGAAAAAGAACTCTGCAGGTGCGAAAGAACTTGAGAAATGGATGAAGAATCTGGTGGAAAAGGGTGGCGAATACGATCTATTGGCCAAAGCGCAGAAGAATTGCATTTCAGAAAGGGATTCTATCAAGACGGCATATGATCGTTCGATCAGTAACGTGAAAAATAATCTTGTTTATGGACATCGGATTCAGAGCCCGGTTCCTGCCGATAAAAAATCGTATCCAATCCGGTGGTTGATTGTTTTGGTCTCAACTTTCGCCTCGTTATTCATTGCAATGCTTGTGATTTTGGTTCTCGAAAATCAGAAAAAAGCCTAAACTGTGTATCAAGACAGGATAAAAATTACTCTTTTTTACCTGATTTCAGCACTGTTCATTTTGCTGAATGTCTTTTTCTTGGTGAAAAAGCATTCGATGATCATCAATGTTTTGCCAATGGCACTAGCCATTGTATTGCTTGCCGTTTTTGCTTTAGATAAACTTTTGTACCTGGTCGTATTTTTTACGCCCCTATCACTTCCGCTGTCAGAATTGGTTCGTGGCTTGGGATTTAACATGTTTTTGCCAACCGAACCTTTACTGTTTGGAATATTGCTCATTTTTATCCTGAAATGCTTTGCTAACAGGAAATTTGATCGCGATATTCTGAAGCATCCGATATCTTTTGCCATCTATTTTAGCTTGTTCTGGATGTTGGTAACCAGCCTGACAAGCACAATGCCATTAGTTTCGCTGAAATTTTTGTTGTCGAGAATCTGGTTTATTGTAGGATTTTACCTTCTTACAGCCAAACTTTTTGAGTCGGCAAAAAATATTGAAAAGTATATATGGCTGTATACCGTTCCATTAATGATCGTTATTTTTTATTCCACATACAGACACTTGGGTTATGGCCTTTGGGACAAACAGGCCGCTCACTTTGTAATGGATCCTTTTTACAACGATCATACAGCATATGGGGCCGCAATTGCCATGTATCTGCCGTTTTTATTTGGATTCTCATTTACTAAAATCTATTCTCCCTGGATTCGTGTTTTTGTTCGGGTTAGTTTGGGTATTCTCATGATGGGATTAATTCTTTCGTATACCCGTGCAGCATGGTTGAGCATGTTCGCGGTGCTGGTTGTTTGGGCAATTATGCGCCTAAAAATCAGGTTTAAGCACCTCTTCGTCACTTTTATTGTCTCGCTTTTATTGATTGTGGTTTTTCAAAATCAAATACTTGCTTATCTCGAACGAAACAACACCGAATCATCGGCTAATTTAGCCGACCATCTTTCTTCGATGTCTAATATTTCTTCCGATGCATCAAACCTGGAACGCCTAAATCGTTGGAGTTGTGCTATCCGAATGTTTGAAGATAAGCCTGTTTTTGGTTATGGACCAGGAACTTATATGTTTCAGTATGCTCCTTATCAGTTAACCGGCGACCGGACAATTATTAGTACCAATTCGGCTAATGGAGGAAATGCTCACAGTGAGTACCTTGGTCCAATGGCTGAATCGGGTTTTCTGGGACCAATTTCCGTTTTGATATTGTTTGGTGTGGTTATCTTCTCGGGTATTCATGCCTATTCCAGAACAAACGACAAACGGCTAAAAACGTTGGTTATGGGTGCTTTACTTGGACTGATGACGTATTATATTCACGGTACGATGAATAATTTTCTGGATACCGATAAACTTTCTGTTCCGTTCTGGGGTTTCACCGCGATCATTGTGGCTATTGATATTCAAACCCGTAAAATCAGGCAAAGCCAGGATATACCCGAAAATTAGGGCAAAAAAAAATGGCCTACAGTGCAGACCATTTCCTGAATATTTAATCCAAAACAGTTATTTCTTAACGCGTTCGTAATAAGTGCGATCGCGTGTATCGATTTTGATGATATCGCCTTCGTTGATAAACATTGGAACCATAATTTCAGCTCCGGTTTCAATCGTTGCAGGCTTCAGTGCATTTGAACTGGCCGTATTGCCTTTTTCTCCAGCGATGGTTGATGTAATGGCCATTTCTACGAATGGAGGCAATTCAACGGTAAGTGGAGTTTCGGTGTCAGCATGGACATTGATTTCCACAACTTGACCTTCTTTCATTAAATCTGAATTTTCAATCAAGGCTGCATCTATAGAAATTTGCTCAAAAGTTTCGGCATGCATAAAATTGAAACCAGTTTCGTCCTGATACAAATACTGGTAAGGACGACGTTCAACTCTAACTACATCAATTCTTACTCCTGAACTAAAAGTGTTTTCAATAGTTCTTCCGGTTTTAAGATTTTTAAGTTTCGTTCTTACGAAAGCCGGACCTTTTCCTGGTTTAACATGCTGAAACGATACAATTTGGAATAACTGTTCGTTGAATTCAATCGTTAAGCCGTTTTTAATATCTGCGGTAGTAATTGCCATATAAAATGTTTAGAATAATTTCAAATCGGGTGCAAAAATAAATAAATATTGCTGATTCGAAATTTTTATTCAGAAATTTTCAAATATTTCATCCGAAAGCATCGTTATTAATTATTTGATTATTTGAACGTTCGAATGGAACTCACATATCAAAAGGCATCGGTGGTGAACTACATTTCCATTCCATATGGTACACCACCATTGAGGATAATTCCACAAAATGTTCGTTTCAATATCAATATATTATTATTCGACCATTTGATTCACTCCATTGATTTTATAGGAATTCAACTCACATTTGAGTGCGCCAAGTACCAATTCAAACTCAGCATAGATAGGAAGCCGGTTTTTATCCTTGGTAATGTATATCTTCAGATCGTTCGATCCTTTTAGGAGTTTCCCTTTCGGAACTTTTGGCGAAACAACGTAGCATTGCTTTCTGCCAATTTTTGTGTCAATAGTTTCAATGCCAATATATTCCAGTTCCATCATAAACAAATCATCGCCATGATACACCGGAATCTGAACTCGTTTCCCGGCTAACAAATCTTCGAAATACTGGTTTTGCCTGATGTAAAAGAAAACGCTAACCAGATCATTAACCTTATCGGGTACTTTTAATCGACCTGCCTTTTGGCTGAATAAAGAATCATTGATATGATCGTAAATGACCTCGTCGTAAAACCGGTATTTTTGTTCTTTAACATTGCGAATCGATTTAACCGGAAGATACGTTTCCGGATCAACCCAGCTTTCGTAAATATCGTTCACCTCATAAATTTTATCAACCAGGCCGGTTGTTCTGCCCCTCATTCGGTAGTGAATGGCTGGTTTTTTATTTATTTTCTCATTCTCAGCAATTAACGTGGCCTTTCCACCCTTAATAAATCCAAACCGAAGGATATATTCCATTTCTTCCAAAGGTTCAGCGTTCAGGCGAACGATAAAAGCAAACAACAACAAGAAAATCAATTTAATCTTCATCCCAGCATATTTTTCTTTGATACAGTAGCCACAAAATCTTTGAGATAAAATGGTTCGAAGTATGCAACGTCTTCAAACTGATTATTGTTGTATGCTTCCCATACTAATTCTGTCATGTGTTTTGCCGATGCTTTGATGCTGTGTAAAAACAATGCATTAGGCGAATTGATCACCTTTTCGCACTTTGCCGAACCATTTCCGAAGAAAACAACCTGTTTGTCGGTAAGTTCATGTGCCAGAAATGAATCGTCGATGATCTCAGCAGTTATTGGGTGCAAAACAGAACCATTTTCGTCTAAAAGCATTGAAAATACTTCCATTCTCCGGGCATCAATCATCGGGCAAAACAGTATAGATTTATCGTTCGATATTCCAAATTGTTTCTTGTTTAATGCAACATGTTTTGCCATTGCTTCTAGGGTTCCAACAGCAATAAGAGGCAAATTTCCGGCATAACAAATCCCTTTTGCTGTGGATGCGCCAATCCGCAGACCGGTATACGATCCAGGGCCTTTGCTAATCGCGACTGCGCTCAATTCATTAGGATTGAGTTGGTTTCTGGATAATAGATTTTCAGCAAAAACAGTAACCAATCGTGCATGATTTTGTCCCTCGTCCGACTCAATAAAGTCGAACAGGATTCCATCTTTTATAAGCGAAACACTACAAACCTCGGTAGAGGTTTCGATGATAAGAATTAAGGCCATGGCATTGTTTAATTTGAATGCAAAATTAGCCATATTAACAACTGAAAGTTTGATTTTCTCAAAAGAAATATGAATTGATTGTTCTGGCAAAAAAAAATCAAGCTTTAAGGCTACAAGTTCGATCATTTGTGCTATTTTTAAAAATTCAAATGAATGGTATTTCAATGTATCAAACAGTAATAATCGACGACGATCAACTAGCTAGGCGTGGACTTCGGAGAATTCTTGAACAGAATTTTCAGGAAATTGAAATTATTGGAGAAGCTGATTCCGTCGCGTCAGGATTGTCATTGATTAATGAATTGGAACCTGATTTAGTATTTTTAGATATTGAAATGCCTGACGGGACAGGGTTTACCCTGCTGGAGAAACTGCCCAAAGTAAACTTCAAAGTGGTATTTACTACTTCGTACAGTGATTATGCAATTACTGCTTTTAAGTATTCAGCTTTTGATTATATCGTGAAACCAGTCTTGATTGAAAATGTTCGGTCAACAATTAGTCGAATTAACGATATTCCGGTACTACAGGAAAAACAACGGGTTGAGGTATTGAAGCGAAATTTGAATCATAACTCAGATGGCAACCAAACAATTGCTTTGCCCGAAATTAATGGATTCACCATTGTAAAGGTAAATGATATTGTTAGGTGTGAAGGCGAGCGCAATTATTCACGGATTTTTTTCCAGAATGGGACTTCAGTCCTTGTCAGTCGGACCTTGCTAGATTTTGATAATTTATTGGTGTCGCATGGCTTTTTCAGGATTCATCGTTCGCATCTGATTAATCTTAAGAATGTTAATCGTTACCTGAAATCAGACGGTGGGTTGGTCGAGATGAACGATAAAACACAATTGCCGGTTTCTCCTAAGTTTAAGGACGAACTTCTCAATCGGCTTTTATACAACCGGATTTAACTCTATTATGTATTCGATTAAAGAATTACAATTGCTCATTTCTACTGAAATAGAAAAAGAGATTCATCAACTATATCAAACAGAACCAAAAAATCTATATGAGCCTGTCGGCTATGCAATGTCGATGGGCGGTAAGAGACTTCGTCCGGTTATGGTACTTTTGTGTTGCAATTTATTTAGTGAAACGGTTGATAAAGCATTCTCGGTGGCCATGGCAATCGAGTTGTTTCATAACTTCACCTTATTGCACGACGACATTATGGATGGTGCCGAAATGAGGCGAAATAACCCATCGGTTTACAAAAAATACAACGAAAACATCGCAATTTTATCTGGCGACGCTATGTCGATTATGGCATATAATTATTTGTTGAAGTGTAATTCAACAGATCCGGCCCCACTCCTTCGTTTGTTTTCTGAGACTGCTCTCGAAGTTTGTGAAGGCCAGCAGTTTGATATGGATTTTGAAGCCCGGCTCGATGTATCGATTCCGGAATACATAAAGATGATTCGACTTAAAACGGCTGTATTGCTGGCAAGTAGTTTAAAACTGGGCGCTATGGCTGCCAATGCTCCTGAAAAAATTGCAGGTCAGCTCTATGAGTTTGGGTTAAATCTTGGAATTGCATTTCAACTTCAGGATGACCTGCTTGATGTGTTTGCCGATCAGGATAAATTTGGAAAGCGGATTGGAGGGGACATTGTCTCGAACAAAAAAACCTTTCTCCTGTTAAAGGCACTTGAAATCTCGGACGCAAGTACCAAAACGATTATTCATGACTGGATAAATAGAAGGGTGTTTGATGAGAATGAGAAAATTCAGGCGATTACGGATGTGTACAATAAATTAGATATCAGGAAAATAACGGAAGAATATATTGATGAATTTTATCAGGCGGCATTAACTGTTTTTGAAGAAATTGATCTTGCTGCAGAAACAAAGGCAGAGTTGCTTCAAGTGGCAAATCTGATTATGAATCGTGATCACTAGAATTATTTCAGGAACATTTTTTTGATGTAAAAATCTTTTTTACCACTTTTAAAGTTTCTGATTGGTACAATTTTAATAATTTCAACTTTTCAGCATAAAATCAAAAATATGGCTCAGAATATTGGAAAAATAACCCAGGTAATCGGTCCGGTTATCGACATTTCGTTCGATTTGGAAGGCAGTGAACTTCCCAAAATATACGATGCCCTTGAGATTGTAAGGGAAGGTATGGAAAATCTGGTTCTTGAATGTGAGCAACACATTGGCGAAAATACTGTTCGTGCCATCGCGATGGATTCTACAGATGGTTTTCGGCGCGGAATGGATGTTATTGCAACGGGGAGACCAATTACAATGCCCAGGGGTGAAATTGGACTTGGCCGTTTGCTGAATGTGACCGGCGATCCGGTTGACGGGCTGGAAAAATTGCCTAAAAACGGATACAGTATTCACAATGAGCCACCTTTGTATGAAGAGTTGACTACCGAAACGGAAGTGCTTTTCACGGGTATTAAGGTTATTGATTTGATCGAGCCTTATGCCAAGGGAGGTAAAATTGGTTTATTTGGTGGAGCTGGTGTGGGTAAGACAGTGCTTATTCAGGAATTAATTAACAATATTGCTTTGGCGCACAGCGGATTGTCGGTGTTTGCCGGTGTAGGAGAGCGTACCCGTGAAGGGAACGACTTACTTCGTGAAATGATTGAAGCTGACATTGTTGACTATGGGGAGGCGTTCAAGAAATCGATGGAGGAAGGAAATTGGGATCTTTCAAAAGTTGATCCGGAAGCTGTAAAAAGATCGAAATTGGCTTTGGTGTTTGGCCAGATGAACGAACCTCCTGGGGCTCGTGCACGTGTGGCCCTTTCGGGTTTAACTATTGCTGAAAGTTTACGCGATGGTGACGGAAGTTCTGGTAAAGGTCGTGATATCTTATTCTTTGTGGATAATGTTTTCCGCTTTACGCAAGCGGGATCTGAAGTTTCGGCTTTGCTTGGGCGTATGCCGTCTGCTGTAGGTTACCAACCAACGTTAGCAACCGAAATGGGTATCATGCAGGAACGTATTACGTCAACCAAGAATGGTTCAATTACCTCGGTTCAGGCGGTATATGTGCCTGCCGACGACTTAACAGACCCGGCTCCTGCCACAACATTTGCTCACTTGGACGCCACGACAGTACTAAGTCGTAAGATCTCTGAATTGGGTATTTATCCGGCTGTTGACCCTTTGGATTCGACTTCAAGAATTTTGACTCGCGAAGTTGTTGGTGACGAACATTATGATTGTGCTCAAAGGGTTATCATGATATTACAGCGTTACAAAGAGCTTCAGGATATTATTGCGATCCTTGGAATGGATGAGCTTTCTGAAGAAGACAAATTGATTGTTCACCGCGCACGCCGTGTACAGCGTTTCCTTTCTCAGCCATTCTTTGTTGCCGAGCAATTCACCGGATTGAAAGGCCAGTTGGTTTCTATTGAAGATACTATTAAAGGTTTCAATATGATTATGGATGGTGAAGTTGACCAGTATCCTGAGGCAGCGTTCAACCTGGTTGGTAACATTGATCAGGCTATTGAAAAGGGAGAGAAATTACTCGCCGGAGTTTGATGTCGACAGCGAATTTTTGCCTTTTTACTTTTTACTTTTACTTAATAATCATGATATTAGAAATTATTACCCCCGATAAAAAGGTCTATTCCGGTCACGTTAAACTTGTTCAGCTACCCGGAATTACCGGACTGTTTGAGATCCTGAATAACCATGCCCCAATCATTTCTACACTTGAAAGAGGAAAGATAAAAGTAGAAGAAGAAAGTGGCCAGATTCTTTATTTTGAGGTTGATGGGGGCGTAGTTGAAAACAAAGACAACAAAATTATAGTACTTGCCGAGTCGGTATAGCGGGCAGAAACGATAAACTGATTATATTTAAACCCTGAAGATTAATATCCTTCAGGGTTTTTATTTTGAAGACAAAATTCCTCATTATACGTTTTAGCTCCATTGGCGATATTGTTCTGACATCGCCTGTTGTTCGTTGCCTGAAAACTCAATTTCCGGAGGTGGAAGTACATTTCCTTACAAAAAAGCGAAATGCTGATTTACTGCAAGCCAATCCTTATATCGATCAGATCCAGCTTCTTGATGATTCGTTGTCGGATACCATTCAGCGGCTTAAAACTGAGAAATATGACTACGTAATCGATTTACACAATAACTTACGCAGCCTACGTGTGAAACTCGGACTAAAAGCACGGTCGTACAGCTTCAATAAATTGAATTTCCGAAAGATCTTGCTGACCCGGTTTAATATCAATACCATGCCTGAAGGTCATATTGTTGACCGTAACATGGAAACATTGCGTTCTTTCAATATTGTAAACGATGGTAAAGGGCTTAATCATTTTATTCCTGAAGAAGATGAATTTCCGTTGATGGAATTACCCGAACCGTTCAAAAATGGTTATGTGGCTTTGGTTTTAGCCGGAACTTATTTCACCAAAAGAATGCCGGTTGCCAAATACCGAAAATTGATTTCAGAAAGTAATATTCCGTTTGTATTGCTGGGAGGAAAGGGCGAGCGTGCATCGGCTGCCGGTATTTTAGAATGGAACACTGGGAATGTAGTAGATTTCACCGGAAAATTGCGGATCAATCAATCGGCGAGCCTGGTGAAAAATGCCAGGTTGGTCATCGCTAACGATACCGGATTAATGCACATTGCAGCGGCTTTTCACAAGACGATACTTTCGGTTTGGGGAAATACCACGCCTGAATTGGGAATGTATCCTTATTTGCCCGGTGAGGGATCCGAAATACTAGAAGTTAAAGGTCTGCCTTGTCGCCCTTGTTCAAAATTGGGTTACCACGAATGCCCAAAAAAGCATTTTAGTTGCATGAACGATATTCCTGAAGAGCGGATTATAAGCTGGGTAAAGAGAGAATTCTCGTTCCGGAATTAGCAAAAATTATTTTTTCTTTTCCCCTTTTCTTTTTCCTTGATTATTCCTTAAAAGCATTTTTAATACGACCAAGCGCCTCTTCAAGCGTTGCGCGCGTACAGCCAATATTTATGCGCATAAAGCCAGTTCCTTGTTTTCCAAACTGAACGCCGCGATTTAGGCCAACACCGGCATCAATCAGCTTCTGGTTAAGCAACTCATCGTTTAGTCCAAATGCTGAAAAGTCGATCCAGATCAGGTAGGTTGCTTCCGGGCGCATTACTTTAACTTCTGGCAGGTTTGTTTTGAAAAACTCCTCTAAAAGAGTATAATTCTCTTGAAGATATTGCATTAATTGGGCAAGCCATTCGTCGCCTTGCGTATAGGCAGCTTCCAATGCCACTGTACCAAAAATATTACCCATATGGAGATGTGGAAGACGCATGACCCTTTCGTAAGCAACGAAATGCCGTTTGTTCGGAATGACCAAAAAAGAGGTGGTTAATCCTGCGGTATTAAATGTTTTGCTCGGAGCCATGCAGATAACACAGTTCTGCGCAATTTCGTCGGAAATTCCGGCCAATGGTGTGTGCCTGAAGCCATCGAATATCAAATCAGAATGAATCTCGTCGGAGATAATTACAATTTTATTTTCAAGACAAATCTGGGCCAATTCTGTCAATTCCTTTTCGTTCCATGCCATTCCGCCCGGATTGTGCGGGTTGCTAAGGAGCAACAATTTGGTTTTTGGCGTAATCTTTTGTTTCAAATCGTCCAGATCGAAATAATAGCGTCCGTTTTCGAGCCTGAGCGGGTTTTCAATCATTTGGCGGCCGGTACCTTTTACCGAGTCGAAAAACGGGAAATAAACCGGAGGCTGAATGATCACTCCATCTCCAGGCTTCGACTGGGCTTCAATTACCATTGTTAATCCCGCTACAACGCCTGGACTAAACGAAATCCATTCGGGTTTAATTTCCCAGTTGTGGCGTCTTTTTAGCCAGTTTACGATCGACTGAGTGTACGATTCAGGACGGAATGTATAGCCAAATATCTCGTGTTCAGCACGTTTTTTAATGGCCTCAACGATAAAATCAGGAGTCCTGAAATCCATATCGGCAACCCAAAGTGGCAGTAGGTCGGCTTTCCCAAAAAATGCGGAGCGGGCATCATATTTTAGGCAATTGGTATTGGTGCGGTCAACGTGTTCGTCAAAATTATATGTTTTCATTCGATGGCAGTATTGTATGAATTAGAAGTCAGATATTATTATTTATATGGATGCCTGATTAAACATCAATCTTCCTCAGATAGTTCAACCCGTTTTCCTGCTCAACTTTTAGCACAAAATTGAAACGGTTGAGCGAAAGACAAAGATCGAAATCGGCTACAGGCGCCCATTCTTGTTTTTCAGGTGCAAAAAAGCGGGCTCCATCGCCTTTCTTTATCTGTTCAACCATTGCAGGAAAATTATTGGGTACGCCTTCAAGTTCGTTTTTTATGTAAACGGCCAGTAGAGTGTCTTCGTCGGTTGGGTATTGGCAACTGTATCCCATGCATACCAGCGATACTTTGGCCGGATTTTGTTTCCGTATGTAATTAATAATAGCCTGAGCATTTACAAAGCTGCCGGTCAGAATTTCTTCAGCATTGGTGGCATTTGCAATGCCCTGTGTGCCGGAGCTGGTGGTATGAACCATGGTTTTTCCGCTCAAATCGCCTTTCAGTAGCTGCGAAGGCGAGTTTCCAAAGTCGAAACCTTCCGGTTTTTGTTCGTTTCGTTCGCCAACAAGTATGTATTCAGGATTCTGTTGTTTGAGTTGATATGCCTTTTCGAGGCCCCCTACCGGATAAATACGTCGAATGTTGCCACCATAGGCATAGCAAGCGGTAGAAAAAGCTCTAAAAACATCGATAATTACAGTTAGCCCCCTTGATTTTTGGGCTCCTTCGAGTAATTGCAGTATTTCAATGTCCATAAAAAATAGGATACGTTATTTTGTTCTTACTAGTAAATTTCTGAATATCAATTGAGTGTGATTGTTTGTTTACATTGGATTAATCTTTGCCGTGTTCGTTAACGAAAGGGTAATAGTTCCTTAACGTATGTTGTGCAGCATGTATGTTGGAAAACATGTATGTTTGTAGTGTATTAAAAACAAAGAAAACATGAAAACAATTAAAACACTTTCAAAATTAACAATGTTGTTCGCATTTGTAGCATTTGCAAACACATTAATGGCAGGCGGGAACTTAAAAGTTAACATCCTTCCTCTTACTTCTGAAAAAGCAGTAGTTGCAATTTCTACAGTTGACGCTGCAAACTTACAGATCAGCATCGAAAACGAAAAGGGCGAAACAGTTTATTATAAAGAAACTGATGCTGACAATAAAGACTATCGTAAAGTCTTTGACTTCTCGAACCTTGAAAAAGGTGATTACAAATTATCTGTTTCTACAAATGGTTTGACATCTGAGCGTACGTTCAGTATCGACAATGAAAACATCGCAGTAGGCAAAGAAAAGAGCCTTATCGAGCCTTACTTCGCTTATAAAGAAGGTGTGCTGAAGATGTCTTATCTGAACTTTCCGGAAGAAAACCTGAGCTTGAATTTTTATAACAACGACAATTTGGTTTATTCTAAAGAAATTGGTAAAAAATTCAGTGTTCTTGAAGGCTTTGATCTTTCAAAACTTGAAAAAGGAACTTACTCAGTAGTTCTTTCAACTGATAGCAAATCGTATTCATATAATTTGGATCTGAAATAATGAATTTTCACTCATTATTATAATGAAGAGCGACTTCGATAGAGGCCGCTCTTTTTTATTTCAGGATTCTCAGTCAGGGTTTTACTCTAAAGTGAAGCCCTGTCTTGTTTTTAGGGCCAAACAAAAGCCAAAATAAAGATTAAATTTGCAGATCAATAATTTAGAATAGCATGAGAAGAGATGAGGTTGAGATAATGGCGCCGGTTGGTTCGTACGAGTCGCTGATTGCAGCCATTCAGGCAGGAGCGGGATCGGTATATTTTGGTGTGGAGCAATTAAATATGCGTGCCCGGTCGTCGAACAATTTTACCATCGACGATCTAAAGAAGATAACTGAAATTGCACACTCGAAAGGTGTAAAAACCTATTTGACGGTTAATGTGGTGGTGTTCGATAATGAGTTAGATCAACTTCGCCTGATTATCGATGCAGCCAAAACCGCCGGCATTTCGGCTATCATTGCTTCCGATATTTCAGCTATTATGTATGCCCGCCAGGTGGGCGTCGAAGTGCATATCTCAACTCAGGTGAATATTACCAACATCGAAGCCGTTCGGTTTTATTCGCAATTTGCTGATGTTGTGGTGCTTGCCCGCGAAATGAACATTGGTCGCGTTTGGGAAATCTCGCGCCAAATCAGGGAAGAAAACATTACCGGCCCTTCCGGAGAATTGGTTCGGCTCGAAATGTTTGTTCACGGAGCTTTGTGTATGGCCGTTTCGGGCAAATGCTACCTCAGTCTCAACGAGATGAACTCGTCGGCCAATCGCGGAAGTTGCATGCAATCGTGCCGGCGGGCCTACATTGTTACCGACAAGGAGACTGGAGCAGAATTGGAAGTTGACAACGAATACATCATGTCGCCCAAAGATTTGAAAACTATACATTTCCTGAATAAATTGCTCGATTCGGGGGTGTCTGTCTTGAAAATTGAAGGAAGGGCGCGGTCTCCCGAATATGTTTATACTGTGGTTGAGTGTTACAAGGAAGCGGTTCAGGCTTATTTTGATGATGCGTTTACCGATGAAAAAATTGCCGATTGGGATGTTCGTCTGTCAAGTGTTTTTAACCGTGGTTTTTGGGATGGCTATTACCTCGGACAGCGATTGGGCGAATGGAGTAAAAATTATGGTTCGCTGGCATCTCACCGGAAAGTATACGTGGGCAAAGGGCTGAATTATTTTTCGAACCTGAAAGTGGCCGAATTTAAGCTTGAAACCGGTCCGTTAAAAGTTGGCGACGAAATTTATATTACCGGACCAACAACAGGGTTGGTAAAAACAGTCGTTTCAGAAATTCAGATCGATAAACAATCGGTTGCCGAAGCTCCGAAAGGATCGTATATTTCAATTCCAATTGATGCCAAAATCCGGAAATCGGATAAGTTGTACAAAATTGTGGAAGCTTCGGAAGTTAAACAGCAATAATCTCATATACTGAATCTCAAATTAGGAGTAAAATTATTTATAATTCAAGATTTGAAATTCTAATACTCAGAAAGCTTTGTATTTTTGAGATAAATTTTACCCTTTATGCGAAAAGTAATTCTATTTTCTGGTATCATCATTCTGATTGCCATTGCTGCCTTTTTTGGCATAAAGTATTTTCCGATTAAGCAGGAAAAACCAGTTATCCAGGTTTTTTCGACAAAACAAAATCCGGCGTTTAAGGCTGTTCCTCAAAAAAGTCCGTTGATTATTGAAGTGAAAGATCAGGAGGGATTTTTTAAGGCGCTGAAGGGCGATAATCCGTTATTTGCCGAATTCAGACATATTCCTGAATTTGAAAACCTTTTCTCGAGTATCAGCCGTTTCCGCGATTTCGTGAACAGTCGGTCAGGAATGATTGATATCTTAATGGGCAAGTCCATCATCATAACGGTCAATCCAAGTGGAAAGAACCAGCTTGCCAACCTGTTTTTAGTTCAGTTAAATGATCAGAACGAATCGAATTCGGTTATCGATGTTGTTTTGCGCGAATTGGGTTCTGAATTTACCATAACACGCAAAAATTACGACAATACCACCGTAATTAATGCTAAATCGTCCAGTTTGAATTTTTATTTCGCATGTTCGAACGACATATTCTTGATCAGCGAAGATTTCATTCTGATTGAAGAAGCTCTTCGGCAGTCAAATTCGGCTAATCTGCTTAATAATAATGAGTTTACTGAGGTATACAAAACAATTGAAGAGACTGCTTTAGCCAATATTTTTATTAATCATCAAACTATTTCGCAGGTTCTATCGAAGGTTGTTGCTCCTGAAATCAGGAAAACACTCACCCAAATTGCCTCATATTCCAACTGGTCGGAGCTCGATCTTTCAACAAAATCAACAGAACTCGAGCTCAATGGGTATAGTGTTACAAGAGATTCGTCGGATAATTACCTGAATATATTCCATAATCAGGAAGCTCAGAAACTGACTATTGATAAGGCAATACCTGTAAGCTCATCTTATTTTGTGGCGTTGAACCTGAAGAATACCAGCCTTTTCATTGACCAGTACGAATCGTATCTTCGGACAAAAGGAAATTATTACCCGCGTGAAATGAACCTGATTGAGTTCAAGAAAAAAACAAATACCGATCCGGTGAAATTAATTAAGGATTTGGTTGGAAGCCAGGTCGCGGGAGTCTATACGAACATCAATAAATCGAATCCGTATCAGAATCGCTTTTTTGTGGCAGAGCTCATCAGTAACAAGGATGCGGGTGAAAAATTGGGAAGAGCTTTCTCTGAATACAGCAGATCGGGAAATACCGGGGAAGAAAAAATGTTGACTGAATATACCATTGGCAGTAAGAAGTCGTTTAATATTTACCGGTTGCCGATAGCCAATATGGCCGAATCGCTTTTTGGACGGGCATTCTCTGGCATCAATGCCCAATATTTTGCTTTGTACGAAAAGTACCTCATTTGTGGCGATAACTTGCCTGGCATGAAGAATTACCTGCAAAGCCTGGTTTCCGGGAAAACGATGGCCAACGACTCAATTTACCAGATCGGAAACAAGGAATCGCAACCCAAACCGAATTTCTATATGTATTCCAGAGTTCCGAAAGTATTCCGGCTGAAGGAAGTTCTTTTCCGGCCTGAAATCAGTACTATGCTTTCGTCGAATGAAGATATCTTTCGCAAATTCAGTACTTTCTCCTGGCAGTTTTCTGTTTCGGATCGCATGATTAAAAATCGTCTTAGCCTGAAATATGACCCGAATTTTAAAGAAGAGCCACAGGCTATCTGGCAGATGAAGCTTGAAGGGAGGTTGGCAGGGAAACCGGTCCTTGTGCTGAATCACAAAGACTTGCCAAACCGCGAGGTGATTGTTTGCGACAACCAGAATAACGTATCGCTGATTAATAAGGAAGGCCTTGTGCTATGGACGATGAACATTCCGGGCGAGATTATGTCCGACATTCATCAGATCGACCTCTATCAAAACAACAAGTTTCAATATGTTTTCAACACCAAAACTCAGCTTTATGTAATCGACCGAATGGGAAATAAAGTTGGAAAATTCCCGCTAACGTTGAAATCAATTGCCTCGAATGGGGTAATGATTGTTGACTATGGAAAAAACAAAGAGTTTCGCTTTTTTATCGCTGGCGAAGACAAAAAGATTTATGCTTTTGATCGCTGGGGCAAATTGGTTCAAAACTGGGCTTTTGCAGGTTCTGAAACTCTAATTACCAAGCCGGGCATGCGTGTTGAAGCTGGCGACAAGGATTACCTCATCTTTTACGATAAGCAGAACACCTATTTTCTCGACAGGCAAGGCAAGAGTCGGGATATTCAGGTAGCACCGTTTGATCATTCCGGAAATCAGATGTATTTCGCTAACGGCGGCAACCCAAGGTTAATTTCGACCGATCCGATGGGACGTATTCATATTGTGGATTTTAACGGTCAGGCTGAGATTAAGGAAGTCGGAAAATTTGGTTCGGCGCACCGTTTTGCTGCCGCAGATTTGGATGGAAATGGTTCGCCTGAATATATTTTTGCTGATGGTAAAAAACTAAGCATTTTATCGACCGATGGGAAGAAAATAGGTGAACATTCGTTTCCTGATGTGATCAGCGAAACTCCTTTCGTTTGTTCAATGGGTGCCGGAAATGCTAAGATTGGAGTAGTAATCAAGGGTGAAAACAAAGTTTATTTGCTCGACAAAAACGGATCGGTAATGCGTGGTTTTCCATTGGAAGGAGATACCGATTTTATCTTGGGAAAATTTAACGATTCGAATGCCTGGTTCAACCTGATTATTGGCGAGCAGAACAATACACTGGTGAATTACAGAATTGAATAACTACTCCTTGTGAGAAGTAATATAAACAGAAAACCCGGATTCATGCGAACCCGGGTTTTTTATGAATAGTTGAATTGATTGATTTTTTAATTGGAAACTGTGACTGAAGACTGATTACTCTTTACGCCTTCTTCCACTGTTCGTTCATCAATTTTACAGCGGCTGGTAAGGTTATTTTTGAATCGCCCACAGAGCCACATTCAAAGCTCACGTAATCCTGATAGTTGATTTCTTTCAGACCGCGGAATCCATTAATGTAATTATCGGCTTCACCATCTTCTCCGGGCATTTTACGGCGTTTGCGGCTGGCAATATGCACATGGTGCAGGTAGTCACCGGCAGCCAGAAATGCAGCACGGTCGTTGGTTTCTTCCCAGGTCATGTGCCAGAAATCGCCCATGACGGCTGCTCCGGCGCTATTTACATCACGAATAATAGCAGCGCCATCAGCTACCTGGCGGCAGAAATAGCATTCTTCGCGGTTCAATGGTTCGAGTAAAATCCGCGTTTTATTCTGGAGGGCATAATCGCCCAATTCCTTCATCTGTCCGATCAGAAGTGCACGCGCTTCTTTGTCGGGCAGCGATTTCTGGTTGTTGAAAGCAGGAACAAAAATCACCCCAGTTGAACCAAGCGCACCAGCAGCCTCAATGATCACCTTCAGCGAATCCATACATTTTTTCTGGATAGCAGGATCATCGGCAATCAACCAGCCTTCAAAACCAGCGCAAACAGCGCTCATTTTGATGTTGCGGTTTTTCAGTGCATCCTGAATTTCGTTAATTCTTTTTTCGAGTCCTCCACCCCAAGGTTCGAAGCCTACGATGCCCAGCGATTCCATAAAATCGAGCTTTTCGGTCAGCGATGCTCCCGGAGCAACGCCTTCCTGACACGAGATTTTTAGAATGGAGGATTGTTTCTTCCCGGATGAAGATTCACCTTCGAAAGAAGAGAAAAGGCCGCCTGATGCAGCTAATGCTGCACCAGATACGGCCGTTCCGATAAAAGATCTTCTATTAAGCGGCATACCTATCGTGTTTGGTTTCCCTGCGGTGTTCCTGCGATGTGGATAAATTCGGGCAGTTTAAATTCTTTCCCTGCACCGTAGCCTTCTTTGGCAGCCGCCATATTTTTGGTCATGTCAATATCTTTTGGCATTAGATCGAGTGGCGAAGCAGTCATTTCATCCCATGAGACTTTCTTTCCGGAGTAAGCCGATTCGCGTCCCATAATGGCAGCCATGTTGGCCACAGCTGTTTCAGATGCCTGTTCAATTGGTTTTCCGGAGCGGATATGGTTAATCCAGTTCACATGTTCCAAAGTATATGGGTCGGTTTGCTTGAATTTGGTTTTTTCGGCTTCATAGTCGAATTTCCAAATTTCGGTGCCCTTCAGGTCTTTGATAACGTGCCCATCGGAAGTCCATGATCCTTTTGTGCCCTGAATAAATTCCCATACGCCACCTTCAGTTCCGTTGATCTGGCGACAGGTGCTGTGAATGTGAATACCGTTTTCCATTTCAAAATCGACGCTGAAATTGTCGAACTGGTTACCGGTAACGCGGCGCTGGCGTGATCCGAATCCAAGAGCTGATTTTGGTTTTAATCCTGAAAACCAAGTGAATACATCCAGATTGTGAACGTGCTGTTCAACAATATGGTCGCCCGAAAGCCATCCCCAGTTTACCCAGTCGCGGATCATCCATTCCAGATCCGACCATTGTGGGTTGCGGTCCTTAAACCAGAGCATACCGCCACACCAGTAAACCGTTCCGCCGGTTATTTCGCCGATAGCCCCATTCATGATTTGTTCGTATGAAGCTACATAGTCGCGTTTATGGTGACGTTGTGTACCGGTTACCACGCAAAGGCCTTTTGCCTGAGCCTGTTTGGCAGTAGCCACAATGGTGCGGTAACCTACCGGATCAACACAAATCGGTTTTTCGAGGAAGCAATGTTTGTTTTTCTCCACCGCGTACTTGAAAATTTCTGCGCGGAAATTAGGTGGCGTAGCAGTAATAATCACGTCTACGTCGCTGTCAATAACTTTTTGATAAGAGTCGAGTCCAACAAATTTTTTGTCTGCTGCAATGTCGATATTTTTTTCTTTTTTTAGCTTTTCAGCTAAGCTTTCCAATCGGTCAGCGTAGGTATCGCCTAAAGCAACAATAGTAACATTATCGGCCGCGTTGAGGAAATTAAACGCTGCGCCAGATCCTCGCCCGCCACAGCCGATTATCCCGGCTCTCAGTGGTTTGCCGTCTGTAGCTTTATCAACCAGGTTGGGCAGGTAATAAGAGCCCGCCTCTTTTAATGGCTGTATTTTTGGCGTACTGCTGCATGATGCCAACGCTGCAACACTTCCTGTACCAATTGCGCCCAATGCCCCGGCCAAAGCCGAGCTTTTCAAGAATGAACGTCTGTCAACACCTTTTTTCATAATTGATAAATTTAAATATGGTTAGTCAGTTATCTATTGAATTTTTATTGAATTGTCAGGCTCACAAACAACCCTGAAACCGATGCTTTTAACATCGGAATACCACCAGATGCTTTTAGGCTGTTGTGGGTCGGTTTTCAGCCAAGCGTCGTGCTGGCTGTGGTCGCGGGCAGCCGCACGAACGTCGGCTGCATCCGAAATATAATTACCCCCGCGCACAACCCATTCCTCGCCTTCGGTTACGAGTGGGTTAGTCACTTTTCCGTTGTTTTTGGCATAAGCGTCTGGTGCATAGTGGTCGGCACAATATTCCATAACGTTACCCAGCATATTTTTCAGGCCGAATGGATTTGGTTTAACATCTTCAGGCAAGTGCGTTTTGCCTTTGCCATTGTTCGCATAAATGATGTATTGCGAAATAGGTTCGGTTTCGGCAGCCGAGATTTTACGCCATAATCCTTTGTTGGAGAACTTATCCGGTTTTCCGTCAAAGAAATACGGTGTTTCCGTACCACCGCGTGCTGCATATTCCCATTCGGCTTCTGTGGGCAGGCGGTATTTTTTGCCCGTTTTCTTTGAAAGCCACTGGCAGAAGGTTTCCGCCGCATAATGGGTCATTGTGATTGCCGGGCGTTTGCCAAAACCCCAGTTCTGATCGGGTCGCCCATAAGGCGGAGTAGGGCCCGAAATGGCATCCACGTTAGGGTTACTGTTGTTGGCATAAATCTGTTCGGGCGGGGTGCGTCCTTCGCTCATTGTGTTACCGTAAAATGCCCAGTACTCTTCCCAGGTTGTTTCCACTTCGGCCATGAAAAACGGGCTGACCGTAACCTGACGCACCGGCGATTCATCGGCTTGGTGGAAAGGTTCTTTTTCGGGGCTACCCATGTTGAAGGTGCCGCCTTTGACAGCAATCATCTTGAACGATACCGATGTGCCGGGAATTTGCTCGGTGTAGTCGGCAAAAGTTGTTACGCTGGCCGCCTGTTCAAAAGCGGGTTTCGAACTGTCGGTGTCGCCGTCGGCTTGCCCTGGTATGCCGGTCATCTTTCCGTGCTTGTAGTTTGGGTTATAATGCCCGACGTCGAGGTGGCAACTGATGCACTGCAAATCCAGTTTCTTCTCGTTATTTTCGTAGTAAAGGTGAGCAGCAATGCCTGCATCCACTAAATTTTTCGGGAACAGGTTCTGGTGGCAATGCTTGCACGCTGAGTTCGGGATATACTTTACGGCATGTTCCAGTTCAGACTTCATCTCCCAGTTAAATTCAGCCGAATCTTTGAAAAGGTAACCGTAAATATCTTTGAGCCCAAGTTTGGTTTTTTCTACAAGGTAGCCTTGTCCTTTGGGTGGTAAATGGCAATCGACACAATGCACCTGTATTCCACCCTTATTGTCGTAGTGAGATGAGAGTTTCCATGAAGGAAATACATGAGGATGCACGTGGCATGAAGCACAAAATTCGTCGGTTGAAGTATATTCGATTGCTTTATTTCCGGAAATTGTAGCCAAAATTCCAATGGCAAATGCGCAGGATAATAGGAGGAAAAGGTGTTTACGAAAGAAATCTCCTGTCTTTTTCAACATAGTTGGTTTGGTTAATAGTTAATAACGAGAATTTTTAGGTTGTCCAAAAATAGTAAAAATAAAAGCATTGTAAATAGCTGATTCAAGACAATAGTCGTTAGCGAACAAAACTCCATAATAAAAATGAATTTGTCCATGCCTTTAGATGCGTTTTGGAAGAAGGGACGATTCTATTAAAGCGATTAAGTACGATTAATGACAGGAGAAATTTAAATATTAATAAAGTCATTGTTCAAACTCTTAAAAGGAATATATCTTTGAGCATATCTAATCAACAAACTAATAAGAACTATGAATCTGGAAAAAATAGCAGCTAATTTTAAACTGGGAGGTACTGTCGATCGGGTTGAACCGATGGGAGAGGGATTCATTAACGATACTTTTATTATCCATACCACCGGTACTCAGACTCCTGATTATCTTTTACAGCGTAAAAACAAACGCATTTTCACCAATGTTCCAGCCATGATGGAGAATATCGAAAAGGTGTGCGCTCACATCCGGAAAAAAGTAATTGCCCGAAATGGCGATCCGATGCGTGAAGCAATGACTATAATTCCTGCCGTGGAAGGTAAATTGTATTTTCAGGATGAAGAAAGTGAATTCTGGGCTGTTTGTGTTTTTATCAACGATACCATTGCCTACCAATCGGCCAAAACTCCGGAATTGGCTTTTCAGGGCGGAAAGGGAATTGGATTGTTTCAATCAATGGTTTCCGATTTGAAAGAACCGCTCACCGATATTTTGCCCGGATTCCATAATATTCGTTACCGGTTTAATCAGTGGGATGCAGTTCTGGCGAAAGATCCTGTTGGTAGAAAAGCCAAGCTGGCAAAGGAAATTGGCTGGATTGAAAGTCGCCGCAACGAAATGCTCGATTTCTGGAAACTGGTCGAATCGGGTGAAATTCCGACTCGCGTCACCCACAACGACACTAAAATCAATAATATTCTATTTGACCTGAACGGCGAAGTTTTGTGCGTGATTGATCTGGATACAGTTCTGAACAGCACGTGCCTGAACGATTTTGGCGATGCCATGCGTTCGTACACCAATACCGGAGCAGAAGACGATGAAAACCTGGAAGCGGTGTCGTGCGATCTGTCTATTTTCGAAGGTTTTACCAAAGGTTATTTGTCGCAGGCTAATAGTTTTTTAACTGAAAAGGAGCTTGAATATCTTGCATTTTCAGCCAAATACATCACATACGAGCAGGTGTTGCGCTTTTTGATGGATTACATTGATGGCGACAACTATTACAAAATAAAAAGTCCGGAACACAATTACCAACGAACCGTTGCTCAGTATAAATTACTAACCAGCATGGAGGACCAATACGATGAAATGTGCCGGATTGTGCGCACTGTTGCTGATAGTCTGGCTTAATCAGCTTCCTGAATCGATTGCTTGTCAGAAGTGTATCCCAAAAATTGAGAATTCAGATCATAAAAATAAAACAATGAAAATTCAGCAGATACTCGAAGGCTTTTCAAATCCGCCACTGGAATTGATTTCCGAAACACTCGATCTGGAAATTGAATCGCTAAAGCTCGATGTGGTGAACTGGGAAGAGTTTCCATATCACCCGGATGTAACAGTGCAAATTGCATATAACGACGATGAATTATTTCTGCAATACAAGGTTCGCGAACAATCGGTAAAGGCCGAAATCACGAAAAGTAATGGCCGTGTCTGGACTGACAGCTGTGTCGAGTTTTTCCTTTCTCCTGAAGGGAATGACGTTTATTACAATCTTGAGATAAACTGCATCGGAACTGCTTTATTGGGCTACCGCAAGAAAGGTGATCCAACGATTCATGCTTCGGAAGAACAAATCGCTTCCATTCGCCGGATTTCTTCGCTCGGAAGTTCACCTTTTCCAGAACTGAAAAAGCAAACGGAATGGCAGATAACCGTTGCTGTGCCGTGGGAAGTATTCTTTAAACATGACTTAAAACCGGCTGCAGGAACGAAAATGCGCGGAAACTTTTATAAATGCGGCGATGAGTTGAGCGTTCCGCATTTTGTTTCTTGGACCAAAATAAAAACAGATAACCCGGCATTTCATATGCCCGAATTTTTTGGTGGATTGGAGTTTGAATAGCGGAGGGCTAAGAGTTTGGCGGAATAATTTACCTATTATTGCATTCCGGAAAACCTGATTCAATCTTCGATTTGTTCCTGAAATATCAGGATAAAACTTGTTAAGCGTTCGGTGCGGGCAATCGTATAAAAACAATTTTTCGGTGTCGTTACGAACCGACTATCCGGTACTTTTTTGCCGGAATTAACAGCCTAAAAGCTTTGTGACCAGTTTACTTTTGGGAAATTGAAACAGCCGTATCCTAAAGTGAGAGTAATTCGCTGCCTGCCTCAATTGGGTTAAATCTTATAGAATAATTTATACATTTACGGCAAATGATTGCGAAAAATTTGCCTCCAAATAGTATAACCGGTTTAATCATTGGTGATGAAGAAACTTATATTTCTCTGTTCAGGGAATATTATGTGAGCCTTTGTTCCTATTCCAGAAGGTATGTTGGCCGTAAAGATATTGCTGAAGAAATTGTGTCTGATACCTTTCTGAAAATCTGGGAAACCCGCGAATCTCTTAAAATAAATACATCTGTTAAGGCCTACCTTTTTCAGGCGGTGTGCAACAATTCGCTTAACTATTTGCGAAAACTGAAGAAAGAAGAGGTTCTGGATGAATATTTCCTGGGAACAGCATCCGAAAACATTGGGTTTGCCAGTATTTCAGATGAAGTCGAAGAGCAAAGCCTGACGATGGAAAACATCAATTCGAAAATTGAAGAAGCGGTAACCCAGCTTCCGGAGCAACAGCAAAGAGTATTCAGACTAAAGCGATTTGAGGGGAAAAAGAATAAGGAAGTGGCCGAAATTATGGGTCTGTCGGTCAAAACGGTAGAAATGCACCTCTCAAAAGCTACCCTCAATTTGCGCAAGACTCTAAAAGACTACCTGCCTGCTTTCTTGCTTTTCTTGTTATTGAAGTAAAAATTTCCATTTTATTTTCCATTTGAATACAGGGTTTTTAAAATTCCTGCATCTGGCAATTGAAAACACTCAAAAATGGAAACTCAAACCGATATAAATATTCTGCTGATCCGCCTGTTTTCGGGCGATGCCGATCAGGACGAAAAGAAGTTCATCTCAGAATGGCTCGAACAGTCTGCTGAAAACAAGAAGCTATATGCCGATTTGCGCGAAATATGGTTGAGTTCAGGTATTGAAAGCAATGCCGACAATTTTGATCTGGAAGGCGCCATCCTGAGATTCAGGAATCAAATAAGCAAGGACAAATTGGGAGAACGGAAACCTGTTGACTTCAATCGGGTATTCAAGTATGCTGCCATTCTCATTCTGGCATTGGCACTTCCGTTTAGCTACTACCTGGGAACCCGAAATAATTCAGACAACTCAATAACAACAATTTCCTGTGCTTATGGAGATAAATCAAGTATTGTTTTGCCTGATAGCTCAAGGGTTTATCTGAATTCGGGTAGTAAATTAACTTTCAGTTCGAACTTTAAAAATGGTCGAAAAGTTTCGCTTGAAGGCGAAGCATTCTTTTCTGTTGCGAAGGATAAAAACCATCCTTTCAGGGTAAAAACAACCGATGTTGACATCGAAGTTTTGGGTACCAAGTTTAACCTGAAAGCTTATCCTGAAGAAAAATCGATTTCGACAACATTGGTTGAAGGTAGCGTAAATATCTCGAGCAAATATGAACATACTCTAATGAAACCAGATCAGAAACTGGTTTATAATAAGGAAAGTAAGAAAATGGAGGTCCATGAGTTAACCGATACGGCTCCGGATACAGAATGGAAAGATGGCCGCTTTGTTTTTCGCAACGAATCGTTGGCTGAGCTAAAACCCAAGTTGGAGCGCTGGTTTGATGTGGATATTGTTTTTGGCGACGAGCTGGTGAAAAACCGGAGATTTACCGGGGTATTGAGTCGTGAAAGCATCTTGGAAGCGGTATCGTATTTCGACCTTTCCAACTTTGTAACCTGTAGTATTCAAGGCAATAAAATAATTATTAACTCTCAAAATAATTGATAATCAATGTATGTAATCTCTTTCTAAAAATGAAAAAGGGAAGTGCTACCAACACCCCCCTCTAGTAATAATTAAACCGAAGTTTAACTTTTAAAAAGCTTTTAAATTTATGAAATTAAATCGAATTGGCCTGTCCCTTTTTCGAAATGGGCGGTTAAAAAAGTATTTTTTGATTATGAGACTAACCTCATTACTTATTTTGGTTCTGACTCTGCAAATGAGTGCATCAGTTTGGTCGCAAACCACGACCATGAGTGTCCGATTGAAAAATTCGACTTTGCAGGAGTTGTTTGTCCAAATTGAAAAAAGCAGCAATTACCGTTTTTTCTATAACAACGATGAAGTTGATGTGAATCAGAAGATTTCAATTGATGTTGAAGAAAAGACAGTCGACAAGATTCTGACTGCTGTTCTCGAAGGCACTCCTTATTCTTTCAGGGAAATGGATAATAAGCTGATTCTCATTGAGAGAACTGGCAATACGACCAATTTTTCAGGAACAGGATCGCAGCAGCAAAAGAGCATCAAGGGAACGGTGAAAAGTTCTACTGGCGAATCTCTACCAGGGGTTTCTGTTTTGGTAAAAGGCACTTCAAACGGTACCATTACTGATGAAAACGGGAACTATACGGTCTCTAATGTCCCGGCCAATTCAACTTTACAGTTTTCGTTCGTGGGGATGAAAACACAGGAAGTGGCTGTTGGAAATAACCCGACTATCGATGTTGTTTTGTTGGAAGAATCCATTGGATTGGAAGAAGTCGTTGCAGTAGGTTATGGTACCCAAAAGAAAGGAAGCCTTACAAGTTCAGTAACGAATGTTAAAGGCAAAGAATTATTACAAAACTCATCTTCCAATGTTTCCAATGCTTTGGCAGGCCGCACCGCCGGGGTAATTGCTACTAACCGTTCAGGCCAGCCTGGCGAAGATAACTCCACAGTGTTGATCAGGGGTTTAAATTCATTTGGAGGCGGAACTTCACCTCTTATTGTAGTTGATGGAATACCTGACCGGGACATGAACCGAATCAATCCAAATGATATTGAGTCGGTAACTGTTTTGAAAGATGCTTCGGCAGCGATTTATGGGGTCCGTTCGGCAAACGGGGTTATTTTGATCACAACAAAACGCGGACAATCTGGCAAACCAACCATTCATTACGACGGATCGGTAGGTATTCAGCAATTGACAAGAATGGACAAACGTGTTGGTTCATGGGAATACATGACTTACTACAATGAGCTAAACCGCAATCAAGGCAATACTGCCCCTTACGCGCAATCTGAAATTGAAAAATACAAAGCAGGTAATGATCCCGATTATACCAGTACCGACTGGATTGCCGCGGTATTTCGGAAAAATGCACCACAATCCAACCATTCAATTTCGGTCAATGGCGGGAACGATCAGGTGAAATATTACCTGTCAGGTCAATATTTAAGTCAGGAAAGTAATTTCAGGAACAGCGATGAGAGGTTTAAAGAATATAACATCCGCTCAAATGTGGATGCCAAAATATCAAAAAACCTTAAGGTGAATTTTGATTTGTCTGGACGAAAAGAAGATCGACAGCACCCTGTGGCCTCTGTAGCAAGTATAATGCACGAAGCAGTCAGCATGTACCCATTCTTACCCGTCTACTGGTCAAATGGCTATCCAAACGCCTGTATTTCAGCCGGAAAAAACCCTGTACTTATGACTTCTTCGTTACCTGGCTACGATAATATCGTAAACCTTATTGTAAATGCCAAGATAGGTTTTGACTTGCAATTGCCATTTATTACAAAAGGTCTGTCGGTAAGCGGATATTCCGCATTTGACTATAATGACCGCAGCCAAAAGAAATTTCAACAACCCTGGGATGCCTATACTTATGACAAGACAACAAAAACATATAATAATCAAAGAAACAGTACCAGCATTATCAGTTTATACCAGAGCGAACAAAGAAATAATGAGAATACTTATTTCGTGAAATTGGCCTATGATCGTCAATTTGGTAAACATGGGGTCAATGCTTTTGTAGGTTATGAGCAAACCTCCTCAACATGGAGAGATACTTACGCATACCGCAGAGACCTGTTAAGTTCCACACTGGATCAACTTTTTACCGGGAGCGCCGTTGGACAAAATGCGACAGGTGCAGCAACACAATATGGCCGTGCGAGTTATTTAGGTCGGTTTGGATATAATTTTGCCAATAAATATCTGGCAGACGTTACCATGCGATACAATGGCTCTTTTAATTTCCCTGCTGATAAAAGATGGGGACTTTTCCCGGCCGTTTCATTAGGCTGGCGTATTTCAGAAGAAGATTTCTTCAAAAATAATATTCAGGGTATCGACCAGTTAAAACTGAGAGCCTCGTGGGGGCTGATGGGAAATGACGACGTTGCCCAATACCTTTATGTAACCAGGTATCAGGTATCAACAACACCTGAATATTACACCTATTTTGGCAACAATTATACCGAAGTAAAAAACTTATACCTTGCGGCAACACCTAATCCAAATATCACCTGGGAAAAGCAGGATTCAAAAAATATCGGTTTGGATATCACGACCTTAAGCAATAAACTTGAAATTAGTATTGATGCCTTCCGGTTCTTAAGATCCGACATCCTGGCGCAACGCCTCGCTTCGGTTCCATTGTACACCGGATTGTCTTTGCCAAAGGAAAATATTGGAAAATCGCTCAACAAGGGTATCGACTTTTCGGTCAACTATACTGAAAAAAATACAGTGGTAAAATATCATTTGGGAGCCAACTTTACGTATGCTAAAAGTAAAGTGATTTTCAAAGACGAATCTCCAAACATTCCTGATTGGCAGAAAGTTACGGGAAAATCAATTACGTCATGGTTGGTTTATCAAACCAATGGTATTTACCACACGCAAGCCGAAGTTGATGGTTCTCCACACATGGCCGGAGCTAAACCAGGCGACCTCTGGCTGTTAGACAAAAGCGGTGATGGCAATATTACCAGCGACGATAAAGTTAGAATTCCTGAATCGGCTACTCCCCAAATCGTATTTGGTTTACTAATGGGCGCCGAATACAAAGGTATTGCGTTAGATTTGGTATGGTCGGGTCAGGCTATGGCGAAACAAATGATATTACCGCAGATGCAAGGCTCTGTTGTTGGGCCTCCACAATGGCTGTTTGATGGAAGATGGACTGCCGAAAACCCAAATGCGCAATACCCAAGAGCTTTTAATTACAACGACCCCAGAAACTCAACAAATGCAGATTTTTGGTTGATGGATGCATCTTTTATCCGGTTGAAATCAGCCGAACTTTCTTATACCATACCTGCGGGTTTGTTTTCAAAACTTGGAATCTCTGACGTTAAAGTATATGCCAGTGGTTATAACCTGTTCTCGATTGACAAAATGAAGAAATATAACCGAGACCCTGAAACAGATAATACTACAGGGGTTAATTATCCGCAATCGCGCATCTATAAGTTCGGTTTAAATGTTGGATTTTAATAAAAATAAATGGTCATATGAAAAATAAATTATTTATATCAATCTGTTTTATTATTGTCGGTTCGCTAATGACTTCTTGTACCAAAGAAGTCTTAGACAAAGCGCCGCTTGATTCATACACCGATGCCTCGGTATGGGGCGATTTAAACCTCTCGCAGGCTTTTGTCAATAACCTGTATAATGTAATACCGAATGCAGAACACAATTGGGACAATACCACCAATCGTACCTGGGCGCTGTCATCAGCCTGCGATGAAGCTTACAATAAGTTTGATGATTACAATGCGTCAATCATGAATTCAGGTTCGCTTACTCCGGATAATTTAGGAAATTTTGATATCTGGAACCAAACCTTTTCAATTATTCAGAATTGCAACATCTTTTTATCGAAAATTGACAAGGTACCTGGCGATGAGGCCCTGCGCAACCGATTAAAAGGAGAAGTAATTTATTTGCGAGCTTATGCCTATTATCAATTAACTATTGATTACGGCGGCGTTCCGCTGATCACAACTCCTTTTGACTTGAACAGCAACTTTGAGGTTCCGCGCAGCACCTTCGAACAATGTGTCGATTTCATTTCAACCGAACTGGACAAGTCAGCTGCCATATTACCGGTTGCCCAAAGCTCGGCCAATTGGGGCAGGGCCACTAAAGCAGCCGCCCTTGCTTTAAAATCAAGAATCTTACTTTATGCAGCCAGCCCACAATGGAATCCCACAAAGGATTTGGCCAAATGGCAAAAAGCTTCTGATGCCGCAAAATCTGTTATCGACTTGAACGCCTTTAGTTTATATACCGGCAACTATTCCGATATTATGACTGTAAAAAACAATGAATTGATTATGGCGCGGCCAACTAATAAGCAGTATATGTGGAGTGCGTTTCAGGGTGTCGAGATGTTCTTGTCGCCAAGTGGTTTTCATGGATGGGCATCGTTCGCACCAAGCCAGAATTTAGTGGATGCTTTTGGAACTGCTGACGGGAAAGATATTACCGATCCTACGTCAGGATATGACCCACAGAACCCATACGTAAACCGCGATCCTCGATTTAAAGCTGACATTGTATATGATGGACGTCCGTATGGCAATCCTGCATTCTGTCAGGATCGGTATGGGGTTGGGAGTACCAATGCGGCCGAATTTTTTGAAGGGGGATTAGATTCTCCTCAAGGCTGGGATACCTGGAATAACAGTGTTACTCGTTATACTTTCAGAAAATACTGCGATACAACCTATAATTACAACAGTGAAACGCAGACGAACAAATTTTGGGTTGTCAGCCGACTGGCCGAAATCTACCTGAATTATGCAGAGTCACAGTATTATCTGGGAAAAGAAGCAGTGTCGATCGAATATTTAAATATGCTCCGACAACGTGCCGGGATCAAAAATCCATTACCTGCCTTAACAGGTACCGCTTTGGAGAATAAGATTCGTAATGAAAGACAGGTTGAATTATGCCTTGAAGGACATCGCTATTATGATGTGCGTCGCTGGAAGATAGCTGATGTAACGGAAAATAAACCGCTTATGGGTGTAGTAATCATGAAGGATGCAAGTGGAAAGAGAACCTTTACTTATACTAAAGTACAGGATCGGATTTTTAAACCTCAGCATTATTTACTTCCTATTCCAAAAGAGGAGATCAACCGGACAAAGCTGGCACAGAATCCGGGATATAACTAATCCAAGAGTTATTATCAACCATTAGAAATAAATGATAGGGGGACAAGTTTTAATGTCCCCCTTATTTTAAATGCTTACAGCTATGAACATCTGTAAATCACTTATCGTATGCCCCTATTCAAAATGAGAAAATTAATTGTAACTCTTTGTGGAATTTGTATTTACACTATCGCATTCGGACAGGCAACCGTCAGCTTTGAGTCTTCAGATAAGGCAATGGAAACCGCGTTTAACTGGGCTAAAGAAACTGCCTTGAGTTACAAAGGCGATCAGCAAGATCCGGTAGGCTCCTGGTACGAAGCTGCCTTACCTGCCAGAGACGCTTTTTGTATACGTGATGTTTCCCATCAATGCATTGGTGCGGAGATTCTGGGAATGAGTCGTGAGAATAGAAACATGATGGGCAAATTTGTATCGAATATCTCAAAGTCAAAGAACTGGTGCAGCTATTGGGAAATTAATAAATGGGATAAACCAGCCCCTGCGGATTATAAAAATGATCGTGAATTTTGGTATAACCTGAATGCAAACTTTGACCTTATTTATGCCTGCCGACGATTGTACAATTGGACAGGTGATAAAACATATATCAACGATTCGGTATTCATCAATTTCTTTGAAAAATCATTGAATGAATATATCAAAGATTGGGTTCTTGATCCTGATTCTTTATTGACAAGGCCTTCACTACCCAATTCTCCCCTGTCGATTGACAAAAATGACTTGTATCAAAAAAGCAGGGGATTGGCTTCTTATGTTGAAAATATTCCTGACTTAAAAATGAGTGCCGATCTGATCGCGGCCATTTTCCAGGGATTTACTTCCTGTTCGACCATATTAAAGGAGAATGGCAACAATACGCGAACCAATTACTATGAACAAATGGCCAGTAAATACAAGAACCATTTGGACTCAAAATGGTGGGATGAAACTGCTAAGAAATATCACTCTTATTTTTTGAATAACGGAAAATTTGGAAATGTAGAAGGTGGTAATCTCTTTCTGCTATGGTTCGATGCGGCTTCCGAGCGAGCAAAAAAAGAGGCAATAATTCAAGAGCTTGTCTCGTCAGACCTGAACGTGGAAACCATGTCATATCTTCCATACCTTCTTTATCTGAATGGACATAAAGATCAGGCATACAGGTATATCTTGCATCTGAGTAATCCTGCCACCAAGCGACGGGAATATCCTGAAGTCTCGTTCGGTATCATCGAAGGTATCATTCATGGCTTGATGGGGATTGAACCTGATGCGCATTCAGGCACCATCAGTACAATTTTCAGGGGAAAAGATCAGGTGGAATTAAAAGCTGATGACCTCCCGGTTCTGAATTCACGAATCAGCGTCCAACATTCAGGCTCAAACAAAACATCGGTCAAAAATAGAAGCAGCTTCCCCATAAAATGGACAGCAGGCTTTACTGGAAAACATTCGACCATTCAAATCGATGGAAAATCGGAGAAGGCATGCTATGGCACGGGTATCGATGGCACAGAATTTTCATTTGTGTGTGTGACCCTTCAGGCCGGACAACAAATGAATGCATCGGTGAGGTGAACCGAATTTTGAAGTGTATTTAATCAACTAAACTCAATAATATGATGAGAAAAACATTTTGCCTGTTGATATTAATTATCGCAGGTTTTCAATCGTACACTCAAGAGCGAAGATGGAATTTGTCAGGCGCTGGGGAAATTTCATGGACGATAAAAAAAGAAAACATACCGCACTCCGATCACATCGAAATGAGCGGAAAAGGTATCTCCGCCTGGCTGCAATACAATGTTGATGCTGAGGGAAATCCACACCTTTCGCGCACCTTGGTATTTCCGGCTTTTCGCACGATACCGAATGACACACACGGCAGCCTGATGTACACTTTTACCGATGCCGATTTGCCCCGTTTCTTCATCAATCAGCTCCCATGGAAGGCTACTGTTTATAATGGCAGGTTGCTTGGTGATCAAACCGAACAAGCGCGAAAACTGAAGCTAAACGGATTTCTTGAAATAGAAAGTGGGTTGGCAGCAGATAAACGGAAACCAATAAGCCGGAATGATAAACCTATGGATTTTGACGATAGCGCAGCTCTTCAATTGGTCTTGAAACGAAAATTATTTCCTTCGCCCGAAAAACCGCTTTTCGTCGAAAAATTTGTTTTTCAAAATACCTCCGACCAGCCTGTCCGGATTAGTATGGAGGCCTTGCACCGCGAAATTAAACTGGATAAGGCCCTCACTGTAAATGGCCCTCACCGGATAATAGTATCGACAATTAATGATGGAACTGTAAGTCTCAACCCAAAGGATTCGGTAGTTTATGCTGTAGTATACCAGGCTGTGCACGCGGATCAAAGTACTTCGGAAATATCAATTTCCTCAGAGGAAAATTCACGACAAACCAGAATCACTCATATTGGGTCGCACCTGCAATTAAACACCCCAGATTCGGTTTTGAATACTGCTTTCAACTTTGCCAAACTCAGGACCATCGAAAGTATTTTTGAGACCAAAGGCGGGTTGATGCATGGTCCGGGGGGATTATCGTATTATGCGGCCATCTGGGCCAATGACCAGGCCGAATATGCCAATCCGTTTTTTGCTTTTTCAGGAGATGAGATTGCAGTCGAGTCGGTCCTGAATTCGTACCGTCTGTTTGCGCAATACATGAATCCCAACTACAAACCTATTCCCAGCTCCATTGTTGCCGAAGGCACCGGTTTCTGGAACGGTGCCGGAGACCGGGGCGACCAGGCAATGATTGCTTATGGGGCTTCAAGGTTTGCACTGGCAAATGGCAATGTGGACTCGGCTAAAACGTTATGGCCACTGATCGAATGGTGTTTGGAATATAGCAAACGCAAAATTAATGCTGATGGAGTTGTGGGGTCGGACAGTGATGAATTGGAAGGCCGTTTCCCCGCAGGCAAGGCCAACCTTTGTACTTCATCGTTGTATTATGATGCGCTGATTTCGGCAAGCATGCTGGGCAAATCATTGGGTTTACCCAAGGCACAAACGGATTCATACCTGGTTGAAGCCAAAAAGCTACGGACAGCCATTGAAAAATATTTCGGCGGTAATGTTGAAGGATTCGAAACCTACCGCTATTACAAAGAAAATACGGTATTGCGTTCGTGGATTTGTGTCCCTCTTACCGTTGGAATCTTTGAACGAAAAGACGCAACAATCAACGCTTTGTTCTCGCCCCGGCTGTGGACCGTTGACGGATTAGCCACACAAGCCGGTGATCAGACATTCTGGGATCGTTCCACTTTATACGCCTTGCGTGGAGTATTTGCTGCCGGAGAGACTGAAAAAGCGCTCCAATACCTTCAGGCTTATTCAACCAGGCGTTTGTTGGGAAACCACGTGCCTTATCCTGTCGAAGCGTATCCTGAAGGAAACCAGAGGCAACTTGCCGCTGAAAGCGCCTTGTATTGCCGCATTTATACCGAGGGTTTATTTGGAATTAGGCCAACCGGATTTCGGAGATTTACCTGTACTCCAAGATTGCCTTTGGCCTGGCCCAAAATGGAAATGAAGCATATCAATGCCTTCCAGAGTGATTTTGACATTTCTGTCGAACGGGTGGGAGGAAAGCTAAAAATAACTATTTCAAGCAACGACAAAGTTTTGAAGGAGAAGCTGATTAACGATGGCGAGACTCTTTCAGTACAATTATAAAAACAGAAATGTTGTACTTTTTTGAAGAATTAAATTTCTAGCATATTTCATAAACTAACGAAATGATTACAAATCCAAGAATATTGTTGCTGCTGATAGCCGTATTCAGCTTTTCAGGAGCCTTTGCCAAAGATACTGAACAACATTTGCTGTCGCCCGACAAAAAAATTGAGTTGATCATTCACTTGTCCGATCTGATTCATTTTTCAGTCAACTACAACGGGAAAGAGATTGTTAGTCCTTCGTTGCTGGCGATGAAACTCGAAAATGCAACGCTGGGAAAGAACCCAGTTGTCAAAAATTCAGAGACTAAAAGCATCGATGAAAAAGTCTATCCGGTTGTTAAAATAAAGGAAGCTGTGATTACCAATCGCTACAACGAATTAAAGATTACGTTTGAAGGTGATTATGCCCTCGATTTCAAAGCATACAACAATGGGGTTGCCTATCGTTTCGAAACGCAGAAAGGCGGAGAAATTACCGTTGTAAGTGAAACCGGTGAATACAATTTTCCTGAAAATTACACCTGTTGGTGGGGTGCCGAAAAAACTTTTCAATCGAATAATCAGGTATATTACAACTATACCTCCATCCAACAGCTAACCAGGAACGACATGGCCAGTTTGCCGCTGATCCTGAATCCGGCACACGGTCCAAAAATTGTGATTACCGAAACCGACCTGGTGGATTATCCGGGTTGGTGGATGAAAGGTGCTGATGGCCTGACGTTAACCGGCACTTCGGCTCAGTGCGTTAAATCGACCAATCAGGTTGACGACCGTGAATTGCCGATCACCGGAAGGTTTGACTATGTTGCCAAAACCAAAGGAACACGGACATTCCCATGGCGTATTTTTGCCATTTCAGAAAAAGACGGCGATTTGGTTACCAACCAGCTGAGTTATCTTTTAGCAGCAGATAATTGCATTAAGGATGTTTCATGGATAAAGCCGGGCAAAGTAGCCTGGGACTGGTGGAATGCCAATAATCTGACCAATGTTGATTTCAAGGCTGGAGTGAATACTCAAACCTATAAGTACTATATCGACTTTGCTGCTAAATACGGCATCGAATATGTGATGCTCGATGAAGGTTGGTATGTGTTGGGCGATTTAACCAAGATTGTACCTGAAGTAAACGTTGAAGAACTTGCTTCTTATGCAAAGGAAAAAGGAGTTGGCCTGATGCTTTGGTGCGTGTGGAAAACGCTAGAAGATCAGCTGGATGTAGCTTTCCGGCAATTCAGCAAATGGGGGATTAAAGGCATCAAGGTCGACTTTATGGACCGCGACGACCAATGGATGGTAAACTATTACCATCGGATTGCCTCGAAGGCTGCGGATTATAAACTGATGGTCGATTTTCACGGAGCTTATAAACCTGAAGGCATTCATCGAATGTATCCCAACGTAATGACACGCGAAGGCGTTAATGGAGGTGAGCAGTTTAAATGGAGTACGCGGCAAACGCCCGAACACGATCTGATTTTACCTTTTGGCCGTATGCTTGCCGGGCCTTTGGATTATACCCCGGGAGCAATGACCAATGCTCAGAATAAAGACTACAAACCCATTTTTGACACCCCGATGAGCATGGGAACGCGTTGTCATCAGCTGGCCATGTTTGTGGTGTACGAAAGTCCGCTGCAAATGCTTTGTGATAGCCCAACCAAGTACTACAGGGAAGCGGATTGTATGAAATTCTTAGCCGATGTGCCAACGGTATGGGATCAAACCGTGGTCTTGGATGCCAAAATAAGCGATTATTTGCTGATGGCCCGGCAACATGGCGACAATTGGTACCTTGGAGGAATGACCGACTGGGATGCGCGCGAAATGATGCTTGATTTATCATTTCTGCCTAAAGGGAAGAAATACAAAATGATCCTTTATCGTGACGGACTCAATGCCGACCGCGATGGTAACGATTTTAAATCTGAAGAAATCGAAGTTGACAATACGTATCGTCAACCTCTGAAAATGGCTACAGGTGGTGGAATGGCAGCCATGCTGCATCCAATCAGGTAAATCAGATTAGCATGTACAATAAGTTCGTTTTGATAGGTATTTCACTGGTTGCTGTATTCTTTTCGTGTACGAAAGATGCGGCAACCACGAAAGATGAAATTCCGGTCATTCAAGTTTCATCTCCTGAAACAGGTTTTATTTACCTCGATGGACATTAAGCTTTGTCAACAGTGACACAAAATTCAAGCTTGGCTGTCAGTTTTTTGACAGTCAGGAAGCTGCTTTTATTTCAATTACAAACACAAAAGCTATTGTAAACGCTCCAACAACCGGGAAGACCTGGAAAACCTTTCTTTACAAGGTTTACAACAATATTTAAACGATATAAAACCGGAATACATTCAGTATTACCTTAATAAATCAAAAGAAGATACTTCGGAGAAGATCTTTTTGACAGATTAATTATAGCATCTGTCTTATATAAAAATCAGCTTAGTCATATACAACGGATAATCATTTAATAAAATAACTGGTGAAAATTTCTATTAAACGGCCGACTGATGATGAATTTGATCTAAATCAATTCAATTTGTTTAAAAATCTGACAGTGCAGGAAATGAAACGGTTGAATTACCACGCAACGTGTTCGACCTATAAAAAGAGAAGTATTATTTACGAAGAAGGAAGTCGGTTGACTGGCTTTTATTGTATAAATCGGGGGACTATAAAACAATACAAAACAGGGATTGATGGTAAAGAACAAATTTTTCGGTTTTTAAAAAAAGGCGATATTATTGCCTATCGGTCACTTTTAAGTCAGGAAACGGCCTGTTCTACAGCTCAAGCCATGGAAGAATCTGAACTGATCCATATTCCTTATCAAACACTTTTAT
The DNA here is from genome assembly GCA_963676375.2 of Prolixibacteraceae bacterium. Lineage (GTDB taxonomy): Bacteria > Bacteroidota > Bacteroidia > Bacteroidales > Prolixibacteraceae > Aquipluma. Next base: position 69,615 of record CAXXPT010000019.1, read on the forward strand.
ATCTAATTCAGAACAACTGGCAGTTTTCATATCACATGCTGCAAATTGTTTGTAAGGAATTACGCGAAGCCAACGATTATATTACCGACATTGCTCAAAAAACGTTGCGCGAACGACTTGCTGAAGTTTTATTGTTACTTAAAGACAACTTTGAGCTAGACCGTACCAGAACCTTACAGATTTCGCTTACCCGCAAAGAACTGGCGGATATAGTTGGGACTGCACCCGAAAGTGTAATCAGGATACTATCTGAATTTAAACGAAGTAGATTAATTGATTTGGAGGGAAGTAAAATAAAGTTCATCAATGTCCCTGAATTAACCAAAGTCGCAAATTTGTTTTAATCTGAACTTTAAAAATGGGTCTGTTCAATTAACTGTGTCAGGTGAGTACTTATTGAACATTCATTCTGTCTTCAAAAATAATGATTAGTTGGGCCATTATTTGTTTCCATCCATTAATCGGACCAGATTTTTCATAGATTTTCTGTTGAACCAGAAAAAGTAGTTTCATTAATGCCTGATCGTTTGTAAATACCCGTTTTGATTTTGTGACCTTACGTAATTGACTGTTAAAACTTTCAATGACATTGGTGGTATATATTAGCTTTCTGATCTGGTCAGGGAAGTCGAACATTTGCGAGAGCCTCTCCCAGTTCTCAAGCCATGATTTGACCATTGACGGGTATTTTGCTCTCCATTGCAAGTCAAGTTGGTTCAATGCCTTTTCGGCTTGTGCCAGGTCGTTCGACTGGTATATATCTTTAAGTGTTTGAGCAACTTCTTTCCTGTCTTTGTGTGGTACGTACTTCAATGAGTTCCTCACCTGGTGCACAATGCACAACTGAACCCTGGTATGGGGGAATACCGCTTCGATGGCTTGCGCAAAACCTTTCAGATTATCGATGCTTGCAATCAATATGTCGTTTACTCCCCGACGATGAATGTCGTTTAATACAGAGAGCCAGAACCGGGCACTTTCGTTTTCTCCAATGTACATTCCCAACAAATCTTTTACCCCTTCGCGATTCAGCCCGATTAAGCAATATACTGCTTTGGTCTTTATGGCATTGTCCTGACGGACTTTGTAATGAATGGCATCAAGCCAAAGGATGGGGTAAACGCTTTCTAACGGGCGGGTCTGCCATTGTTCGATCTCTGGCAATATCTTGTCGGTTATTGAGGTAATGGTGGCGGGGGAAAGTGTCAATTGGTACATATGGCTTAGATGATCACAGATATCAGTGTAACTCATCCCAAGGGCATACAATCCAATGATTTTATGATCTAAACCATCGCCAAGGGTTGTTTGTCTTTTGGGTAAAATCTCAGGTTCAAAACTGCCGTTACGGTCGCGGGGCGTGGTAATATCTATCGGGCCATAAAGGGTTTTTACTTTCTTGGTGCTCACTCCATTCCTTCGGTTATTCCTTCCTGTCTCCTGGGCTTTTCCTTCCAATAGGTGACCTTCAAGCTCGCCTTGCAGGCTGGCATCTAAAAGCCGTTTGAGCAAGGGGGCCAAAACACCATCTTTGCCCTCCAGCGAAACACCTCTTTTCAATTTATCCAGTGCCTCTTTTTCAAAATCATCGTAATTAAATTCTCCTTCGGTAACCATGTGCCTGTAATTTTATGTGTTAAACTTATTGAAGTTTTTTCACTTGACACAGTTTACTAAATAGACTCTTAAAAATGCAAAAGAGGACGCATTTTTATATGAGGCTCAGGCAAAATCAAAATTGCCAGAGGCTTTTATATTTTGTCTGAAGTGATTTGTCAAATGATGACAGGGGGGTCTATATTTCGCGGAGGCATTTATGAAACAGTCACAGGCATGTTTATAATAGTCGTAGGGATTGTTGTATGTCTGAGAGGCATTTATATATATGTCACAGGCATGGTTATAAATCGTGGAGGCGTTTTTACAGGAGCTTAAGGCAAACTCATATCACCATTTTCGGAATTTTTACCCCTTTGCCAGCAACGACAAGGGGGTTTTTCTTTTCAAACATGCAAATCCCGTAGGGATGATTCATGTTGTAGTCCCGGATTTTAATCCGGAGACATGGATAGATTATATATCAAAGAGTTCCATAGGAACGAAACATAGGTCGAGGTAATAAATTTAAAAAAGATGTGGGTACACCGTAGCTACCGTCAGTCAGGCGTTAGGGCCCAACGGTTGGTAGAAAAGATGTAAAAATGCTGTCTTTTGTCCGACCTGAGACAATCCATTGCTGGTAAATCGACAATTCTACCGACCGATTTTCCCTACGGGGAAAAATTAAACAACTCTGAAAAAAACAAATCTGTCGATAAAAATGTACCGTTCTTCGATTTGATTTCCGTATTCTTTCAGCTTGAATTAACTTTTCTGAAAATAAACCGATTAAATACCAAATTATGAAAAATGTTATTCTGATATGGTGTGTATTTCTTCTTGGCAGTTTTTCTGCCGAAGTTGAAAAAACGATTTGGATTAGTGATATGGATTTATCGCTGATCGATCTGGAAATGGGACAGGCTCAAAAGAATAAAACCCCAATGGGCAGCCCGATCGTTATTTCAGGACAAACCTATGAAAATGGGGTAGGAGTGAGCGCTCCCGCCAAATTTTTGATTGAATTAAATGGGACTGGAAAACAATTCTCTGCTGAGGTTGGGCCCTGCGAAATGAAGATGCCAGCCAGGCCCGAAGGACCGGCTCCTGCCCCTGCCGGAAACGATAAAAAAGCGACAGGAAACGCGGCCAGACCAGCTGGTGATCCAATGGGCGGAGGGGCCAGGGTAATGCCATCGATGGAATTTTTTGTGTTAGGCGACAAGCAGGTACTTTGGAGCAGTGGTGTAATGAAATCGGGCGATCAGCCTAAAAAGGTAGATGTAAAAATCGACGGAATTAAAAAACTGGCTCTTGTGGTTGTAAGCGTCAGTGGACGTGGACCTTTTGGCGGATTGGCTGCGTGGGGCAATTCAAAGATTACCTATTTCGGCGATATTGCTCCAAAAGCGATATCCGGAAAGATTGTTTCAGGCAGTATACCGCGCATTTTAACGCCTTCCGAATGTTCTGTCCCGAAGATTAATTACCCCAAAGTTGTGGGTGCAACTCCCGGAAAACCTTTCATTTTTTCAATTCCAGTGACTGGAGAAAAACCGCTTAAAGTTACAGTCGAAAATTTACCTGATGGATTGTCGCTGGATTCCAATACCGGAATTCTCTCCGGAACTTCGCCTTCGAAGAAGGGCACTTATTCATTAAATATTACAGTAAAAAATAGTTTGGGTGAAGCCAAAGGAACGATTGACCTGAAAGTTGGCGATTTGCTTGCACTCACTCCCCCAATGGGTTGGAATAGCTGGAATGCTGGAGGAATGACCGTCGATCAGAATAAAGTTAAAGCTGCCGCCGATGTGATTGCCGAAAAGCTGCGCGGTCATGGCTGGGCTTTTATCAATATTGACGATGGATGGCAGGCCGACAAGCGCACCGACAACGGCGAACTGCTTACCAATGCCAAATTCTCCGACATCAAAGGAATGAGCGACTACATTCATTCAAAAGGGATGCGCTTTGGTATTTATTCGTCGCCTGGGCCACAAACCTGTGGAAGAGCTATCGGAAGCTACCAGCATGAAGAACAAGATGCTGCTACCTGGGCCAGGTGGGGCGTCGATTATCTGAAATACGACTGGTGTTCGTATCGCCAAATCCAAAAAGACAATTCGCTCGAAGAGCTGAAAAAACCATACTTCATCATGCGCGATGCTTTGGCCAAAACCAACCGCGACGTGGTTTACAGCTTGTGCCAGTACGGAATGGGCGATGTTTGGAAATGGGGTGCCGAAGTGAATGGAAACCTTTGGCGCACAACAATGGACATCAACGACAGTTGGAAAAGCGTGCTTGGTACCGGGTTCACACAAACCGACAACTACCAGAATATAGGTCCTGGTCACTGGAACGATCCGGATATGTTGGTGGTTGGAACTGTTGGTTGGAGTGCAAATACCAAACCAACCAAACTAACGCCTGACGAACAGTATGCACACATCAGTCTGTGGTCGTTATTGGCATCTCCTCTGCTTATTGGTTGCGAAATGGATAAGCTGGACGGTTTTACGCTGAGTTTGTTAACCAACGATGAAGTGATTGGCGTTAATCAGGACGTACTTGGTCGTCAGGCCAGATTAATTCAAAAAGGCGACGATTACCAGGTTTGGGCAAAGGATTTGGCTGATGGGTCGAAAGCAGTGGGCCTTTTTTATACCGGAGTGGCCGAAGCTGCTGCGAAAGATCCGGTCAAAATGATCAATTGGGGTGATGAAAAGCCTGAAACAGCTAAGCTCATCAGTATTGACTTTAAGGCATTGGGTTTATCCGGAAAACAAAAAGCCCGTGACCTTTGGTCTCAGCAAATTCTGGGTACTTACGACGGACGTTTTGAGTCAGAGGTCAATTACCACGGTGTTGTGTTGGTCAAACTTTCAGCTGCGGAATAGAAGATTAAATTTTGAGGTTAAGAAGTAGATGATTATAAAATCCTCCTGAGTTCTCAAACGAAGGAGGATTTGTTTTTAACTGGTAGGCCTAAAGTTTTCCGGTAAATTCATACTTTTGAGCACCACTAAATCAAAATAAAATCATGAATAGAATATTTATTTTCATCTTTTTTGTCGGATTTCTGAATGTTAGCTTGTTTAGCCAAGTAAAAACACATTCGTTTAAACTCGAAAAATCCGAATTCCTGCTTGATGGGAAACCGTTCCAGATTATTTCCGGTGAGATGCACCCGGCACGGATTCCTGCCGAATACTGGCGGCAACGCATACAGATGGCCAAAGCAATGGGCTGCAACACCATTGCGGCTTATGTCTTCTGGAATTACCACGAATCGGAACCCGGAGTATTCGATTTCCAGACCGGAAACCACAACATTGCCCAGTTTATTAAAATTGTTCAGGAAGAAGGCATGTTCCTGATGTTGCGCCCCGGGCCATATGTATGTGCCGAGTGGGAATTTGGCGGATTGCCATCTTATCTGCTCAGTATTCCTGATATAAAAGTGCGCTGCATGGATCCCCGATATACCGAAGCAGTTGACCGTTACATCAAGACACTAGCGCTTCAGGTAAAAGATTTGCAGGTAACCAAAGGCGGACCAATTGTAATGGTTCAGGTGGAGAATGAATACGGAAGCTACGGAAACGACCGTACTTACATGAAATGGGTTCAGGACGAGTGGAAGAAAAACGGCATTGAAGTTCCGTTTTATACCGCAGACGGGGCTACTCCGTTTATGCTCGAAGCCGGATCGTTACCCGATGCTGCTATCGGATTGGATCCGGGAGCCAACGCCGGAAACTTTGCCGAAGCAACCAAAGTAAATCCAAATGTTCCGTCGTTTTGCAGCGAACTGTATCCCGGATGGCTTACCCACTGGGGCGAAAAATGGCAAAAACCTGATACAACCGAATTGCTGAAAGACGTAAAATGGCTGATGGACAACAAAAAGTCGTTCAACTTTTATGTGATTCATGGAGGGACGAACTTTGGTTATTGGGCTGGAGCGAATGCTTTTAGCCCAACACAATACCAACCTGATGTAACCAGCTACGACTACGATGCGCCTATCAACGAAATGGGACAGGCAACACCAAAATATTATGCGCTGCGGAATTTACTGGCCAAATACCTTCTGGCCAAACAAAAACTTTCGGCAGTTCCTGCGGCCATTCCGGTAATTGAAATTCCGGAGATAACACTGACTGCATCGGCTTCGGTTTGGGATAATCTTCCGACAGCCATTCAGTCGCCACAGCCCAAGCCAATGGAAATGTTTGGGCAAAAGGGCGGTTTTATCCTTTACCGGACCAAGCTGATTGGTCACAAAAAGGGCAAACTCCGGATTACGGAACTGCACGATTACGCAACGGTTTTTGTCGATGGAAAATACATTGGGAAACTTGACCGGGCCAAAGCCGAAAACATCATCGAATTGCCTGCTTCAACTTCGGCAAACCCACAACTCGACATTCTGGTTGAGGGCATGGGGCGTATCAATTTTGCCGAATACATGATCGACCGCAAAGGAATTACTGATCGTGTTTCTCTCAATGGAATGACCTTGATGGACTGGCAGATTTTTACACTTCCGTTGGACGAAAACTACGTGCAGAGCCTGAAATTTACTTCCGTAGAAAAGACCCAACCGGGAACTTTCTTCAAAGGCGATTTTGATTTGGCAACAACTGGTGATACTTACTTGGATGTTAGCCAATGGGAAAAAGGAGTGGTATGGGTAAACGGCCATAACCTTGGTCGTTACTGGAATATTGGTCCTCAGAAACAGTTGTATTGTCCGGCGCCGTGGTTGAAAAAAGGAAAGAATGAGATCGTAATTTTCGACATGCACCAGCTTGCCCCGAAACCGGTAAAGGGGGTGAAAAACATGGAATAAAGTGGCTGGAAATTGCGTATAAAAAAGTCAGGGTTTCACTTTAAGTGAAGCCATGACTTAGTATTAGAGTGGATTTATGCTACGGTATGGATTCCATTACTACTCGCTAGCAATTCTTTTTCTGCCGTTGAAAGAATTATTTTGGATTTACTTACTTTGTGTTGTCATTTGCAGTTAAATGAACTTTTTGACTCCTGATGGAGTAATTATACAAAAACACTCATGACGAAAGCCATTATAAACCGATCGTTCCCCGATAAAAAAGCTCTGATTACTTCTCAGGGCGATATTACTTACAGCCAGCTGCTAAAGCGGGTTCAGCAATTTGCCTCGTTGTTTCAGGATAAGGGTTTCACCAAGGTTGCTATTTATGCCGAAAATTCGCCATCGTGGATTTATGCTTTCTATGCAGCGCTTCAAAACGATTGCATTTCAATTCCGATTGATTTTCTGGCTTCGGCCGAAGATGTGGCTTACATTATTGATGATTGCCAACCCGATTTGTTGTTTATCAGCTCCGGAATGGCGGAATCGTTTGCCAAAGTCGACCTGAAAACCCTGCATAAACCTGAAGTTCTGGTTTTTGAAGAAATTGCAATCGATGAATCTGTGCCCGAAAGTCAGTGGCTCGGGCCGGAAGATGACGATACAACAGCGGTAATCATATATACTTCAGGAACAACCGGCAGCCCGAAAGGGGTGATGCTTTCGTACACCAATATTCACCAGAATATGAATGGGGTGATCGATTGTAAAATCTACATTCCGGAGCGGCAAGTCATGATCTTTTTGCCATTACACCACATTTTTCCGCTCGTTGGTTCCATGATGGTTTCTTTGTATGTGGGATGTACCGTTCCAATAGCTCCTTCGATGCAATCGGCCGACCTGATGAAAACTCTCGCCGATAACGAAGTCGGAGTTTTTTTGGGTGTTCCGCGTCTGTATGAACTGATGTACCGCGGAATAAAAGCGAAAATCGATAAAAGTGCAATTGGCCGGTTCCTGCTTTGGGTGGTGTTATCGACCAAGAACCGAAAGTTGGGAAAGACGCTTTTCAAAAAAGTACATGACGGATTTGGTGGCCATTTGCAATATATGATTTCAGGGGGAGCCGCCCTGAATAAGGAAGTTGGCGCATTCTTTTACGGACTGGGTTTCGATATTATGGAAGGTTTCGGAATGACGGAGGCTGCTCCGATGATTGCATTTCCGCGCCCCGGAAATATCGTGATTGGCGCTACCGGTCAGGCTTTGCCGGGATTGACGGTCGATATACGCGATGGTGAGGTTGTCGCTAAAGGACCGAGCATCATGAAAGGTTATTACAACCGCCCCGAAGAAACTGCTGAGGTTATTATTGATGGCTGGCTGCATACCGGCGATTTGGGTTACCTGGATCAAAACGGATTTCTGTACATCACCGGTCGTAAAAAGGAGATTATAGTGTTGCCCAACGGCAAAAACATCAACCCGGTTGAAATTGAAATGAAATTGGATGGTTTTTCACCGGCTATTAAAGAAGCTGGCGTTTTTATGCACAACGAAATGCTTCATGCGGTCATATTGCCCGATTTTAGTTTTCTGTCGTCGAATGGTGTTGAGGATATTAATCTATATTTCCGCGAAAATGTGATTTCACCTTTCAACGCCGAGATGAGCTCTTACAAGCGGATTATGCAGTTTACGCTCGTGAATTCTGAATTGCCACGGACGCGTTTATCGAAGCTTCAGCGTTTCAAGTTTGAGGAGCTGATCAAGCAAAAAGAGCAGAAGAAAACCACTTCGAACGAGCCAGACACCAAAGAATATCACGCCATCAAATCATTCATCGAAAATCAGGTCGATATGGATATTTTGCCCGATCATCACCTGGTATTCGATATTTCGATGGATTCGCTGAGTAAATTAAGCCTGATTGACTTCATCGAAAAAAGCTTTGGGATAAAATTCGACGAAGAACAACTACTTAAATTTCCATCCATCCGGAAAATTGCCGAACACATTCAGAGCAATAAGCTGTTTCATAAAACCGATCAGGATTCGGGCTGGACAGGCGATTTAAAAGACGATTCGGATGTGATTTTACCCAAAACGTCCTTTTTGCTTCGGCCAATTGTTAATGCGGTCAGGGGAGTTTTTCGCCTATTCTTCCAGTTCGAAGGGAAAGGAATGGAGAATATTCCGGAAGGTCCATGCTTTTTCGCACCCAACCACGAAAGCAAACTCGATGCATTTCTGGTGCTTTCGTACCTCGACAAGCCGACACTGAAAAATACCTTTTCGTACGCCAAAAAGGATCATGTAAAAAGCTGGGCGCGGCGTTATCTGGCCAGTCGCAGTAATGTGATTGTGATGGATTTGTCGAAAGACCTGAAACATTCCATTCTGAAAATGGCCGAAGTGGTGAAACAGGGAAAGAAGATCTTGATTTTTCCGGAAGGAACCCGCACCTTGAGCGGTAAGCTGGGAAAATTTAAGAAAACCTATGCCATTTTAAGCGCTGAACTCAATGTTCCGGTTGTTCCGGTTGTCATTACCGGAGCTTATGCAGCCATGTCGTCCGGAGCTAAAAAAATCAAAAAGGGTGAGCGGATTACCATCGAATTTTTACCTGCTATTTATCCTGAAGGCAAAACTCCCGAAGAATTAAATGCATTAGTTAAGCAGCGTATCACTGAGGCAAAAAATAATTGAAGCTTCTGTCCGTCACATGAATGTGACGGTAAAGGATAGCACTAAGAATGAGATAGCCCGTTGACCGAAGATTTATTCTTTGCCGTCTGCTTCAGCGTTCGACTGAGCTCACGCAGAAGTCTGACGGTTATGAAAATTTCGTTCTATTTCTTCTTCTTAATCGCAATCACATTTGGCATTTTCCGGAAATGATCGTTGTCGTCGTTGTCGCAGGTGTTCGATACGTAGCTTCCGTATTTGGCAATTACAGTATCGCCGGTATTCACATAAAAGCTGGTTTCCGGTCCTCCTTCGAGGTAAACGGTGGTGCGGATATTGATTGGCAGAGCTTTCAGTAACGAAATCATGTTGAGGTGGGTGTATGGCGACCGTGTAAAAATGAAGTACAGGTTGCTCTCGGCGTCGGTGGCAGCTAAAATCATGCTGCACGACTGGTCGGGGCGCTTCGTAAAAGCCATTCCTTCTCCTTTGTCATTAATCATGCGCATTCCCTGGCATACCGAGTGGTACTGATTTTTAATCTTTTCCCAATCTTTTTGATAGGTGTCAATGATTTCGAAAGGAGGTTTCTTCGGATCTTTCGGGTGCATGGCCAGCAAGGCGTTGTAATAGTTGTTCTTCACCGGGTTGTTCAGGTGGTTGTAATTCTTCATGTACCCCTTATTCGACTGCGTTTTGTTGTACTTGTACATTCCCGCATTAACAATGATATTTTTGTCGAATTCCTGTGCCCACTCCGGAGCAGTTCTTGGTTTCTGTCCGCGTTCGGAAGCTGTTAAAAACTCAAAGTCGAATTTCTGTTGATCGATTTTCAGGATACTGATTTTTGAATCGCCCACAACCGATTTTTCGGGAGTTTCCAATTCGGCGATTTGCAAACCATCCATTAGGCTTTTCCACAGAATTTCACTTCCCCAGGTGGTTTGTGCTTTCCCGTCATGAAAATTTAAGAGAAGCAGTAAAGCCAGGAAAGTAATTTTTCCGGAGTGCCAATGGATCATTTTTGCTCTAAACATCGGTAAAATCGAATCTGGAATTCTTGAATGGGAACAGATCGAATAATTCTCCGGAATAATAAAATTCGTAGGCGACAGATCCAAAGGAGTACTTTTTACCCTTGATATTTATTCCCGAGCCGCCAACTACCGGATTTTCTTTAGGTACCGAAACTTCGTATCCAATGTTGTAAAGAGTTGCCAGAATTTCAGGTCGCTCGCTGATCGGGAATCCTGATTTTTCCCACTGCGCGTTGATTTGCTTTACGTTAAGAGCAGCGTACAAATAGGAGTAAAAGTGATTTTTGTATGAAGTGAGCCTGTTAAAACGCTCCTGATTGATGTTCTTGGTTTGAAAATCGAGTAGATTTTCGTATTGTTTGCCCAAGTAAAAAACGGATGTGCTGTCTTTGAGGTTTTTCTCAATCTTTTGAGCGGTTGGCACTTTTATACCCGTTACTCCAAGCGAAAAGGTCGTTTCTACCGAAAGGATTTTCAGTGGGCCGATCCATTTTTTATAGGCTTCGCGGCTCGAATTGAACAAGCGGATTTGTTCGCCAACCAATACCGATACAATTAATCGCGGCTCAACACCCGTAACCTCGGCTACCGAATCGATCAGCGGTTTGTCTTTTGCTACAGCCAGCTTAAAATCTTGCCATTCAGGAATATTCATCCATTCGAAAACACTTTTTGCTTTAAGCTTGGCCTGTTTCGCATCGCCGTTTTCAACAAAAGTATTTACTTCTTTAAGGTATTCCGGATCCTGCTGCATATACATATCAACAGCCTCAAGCATCCGCTGAGCCTCCTTCAGGTTATGACTTTCGAAATAGGCATTCTGAATGTAGTAAGCATTGGTAGGATAATACTTGCTTAAAACGGCGAGATTGTGAAGCAATTTGGCTTCACTAAGGTTTACTTTGGAGTTGTCTCCATCGGTACCCCGACCATATTTATCTTTTATCTCCTGAAAATATCGGTCGTTCAGGTCAACAACTCCGGGGTCGTTCGTGAGGTGAAATTTTACTGCAAAAAATCCAACGGTCAAACCCAATCCAATTAACGCGAAAATACCCGCAAATCCAAATCCTAAGTACTTCAAAATCTTGCGGAAAACACTGCTTTTCATCTTTTCAATTAACTTCTAAATAACAGCTGCAAATGTATAAAAAGGTGTTATTGTTTGTTAAAATGACCATGTCTTTTAGCAGAAAGTAGTGAAATTATTAATGAAAAGGTTACCTTCGCTTCCCGTTCAAATTTTTGAGCTAAGTATTAACCCAAATTTTGAAAATGAATAAATCCTTAATAACACTGGCAATTGGTATACTATTTTCTCTGTATAGCTTTGCACAAGAGCCACTTCCGGCAACGATTAATCCAATAAACGAAACTTTTCAGGTAGATACACTGGCTAATGATGCTGAAGAATTAGAAGTTGACTCCCTTAAAACATGTGACGAGACGATTTACAAAAATATCTGGAACTCTACACAGATTAAATATCCGGCAAATACGCTTCCCAATAAAAACGACACGATCATTATTTCTTTATTGAACCCGGGCGATAGTCCGTTTGTGATGCCTGTAAAAGGGCAGATTTTGTCAAAATTTGGCCCTCGCCACCGGAGAATGCATACTGGAACCGACATCCGATTGAATTCGGGCGATACCGTTCGTTGTGCTTTTGATGGTCGGGTGAGACTTGCTAAAACTTTCAGGGGATATGGAAACTTAGTTTTGGTAAGGCATAGTAATGGTCTCGAAACCATTTATGCGCATTTAAAAGCAATTAAGGTAAAAGTGAACGACACCGTTAGAGCCGGAGATTTGATTGGTTTAGGTGGAAGAACAGGTAGAGCAACTTGTAATCACCTTCATTTCGAGACCCGACTTTTCGGAGAACCGTTCGATTCGAATAAATACATCGACTACAATACATTTGCCCTTCAGTCGGATAAAGTTTATTACAAGAATAAACAGTTTGTGACTAACGTAAACGACCTGAGAGACAAACCTGCTCCTGAAAACAAACTTTTATTGGCTTCAGGTGGTAAGAGCACCTCCAAGCATGTTATAAGGAGAGGTGATACGCTTTCGGTTATAGCCAGAAAGTATAATACGACTGTAAAGAAACTTTGTGTTACAAATAAAATTACGGCCTCAAAAACATTGAAAATAGGTTCGGTGCTTCGCATTAATTAGAGCCTTAAGCACTCCGGAAAATCACTCCGGATTCAGGAAAGACAGTTTTTCGATATCGGAAAGCTGTCTTTCTTTTTTTAGCCATTTGCTATACCAACAGCAGCAATTAAAATATTCAATAACTTTATCCTGAATTTACTAACCATAAACCAAAATCACCATGATTAAGAATCTGTTATTCAATTTTCTTCTGGCCGGAATTCTATTTTTATCCGCCTGCAGTCCGGCTATTAAACCCGAATCATCAACAAATCCCACTTTTATCAAAGTTGAAGGGCAAAACCTGATTGCGCCCGACGGTAAAAAGTTTTTCATTCAGGGCATCAATCTTGGCAATTGGCTGAATCCTGAAGGCTATATGTTCGGGTTCAAAAAGACCAGTTCAGCCCGTTTGATCAATCAGGCTTTTTGCGAAATGGTTGGCCCCGATTTTACGAATCAGTTCTGGAAACAGTTCAAAGACAATTACATTACCCGCGAAGACATTCGTTACATCCGCAAAACCGGGATGAATACTATTCGGATGCCATTTCATTATAAATTATTTACCGACGAAGATTACATGGGATTGAGTGCCAGTCAGGATGGGTTTCAGCGTTTGGATAGCCTGGTTTCGTGGTGTCGCGAGTCGGACATTTACCTGATTTTGGACATGCACGATGCTCCGGGTGGACAAACAGGCGATAACATTGACGATAGCTACGGCTATCCGTGGCTGATGATCAGCGAAGCCAGTCAGCAACAATTCGCCGAAATATGGAAGAAAATAGCTGACCACTACAAAAACGAACAGCTTATTCTGGGCTACGATTTATTGAACGAACCGATTGCAACGTATTTCCCCGAGGAAAAAGCGAAGCTGAATGCGGCGCTTGAGCCACTGTATAAACGTGCTGTTGCTGCCATTCGCGAAGTAGATAAAAACCACATCGTTTTGCTGGGAGGTGCGCAATGGAACGGAAACTTCCGCGTTTTCCACGATTCGAAATTCGACGATAAATTGATGTACACCTGCCACCGCTATTGGTGCGATACTTTGCAGGCCAATATTCAGGATTTTGTAAGTTTCCGCGATTCTGTGAATTTGCCAATCTATATGGGCGAAACCGGCGAGAATAAAGATCAGTGGATTGGTGCCTGGACCCGTTTAATGGAACGCAACAACATCGGCTGGACGTATTGGCCATTCAAAAGAATGGGTAACCCAAGTTCGGTAATGAATGTTGTAAAACCAGAGAATTGGGATAAAATCATCGAATTTACTGAAAGCCCGAGAAATGGATTCGATGAGATCCGAAAAGCCCGCCCCGATCAGGAATTAGTTAAAAAGGCTATGTTGCAACTGATCGAAAACTGCAAATACAGCAACTGTAAGGTAAACGATGGTTATTTGAAAGCGATGGGAATGAAACCCTGATATTTTCAGATCATTGCTTTTAACAAAAAAAGGGACCTCTTTGCAGAGATCCCTTTTTTTGTTAGTATTTCAAACTATTACTAGTCAAAGATATACCTGATTCCAAGTTGAAGCTGCCAGCAGTTTGATTGGTTATTATAAACGCTGAATGATTTATTAGCCAATTGTTTTACTCCATTTACAGTTGTGTAATACATGGTGTAGTAGGGGTGATTCCCGGCATCAACACTATTGTATGCCAATACTTTGCCATAATTCGATGGAGCATTGGTTTGAGTAACACCCCAAGAGTCATTGATCATGTTTCCAAAGTTAAGGATGTCAAGACTGATTTGTAAGGTGTTGGATGTTTTACCTGCTTTTACTCTGAAATCCTGAGCAATTTTTAAGTCGAAACGGTTAACCCAAGGCATTTTTGCTGAATAAGCCTCAGCGTATTTGCCTTTGTTTTTGCTCAGATATTTGTCTTGTTCAACAAAGTTCCAGAATGCTTCAGATTGCTGTGCTGCTGTAAAGAAGACTTCTTTTGTTTTACTGTCGATAATATCTTTAAACAGGATTTCGTCCTTGCTGGCAGGAATATACATTAAGTCGTTGTTTACACCGTCCTTATTCATGTCAGATGAATAAACCCAGCTGTAACGACCAGTATTGTATCCGCTGTAATACAGCCCAATGTTTGTTGCGAAATGTTTGGCATATTCGAAACGGTAGCTAATCGATCCAACAACTTTATTTGGTGTTACATACTGTGAATTTTGTAATCCAAGTTGGTTGGGTCCGTCGATCGAAGCCTGGTTTTGCCATGCTGAGTTTGCCTGACTTCCAGGGTTTCCTGAGATTTCTTTAACTACGGTATGCGTATAGGCGAACATCGTTTTCAGATTTTTAACAGGCTCTGTGGTGTATGTTGCGTTTAGGGTATAGCCATAACCCTTATTGGTATTTAAGAGTACCATGGCATCAGTAACCTTGCTGTTAATCTTAGTGTTTGAATAGATGTAGCGAGTATCAGGACCATTGAATCGGCTGTAGCCAGAAGTTACAGGATCAGGCATATTTGCATTTACCTGGCAAACAGCATTAATATCTTTCGAATACATACCTTCAAGAGTCAAAGCCATTGGGAATGAGGTTGGTATTTGATAATCAACCGCAAAAGTACTCTTCCAAACCTGAGGAAGTTTGAAATCAGGGTCAACAGCTGCAATTGAACTTGGAAGAGCAGCGGTAGCCACGGTTGGTAAACCTAATACACTAACCATTTCATTTACATCTGTAATCATTTTTCCTCCCGGAACCAATTTAGCTAAACTGGCAGCGGCGCTGGTGCCACTTAAGGTTACCGTATTTTGCACCATACCACCGTTTGTTGGCATATTGGTGAAGAATACCAAAGGAATACGACCGGTGAATATACCTGTTCCTCCTCTGACTTTCAATGATTTGTCGCCTTTTACATCATAGCTGAATCCAACGCGTGGAGAAAGCATAAATTTTGATGTTGGCCACATTCCTGTGTTTATTTTTCTGTTATCAAGGAAGGTTAATTTTGATACTTCGGTATTTTCAACCAAATCATTTAAGTATGAAGTTAAATCACCACGAATACCATAAGTTAATTTAAAATTTTTGGTAATGTTCCATTCGTCTTGTGCGTAGATTGAAAACTGTCCAAAACGAAGATCAGCTACAGGATTTAGTTCACCACCATATCCATAAGTAAGACCGAATGATTCAGGAGTTGCCCCGTTTACAAAGTCAGCAATGCTTTTGAACCGATAGTATCCAGTTCCATAACGTTGGAACGAGTTAGATACGTACTGGTCTTCATAACTTGCACCTGCAGTAATTGTATGTACTCCTAACGAATATGTAAAGTTGTCGACAATACTGGTAACATTATTTTTTACACCATTATTCCATGAAAAAAGTTCGTATCCTGCTGACATAAAAGCATCGCCATCTTTCATGATGTCAATATGTGGGAATGGAGAAGAAAGTGAACCACGAACATCTTCAATACGTGTATATGTACCTAATAATTGATTCGACATGTTGTTGTTAATGCGTGTATTCAATTCAGCGGTTAACGAATGAACCAGGTTGTCCATCGAATAGCAGTTGTTTCTGAATGCCATTGCATTTTGAGAGATACGACCTGAAGTCATTTTTGTAGCAGCTGTTGAAGTAGCATTTGTTGGAACATCAGCTACGTTTTTAGTGTAATTGTAGCGAACAGTGAACTTGTTATTCTCGTTAATGTTCCAGTCGATGCGGGCAAGCATCTTTTTATTTAGATTGCCACCATCGTAATTGGTGTAAGAACCCGGATCATAACCATATTTAGCAAGCCCGGTTTTAAATGCTTCCATATCGTTAGCGGTAACGCGCGTGATATTTTGATCGGCATTGGCAATCCCGTCGGTTGATAATTTCCACTGTTGAATGGGTGAAGGAGAATTGGAACGCTCACCGTTTACGAAGAAGAATAATTTATTCTTAATAATTGGTCCTCCCAATGTGAATCCATAAGTAGTTGTTTTTTCAGTAGGACGGGTGCCAAGATCGTATCCATCAACTGTATTTCCGCGATAATCCTGGTTGCGTAAGAAGGTATAGGCAGAACCTTTAAACTTGTTCGTACCACTCTTGGTAATGGCGTTGATACCCGCACCAACAAAATTAGCTTGTTTTACGTCATAAGGTGCAATGGTGACCTGAAGTTCATCAATTGCATCGAGTGAAATAGGATTTCCTCCGCCAGGAAGGCCAGAGCTTAATCCAAAATTATTATTAAAGTTCGCTCCATCAATAGTTACATTATTCAATCGGCCATCTCGTCCACCAAATGAATTTCCTCCGCCAGAATAAGGTGAAAGACGGGTAAAGTCATCTAAACTACGGCTAATGGAAGGAAGAATAGTCATTTGCTCGGTTGAGATATTGGTTGAAGCTCCTGTTTTGCTGGTTCCAAATGCCGAAGGTTTGGCTCCAACAACAATAACTTCAGCAACGTCAACACTTTGCTCCTTTAATGAAGCGTTAAGTACAAATGATTCTCCAAGGTAGAGCGTAATTTCGGTATAAGTTGCTTTGTTATAGCCAACAAATGAAATTTCTACTTTGTATGGGCCCCCTGAACGCATCCCTTGTAAAGTGAAACGACCTTCTGAATTGGCAATTGTACCGTACTGGGTACCTGACGGTTGATGTACAGCTAAAACTGTAGCTCCCGGTAGAACTTCATTGTTTGCATCCGTAATCTTTCCGGTAATTCCGGAGGTTGTCACCTGCGAATAACCTGAAACTACAAATGCAAAAAAAGCAATTAGCACTAAATAAACTTTTAGCATTTTTTTCATAGAACAATTAATTTAAATTTCTTGACAAAGAAAGTTGATTGATGTATTATATTAATGATTATTTCTTTACTATAATGTTATTATTTCATGTCAATTCGATTAAATTCATCGCCTGAAATCTGGCGAAAGAGCAGAGCTATTAGACCCCCTTCTCCGTTGAAAATTACAATTAATTACTGATTCTCAAAAGGATAGTTATGAACCTTCGCCTATTGATAAAATGTTAATAAATATTAAAATTTTAATTCGATAATCATTTTATTTTTAATCAAAATCATTATAGAAAATGTGAAATGCCGGAGAATGACCAAAAATGAGGCTCAGCAAACAATTCAAATTCTAAAGTGTTTCTATTTTTGAAACGAGCATGTTTACCCGGCACCGAAACAGACGTATATAATCATGTGAAAACATGTCGGAATAAAAGTCTGACATGCGGGTTCCAAGAGAAGGTATAGATAATAGATTTATTTAGCGTTTCATTTTCGAATGAATTTAATATTTTTGCACGCTTAATTTTGTGCGAACTAAAATTGCATATGATGGAAGAAAAACAGATCCGGCAAATGCTTGATGAAAAGGGATTTATTGAGGAGCAAATTAGCCCGGAATTGAAGCTGATTGAAGAAATCAACCGCTTGAAGAAAGAAAAGAATGCGGTCATTCTCAGTCACTATTATGTGGAGAGCGACCTTCAGGATATAGCTGATTTTGTTGGTGATAGCCTTGGTTTGGCACAGGAAGCCGCCAAAACAGAAGCAGACATGATTGTTTTTGTGGGCGTTCATTTTATGGCCGAAACCGCAAAAATCATTAATCCATCCAAAAAAGTGATTTTACCCGACCTGAAAGCCGGTTGCTCATTGGCCGATTCAGCCCCGGCCGATCAGTTTGCTGAATTTAAAGCACAATACCCCGATCATCAGGTGATTTCATATATTAATTGCACTGCCGATCTGAAGACCATGACTGACGTGGTTTGTACTTCGGCCAATGCGTTGAAAATTGTCAATAGCTTTCCGCCGGAACAAAAACTGATTTTTGCGCCTGATAAAAACCTGGGAAACTACATCAACAGCCTTACCGGACGCGAAATGGTGCTTTGGGATGGTGCCTGCATGGTGCACGAAAAATATTCAGTCGAAAAGATTATCGAGCTGATGGATCAGCATCCGGATGCCGAATTTATTGCCCATCCGGAGTGCGAAAAACCAGTTTTGCTGGTTGCCAAATACATCGGTTCTACAACTGCTTTGCTGAATTATGTGGCCAAAAGCCCTTCGAAGAAATTCATTGTGGCCACCGAAAGCGGTATTTTGCACCAGATGAACAAAGCTTGTCCGAATAAAATTTTTATTCCTGCTCCATCAATCGATTCAACCTGTGGATGCAACGACTGTTCGTATATGAAACTGAACAGCCTTCAGAAGTTATACATTTGCCTGAAAAACGAATTGCCCGAAATAACTCTTTCCGACGAAGTGATCAAAAAGGCTCAGTTGCCAATACTACGAATGCTCGAAATTTCGAAATAAAGATTTAAAGGAGTAAAAAGGGGATGTCTCAAAAGTCCGAGACATCCCCTTTTTAATTTTAGGACTTGCTCTTGATGTGTCGAGAGTTTTTTTCGAAAACATTCAGGAGTAGATATGTAAATGACAACAGCGGATTGCGGTAAATCCGCTATTTGACTTGGATCCGCTTATCGCTTGACTGATACTCTTCCAAAGTCATCGTCCACACATCGCCACCCCCCGTTTATCGAGATTATCCCCTGTTCCGTGATGCCGCATGTGTTGGTTATGCCACTTATCGTACGGAGTAAAGACCAGTATCACGAAGAACATGCCGACCATCTGGTTGGTTTTTTACGATTTAAAATACGACTCGTACCCGCAATCGTGGAAAATGATAAAAGGTCTGACCAGAAATTATGCAAAAAAATGTAACCAATCGTTGAGCAAGCTGACTAAATGTTCAAAGCCCACTTAATGAAGGAATCCAAGGAAGAACAGTTTAAAAAGATCGTCGCCGAAAATAGTGACCGGATCACGAGAATTTGCCGCTATTACAATCCTGATAAGGAAGACCAGAAAGACATGTACCAGGAAATTCTGGTTAATATCTGGAACAGCCTCGATAAATTTCGTGGAGAATCAGCTATCAGTACCTGGATATACCGCATTGCGGTGAATACGTCGCTCAGTTTTACCGGTAAGGCCTTCCGGTTTATGAAGCTGCAGGTGAGCACCGATCAGCAAAACTTGAATATTCTTTTTGAGGAAGATGACCTGGAAGATAAACTCCGGAAAGAAGCCAACCTGGAACAACTGCAAAACCAGCTAAATCTGCTGTCGGTAATCGACAAAGCCTTGATTTCACTGGTGCTCGAAGGACTCTCTATGCGCGAAATTGCCGATATCATCGGGCTCACAGAACCCAATGTCAAGGTAAAGATTCACCGGATCAAGGAAGAACTTGCGCGTAACCTCATCAAAAACCAGTAACCAATTAGCCCGTAACAATCATGGAAACACAAAACAACAATCAATCAGCCGGAAGCCTGGAAACATTAATTCACAATCTTCGGATCGAAGACAACCGAAACCTGACACTAACCCGCACCATGCAGGGCCTGATGTGGGGCATAGTCGCACTTTACATCATCATTTTGGGCATCAAGAGCTTTAAGGGCGCGCCCATGTCCGAAACCATCGGTGGATTTCTGGTCATACTGGCATTTGTTCTGTTCGCTCTGTTTTTCAGAAATTACAGCAAAGAATACAAATCGGTTGACTATGGTTTGCCCACCACTCAAATGCTGAGCAGAGCTGCCGAACGATACAAATTATTTCAACGGCGTTCGCTATTCCTGCTGCTTCCGCTTGCCTTGGAAGACCTGGGATTGACGCTACTTATGCACGATATTTTCAGCAGTTCGCGTGCACTCACCAACTTGTTGATTGCCCATGCCTGTTTCATCGGCCTGTTGACCATTGGATTTTATATCGGTTACCTGATCTGGAAAAAACGCCATAAACCCTTACACGATTACGCACTGAAACTATTGAAAGAAATTCAATCCTGATTTTAGCCAAAAATTTGTTTCTTTTGTATTACCTGAAACATTTAAACTTCTTTAATCCATGGCAAGTAGAATTTTGACTGCATTTATTATTTCGATCTTCCTCATTTCGTGTTCGAAAAAACAGGAGCTGATCCAAAATCCCGAACGAAAAGCCGATATCCAGCGAATGCTGATTGTTCAGAAAGAAATGACTTCAAAAAGTCTGATTCCGATTTGGGATGTTTTTAACCAACAGCTTTCTCCGGACGAAAAGCAGGCCATGGAATTTATCTACGCCTATATGCCACTGAGCGATCTGGCCGATTACCAGCCCGATTTTTTCCTGAAAAACATACAATACAGTCTGAAGGCTCGTGCCGAAATGCCATGGGGAAAGACCATTCCGGAGGAAGAATTTCTGCATTTTGTGCTGCCTTTGCGCGTGAACAACGAAAACCTCGATAATTTCCGCGAAGTGATGTACAACGAAATCACCAATCGCGTGAAAGGGCTCGACATGAAACAGGCTGCGCTCGAAATAAACCACTGGTGCCACGAAAAAGTGAACTACCGCGGAACCGACTCGCGTACCAGCGCGCCGCTCAGCACCGTGAAAAAGACATTCGGACGTTGCGGCGAGGAATCAACTTTTACGGTTACCGCCATGCGTACTGCCGGAATTCCTGCCCGCCAGGTTTATACGCCGCGCTGGGCTCATTCCGATGATAACCACGCCTGGGTAGAAGTTTGGATCGACGGCAAATGGCAATATCTAGGTGCCTGCGAACCCGATGTCGACTTGAATATGGGTTGGTTCAGCGAACCAGCGAAACGCGTCATGTTGGTTCACACACGTGCCTACGGAAAATATTTTGGCTCCGACGAAGTGCTCACACCGGAAGAACGGTTCTCCGAATTAAATCTCACCTCGAACTATGCCACCACCAAAAAGATTATCGTTTCGGTGAAACAGGCCGACGGAACGCCCGCCGACAGCGCCAAAGTAGAGTTTCAGCTTTACAATTACGCCGAATACTACCCAATCGCCAGCGGATATACCAACGCGCAGGGTTTCGCCAGCCTGAGTACCGGCATGGGTGACCTGATTATTTGGGCAGCTAAAAACGGCAAGTTTGCCTACCAAAAGCTTTCGGTTCCTGAAAAAGATACGCTCGAACTGGTGCTAAACCAAACCATTGCAGCCAACAAGAGTGAGTCGTTCGATCTGGTACCGCCACATGCCGCCAAAGTGGAAAGCACGGTTACTCCGGAAGCAAAAAAAGCGAACGACATTCGGTTGGCCAAAGAAGATGAAATCCGGAATGCGACGATGAAAACATTTAAGGATTCGGCCTGGGTGAAAGAGTTTGCAGCCAAAACCCAGCTTCCGTTCGATACCATTTACCGCTTCATCAAACTGAGTTATGGCAACTGGGACCAGATTTCGGCTTACCTCGAAAAGAATGCTTCTGCTAATCGCGGTACTGTGCTCGAACTGGCCATTCAACTGGCCGACAAAGATTACAGTGATGCGCCGGAAGCCATCCTGACCGATCACCTTGTTCAAACCGCTCAATCAGGAACTCAGAAACTGGTTCCGTCGAAAGAATTGTTTACCAAATATGTTCTCGGGCCGCGCATTGCACTCGAAAACCTGAGCTCGTGGCGAAGTTTCCTCAGCAAAGCGTTGGGTGATGAAATGGCGCAATCGACCCGAAACGATATTTCGGCGCTAACCAACTGGATTCGCGAAAATATCCGAATTAACACGGTAGCCAACAAACATTCGCGCGCTCCGCTTAGCCCGATTGGCGTGTACAACCTGCGTGTTGCCGATCCTGAATCGCGCAATATTTTCTTCGTGGCTGCCTGCCGCACCTTTGGCATTCCGGCCCGTCTGAATCCCGAAACGCAGATTCCGGAGTACAACAAAAACGGCCAGTGGCTGCGTGCCGGGTTCGATGCCGAAGTTTTGAGCCAACCTGAAAAAGGGATGCTGAAACTGACAGATAAAGGCAATCCGGTAGCCCCGCAATATTACCTGCATTACACCATTGGCTTCCAGAAGGATGGCTTTTACCGCACGCTCGAATTTCCGGAAGGTGGTAAACTCACCAACTCTGAAAAGCCTATTGAACTGGAAGTTGGGCAATACGCATTGGTTACCGGAAATCGTCAGGAAGACGGATCGGTGCTGAGCCAGATGACTTTCTTTACGGTTGAAAAGGGTAAGCTGACCACTGTTGCTGTTGAATTGCGCAAACAATCGGGCGAACTGAAACCCTCCGGAAAATTAGCTTTGGAACAACTGAATCTTCAAAAAGACGGAAAAGCGGTGAGTTTGTCGTCGTTGGTGGCCGGGAAGTTTTCGGTTCTGGTGGTGCTCGATCCTGACAAAGAACCGTCGAAACATATCCTGAACGATTTAGGTCCGTATGTCGATCATTTTAACAAGTGGGGTGGACAATTTGTGTTTGCCATGCCAGCCGAAAAAGCCGGGCAGGCCGGAGTGCTGAAAACCTATCAATTGCCTGCCAAGATGGAAAGCGGCATCGATCCAAATGATCAAATTCTGAATGCCATTTCGGCTATTTATGGCTCCGGACTCAAAGACAAACTGCCGCTGGTGTTGTTCTGTGATGCTGCCGGAAATGTATATCTGTATTCGTCGGGCTACAAAATCGGCATGGGAGAGCAACTCCTGAAAGTAATCTCATCTGTAGAATCAAACCCAAAAATGGTGGAAGCAAAAGCTTCGTGCAGTAAGCCGTAGGCTTTTGCATCGTATCCGTTCACTAAAGTGAACGGCAAAGGATAAAATACTTTGAATCAGTAAATCGCTAAACAAAGTGGATTATCCTTTGCCGTCTGCTTCAGCTGACGGATATCGAGAACTCACTAATCAAACACCAACCTCATCGGTATCATTTCAGACTTTTTGAATCCGAAGTGCTGGTAAAAGTTAATGGCCGCATCATTATTGAAATCAGTCAGAAGTGTCAGTCGTAAACAGTTCCGCTCTTTCGAAAAACGGATGGCCTCGCCGAGCAATTCCTTGCCAAGTCCTTTTTGTCTGTAAGCCTGATGAATAATCATGTCCTCCAAAATCGCGACTTTTCCGCCTAAAGCAGTACTGATGCTGTAAAGTAAACTAACCATCCCTAAAATCTGTACATCGCCTTTCAGCACAAGAATTTCGCCAATTTCGGGATTGTTAATTATGGCTTCAAGCCCTGCCTTTTGCTTGTTCAAATCGGGGACAAACTCAATATCTTGGGTAAACAGGTCGTTCAGCAATTCAATGAGCTCGGGTAAATCGTTCAAGTTGGCAATGAAAATCTCGTTCTTCATGTGGTTACGTTTTCTATGTGGTTTCCTATTTCATGCTTTTATCTAATATCAGTTGGTTTGTATTGCTCAACCAGTTCGAGCCTTTTCACAATCGTATTTTTTTCGAGGATGGTTCCGGGCGATAATACGGCATTCGCGCCAATTTTAGAATTGTCGCCCACCAGTGAACCAAACTTTTCCACGCCAGTATCGATAATTTCCGACTGATGCAAGACAAAAATCCGCTTCGAAACCCTTTCGTTGTAATGATTGGCAGCGATTGAGCCTGCTTCGAAATTCACATTTCGTCCAATGATGCTGTTCCCAACGTAATTAAAATGAGCAATGGCTGTTCCGGAGCAAATAATGCTGCTTTTAATTTCGCAACCGGGACCAATTTTTACCGACTGGTCCAGATAAACACCTTCGCGAAAATAAGCATTGGCGCCAACGACACAATTTTCATTAATGATGACTGGTCTTTTCAGTACCACACCACTTTCAACCCGTGCTGTTTTGTGAATAGCAACGCCCTCCTCAATGGAGAAATTGCTATCGAGATGCAAAATAAGTTTCTCTATGATCGTCTTCAGGTTGGTGGTTATTTCCCAAGGCTGTAATTCAGACTGATCAGGAAAAAGCAAAGAAAAGTCGTGTATAAAATCGTCTGTAATCATCATTTTTTTGCTTGTATAGTTGAGATCAGATATTCCAGACATCAGCTGATATTTGCATCAGAAATGCTTTTCCCAAAGGTAATGATCTGTACTAAAAAACAGAAGGAGGGTTTCATTGGGTTTCGGACAAATTTGTCTTCATGAAAAGGGAAAGAAAAGGAATATCGTTTTGGACGTGAATGAGATAATTTTCATATTTGCACTCAACGCAAACAAACAAGATTTAAAAACCACAAAAAATGAAAAAAGCAACAACTCTGTTGATTTTAGTGGCATTGTGCAGCACCATGCTCATGTCATTCACTCCCCAGAATCCGGTCGGCGAAGATCTGAAAATGAAGACCTTTGTTGATAACCTGATGAAAAAGATGACGCTGGATGAAAAGTTGGGTCAATTGAATTTGCCGGCTTCCGGAGATATTATTACCGGTGCCGGAAGCAATAACAACATCGCCGAAAAAATCAAACAAGGCAAGGTGGGCGGGCTCTTCAACATCAAAAGTGCGCAGAAGATTCACGATGTTCAGAAAATTGCTGTAGAACAAAGCCGCCTGAAAATTCCACTTCTATTCGGGATGGACGTGATTCATGGATACCAGACCGTATTCCCGATTCCGCTGGGAATGTCGTGCTGCTGGGACATGGCTTTGATTGAAAAAAGCGCCCGTGTTGCAGCTCAGGAAGCCAGCGCCGACGGTATTTGCTGGACGTTTTCGCCCATGGTTGACATTGCCCGCGATCCACGTTGGGGCCGTGCTTCCGAAGGTTCAGGCGAAGATACTTACCTGGGTTCTAAAATTGCTCAGGCCATGGTAAAAGGTTACCAGGGCGATGACCTCCGGAAAAACAATACCATCATGGCCTGCGTCAAACATTTCGCGCTTTACGGAGCTGCCGAGGCTGGTCGCGATTACAACACCACAGACATGAGCCACATCCGCATGTACAACGAATATTTACCTCCATACAAAGCAGCAATCGATGCAGGTGCAGGCACTGTGATGGCTTCGTTCAACGAAATCGACGGGATTCCGGCCACCGGAAACAAATGGTTGTTGACCGACCTTCTGCGCAAAGAATGGGGCTTCAACGGATTTGTGGTGACCGATTATACCGGCATCTCGGAAATGATCGACCATGGCATGGGCAACCTGAAAGAAGTTTCGGCGTTAGCCTTGAATGCCGGTGTGGACATGGATATGGTGAGCGACGGTCTGCTGAATACCACTAAAGAATCGCTTACTGAAGGGAAAGTGACTCAACAGAAAATCGACCAGGCTTGCCGCCGGATTCTGGAAGCCAAATACAAACTTGGCTTGTTTGAAGATCCATATCGTTATTGCGATGTAAAACGTGCGCAAACCGAGGTTTTCACTCCTGAAAACCGTCAGGTTGCCCGTGAAATTGCTGCTCAAACTCTTGTTCTGCTGAAAAACGATAAACAAATATTGCCACTTCAGGCCAAACAAACCATTGCTTTGGTTGGTCCGTTGGCCGACAACGCCGAAAATATGACCGGAACCTGGAGCGTTGCCGCTGATTTTTCGAAATCGGTGTCGCTGCTCGAAGGATTGAAAAATGCCGTAGGCAGCAACGCCAATGTGATTTACGCCAAAGGAACCAATGTGGTGAGCGATCCGAAACTCGATGCCCGTGTCAGCATTTTTGGAAAACCAACCAAATGGGATAGCCGTTCGCAAAAAGAAATGATTGAAGAAGCGGTTGCTGCAGCGCGCAAATCGGATGTAGTGGTGGCTGCTGTTGGCGAGTCGTCTGAAATGAGCGGCGAAGCATCAAGCCGTTCCGATATCAGCCTTCCGGAGAACCAGAAAGAATTACTGGAAGCATTGCTCGCCACCGGAAAACCTGTGGTGATGGTACTGTTTACAGGCCGTCCGCTGACCATCAGCTGGGAAAAAGCCAATGTTCCGGCTATCCTGAATGTGTGGTTTGCAGGTTCCGAAGCCGGAAATGCCATTGCCGATGTGCTTCTTGGAAAAGTTAATCCGTCCGGAAAACTAAGCTCTACTTTTCCTCAGAATGTTGGACAAATTCCGCTTTATTACAACCACAAAAACACCGGACGCCCTTTGCCCGAAGGCAAATGGTTCTCGAAATTCCGCTCAAATTACCTCGATGTATCGAACGACCCGTTATTTCCATTCGGATTTGGATTGAGCTACACGACATTCGATTATAAAAACCTGAAATTGTCCGATTCGAGCCTGACTGCCAATGGCCAGTTGAAAGTTTCGGTGGATGTAACCAACTCGGGCAACTACGATGGCGCCGAAGTGGTTCAATTGTATCTGCGCGACATGGTAGGCAGCGTCACCCGTCCGGTGAAAGAACTGAAAGGTTTTCAGAAAGTATTTCTGAAAAAAGGCGAAACCCGCACCGTTGAGTTTACCCTGACCGAAAAAGACCTGCGTTTCTACAACGGCAACCTGAAACTGGTTAGCGAACCCGGCGATTTCAAGGTATTTGTCGGAACCAGCTCAGCTCAAACGCTCGAAGCCGGATTTGTACTGAAATAAAAATTTGGAGACAGAAGACCGGAAAAGGGAGAATGTAAAATCTTCCCTTTCTGGTCTCCGGATTCCATCCTTCGGTCTTCGTTTATGATTGAATTTCTGCATGTTGAA
Organism: Prolixibacteraceae bacterium; assembly: GCA_963676375.2. GTDB lineage: Bacteria > Bacteroidota > Bacteroidia > Bacteroidales > Prolixibacteraceae > Aquipluma. Next base: position 96,476 of record CAXXPT010000019.1, read on the forward strand.
AAGCTTTTTTTAGATATTGCATTAGTGGTATGATATATATTATATTTGCAATACACAATATATTGTATTGGTAATGCAAATTATATGATACTAAAGCAAGTAATATCAGAAGTAATTGGACATCAGTCAGGTTTGTTGGAAGGCAAGTCGCTAGGTATTCAGCGTTATGATTTAGAATCCTTAAAGTTGTACGATTCTTTCGTATTGGTAATTAGTGGGGTCAGACGTTGCGGGAAAAGCACTTTCCTCAAACAAGTTCTTAAAAGCAGGTTTAAACAAGTTCTTTTTCTAAATTTTGAAGACCCCCGTTTATCTGGTTTTGAATTAAGTGATTTTGCCAAAATTGATGAACTGACTAAAGAAAGTCAACCTGAAGTCATGGCTTTTGATGAAATTCAGAATGTTTCAGAATGGGAGAAGTACATCCGGACTAAACAGGATGAAGGACAACAGATAATTGTGACTGGATCGAACGCATCGTTGTTAAGCAAAGAATTTGGCACACGGCTAACAGGCCGGTATATTTCCCGTGAACTTTTCCCATTTTCCTATCCTGAATATTTGCAATTTACAGGTTTAAAGGCCAGTGCAGAATCTTTATCCGGATATCTTGATGATGGCGGATTCCCTGAATATTTGAAAACAAGGGATGAAGAAGTACTTTTCCGCTTGATGGATGATATCATCTATCGGGATATTGCTGTCAGGTATGGTTTAAAACAACACCAAACGTTGCGTCAGCTGGCCATCTATTTAATCAGTAACAGCGGGAAATACTATTCTCAGAATAATTTAAAAAATCTGTTCGAAATTGGATCCGTGAGGTCAGTATCTGACTATGTAGCCTGGCTGGAGGATAGTTATCTTCTATTTAGTATGCCAAAATTTAGCTTTTCGCTGAAGAAACAAATTTACAATCCAAAGAAAGTTTATTGCGTTGATACCGGACTTGCAAGTGTAAATTCGCTTTCTATGTCAAAAGATTACGGCCGGAAGTTGGAAAACCTGATCTTTCTGCATCTGCGAAAAAACTGCAAAACCGTTTTTTATTATTCTGAGAAAAATGAATGTGACTTCATTGTGGTTCAGAAAGGTCAACCAACTGAAGCTATTCAGGTTTGCTGGCAATTGACAACCGACAATCTGAGTCGCGAATTAAAAGGATTGGAAGAAGCAATGACCGAATTAAAACTTGAAAGCGGACTGATAATAACACATAATCAGGAAGATTCGTTTGAGGTGAGCGGGAAAGCAGTTAAAGCCATTCCGGCTTGGAAATATCTGACTCTTCAAAATACAAACCTATGATCTCCCGATCTCTGCTTATCCTGTTTCTCCTTTCTGCATTTGTTTCTTTCGGGAAAAAGCCTGCTGCCAAAGGAAATCCTGAACTTGTTTCAAAAATCAAATCTACTTCCGGATTAGTTGCTTTCTGGGATTTTAAAGAGGATGTCGGCAAGGTTAGAAAAGCTTATGGAAAAGGAAAATATCCGCTAAAAGAGCAAAAAGGCTTGGTTCCGCGGGTGGACGAAGGGCCACTTTCAGGTTATTCCGCTTTGTTTCGTGACAGCGCGTTTCTTCGTTTACCGAATTCAAAAACCGGTAAACTGAACATTTACGGCAAGAATCTAGATATAACCGTTATGGCTTGGGTAAAATGGGAAGGCAAAACAGGATTTGTAGGCGGCATGTGGAACGAATATGCCTCAGGGGGAAAACGTCAATACGGACTTTTTGTGAGCCTGCCGTATTACAACGGCGCTGATCAGGTTTGCGGACATATTTCGAACTCAGGAAAACCAACTCCACCGTTTCCTTATTCCATCGACTATTCGGCCAGTAAACAGAAAGTTGAAAAAGGCCAATGGCAATTTGTGGCATTTACCTATGACGGGAAACACATCCGCTCCTACCTGAATGGCGAATTTGAAGCCCGAGAACCGGAGCTAATCGATCATACCAAAGGTTTTCCGGGATATTCTGAGGGAATTACTCATTCAAAAAATCCGTATTTTTATCCTGATGGCATGGGAAATAACGGATCGGATTTTACAGTCGGAGCCGTATTGCTTGCTCGTGGAATGGGCAATTATTTCCGTGGCCAAATTGGAGGGTTGGCGGTGTTCGACCGGGCTTTGAGCGCTGAAGAAATGGAAAGATTAAAATAATTCCAGATTTCAAGTGTTCGAATGCTTTGAATATTATTCGTTGTGTCTTTGTGACTTTGTATTAAAACAAAACGTTCAACTATGAAACGAGCATGTAAATTACTTACACCCAAGAATATGAGAATGTCAACATGCGAGTTCTCCCGATAAATATCGGGATAGGCTATACGACAATTAAAAGACAAATTATTCACGTATGAAAAATCTACTCTTCCCCCTTTTCTTTTTACTTTTTTCTCTTTCCTTTCAGGCAAAAGCACAAGAGAATGAGGACAGTGTTATTGTGGTGAAAGGACAAGTGAGTGACTATACAATCATCTTGAAAAAGAAGAAATTCCGGACAGGACAGGTTACCGATTCTGATGGGAAACCGCTGGAAGGAGCAACAGTGATGTACCAATACAGTCCGGTGCACGACAATACTGATGCCAACGGCATGTACCGCATTCCCGATTACAGCGATACCATTATGGTAGTGTATTACCCCGGAATGGAAATGGCGAATGTGAATGTAAAAGGACGGGGAAGTAACGTTGATATTAAGCTGAATCCGCAGAACCCGGTGTCAGTAAAACCGGAGAAAGCTCGTGCAACCGAATGGTTCGATCCGCTGAACGATCATCCGAAAACCTTCTGCAACCCGGTAAACATCAGCTACAATTTCGAACCATACAACAACAATGTAAAAGCGAATGGTTCTTTCCGCTCGTCAGCCGACCCGATTTTGGTGAACTACAAAGGCGAATATTTTCTGTTTTCGACCAATCAGGGCGGATTTCATGTTTCGAAAGATTTGTCCCACTGGGAATTTGTGTATGCCAGTTTTCAGCGCACGCCAACCGACGATGACCAATGCGCTCCGGCTGCTTATGTGAGTGGCGACACGCTGTTTTACACCGGATCGACCTATCGCGGATTGCCCGTTTGGTACAGCACCGACCCAAAAAGTGGTCGCTTCAAGCGGAAAATCGAATCGGTTTCGTTGCCCTTCTGGGATCCCGGATTTTTCCTCGACGACGATAAGCGATTGTACATGTATTACGGATCGAGCAACGAATTTCCGCTGAAAGCTGTAGAATTAAACCGCAGCAACTTTTACCCAAAAAGCAAAATTGTTGATGTTACCATGCTGAAACCTGACCTGCATGGCTGGGAACGTTTTGGCATGAACAACGACGACAGCACCACGCTGGCACCCTTTACCGAGGGCAGTTACATGAACAAACACAACGGCAAATATTACTTCCAGTATGGCGCTCCCGGAACTGAATTCAAGGTGTATGCCGACGGCGTTTACGTGGCCGATCATCCGCTGGGACCGTTCACTTACCAGAAGCACAACCCCATGTCGTACAAGCCCGGCGGATTTGTGCAGGGCGCTGGCCATGGCGGAACCTTTGCCGATAACTACGGAAATTACTGGCATGTGGCTACCTGCATGCTGTCTCTCAAATACAAGTTCGAGCGGCGCATTGGTATTTATCCGGCCGGTTTCGATGAGGCCGGAACGATGTATGCCTCAACCGGCTACGGCGATTACCCGTGCCTGACCCCAACCAAAGCCACCGACCACCGCAGCGGATCTTTCTCTGGATGGATGTTGCTTTCGTACGAAAAGCCTGTTACTGTTTCTTCTACGGATGGCGATCTGGTTGCCAAAAACGCGTCGGACGAAAACATGCGCACCTATTGGACAGCCAAAACCGGCAATCCGGGCGAATGGCTGCAAATGGATTTGGGCGCTGTGAAAGAAGTTCGTGCTTTGCAAATCAATTATTACGACCACAAGGCTTTTCAGCACAACAAAGCGATGGATTTGTACCACCAATACCGCATTTACCAATCGATTGATGGCCAAAACTGGACGCTGCTGGTGGATAAAAGCGATAATGACCGCGATGTGCCGCACGACTACATGGAACTGTTGAAACCAGTCAATACACGTTTCCTGAAAATCGAGAATATCCACATGCCCACCGGATCGTTTGCCATTAGCGATTTTCGGGTATTTGGATTGGCCAAAGGCGAAAAACCGGAAGAAGTCCACAACTTTAAAGTAGATCGCTCCGCAGCCGACCCTCGCAATGCACAAATCAGTTGGAGTTCCTCAGCCCGCGCTTATGGCTACAACATTTGGTACGGTGTTTCACCTGGCAAACGCTACAACTGCATCACCGTAAATGGCGAAACAAACTATGATTTCCGTGGACTGGATAAAGGCACAATTTACTATTTTGCCATTGAAGCGCTGGGTGAAACAGGGAGATCGGAGATGGGGAAAGAGGTGGAGGTGAAGTAAAGAAGATTTTTAGAAAAATATCTGAAAATTTTACTGTGTCTTTATATATTCCTAACTAAAATATCTCTGTACATCATTATTCCAAATAAAGAAACTTACTACTAATTGAGAAAAATCTTCGTGAAGAATTTCACGATTCAGATTATCTTGGCTGTCAAATTGGAATATCTTAATTCTTGTACCTACTTTTCTAACTTCTGCTTGTCTGACATGGAAGTTTTTTCTCGACACAATTTCAAAATCATTATAAACTCTAATAGCACCATCACAGTGCTTTATTCCACCAGTCTTTTTACTAAAAATAGCATGGAAGTACCTACTAGTTGTTATTTCTTTTTGAGAATGAATTGGATACTCCTCACAAGTAAAATGAATCTCATCAGCCGCCGGAGCCCAAACATAATCGGTGAAACTATTATCTCGTTCATTAAACCATTGTCCAAAGTCTTCATTCCTTAAACCAACCAACTTTTCCCAGTTCAATGGTTTCCCATGAACAATCATTCTATATGTCATTGGCTGATAATTTTCAGATTCAATCTCTCTAAACGGGTCTAATCGAATCTTAAAATTCACGCCTGAAGCAATAATACTTTTAAAAATTGCTTGATATAACCAGTAACTCGAATTAGATGCACCATTTGTTGGACAAAGTTCATAGATTAAGTTATTGTACTGAAATCCACATTTTTTGAGGCCAAATTGATTTGTTGCAGCTAAATTATTCTTATCAATCTTGATTGTAGTTAGGTTGTTCGAGTTATAGGGTTCAGGACAATCATTGAAGTTTAAAAGTTTTAATATACGTGCGTTTGTGATTTCGTGCTGTAGGTTAAAAATGATATAATAAATTCTCCTACCAAGATTCTTATCTTCTTGACGACCAAGAAGTCCATCAATTTCTTGTGACTTAACAAAAATCAACAAATCATCCTCGCTAATATTCTCGATATCAATCATTAAATCCTTATGAAGTGGATGATTTCTATCATCTAGAACCTCAAAAACTTCATACATCGGATCCATCACATTGCGAGCAAAATAATCAAGTGTCTTAAATATCATCGAAGTTTCTCTTAATTTTCCACTAACTTACTTGCCAAAGTTAAACAATACAATAGTTTTTAGTTGGGTATTCACAACTCTAAAAATATATCCGGAAGTGTTCAAAAAATTGGCCTATGGATGTTAAACAAAGCGCCGCTCCCTGAGCGCGAAGCAGTCGAAGGGAGCATTTTCCCCTAATAATAGTTCCGGTACACACAGGAATTTATCAAATCATTCAATTGCGCTTTGATAAGCACGATTCCAATGAAGACAAACATTAGGAAAAATAGGATTCCAATGCTTACCGAGATAATCAATTCAGTACTTATACTTGCAAATATTCCCACGATAACGGAACAACATAAACTAAAAAAGTAAAGACTGTCAAGTCTAACTGTCCAATTAATTTTAAGAGAATGGCTTTCTTTATTAATGCCAATCCTACCTTCTTTTATGATTCGTAATGAATCAATTCTATCCCATTTGTTACCTAATGGCACATAAAATTTCAAAGTTGAGAAAGTTATTACATTATCGGAGACATCGGTCCTTGCCTTCATTGAATTTAGCCGGGACTCCATTTTTGATTTGATGGTACTGATGTCGTTGATTTTTCTTTCAGTAATGATTGATGTTCCTCGCAGTTCAAAAAGATTCATACAGTCAGGTTCTGAGTTTATTGGTTACTAAAGATAATGATAGCCAGGAACATTCCGGGTACATAAAAGAAACTATTTTACAAAATCACATGACCGTTGGTTAAAACCAACGGCAAAGGATAGGCAAAGCTTTGAATGAGCGAAAATGTATCTCAGGGAGGAAATTATCCGTTGCCGTCTGCTTTAGCTGACGAACAGCATGCAACAACTAATAGTTCCGATACACACTCGAATTTATCAAATTATCTAGTTGAATTTTGATAAGCACGATTCCAATGAAGACAAACATCAGGAAAAATAGTATTCCATTGCATACCGAGATAACCAATCCAGTATTAACATATAAGCTCACGACTGTTCCGGCAACAATAGACCAACATAAAGCTAAAAAGTACAAACTATCAAGTTTAACTGTCCATGTAATTTTAAGAGATCGACTTTGTTTATCAATGACAATATTTCCTTCCTTGTATAACCGAAGTAGAATCGGATTTGTATTGATATAGCCTGTTCCCAAAATTATTTGAATAGTTTTAAACTCAATTACATTCTCATTTATTATGGTTCTTGCTTTTAAATTATTTAGCCGAGACTCCATTTTTGATTTGATGGTACTGATGTCGTTGATTTTTCTTTCAGTAATGATTGATGTTCCTCGCAGTTCAAAAAGATTCATACGGTCGGCTTCTGAGTTTATTGGCTACTAAAGATAATGATAATTACGAATATTCCAGATAAATAAGAGAAACTATTTTACAAAATCCTTTGCTCCCAGTGGCATGAGAATTCCTGTAAATGAGCCGCTCCCTGAGCGACGTGTTTCCTGAGTAGCGAAGCGTATCGAAGGAAAGCAGTCGAAGGGGGCATTCCTTAAAACACAAAAAGCCATCCCGTTTCCGAAATGGCCTTCTGTTTGTGAAATTTAAAAAAGTGCTCTATGTAATGCTTAATTCATTTGTTTCGATTTCCGGAGGTAAATATTGCCGCTCACGGTTTTCAGTTCAACGGGTAAAGTTCCGCTATTGAGGGTCAGATCGCGTTTGGTGCCTACCCACGACATTTCTTTCGAATCGCTTTTGTCGAACTTCACATCCGAATATACATCGCCCGTTACGGTCGATAGGTTGATGCGGGCTTTCATCGCAGTCGGAATGGTGTAATCAATAAATCCGCTGATTGAATTAATCGACATTTTGCCCACAGAACCTACAAGTTCAATTTTGCCGGAAATGGTTTTCAGATTAAATTCCAGATTGGCAGGCACTTTCAGCTTATAGTTGATCTTCGTATCGAAATTGCAGCAATCTTTCTGGCCTTTCACTTTTTTGATGCCTTCGAAATCAACTTTCTCAATCAGGTCGGCGCTTCCGGCGCGTTCATTCACGTTCAGGGTGTAATAATCGTTGTACCGGTTATCGTCGATATTAACGGTTACTTCCAGTTCGACGGTATTTTTATCCCAGGCTTCCACCCGAATGTTTTCAGCAAAATCGAATTTCATCTCCACTTTTTTGCCCTGAACATCCAGCTTTTTGGTAATCACTTTCTGAGAAAAGGACACGACGATTGCAGCCACTATCAAAATAGCGGTTAAAATATACTTTTTCATTGTTTCCGATTTTTACTTTTTACGCAGGTAAATGTTTCCTGAAATGCTTTTCAGATAGACTTTCTGGCCTCCGCCATTCAGGGTGTAAGAATTTCCTCCTTGCATCCGCAGAGCATCCATTCCATAAGCATGGCGATCTTTTTCAACGGGTTTGGCGGCGCTTTTCAGGTCGAGGTTGTTGAACACATTTCCGTTGATGGTGCTGATTTCGATATTGGCCTTATCGCTTCCCGACAAGGTAACATCGATTAATCCGCTCACCGATGCCAAAGATGTTGGTTCGTTCTGATTGATTTTGTCGAATACCACCTCCACATCACCGCTGATGGAATTAACCGTAAACGGACCCGATGATTTGGTAATCTTTACATTCGCGTTCAGCGTTTTGATCTCCAGGCTTCCGGTGAACGAATCGACATTTACATCCTCTTTGGCAAACGGGCTTCCGTAGTCGAGGTTCACCGCCATTCCAGTCGGAACAAGGATTTTGTACTTGTAATCGCGCACCTGGCGGGTTGCACCCTGAATGCTGACAATGCCGTTTTCCTCGCTCACATTAATACCCAGTTCGGTATTGTCTTCCATGGCACCCAACAATTTGAGTCCTGCTGCACGATCTGGCCGTTCCATGTTAAAATCAGATTCGACAACAATGGCGTTGCCGGTAGAGTTTTGTAATGAGATTTCACCCAGCAAATTAGAAATCTCGATCTTGTTTTTCACCTTGGGGGTGTACTCAAATTTTTTGGTTTGCCCCATCAATAAAAAGGGAAAGACAAGCGCTGTAAATATGATAGCAATACGTTTCATGGCTAATAATTTTTAAGTTTTTAAAATGTTTGTAAATTCTCCCAACAGAGTTTCCCTTTGGTCAGGCTCGTCATTTATTGTCATTTGCTTGTCATTCATTGTTTTTTACAATTATTGACCATCAATGACCACTTAATGACACTTTGACTACAAATTGGGCCACATAACGGAAACTTCTGTTAATTTTAATTTAACTGATCAGGGTTACGAGTCCGCGCCGGCTGTTTCGTCGTTACCTGATTTTATATGATAATTTTCATCATATCCTTTGCATAAGCTTTTACGCTTTCATCGGTTTTTTCATTGTTTGTAATCGTTTCAATTTGCTGTTTGGCTTCTTTCACACCCTTCTCGGTCAGCACCTGGATCAGCGATATTTGCAGAAGTGGATTTTCCTGAACCGCCAGCGATTTGATGAGTTCCGTTTTTACCCGGTTGTTTTTATCCATCATTCCTGAAAGAGCCGAAATTGCGGCAAGTCGCACATTGGTGTTTTTATCGCTGTTCATGGTGTGAACCAGGGCATCGATCAATTCAGGGCTTACGTTTTCTGTTGTGCTGATGCTGTAAACCGCATCAATTTTCTGTGGCCCGGTGTAGTCGCGCAAACTGGCCAGTAAAACCTGCTGCTTTTGAGTCGAAAGTTCAGACGTCAGTTGATTTTGAACGATTTCACTTTTGTGTGATCCAACCTGAAAACCCAGCCAATATGTACCAAACGCGAATACCACCATTGCTGCAATCTTTGTCCACATTGGGATGAGGCGAATTTTCTTATTTTCCCGATTTCCAAGCGAAGCCACCATTTCCTCAAATTCTTCTTTCATTCCTTCCGGAACTTCCGGAGCGGGAAACGAATCCATGTAGTTTAAGAATGAGCTCAACTCGCTGTTAAGCGCTTTGCATGACGGGCAACTTTCCAGGTGACTCCGGATGGCGCCCGATGTGGCTTCATCCAATTTCCTGTCGATGTATTCAGGAAGATTTATTTTTACCAATTCGCAGTCCATAATTATTCCATTATTATTTGGGTATAAATCTCTTTCAGCTTCTGTATTGCCCTGAAGGTTTTCACTTTCACAGCATTTTCGTTCGATTCGATGGTTGCGGCAATTTCTTTGTATGAAAAGCCCTGAAACCGGTTCAGTTCGATCAGTTCGCGATAACCTGGCGGAAGCTTTTCCATGGCTTCGAGCAAAAAGTCGTACGATTCGCGGGCTTCCATCGCCCTTACCGAATCATCGTTGTCGCGCGCTGCAATTTCCGGTTCGTCATTCAGATCGTAAAATTTCCGGGCTCCCCTGAAATAGTCAACCATGATGTTTCGTGCAATCCGGAAAAGCCAGTGCACAAACACCCGATCTTCTTTCCAACTTTGACTGTAGCGGATAATTTTCATGAAGACATTCTGCGTCAAATCGCGGCTGGCATCGGCATCGCGTGTCATGCGGACAAAATATCCGTACACGTTTTTGTAGTACCTGTCGTAAAGCACGGCGGCCGCTTTGTTATCGCCCTGCGCCAGATGCTTCATCAGTTGTTCGTCGCTTAACCGTTCAGTCATGTAAATTTTGGAATCAGTTTGCTTTAAAATTCGCTTATCTGAAAACAATACCTGCAAAATAGTCAATTGGTTACTCGACCCGAAAAATAATTCTGATTTTTTTCCCTTCGATACGCCTTCGGCTACTCAGGGACCGGTATTTGCAATGAATATATGCTTGCCGCTCCCTGAGCGCGAAGCAGTCGAAGGGAGCATTTCCCGAGCTATTTCGCCCTTTTATATAGCGGAAGTTCAGCCAATCGAGCGATGGTTTCTGCGGCCAAATCACCTTCGGGACTAAATGCCCATACGAATGCAGCTTTTAGCGGATGGTCTTTGCGAATGATTTCGATGGCCGACATCGCCAGGTTTTTGGTAATTCCCTTTCTGCGGTATTCTTCCAGAACCAGGGCCGAGCACAGGTAAATGGCGTTGTAGGTTGTATTCAGGGGCGTTAGGTTGAACAGTTCTTTTTCTGAAATCTGGTTGTCCAGAAACCGGTTCATCAATTCGAGCGTGGTGGGGATGAGCAAAACCCAGGCCACCGGGCCATTTCCATCGTCGAATGCCGAAACTGTGGCCGGATGCATTTTTTGTAGTCGCTCCAATACTTCCGGATTTACATCGAGCTGACTCGGATCACTTTTAACGGCAAAAACTTCGTCTGCCAATTGCACCAACCGTTCAAAATTGCTTAATGTCATGCGGCAAAATTATTATTCCTGAATTCGTTTACAAAGGTGGTTTATTTTGCTTTTATTTCAATGGAAAGCGGGAAGTTGGAGCTGAAGAAATTATTTGGGGACGATCAACTGCAAATTGTCGACTGCGAAACTTATGCCGCAAGGCAAAAGCCCAACGGGGTCGCCATCGGCCTCTACCTCAACAGGCATGGTGGAGGATAACTGAACTTGTTGCGAATAGTCTAAAGAAAGGTAGTTCCCGTTTTTAAAAGGTTTTCCGCTATACACTTTCCGTAGGAGCGGAACCAGGTGAAACAGGTTCAGGTGGTGGACTGTCATTCGGTAAAACTCCCGTTCATGATCAGTAAATTGCACCGGAATCCGAATGCCGGAAGCGATGTAAGGAGTAATTCCGATTGACAAATTGGTTAATTTATCCAACCTGATATTGTGTCCATTCTCTTCACAAAGCACATTGAATGTTTTAAACCGGATCAATAAACCAATTAAAGACAAAAGTGTGCCTAAAAAATCGCCCAATTTACGGCGAATGCCACTGTTGGCTTGCCGTGCCAGCATAGCGCCCAGCCCAATATTGGCGCAGCAAACAAAATAACGAATAGTTGGGAAATCCGGATTGGGTAACCCGAATGAAATCCGCCCAACCGGAATCATTAAATCGTTTCCATTCAGAATCGCATCAACCGCCTCATCAATTTGGACAGGAATGTTGTATGTACGGTTAAAATCAGGACTGGTGCCGGTATAAATAACCCCAAATTTTGCATCCGAAAAGCAATACCCTTCAGGAGTAAAAAAACCGTTTATCACCGCATTTATCGTTCCGTCGCCACCAACAGCTATAATGGATTTAAACCCTTCCAGGTTGGCATTACGCGACAATAGGGTTGCATGCTCCAAATCCAGGGTGATATGGTACTCAAAATCAGCGCCGCTTTGGGAGATCATCCCGATAATTTGGTCGAATGCTTGCCGACTACGACCCGAATGCGATCCGGGATTCATGATCAGGAAAATGTCTTTCATGCAAAGGTTTGATTTTTTATGGTAATCAACAGGAACAGAGTCAATGCGGTTTCATTTTCCGGATGGCCTCTTCAGCTCGTTGAAGGGTTTCTTCGCGCATATTGGCCCCGGCAATCAACCTGATCCGCCCTTCATTTTGAGGAACTGAAGGATAAACAAAAGCAGTGGTCATAATCCGGTTATCCCAAAATGCTTTCGATAGTTGGATGGTTTCGAGCGAATTACCTGATTTGATCGATGTGATAGGAGCTTTTCCGCTGGTAAGGTCGAAGCCAGCAGAAATGAGCGCAGCTTCAATGCGCCGTTTTGCATTCCACATGCGTTTGCTGAGTTCGGGAAAGTCAGTTTGGATAATTTCAAGAACCGCTTCGATTCCGGCCAGAGCCGAAGGCAAGATTGCCGTTGAATAAACCAGGTTTGAACTGTAGTATTGCATCCATTGCATCAGGGATTTTTTACCGCAAATAACACCGCCAATGTTGGCCAGCGCTTTGCCAAGCGAAGCCGTATAAATTCCCTGGTAATCAGAAATTCCGGCATATTCCAGAATTCCATGGCCATTGGCACCCAACACGCCAATCCCATGCGAATCGTCGACGATTGGGATGGCATCATATTTCAGGCACAGGTTGTTGATTTCCTTGAACGAGGCAATGGTTCCTTCGGTGGAAAAGACGGATTCGGTAACCACAAAAATGGTCCGGTATTTCACACTATTCTGTAACAACATTTCCAGGTAATCCATGTCGTTGTGCTTAAACGGAGAAATCTTTGCTCCTGAACTTTTTATTCCTTCCAGCAAAGATGAGTGAGCGCACCGGTCAACCAGTATCACATCTTCAGGATTGGCAATAACATTGAAAAGCCCCAGATTGGCCTGATAACACGATGGATAAATCAAAGTTTGTTCGGTTCCGGTAAATTCAGAAATTTTTTGCTCAACACGGTGATGCAAATCGGAATAACCGCTGGCAACGGGTGTTGCACAGAGCGATGATCCGTATTGTTCTATCGCATTTATACAGGCCAGTTTCAGCTGCGGATGATTGGCGATACCCAAATAATTATTCGAAGCCAGATCTATAAAATGTTCTCCATCGATAATGATCTCATCGGTTAGTTCTGATTGTACTTTGTGGTAATACGGATTATGCCTGGCCGTTTCAACCAGACCCAAATCCAACTCAAACCGATTGTAAAAATCAATGTCTTTCATGGATTCCGGTTTTAGATGTTTCGGTCTCCAATATCCCGATAATATCTCCAACGGTTTTTATCTTTTCAACTTCGCCCATGTCAACTTTGTACGAAAATTCCAATTCAATGGCATTGATCATCATCAACATATCCAGCGAATCGAGAAACAGGTCGTTTATTAAATCCATGTCTTTTGTGATGGGATATTTGATGTCCTTGATACTTCGGATTATTTGAATTACCATGGTTTCTGTTGTTTTCATAAGTAATTATTTTTTGTTTTTCTGAAAGTGACGGGGAATTGTTTTTCTTATCTGATTCGTGTTTTATGTGAGTATAGCATCGGGTTGAATTTGAAGAATCGCACATTACAGCGCATTGGTTACAGCTAACGCATTTACTCTCATATTGTGGATTTGCCCTCAGTTTCATGACCAGATCGGGTTCGGCGATAAACGGGCGGCACATACTTACAAAATCAATCCCGCAATTACGGATGGCATGGCTGATCTCGCTTCCACTACGGAACCCGCCAACCACGATAAGAGGGATGCGTGTAATTTGACGTGCCAGAAGTGCATAAGGTAAGTTATACATGGGTTTCAACGCAAAGAATTTCTTTTTCATTGAAGGGAAAATCAACTTTCGGGCAATCCATTTATAAAGGGTGTTTTTATGCTTGTAAATGCCATTTTCGGCCAAAATTCGTTCTTCAGGAAAATCGCCCCTAAAAATATTAAATGGTGCATCCATGGTTCCATAACTAATTTCGATAGCGCTCACCTTCATCTCATCCAGAAAACGGATTAAATGCATAAACTGATCCTGAGAAAAGGATGGCCGGTAATCATCGGAAGCGCTTATTTTGACCAATATCGGGAAATCATTGCCGCATTTATGCCGGATTTTTTCAATTATTTCCTGAAGGAAGAGTGTTCCAACCTGGGTGGTCGGGTCGGGTTCAAATTCGTCTACGCGGTTGTTCACCGAAGAGAGCAGAAACTGATGGATAAGATAGCCATGAGCCGCATGTAACTGGACTCCGTCGAAACCTGCCTTTTTTGCGAGGTATGCGGCCCGACCGAACGATTCGATGATTCCATAAATTTTTGCATTGGTGAGTACCAGTGGCTTTTCATTAAAATAGGCTGATTTTCTGGCCGAAACGCCAACCGGCTGTGCTCCGGTAACCGATTTTAATGTTTGCCTGCCAGTGTGCGCAATTTGCAAAAAAGCCTTGCAATCGTGTTCGTGCAGCATTTCGGTCAGCAACGAAAATGCTTTGAGTTTTTCCATCGAGTCGCATCCTGCCTGTCCGGGGTGCATCGCCCTACCTTCAGACAAGATATAGGTAAAACCGGTAATTACCGCGGCAACCCCACGAGTTGCTAACTTCTTATAAATTGAATAGTATGAGGCTGTCGGAAACCCCTTTGGGTCGGCAGCACCCTCAAATGTGGCCGACCGGATAATCCGGTTTTTCAGTCTGACTAAGCCAATATGTGCTTCCTCAAATACTTCCATAATACTTTTATGCCTTTATGTTGGTGTGAAGATTGAACAGGAAACCTACAAAAACATAGGTCAGTAAAAAGAGGATTAATCCCAGTTCGGGATTGAAAAGCGACACAATAGTTGCCTGTCCGCAGGTACATGCCCTGAAATTGGTAACCAGCGAATAGTAAGTCATTTCGCCTTGCGGATTTTGGTAGTAAAGTACGCCGGTCCATATTTGCAGGAAAACGGTCATTAAACCAAGAATGATGAAGATGTTATTCAGCTCGATCTGGAAACCCTTGAAAATGTAATACCCGATCAGGAACAGGACAGAAGGCAAAAACGAAGCAGCAATAGCGATGTATTTGTTTGTATGCAACCCATACTCAACCACAATGGTATTTTTACCGGCCGCTTTATCGCCCGTATAATCTTTAAAATAGGTGTAATAGGTCATCAGCGCATTCATAATGGCAATTAAAGCCAGAGCGCTGAAACGGCTTCGGGTCCAGTAAATGTCCATGGGACCACAGGCATAAAAACCATACAGGGCACACATCGCAATCATGACGCCAAATACGAGATTCCCCCAGATGCCATGCCCTTTGGCGTATTCGTAAATTACATTTAAAACAGCTCCAGCCACCAGAGGAAGAATTGCCACCGGTTCGAGATAAAACCAGGTAATCAGGAAAATAACCAGCATCAAAAATAAAGAGAGAGCCATGGCATGGTAGCGGTTCAGTTCGCCAGTAACCATTGGGCGTTGCGGGGCATTTATTTTATCCTCTTTGTACCCCAGAAAATCGTTTACAATCTGGTTGATTCCCCAAGCCAGAAACAGGATGAGGATAATTACGATTTGCTTGGTCAGTGAGGCCGGAACTTCAATGGTTCTCACCAATCCTGAAGTCCCGCGTTCACCAATGGTTGTGGCAATAAATTGATAATGCGCAACACCAACCCATCCGGCAATGCCTGTCACAAACGAATAGTAAATGCGCATCGACTTGCCGTAAGCTTTTAAAAACCGGATTGTTGCTGTACTGTTCATTGTTCTGTATATTTACGATTGCGACAGTTTTTCGTAAAATTCAGTGGGTTCACCCCGATCCCAATCAGCATAAATTTGCTTCGATAGTTCAGGATTTAAAGGCAAGATAGAAGAAGCATCCTCCAGATGCTTTTGATAGATTTTGCTGGCAAACTCATCGCAAAGCAGGCATTTCCCCGGTATGTGGAATTCAGAACGCATGTTGTAATAGATGGTATCGAAATCATCGGCGGCAATATTGCCAAACGAGAAATTCAGGAACTCGCAGGGCTGTAAATCGCCTTTGGCGTTGATATAAAAACGATCGGTACCACCGGCCGTGCATCCAAACATCTCAGGCTCTTCCTCCATCAGCATGCAATACACAAAGGGGTAATCCACATGTGTTTCCGCCTGATTGTATTTATTCACCTTTTCTTTTACCAATGCAGTGTCTTCTGCATTAAATTTTGCGATTTTTCCATGAAGCCATCCTCCCGCAGTTTTTGGTTTAATTAACTGAATAAGGCAAGCCCCAAATTCTTTCTCCAGATCAAGTATTCGTTCAAATGTTCCGTCTTTAAATGCTTCAGGCAAAAGGCAGGTGTTAAACATGACGGGAATGTTATTCTCGTGGCACAAGGCAACGCCTTTCACCATCGACAACCAGGCTTCGTCGCTACCCATAAACGCGTTCATCTTTTCAGGAGTATCGGTATGCAGCGAGAACATTACGCCCATCAGGTTTTTATTTTCACGAAGCAGTTTCAGCCGCTCCGTAGTCATACCAAATCCGGTTGAATTGATCAGAATCTCCGATCTGTCGTCAATGGCCCGACACACGCGAAACAGCCGGTCGAACACCAGAAACGGTTCGCCACCTTCGATATTGAAAAATGCAATGCCTTTATCTTGCAAATTATGGATGGCATCAATCAAAATTTCAATGGGTACATCTTTCCCTTTGTCGTATTTCTGGTAACAATGTTCGCAATTGAAACGACATGCCGAAGTCACCGAAAGCAAAGCCGAAACTGCTGGCATTTTTTCCTCAAAAACGGTCACTTTATCGCAGGCTGTGTAAAACGCTTTGGTCGGAAAAAACGGCACATAAAGGTTTACTTTGGTCAGGCGGCCAATTTTCACATACTTGTTCTCTCTCATTTTTGAAAAGAAGTACAGCAGCCTTTTCAATATGCGAAAATAGTGCTGAGGTTTTATTTTTCCAACGAGAAACCGGCCGGTGTAGTGGCCAAAGACTGATAATTTTATCCGGATGTCTTCCTGCCACTTAGGCATCCCGATTAAGAATGTTGCGTGTTCCATACCCATTAAAGTAATCGGTTGTTTTTATACCATTGTACTGTATTTCTGATGCCATTTTCCGACGAATATTGGCAACTGAAAGAGAGTTCCTTCTCAGCTTTTTGAGTGCTGTAGCAAATTGAATCGTAAAACATGTTTACGCGTGCACGGGTCAGGAATGGTGAACTTTTCATCTTGAGTAGAGAAGCCGCCAGTTCGGCTGCAAATCCAATGGGCCAGGCAATTGCTTTCGGGATATTTGTTGGCTTTTCCACACCCATTTCACGACAGATGAGTGAAAAGACTTCTTCTTGTTTCGGGATGGTTTTGTCTCCAACGATGTAGCTGTTAAATCCATCGGGTGCATATTGTAAAGCCAAATGGTAGGCCCGAACGAGATCGCGTACATAAATAACATGGAACAGATTTTCCCGGCTTCCTGGACCGAAAGGCATACCCGACTTTGCCGACTTCATGTATTCATAAAATCCGGACGAAAACTCGCGCTCTCCATAAACCCACACCGGATGAATGATCGTTACATTCAAGTGGTGTTTGATGGCAAATTCTTCAGTTTCTTTCGCAGCCATCGACTTGCTGATGCGGTAATAGTTCATTCCCGAAGGCCATGTATCTTCCAGAAAGTAAGGATACCGAGGGTTGTGGGGCGATTGCTCATCTTTGGGACTTTCGCAGTCTTCCTCACCAAAGCACGATACCGAACCCGTAGTGATGATTCGCCGGATACCATTGGTTTGGCAGGCCATCAGTACGTTTCGGGTTCCCACAACATTTGCATCGTAAAAATCCTGCCATTGGCCCCAGTCTGTGACTTTTCCGGCCGCATGAATCACAACGGTGGCGCCTTTTGTAGCCTGAAGCAACGAATCGAGGTCAGTAATATCAGCCGTTATTAACTTAACCGGAAGTGATTTCAGAAAGTCTGAAGCATTTTTGCGGATGCCGCACACCACCTGATATCCCTGTTTCGAGAAATATTCAGCAAGGTGGCTGCCAATAAAGCCATTGGCCCCGGTCAAAAAGATAATATCATTAGTTACGAGGTTCATTCTTCAAAAAATTAAGCAAGGCATTTAAATAATCTTGCTTCGAATCGTAATCGCGGGCCGAAAGGCTGAAGAGTCCAAGGTTCCAAAACTTGTCCTTATTTGTCAGTATCCGGTTATCCGCTTTGGTAAATTCCCCAATCGCGGTAAAGCTCAGGTTTTCGGCATGTGCGGCTTTCTCAAATGCTTTGTTATTTTCCGGAGGAACCGAAAACAGCAATTCGTATTCGCCGCATTCGCCCATAAAAAGGGCTTCCTTAGGCACATTCAGCATCTCACACAACAACTTTGCTTCTGGTTGATAAGGCAGATTTTCAATTTTATAGCCCAGGTCATTAATTTCGGCAAGTGTATTTATTGCATTCAGCACACCGTCGCTGGTGTCGATGCAGCACGAAGCCCATTGCCCAATCAGTTTCGATTCCTTTATCCTGACAGGGAAATAATTTTCAACGAAATGGTCTTGCAGTTTCACAATCTGCCCGCGATCGTATAGCGAAAATGCAGCCTCGATATTTCCCGCACCTATTGTTCCTGTCATGTAAATGTGGTCGTTTTCGGTCGCGCCTTTTCTGGAGATTGGATTTGGTGAAAAGCCCAGGCAAATTCCGGTGTAACTCCATTGGCTCGACACTCCGATATCGCCCCCGATGGAGCCAATGCCGCAAGTCTTAAGAACTGCACCAATGCCCTGTGCCAATTGGGTAACATATTCGCTGGTCCACGACGACGAGGCTTTTACCGCGTGTGAATATACGTATGGAGTGCCACCAACAGCGAGCACATCGCTGATAGTAGCAGCCGCAAGATTGTACCCTAGGCGGAATGGATTGTCAGTTCGAAAAAGATCCTCGTCGGAGAATTCGTCAGTGGTAAAAAGCAATTTGCCGTTTCCGCAGGTCAAAACCTCGGCATCTGACTCAAAAAACTGGTTTTGCATGTATGGACTGACTGGAAGTTCAGTCAGAAAAATATGTATCAGTTCCCTTTCTCCCAAACAGTTTTTCATTGTGTCAAACTATTTTAAGATTAGTTGTACCATCCGGAACCCATCAGAATCAACGACAGAAAAATTATGCTTCTTCGTGTATTTTTATATACGAGAGATGAGATTTGTTGTTGCCCCAAGTTTTCTCTGTCTCGCTTTTCAATTCACCCAACATTTCCGTACTTTGTGCAGCACATAAAAACACAACGACTATGCTTGCTTCCGGAAATATCATCAAAATGCGGTCGGAATTTGCCGATCCTGTTCAGTATTTTCTCCCGATTGGTAACACTGAGTTGCCAATGAACGAATTAATCGGGAAATCGGTCAGCATGAAGTTTACCGGGCAAATCAACTGCATCGCCTGTGGCAAACGCACCAAAACCTCGTTCGGACAAGGCTTTTGCTACAATTGTCTGCAAACTGCTCCTGAAGCCAGTGAAACGGTGATGCGTCCCGAGTTGTCGAAAGCTCACCTGGGCATTGCACGCGACATGGACTGGGCCCGCGAGCACGACCTGATTGACCATTACGTTTACCTTGCAGTTTCCGGAGAATTGAAAGTTGGAGTTACCCGTCATCATCAGGTGCCAACCCGATGGATCGATCAGGGTGCAAGCGAAGCAATCATTCTGGCGCGGACTCCAAACCGTCATATTTCAGGAGTAATTGAAGTTTACCTGAAGAACTTTTTCTCGGATAAGACCAACTGGCGTTCGATGCTTCAAAATAAGGACATTCAGGAATATAACCTTCCGGAGGAAAAAGAAAAAGCGTACCAATTGCTTCCGGCCGAATTGCAGCAATATTTACACTCCGACAACCAAATCTGGAAAATGAATTATCCATGTTCCGACTTTCCGGCGAAAATAGCCAGCGTTTCGTTCGATAAGGATCCGGAGATTTCGGGAATTCTGAACGGAATAAAAGGCCAATACCTTATTTTTTCGGACGGAAGGGTGTTGAACATTCGTAAACACAATGGGTACTTTCTGGAAATCAGTACTATTGACTAAATTGGTTAATTTGAGGATATTGGCATTTTATCCTTCCTTCTCCGGGTTTTTTTTCGTTAATTTATGACTCCAAAAGAAAACTTGGATTGACAAACTACTTTTTTGATTATGGAAACTATAGACTGGAAAAATTTGGGCTTCGGATATATGAAAACGGATTACAACATCCGGTGTACATACAAAGATGGAGCATGGGGCGAACTGGAAGTTAGCGACAGCGAAATGGTAACGATGCATATGGCTGCTACTTGCATTCATTACGGACAGGAATCGTTCGAAGGATTGAAGGCATTTCGCGGAGCTGACAATAAAATTCGGGTATTTCGTATGGATGAAAACGCCAAGCGGATGCAGGACTCGAGCGTGGGAACCATGATGGCTATCCTTCCGATTGAGAAATTTGAGGAAGCTGTTGTTAAAGCCGTGAAATTGAACGAACGTTTTGTGCCACCTTACGAATCGGGAGCAGCCTTGTACATCCGTCCGTTTTTGTTCGGAACTGGCGCGCAGGTGGGTGTAAAACCTGCCAATGAATACATGTTTATCCTGTTTGTGACCCCGGTAGGGCCATATTTCAAAGGAGGTTTCCAAACTACTCCATTTGTGATTATGCGCGAGTTCGACCGTTCGGCTCCTCTCGGAATGGGAAAATATAAAGTGGGCGGAAACTACGCGGCCAGCCTGGTTGCCGGAGCAAAAGCGCACGAGTTGGGTTATTCAAACGTGTTCTACCTCGATGCCATCGAAAAGAAATACATCGACGAATGTGGTGCTGCCAATTTCTTCGGAATAAAAAATAACACCTACATTACACCAAAATCGAGTTCTATTTTACCATCGATAACCAACAAAAGTTTGATGGTTTTGGCCGAAGACATGGGAATGAAGGTGGAACGCCGCCAGATTCCGGTGGAAGAACTGGCTACCTTCGAAGAAGCCGGTGCTTGTGGAACTGCTGCTGTGATTAGTCCAATTGAGCGGATTGACGATTACGATGAAAAGATTTCATATGTATTCTCAAAAGACGGCAAACCCGGTCCGATCAGTGAAAAACTCTACAAAAAGTTGCGCGGTATTCAGTATGGTGACGAACCCGATACGCACGGTTGGGTGACCATTATTGAATAATAAGCACAAAAACGATATTTTAAAAGCTCTGCTAGGAAACTCCGAACAGGGCTTTTTAGTTTCATCCCACTTAAGTTTATGATGCTAAAGCCCAAAGATATCCGGGATTTTTCTGTCCGTCACATTTATGTGACGGCAAAGAATATTATCCTGATCAAGCAATATTCTCATTAAAACACTATTCTTTGCCGTCTGTTTTAGCGTTCGACTGAGCTCACGCCGAAGTCTTCAGTATAGATAAAACCTGTTCTTTAACTTTTTTTCGATTTCACATAAGGGATGTCATGATTGAATTCGTCTATATTCTGTAATTTGCACGTTACCTGAAAATCAATAATCAATA
This sequence comes from Prolixibacteraceae bacterium, assembly GCA_963676375.2. Classification (GTDB taxonomy): domain Bacteria; phylum Bacteroidota; class Bacteroidia; order Bacteroidales; family Prolixibacteraceae; genus Aquipluma. The sequence continues at coordinate 117,915 of CAXXPT010000019.1, forward strand.
AATCATGAACAGACTTGCTTTTTTTATCCTGATGCTCCTCACTATTGGTGTATCGGCACAAAATGATTGGGAAGACCAATCTGTAATCGGGCGCAATAAAATGCCGGCCCGTGCCACTTCGTATTCATTTTCTTCGGAAGATCTGGCCTTAAAAGGCGATCGCGCCCAGTCCCGTTTCCTATCGCTGAATGGCGAATGGATGTTTCATTTCGAGGCTGACTCGAAAAACCGTCCGCTGGATTTTTATTCGGCAGAAGCAAAAGTTTCAGGATGGAATAAAATTGAGGTTCCGTCCTGCTGGGAAATGAAAGGCTACGGAACACCAATCTACACCAACTCAACTTATCCGTTTCCAAACCGACCACCATTTATAACACGAACCAATCCGGTGGGTTCCTATTTCCGGACATTTGAAATCCCTGCCGATTGGGATGGAAAGCAAATCATCCTCCATTTTGGTGGTGTGGCTTCGGCTTTCTATGTTTGGGTGAACGGACAAATGGTCGGTTACAGCGAAGACAGCTGTTTACCTGCCGAATTTGATGTCACCGAAAAGGTTCAGAAAGGGAAAAATACAGTTGCCGTGCAGGTTTTCCGCTGGTCAGACGGCAGCTACCTCGAAGATCAGGACCATTGGCGTATGAGCGGAATTCAGCGCGAAGTAATGTTGCTGGCTCAGCCACGGATTGCTTTGAACGACTTCTTCGTCCGTACAAAATTCGACGAAAATCTGGAGGATGCCTTATTGCAGATTCGTCCGGTGGTTACAATGAAAGACAGCATTAACATTGAAGGATGGACTGTTGAGGCGATGTTGTATAGCCCGACCGACAAACCGAAGTTTGCCAAACCACTGAAAATTGACTTAAGCAAGATTGTTTACGAAGAATATCCGCAGCGCGACAATGTCAAGTTCGCGCTTCTGGAAAGCAAGATTGAATCGCCACAAAAATGGTCGGCCGAGCTGCCGGTTTTATACACTTTGGTTTTAAACCTGAAAGATGAAAAGGGTAACGTACTCGAATCGAGAAGCAGCAAAATTGGCTTCCGCGATATTCGCATTCAGGATGGCGTATTTTTGGTGAATGGAAAGCCGGTGAAATTATATGGTGTAAACCGCCATGACCACAGCCAAACCGGAGGAAAAACTGTTACACACGAAGATATGCTGAAAGACGTTCTGCTGATGAAACAATTCAACCTGAATGCCGTTCGTACCTGCCACTATCCGAACGATCCGTATTTCTACGATTTGTGCGACCAATATGGTTTGTATGTGATGGACGAGGCCAACATCGAAACTCATCATGCCAGTGGATATCTTACCAATCAGCCTACGTGGCACGCAGCATATACCGACAGGGTTATCCGGATGGTCGAGCGCGATAAAAACCACCCGTCTATTTTTTCATGGTCGTTGGGGAACGAATCGGGTTCTGGACCGAACCATGCCGCAGCTGCCGGCTGGGTTAAGGAATTCGACCCAACTCGCCCTATTCATTATGAAGGAGCACAAGGCGATGCCAACCGTCCGGAATATAAACAATTTGGTTCTCCTGAATACATGAAAAAACCCTATTTGGCCAATCCCGACGATACCTGGTACGTGGATATGATCAGCCGGATGTATTGCACCATCGACCAGTTAAAGGGATTATCTGAAAGCCCATACATCAAACGGCCAATCGTGATGTGCGAATATGCCCATTCCATGGGAAATTCAACCGGAAACCTGATGGAATACTGGAACCTGATACACAGCAAAAAGAACCTGATGGGTGGTTTTATCTGGGACTGGATTGACCAGGGAATTACCCGTACCGATGCTCAAGGCCGCAAATGGTGGGCTTATGGTGGCGATTATGGCGATCAGCCAAACGATGCAAACTTCTGTATCAATGGCCTCATTAGTCCCGACCGCACAGTAAAAGCTGCTACAGAAGAGTGCAAATATGTATTTCAGCCGGTTGTTATTGAATCGTACGATCAGGATAAAATGCAATTCAGGATAAAAAACAGGTTTCAATTCCGTAACCTGAATGAATTTGATATTCGCTGGACATTGACTGAGAACGGAAAAGACATTGGAACCGGAAGTTTGGGCGCTTTTGCAGTTATGCCAGGTGAATCAAAACTATTTGCGGTTGATTACGACCTGTCGAAAACCACGGGCGAAGTCTGGATGAAAGTTAGCATCAAACTGGCCAAAGATGAGTTATACGCTAAAAGAGGGCATGAAATAGCCAAAGAACAATTTCTGGTTTCGGCGGCAAAACCAATTCAGTCGGCTGCTTCAACTGTTGCTGTTCAGGTTTTTGAAGATTCAGAAAAGAGCCTGACCGTTGGCGCAAAAGATTTCAAAGTGACCTTCGATAAAACTTCGGGATACCTGACCAAATATCAGTTTCAGGGAAAAGAACTGCTGATTGGTCAATTAAAACCGAATTTTTGGAGACCAATTACTGATAACGACATCCGTGCCTGGCAGGTTGTGACGAATTTATCTGATTGGCCTTCGATAGCCGCCAGTTTAAAATTGGTGCAGATGAAGGTTTTGGATGAAGGACTTGCAAAACTGATAATTACCGACCTAAAAAGTGATCAAGGCCTGAATTTGCAGCTTTCGTACAAAGTTTCGGGCGATGGGATTGTTGAGGTAAATTATCAGGCAAAAATTGGTGAAAAGCTAACCGAACCGTTGCGTGTTGGGATGACTACTGAAGTTTCAGGAGAAATGGGACTAATGAATTTCTACGGGAAAGGCCCTCTCGAAAACTATTCAGACCGGAGTCATGCTGCCGAAGTGAATATTTATTCGGGCAAAGTAGAGGATTTTATTTTCCATTATGTGCGTCCACAGGAAAACGGAAATCACACCGAAGTACGCTGGCTGGCTCTGCGTAATGCAACCGGTAGCGGACTAATGATTGTTGGCAAACAGCCACTGAACACTTCTGTTTGGCCTTATACAGCCGAAAATATCACCAAAGCAGCACACATCAACGAGATTGAACCGGCAGGATTTTATACGATGAATATTGATTTGGGGCAGGCCGGAGTTGGCGGAAACGACACTTGGTCGTGGCGAGGGATTCCGCTTCCGGAGTATCATTTAAGCAAGAAGGATTACAGCTACGGCTTTAAACTTGTTCCGTTCGCAAAAGTGAAAGATGTGGATGGTTTGGTTAAAGTAGCCAGAAAATAAAAGGTATTTTAAGTAAATTTTATCGTTCAGGAGGCCTGACTGGTTTATAAAACTGGTCAGGCCTTTTTTCATACATCTGGGTTTCTGGCCGATTTTAAATCATTCAGATTAAACAGTTTTAACACAAAAGGAACAACCAAAAGTTTATGGGAAACGTTTAATGAAGTGATACAAGAATTAAAAGATGAAAACAACAGAAATAAATAATCCGGAAGTTAACCCCTGGATGGTTATTAATAAAAGCATTGAAAGGTATCTGAAACCTAGTCTAGGGCGTAGCATCTGGCAAATCGCGAACACTTTTATTCCTTACATTGGGTTGTGGGTTTTAATCGTTTACAGCCTTTCGGTTTCGTATTGGCTAACGGCGTTTCTCATTATTCTGGCTGCTGGTTTTCTGGTCAGGCTCTTTATTATTTTTCACGATTGCGGTCACGGATCGTATTTTAAATCGCAAAAAACTAACCGGATGGTAGGCATGTTTTTCGGGATATTGGCCTTTACTCCTTACGATAAATGGCATAATCAGCACATGCGGCATCATGGGTCGGTAGGTAATCTCGATAAACGCGGGGTGGGAGATGTGTGGACGATGACTAAGGAAGAGTATCAATCAAGCGACAAGTGGACCCGGGTCAAATACCGGATTTACCGCAATCCGCTGGTCATGTTTGGGATCGGCTCGTTATATGTGTTTCTGATTCAAAATAGGCTGACAAAAAAGGAAATGCCCCGGAAGGAAATTGTCAATGTATGGTTGACAAATGCTGCTCTGGCGGTTCTTTTTGTTGTCATGGGGCTGGCAATCGGTTTTGGTACGTTTATCATTATTCAGCTTTCAATCCTATATATTGCAGCTATTTCAGGGCTGTGGCTGTTTTATTTGCAGCACCAATACGAAGATGTAAACTGGTTCAGGAATAAAGACTGGAATTACCGGAAAGTAGCACTCGAAGGAAGTTCGTATGTTAAGTTTCCGAAGATGTTGCAATGGTTCTCCGGAAATATCGGATTCCACCACATCCATCATTTGAATGCCCGTATTCCGAATTATTACCTCAGTAAATGTTATCGCGAAAATGCCATCTTCAGCGAAGTTAAACCCGTCACTTTTATGATGAGCCTCAGGTCGCTGAAGCTCCGTTTATGGGACGAGCAAATTCAAAAAATGGTAACATTTAGCGGACGACATTAAAATTGAGTGCCCACCTATTTATTCAATTTAAAATCGTTTTGAATCACCTGTTTTATTCCAATGTGGTATGGTGTGGGTTTAATCCCGAAGCGTTTTTCAAACTTACTGCTATCGAAAATGTAATCCTTTTTGTTCTGATACATCATTTCCAGAATCTCTTTCATAACTGGGGTGATAAAACCGAGAATCCAAACCATGTAGCGGTTAATTCGATGATACCGAGGTTTAACTCCCAGTTCGCTGGCAATTAACCAGGTCCACTGTTTGCCGGTAAACGGTTCCGCAGCCGTAGGCAGGTGCCATATCTGATTATACGCATCGGCAGTATTGCCCAGCAAAGCTGTAGCTTTTCCGGCATCCGGAACAAATGTGTACGAATGCACCGCATCCGGATTGCCAAGCAAATTGGCTTTCCCTCCGATTCTTAGCGGTTTGATAATGGTTTCGTTCATCATGCTCGAACTCTTAATCCCCGGACCATAGAAATCAGCAGATCGGGCAATCAGTGCAGTCAGCGTTCCGGCCTTTGCTTCATCCATGATCATTTGAGCAACTTCAGCCCTGACTTTGCCTTTTTTACTTGGTGGCTTGACGGGCGTTTCTTCGGTCATCCGATCCAGGTATTTCGGATCGTACATGTACATATTGTCGAAGAATACCAATTTGGCGTTGAACTCCTTGCAGGCGTCAATCACATCCCGAATGAATTTCGGCCAGCAATCCTGCCATACTTTGATGTCGTAAGGAAATCCAACAGTTACATAAACTACATCCGAACCCTTTACCGCTTTGTGAACATGTTTGGGGTTCAGCAAATCGGCTGGCATCAGAATGTCCGATTCATTCACTTTTTGAGGGTGCCTGCTTACCAGCCGAATATCGGTGGTATAAGCGGTCAGTGCTTTGGCAAGCTCAATTCCAATCGGGCCGCCGGCTCCAAGTATGGTTTGCATAGCTTTTCAGTTTTCAGGATGACAATCGATAATCAGAATTCAAATTTCTCCAGTTTTATTTCCGAGAATTCCTGAAGTACAACAATGTTTTTTACGAAATGAGCTGTTTTTTCATGTGCCGAAAGGGCAGTGCTATCGAGCCATGTTTCGCAAATAAGTAAAACATTGGGACGAGTCGAACTTTCATAAATATCGTAAGCAATGCAACCATCTTCTTTTACTGAAAATTGAGTCAATTCCTTAGCTGCTTCCAGAACTTTAGCATGGTTTGCGGCTTCAACCGAGATAAAAACATTTAATCGAATCATAGTAGTGTCTTTTTGTACATGTAAATATAGAACTATTTCACTGCGCCAAAATCAATTTTTAGTTAATTACACGGGTTCGATTTAAAACTGAGAGTTATCTTTTAGGCTTACCTACGTTACCAGCTCAGTTTAAAGAACCCATTCCCCAGCGGTTTCAAACTTGTTGCCCCGTTGCTAACAATATCGCCAATGGCATTAACCTGGGTGAGTTTAAATGCTGCTCCGGAAATCTGTTTTAGTGTGGCCAGATCGGCCGCTTTTCCATTGGTTTCCCGAACCTGAAGTAAAATGGCTTTTTGTCCTTCAACAGGTTGGGCATTCACCAAAATTACATTTTCGGGCCATCCTGAAATCAATGATTTCTGCCATACTGGTTCACCGGTTCCACCACCCGGCAAAATGCGGGTCAGAAATGGAACACGGGTTCCCCAGCCAAAACGGGTTGCTTCGCCATTGGACACGTCGGAGCCCGAAGTGAGGTAATACGACCATTCGTGCTGCCCTTTCTGGTCGGGATTAAAATTGGTCACCCAATAGTTATTCATCGGCCACGAGTACATGTATGTTGTTTCGGGTAAAGCTCCTGCTTTGTATCTGCCGGTATTGATGCCACCAAACTGCATGAGTGGAATTTCGGGACTTCCCATGATGATTTGCGCTTCACTGTTTCGCAACACCGAAAAATGCTGCACCGTATTCCAGTCGTTCGACGAGCCCGGAATCTGGTCTTTCCCAGCTTCAACCACTCCACCCTGAACATCAAAAAAGAGCTTTCCATTATCCAGTTGGAACGGGAATGCAATGTAAATTCCTTCCGGATCGACAATTGGTTTTTTCACGATTGAATAAGCCAGATCGATGCGTTTGGTAATATTGAACAGGCGGATTTCCATGTCCACATCATAGCCTTCATAAGAAGCGGCTGTTTTGCCTTTCAGACGGATTGTATTCCATACCGGACCTTCGGAATAGCTGTCGAAACGAGCTGAATCGAACGGAAACCGCTTGAAATCGTCGAGTCGTTTTTGCTCCATCTGGTGACGGTTTCCAAGCCGCTCGTAAATGAATTCGCCCATCGCATGCGGCGCTTTCGGGTCGACCAACTCTTTGTTCAGCGCTTTGTCGAACCACGAAGTCAGCACCGCTTTTTTCGGATCAACGGCTATGGAATACCACTGGTTTTCGAGTCTGGTCTTTAGTTCTTTGCTGGTCTGTTCCTGAAGACCGTCAACCGGCTCAATCAGTAATTTTTTGTAGCCGAATGCCGGAATGTCTTTCACCCAGATGGCCCAATAAGTTCCGTCGGAGCGGAGGCTCAGTGCCTGTGCCTGAAATATATTTCCGGCCTGATCGGTGATTTTGGGATGAGTGTTTCGGGGCAGTAGCTGGTGGTCGATGTAAACGGTGACCAGACCATCGCGGTTCCAGTTGAGCGTGTTGTAAACCACCAGCGTAGGTTTTGCTTCGTTTTTGATGTGGCTTTGCAGCAATCCCATGGTTTCTTCGCCAACCATTTTGGCGCGCCGGTACGATTCCCAGGCGTACGATTCCTTGATGGCCCGCTGTTCCATGGTTTGTTCGTGGTAAGGTTCGCGCACACTTTCTGAATAACCAACTGTATGCTCGGTGTAAAACAACAACGCATTGTTCACCAGATCCATGCGCTCGCCAATGTTTTTGGGTAATACAGAACCCTGAATTTCGGCCATAGCCAACCCTCCGGAATTGGCAGTTAAGTCGCTTTGTGCTTTGCGGGAGGCAGCCACTTCGCGGGCCGATGCACCGAACCCATCTGTCCACCAATCGGGCCAGGCGCCGCGGTAAACCGGGAACGACGAAGCATATTTGCTTTCCATTTCCTCGAAAAAGGCGGTAGCGGTTGAGGTTTTCAGTTTGGGCCACTCGTAAAGCTCATTCCATTTCCGAATGACGTCCGACGCAATGGTCGATGGCGGCGAATTATCAGTCAGGTAACCGGAGTGCTGAATAGAAATCACATCGTACTCATAGCCTTTTTCACCGAGAGAAGTCAGGTAATTCAGCAGGCGCGTTTCGAAATTAGGCAGATCGCCTTTATCAATCTGAAATACGGTATTTCCGGTCATGTAATGTTCGGCACGATAAGCCAGCATCCGGTTTCCGGAGGGCGATTCCCACCAGAACAGCGTTGGTTTATCGAAGCAAATCAGTGCGCGGTGACCGTGAGTTCCCATGTTCAGGTATTTTACGCCCAGGTCGTGGTAAAAATCGTTCATGCACCAGGCAATGCCGTTCACGTCGTTTTGCATGGCCATTAATGGCTGCAACCCATTTTCCTTAAAGCGTTTCAATGGCTGAAGCGATGCTGACAGCGCCTGTTCTTCGGGCAGTTCGTCGAAATTGAAATACATCGAAGCTATTTCAATCCGGCCTTCTTTCACACGCTTTTTGAATCGCTCAATCTGATCTGCCGGGCGGCATTTCAGGAATTCGTCCACTGCCCAGGCCGCTTCGCAGGTCCAGCGGAATTTGGCGGCATCGGGATAATTGTCGGTGGCATCGCAGTAGTCGAGCGCATAATCGATGTAGCGCAGGTGTTCGGCCAGAATTTCAGTTTGCGAGCGGGTATAGCCAATATCGGTATGCGAATGCTGTACCAGGTTCACCTGCCAGTGCCTCACTGGAAACTGCTCCAGCTTCAGCTCCTGATTAAAATTACCGGCTTCGAGCCTGAATTTGATTGTCTTTTTCTGTTTCACTTCCGGAAGACCCATCCGCAGGTAATTGGCACCAAAATGCAATTCCTGTTGCTTAACGAGCTTACCGTCGAGGAAAATTTTCGCTGTTTCAGGCGTTCCAAAGTAAAGAACTGTTCCCGAAGCCAGTTGCATATTTTTTCCGTTCTCTTTAATAATTGCCGGAAACGGGCGAACAGTCAGTCCTGAGCGGACAGGCATCTGGAAAGTCATGTACCACGAGGTTTTCTGATCGTTTCCGCCAGTCATTTTCAGGGTAATCGGTTTTCCTTTTTCCACTTTCTCAGCCGGAATGCGCAGAAACATAAAGCCAAATTTGTCGCCAACCTGGTCTTCCATATCCGAATGAAAGAACAATTCGCTGCCGTCAGCCTCGGTTTTCCAGTCGGCTTTGCTGTCGGTATGGAAAGTGATCGACTGGCTATTGTTTACGGTCAAAGTCATGTCGGCAAAGCCCGGACTGGAGCCAATTCCGGCCAGCCAGGCAAACGTCACGTATTTTTCTTTCAGGCCTGAAGGAACTTTTTCGGTTTGCCATTCCATGCTGTATTTTCCGTTGGTGGCACGGATGATCAGCGATTTTTCGACTCCTGAAATCGAAGAATGATACGAAAAATCGTCGCCCGATACTTTTCGGTCGAATCCGTTGACCAAATGATCGTCCGGAGTAATCAACGTTTGGCCAAACCCCGAGAGGGAAACGAGAATCAGGCCGATGAGTAATTTCAACTTGTTCATAAATTATTGGTTTAGTATTGGTCTTCTATTTCAAAAATGCCTTCACTACCATCACTTCGTCGTCTGATTCGTTGACGATGCGATAGCTTCCAGCAGCAGCAGAAATAACAAATGTTTCGGCATAGCTGAAGTGTTGAGTCAGGCCGTGGGCTGTTTCAACCCGGATGCTTTGCCCTTCAACCAACGAGAGTACATGGCATTTGCCTTCGGTTTGCACTTCTACTTCCGTTTTAAACTGAAAGCGGTGAACGTCGTACGAGTGGTTTTCGTGGGTGGCTAAATGAAACAGTTTCCAGTCGCTGCCTTCGGCAAGCAGGTTCGGGTGTGCAATCAGTTTTTCCTGAACGTACTTTCCTTTTCGGTCGAAATACAGGTTTTCCATTCCTCTCTGAATATTAATCGGGCGTGGCGTACCGTCCATGTCGAGGCGCATCCAGTCGTACATTTTGAAGGTAAAGATGTAGGGCGTGGTGCTGATTTCGAGCACCAGGTTGTTGATTCCGGCGCCATGAACCGTTCCGGGGGGAATCAGGAACAAATCGTGTTTGCGCGAGGGGTGAATCTGCACATGCCTGGTAATGTCGATGGCTTCTTTATTTTCAAAGCTGTATTGGAGATCTTTTTCATATTCCGCCGGATCGATATTCTCCTGAAAGCCCAGGTAACAAGTGGCATCGTCGCCGGCGTCGAGAATGTAATACGTTTCTTCCTGGGTGAAATCTTCGCCAAAATGTTGTTTCATGTAATCGGGGCGTGGATGGCATTGTACCGAAAGGTTTCCGCCGTCGAAGGTGTCCAGAAAGTCGAAACGGATGGGGAATTCGACCCCAAATTGGTTAGCATGTTGTCCTAAAACAGCTTCCGATTCCTGAAACATCAGGCAGTCGAACGACACTTCGAGCAGGTTTCCCGAACTCTCAACGAGCAATCCGTTTTCGGGAACAATGAGTTCGAACGACCAGGCATAATTCGGAACTTTCTGGTTTAACCCATCGATCTTGTTTTTTATCCATTGACCACCCCAGGCGCCAGGCTCGAACCACGGACGCACACGGAAAACATTCCGGCTCATGGTTTGTAATGACAGGCGAAGGTTGTAGCCGGTCATCCAGGTGGGCCTATCGGGGTTCTGTCCATCAATTACAAGGTCAATTTTGGGTAGAAGCAGTTGCTTGTGGCGGTTCAGTACGACCCAGTCGACAAAGTAAAATCGCTTGTACATCGCTTTTGCGTCGGTTGGATCCGATGCGCCCAGGTTGCAGATGGATTTGGCACGGGCTCTGAACTGTAACTCGTTTTTAGGCAGGTCGATGTAAATGAGTTTGGCATTCCATCCGGATAATGCTGCGCCGCAACCGTAAATGATTTGGATGTTGGAAAAATGTTCCTGAGTTCCTGAGTTCCTGAGTTCTTGAAGTTTTTCGGCGTCAAAGAAATCGATCAGTTGTAGCGTAGTGCGGGTGCCAAAAATCGGATCATCGCCACCCAGAAACGGTACAATCATTTGGTCGATTTCGGTTTCCGACTTTAGGGCTTCGCCGATCGATAGCCACTGCGTTTCTTTTCCTAGTTTCCGAAATTCAGCATCCAGCTTTTCCTTAAAATCTTCGAAGAAAACGCCGATATAGCCGTCGATGATAAGTTGTTTCTCATCAGCAATAGCGCGCGCCAGCGAAGCAAATCCTTCATCGATTTTTCCGTCTTCAATCCTCAGTGTCGGGTAAAGATCATATTTCCCTTTGGCCGGAATCTGTTTGTTTACCGGCATCAGAAACTGATCGGTATTGCGCCAATTTGTTGTATCCATTTCTGTTTTGTTGGAAAGTTGGGGTTCTTATTTCTTTTCTTTTTTATTCAGGTTTTCGAACATGACAATAGCTGAATAAAGCACGCCGGCTTCACCACGGAAAGTGCCTGAACCGCGTGGTTTGTTATCGACCGAATACCATTCGTAAAAGCCGTTGTTGTCTTTCACGCGTTTCACCATGGGCTGCACCTGTTCGTAAGCTTCCTGCACAAATCCGTTTTTAATGAGCTCCTGAATCATGCGTCCACCAAACCAGGTCCAGTCGCCGCCGTTTTGGTAGCTGTATTCCGGGTTCATAATTTTATTCTCGAAAAAGCCTTTGGGGTAAGGCGGATAAAGTGTCAACCCGATGGACGGTGCTCCAGCCTGTTTGACGCGCTTCACCATTTCATCCAAAGAGGATTTAATTTCTTCCTTGCTCAACAGGCCAGCTTCAATGGCAATGGTTGTTCCCCCGAAATAGTAAATGTCGTTTTCGTTAAAATCAGCCGGAAATGGAGAACCTTTTTCAAGGTAAATGTGAGGGATAAATTTTTCTTTTCGTTGTCCCAGAGGTATTTGCGACAGTTTTGGGCAATACTTTCGCGGATTCGCTCCCATTTGGCTTTGGTGGCCGGAAGCATTTCGGTGAGGTTGTTCAGCGCAATCACAAACATGGCATTGTCGTAAATATCGATAGCCGGGTGGGTGTTGTTGTCCAGATCGACGCCCCAGCCATGTTCGGGCTGAACATCGCCCCAGTCGGCTGTGGTAGCGCCAATGATCAGGCCATACTTCTCGTTGAAACGGTTTTTCATCAGGAAATCCATGGCCCACTCCAGCCGTTCGGCTACGGTCTTGTCGCCTACTTTTTCGTTCAGTATGGTGGTGTCACCGGTCAATTTAATGTATTTATAAACCGCCTGAATGAGTGAACTTTCCTGATCGGTTTCCACCGAGTTTTTGTGTGCGGCGTAGCGCGGTTCGAGCTTCGAATAGGCGAAATCGTAAGCCTCTTTGCCAACTTTATCAATCGGGGTGAAACCATCGATAATGTTACCGTCGTCGCCCTGCATCCGGCAAAAGACCAACAGGTTCTCCTTCAATTCTTCCTTCGGAAAAACTTTCGATGCCAGCTCGATAAACGTATTGTAATCTCGAATCCACACTTCGCGGTAACCATCGCCGGCATTGAATCCGGTTTTCATGACTTCGAGCGCTTTGGATTTCACCAGTGGAAAATACTCGTTTTTAGCAATTGAATCAGCCAGTTGCTTGTTGTTGGTTTTTTCCTTTACGGGAGTAGAACATGCGAAAGCTATCACCAAAAATATAATGACGTGAAGATTTTTCATTTGAACTATTTTTTACTTGTTATATAATATTCCTAAACGACTCTAAACCCCTATGCAACTTTTATAAGTTTTATCCTGATAAATTTCACTTCAGGGATAATGCTTTAGTTTTTAATGAGTTCAGGATCGCTTTTTGTTTTGATAATGAACCGGTTGCTTAGTTCGCTTTCTTCGGAGAACTGGCAATCGAATTTCACGGTATGTTTCCCTGTTTTTAGGTTTGGAATGCTTTGCTGAAGCGGGATGTCGTTTTTGAAACTACCCTTGTTGTTGTACAGTTTCAGTGTTTTTCCGTCGCAAACCACCGATGTTCCGGCTTCGAATGTTCCCGGAAGTTGTAGCTTGTAATAACCGTCGAGTTCTATTTCCGGATTGCTTACGGTTCCTTCTTTTCCCATGAATGTGAGGGTGAGAGTCAGCGGTTGTTCGGCATCCGAATTTTCAAAGGTCCATTCCGAATAGCTGAGTTGCCCGGGCTGGAGCAGTTGTTTGGTGTGCTCGAACTTGTATTTTTTAAATGGGAATAACTTCCAGCCTTCGGCATCTTTCTCCAAATGAAAATCGTTGGCCGGATTTTTCAAACGGGCGCGCTGGTCGGGAGAAAAAATATTTTGCATCGAAGCCTCCTGCCACAAGTTGATCAGGGTCAGTAACTGCGCCGTGTTGGGGTTCTTTTTCAGGCTGTTGTAGCGGGCGACCAATGCAAAACCGGCACGATAACCGGCGGCGCGGGCCATCATCCATTCAATGTCTTCGGAACCGGTGGTAGCCGAGAGCAGGAACCAACCCAGCATATTGGGCATGTAATTGCGTTCCAGAAGCGGCTGGTTTTCGAGGCGGTAATCGCCCTGCGACTCGCGGAATCCGCCATACCACGGTTCGCCCCAGTTCCAGTAATGGCAAATGTGCCAGTAATAATGGCTCGACCTGCTGGTGCCGTTCACCAGTGTGTGGTTGGTTTCGCGAAAAACCTTATCGGCGAAAGCCTGAACAGCATAATCTCCTTCGCCCGACGACATGCAGCCCTCGTGCCCGTCGAAATCCATTTGCGATACGCCGGTTTCGTTAAAAAAGCGGGCCAGGTTTCCGGCAATCTCCTGCTGAAGTTCGAAATTCGGGAACAGCGTATTGTACGGGTAGTCGAGCAGCATTCCGGCATATTCGCCTTTGGCGTGTGCCGAGGCTTTGGTGCCAAAAGCCCCGCGCTGGCAATCGAGCAGTTTATATGGCGCTTCGGTCGTCACTTCCCGAAAACGAATAATTTCTTCGCCAATCCGCACTGCATGAAGCGTGCTTGGCTTGAGGTTCTTGAAATACTGATTGGACACCACCTGAATTTCGGTTGCTGTTGCCGAACTGTTTTCAGCAAGCGCCGAAGCCCCGGTTTCGGCCAGTCGCCTATCCGGAACGGGCGAAACATACGGGTCGTTGGTATTGATGAAGGTACTGAGTGTGTGGACACCAATGCGCAATCCCATTTTCGCGGCTTTCTTCACGCAGGTTTTCATACCGGCACGGTCGTTCGGAAAGCTTTTCGGGTCGAGCACAAAATGGCCCCACGACTGAAACGGCCCTTCGTGGTAGAGCGACATCAATCCGGCCTGCTTCGTATATTCGAGCATTTCGTCGATGTTCGATTCATTGAAATCGGAAATTAAATAAGCGCGGCCTGTTTCGGGCGACTGCTTGTGCCAAACGCCGTTGATTAGCGGATGCGGCAGTCCTTCGGCCAGTTCGATGGTTCCGATGCGATCGAGCGCTTCTTTTTCGGGACAGCCAAACAGCGCAATCGCCGAACCAATAGTGGTTTCTCCTGAAATCGCAGCAACCGGCACATCGGGGTACTGATCGTTCCAAACCGATTGGTGGCGGGCTTTCGAGCGGTCGAGGCTGTAGGCTTGCAGGCTGCTTCCATAAGCCTGGGCAATGGCCGTATTTCCGCGCGAATCGTCGGTTCCGCCTTCCCGTTTCAGGATTCCGCCAATGGTTTTGGGGTTCAGCGCCTGCAGCCCGATGGCGTAATGATCGTCGCGCACCACGCCAATTACTTCGCCAATGGTCTGGCTAATGTTTGTTGGATAGGGACCCCAGTAAACGGCATTTACCTTGTCTTTATCGCTGAGCTTGTTTAGCCGGAACGAAAGGTGCGTTGGATTGGAAACAACCTTAATTTCGGCTGAGATTTTTGATACCGAATAATTTAGGCTGATGATTCCGGTTTTGGCATTGAACACGGCTTTTGACGGTTCTTCCCATTGCTCGCCCACCCGTATTTTTAGCAGCGGGGCCTTTTCTCCAGGAGCCAGGTAGTTTTTGCCTGAAGCGACATTGGTCATTTCCGAGATTTGGCCGGTTGTGGCAATGCTTAGCCTGAACGCGTTGGTTTGCAAATTGATGATCTGCGCCGAAGCGATCAGACCATCAAGCATTAGGATTAAGATGATTACGGTTAGTCTTTTCATCGTATTTCGGTAAGGTTGGTTATTCCATTTTTACAGATTGAAGGGTAGTATTCCAGCCCTCACTTTCGAGCCGGATCGATTGGTGCGGCTCTTTTAGCCGAGTTCGATCGATGCTGATTTCCTTCTTTTCGCCCGGAAGCAAGGTGAAGTAGTTGTCGCTCACGAAAACGGGCAAAGCCAGTTCTCCACTTTTTTCGTCAATCGCTTTCAGCCGGATGAAAAAGGCCGTTTCGTTGGTCGGATTGCTGATTACAGCAACATTGTTCCGGTATTCAAGCTGAAGAGCGACTGGCTTTAGCTCGTTCAGCTTTTCATAGCTTTTGCCGGGTTTGGTCAGCCAGTAAAAGTTCTCATCAATCACCTGATTCTCCGGATTCATTAATTTCAGGCGCAAAAAATAAACGTCCTCACACAGAGCGGAGGTGGCGATTTTCTTCAGGACTGAAACCTTGTTGGCCTCAATGGTCGCCGAATATAGGTCTTTCGCGAGCGATTTGCCGTGGATGTTGAACAGTTCGGTGCTGATTTTCAAATCCTTTTCGTCGGCCAGCGTTTGATTCACCAGGCAAACACACGAGTCGTTGAGGTTAAGTTGTACGTGAAGTGGCTGAGCACCGTGTTTGTATCCGTAAAATCCTCCGTTTTGTTCAAGGAAAACATCGTAGAACTGACCCCGAAGTGCTGTCCACGGATTTTGGTTTTTCCATACCAGCATGCCCGAATATTTGCTCCACATTCCGGCGGTAAAACCCTCCTGAAGTGCCCGATATTGCTCGTAATTGACCAGTTGCGCCTTTTTGCAGAAATCGTCAATTCCGGTGGTCTTTCCGTATTGGTCGATGGATTTATCGTACCCAATGTATTTGTGGTAGCGCCAAACCGGGTTTTCCCATTTATTCGACGGAAGTTGTTTCAGGTCTTTTTCGTCCATTATTTTGCGCATAGTTTCCACGTTAGGCATTCCCACCGAGCCCAGTTCGGGATTAAACGGAAACGAGGGAAAAGTAAAAAAATGCAGTGGGTTCTGAATGCCATAAGGCCCGTCGCCATTGCCTCCCAGTTCGTTCATGGCCAGATCGGTCGATGTCGATTCGTTGAGGTAATAGCGTGTTCCATCGTATTCGGGGAGAATCTCGTTTTTTAGTTTCCTGTCGATGTCGGCCGGAGGTGGAAACTCATTGCCGCCGCACCATAAGTACAAGCTGGGGTGGTTGCGCAGCATTTTCACCTGATCGGCCACCGAATTGATAAATAAACTGTGGTTGTCGGGGTAAGCCCGGCGCCGTTCCTGTGTTTCTTTCTTGGCCGGATCGAACCAGCGGCCATTGCAGTCGCCTGAAATCCAAAGGTCTTGCCAAACAAGGATGCCGTATTTGTCGCAGGCGTCGTAAAAATCGGGACGCTCGGTCATCGAACCTCCCCACACGCGAATCATGTTCATGTTCATTTCAGCGTGCATTTTCACTTCGGCTTCATACCGTTTGGACGACAGGCGCAGCAGGGCATCCGAGGCAATCCAGTTGCCGCCTTTGACAAACACGTCCTGCCCGTTCACCGAAAATACTCGGGCCTTCAGTTTCCCATCGAAGCGGGTTCCGGTTTCGCGAATTCCGAAGCTGACATTTTCCTGATCCGAAAGCTGATTGTTATCCAGAACCAATGAAAGCGTGATGTTATAAAGCGGATGGTCGCCCATTCCGTTGGGCCACCACAATTGCGGATTGTCGATTTTAAACTCCGGAAGGGTTACCGAAATCTTTTTCCCGGCAGGAAGCACAACCGGTTTCGAAACTTCGTATTTCTCGCAACGGGCAACCAATCGGCCTCGTTTTGTTTCTTCGGAGCTGTTCAGCAAATCGGCCGAAGCCTGAATGATCGCCGGCACTTGTTTTCCCGAAGGGATTCGCTTCCCGGGCACTCTGGTCACCACATGCGGGTCGAGCAAATCGACCGGGCCGGTTGTTTCAATCGAAACCTCGTCCCAAATGCCGGTATTGCGGTCGGGAATCGGGCAAATCCAGTCCCAGCCAGCCGTAAATTGCATGGCTACCGAGCGGGCAATCATTCCGTCGCCACCCTGTCCGTTTGGTGCGCCAGCCGGATCGGGCGGGTGAACCAGCACCGCCAGCCGGTTTATCCCTTTCTGAAGAAACGGAGTTATCAGGTATTTCTCGCGCAGAAACATGCCTTCGTGCGTGTCGGGGTTAATTTTTTTACCGTTCACAAACATTTCGGCAGAATAGTTTATGCCCCTGAATTTCAGCCAAATATGTTCCCCACTTTTCAGTTCGGGCCATTCGAACTGATTTAAAAACCAGTACGTAAAGTAATCGCGGCCAACCTCTTGAATGTCAGGAATCTGCTCGTTGTTCATCCCGAAAAAAGGGTCCGGAACTTTGTTGTTATGCAAAAGTGTGGTCAGTACTGTCCCCGGAACTACCGCTTCCATCCAGTCGTAAAGCTGAAAATCTTTACCTGAAATTACCGTTCCATCCACGGTTAGTTCTATGGCTTTTTTTGCTTTCCAGCTCGAATTGAGTTTAATTTCCTGGTTTTGCGCCAGGGCTTGCATTGCACCGAGCATCAGCAACAAAAAGAGACGTGTTGTTTTTATCATTTCCTGAATTCGTTAAGGATTGGTGGAAGATACATCGCTCATGCTGGGTGGCGGAGTTCCGGTTCCCCAGTTGGTATTGGGTTGTGCGCCCATTTCGAAGGTGAGTGTTCCACCGTTCATCAGGGCGCGGCGGTTGATCCAGCAATGATCGATCTTCTGGCCGTTCAGCGAAAGGTTCTGGATGTAAACATTTCCTTTCGCATTGTTTTTGGTTTCTATCACCAGTTCTTTTCCTGAATAATATTTCGGATCGAGCTGAATGGTTACTTTGTCGAATTGCGGGCTGCCAAACTGGAAGGTCGGGTTCATGGCCGAGTGCCCCTGAACATCGAACAGACCGAGTGCTGCCATCACATACCAGGCGCCCAGTTGTCCCTGATCTTCGTCCTGACCAACGCCATAGCCACGCAAGGATTCGACACCGTAAAACTCGTCGCAAATGGCGCGGGTCCACTTCTGGGTAAGCCAGGGTTGGCCTGAATAGTTGAACAACCACGAGTCGTGCAGGCAGGGCTGATTGCCATGGTTATACTGCATGTCGATTCCTGAAAAGCTGTCGATTTGGTCGGCTTTTCCACCGAATTTACCTTTTTCGGCATCCTCAAAAACTTTTCCAAGTCGCTGGTTAAATTCTTCTTTGCCCATCAGTTTGATTAATCCGGCCACGTCGTGCGGTACATACCAGGTGTACTGGAACGCGTTGCCTTCCTGAAATCCGTCCCAGGCTTTCATTGGATCGAATTTTGCGATGAACGTTCCGTCGAGCATTTTGGGGCGGATGAATTTGGTTTGCGCATCGAACAGGTTTTGATAATAGGTGGCCTGTTTGGCAAGTTTTTCGTAGTCGGCCTCTTTGCCCAACGCTTTGGCCATCTGGCCCACGGCATACGAACTAAACGCATATTCGAGCGTGTGCGACGATCCGAAATTAAACACCCAGCCGTTGGCAATGGTCGTGTCTTTGTAAGGAACATAGCCGTTCTTGACGAAATAATTCAGGTCGTATTTACCGTTTCCGAGGTCGCGCCCGTGGTATTCCACTTCGTTCTTGAGCGCTGCCTGGTAACCGTTTTCCACATCAAAGTCGCGAATGCCACAGTTGTAGGCAGAAGCGATCAGCAGTCCCTGGAAATTGGTTTGTACCCCGTTGGTGTAGGCTCCGGCGGCTTCGCCATCGTGCAGCCAGCCACGACTTTTGTAATAATCGATGTTCGACTGGATGTATTCCCTGAAATAATCGGGATAGGCCAGCGCCCAGAGTTGACTGAGGTTCCAGAAGCCTCCCCAGATGCCGTCGGTGTTGTAATGATTGTATTTGGGCTGCCCCTTTTCGTCGAGTGGCACTTGCCCGATGGTTCCGTCGTACAACGGGTATTGCCCATTCACATCGGTTGAGGTACCGCGTCCCAGAAGCGCGTGGTACAAACCGGTATAAAATTTCACACGGCTGAGGCTGTCGCCTCCTTCGGCTTTGATGCGGCTCAGTTTTTCGTTCCATTTGCGGTGTGCGGTTTCCCGAACGGCATCAAAGGTTTGCCCAGTGGCTTCGGTTGTCAGGTTTTTGCGTGCGTTTTCGATGCTGGTGTACGAAAGACCAACCTGCATTTCGATGATTTCGTCTTTTTTTGTTTTGAAATTCAGGAACATGCCGTTGCCAATTCCTGTCGATTCTTTTTGATTTTGAACAGCGATTGAATCGGTAAATGTTCCGAACGATTCGGGTTCTTTGCTGAGCTGAACGACAAAATACATGCGAACCCGCTTGTCGCCGTCGCAGAACTTCAGGTATTCAGGAAGTGTTTCGATCGACCCTTCGAGTTCAGTTTTTCCCGACAGGCGAACGGTGGCCTGGGTGACTCCGCTGCTTTCGCCTTGCCGGTGCCCCACATCGAAAATGATGCGCGATTCGTTCGATTCAGGAAATGTGTAGCGGTGGAAACCTACCCGTTCGGTGGCTGTCAGTTCAGCCAGAATGCCGTAATCTTTCAGGAATACCGAATAATAACCGGGCTCGGCGTGCTCCGAAGTTTTGTCGAAACGCGAGCGGTAGCCACCATCCGGGTTTTCGAGTTTCCCCGGAACGGTTTGCAAAATGCCGGTGACGGGCATGGCGACCAGTCCGCCAATCTGGAACTCATGGAAATGACCAAATCCCTCGATGGATGTCTGACGATCGTCGTATCCACAGGGCGCCCAGCTACCGCCGCTTCCGTAGGCATTGGTGTGCGGAGCCAGTTTGGCCATGCCAAAGGGCAGGGCGGCGGGAGTATAAAAGAACCAGCGTCCATGCACCGATCCGATTTGCGGATCGACGTATTTCGACGGATTGAAACTTTCTTTTTTTTCTGAACAGGAAATAGTCAATCCAATCAGACAAACTATCAGGACGGTGATTTTTAATTTCTGTAGTAAAAGATTCATTTTTATGCTTTTGATTTTCCGGAGAAAAGTGAAACAAACAAGAGATACAACACGGCTGCAACCAAAACATACATGGAGGTAGTAACATTCCCGGTCAGGTCGCTGATCCAGCCCATGAAAGGCGGAAGAACGGCGCCGCCACAAACTGCCATGATCATCAATCCTGAAATTTCGTTCGATCGTGTTGGATATTTCTCTACGGTGAGCGAGAAAATAATAGGAAAAATGTTGGCGATTCCAAGTCCTGCAATAAAAATCATGACCATGGCTGTAATGTCGGTTGGTGCCAGGATTAGCGCCAGCAACGAAGCCAGTCCGGCAATTGCCGATCCGATGAAGAAGCGCCGGGCAGACAGTTTTGCCAGTAAAATTGCGCCACCAAAGGTTCCGAGCATTTTTCCGAAGAAATAAACACTGCGGCCCGATTCGGCAAAGGTTTGTGCCGACTGGAATTTAGCCAGCATAAACTGGCCTGAAAATGCATTGATGCCAACATCGATTCCGACGACCAGAAAGATGCCCAGCACCATCATACTGATATATCCTGTTCCGAGTAACTGAAAAGAAGATCCAAATGTGGCCCGCTTCCCGGCATTCCGTGTTTCGTCGATGGGCGTGAAATACAGCCAGATAACAGACAGTACCGAAACCACCCCGAATACGAGGAAAAGCAGTTTCCAGTCGCCAAACTGAAGGGCGAACCATCCGGCCAGCGGTGCGGCAATCATCGATCCGATAGCTTTCACAAACTGCGAAAAGCTCAGAAAACTGGAACGACGGCCTGAGGGAACAACATCGACTAGCAATGGGTTTGCTGAAACCTGAACAATGGTATTTCCGATACCAAGAAGGACAAATCCCATCAGCGCCATTCCGAAGGAGTAAAAGAAAAAAGGTAAGAACAACCCAAGGGCTGTAATACCCATTCCAAGATTGAGTACTGAACGTTTCCCAATCCGGTCCTGAAGGATTCCGACCGGTACCGAAAGCACAAAAAACCATAGAAAAACCGCTGAAGGAATCAGTTGGGCCAGTGTGTTGCTCAGGGTAAAGTCAAGTTTAATGCGATCGACACCGATGCCCACCAGGTCGCAAAAGCTCATGACGAAAAACGACATTAACACCGGGGCGACAAATCGGAACGAAAGAGTTTTGGACATATTTAGTTTATTTAGAGTGTCGATTTTATCTTTTGGTAATAATTTTCATCAGCCAAAACAGCGCTTCCGATCATCGAGGCAGTTTCTTTCAAATCTGAAATTTCGATACGTGTTTGAACGTTGTTTTTTTCGAAATGGCTCAGTAGACTTGGCCCAAAGAGGCTAAATGCATTGGAAATGTTGCCGCCAATAACCAAAACTTCGGCTCCAAAATTCTGTAGCAAAGGTTTTAGGAAAACGCCAAGTTGATAGCCAAAATCGGTAAACAGCTCATTTGCAATTGGATTTTTTTTCGACAGTACGGCCAACTCTTTTACTCCTGAAAGTTTTTGTCCCGTTCGATTTTCAAAACGTTCAAGCAACCCGCGGGTTGAGAAATAATCGTCGGCGTTTCCGTTTTCAAAGGGCAAATGATACACATAACCAAACGCCGGAACCTCATTCCCAGCAACAACTGGCAGGTGATTGTGCAGAAAAGCCGATCCAAAACCTGTTCCAAGCGTGATCGCTAATGAGCGTATAGTTCCTGCGGATTTGCCAAGCCAGTCTTCGGCAATAGCAAAAGCGGTGGCATCGTTGATAAACCTGACCGGAAAACTGGTCGGGAGGTTCAGTTTTTCGCGCATCGCATCGGCAACATTCAGTCCATACAAGTTTTCGTATTTTTTTACGCCCTCGTCAAACAGGGCAATACCCCTGACATAGTCGAACGGACCAGGCATGGCAAAGCCAATTCCGGCTACATGTTCAACTCCAACTTTTTGCATCGTTTTGACAAGTGTACTTGCCCAGATGTCAAAAATGTCGTTGGCCGACGCGTGATTGTCGAGTTCTTTTTCAGCAAAAGTTTCGGGTAAATATTGTTTGGCATCCAGATTAACGGCAGCACAACTGATGTGGCTTCCGCCAATATCGACTCCGATTGCAAAGTTTTTGGTCATAGGTTTATCGCTTAATATCAATGGAATAGGTAAATTTTTCGGCAATATAAAATCCGATGTTGTATTCAATGGGTCGGTCGCCTTGGTCGGAAACAAAACGCTCGCGAACCAAAACAGGCTCTCCTCGTGTAATTTTCAATCGTTTGGCTGTGAGTGCCGATGCACTTTTGGCCCGAATCCGTTCGCGCGAAATAGAAGGAACGGTGTGGTAATCCTGCTCGATAATGTCGTACAATGGGCGGGTAAAATCTTCCTTGCCATTCATCCCGATTCTCGGATGAAAATAGCTTTCGAAATACACAAAAGGCCCATCGGAAAAGCCACGCAGACGGGCTAAACAAAGGATTTCGGTTCCTACAGGTATTTGCATGAAAGTGGCTATTTTTTCTTCAGCTTTCACCCAGCGGGTTTCGATCAGGAAATTGACAAACTCGATTCCTTTTTCCGACATTTCCTGGGTAAAACTGTGCCAGCTGTCGAGGTTGGTGGTGACTGTCTTTTCCGAAACTTTGGTTCCGACGCCTTTTTTCCGGATCAAAAGTCCTTCGTATTCCAGTTTATTGGTGGCCTGCCTGATGGTATTTCTGGAGATACCCAGCCGTTTGGCCAGTTCAACTTCTTTGGGGAGGAAGCCTCCGTTTCGGTACTCCGGAAGTTCAAGCATTTTTCGCAACAATTCTTCAACTTGAAAATGAAGAGGTACCGGACTTTGGTGATCGATTTCTAATTTCATTTTGTTCATATGTTCAGACATACAAAGAAAAAGATTATTTCCGGAAATCTAAACCTATTCTTCAACATCCAAAAAAAAGCCGGATAGTCTATCAAAACTATCCGGCTTTTCAGGAATAAAACGAATTGAATATTATTTTGATACCTGATTCACCTTGAGTGTTATAGCGTATTTTGAAGGCAATGCTTTTGACAAACTTTCAGGAACAGATATTTTGAATCCGTTACCATCGGCTTTCCATTTCAGCGAACTGCCTTTCTTGCCCATCAAACTGATTTTTGCCCCCTTTTCAGGCACAAAACCTTTTACCAGAATCTCAGCAGGAAGTTTTTCATTTTCGTCGAGCAGGTAAATAATGTTGGCTGAGCCGTCTTTTCCGCGGGTAAACCGCAGTTTGCCGTCGAAATAAGGAGCGATGGTGCGGGTGTTGTAAATGGCATCGCCATTAATTTTTAGCCAGGCGCCAATTTCGTTCAAACGGCTGTAGGCTTCTTCGTACCATGTTCCGTCGGGTCCCGGCCCAATATTCAGCAACAGGTTTCCGCCTTTGGCCACAATGTCAGTAAGCATGTGGATCACTTTGCGGGTCTCCATCATTTTAGCGTCGTATGAGAACGACCATCCGCCACCCAAAATCATGCACGATTCCCACGGATAGGGCAACATTTTGTTAGGAACCTGATTTTCAGGAGTGAGGTAGTTTTGGTTCTTTCCTTCCACAGCGCGGTCAACCACAATACAGTCGGGCTGTTTCGAGCGGATTTTGTCAACCAACTCATCCATTTTTATATCCTGATTATAGTATTTCTTCACACGGAAACCCGGGACTTCCGGAGCAGCGCCCTTGTCCGGATGTTTCTGAACCCAACCACCATCGAACCACATCAGGTCGATTTTTCCATAGTTCGAGCAAATTTCCATCACCTGATTGTGGGTGAAATTCACAAAGCTGTTCCAACGTTCAGGATAAGCGGCCGGGTCGTAATTTACATTGCGGTCGAGCGGAGGAAACTGTGGCCACCAGTAATCGTTGCTGTGCCAGTCGGGTTTCGAGAAATACGCGCCAATCCACAAACCTTCGTTGCGAAATGCGTTGAAAATCTCTTTGGTTACATCAGCTTTCGGATTGGTGTGGAACGGACAATCCTTGCCGGTGATTTTGTAATCGGTATATTTGGTGTCGAACATGCAAAATCCGTCGTGGTGTTTGGTGGTGAAAACCACGTATTTCATTCCGGCATTTTTGGCGGCTTTCGCCCATTTCTCCGGATCAAATTTGGTTGGATTAAACGTTTTCCCGAGGTTTTCGTATTGCTTTTTGTAGTGGAAATAATCTTTCACGGTGTCTGGAATGCACCAGCCTTCATCTTCAGGACAAATGGACCACGATTCAACAATTCCCCACTGGCTGTAGGGGCCCCAATGCATCAGCAGACCAAATTTGATGTCCTGCCATTGGTCGATTCGTTGCTGAATTTGAGGGTTTGGATCAGGAATATAAGTCTGGCCTTCGTGCTGTGCCGATACTTTCAGCACGGAAAGAGTCAGGAAAAGAAAAAGAAGTTTGATTGAGTTCATATTGATGTGTATTGGTGATACGATTTCCATGAGGTCAAAAATAGGATTTAGAATGTGAATATTTCAGACTTTTTAAATTTTTTCGAAAACTTTACTGGTGTTTTGTCAATTTATAATAATTCGAACGAGAATTTATTTTATCTTGGTACCTCTTAAAACGAAATAAATCTACTATGAAACAATCATTTGCAGGAATCATAATTTTGTTGTGCTGTGCCTTCATTTGGAGTTGCAAGCCAAACAGATCTTTCACTGAAAGTGAAATTGCCCTTGTGCCCCAGGTACAGAAAATGACTTTGGGCGAATCGTCTTTTAAGTTTAAGAAAAGCACAAAACTTGTTGTTGAAAGTGTCGATCAGGAAGTTATAGCCAGTCAGTTTGCCAATTTGTTCGAAAAAGCAACCGGTTGGAAACTTCAGGTTGTTGTTGGCGGCAACGAAGGTTCGAATCAGGTTTTCTTTAAAACCGAACCGGTAATGGCGCCCGAAGGTTATATTCTTGAAGTTCAGAAAAACCGCATTGAGATCAAGGCTGCTAAGCCCGCAGGTTTCTTTTATGCCACACAAACATTGCGTCAATTGCTTCCGGCAGAGATTGAAAGCGCTCAGGTTCAGCCTAAAATTGAATGGTTGGTTCCGGTGGTCAGTATAACCGATAACCCGGCATTCAAATGGCGTGGTTTCATGTTCGATGTTGTTCGTCACTTTTTCCCCAAGGAAGATGTCCTTCGGATGATCGACAATCTGGCGCTGCATAAGATTAACACGCTTCATCTTCATCTGGTTGACGATCAGGGATGGCGCATTGAGATAAAAAAATACCCCAAACTAACAGAAGTGGGCGCCTGGCGTGTTGACCGCGAGGACAAACCATGGAATGCACGTGCCAAACAGGAAGCCGGTGAAAAAGCAACTTACGGCGGATTTTATACCAAGAGGATATTAAAGAAATGGTTGCTTACGCTCAGGCACGATTTATTACCATTGTTCCCGAAATAGAAATGCCTGCACACGTAACTTGTGCTCTGGCAGCCTATCCGCAATTATCATGTACCGGCGGACCTTTCACTGTTCTTCCGGGAGGAGTTTGGCCAATAACAGATATTTATTGTGCCGGAAACGATTCTACTTTCCTCTTCCTGGAGGATGTTTTGTCCGAGGTAATTGATTTGTTCCCATCTAAATACATTCATATCGGTGGCGATGAAGCAACAAAAACCGAATGGGAAAAGTGCCCGAAATGTAAAGCACGCATCAGGACTGAGAAACTGAAAGATGTGAAAGAGTTGCAGAGTTATTTTATCAAACGGATGGAAAAGTTTGTCAACTCTAAAAATCGCGTTTTGCTGGGTTGGGACGAGATTCTGGAAGGTGGATTGCCTGCCGAGGCTACTGTTATGAGCTGGCGTGGAATGCAGGGAGGAATTGATGCGGCCAAACAAGGTCACGATGTGGTGATGTCGCCCAATTCTTATGCTTATCTCGATTATTATCAGGGACCTATGGATCAGGAACCATTGGCCATTGGAGGTTATCTTCCGCTTAGTAAAGTTTATAGCCTGAACCCTATTCCTGAAGAGTTGGATGCTGAGGCTGCCAAACACATTCTGGGCGGTCAGGCGAATTTGTGGACCGAATATATTCCGAATTTTAAACATGCCGAATATATGGTGTTTCCGCGAATAGCTGCTTTGGCTGAGGCCGTTTGGAGTCCGAAAGAAGTCCGGAATTGGGACGATTTTTCGCGCCGGATTCAGCAGTTTATGAAACGCTACGATCTAATGGGGATTAACTATTCGAAAAGCGCTTACAAGGTTTCGGCTACAACCAGTTTCGATCCGCAGAAAAAACAATTGGCCGTTACCCTGAAAAGTGAACTGGCAGGCGTTGAAATTCATTATACTACCGATGGTACAGAACCAACTAATTTATCACCGATTTATTCAGAGCCGGTTCTGCTCGACAAAACATCAACTTTGAAGGCAATTACTTTTTCAAACGGTATCCCATCAGAAAAATCGATGAGCCAGACTTTTAACATGAATAAGGCGACCGTAAAACCTGTAAAATACGTGATTCCTTATAGCGAAAATTACAAAGGATCGGGCGAATACACGTTGGTTAACGGGGTTCGCGGTACGACCAATCATTCAGATGGCGAATGGCAAGCCTGGTCGGGAACCAATATGGAAGTCGTTATCGATTTGCAACAGGTAGCCGAAATTCACAGCATCTCGGTTGGTTCGTTACAGAATGCCGGGGCATGGATTTTCTTTCCTAAAAAGATGGAATTCTTCGTTTCTTCTGATGGTATAAAATTCCAGAAGGTTGGCGAAGTTGTCAATGATGTTGATCCACTTTCGGGCGAAAAACAACTGAAGGATTTTGCAGCTACTTTTACTCCGGTAACTGCCGGTTTTGTGAAAATTGTTGCTCAGAATATCGGTAAAGCTCCTAAAGGTCATCAGGGCGCTGGCGAAAATGCCTGGATGTTTATCGACGAAATTGCTGTTGAATAAAGAATAGTCAGGGAAAAGAATTTTGGAAAGCGCGAAGAGTTTGACTTCGCGCTTTTTTTATGACCTTTCGGAGGTGGCATTTCTCTTATAAAGGTAGTTAATGTGTTGTATTTCAGTATTTATATTCGTAAATTTATTAGTTGTTTTGGTCCTAAAGGATTAACTATCCTGCTCTTCATTTTATTACTCACCAATTTTAGAATCCGTAAAATAAAAGACCAATGAAGACATTTTACACGAAACTGTTCTTTCTCCTGCTTTTGGTTCTGACGATTATGGGAGCCAGTTCACAAAACAAGAAAATGCCTGTAACCAGCAATTCGACCAAGGCCGTTACTTTGTATAATCAAGCCTTTGCGGCGTTGGATAATGCTGATTTTGCTCCGGCAATTGACCTGCTGAAAAAAGCTCTGAAAGAGGATCCTAATTTCTTTCTCTCACAGTATAATCTGGCTATGTCGAGTGCATTTCTTGGCCGACCAGATGAATACCGGGAATATGCTGAAATGGCAAAAAACAATCCATCGAAACTTAGCGAAGCCGAGCTACTTTTAAAGACCGCTCTTGAAAAAAGATTGGCTGATCCAAAAGTGAACAACATTGATATCTGGGAAAAACTGGCGAATATGTATCCCAAAGATCCTGAACCATATTATAACTGGGGAATGTCTCTTACGGCTCAGGGAAAGGATAAAGACGCTATTGATACTTATAAAAGAATACTGGAATTTACCGACAACCCTGCACCTGTTTATAACCTGTTAGGTTATGCTTACTTGGGCATGAAGGATTTTACCAATGCAGAAAAGTCATTCGACAAGTACATTCAGCTTGTACCCAATCATCCCAATCCATATGATTCGAAGGGCGATTATTACATGGAAATTAAAGATTATGCGAATGCTTACAAAAGTTACATGAATGCCTATGACCGGAATGCAAACTGGAGCTACGACAAAGCCCAAAAAGCAAAAAAATTAATGGAAATGGCTGACTCGGGAGTTATTGATTCGAAAAATTTGCAGGGATCCTGGCAATTGGTAGGTGGTTGGTTAGTTGATGGAAATGGCAAAAGAGCAGATTACCAGGCAGGTGATCTTTTCAATCAGATAAAGGTATGGTCGGGAAACCAGTTTATTTGTGTCGGGAAATATAAAGAAGGAGACCAGGATCATGACAACTTTGCTTGCGGAACATTCTCGCTCAACGGGAAAAAATATGGTGAAGACATTAAATATCATGCAACCAAATCGGTTGTTGGAAGTAAAGTAAATATGTCTATGGAGATGAAAGGAGATACGCTGATTCAAGCCTGGCCAGCTGATGATTCGGGTAAAATTAATAAAGATACTTCTTCGGGCGAAAAGTATGTACGAATAAAATAATACGACTGATTTTGTGAATAAGTGAGGAAGATTTTCAATTCGTCCTCACTTATTTTTTAAACATTTTTTATAACGAAAACCAGTAGCTCAGTTTAATCAGGAAAATATTGGATGGCAATACATCTTTCAGCTGAGTCATCGCCTTTCCAACTTTCGAGTTGCTCTCATTTTTCCATCCTGTACGTTCATTCCCCCATACAAAAAACAGTTGCGAGCCGGGGCGATATTCCCAACGGAACACCAGGTTCGACCTGAACTGGTTAAATGTAAAATCCGGATTGTTGACTGAATAAGAACCAAAAACATATTCGTCGCCCATTTTGACAGGATTTAGTAAGGCAAACCGGTCGCTGTAATTTTTTGCCCGTGCATTGGTAATTTCCTTGAATTCCGAGTATTTTCCAATAGATGCAAACGGACTTCCGTAGTATTGAAGTGATATTTCGGGAGTAATAAAATAATCAATCCGGAAGGTGGCGCCTAGCGTTTTCTGATCAAGATGAGCCAGGATGTATTTGTTTTCAGGATTCAGAATCTTTGTATCGACATACTGCAGATTATCCATTGTTTTCGAATAGTTCAGGCTTAATGAGAGTTTCAGTACATTGTGTGGAATGACTGTTGCAGAAGCTTCGTAGGAGGTATTCCGGTAGTGGTTGTTTCCAGCGCTTTGCTTGCTTGCATTGATATTGGCAAAGATTTTTTTTGACACATCGGTATGGGCCGAGAAGTTTCCCTCCCAAATTGCGGGGATCAAAACTGCCTGTCCGCCGCGAAGAATCCGCGTATTCAGCCAATCAGTCCCATAATGAACTGATGGAGCAACGCCCCATTTGTTCAGAAATTCAAATGATGAAGTAAAAAAGAATGATGAATTCTCATAATTCATGGCATAGTCCCAGTTATTACTCTGATGAATTCCTACGGAATAGGTTCGGAAGATGGATACCGGTTTATTGACAAAATAGGATATTTCAGTCTCCTGTTCTACCCGGTCGGCCATCTGCATAAAACCAACATCATTCAATTCAAGACCTGGTGATTTCCAGTTGATTTCTTCCGAATAACGAAACAAGCCACTTCCTTTTCCTATTTTCAGGTTTCCTCCCTGGCCTGAAAGCTGAGTCCGTTTTGGGTCATAGTTGACATGACTGGCATCCGGACGTTGATAATATCGTGCTGACGAAAGTTGAAGGTTGCTGATCGCGTCAGCACTTCCGTTAATCGAACTTCCAATAAATTTTGCGTCCAGGAAGTACTTCTTTTCTTTCCATTGAGTAAGAAAATCAATTCCTCCTGTAAATGCGTTCCGGTTCAGACCTTCAAGGTATGGATCATTAATAAATCGGTTGGTAGCTGTAAATATGGCTCCCAATGTGCTGTTGCCTTCTTTGTAATCCTGTTGAATACGGGCAACAGTAAAGTTTGTAAGCGGTTCAACCCTAACATCTTTTGTTTTTCCTCCTGAAAATAACCGGGCGTTTTCATTTGCTGTCAAACTTTGCAATACACCAACTGCCAATCCTTTCGAGGTTTTCCCACTAATTTTTACAGCGCTTAAAATAGAGGTATTGTCGGGATATTTCAGGTATTCATTTTCTCCAAGTTCGGGTTTATATTCGGGAGTGTGTCCAATGCGCCTGGTGTAGAAAAGGTTGGCATCTCCCATTTCAAACTTGAAGATGTTTAATCCTTCCAGGAAGAATGGCCTTTTTTCTTCATAAAGAGTTTCAAATGCAGTCAGGTTCATTACCGAAGGATCAGATTCAACCTGTCCAAAATCGGGGTTTACGGTCAGGTCGGCAGTAAAATTACTTGATAAGCCAATCTTGGCATCCAACCCAACATTTCCCATAACCGAGTTCCCATTTTTTGCGAATGGGTTTTGAGGCTCTTTCTGGAAAGTCTTCAGTTTACCCAAAGTGTATGGCATAATTTCAATCCGTCGCGATTTTGGAATATCCGTTATCCCCTTCAGTTCGCCAAATGCATAGAGCATCCCGGGCCCCGACATCGATTGAACTTCCCAGTCACTTTCTTCCGACAGACGATCAATCCAGCGCCAGACGTGCATGCCCCACACCTGTTCTTTGTCGCTACTGTACCGCAGTTGATTGAGGGGGATTTCGTACTCGGCAACCCAGGCTGAATCTTCCAGTCCGGTTTTTACATACCACACGGCATTCCAATTCATATCCCAGGCCATCGGATTAAACAAAATCAAATCAATTTTCTGGCCTGCTGCCGTTACCGAAAATTCAAAACCGGTGCGATGGTCGTGGTAACTGTCAAAATTGATGCCTGCCATATCGCCATATAATTCATCGCGGCGTCCTAATTTTCGGGATATTTTTGATGGTTCAGTGTCAAAAGCTCGTATAGCGACATAGATGTTTTTGTCGTCATACAAGACCTTTATTTTCGTGTCCTGACTTGGTTTTGCACCTTCCTTGGGGAGTAATTGGGTAAAATCGCCGCTCCATTCTCCTGTTTGCCAACATGCATCGTCGAGTTTTCCATCGATAACGGGTTTAGGTGTTGTAAGCCGGGTGGTGGTATATGTCCGTAGTGGTTTCGTTTCTGGAGTAGTTACTGTGTCTTTGCTGTTGCTATTGGCAAATAATCCTGTAGTCAGGAAGAAGGAAACAATAAGGCTCTGGATCGTTTGTCGGTTCATTAAGTTTGGTTTTAGGTTGTTCAAATATTGCTGAAAATCTTCAGTTCAGCAAATTATTGCAAATGAGATTTCGAATAAACACAACACAGACAATCGAACATCACATTTAACCCTAATAGTTATTGTCAGAAATACACTTTAAGACTAATTCTTGGGTGTCAGAAATCAAAAAATACAACTTTTA
Source organism: Prolixibacteraceae bacterium (assembly GCA_963676375.2). GTDB lineage: Bacteria > Bacteroidota > Bacteroidia > Bacteroidales > Prolixibacteraceae > Aquipluma. Next base: position 148,866 of record CAXXPT010000019.1, read on the forward strand.
AGGAATTGAATCCTAGAAAGTTTAAACTTTTAAGGAATTGAATCCTAAAAAGTTGTATTTTAGCAAAAAATCATTGTATGATTGAGCGACAATTATCTGAGATTATCTCTCAAAAGCTATTTGCAGGAAAGGCAATTATATTGATGGGCCCAAGGCAAGTTGGGAAAACGACTATCCTTCGTGAATTGTTTGGCAATCGGTCGGATTTTATTTGGCTAAACGGTGATGAGTCCGATATTCAGAAATTATTCGGGGATATTAGCTCTTCCCGTTTAAACGCACTATTTGCGGATAAAAAAATCGTAGTTATTGATGAGGCGCAGCGGATTGAAAATATCGGATTGAAATTAAAACTGATAACAGATGAACTTCAGCACATTCAGCTCATAGCAACCGGAAGTTCAGCCTTTGATTTAGCTAATAGTATAAATGAACCCTTAACCGGAAGGAAATGGGAATATAAAATGCTCCCTGTTTCATTTTCGGAAATGGTGAAACATCATGGACTCATTGAAGAAAAAAGAATGTTGCCTCATCGTTTGGTTTATGGTTATTATCCTGAGATTGTTGTGAATCAGGGGCAGGAGAAGGAATTACTTAAACAACTAACTGATAGTTATCTGTATAAAGATATTCTGATGTTGGAGGGAGTTAAAAAACCTGATAAATTATTGAAGTTGCTTCAAGCTTTATCTTTTCAAGTTGGATCGCAGGTTTCAGATAATGAGTTGGGCCAACTTTGTGGACTTGATAATAAAACCGTTAATAAATATCTTGAATTACTGGAAAAAACTTATGTGATATTTCATTTGGGATCCTTCAGTCGAAATCTTCGTAATGAATTGAAATTCAGTAAAAAATACTATTTCTACGATAATGGAATCAGGAATGCACTTATAGCTAATTTCAATCAGCCAGAACTCCGGCCAGACATCGGAGCATTGTGGGAAAACTTCATGATAGCTGAAAGGCAAAAATACCTGATTTATAATAACAAATGGGCAAATAGCTGGTTTTGGCGAACGAAAGAACAAAAGGAGATTGATTACATTGAAGAAGAAGATGGTCTTATTTCAGCTTTTGAGTTTAAGTGGAATCCAGAACAGAAAACAAAACAACCAATTTCATTTAAAACGGCCTATCCCGATAGTCTTTACAGCGTTATTCACCGCGATAATTACGAAAGTTTTATTCTTCTAGCTTAGTGCGTTTCATTGGTTTTGGAGGCGTTATTACAATTTCGTACCTGCACTCCGGACAAATGTAAGCTTCGCAGCCGGTGCAGGCAAAACAGTTGCTGCACGAGCGATCGAGCAATTTTCTATCCCATGATTTTCCGCAGTGGGGGCAAGTTACCATTGTGTTCAGCTCTTTCATACCGGAGATCTATTTTCTGGAAGTACTGAGCATTTTGATCAGTTTCACCAGTCCAAATAGAATCACCTGGGTGAAAATAATGGTCGCACCTGAAGGAATGTCAGCAAAATACGAAATCAGTAATCCGATGAATGAAGCCAGAAACGCAAAACCTACAGAATAAACCATCATTCGGCCAAACTCGCGGGTAAGTACATTAGCAGTTGCCTGCGGAATGGTAAGCAGCGATAAAATCAGGATAATGCCAACTACTCGGATGTTCAGTACAATGGTCAGCGAAATCAGGATCATCAGTAAATAATTGAACAGGTTCACCGGTAGATTTGAGGTTCGGGCAAAATCTTCGTCGAACGAAATGTACAGAATGGTGCGATAAAACAGGGTGAAAAACAGGATAATAATGATGGCGAGCGCCAGCATCAGCCAAATTTCGCCGGATGAAACGGTCAGGATGCTTCCAAACAGGTAGCTCATCAGGTTAGGCGCATAGCCCGGTGTGAGGTACACGAAAATAATTCCGATGGCCATTCCGAGCGACCACCAAATGGCAATCGACGAGTCTTCTCGAACTTTCCCCTTGCTGCTGAAAAGCTGAATGCCCATTCCGGATAAAATCGAGAAAATACCTGCTCCAATCAGTGGGTTGATTCCCAGGTAGTAGCCCATTCCGATACCTCCGAACGATGCATGGGTGATTCCGCCGCTGATAAAAACAATACGGCGCGAAACGATGTAAGTACCCACAATTCCGCACGAAATGGCCGCCAATAGCGAAGCCATAAAGGCATTCACAAAAAAATCGTATGAAAACAGCTCAATGATGGTGTCCATGATGATTGTGTTCGTCGTGTAATTTAAGTACGGTATGCGGAATGTTTCCGTGAGTAATAATTTGCAGTGGACAGTTATATGATGTCAGCTGTTCCTCAGTAATAATGTTGCTTGGGTGATGGTGCAGGTTGCGATTAACGCAGGCAATGGTCTTCACAAAAAACGAGATAGTTCCCACATCGTGCGAAATCAGGATAATGGCCATTTGTTCGTTCAATTCCTTCAACTTCAGGTATAATTCGCCCTCAAAATTATTATCGACGTAGGTACTTGGCTCATCTAATACCAGCAATTCCGGCTGGTTCATCAGGGCACGGCACAAAAATACGCGCTGCATTTGTCCTCCTGAAAGTTCGCCAATGGCTTTATTCCGGATGTGCGAAATTCCCATTTCGGCTAGTAACGATTCAGCTTTCTCCTTTTCTTCTGTGTTTTTGTGGAACGACGAGAACAAGGCAGAATTGGCTTTTCCGGAGCGAACCACATCTATCACCGAAATCGGAAACCGCTTGTCTATCTGGTTTACCTGTGGAAGGTAGCCAATGTTGGTTTTGCTGATGTGCAAAGTCATTTCACCTGAAACTGGTTTAATCAGCCCGAGAATGGTTTTGATTAGCGTGGTTTTTCCTCCTCCATTTGGGCCAATAACGCCAATAAAGTCACCCGAAAAAACTTCCATTGAAATGTTTTCGAGTACAATGTTATTATCGTATCCGGCAGAGAGGTTCTTTATTTCAAGCAGTTTCTTCATTGTTGAGCTGCTATTTTTTCGGTGATATCTAGCATTTGTTTTTCCCAGTTGTAGTCGAGCGGATCAATCACAAGGACTTCCCCGTTTATCTCTTGCGCCATTTGTTTTGCAAAAGCCGAATCAAATTCTTTTTGGATAAAAATAACATGTATGTTTTGCTGATGTGCCAGATCCACAATGTCTTTCATGTGTTTGGGCGAAGGTTCTTTGCCATCGAGTTCAAGCGGAATTTGTTCGAGTTTAAACTGACGGGCGTAATAGGCCAGCGCCGGATGAAAAATCAGGATATTTCGGTTTTTCAGCGAGCCAAGTTTTTGGTCAATTTGTGCCGAAAGTGAATCAATTTTCAGGATAAAGCGCGAATAGTTCTTTTCGAATTCAGGAGCATGTTCCGGAAAACTTTTTGTTAATGTTTTCAGTGTATTTTGTGCAAGTGTTTTGACTTCGGTAGGTGCCAGCCATACGTGCGGATCGAAAGCTCCGGCATGTTCATGCCCTTCCTCGTGGTGATCATCTCCGGCCAAAGGCAAAATTCCTTCCGAACAATTCACAATCTGCAGGTCTTTATTGATATCTGCCAGCTTCCCTTTCCATGCATCTTCGAAAGTAAGCAATCCGATTTGTAACCATGCTTTAGATTTAGCCAGATCTTTCATCTGAGACGGGAGTACCTCGTAGTTATGCGGACTGCTTCCTGGAGGAACAAGTACGTTGACTTGCAGTAAATTACCTGCGATTTGCTCAACAAAATATTTTTGTGGTAGAATGCTGACTGAAACCAAGTTAGATGTTTCTTTTGTCTTGGGCTGACAGGCAAAAAGGATAACAAAAAACAGATAAAGGTATTTCTTCATAATTAGATTAATGGATTCTGAAGAGCTATAAACATTTTCATCCAAAGATAGTTCGATTTGCGAATTGATGAGTCCATCTCAGGGCAATAATTGGTCCTTGAATTTTATGCTTTTTATTCTGAAAACTGACTACTGATACTGATCACTTTTTCTTCTCTTTTTTCGGTGGCACCGGATCGTATCCGTGCGTTCCCCAAGGGTGGCATTTCAATATTCGTTTGGTTCCCAAATAGAATCCTTTGAACGGACCATGAATGCGGATGGCATCGATAGCATATTGCGAGCAAGTTGGGTCGTGGCGGCACGATGGGGAGGTGAGGGGCGAGATGGCATATTTATAAAAATACACCGGTGCCATCAGGATCCAACTCAAAAACTTTAATATGAAATGGTAAATTGCCTTCATTGCAACAAAGCTACAACTATTTAACTGCCGAAGATTGCCGTTCTGGAGTTTTTGTTTTTGAGAAGTCAGAATCCTTATTGTACTGAAGCATAGCCAGCGGGCTTGAAAGGAGGCGTTGCCAAAACTTTCGTTGCAGTAATCATTTTAATGAAAGGCAAAGTTTCTTGCCAGAAAGGCATTTTTTTCAATGAATGCTCCAATAACCAGGAATACAAATTGTCGTCATTAAATTGTTTGCTGATATCGTGTCCCATATTTTTCAGCCGTGTAAACTTGATTTCAGCCTTTAGCTTTTCAAGTGCTTTTACCATTACTTCAGAACGGCTGATGGGAATCGACCTATCGGCTGTTCCGTGAAAAACCCAGGTTGGTACTTTGCTGAGCTGGTTGGCCCATTTAACATCGGCACCACCGCACATGGGCGAAATGGCTGCAAAGCGTTCAGGCATGCGATTTGCCACGGCCCAGGTTCCAAAACCACCCATGCTCATCCCGATCAGGTAAATGCGTGAATCGTCAACTTTTAATTTTGCTGCTATTTCGTCGTAAACCGGGTTAAACCAATCTTCCGAGGCCCAGTTTTTATTCCATGGACATTGCGGCGATACCACAATGAAGTCTATCTTTTTACCTTTTTCGAGGTAATATGGTAATCCGTAGCGTTCTAAACTTTCCAGATTTTTACCACTGGCATGACGACCATGCAAGTAAAAAATAACAGGCCATTTTTTGTTCGGATCCTTGCCGTAGTCTTCGGGCAAATGTAAAAGATAATTGTATTTTACTTTTTTTAGGGTGCCTGCTGCATGGACACTTTTGTGAAAAATGAATACCGAGAATAGTAAAAAAAGTACGGGAATAATATGTTTTTTTATGTTTTTCAAACGCTCTGTTTTGTTGTTTCGTTTGTGAAGCTATGAAATTTTCAACAAACCGCACAAGTTATTAACAAATATTAATAAAAATAAACAAAGGGAAGACAGCCAAAATCGGCCGTTCTTCCCTTTCAATATTTTAACAAAAATGAGCGTTAATCTCAGACAATCAATAAGTTGATGTTTAGTTATTTTTTCAGTTCCTGATAAACCAACGCACTTGCACCAACAATTGCTGCATCCCCAGGTTTTAGCTGCGAAGGCAGGATTTGAATTTTATTTTTGAAAGAAGTTAATAGATGTTGTTCCATGCTTTCTTTCGCTGGTTTGAAAATATAATCGCCTGCAGCGGTTGGTCCGCCAAACAAGAAGATCGCTTCCGGACTGAGGTGATGGGCTGTATCGGCAAAACCCTGACCGAGCCATTTGCCTGTTTGTTCGAATACTTCGTTGGCAATTTTATCGCCTCTTTCGGCAGCATCGAAAATCATTTTCGAATCGAGTTCGTTAAATGATTTGTCGGCCAATAAACTATCAGTGGCATTGTATTTCACCATCAACTCAAATGCTGTCCGTTTCATGCCGGGAGCCGAACAATATGCTTCAAAATGACCTAAAGCGCCGCATCCGCATAACCTTCCGCCGGGAATTAATGTGGTATGTCCGCATTCGCCCGCAAAACCATCGTCGCCGTATACCAGATCTCCATTGACAACAATCCCGCTGCCAACGCCAGTTCCGAGGGTGTACATTACAAAGTTTTTCATTCCAACGGCGCCGCCGTATATCATCTCTCCGATAGCTGCCGCATTGGCATCGTTAGTCATTGAGATGGCTTTAAATTCAGGAAATTTAATTTTAAGAAGTTTTACTAATGGTACAATACCCTTAAATGCCAGATTAGCTGCATATTCGATTGTGCCGGCATAATAGTTTGCATTTGGAGCCCCGATCCCGATTCCCTGAATTTCGATTTCAGGATTTACAAGCTTAACCGAATTGATTAATTCGTGGATTGCCAGAGACAGATTATCGACATAGCGATCAACATCTCCATCAGTAGGGGTTGGAATGTTATCTTTTACTACTACGTTTCCTAATTCATCAACAACTCCAATGGCAGTATTTGTTCCGCCGATATCAACACCAATTGCAACTTTTTTCATATGTCTGTTTATATATTAATTTAACGAATCTTACTTCCCTTTAAAGCAAAAAATGTGATGTATGCAAAGCAAATTATTGGAACCAGTAAGGCCGCCTTTAAGCTTACCGAATCAGTAATAGCGCCCATTACCACCGGAACAACAGATCCGCCAACGATCATGGTGTTAATAATTCCTGATGCAATTGGCATTTCAGACGGGTCGAGATCGTTAACTCCCAATGAGAAAATATTGGGGAACATGATCGAGTTAAAGAACCCTACTGAAAGCAGACACCACATTCCAATTTGTGGTGGCAGCAAAAATCCGGCTAAAACAAGACACATATTAGTGGCTCCAAAGATCCCCAAAGATACATTGGCAATTCCTTTTCCCAAAAACATTAGCAAACAATTAACAGACGCAATGCCAAAGAAAATTAATCCATAAATTGGTTTCGACTCAAAGATAAACTGTCCGTCTTTTACACCCGCCGAGAAAATAAACCAACCTACGAAAAAAGCGAAAGTTAAAATAAACAACGAATACTTGTATTTCAAGTTTTTCGGAAGTGTACCAAGTAAAACTGAGCCCATAAAACGACCAATCATATTTCCTCCCCAATAAAGAGCTGTTAATTTTACTGCTTCATCTTTTGCCATGTCGAGCAAATTAATCATGTAGCTGCTTATCTGAGAAGCGGTGCCAACCTCTGCGCCAACATAGCAAAAAATTCCGATTGCACCTAGCCAAACCTGAGGTTTTTTTAATGCCGACATCGATGCAACAGACTCATCGCCTTTTATTTCAGGTAATTTAATGAATGAGATACCAATCGCGATTAAAACGACAATTGTACCGATTATAACGAAAGGCATTTTAACAAAATCTGCAGCGTCCTGTGCCGAAGCCCCATTCTTAAGAGCCAAAACTGCTGGAGCCAAAACAAGTATTCCGGCCAGATATGGAGCAATGGTAGTAGCTACTCCGTTTAGGGCCTGAGTGAGGTTGAGCCGGGCGGGAGCCGTATCTTGCGAGCCTAAAGCTACAACATATGGATTGGCTGCCGTTTGTAAAAATACAACTCCGGTTGCCATCACAAATATTGCTCCCAGAAAAAGTGGATACGACAAAGCCGAAACTGCCGGAAAAAACAAGTAACTACCTGTCGCCACCAAAATAAGTCCGGCAATAACGCCATTTTTATAGCCAATTTTTTTAATAATCATACCACATAGAAAGCTGAAGCAGAAGTATGCAAAGAAAAATACTCCATTTACCAGTTGCGCAAAGAAGTTTTCCCATCCCGGATAAAGTGTTTTCAGATCAAAGGCCAGCTGCACCTGATCTTTCATCGCAATATTGAAGTTGGTGATAAAACCAAAAATGAAGAAGATGGAAGCCATAAAGGTCATTCCAATCCTGAGATTGCTACTTGGTTGGTTTGTCATAGGTTAAAGATTAGTTTAAATTATTTCGTATCGTTTAGTTTACTAACAAAAATAGAAATATAATGGACTAATCCTAGGGAGCGCAGAATTCAGATGGCTATGATGTGGTGGTAGTAATTGTTTGTATTTGAGGTTATTGTGTAAGTTGGCAGCCAGTTTTTGCAAAAAAAATGGAACATTTGTCCATAAGATTGACAAAATGTTCCATTAAAAATTTTGAGCGATTAGCTGACTATTTCCGGCTAACTTTTACTTTTTTGGTCGGATCAAGATTTGCATTTCGGTTATCGGCTTCGCGAATCACATTGGCAGCAATTTCAGCAAATGCTTTTCCGATCACTGAATTTTCGTCGAAGGCTACCGGATTGCCTGAGTCGCCGCCTTCGCGGATGCTCTGAACAATAGGAATCTGGCCAAGCAGAGGCAATTCCAGTCGTTCAGCCAGTTTCACGCCTCCTTCTTTTCCGAAAATGTAATATTTGTTTTCTGGTAGTTCTTCAGGAGTAAACCAGGCCATGTTTTCCACAAGTCCAAGAACCGGAACATCAACACCTTTCCCTTTGAACATGTTTACGCCCCTGATAACGTCGGCCAAAGCCACATCCTGAGGGGTAGTGACAATAACAGCTCCTGTAACTGGAACGGTTTGAACCAGGGTTAAGTGAATGTCGCTGGTTCCGGGAGGAAGATCGAAAAGCAGATAATCCAGTGTTCCCCAATTTCCGTCGGTAATTAATTGCTTCAGAGCATTCGATGCCATTGGTCCACGCCAAATAACTGCGTCTTCAGTTTTTACGAAAAATCCGATGGATAAGAAGTTGACGCCGAATTTGTTGATTGGTTGTATCCGCTCTTTTCCATCGACACGAACTCCGGCCGGACGAATATCTTCAGCTCCGAACATTTTTGGGATCGATGGTCCGAAGATATCAGCATCAATCAGCCCAACTTTGGCGCCGGTTTTAGCTAATGCGATAGCCAGGTTTACTGAAACAGTAGATTTTCCAACCCCGCCTTTTCCTGAAGCGATAGCAATCAGGTTTTTCACACCCGGCAATATCGGGCGTTCCATCTGGTGAACAGCTTTTGCAGTGATGTTGCCTTTTATTTCAACATCGGGTCCCACATGGGTCAGAATGGCATCCTCACAGGCAGCAATTACGGCAGCCATATTCGGATCGTCAGATCGTTGGAAAACCAGTGATAGTGTTACTTTTTTACCGGCAACACGGATTTCCTGTGCCATATCGAGTGAAACAATATCCTGGTTGCTTCCGGGGAAAGTCACATTCCGGAGCGCATCGGTAATATTTTTGGGAACGATTAATTTACGTGGTATTTCTGTCATTTTTATATGTATTTGGTCATTTAAACAAACTACTCCATGTCAAGTTCAATCATTGGATTCCAGAAGTGCTTTTCAAAATCAATAATCTGGTCATCGATAACAGTGATTCCTTCGGCTTCGAGCAATTCCTGCATGATAGTCGACGAGCCAAAATGATGTTTGCCAGTAAGCAATCCGTTTCGGTTAACCACGCGGTGAGCGGGCACGTATTTTTCCTGAACATGAGCATTGTTCATCGCCCAACCCACCATTCGCGACGATTGTGCCGTGCCAAGGTATGTTGCTATGGCTCCGTAACTGGTTACTTTTCCTGCTGGGATTAAACGGACCACCTGGTACACTTTGTCGTAAAAATCGCTCATCGATGAAGTTTCAAATTCAAAATTTCAAGTTCCAAGTCTGTCAGTGGTTTCGTGTTACGCGATTTCTTTAACGCAAATCTCGCAACGCGTAAGATTTTTACTGCCAACTGCGATTAAATACTGACTACTTTTTATTCTTTCGCGCTGCGACCAAAGCTGCGGTAAGGATCTTTTTCAATTTCAACTTCCGGCTCTTTTAGCAGTTCCTGATGGCTGAGCCGGAAGGCCAGGTATTTGATGGTCAGGCCACGGTCGAGCCATTGTTTTTCGTAGAAAGTCTGAATTGAAAGCACGTCGTCGAGAATTTCAGAATTGTATAAATCGTCAGTTTGACGGATGACTTCGAACCGATTTTCGGCAACCATGGCTTCGGTGTATCGGTACATAAAATTACTGTCCGATTTCAGGTGAATGATTCCGTTTGGAACCATTATTTGACGGTAATTCGTTATGAAATTGGTTGCTGTCAGTCGTTTTCGGGTCTTTTTCATTTGCGGGTCAGGAAAGGTGAGCCAGATTTCGGCCACTTCGCCTTCGCCAAAAAACAGGCGGATATTTTCGATGTTTGTCCGTAAAAATCCCACATTCGACAAGCCCTGGTCTTTTGCCTGAGTGGCGCCTTTCCACATGCGCGAACCTTTAATGTCGATTCCTATAAAATTGAATTCAGGATAATGTTTGGCCAGTTTGACGGTGTATTCGCCTTTTCCGCAGCCTAGTTCAAGAATAACCGGATTGTTGTTTCTGAAAAAAGCTCTATTCCATTTTCCTTTATATTCAAATTCTTCGGCTTGCAATTGTTTGTACGACAGCTGAACGACGTGTTCGTACGTTGCCAGATCGGCAAATTTTGATAGTTTATTCTTCCCCACTGTTCTTGAAAATATTTACTATTTGACGATTTACTATTTATAATTTAGGATTGGTGGCTGACTTCGGTTTCCCGTCTCCTTTTCCCTTTTTTAGTACGTTTTTTCTACCCTGAACCCAACGTCGCGAATTCCCTGCAGCACGTTATCGCGCATTCCCTGTTTGATCATGAATTTGTAATCGCCTTTATGCGGAAAATAGACACTGCTCTTGTATGGAATCTGGTTGTCGTGCAGGCCGCCAATGCCGCTGCCCCTCCATTTGCCCGAAGGATCGGCCAACGTAAACTCAACGGTATCGGTACGCAAAGCGCCATCGGGCGAACCAATGGTCAGGAAAAGATAAATGTTGCTGTATGCATAAGTTCCTTTGTTGCGGATATTGACAAACAAATTGTGGTTTTTGATTGTGTCAGTCAGGTGCACATTAAAAACCACGACCGAATCTTTGTTCCATCCTTTTTCGTCAATTTTGTGATAGGCCTCAAATACCTTCTTTTGGTCACAGGCAATCAGGCCTGTAATAAGTGAAAGGATAAGAAAAGTTATAAAAAAATGTCTCATGATTTTGGCTTGAATTTTCTGCGGCGATTATTGCCTCTTTTTTTGTTTTCAGAACGTTTTGGATCGTCAAAGCGGGTTAGCGAATCGTGGTTCGAACCATCTTCGAAGCCCAGCTTTTCAACAACGGGTTTGATATCCGATTCATGAATTAACCTTGCTACTGTTTTGCCCTTTTGGTTCGACCGGATAATTTCTTTCACACGATCGACCGGAACAGCAATAAAGTTTCCTGTCTTATCGCCAACTTTTATGTACCAGAATATCTGTTTAAAAATATCGGCTTTCATGAATTGATAGGTTCCGTTTTCAGTTTCGAGCGGAACATTGACTGCCGGAAAATCTTTCTGCGCGTCGATGTATGTATCTACCTCAAAGTTGAGGCAGCATTTCAGTTTCCCGCATTGCCCGGCCAGTTTTTGCGGATTAAGCGAAATGTCCTGATAGCGGGCTGAATTGGTGTTTACCGAAACGAAATTGCTGATCCACGAAGCGCAGCAGATTTCGCGCCCACAGGGGCCGATTCCTCCGATTCGGCCAGCTTCCTGCCTGGCTCCGATCTGTTTCATTTCAATGCGAATACGAAATGTATCAGCAAAATCTTTGATCAGTTGCCTGAAATCAACCCGGTCGTCGGCGATGTAATAGAAAATAGCTTTGGTTTTATCGCCCTGATATTCCACGTCGCCAATTTTCATGTTCAGCTTGAGCTGGTTGGCAATTTGGCGTGCGCGGATCATGGTTTGCTGTTCGCAGGCAATGGCTTCTTTCCATTTGTCGATGTCGGCTGGCTTGGCTTTCCGGTATATTTTACGGATTTCACCGTTGATCAGGGTCACTTTATGCTTTTTCATCTGGTCGAGTACCAGATCGCCGGTTACGGTAACAATTCCAATGTCGTGTCCCGGATTGGCCTCAACGGCAACAAGGTCACCCGGATCCAACTTCAGGTTATTTACATTCCTGAAAAAATCTTTTCGGGTATTTTTAAACCTGACCTCAACCAAGTCGGTTGGATTCGCAATGTTGATCACATCGTCTAACCAATCGTACACGTTCAGTTTGGAGCAAGTTCCCCCATGCCCGTTGCAGCATCCGCGATCAACTAAATTGAGATCATCCATATCGAAAGTTAAAAGTCAAAAGTTAAAAGTATAAAACCAATTGCCGACTGCAACTTATTATGAGATTCAATAAATATTAACAAGGAATTACAGATAGCTGCAAAAATAGTTATAAAACCCGATAAAAAAAGCGGCATTTTGGCCTCATGATTACTGATTCTGAGCACTGACCGCTAAATTTTGCTGCTGTTCCTTTTTCATGAAAACGGAGAACTGCGACTGATCACTTTTCTCTACTTTCTGATCAGTTTGGTAATTTTAAAAGCAACATCGGTAAATACAATTCGCGGATTTCCGTTCATGCCAATGTGGGCGAAAGCGGTTTCGAAAACTTCAGTCAGTTCAATAATGTTTCGTTCGTTGATGAATGGTGAGAACCGTTTCGAAAATTCGATTTCCTGATCATTCATGAATGTTAAGTTGCTGTTTTTGAGATTGTAAATAAAGTTCTCCCTCAGTATAATCAAGAAGTAGTTCAGCAAGCTTTTTTGTTTTTCGCGACCGATTCCTGCCACCTGATCGACCCATTTAAACAGGTCTGAGAATTTTCGTCCGTACGAGTATCGCATCAATTCTTTAAACCGTTCGAGGTTAAAAAGGGTTTGCTCGTCGGGTTCGAGCAGCTCCATGGCTTTGCCGAAGTTCCCTTTCGAAAGGTGTACAATGTTCCGGATGTCTTGACCTTCGGCTTCAGGAAGTGTGCTTATCGCTTTTTCAATCGACACCGAATCGATCGGCGGTATAATGATGAGCTGGCACCGTGAGCGGATAGTGCTGATAATGTCTTCTTCGTTTTCGGTAATCAGGATAAACAAGGTTTTTACCGGTGGCTCTTCGATCATTTTAAGCAGCTTGTTGGCACAGGCCACATGCATTTTTTCGGGCAGCCAAATGATCATTACTTTGTATTCCGATTCGTACGATTTGAGATTGAGCTTCCGGATAATTTCTTCGCTCTGGTGCGAATAGATTAATCCTTGAGCATTTTCAACACCTATAAATTCGAACCACTGATCGCTGTTGAAGTAGGGGTTTTTGGCAATCATTATTCGCCATTCTTCCAGAAAATTGTCGGAAACCGGCTCCTTGAACTTGGCCGTTTTAATCACCGGAAACACAAAATGAAGATCGGGATGGATCAGCTTTTTATACTTTTTACACGAGGGGCATTCGCCACACGAATCGGAGCCCTGCCGGTTGGTACAGGCCACAAATTGAGCATAGGCGATGGCAAGCGCCAGTTTCCCACTTCCGGGAGGGCCGGCAAAAAGCTGCGCATGGCTCACTCGTTCTTCATTAACCGACTGAATCAGTCGTTGTTTTATAGCGTTTTGTCCGATAACTTCTTTAAAAAACATAAGGATCAATTGAGGAGTGTCAAAAATAACAATTCTGTGTGGAAAACCCGTTTTGTCTGAAAAATAAGAAAAGAGAAATAAGAAAATGGGAAGAGTTTGACATTCTTTTTTTCCCTGTTTCTTTTTCCGTGAAAATACTTTACGTCAACATTAAATTCGGAAACCAAAATAATTATGCTCCTTATCGGTCTGATATATTTTTTATATTTGGGGTGGATTTTTGTAACCTAAAAAATAACATATATGCAAACTATTGAAACTTATGATTTCGCCGGAAAGAAAGCACTTATCCGTGTTGATTTTAACGTGCCACTCGACGAAAATTTTGTGATTACAGACGACACCCGTATGCGTGCGGCTGTTCAAACCATTAACAAAGTAATTGCTGAAGGTGGATCACCCATCATCATGTCGCATTTCGGTCGCCCGAAAGACGGACCAAATCCAAAATACTCGATGTGTCACCTGGTTTCTCATTTGAGCGAACTCCTTGGCCGCGAAGTAAAAATGGCTCCTGATTGTATTGGCGAAGAAGTTCAGGCAATGGCTAAAGCGTTAAAACCTGGCGAAGTATTGTTGCTCGAAAATCTTCGTTTCCACAAGGAAGAAGAAAAAGGCGACGAAGCTTTCTCAGAACAACTTGCCGCCAATGGCGATTGCTGGATTAACGACGCCTTCGGAACAGCTCACCGTGCACACGCCTCAACTGCTGTTATTGCCAAGTTCTTCCCGAACGATAAAATGTTTGGTTACCTGATCGAAAGCGAAGTTGCCAGTTTGGATAAAGTGTTGAAAAATCCACAGCGCCCGTTAACTGCAATTATGGGTGGCGCTAAAGTTTCATCGAAAATTACCATTATCGAAAACCTGCTCGACAAAGTTGACAACCTGATTTTGGGCGGTGGTATGACTTACACTTTTGTGAAAGCTCATGGCGGCGAAGTTGGTAACTCAATTTGCGAATTAGAATATCTTGAAACAGCTTTGAATATTGAGAAAAAAGCTGCAGAAAAGGGCGTGAAAATATATATGGCAACTGATGTTGTTGCTGCTGATGCCTTTGCACCGGATGCCAACACCAAAATTGTGGAGGGCAATGCAATTCCTGAAGGATGGATGGGGTTGGATGCAGGTCCAAAGAGCATCGCCATGTTCAAAGAAGTAATTGAAAACTCGGGAACTATCCTTTGGAACGGTCCGGTTGGCGTTTTCGAAATGGAAAAATTTGCTGCAGGTTCAATCGCTGTGGGTGAAGCCATTGTAAAAGCGACTGCAAAAGGCGCTTTCTCCTTAGTTGGTGGAGGCGACTCTGTTTCGTGTGTAAACCAATTCGGTTTTGCCGACGGTGTTTCGTACATTTCAACTGCTGGTGGCGCGTTGCTCGAATACCTCGAAGGACAAGTACTTCCGGGAGTTGCAGCAGTAAGAGGCGAATAAGAAAATCAAAATTCTTATATACTGAAAACCCGGGGCAGCAGCTTCGGGTTTTTAAATTTAAATTTCAAGCATAAAATTATCGGTTATGAAAAAATCGCAACTAGCCATCGAAAACTTTAAGACCTTGAATTGTGCTCAGTCAGTATTACTTAGTTATGCCAGTGAGTTAAACCTCGACGAAATGACTGCACTTAAAATTGCAGCAGGATTTGGAGGAGGAATGGCCATGGCCGAAACTTGTGGCGCTGTGACCGGTGCATATATGGTTTTAGGACTGAAAGCCCAGAGCGAAGGCAAGACCATTCAGGAAATAAAGACTGAAACGAAAGTGGCAGTAAAGAAATTCAACGAATTGTTTATCGCCAAACTCGGTTCATTAAAATGCAAAAAGTTACTTGGAGTCGATATTTCCACTGCAGAAGGATCAGCTGAGGCCAATGAGCGAAATTTATTCGATACGGTTTGTGCTGATTTGGTTGCCTCGGCCGCCGAAATTCTAGAAAGGGAATTTTAAATCGCAGAGTTATTTCTAATGAGCAGGCAATTAGCTGATTGTAAAGCCTACCACTTCAGCAAAAACAAGTATGGCAGTGAATTGCTGATCGACCTCATACGGCTCGAATCGCTTAGTCCGTACATTCGCCATACACCGCGACATAGCCTCTCTTATTATGACATCACCTTAATACTCGATGGCGAAGGTCGCTTTGCGCTCGATCAGTACGAGTTTCCGGTGGCACTCAATCATATTTACTTTACCGCTCCGGGGCAGATCCGGGAATGGAAAGTGGTTGATGTCCCACGGGGTCTTGTATTGATTTTTGAGGAAGAATTTCTGTGCAGCTTTTTTAGCGATCCGTTGTTCGTGAAAAAGCTGTCGTTTTTCAGAAACCGGCAGGCTCCACCTTGGTTATCGCTTACGGTGGAGCAAGGGAAGTGCCTCTTCAACATCCTGATACAGATCGAACAGGAAATTTCTGAAGGAAAGGAACCTCATTTGCTTCGGGCGCTGCTGTATCAGGCCCTGGCTTGGCTGAATAATGCCTGCCGCTCTTTTTATCAGTTAACCGGCAAGCCGCCAAGTGGTAAAATTGTTCAGTTTGAGCAGTTGGTCGAGGCGCATTTCTGCAGCGAGCATGCGGTCTCGTTTTATTCCTCAGAACTTTGTATTACTTCCGGATATTTAAACGACCTTGTGAAAAAAGCATCGGGGATTTCGGCCAAACAATACATTATTAATAGGCTGATGACTGAAGCCAAACGCTTGCTGTTGTGCAATGAACTACCTGTTTCGGAGATTGCCTGGAAGCTTGGATTCAGCGATTCGTCTTACTTCATCCGTTTGTTCCGGAACGAAACCGGGTTTTCACCTCTTGCCTTTCGAATGTATCAATAACCTCGAAAAGTGCTGTTTTCTCCCTGTTT
The DNA here is from genome assembly GCA_963676375.2 of Prolixibacteraceae bacterium. Classification (GTDB taxonomy): domain Bacteria; phylum Bacteroidota; class Bacteroidia; order Bacteroidales; family Prolixibacteraceae; genus Aquipluma. Next base: position 165,040 of record CAXXPT010000019.1, read on the forward strand.
TCTGTCATCTCTAGTCATGTTTAAGCTTTAACTTTGCGCTGATAACCAATTATTCAAGCCCAAAGGTATTACTTTCTAATTCTATTCATAATTTTTACTATTATGACAAACTACCACGAAAAACAAACCATTCAGTCGATCATTACCGGGTTGGAGAAAGCTGCTCTGGAACGGTGGAACAACGGTGATCCAACCGGTTTTTTGGAACTTTCGGCACCCGATGTAGTGTATTTCGATCCTTTTCTCGACCAAAGATTAAGCGGACTAGATGAACTCACCTCACTCTACAAGTCGATTACCGGCCAGGTTCATGTTGATAGATGTGAGATGATTAACCCACTTGTTCAAGCTACCGAAAAAATGGCCGTTTTAACCTTTAACCTGAATTCGTACCTGAAGGAAACGGTGCAAAAATGGAACTGTACCGAAGTTTACCGCCTCGAAGCCGGTGGAAAGTGGAAAATTATTCAGACCCACTGGTCGTTGACCAAGGCGGTGCTTATATAAGCTATTATAGGTGTTTTTAATGTATATAAATGTTTATAGTTATGAAAGGTATAGGTTTAATGGTACTTCTTATGTCATTTTCATTAATGACGATCGCTCAACGTTTTGATTTCGACTATTTTGGACTTACAAGTCCTGTGGACTCAATAAAACTATTTGCGCCCGATATTGTATCACTAAAAAATGTCAGGGAAAAATCTTTAGCAATTTCTCCTGCCGGAGATGAAGTTTTCTTTTCTGGAGGAAAAAGCTGGCCTGAAAGTAAAATAATGCACGTTAAGAAGATTAACAATCGATGGGGTGAGCCGCAGGTGGCTGACTTCAATATGGATTGTTTTGCTTGCGAACCTGCATTTTCACCCGACGGGAAGTATTTATTCTTTTCATCGAGCAAGGGAGAGGCTGATATCAAACAATACTGCATCTGGCGAATAGAGAGAGTAGGAACCGGATGGGGGAATCCACAGAAAATGATCGACATTACCGAACCGAATATATGGGAATTTCATCCAACCATAGCTAAAAATGGATCCATTTATTTTTGTCGTTGGGACAATTCAAAACAATATGGAAGTGTCTATAGGTCAGGATTATCGGATGGAGTTTACTCTGAGCCAGCAAAAATTGGCGTATCACTTAACATGCAAAGTAGCGATACTGACCCATTTATTGACCCGGAGGAAGAGTATATAATCACTTCCACTATTGGGCAAAATGGCTATGGAGGATATGATATCTATATTTCATATAAAAAAGATGATGGTTCATGGTCTTTCCCGGTCAATCTTGGAAATAGGTTTAATACTTCAGGGGATGAAGATTCTTTTGATGTCTCACCGGATGGCAGATTTATATTTATTTACAAGCAAAATGATATATACTGGACTGAAACAAAGGGAGTAATAGAAAAGAGATAAAAACGAGTTTTTTGATCACAATACAACAAAGAAAAAATCGAATTTTCGTTCTTTTGGTGCAGAAAGGAGTTACAGTTGTGTCTCCTTTTTGCCTTTTATTTACGATAAAGGAAATCTGAACTCCCTGCGTGCAATAACGTATCATAGTTTAACCTTTAAATCGTAAAATTATGAAATGCAATGTTGGATCAATTGACCGTATTCTCCGTTTGGTGGCCGGAATTGGAATTGCCATCGGTGGCGTTATTTTTGAAAGCTACTGGGGACTAATTGGAGTTGTATTACTGGCAACTGCCGTTTTCCGGCTTTGTCCGATTTATATGCTTTTCGGTATTAATACAGATCAGAAAGAATAGGATTTCAGGATTAATTGGAATGAACAACAATAGGCTGTCAATTTTGGTAGCTATTGTTGTTGGTAGAGCAATCAATGCATTTACTAATAAGGTAACCCTATTTTTTCCATTAGCAGTTTGGTTCGGGGATCCTGTTCCAAATCAGTATAATACCAAATGTTATACTTTAAGAATAACACATTACCCTCGTGTTTTTCAACGGCTTTTTCGAAATACTGAAATGCATGATCAAAATCGCCGAGGGCGGCATAAAGCACCCCAATTTCGAAATTCCCCACCGATTGGTTTTGACTCAAGGGTTTCATTTTTTCAAGCACTTCTTTTGCCTTATCATTTTCACCCAAAGCAGCCAACCCTATTCCCAGATAATATAAATTAAAGAGCGAATAATTACGTTTAACAGCCGTTTCCAGTTCCGGAATGGCTTCTTCATATCGCTTCAATGCCAGTAAATTGGCTCCAACAACACAATGCCCGCCCCAGAATTTGGGTTCAAGCTCTATCAGCCTTTTTCCCTGTTCAATTCCTTTTTGATGTTCCCCGGCCATCCAGTAAATCGACCCTAAATGAAAGTTGTTCATTAATGAAAACGGATCGAGGTTGATGGCCGATGAAGCGAATTTTATGGCTTCGTTATAATTACCCGAAAGCCCCAGGCAATATGCATATTGTTCGTGTATTTCAGCAATGTTTGGGTTGATTTCCAATGCTTTCCGATATTCTGTTTCAGCTCCGGTCAAATCCCACTCACAATACATTTTCATGCGGGCAATGGCTAAATGGCTTTCAGCAATTTCATCATCTAACTGAAGTGAATGGAGGGCAGCCTGGGTAAGCTGAGGCAAACTATTTTCAGGAGGAAGGTGGCTGAAAAACCATAAATTGAGATAACAAGACGCAATTCCCGTATAGGCTAAAGCATATTCAGGTTCAATTGCAATGGCAGCACGATAATATTCTATTGCTTTGTTAAACCCTTCGGCCCCGGCCCATTTATTATAGTAAAAACGACCTTGAAGGTAAAGTTGGAACGCTTCAGGATTGTCAGTGTTTCTCTTTAATACGGCATCCTTTTCAGCTCCAAATAGTTTAATTTTTATCGAATTCAGGATGGCCAATGAAATCTCGTCCTGTATGTCGAAAATATCTTCCAACTCCCGATCAAATTTTCCTGACCACATGTGATATCCATCTGAAACTTTCACCAGCTGTGCGGTTATTCGTAATTTGTTGCCCGATTTTCGAATACTTCCTTCCAAAATTAGGTTCACATTGAGTTGTTCGCCCATAATCCGAAGATCAAGACTTTTCCCTTTGAATGAAAAGGAAGAGGTACGGCCGGCAACCTTAAGTTCTAGTACCTGGGTTAGCATATTAATTATTTCTTCGCTAATCCCATCACTAAAAAACTCCTGTTCAGGGTCGCTGCTCATGTTTGTAAAGGGCAATACCGCAATACTTCGCTCCTGAATATTTTTCGGTAGATTTTCGGTTGAATGCGAAGAACTGTTCTCCAAAGTAACCTCATAAATCCTTACCGGATTCTTTACGTTCTTTAATGTTTCTTCACTGATAAACTTGGTGCTGATTTCCTTTTTGTTGAAAACATTGTGATGTACCGACTCTGAAACGTAAATACATCCTGGCTTTGCAACAGTCTGAATTCGTGAAGCGATGTTTACCCCATCGCCAAATACATCTTCATTTTCAAAAACCACCTCACCCAAATGAATCCCGATTCGCAGTTGAAATTCCTGAGTTTTTTTACAGGCCTCCATAATTTTTACCGCGGCATTCACAGCATCCGAAACAGTAGTAAAACTAATCATGGTTCCATCGCCAAGCTCTTTGATCCATCGTCCGTTGTACTCTGAGATAATTGGCTTTTGAATGTCGCGATTTGTTTTTAGCAGATTAAATGCTTTTTGTTCATCATTACCCATTAAAGCAGTATAACCGACAATGTCGGTAAACATGATAGCTGCTAATTGACGTGATTGGGAAATCGAATCTTGCATATGTTGTTATTTGAATGAAATTCAATACGTTTCGGCACATTATTAAATTTTAATAACAATCACTTTCCTGCAAAGTTTAGTGATGCTCCTGCGACAGTCTGTTTAAATATATTTGTTTGAAAGGTTCGCGGTACTTCCTGCAATAATTGGTGAAGTAATAATGCTTCTGAAGAAATGAAATTTGCATTTGTCGCCATTTTTCTTCCGTCATTGAAGGGTCTCTCGACTGTAGTTCTCTGAACAGATCAAATGCCTTTACTTCAACATTTTCTGTTCCAAGATATTCAAGGTCAGCATCTGCCAGTATTTCTTCTAATTTGTTTCCTGGCGATTGCGGTATTTTTGTGGCCATTATCATACCACAAACCAGATCGATATCGCCGTTCGAAAAGCCATACTCCGGAAGGTTTTTTCGGGCAATAATACAGCTTTCCTCTTCATGGTTTTTATAGGTTTTAATATAGCCGGTATCATGCCATAATGCAGCCGCACTCAACAACTCCAATTCATGCTCCGGGCATCCTTCAAACTTACCAATTTCAATTGCTTTTTCCTGAACGTACATGGAGTGAGCTACATTGTGGTAGTAATAAGTCGATGGAATATTCGTTTCTAATAAGTTGATCACCTGATTTTCCATCTGAAGTCTATTTTGCATGGCCTTTTACTTTTAAAATTCCTCCACTCGCCTCTTTTATACTCTGGATATATACAAATGCTTTGGGATCGATTTCCATGATGGCATTTTCGATCTGGTTTGTTTCCAATCGGGTAACAATGGCAACAATAATTTCGCAATCGGTTTTAATGTCAAAACTACCGGGCAAATAGCCACGCTCTCCTTTATAAACTGTAATTCCTTTTCCCAACCCATTGACCAGATAGTCTTTGACTCTGTCGTGTTGTGCTGAAATAACATTTATGGCAGTATATTGCTCAATCCCATCCACAATATAATCGGTCGCTCTTGTTGCCGCAAAATAGGTGATGAGCGAATACATGGCAGTCTCCAAACCAAAATGAAAAGCCGCTCCGGCAAAGATGAATGTATTGAATAACATGATGATTTCGCTGTTTGAGAATCCGGTTCTTCGTTTAGTAAATACCGCAATTACTTCCGCACCGTCAATTACACCGCCACTTCTGATGACCAGGCCAACGCCTGTGCCAATCAGTATTCCGCCAAAAATTGCAATTAACAATCTATCTGTTGTAATTGGCGGAATATCCAGAAATAGCAAACCCATTGCGAGTAAAAATACCGCAATTGTGGTTTGAACAGCAAAGGTTTTCCCAATCCGTTTGTACCCGAGGTAAATAAACGGAAGGTTAAAAGCGATGACTAAAATACTGATGTTAATGTGTGTGAGTTCGTGCAATAAAAGGGAGATGCCTGTAACTCCACCATCCAGAAAACGGTTGGGCATCATAAATCCTTTCATTGCCAATACGGCCATGCCACTGCCTGCGATAATTTGCAGGAGATTCTTGGCATTCCAGATATTTTGCCAAATAAGCTTGTCGTTTTTACCCTTTTTTGTCATTTCGATTCATTTTTCTGAATGATAATAAGGGTAATACAAAATAAAACCTTAAAGGTTCGAGAACCAATAAGGTTTTATCTGGTGGTGTATTTACAGGGTGGCCATCAAGTCACCCCGTGAATAGTCGCATTATGTATTATTTCGGCATTGGATAACCTACCAGTTTGGCCAGATTTTTTTCAATTTCGTGTTCAGGATATTCGTAATCAGAAAGTTGGCCGCTCATGTATTTGTCGTAACCAACCAAATCCATTAATCCATGTCCGCTGAAATTGAAAAGGATGACTTTTTCGGTTCCTTCGGCTTTACACTTTAATGCTTCGCGAATAGTTGCAGCAATGGCATGGGTCGTTTCCGGAGCAGGAATAATACCTTCAGTTTTTGTAAATAACAAACCAGCTTCGAAACATTCGCTTTGGTGAATGGCCTGGGCTTCCATCAATCCGTCGCGCAATGCAGCGCTCACCAGTGGCGCCATTCCGTGGTAACGTAATCCACCGGCGTGAATTGGTGCTGGAACAAAGTTGTGCCCCAAACTATGCATAGCCATAAGTGGAGTCATTTTAGCAACATCACCGTGATCGTAAATGAATGGCGCTTTGGTCAATGTCGGGCATGAAAATGGCTCGGCACCAATGATCTGAATATTGGCTCCATTCACTTTTTCGTACATGAATGGGAACGAAATTCCGGCGAAGTTACTTCCGCCACCACAGCAACCAATTACGATGTCAGGATTTTTAATGCCGACTTTTGCCAACTGTTTCTTAGCTTCCAGACCAATAATGGATTGATGCAACATTACATGGTTCAATACAGAACCCAGAGCGTAGCGTGTTTTCCCGGTTGGATCGCTTACTGCTTCTTCGATAGCTTCCGAAATGGCAATTCCTAAACTTCCGGGGGTATCCGGATATTGAGCCAGAATATCACGTCCGGCCTGAGTTTCCATGCTTGGGCTTGCCACGCACTGACCACCCCAGGTTTGCATCAGCATTTTCCGGAAAGGTTTCTGGTCGAAACTTACGCGAACCATGTAAACCTTGCATTCTATTCCACCAATCTGGGCGCAGGCATACGAAAGAGCGGATCCCCATTGGCCTGCACCGGTTTCGGTAACCAGTTTTTTGATGCCGAATTGTTTGTTGTACCAGGCTTGTGGCACTGCGGTATTGGGTTTGTGGCTTCCGGCTGGCGAAACGCCTTCGTTTTTGTAGTAAATTTTTGCCGGAGTTCCCAAAGCTGCTTCCAGTTCGTACGCACGAATCAGCGGGCTTGGTCTCCATTGAAATAAAATCTGACGAATTTCTTCCGGGATGTCGATCCAGCGTTCCTGCGATACTTCCTGCTCTATGAGGTTCATCGGAAAAACCGGAGCCAGCATTTCGGGATTAACCGGATTGCCGTCAGGTCCAAGCGGTGGATTCATTGGTGTGGGTAGATCGGGCGCAAGGTTATACCATTGCTTTGGCATTTCTGATTCGTCGAGATAGATTTTTTTTTGTCTGGCCATGATTTTGATTTTTTAATTAGTCGTTTAATATATTTTTTCAATTTTCAATTCTAAAAATACGAAAGGGACTTCCTGCAAAGACGCAGAAAATCCCTTTCTTCAGCCGTTATGACTGCGAATCAATATGTAATCCTCGCGTTTCCATTTTAATGTTACGCCAGTTCCATTCTTTTCCGTATAGTGGTGAATTGTACATATCTTTTTTAAAAAAGCGAGTAAAACTAGTGATATTTTTCATTTGTTTATTTTTTCAAAAGTGATTTGTGCAATTTTCGCATCAACAACATCTTTTCAGCAGATTTACCGACGAATGAAATAGTCGATATTAATTAATAATTGCTGTCGTGGCATTCTTTCTCGAAAGTCCGGAATCATGTTTTACAAAGCTTGATGAATATAAATTAATAGGATCAATGTTGAATACCTTGCCTGTGGCTGGATAAAGCGGAATGGTTTTTGCTATTTAGCATAGTAATGTTAATGGTCTAAATCGTCAGCAAGATGAAACTAAATTGCCTCTTTCGAATGGCTCTGGTTCTTTTTCTCTTTTCAGGAATGATTAATACAGCAGCCGGATTTACGTTAACACCGAAAATGGATTCCATTCAGATTGTTTACGATAACCGACAATTGGTTTTGCCGGGCGAGTCTTTCCAGATCGGGATAATTTCGTACCATAAAAATGGGAAGGTGAAAAAGACAGTAGGCTTGGCTGGTGGAAATGTTTGGTGGTGGAGGTACAAAGTTAATGTTGCAGGCGGAACCGATTTTTCTGGTCGAATTTCGGTGAATGAAGAACTCATTCCATCGAAGGGAAAGTATATCGACATCAAAGCATCTCCGCGAAAACAACCAGAACTAGCCAAAGAATTATTGCTGCCGCTGAACTACGAAACAAAAATTGAATACCGTCCAACTTCCGGGTTCGATAAAGCTCCCGGAACTCAGATCAAAGGCGAGCTTGTGACCAAATTTAATAACGGTCAGGAACGTGTATGCTCTGATTTGAGAAACAGCCGCGAATCAGCGAACTTTCAATTTTCAGGAAAAGGCGGTTCGTGGAAAAATGGGAAATTTACGATTGATCCTGATTTTACCCGGATAGAGCAACATCATGCAGCATTAATTGTCAATTCTTTACGAAATAAGTCGGTAGCTGATACATTCTCAGTGCAGTTGGATTACAAGCATGCTTACGATTTACATTTCTGCGGAAGTTCGGGCTCTTTGGGATTCTCTGGTTCTGATGGTAGTTCTGGTTCGCCGGGCTATAACGGTTATCATGGGCAGGCCGGTCAGGATGGGGAATCGGGAAGTGATGGACCAGAAATTGGCGTGTGGACTGATCTTTACCGCGATTCGGTTTTAAACTGCGATTTATTGTATGTATATGCCCAAAATTTATGGACAGGGGAAGAATTTCGCTACCTGATTAATCCTGATGGTGGCACACTCAATGTTTCGTCGGATGGAGGATCTGGTGGTTTCGGAGGTTCAGGGGGTTCTGGAGGAAATGGTGGTGATGGATTGGAAGGCGAACGATGGATTGAAAAACATATGGAAAAACGGATCGTTCAGGAACCTGTTATCAAGAAAAGTACACGGAAGGAAAAACATAAAAGAGTTGACAGCGAAGGGAAGGAATATGAAGTAGAGGTTGATGTTGAAGTAACCGAAACCGTGTATGTTGACAAAGAAATTGAGGTGGAGGTGGAAGTTGTAAGGCAAGGTCCTGGTGGTAATGGTGGAGACGGTGGTTGGGGCGGTCCGGGTGGATTGGGCGGCCCGGGCGGATATGGCGGAAACATTACCTTGTATTTTACCAATGACGCCATGCCTTATAAACATCTGATCACTGCCCGCAGTGAAGGTGGATCAGGTGGAATAAATGGATCAGGTGGATCAGGTGGACGCGGAGGAAGTGGTGGCTCTGGTAATCCGAACGGGAACAGCGGCATAAGTGGCGGATCGGGTCCCTCAATTATGGGTTGGGCCGATAGCGGCCATAGTGGTCGGATTAAAATACAGTCAACCGACGAATTTTTCTCTTATAAATCAGCCCGGAACCAATAAATAAAATTTTTATTTGAAGTTTTTGTTTTTTATCCTGGATACCGGCAACTGAGACTGCTCACTTTTTCTTCAGGCTCAAAAAATCAACTATCTTTGTCACCCTCAATAAAATCATTGTACAATGACTGACTTTAAACGTACCCTCATTACTTCGGCTTTGCCGTATGCCAACGGACCGGTTCACATTGGGCATCTTGCCGGCGTGTATGTTCCTGCAGATATTTATGCCCGCTACCTCCGCATGAACGGACAAGATGTTGCATTTATAGGCGGTTCCGACGAACACGGCGTGCCAATTACCCTGAAAGCCAAGAATGAAGGAGTTACCCCGCAAGATATTGTGGACAAATACCACAACATTATTAAAGACGCTTTCTCTCGTTTCGGAATTTCGTTCGATGTGTATTCGCGCACCAGCGCTCCAATTCATCACGAAACAGCATCTGCATTCTTCAGGAAACTATACGAAGAAGGCAAGTTTATCGAAAAGACGAGCGAACAATATTACGATGTGGAAGCCAAACAATTTCTGGCCGACCGCTACATTACCGGAACCTGCCCCAAATGCGGCAACGAACGTGCTTATGGCGACCAATGCGAAGCCTGCGGAAGCACACTGAATGCAACTGACCTCATCAACCCAAAATCGACGCTGAGTGGAAATCAGCCGGTGATGAAAGAAACCAAACACTGGTATTTGCCACTCGATCAATACGAAGCCTGGCTGAAAGAATGGATTCTGGAAGGCCATAAAGAATGGAAATCGAACGTTTACGGTCAGTGTAAATCGTGGATCGACAGCGGATTGCAGCCACGCGCCGTAACCCGCGACCTTGATTGGGGTGTGCCTGTTCCGGTTGACGGAGCCGAAGGCAAAGTGCTGTACGTATGGTTCGACGCCCCGATTGGTTACATCTCGGCTACCAAAGAATGGACACCCGATTGGGAGAAATGGTGGAAAGATCCGGAAACCAAAATGGTTCATTTCATCGGAAAAGACAACATAGTGTTCCATTGCATCATTTTTCCGGCCATGCTGAAAGCCGAGGGAACTTACATTTTGCCTGAAAACGTTCCGGCCAACGAATTTCTGAACCTCGAAGGCGACAAAATCTCGACTTCGCGCAACTGGGCTGTTTGGCTGCACGAATACCTCGACGAATTTCCGGGCAAAGAAGATGTACTGAAATATGTACTTACCGCCAATGCTCCGGAAACCAAAGACAATGATTTCACCTGGAAAGATTTTCAGACCCGCAACAACAACGAACTGGTTGCCGTACTTGGTAATTTCGTTAACCGCGCATTGGTTCTGACTCAAAAATATTACGATGGAAAAGTTCCGGCCACTGGTGAGCTTTCAGAAACTGATGTGTATGCTTTAACTGAAATTTTAGTAATTAAAGCTGAAGTAGAGAAAAGTATTTCGCAATATCGTTTCCGCGAAGCCCTGAAATATGCCATGGATTTGGCTCGGTTGGGCAATAAATATCTGGCAGATGCCGAGCCATGGAAAGTGGTTAAAACAGATCCGGAACGCGTAAAAACAATCATGAACGTGTGTTTGCAGATCACTGCGAACCTGACTATTATTTTTGCGCCTTTCCTACCGTTCAGTATGGATAAACTGCGTATTTTCCTTAATATGGACGAACTAAACTGGAGTAACCTCGGGCGCACCGACTTGCTTCTGGCAGGTCATCAAACCAATACTCCGGAATTGCTGTTCGAAAAGATTGAAGACGATGTGATCGAACGCCAGGTGAACAAACTGCTTGCTACCAAAAAAGCTAACGAAGCAGCCAATGCAACTGTTGAGCCGGCCAAAGATAACTGTACGTACGACGATTTCCAGAAAATGGATATTCGTACCGGAACCATTATTGAAGCCGAGAAAGTGGCTAAAACCAAGAAATTGCTGAAGCTGACCATCGATACCGGAATCGACAAACGCACTGTAGTTTCTGGCATTGCCGAATATTACAATCCTGAAGAAATTATTGGGCAGCAGGTCAGCATTCTGGTGAACCTCGAACCACGCGAGCTGAAAGGAATTATGTCGCAAGGGATGATACTGATGGCGCAGGATGCTGATGGTTCACTGAAATTTGTGACCCCAACCACGCCGGTAAAAAACGGTTCGGAAATAAAATAACGGGCTTTTTGTAGAGACGTTGCATGCAACGTCTCTACATTCACCGACAAAATATAATTGCGCCAACTACTGTTGGTGCGATTTTCGTGAGCCTCAGTGCCGCTTCTGGCGGATCGGTTGCTCACTCTCTATAAATCGAACCCGTTTTCTTACGAGAAGGCGGGTTTTTTAATTCAATGCTCAACGTATTAACTTCCAAATGGATAATTAAAAATTACGTTCAGGATTGACTAAATTTTCCGTATCTTTAATAGTACTTTAAATCAAAGGCTTATGGGAACTTTTGAAGAATCGGCTCGTGGCAATCGTTACATTTCGTGGACTTTGCGTGGTTCTTTGTTTTTAGTTGCCATTTTTTACCTGATGTTTTCTTTCGATGTATTTTCGGTCGATGCCAGTCTTTGGCAACGTTTCGTAAACTTTGTAGTCCATAATATCTATACCCTGGTCATGTTTTTGATTTTATACATTGCCTGGGAAAGTGAAAATTTCGCAGGCTTTCTTCTGGTTGCGATGAGCATTTCAATGATCTTCTTTTTTGGTGGCCCTTCGGAAATTGGCAGCGGGTCGTGGATAATGATCGGTCTTCCATTTGTTTTAGGACTTGTTTTCCTTTGCAACTACTTCCTGATAAAGAGAAAATCATAATCATTTTGATTTTGGTAGTTTATGTTTTTTTGATATAAAACTGACCGCGGAATTTTGTTTCTTTGTCATTAAAATTCAGGAACCTAATGGCATCACCCGTTGAAATGGATACAAAAAAGGAATCTGGCAATTATCTGAATCATATTTCGTTGGATTGTGTCGTATTTGGCTTTCATTCCAATCAACTGAAAGTGCTTGTATTGCACATGAAAACTACCGGAGAATGGGCATTGCCTGGCGGTTTTGTGCGTGGAGACGAGTCAATAGAAGTTGCTGCAAACCGGGTATTGAAGAAACGGACCGGCCTGGATGAAATATTTCTAAGGCAATTTAATGTCTTTAGCGATCCACAGCGATCGAATCGAAATCCTACTGTAGTTGATTTACTTCAGTCGGGGCAGGATTATCCGGAAGCTAACTGGTTCGACCAACGATTTATTTCTGTTGGATTTTATGCCCTGGTCGAATTTTCGCAGGTGCAGCCGCAGCCCGATGAACTTTCTGATATTTGCGAATGGGTTAACCTGGACCAAATCAGTAAGTTAATTTTAGATCACAACGCTATTCTTAATAAAGCTCTGGAAACATTGCGTTTGCAATTAACATTTCAACCAATCGGATACAATTTACTCCCTGAGAAATTTACGATGTCGGAACTCCGGAAATTGTATGAAACAATTTTAGGGAAAGAGCTTGACAGGCGCAATTTTCAACGAAAAATACTGGCATACGATATCCTGATTCGGTTGGACGAATTTAGGCAGGGAGTGGCTCACAAAGCACCAAGTTTGTATAAATTCAATCTGCAAAACTACCAGAAAGCACTTGATGAAGGCCTAAACGGAAGATGGTAAAATGTTTTTAAAATAGGGAATCAGATACATTATACCGATTTTATACATTTGTCAGCATAGCTCAGCATAGTTGTATTTCTAAAATGATTACTTTCGTTGGTCGATTAAAACCTATAACCAATGAAATTAAAATCTACCTTACTTTTCCTGATTCTATCGGTGATTTTTCCCTGTTTCATCTCAGCATCAGAAACTCCTAATAACCTAAAGCTTTGGTATAATAAGCCTGCTCAGAAATGGACAGAAGCATTGCCTATTGGCAATGGGCGGCTCGGTGCCATGATTTTTGGCGGAGTTGAAAACGACCGGATTCAGTTTAACGAAGAAACCCTTTGGACCGGAGCTCCCAACGATTATGCGCACAAAGGCGCTTCAAAATATTTGGCACAAATCAGGCAACTGCTGGCCAATGGAAAACAAAAAGAAGCTGAAGATTTGGCGATGGCCGAGTTTATGAGCGTACCGCTGAAGCAGAGGACCTATCAGGCTTTTGGCGATCTGAATCTGCATTTTCCGGATCAAAAGACTTTTACGAAATACCACCGTATTTTGGATTTAAAGAATGCCTGTCATTCGGTAACTTATCAATCGAACGGGGTTAACTATTTCCGCGAGTATTTGGCATCGAACCCCGATCAGGTCATTGCCATTCGGCTGACCGCCGATAAGGCAAAGGCTTTGAACTTTACGCTGTCGATGGACGCTTTGCACGAGGCTAAAACCATAAATGCTTCCGGAAATACCCTGACCTTAAATGTACAGGTGAAAGATGGCGCTTTGCGGGGAGTTGCTTCTCTAAAGGTTACCACCGACGGAATTGTAAAAACAGAAGGAAACAAGCTTTCGGTCTCAGGAGCTAAAAATGCAACTATTTATCTGACAGCAGAAACCAATTACATCAACTATAAGGATGTGAGCGGAAATCCGGAGAAAAAAGTACAAGAAACATTGGCTAAAGTTGAAACTAAAAAATATGCCCAGGTCTATGGTGCGCATGTTGCCGATTATCAGAAATTATTCAACCGGTTCGATGTTCAATTTGCTGAAAACGAAAGGGTGAAATTGCCAACCAACGAACGCATCATCGAATTCAGTAAATCTCCTGAAGACCCGCAGTTGCTGGCTTTGTATATTCAGTATGGCCGCTATTTGCTGATTTCGAGCAGTCGCCCCGGTACACAGCCGGCCAATTTGCAGGGAATCTGGAACGACCAGCTGGCACCGGCATGGGACAGCAAATGGACAACAAACATCAACACCGAAATGAACTACTGGCCGGTTGAAATTGCCAACCTTGCCGAATGCCAGGAGCCACTTTATAGCCTGATTGCCGACTGCGCCGAAACCGGAAAAACGGTTGCCAAAGAGCATTACAATGCAACTGGCTGGGTGCTGCATCACAATACAGATATTTGGAGAGGAACCGCTCCAATTAATCACTCAAACCATGGGATTTGGGTGAGCGGCGGTGCATGGTTGAGCCGTCACCTTTGGGAACATTACCAGTTCTCGCAGGATAAAGCATTTTTGGCCGAAAGAGCTTACCCGATTATGAAGGGGGCCGCCGAGTTTTTTACCCAGTTTCTAACCATTGATCCCAAAACTGGTTATTTAATCAGTACTCCGTCAAATTCGCCTGAGAACGGCGGCTTGGTTGCCGGGCCGACGATGGATCACCAGATTATCCGCGCTTTGTTCCGTTCGTGTATCGACGCATCTGAAATTTTGGGAACCGACCAGGCTTTTGCACAAAAACTAAAAGAAATGCTCCCGCGAATTGCTCCCAACCAAATCGGGAAACACGGACAGCTTCAGGAATGGATGGAAGATACGGATGACCCAACCAACAAACACCGCCATGTATCGCATTTGTGGGCAGTTTATCCTGGTAATGAAATCAACTGGCAGCAAACTCCCGATTTGATGAAAGCTGCCCGTCAATCGCTCATTTATCGCGGCGACGATGGCACTGGCTGGAGTCTGGCCTGGAAGATCAACTTCTGGGCTCGTTTCCTCGACGGTAATCACGCCTACGAAATGATCAAACTGCTTTTCCGTCCGGTGCAGATCGAAAATACAGTTTACACTGGTGGCGGTGGCTCATACACCAACCTTTTCGATGCACATCCACCATTCCAGATCGACGGTAATTTTGGAGCACCAGCCGGAATGATCGAAATGTTGGTTCAAAGCCAGCTCAATGAAATAGCCATTTTACCAGCCTTGCCCGATGCTTTGCCTTCCGGAAAAATTACTGGAGTATGCGCTCCGTGGTGGCTTCGAATTAACGTTTAGCTGGGAAGGTGGTAAACTTCAGAAATTGCAGGTATTGTCGAAATCTGGCCAGAAATGCAAGCTTCATTATGGTGATAAAGTTGTTGAAATGGCTACAGAAAAGGGCAAAACTTATTCGTTTGACGGAAATCTAAAGACACTATAAGGTTTGGCTTTCCTCTTCCCTTTTTCGCGAATCAGTTGATTCTGAACTGCTTTTTCTGCACATTTGCAATTCAATAATCATTCATCACTAATCAATCAGCCTATGTTTCAGGTTATTTGGGAGTTAAAAGTAAAATTCAAGGAGCGCGAAAAATTTGAGCACTTTTACGATGTAAAAGGCGAATGGGTGAAATTCTTCAGCAAATCACCCGACTATGAAGGAACCGATGTACTTGAAAGCGGCGAAGGCGACGGAATCTTTCTGGTGATTGATGAGTGGTCGTCGGAAGAAGCGTATACCGAATTTCTTAAGAGCCGAAAAGCTGACTACGATCTTCTGGAAGAAAAGGCAAAGACCGCAAGCCGCACTAAAAAGCGCATCTGGATTAACCTGAATCCGGACGAAGAATAGATTCAATTTTTAGATTGCAGATAAATTGTAGAGACGTAAAATTTTACGTCTCTACTACCAAATACGTATTATGCCCCAATTTACCCACATCCTTTTCGATCTCGACGGAACCCTGACCAACCCTCGTTTGGGAATTGGAAACTCGCTGAAATATGCCCTTAGGCAAATGCAGATGGACGGTTACAGTGCCGAAATTCTTGAAAAATTTGTTGGCCCGCCACTTCAGGAAGGTTTTAAAAACCTGTTTGGGATGAACGAGCGCAACACCAACCTGGCTGTTGAGCATTTCAGGACTTATTTTGGCGAAAAGGGGTTGTTCGAAAACGAACCATACCAAGGGATTAGTGAATTGCTTGAAGAATTGCACCTCTCCGGAAAGCGCGTTTATGTGGTTACCTCGAAATTGGAGAAATATGCCAAAATGATAATGCGGCACTTCGAATTCGACCGGTACCTCGACGACTTACAGGGTGCTGAGGCTACCGGAGTACACTCCGGAAAGGGTCAACTGATCGAACAACTCATGGTGCGAAACCGCATTCCGGCATCGGCTTCTGTGGTTATGATCGGCGACACGCATTACGACCTGATTGGCGCCCGGGAGAATGAGATATCGAGTATTGCCGTAGGTTACGGATTTGGAACAGCAGAAACATTAAGCAATTGCAATCCTGATTACATGGTCGATTCGGTGGATGAATTAGCCGAACTGCTGCTTGGATAAGAGTTGAATTATTGATGGCTGACTTATTGATTCATAACCGACCGAATTCAATCCATATACAAATAACTGAACACTTTTTTATTATCTTGAATGCCTGTTTTAAACTCAATTTTCAGGCGTGGAAAATCCGTTGCACAAAAAATGGTTTCTTATCTTAAATCCTCATGCCGGATCGGGTAGAGGCAAAAAAGATCGGGCTGAAATACTCAAAGAGCTCACCAACGCTGATTTTCAATATGAATTGGCCGTTTCAGAATTTCAGAAACACATCATTCAACTTACCATTGACGCCATAGGAAAGGGTTTCCGCAGACTGATTATTGCCGGTGGCGATGGTAGCCTGAACGAAGTCGTAAATGGTATTTTTCAGCAAACTGTTTGCCCTCCGGAAGAAATTACGGTCGGAATGATCCCGGTTGGAACGGGCAACGATTGGATTAAAACTTTTGGAATTCCGAATAACTACAAGGATGCAGTGGGAATTCTCATACAGGGGGATGTTATGCGTCAGGATATTGGCCAGATTACTTTTACTGAAAATGAGGCGACCAAAACCTGCTATTTTGCCAATATGGCCGGATTCGGCTTCGATGCGATGGTGGCTGCAAAAACCAACCGGCTGAAAGACAAAGGCCGATCTGGAATTTCACTGTATCTGCAAGCGCTGAGTTCAAGTTTCCTAAATTATCAAACGACCAAAACCCATGTAATTATTGACGGAAAGGTGATTGATGAATTGATTTTTTCAGTCAGCATTGCGATCGGGAAATTTAATGGTGGCGGAATGATGCAGGCTCCGGGAGCAGTGCCCGATAATGGACTTTTTCAGGTTACTATTATTCGTAAAATTGGATTGTTCGGAATATTACGAAACATTTTGGGATTGTATTCCGGAGAATATATTAAAGATCCTCGGGTTTCAACTTTTCAGGCAACGAATATTTCCATCAGTTCGGCTCATAATATTGCTGGTGAGGCTGATGGCGAAGTGCTTGGCGATAATAAATTCGAGATCTCATTGCTATCTCATAAATTAATCGTAACTTATAATTCTGAAAAATACCTTAAATATGGGTAAATTTTCATTCCATCAAACTCCATTTGTATAGCTTGAGTATTAATAATTAAAAATTATCAATTATGAGTCTAGTAAGTGAATTTAAGGCATTTGCGATGCGTGGTAACGTAGTCGACATGGCAGTGGGTATTATTATTGGAGGTGCTTTTGGTAAAATCGTCAGTTCTGTAGTTGCCGACGTAATTATGCCTCCAATTGGACTACTTCTGGGTGGCGTAAAATTTACTGACCTGAAAATTATTCTGAAGGATCCGGTTTTAGATGCAGCAGGAGCAATTACAACACAGGCAGTTGCAATTAATTACGGTAATTTTATTCAAACTACAGTTGACTTTCTGATCATTGCATTTGCAATTTTCATGATGATTAAAGGAATGAATAGCTTGAAGAAGAAGGACGAAGCTCCGGCAGAAGCGCCAGCTCCGCCTGCTCCAACTAAAGAAGAAGTATTGTTGGCTGAAATCAGAGACATTCTTAAGAATAAATAAAAACCTTTTTTGTTCCGAACTACAACGAAAGAGTCATTGGTCGTTGGGGAAAAGTTTGAAAACAACTTTCCTGACGGCTAATGACTTTTTATAATGTATATTTCCGAAGAACTTTTACTTATCCTGAATTTAAACGACTTGCTGATGATTTTTCCTGAATACCTTAATAAAGGCGACAGAATCCGGATTGTTGCTCCCGCGGGCAAAGTCTCGAAAGAAAAAGTACTTCCAGGCATTGAGTTGTTGCAGGATGTTGGCTATGAAGTAATCATTGGCAAACATGTGTTCGATCGCCATTTTCAATATGCCTGGTAACGATCAGCAGCGGGTTTACGATTTTCAGGAAGCAATAAATGATCCGCAAACCAAGGCGATTATTTGCGCTCGCGGTGGTTACGGTTCTGTCCGTACAATCGAAAAGCTCGACTTTTCACCATTGCTGAAAAACCCAAAATGGCTGGTTGGTTTTAGCGATATCACTGTGTTTCATGCGGTGCTGAATAAGCTTGGTCTGGCCAGTATTCACGGGGCAATGCCAGCTTTTTTTATTGAAAATAAGAAGCCAACAAAAAGCTTTCATAGCTTAATGGAAGTACTTAGCTCCGGAAATTCGGAGATCGTTTTGGACTCACATTCGCTGAATAATAGTGGTAATTGCTCCGGAGAACTGGTTGGTGGAAATTTGTCTTTGCTATACAGCCTTCAGGGTACACCTTGGCAATTGGATACCAAAGGCAAAATTCTACTCATTGAAGATTTATCGGAATATCTTGTATCACCTCGACCGAATGATGCAAAATTTGAAGCTGTCGGGCCAGTTGAGCGATTTGGCCGGGCTGGTGGTGGGTGCTTTTACCGAAATGCAGGACAATGAAAGTCCGTATGGAAAATCGGCCTATGAAATTATCCATGAAGCGGTTGAAGGGTGTCAGTTTCCTGTATGTTACGATTTTCCATCGGGGCACATTGCAAAAAATCTCTCAGTCGTATTCGGGGCTAATTATCAGTTGGAAGTTGGTAAGTCCTGCTCATTAAAACGAATTTAGAAATGAGCAAAGGGCATCAACTTGGGCGAAAAGGTGAGGAGCTGGCGGTTGAGCACCTGCGCTCACTCGGGTACGAAATACTTGCAGTGAATTGGTTCTCGCACCATCTGGAGATAGACATTATCGCAAAAGATGGCAACGAATTGGTTATTGTTGAGGTTAAAGCTCGCGGAACGGATTCGTACGAGCATCCGTCGGAAGCGGTTTCGAATAAGAAAATTCGTTTTCTGGTAAATGCTGCTGAAGCCTATATTCAGGAAAGAAACATCAATTTAGATACCCGTTTTGATGTAATCTCAATTATTTTTTATGGTGGAGGATTTGAAATCGAACATTTTAAAGATGCTTTTCTATCCACCAATTGGTTAGTTTGTATCTGCGATATAATCAGTAGATTAGGTGTCGGTTCAAGATGGCCAGTAAAGTTTCAACTTTTATCGGTTTGGTTATAAAATCGTCGCATCCACTTTCCATTGCTTCTTCCCTTGTCGATTGCATCGCGTAAGCCGACTGGATAATAACAGGCATTTCAGGGATTAATTCCTTAATTTTGGCGGTAGCTTCAAGTCCATCCATAAGTGGCAACCTGATATCCATAATAACCGCATCAATCTCCAGATTTTCTTTTACCATCTCAACAGCTTCAACACCATTCTTCACAAAAAAAAGATTTGCTCTGGTTTTCTTTAATGCCTTTTCAAACAAAAAGCGACTGACAGCTTCGTCTTCAGCGATTAAAATGGTTTTACCGATAAAGTTGTATTCCATGATGGATTTATCTAAAGTGGAAAAATAATGTACAAAATTATTAAAAATTAAATTGACAAACTGTATTTATGTAACATTTTGCATAATAATTTCGAATGTCAATGAATCCCCCTGCGGCAAAGGCTATAATACAATGCCGCAGGGGAAATAAGGTCAAAATATATTTTACTCAGAATTAGAACGCTCCGTCCAATGTTTGTATCGCGAATACCTCCTGAAGTTTTTCCTTTGCCAGCTTAGTTTCCAGTTTTACTTTGACTGGTTGTCCGGGAATCAGGTCGAAATAATTATCGCTGAAAAAGCCTTCTTCGTCGCCAATGGTCATGTACAAGTTTTTGGCCAGTTTATTGGTATTCAGGGTGATTTCGTATCCGCCATCAGCTGAATTAATTTCAAATTTCACTTCAGGTTTTGGCAGTTGAACGTCTTTAATGGGCTTGAAATAAAGCGTATTGCTTGAAATAACGGCGCTATTCTCAATTAACTCAACAACCAAAAGCTGTTTGTTAGCTTGCACTTTTTTCAGGAATTCAGCAGTTTTTGTACCGAAGTACGTATTGCTTGAATTAGCCGGAACTGTAACTTCTTTCACTTCCTTCCAGACTTCCTTGCCATCAAAATCAATTACTTTAACCACCAATTGGGCTTTTAGTTCAGCAAGTTTGTCGTTGATGATGTCAACTTTAACAGAATCAGTAGTGGTGTAAGGAGACACTAATACCGGCTCAAAACCCTTCTTGGCGAAATACTGCAAAGCTTTCCAGCGCTGGTAATAATCGGTCGAACTCCACGATGCAACAGGCCAGCAATCGTTGATTTGCCAGAACAAACTTCCCATGCAGAAAGGCGCGGCGCGACGGTGACCTTCGAGTGCAAATTTGATTCCCTCGGCCTGCAACACATGGTTTACGTATAGGAACGATTCAAAATCTTTCGGTTTTTTGTAATCCTGAAGCATGTAATATTCGATGGTTCCGTTCCCGATTGACGACCGCTGATGCGATTTCATAACTTCAGAGAAGATGTCGTAATCATCAGGAGTGGCGTATTGTTTTACCGTTTTCATTTCAGGAAATGACTGGAAGCCATACTCGCTCATGAAACGCGCAATGTGTGTGGCATACATTTTAAACGGATCTTTGCCCCACCAAACGCCCCAATAATGATCATCGCCGTTATTCAGGTCCGACGGATTTCCCATCCCGGCGCAAGGCGACGAGTCCCAATAACTGCGACCCGGATCGTAAGCTGCAACCGCTTCAGGCAAAATGTGATGGAAAATATCGGTGTACGATTTCCATATTTTCGCGGCGTTTTCTTTGCTTTTAGCTTCTTCTTTTTGTTTCCAGCCCCATCCGAACCAGGCTGCCAGAATTTCGTTGTTTCCGCACCACATGGCAATGCTTGGGTGATTGCGCATGCGTTTGATGTTGTCGGCTGCTTCCTGCTTCACATTTTCCAGAAAGGCGGCATCGCCAGGGAACATGGCGCAAGCAAACATGAAATCCTGCCAAACCAAAATTCCGTTTTGGTCGCACAAATCGTATAGCTTATCGTTTTCATAAATGCCACCGCCCCAAATTCGTAACATGTTGAAATTGGAAATTTTGGAGGTGTGAATCACCTTCTGGTACATTTCGTCGGTTACCCGTGCGGCAAAAATATCGTTTGGAATGTAGTTGGCGCCTTTCATAAATACCGGAACTCCATTTAGCTTGAAATAGAATGAAGTCCCGTTGGAATCCTTATCGCGAACCAATTCGAGCGTACGGATACCAATGCGTTCTGATTTTTCGGTAATGCGTTTGCCAACCAGCAGCTGACCTTTAATGTTGTATAAATGAGCTTCTCCAAGTCCGTTGGTCCACCACAGTTTTGGGTTTTCGATCTTAAAATCGACCGGATAAGTTGAAATCCCTTTGGTTAATTTAATGCTGGTCCGGGCCAGTTCGTTGCCATCGTTTTGAATAGTAACGGTTGCCTCATTGTCGGCATTCGCTTCAATTTCAAATACAGCAGTCAAGGTTGCTTCTTTTTCTGAAACCGAGTTTTGTTTCAATTGCAGGTTTTCGATTCGTGCATCGTCCCACAGGGTCAGATAAACTGGCCGCCACAGGCCGCTTGAAACCAGTCGTGGTCCCCAGTCCCAGCCGAAATGATAGCCAGCTTTTCGGGTATAAACCGAAACTGCTTTGCCTCCCTCAACTTCACCATTTACAGCCTGATCGTTATCCGAAACCGGAATCACGTAGCCTTTGGCGTCGTATTTTTTGAGTCCTTCAACAATTGGAGAACGGAATAAAATGCGAAGTTCGTTGGCACCTTCTTTTACCAGAGATTTTACATCAACCAACCATTCGCGGAACATGTTGTCGGCCGATAAAACCTGTGAGCCATTTACGAAAACATCCGCATAGGTGTCCAATCCTTTAAAATCAAGGGCAATGCGGTCGCGTTTAATGGCGTCCGGATCGATGTTGAAACTGGTTTTGTATTCCCAGTTCACTTTGTCAATCCATTGGAGTTTGTGTTCGTTCAGGCGGTAGAACGGGTCTTCAATTTTGCCGTTTGCCAGTAAGTCGGTGTGCACACAACCCGGAACGGTTGCTGGAAGCCATTCATCTTTATCAGCCTGCCGGAATGTCCAGTTAGAAGAAATTTCGGTAGCAACCACCAAGATAGGGTCTTTTTTCTGACATCCTACCAGTGAAATGGCCGTAAGTACCACCATCCCAAGAATTTGTTTGTGATTCATGATCAATTTGTTTGTGGTTTTAAGTAGCGTAAAAGTGGGAAAAATTTGGGAGACAGGAAAGGGGAAAATGGAGAACGGAGACCGGATTCAGATGTCTAATTTTTAACTGTACCTTTGCCGGATGACAAGTCCAATTAAAAATCAAACGAATATTCTGGAGAAACTGAGCATTGAAAAACTCAATGCTATGCAGGAAGAGGCTCATGAGGTTATTCTTTCCAATCCTGAAATAGTCCGGATTGCTTTCCCCAACTGGAACAGGTAAAACTCTGGCTTTTCTGTTGCCAATCATCGCTAAGCTGGATATTAACTGCCCTGAAATACAGGTGCTTATTGTGGTTCCATCACGCGAATTGGCCATTCAAATCGAGCAGGTGATCCGTGAAATGGGATCGGGTTACAAAGCTAATGCAGTTTATGGCGGAAGAGCCGGTTCGAAAGACAAAACGGAAATTAAACACCGCCCGGCCATTTTAATCGGTACTCCCGGACGGATTGCCGATCATTTGCGCAGGGAAAATTTTTCTCCGGATTTTATTACCACATCTGGTACTCGACGAATTTGACAAATCGCTGGAAATCGGGTTTGAAGTTGAAATGAAAGAAATACTGGCATTATTGCCAAAGGTTCAGAAGAAGATATTGACTTCAGCCACCCAGGAAGTTGAAATTCCGAAGTTTGTTGGTTTGTCGAATCCAATTGTCATTGATTATTTGCATGAGGGAAATTTACAGCTCAAAGTAAAAACAATACTTTCTACTTCACCTGATAAGTTGGAAACGCTGGCCGAATTGCTTTGTCACTTAGGGAATCAGCCCGGAATCGTGTTTTGTAATTTCAAGGATACTATTCAGGATGTCAGTGACTTTCTCAACTATCATAACATCGGACACGGCTTGTTTTACGGCGGAATGGAACAAAAAGACCGGGAACGTGCGCTGATTAAATTCAGGAACGGAACTCACCAGTTGATTGTTGCCACTGACTTGGCTGCACGTGGAATTGACGTTCCGGAGATTAAATTTATCATTCACTTTCAACTTCCGCTAACGGGCACACGAATTTACTCATCGGAATGGCCGCACCGCCCGGATGTTTAACGATGGAACTGCCTACGTGATTAAAGGGAAAAAACGAAAATCTGCCCGATTTTGTAGGAAATGCTGAAATAGAAGCAAATACAAGAAGCCCCGATTCCATCACCTTCTATCTGGAAAACCTTATTTGTTTCAGGAGGAAGAAAAGATAAAATCTCGAAAGGAGACATTGCCGGTTTATTTATGAAACAGGGCAAACTCAGTTCGGATCAGCTCGGAACCATTGAAATCAAGACTGATTGCGCTTTTGTTGCCGTTCGTGCTTCTGAGGTAAACCGGCTGATTAAACTGGTTGATAACAGCAGATTGAAAAGTAAAAAGGTAAGGGTGACCGAGATTTAATTGCATAATTATTCTCCCCGGGTTTCGTGCGAGTCGAAACCCTAGCGAAAAAGTTACCGAGACACCTTACTTTCATATACTGTATTAGCGGTCTTCCGGGAATAAGCTTCCGGCGCTATCTAATCCTGAATTATCTTACTCTGCCATGGTGTTCGTGTCCACCGCCATTCGTGTGGATAATGGTCGGTCCCATGCGCCAACCCCAGTAGCCATATGGCCATCCATAGCCAAAACCACCATACCAGTATCCTCTGTACCAAGGCGACCAGTAGTATGAATCCCACATCTGTGAATTGTACTGAATCAAATCGATATGGGTCTTTAGCATGTAGTTTACAACTGAATCGGCTACACCTTGCTGCTGAAGCTTAGCATATTCACTTGCTTTTAGCGTATAAGCAGTGTGTGATTTCTTTATTTCATTGATAATATTCTTCGATGACACTTTATCTTTACTCATCTGCACAATATCAGGTAGAGTCACAGGCTTAACTTCAGGACTATACACTGCACAGCTGTGTAAAAGTGCACCTCCAGAAACCAGAATAAATAAGAAAATCACGTGCTTTAAATTCATCAGATTTTTCATTTTTCTGTCCTCCTTTATACTTTAGTTTGTGGTTTATATCCGCGCAAAATATATACCATTTACAAAGTTTTATACATGAATTTTGCCTAATTAGTTTAAAAAATACTAAGGAGATCTATTGAGTTATTGACCTGAAATTCAGTAATAAGGATTTGTTTTATGAGTGAGAATATAGCATGGCTGTTGAATTTTAAGGAACTCTACCCACAAAAAAAAGCCAATGCATATGCATCGGCTTTTTCATAGCTCGAAATTGATTGATTTAACCCATGATTACAACAACAGAATGATCTTCTCCATCTTCGAAAAGAGGAATCAGATTCGATGTTTGTAACTGGCCATCAACGATGATTTCTTTCACACCTTTCGATACGCCATTCGGGTTCTTAACTTCAATGTGATACTCGGCTCCTCTGAATTTGCGGCTTACTTTAAAGCCTTTCCAGTTGTTTGGAATACACGGATCTACAAGCAATCCATCGTAATCGGGCTGAATGCCCAGGATGAACTGAGTAATGGCGTAGAAATTCCATGAAGCAGTTCCGGTTAACCAGGAGTTTTTGGCTTCGCCCGGCTTAAATGCATCTTTCCCTGAAATCATTTGTGCATATACGTATGGTTCCGTTTTGTGCAATTCGCTGACCTCTTCCAGGTACGACGGACAAATCTTCCGGTAATATTCCCATGCCCGGTTTCCATTGCCAACCACTGTTTCGCCAATCATGATCCACGGGTTATTGTGGCAGAAGATTCCGGCGTTTTCTTTGTAACCCGCAGGGTAACTCGAAATTTCACCGTATTCGATGTAGTATTTTGTAAACGCAGGGTTGTTCAACACGATTCCATGTTCGCAATCGAGTCGCTCTTTCACCGAATCCAAGGCTTTTTCGCAAAGTCCTTCTTCTTTACCAATGCCGGCCATGGTACACCATCCGTTCGATTCGATAAAGATTTTACCTTCCTCGTTTTCATTGCTACCGATTTTGTTTCCGTAGTAGTCGTAAGCGCGGATGAACCATTCGCCATCCCAACCGTGTTTTTTCACTGCTTCGATCATTGCATCAATGTGCGATTGAGCACGGGCAGCTTCTTCTGTCAGTCCAAGTTTTGTGCACAAAGTCACATAATCGCGGCCATAGATGACAAATAATCCGGCGATCATCAGTGATTCCGCTTTTGTACCTTCAGTCTTATTCTCAGTGGTCTGGAATGATTCATTTGGGTCGTTCGAGAAACAGTTCAGGTTGAGGCAGTCGTTCCAGTCGGCGCGTCCAATGAGTGGTAATCCGTGAGGTCCGAGGTTGTTTACCACGTGATCGAACGAAACGGTTAAATGCTCAAAAAGCGTGCGGGCAACCGACATATCGTTGTCAAAAGGCACCATTTCGGTCAGGATACCAAAATCGCCTGTTTCTTTGATGTAACTTACGGTTCCTAAAATCAGCCACATCGGGTCATCGTTAAATCCACCGCCGATGTCGTTGTTCCCTTTCTTCGTCAAGGGTTGATATTGGTGGTAGCAGCCTCCATCCTGAAATTGGGTTGAGGCAATGTCGATGATGCGTTCGCGGGCACGTTCAGGAATCTGGTGAACAAAGCCAATCAAATCCTGATTTGAGTCACGGAATCCCATTCCCCGGCCGATACCGCTTTCGAAATACGAAGCCGAACGCGAGAAACAGAAGGTGATCATACACTGGTATTGATTCCAGATGTTGACCATACGGTCGAGCTTGTCGTCGCCCCGAATCTACCGTGTAAACACTCAGCAGATTGTCCCAATATTCGCGCAATTCGGCCAAGGCAGCATCAACTTTGGCTACTGTATTGAATTTTGCAATTGTTTCTTTGGCTTTGGTCTTGTTGATGATGTTTTTCGATTCCCATTTTTCGTCTTCCTTGTTTTCTACATATCCCAAAACAAAAACGAATTCTTTGGTTTCGCCGGGCTGCAATTCCACTTCCAGATAATGCGAAGCGATTGGCGACCAGCCGTGAGCCTCGGTATTGCGCGATTTTCCATCAGCAACAACCTGAGGTTCATCAAAACCATTGTACAACCCGAAGAAAGACTCCCGGTCGGTATCGAATCCCTGAACCGGAACATTTACCGAATAATAAGCAAAATGGTCGCGGCGCTCTTTGTATTCGGTTTTGTGATAAATAACCGAATCTTCAATTTCCACTTCACCGGTCGAAAAGTTACGCTGGAAATTTTCCATGTCGGCTGCAGCATTCCACAAGCACCATTCTACAAACGAGAAAATTTTCAGTTTTTTGACTTCCTTGGAGTTGTTGGTCAGGGTTAATTTCTGAACCTCAGCCCAAGTCTTTAGTGGAACGAAATAAAGAGCCGTAGCTGAAACACCATTCTTTTCGCCTTTAATGGAGGTGTAATTCATCCCATGGCGGCACTCGTAGTTGTCGAGTTCTGTTTTGCAGGGTTTCCAGCCTGGCGACCAGGTGGTATCACCATCCTTGATATAGAAATACTTGCCACCGCTGTCCATCGGAACATTGTTGTAGCGGTAGCGGGTCAGGCGACGGAACTTGGCATCTTTGTAAAAGGTATATCCGCCGGCGGTGTTTGAAATCAGAGAGAAAAAATCTTCATTGCCAAGGTAATTAATCCAGGGCCAAGGGGTTTTTGGATCGGTAATTACATATTCTCTATTCTGATCGTCGAAATGTCCGAATTTCATAATTCTGTGTTTTTATTTTTATCAATGATATATTCTGTGATAATTACGATTAAGCCAATTCGTTTGCTCTTCTGGCATTCAATTCATGAGTGATTTCATCCATTTTGGTTTGATTTAATGGATACAGAGTCATTACACCTGCTGTTATTACTGCAACAATAGTTGGAATCCAACTCATCAGCATAATAATTCCGGGAACTGCACCCTGAATGGAAACTTCATTTTGCCCGTTATAGCCGTAAACTGCAAGTACCCAGCCGATGATAGCGCCTGCAATTCCTCCGCCAAATTTGGTGGCGAAAGAGCCAGCTGAGTACACCAGTCCGGTAGCCCGGCGGCCGTTTTTAAATTCTGAATAATCGGCAGCATCGCCAAGCATGGCAAAAAACAGGGTTGGGAATACTGCGGCTCCAAATTCTGAAATGATCCCAATCGTAAAAATGCCAATCGTATCGCCAGGACCGCATAAAGCAAGCAACGCATTAACAAATCCGGAGAAAATTAAGGCGCCGATAAATAAATTCCGTTTTCCGTATTTTTTCCCCAAAGGTGAAGTTATCATCGCACCTGCTATAGAGGCGAGCATTAAGCCAATCATGTATGACGCAGCCAGAAATTGATTATGCAGATAATGACTGAAGTAAATAACCACAATGCCTTGTTTGATTGAGTTGTAAACATTGAAAAGGATTCCGATAAAAAGGAGTACAATCCATGGCCTGTTTTTGATGAGGTCTTTTAAATCCTTCAGCAGGTTTGTTTCCTGATCTTTTGGTGGTTGAACGCGTTCTTTTGTTGTTGCAAAAGTCACCATCAGGAAGAGCGACAAGAAAACAGACATGATGTAAATGGCTGAGCTATAGCCTCTTTTTTGGTCGATGATACTGATATTCTTTGATTCCAGATTTTCTTCTCCGGTTACGATGAATGAATAAGGTTTATCGGCTTCCATCGAAAAGCTTTTGCCAATTGTAGCAACATTGACGTTTTTGCTAACAGCAGTGTCTGCCCAGGTAAACAGGGCTATTCCATCTTTGGTTTTGATATTTACATTCTTAATGTTTTCATGAGTCGATACGGTAACTTCGTATTTCTTAGCATCCAGTTTCTCCACATTAATCGTTGGATTGATGTTTCCGAAGTGAGCGACTAAAAACAACAATGCTCCCTGAACAACCATACCACCAGTGAATGCGCCAACCATACGATACGAACCCAGACTTGTGCGTTCTTTGTCGTCGGGACTCATTACCGCCATTAAAGCGCCGTATGGAATATTATTCGCGGTATATATCAGGAAAAATAGCAGGTAGGTAGCATAGGCGTAAACAACTTTTGCCGTTGGGCTTAAATTAGGAGTTGTAAACAGCATCGATAATGTGATTCCTAATGGGATGGCTGTCCACAAAATCCATGGCCGAAATTTGCCATATTTCGAATTGGTCCGGTCGCAGACTACTCCCATCAGAATATCGATTATTCCATCGCCAAAGCGGGCAATCAGGAAAAGAACACCAACGACTGCCGGATTTAGACCAAAAACATCTGTGTAGAAAATAAACAGGAAGGTGGCCACACCACGCCAGGCAATATTTGCAGCACCATCTCCAAGTGCATACCCGATTTTCTCTTTTAATGAAAGTTTTTCCACAATAATATGTTTTAGAGTTAGTTGTATTGATTTATTTACCTGAATTTAATGCAAAAAAGTGACAAACACTATCCATTTAGAACCAAATATCAACAATTGATTTTGAAATAAAATTCAAAAATGGGATATTCTTATTGTATTTGCAACAAGAAGTGTTTATTGACATACTTTATTTATTTCTCAGTAAACTAAGAGTCAACAAAAAACCCGGCGTTATAACCGGGTTTTTATATTTAATGAATGTTGAATTAAATTTTAGGCAAGATCCATGGAGCACGGTATTCGGGAACCAGAAATTTGTTGGCTTCTTCGTCGTTAATGAATTTGCTTGTTTCTGCATCCCAGTATAAACGGCGTCCGGTACGAAGGGCGATATTCCCCAGATGAGCCACGCGTGCGGTGTTTGCTGCAATGGTAATGCTGGCATTCAGGTCGCGGTTGCGGTTTTTTACTCCATCAATGAAATTCGCCATGTGGTAATCAAGTCCTTTGCCTGTTCCTTTTTGCAATGGTACCCTTTCAATCAGGTCTTTATCTTTCTTCCGTTCCGGAATGACTTCCCATCCATTGCGGTCGACCACTAATGTTCCGTTGTTTCCAACATAGCCTACGCCGTGGTTGCGTCCGTAGTAACCACCATCAATGCCGGTTCCGTGATCCCAAAGCATGGTGTGTCCGTCAAATTCGAACAAAGCCTGCAAGGTGTCAGGAGTTTCGGCAGCATCATCCGGATAAGCATATTTCCCACCCATCGACATGATAGATTTTGGCGAAGGATCGCCCATTCCGAATAAACCGTAATCGATGATGTGCACGCCCCAGTCGGTCATTAAACCTCCGGCATAATCGTAAAACCAGCGGAAATTAAAATGGAAACGGTTTGGATTAAACGGCCGTTTTTTAGCAGGCCCGAGCCAGAAATCGTAATCAAC
The DNA here is from genome assembly GCA_963676375.2 of Prolixibacteraceae bacterium. Taxonomy (GTDB): domain Bacteria; phylum Bacteroidota; class Bacteroidia; order Bacteroidales; family Prolixibacteraceae; genus Aquipluma. The sequence goes on from CAXXPT010000019.1 coordinate 194,649, forward strand.
TCCTGCAGGAGCTTCTCCATCTGGTTTTACCGGAACTGGTTCCATCCATCCCTGATAAGCCCATGTTCGAACGGTGCGGATTTTTCCGAGTTTTCCGGATTTTACGAAGTCAACGGCTGCCATCCAGTGCGGATCGCTGCGTTGCCACATCCCCACCTGAACAACGGTTTTGTATTTGTTGGCAGCCCGTTCCATGATGTTGATTTCTTCGATCGAGTTACCCAGCGGTTTTTCGCAATACACATCTTTCCCGGCCTGACAGGCTTCAACCATCGGCAAACAATGCCAGTGGTCGGGAGTGCCAATGATTACCACATCAACATCTTTATCTTCGAGCAATTTGCGGTAATCGCTGTATAATCTGGGTTTAAAGCCTTGAGCTTTTTCGGTTTCAGCAGCACGTTTGTTCATCACATTGCTATCCACATCGCAAATAGCAACACATTCGGTGTTCTTTTGGCGAAGGAAAGCTGCCAGGTCGGCAAATCCCATTCCATTGATACCGATTACCCCGCAGCGAAGTTTATCGTTTGCACCTGCACAGGCGCTCATTGGAATTGGCATGGTGGCCGCAAGACTCAGTCCTACTGCCGCCGTTGATGTAGTTCTTAGAAAATTTCGTCGGTTGGTCATTATAGTTTTTTTAGATATTAGATGAAAGATATTAGACCTAGGAATAATGAATCAAAGCTCCAACTTGGAACCTGAATCCTTAAACTTATTTCTGCATGGCATCGTCGAACGCCACATCCGAAGGATCAAAGTCGCTGTAACGAACAAAATCGCAGGCTTCAACGGCTCCGGCTTCGCGGTTCATGCCGCTGTCTTCCCATTCAACAGAAAGTGGTCCGGTATATTTAATATCGTTTAGAGCGCGAATGATGTTTTCGAAGTCAATTTTTCCGCGACCTAAACTCCGGAAGTTCCAGTAGCGTCGGTTGTCGCCGAAATCGGTATGGCCTCCGAAAACGCCAATATCCATAGGGTGTTCGCTCCAATACGCATCTTTCATGTGAACATGGAAAATTCGGTCGGAGAATTCGTAAATGAATTTCACGTAGTCAACACCTTGGTAGCCGAGGTGACTTGGGTCGAAATTGAACCCAAATGCCGGATGGTAATTGACGGCTTTCAGCGCGCGGCGGGCTGTTGCGATGTCGAAGGCAATTTCAGTCGGGTGCACTTCCAGTGCAAATTTGACTCCCATTTTCTGGTATTCATCCAAAATCGGAGTCCAGCGCTTGGCAAAATCTGCATAACCTTTGTCAATCATTTCCTGACTTACAGCCGGAAACGAATACAACATATGCCAAATGGAGCTACCGGTAAAACCAATGACGGTGTCCAATCCCAACATTTTAGCTACTTTGCCGGTTTTAATGATTTCAGCAGCCGCGCGCTGGCGCACTCCTTCCGGATCACCATCGCCCCAAATATATGCAGGTAGAATGCCTTGATGGCGTTCGTCGATGCGGTCGCAAACGCACTGGCCAACCAAATGCGTTGAAATGGCGAACAATTGAAGGTCGTATTTGGCAAGTGTTTCTTTGCGTGCGTCGCAATATGCCTGATCGGCTTTGTCGATTTCCATGTGATCGCCCCAGGTGCAAAGTTCGAGGCCATCGTAGCCAAACTCAAGTGCTTTCTCGCAAATTGTTTCAAAGGGAAGGTCGGCCCATTGTCCGGTAAATAAAGTTACTGGTCTGCCCATGATATTTTTGTTTTAGTGGTTTTATTTAATTGATGAACATATCCGTTGGCTAAAGCCAAACGGCAAAGGATAGGAACCATTCTGATCAGGGTGATTATCCTTTGCCGTTCACTTCAGTGAACGGGCATGAAAAATCTTCTATTTAAAAGGTACCCATTTTATATCATCATTATACCCTGCTTCAACAACGGCATCGATGAACTGCATACCACGGATACCGTCTTCCACGCCCGGATAATCGAGCCATTCGGCTTTTGGTTCTTCGCCGTTCATTTTGGCACGAAGCGTATATGAGAAATTGCGGTAGATATTGGCAAAAGCTTCCAGGTAACCTTCCGGATGGCCCCCCGGAGTGCGGGTATTGGCATTTGCAGCGGCTCCCATCGAAGTGCCAACGCGCAATATTTCGGTAGGTTTGCTCGTCCATTTGGCAATCAGGGTGTTGGGTTCGTGTTGAGCCCATTCCAGACCACCTTTGTCGCCATAAACGCGAATCTTAATGGCATTTTCTTCGCCGGCAGCAATCTGTGTAGCTATTAAAACGCCTTTGGCGCCATTGTCGAAACGAAGCAGAACAGCGCCATCGTCGTCGAGCAAACGTCCGGGAACGAAAACATTCAGTTCAGCACAGAGTGAAGTCGTTCTTAAACCGGTAATGTATTCGGCCAGATGGTGTGCATGTGTTCCGATATCGCCCATGGCACCAGCTTTTCCGGAGCGTTTGGGGTCGGTGCGCCACGATGCCTGCGCATTTCCGGAGTCTTCGAGTTTAGACGACAACCATCCCTGCGGATATTCCACAAATATTTTACGGATTTTGCCTAGCTGACCTTCGGCAACCATTTGCTTGGCATGTTTAACGGCTGGGTATCCGGAGTAAGTATGAGTTAAAGCGAGCAATAATCCGGTTTCCTGTAATTTGGCCTGAAGCTGTAGCGCTTCTTCGAGCGTAAAAGTGATCGGTTTATCGATGACTACGTTGAATCCGTTTTCCAAAGCCATCATGGCCGGACCAAAGTGTGCGAAGTTTGGAGTAACGATTGTTACGAAATCCATGCGGTCTCCTTCGGGAAGTTTGACTTCATTTTCAAACATTTCCTGGTAGGTTTTGTACACGCGATTTTCAGGAAGATAATACGATTTTCCGGAGGAAAGTGAAATTTCAGGATTGATGCTGAAGCAGCCGCCGACCAGTTCGATTTGTCCGTCCATAAAAGCTGCCAGACGATGAATGGCTCCGATAAAAGCGTCACTGCCGCCGCCGACCATTCCCATGCGTAATTTACGATTCATCATATTGGATTAATTTAGTTGGTTTATAAATTATAGTTAGGCCTTTTTTAGGCTCGTTAAAATTAGAAAACTTTTTTAGATGAAGTAATTATAATTTAAGAAAAACATACCAGACCAGACCGGTTTTTTATCGATTAGATTTGCGCAGGGATGTTCAGATTCTTATCTTCGGATGCTCAAACTAAACTATACCAACATGGAAAGACGATCATTTTTACGGAATGCAGCCGGAACCATTGCTGCTGTTAGCCTTGCAGGTTCAACCAAAACCTTCGCTTCTGAAGGAAAGGTTTCAAACGAATCACAGTTTAAACTGAAATATGCACCGAGTTTCGGTACTTTTAAAGAAAGTGCAGGCGAAGACTTGTTCGATCAGATCAAATTTATTGGCGATCAGGGTTTTCGTGCTATTTTCGACAATGGTTTAATGAAAAAAGAACCCGCCATTCAGGAAAAAATTGCTGCTGAACTTGCTCGCCGCAACATGGATTTAGGTCCGTTCGTTTTATATGCCGATTTTCCGGTGAAGTCGATGGTGACCCAGGATCCGGCCATCAAAGAGATGCTGAAAAAGAAAATGGAAGAGGGCGTTGAATGTGCGAAACGTACCGGAGTAAAATGGGCCCTGGTTGTTCCCGGCCATTTCGAAGAAGGATTGGAATGGGATTACCAAACGGCCAATGTTATTGATAACATGAAAATGTGTTGCGAGGTGGTCGAAAAAAGTGGGTTGATATTGGTAATGGAACCGCTCAACGCGTGGACGAACCACCCAGGTTTATTCCTGACCAAAATTCCTCAGGCGCATCTGATTTGCCAGGCGGTGAATCATCCGTCGTGCAAAATTGTTGACGACTTGTATCACCAGCAAATTACCGAAGGCAACCTGATTCCGAATATCGACAAAGCATGGAATAACATTGCTGCTTTTCATATTGGCGATAATCCGGGCCGTAACGAACCAACAACCGGCGAAATCAATTACAAAAATGTGTTCAAACACATACACAGCAAAGGATACGATGGTGTTTTATGTTGCGAACACGGAAGAAGCATCAAAGGAAAAGAGGGCGAAGTTGCCTTTATAAAAGCTTACAGGGAAGTGGATTCGTTTTAGACTGAATTCGTCACAAAAAAGAGAAAAGGTTTGTAATCATTGCAAACCTTTTCTCTTTTTATGATATTAGCTTAAAACTCGAGCACAACATGTTTTATCGATTTGCGGTTGGCGGTATAAACCACGTGAACCGCTTTATCTGAAGTTTGAATAATGGCCGGATAACTGAATTCACCGCTAGCCTGATCTTCAAGAACTGCCAGATCCTTCCATGTTTTCCCATCGCCAGAAACAGCCACATTCAGCTTGTTGCGGCCGTTTACCCAATCTCCTCCACCTTTTTTTGGGTTATACACTAAGACCTGCAATCCGGAAGAAAGTGTCACGGCATCAATTCCTGAATTCGGGTTTAAAACATTGGTTTTGGCCAGCGCGCTCCATGTTTTTCCTTCGTCGGATGACCAGCTTTCCATGATGCAGGTTTGATCACTCCGCAACAAAGCCTGAATTTTACCTTCAGGATAAAGCAAAAGTGTTGGTTGAATTACTTTTGACGGATTTTGAGGATCAATGGCGATCTTTTTCCAGGTTTTTCCTCCATCGGTTGAGCGTTCGATGTGTGCATGCCATTCTTCGGTTTTTGTTTCAATGCTCGATGGGCTCAGAATAACTCCGGAAGCCAATGTCACCGGCTTATTTTTGATCGGTCCTAAAATTCCATCCGGAAGCTTTTCAGGAGCCGACCAGCTTTTGCCTTCGTTAGTCGAATGAATCACCATTCCCCACCATTCGCGCGGATTTGGACCAACCTTGTAATACAACGAAAGCAAACCATCTGGTGCGCGGAACAAAACTGGATTCCAACAGGCATAACGTAACGAATCGTTGATGATACCGTTCGCCACGCTATGCGGCGCAATCCACGACCCGTCTTTTTTGTTGGATACCCATATTTCAACGTCTTTATGGCTTTCGTGTGATCCTCCGAACCAGGCTGCCATCATCGATCCATCTTTTAGCTCAATGATGGTCGACGCGTGACATTGTTTAAATGGTGCATCCTCAAAAATGTATTCGCTGGTTACAATCTTGCACGATTTAGGAATCCGAATGGCCTGGCTGGTCATAGTCAGCATGACGATAAGCGCTAAAAGTATGATTTTCATATATTCTATTCGTTTTGAACCACATAGGCACAAAAGAACACATAGTTTTTCCTTAAACCCTTTTTCTATGTGACCTATGTGCCTATGTGGTTTTTATTTAGTACTCAAAATTTAGTATTCAAATTCCCAATTCTTTTAAAACAGCATAAATCTGGCCCGATTCGAACCCGCGACCCATCGCAAAACGCATCAGTTTGTTGCGTTTGTCGTACTGATCTTTCGCTTTGATCGATTTCTCCTTGTCAGTCAGCAGTTTCCTGAGCTCGTTGGAATAACCTTCGTCCTCAATTTCTTCGAATGCAAGCTCCATAATTTCCGCTGAAATGTTTTTTGAGCGCAACATAAAGGCAATTTTTTGTTTACCCCAACGATTGAACCTAAACTTGTCTTTCACGTATGCTCGGGCAAATCGCTCATCATCAATGTATTTTTCTTCGACCAGTTTTGCAATGACTAAATCAGTATCTTCAGCCGAAAGGCCCCAAAGTTTTAGCTTTTCCCGAATGTCGGAAGAACAGTGTTCTGACCGGCTGCATAAAAAAGCTGCTTTGTCGTATGCGGTTATTTGATCCTGAGTGAGTTCCATCGTATGCTGGGTTCGAGTGTTGATAGCTCAATTGTTTCTTCAAATGTACAGAAAGTAATATTAAAAGAAGTTTAATTCGGAAATGCAAAACGTATTTAATTCGACCCAAATACCAAAATGTTCTATAAAGTTAGTTTCTTTGTCCTTGAAATCACATTTATCATGAAACGAAATTCAAGAATTATTTTTATTCTCCTCCTGATCTTTCTCAATATCAGGGTTTTTAGTCAGGATAAAACAGCCGTGTCTCTTACTTTTTCTGAAGCCTATGGACAAATGAATCAGAATAGCCATGTGTTGAAGCAGGCCGGATTCGAGATTCGCGAAAAGGAAGCCGATAAAAAAGCTGCATTCGGATTGCGTGCCCCAAGGGTTTTTGTCACTGTCACTGCGGTTCAGATGGCCGATCCGCTTACACTCGACCTAACTCCGGTTCGCGATGCCATCAACCCGCTTTACGAGGTTTTGGGTAAATACGGCAATTTCTCCGGAGTGCCAAATCCCGATCCGAAAACTTCGGGCTTAATGCCCACTTTGCCCGACAATATCAGTACTCAGGTTCTGCGTGGAAAAATTCAGGAAGGACAGGCTGCCATTAATGCTGCCGAGTGGAATCAGATGATTCAGGAAAAGCAATTTGCATCGGTCAATGCCAACTTCGTATGGCCACTCTATACCGGCGGAAAAATCAATGCAGCCAACAAGGCATCGCAGATTTATGAGGAGGAAGCCGGACTTCATCAGGAACAAAAGAAAGGCGAATTATTGAGCGAACTGGCCACCCGTTATTATGGACTGGTGTTGGCCGGACAAGCCTGCAAAGTGCGCGGTCAGGTGGCCGAAGCCATGAAGAAACATCTTTTCGATTCGCAGAAACTAAGCGAACAAGGACAAATTGCCAAGGTTGAATATTTGCATGCCCAGGTAGCCAATTCGGATGCCGAACGCGAACTGAAAAAAGCAAACCGCGAAGCAATTGTTGTAAAACGGGCGCTTCAGAATACCATGGCGGTAAGCGACAGCAGCGATCTGCTGCCGGCAAGCCAATTATTTATCCTGAAAAATATCGAAAACGAAGACTTTTTTATTGAACTTGCTTTACGCAATAATCCGATGCTGCAACAGGTTGATTCGAAAAGGGAACTGGCAGCAACTGGTGTGAAACTGGAGAAAAGCAATTACCTGCCAACAGTTGCGCTGACCGGAACTTACGATTTGGCCGACAAAGATTTGTCGCCGTATATGCCTCAATGGCTAGTTGGTGTTGGGGTGAACTGGTCGCTTTTTGAAGGAAATGCCCGCCACCGGAAACTTCAGGCAGCGCAGTTTAAAGAAGACCAGGTGGAACAGGCCGGACTAAAAGCCGAAGAAGATATTAAAACGGTGATCAAAAAGATGCACCAACAGCTTGGAATGCAGGTGGAACAACTGGAAGAACTTGACAAAACTTTGGAATTTGCCAAAACCTATGTCGAAAGCCGCGATAAAGCTTTCCACGAAGGACTTTCCACATCAACCGAATTGGTTGACGCCAACTTGTTGCTGGCCAAAGTGAAAATCGATCGACTTCAGGCTATGTACAACTACGATGTAACACTGGCAACTTTGCTTCAAATTTGTGGAAGTCCTGATATGTTTCTGGCCTACCAGTCGAGCAAGGATGCATTTTCAGAAGAGTTTTAAAACAAAATAACTCACCCCAAGCCTGAAGTCTCAGGCTTTTCCCCTCTCTACACGTAGAGAGGGGCAGAGCATCGAAGATGCGATGGGGTGAGTCAGAAAATAAATATTAAAAAAAAATAAAATACAATGAACAAGACAAGAAATTTTATAATCGGCCTGTTTTTCACCGCCTTGCTGATTTTTCTGCTTTATACCACCTGGTTAATTACCCGTCCGCTGCCTCTCGAAGTGCAGGGCGAAATTGAAGCTACACAGTTCAAGATTGCCTCCAAAATACCTGGAAGGATTGACACCATTGCGGTGAAACGTGGTCAGCAAGTGGTCAAAGGCGATTTCATGTTTTCGATCAGCAGTCCGGAAATTGATGCCAAATTGTTGCAGGTAACTGCTCTCCGGAATGCAGCTCAGGCACAAAGTCTGAAAGCACAAAACGGAGCCCAGGCTGAAGATATTGCGGCAGCATATAACCTGTATGTAAAAGCTGAAGCTGCGGCCCGACTGTATGAAAAGACATTTACCCGGGTTGAAAACCTATATAAAGACGGCGTAGTTTCGGAACAGAAAAGAGACGAAGCCGAAACGCAGAGCAAAGCTGGCCGCGAAACTGCCAACGCTGCCAAATCGCAATGGGAAAAAGCGGTGAAAGGTGCCAGATTCGAAGATAAACGCTCGGCTCAGGAATTGGTGAATCAGGCCGAGGGCGGAATTAAGGAAGTGGAAGCTTACCTGGCCGAAACTCAGGTGAAAGCTCAGGCCTCGGGCGAGGTCTCCAACATTATTTCAGAACGGGGCGAACTGGTTCCAACCGGCTATCCGGTTATCACCTTGGTCGACCTGAAAGATAGCTGGGCAACGCTTTATATTCGCGAAGACCTGATGGCCGATGTCCGGATGGGCAGCGAAATCAAAGCAATCATTCCGGCGTTGGGAAATAAAGAAGTTAACCTGAAAGTGAATTACATCAGTCCGCTGGCCGATTTTGCTACATGGACTGCCACAAAAAGTTCGGGAGGTTTCGACATGAAATCGTTCGAGATACATGCTGTTCCTGCGTCTCCAATCGAAGGCCTTCGCCCCGGCATGAGTGTGTTGGTGAACTGGAAACAATTCAGGAAGTAAAAAGTGATCAGTCGCTGTATTCAGGAAAAGTCATCTGTAGAAAACCAGATCAGCTGTCAATGACCACAAATAACAACAATCGGGTTATGCCTCAACATCATAAAAAACATACCTTAAAGGAATACGAACAGACTTTCGTTCGGAAGAATCCGTTTTTCAGGGTTTTTCTGCGCGAAATCGACCGGATGTCGGGCTCAACGATTTACTTGTTCACCACCCTGATCGGTCCGCTCATCTCGTTTGTGATTCTGCTGTCGATTTTTGCCGAGGGGGTTCCGCGCAACCTTCCGGTTGGTATTGTCGACATGGATCATTCCGTTTTGTCGCGGAAAGTTGCGATGTGGATCGATGCAGCTCCGGAAGCTGAAATTGCGATGCACTTCCCCAATCAGGAAGAAGCCTACCAGCAAATGGCCGAAGGAAAACTGGATGCCATCGTAATCATTCCTGAAGGAACCGAAAAAAATATACTGAAAGCAAGCAGCCAGAAAATTCCGGTGTTCATCAACAATACCAATATATTGAAGGGCGGATACCTGCAAAAAGGAATTTACAAATCGCTGGCAACTCTTTCGGGAGGAATAAAACTACAGCTTGCCATGAAAAGCGGTTTGCCCGAACGACAGGCGAAAGCCAAAGTTCAGCCAGTCAGGCTTCAGCAACACATTCTGTTTAATCCTTTCGGAAACTATTCGTATTTCCTGTTGAGCGCCCTGCTGCCATTAATGATCGTAATTTTCACCCTGTTGTCGAATGTATTTGCGATCGGCACCGAAGTGCGCGAAGGAACCGGCCCTCAATGGCTGGAGCATTCCGGCGGAAGTCTTATTGTGGGTTTGGCCGGAAAACTTCTGCCGTACACTATTCTGCTCACAATTGATGTGGTAGTAATGAATGTGGTGTTGTTTATCCGCATGGGAACGCCGCTTCAGGGCAGTTTTGGCTTCATTATGCTGGGCGAACTGGCGCTGATTTTTACCTACCAGATGCTTGCAGTTTTGCTGGTTTCGGTTACCGCTAACCTTCGTCTCGGTTTGTCGTTGGCAAGCGCTTACGGAATGATGGCTTTGACTTTCTCCGGACTGACATTTCCACAGTTTGCCATGCCCGTGGTTGCCAAAGGGTTTTCGTATCTGTTCCCGTTTACTTATTGGGTGAAGATTTTTATTTCGCAGGCTATTCGCGGCGAAGAAGTCGTTCATGCACTTATTCCGATGGCCATTTTTGTGCTGTTTATTTTGCTTTCGGTGAGCTTTTTGCCCCGACTTAAAAGAGTATTGAAAGAGGAAAAATATTGGGGAAAAGTGTAAGGTAGTTATGAATTATAAGTTATGAGTTAGCCCTGAAGGGGTGACAGATACCAGCACAGGGCATTGCCCTGAGGAAAAGATAGAAATACAAAGAATCATGTTCAAGAAAATACTTAAAGGCATTGAAATGGCGGGGCAGTTTTACCGCGACGAATTTCGGGACATCCGGAAGGATAGCGGAGCCATCCTGATTTTGGTTGGTGCAATGATGATTTACCCGATTGTTTATGCCATTGCCTATAAAAACGAAGTCGTTAGGGAGTTGAGAACTACCATCGTCGATCTGGACCGGAGCACTACTAGTCATCAGCTGATTAAAATGCTTGAAGGTGCTGAGCAGATCGAAATCAATCGGGTTACCACCAGTCTGGATGAGGCTAAAAATGATTTTTTTGAAGGAAATTCGGGTGGAATACTTGTTATTCCGCAGGATTTCGAAAAAGATGTTCTGAACGGAAAGCAATCGAACGTTTCGGTGTTTGCCGATGGAAGCTATTTTTTGATTTACCGCCAATTGTTGAGTGGTTCGGTTAAAACCGTTGGAACTTTCTCCGCCGGTGTCGAAATCAAAAAGCTGATGATGGAAGGGAAAACCTACACTCAGGCAGCGCAATTGCGCGATCCGCTGGTTGCCGATATTCATTATTGGTTTAATCCATCGTCCGGGTATGGCTCGTCTATGATGCCCGGAATTATTATTATCATCCTTCAGCAAACTTTGCTGATTGGCATCGGGATGCTGGGCGGAACGGCTAAAGAAAAGAAACAGGACAGTTTCCTGGTTCCCGTAGCGCTGAAAAAGGGCGGCGTTCTTCCCATCCTGTTCGGAAAATCCTTGGCCTATCTCACCATTTACGCGGTTAACTGCGTGTTTACCATGATTTGGATTCATTCGTGGTTCAGTTATCCCAATCAGGGCAGTTACCTCACCGTTCTGATGCTGACATTGCCATTCCTTTTGTCGGTTATTTTTATGGGGATTACCTGCTCGGTTCTTTTCAAACGGCGCGAATCATCGATCATGTTTATGGTGTTTCTGTCGCCAATTGTTATTTTCCTGAGCGGTATTTCATGGCCAGCCTCTTCAATTCCTCCTTTCCTGTATAATCTGGCTCATTTGTTTCCTTCAACCATAATGATTCCGGCCTATCTACGCGTTAGAAGCATGGGCGTTGGTCTTTACGAAATCAGGCACGAATACTGGCAGATGCTTATCCTGATGGGGTTTTATTTCTGCACGGCAGCAGTTGCTTTGTATGCTTCGGCATTACACAATTCAAAACGGATTTCGTCAGCTGAAGCAGACGGCAAAGAATAGCGTTTTGAATAGGTGCATTGCTTGATCGGGGCAATATCTATTGCCGTCCCATTTATGGGACGGATGGTAAAGACTGCTGCGATTGGGCTTTAACCCTTTTAACCAACAAAAAACACCACCACTGTATTACGAAACACAGTTCCGGTTCTCCGAAGAAATCTTCCGATCGTACGGTAACATTCTTCGGCATTCCGAAGCAATTCTACACCGCTCCAAAGATGTTTGCGACCCCCGCAAATATCTTCGGAATGGCGCAAAACATCTTCGAAATTGTGAATCAAAGCCTTTATGTGACGAATGATTTTAACGGATAAAGCTGACGGATACTGGTGAAAAGATTTCCGGGCTTTAGCCCATTACCTCTTATTTGATTTCTCCAAGCTTTTCCAATTTTTCGGAAGCTGCCAAACCATTAGGATTGCAGCCTGGCAGTCCCTCCGGAATTTCAATTCCCATTTTTTGATAGTATTCCACCCAGGCGGAAGGAAAGGTTCCGGTTTTCGGATCTTTAAATGTCATCGGCTCAAGCTTAAAAACCGAGTCGGCAGCAAAAGCCAGATAAATAAACTCCGAACAATAGTGGGCTGTGTCGGATAGGACATAACTGAAATTGTAAGGTTTGCCCAGCATCGAATGCGCTTTTGGGATGGCTGCAGGAATTGCTTTTTGTCCATCCTCTTTTAATCGGTAAGCAATCACCCTCACCGAATCGCCTTTTGGGTGCAGAAATTCGCTGAGCAAAACAATGCAGGTTCCGCCTTCGGGGTAAGCATGTAAAACCACAACTCCTGTATCGGTAACTTCAACCAAGCCCACATGCGAGAAATGCGTTGCTCCGGAAGTTTGGGTTACCTTATCGATCGCTTCTGAAATATTTTCGGATGACTTTTCCCGAAACAGAAGATCGCCCGATTGGAGTTTGATTTTGGGTTCTGTATGGGTGCAGGCGAAAAGGCCGGCAAAAGAGAGGAAATAGAGAATCAGTTTGAATTTGCTCATCATTTAAGTGATAGAAACCTTTCAATTTGAGTGCTCATGCGTAGATTCCGGATTTAATTGCTTTGGTGAAAATCGGCTGCTTGCCTTTTATGGTTCCCAATTCTTTTTCTGAAATGAGGTGAGCATCAATAATAATGTTGTATTTTAGGTTGATTTCATAGCACAGGTCATAGATTTTGTTTTCGTCTCTAGCTGTGTAATCATCCTTTAAAACAATCAAAACATCGTAATCCGAAATCTCGGTTGGACGACCATAAGCCTGAGAACCAAACAGAATAATATCCTTTACAGAATCTTTATAGCCTTTCTGTAAATAGCCTTTTAAATCTTTCAATATGGTCAACTTGTCAGCCATTCCAAATAGTTTTGGATAAAATTACAATATTTTGGGGATCATTTTAAAAGATATTAGCCAAATTGTGATTGAATTGTTGATTCTCTAATAACCAAACATGAAAATCTGAAGAACAGTCAGATGTCATACAATTGGTGTATTTTATTCAGCCTGTGTGGGCACCCAATATCGTTCCAGCTCCCAGAAGTACTCAAACTTGATGGTCCTTAGTTTTTCGACCAATTCAAAATACTTCCCTTCTGACAATTGAGTCCAATTATACGTTGTTAATCCTAGATTTTCATGCTTTTTGTTCGCGTTTGTCAATAAAATTCGATCAATCGGAGGGTGGGCTATCCTTGCAAGATTACTCATCCCTGAGTCTCGAACAACAATTGCCGTTTTAATATAGATGGCAATTATTTTAGCTGCCCGGCCATAGGTTGCTTTCTTTTCAAGTTCATTATCGATAAACTTTAACTGAGCAATAATTTTTCCGGATGTTTCGCGATGAAACTGATCAAAACTTGCAATCGTGAACTTTTCATTACTATCAAGCAAACTTCGAAGTTCAGTTTTTTCAATTGCCGATTTAACATTAGCTGTATTTGTAAAATTTCGTGCCACAGCACGAGCAGCAGCCCAAACGGCATAGTTATGCAAATGCTCGTTAAATGTATATGTCATTGTTTTGTCTTTTTTGCAATGCATATTGACCTAAAACACATCCGCTTCAACCACCGGTTTAAAGAATGCTTCGATCTCCTGCAAGGTAGTTTCAGTTTTTGGAACATCGCGAACGATTTTGCCTTTTTCGAGGATGATCAGGCGGGTTGAAACATCGGCAATGTTTTCCAAAGTGTGGTCCGAAATCAGGAACGTAGTTTCGTTTTGCGCCGCGAAATCCTTGATCAGCTTCCGGAGTTTGTATTGAGAACTCGGGTCGAGGTTGGCAAACGGCTCGTCCAAAACAACAATTTCAGGCTTGCCCATCAAAGCGGCCACGATACCCACTTTTTTCTGGTTCCCTTTTGAGAAGTCGCGGATAAACTTCTTCTTACCCATAATTTCGCCATTGAAAAAGTCAGTATAGGTTGTCAGAAACTCATTGGTTTCGGTCTTGCTCATTCGGCGCAATCCGGCAATAAACCCAAAATATTCTTCGGCAGTGAGGTAGCCGATCAGGAACGATTCGTCGATAAACGCACCGGTAAAATCTTTCCAGTCTTCCGATTCGCGAACCACGATACCTTTGCTCACAACCTGCCCCTTACTGGCGGTAATCAGGTCGAGAATGATGTTGAACATGGTTGTTTTTCCGGCGCCATTGTTGCCAACCAGCCCGAAAATTTCGCCTTTTTCGATGGTCAGTTCAGGAATATTCAGGACTATTTCTTTATTGTATGCTTTAATGAGGTCAGTGATCTGTATCATGGTTACGAGTTTTTGTAGTTTCTAATCAATTGGTGTTTTTGTTTGCGGTATTGTTTCGAGAAAAAATCGATGATGATGGAATGGAACAGGATGCCGATGAATCCGAGCGTTCCGAGTACAACGTAACCGACAATGGGGTCAAAGGCAAGTTTACACAGGTAAAATAATCCAATTGGGACAACCATCATGGGTAATCCGGCAATCCATTGCGATGCGCCTACTCCCTGATAATTCATCACCGACGATTGGTTCAGGTCGAGACGTTTTTTGCTATACAGGCCGATTAAAAACATAACCGGAATATTGACCCCCAAGTTGTATAGCAACATGGCCAAATGGGTGTAAATTATTTTTGGATAGAGCAATGCATAGGGCAAAGTAAGGAAATAACACGAAACTGAAATCACGGTAACCAGCATATAGAAAGAGCGGAGGAACTGTTTCATCGTCAGTCGCTGGCACATGAGCATCGAAAAATAGTTGCTATGCCAGGCCGGAAAAAACTGTCCGTACGAAATCGAAAACATGCCCACCAGAAGGATTCCGCCCAATATGAATATAAATTCGGGAGGTGGCTGTCCATGTTGATCCTTGTAAACCAGCAATCCGTAGAATAGCATAATCAGGGTCATCATAGCCGTTGAGCGTGGTCGTTTGTTGCGCCAGATCAGCTTCAGTTCAAGGGCGATAAATCGTCCATTTTCGCCCAGGCGATCGAGCCACGAGTAATCGCTAATTTTTTCTTCTTTTTGTTTTGCTGAAATCAGGTTTACAAACATGCGGCTAAGCAAAAGCCTGGCATTCAGAAAGTAGAACAGCACCGGAAGCAAAATCAACGCTACTGAAATTGCCGGGTTAATCAGAATCAGGTCGAGCAGTTTGCCCATTCCTCCTGAGAGATCGACGATTCCGAAGTGGTTAATGGCAAACAGTCCAGCCAGCGCGCCGAGTAAAATGAAGAACCCATATTCGGCTTCGTTGAAGCGCCATTTCAGGTAAATCGCTAAAAAATGGTTGCTAAAAATCAGGATCAGTAGCGCTAAAAACCAGGCAGCTGTTGCCATTCCTGAATGAGTTTCGGCAACCAATTTAATGGTAACTGGAACCAAGAGGAAAAATGGCAGCACATTGAAGAAATTGAGTACCGAGCGAGTCAACAGGTAATTGGCAATTGTTTTGCGACGGATATTCTGCAACAACAAGGGTTTGAAACTTACAGTTGGTAGCTTCTGCATCAACTGACGAACGATGAGGTCGATGGCAAAATACGCCAGCACGATGCTGTTGAATTTGCTAATGGGATCGGCGTCCGGGAACTCTTCGGCTAGTATTTTCGGTATAAAAAGTCCGAGGAACAGGAAATTGGCTGAAAAATACAAGGCCAGAAACCCAAGTCCGATGTTGGTGGCAATACTTTTGCCCCAGTAGGCCGACCGGACCGTTTCGCGCCAGGCGAGTGAAAAGAGGTTTTGATTCATTGGGGTTGATTTTATGCTTTTGGGTATTTGTATTTAGTAGTTATGTTTTGTTACAGGTTAAGTTATTTGAAGTTACAAATTCATTTACAGTCTTATTCTAACCGATCTGTTAATGTACACGTTTTCTTAAAAGCCTTGGCATGCCCATTCTGATCGAAAACTTCAACCAGAATGATGTAAACTCCAATGTTTAGCTTTTGTCCTGATTCGTCGCGTCCGTCCCAAAGCCAATTTCCTTCCTGCGCTAGTGACTGGTTTTTAACCAGGAATCGAACTTGTCGGCCAACAGCATCAAAAATGCGGACATTGGCTATGTAGCCGGGTTTGCTGAATTTAAATTTGATCGCCAGTTCATCGTTGTAACCATCGCCATTGGGCGTGAATGCCTTGGGCTCTGGCGTGATTTCATCCTGAATTTCAGTTTTGCCTCCTGCTTGCGAATTGGGCAACCCGGGAGTGGCAAACCCAACCGATGCGGCGGCTGATGCCCAATTTGTGCGGTCGTTAGTTGGCATTTCCAACGAAATACGTTCGAGCGAAACACCTTCTTCGTCGGCTAGAAATGGCGAGTGCATTTTGGCTGAATAGCTAAATTCATCCAAAACGTTGAGCGAATCGTTCAGTAAAACGACCGTTCCGGCGTCATCCGAATAACTCGGGAAAGACTTCATCGCACAAAAACTGGCCGGATTGCAAGTGAAATATTGCGATGCCAGAATTGCCGGGTCTTTTGTGCATACCAGAAATTCTCTGGGTTTCAGGTATCGTTTTTCGGTGGCGACTGGATAGATTTGTTTCAGCGCCAGCGCGTCGTCGCGGGTAGCTAGCTTCAGTCGGTTGATCGGAATTGTTTGTTCCGAGACATTCACCAGTTCTACAAAATCAGTTCCACCTGAAAGTGGATTAAATAAAATTTCGTTGATCAGTATTGAACCAATTTCCGGAGAAAAAGAATAGGAGAATGAACGCGTATCGGGATTCATGGTTTTTCCGGAGTGATCGGAAATGCCCGAAATAGTTAGGCTCAGTTCAGTTCCAGAGACCTTTCCAAAACTTACATCAATTGAATGATCTGTATTTTTGGTTGGAATTGCCTGAATGATGGGAATGCTTTGACTGTTTTCGTCAGTCAGTTTAAAATTTCCGATACGAATAGATGCCAGATTAATTGCCTTATTGAAAGTTAGCCTTACTGTAGTTGAATTGACAAGCGCTAATTTCTGAATGAAGAATTCGGATGTAAGTTGTACTACCGAAATATCGTCGATCCATAATTGTCCGGCGCGGGTAGGGGTGAAGTTGAAATATATGCCGATGTTTTTGAATGCTGAAATTGATGGGTCGTTTCCGGAGAAAAGCTTACTCTTTGCTTCTCCTGATTTCTGGTATTGAAGTGTCCAAACACCACGAACTGTCCGCGTGGCTGTGACTGTTGCCAAAGTTGAGGCATTCCAATCCAAGTCGGATTGAACGATCAAACTATCAGCTTTTCCATTCCTGATTCGCCAAAGTTCAAGCATGTCAGTGCTTCCGGAGATATTTACACCCACAGCCCAGCCATTAATCAGGTCAGTCCGAATGGTATCAGCACTCAAATAAAACCAAAACCGGTTGGATAACGACGGATCCCAATTGCCATTTTTAAGCTTGAACGACCATTCAACATCCGAAGAATTCAAATCGGCTTTGGCTGGATGAAAGATGGATGAAATGCCGCTTGTTGCTGCTGATAAGTGCTTTAGCGAACGGGTTTCTGCGATTTTTTCTGAAGCTGAAACCTCCCAGTCGGTTGTTTGTTTCCATGCAGAGATGTTGTTGTTTTCGAAATCGTCGCTGAAAATGGTGGCGATTGTATCATTTCCGGAGAAGGTTTCTATTTTTGCAGGAGAATTGAGGTCGGATTTAGTCTTGGGAAAGGCATCGTAACTTACGATTGTTAAAAAATAGACAAGTATTATTGGGAAAATAAAAATAAATCTGGCCATATTTTGAAAAATTAAAAGCAAAGCGCTATTTTTGAATCTTTATTTAATACAAGCGCAGGTGAAAACTGATTCAATTTAACAAAAATTGATCAAAGTGCCAAATCGTTTTGTGAGACAGAAGTTTAGATAACACATTAATAAAAATTGAAATGAAAGTTGCGGTAGTAGGTGCAAGTGGTGCGGTAGGCCAGGAATTCCTGAAGGTTTTGGCTGAAAGGAATTTTCCGCTCGATGAACTGGTTTTGTTTGGATCTGGCCGTTCGGCTGGTAACGAGTACGAATTTAAAGGCAAGAAACTGGTTGTTAAGGAATTGAAGCACAATGATGATTTTAAAGATATTGATATTGCTTTGACATCGGCTGGTGCGTCTATTTCTAAAGAATTTGCCGATACCATTACCAAATATGGCGCGATCATGATCGATAATTCGAGCGCTTTCCGTTACGATGCCGACATTCCGTTGGTTGTTCCGGAAGTGAATCCTGAAGATGCTTTGGTTCGTCCGCGCAATATCATCGCTAACCCGAACTGTTCAACCATTCAGATGGTAGTTGCCCTGAAACCGATCAACGATTTGTCGAAAATCGTACGTGTTCATGTGGCTACTTATCAGGCTGCCAGCGGTGCAGGTGCGCAGGGTATTGCCGAACTTGAAAATCAGATTCAGCAGGTAGCCAACGGAGAAGAACCAACAATCCAGAAATTTCCGTATCAGTTGGCCATGAATATCATTCCTCAAATTGACGTTTTCCTCGAGAACGATTACACCAAAGAGGAAATGAAAATGAATTGGGAAACCAAAAAAATTATGCACACCGATGCTGAGGTAAGTGCAACCTGTATCCGCATTCCGGTTGCCCGTGCGCACTCAGAAGCTGTTTGGGTAGAAACCGAAGAAGCTTTGGATATCGATGTGGTTAAAGCAGCGATGGAGCAACTGGAAGGTTTAACCGTGCTGGATAATCCATCTCAGAAAGTTTACCCGATGCCTCTGTTTGTTTCAGGAAAAGATGATGTTTACGTTGGCCGTATCCGCAAAGATGTTTCGAACCCTAAAAGTTTGACATTCTGGTGCGTGGGCGATCAGATTAAAAAAGGCGCCGCGCTGAATGCAGTTCAGATTGCTGAATGGCTGATTAAAAATGGTGAGATCAAATAGAACGCAAAAAGCTAAAATATGAAAAGCCAGTCGATCTTGACTGGCTTTTTTATTTCTTATATACAGTGAGGGCTTCACTTCAAGTGAAACCCTCACTAAAACTATTGTTCTACTTTGATAATCCAGTTCGAATCGTAAAGGAAATCGTTGTAAGGGAAGCGAGTCACATGGATTTTCTTAACTTCTTCGTAAAGTGTTTTTTTCAAATCCTCAATATTGAGTTTCATTTTGGCTGAAACGAACAGCGATGGTGTGTTGTTTTTCGACATCCAGCTGTTTTCCCATTCTTCCAGAGAAACGTTCTTTTTGGTGCGTGGGCTTAAATCGTCCTGATGTTTTTCGACGTAAGTGAATGCATCGATCTTATTGAACACGTAAATCGTCGGTTTGTCGCCGGCTTTAATTTCGTCCAGCGTGCGCTTTACTACTTCAATTTGCTCTTCAAATCCCTGATGCGAAATATCTACAATGTGCATCAAAATGTCCGATTCGCGCACCTCGTCGAGAGTCGATTTGAACGATTCAACCAGCCCGTGAGGCAATTTTCGGATAAATCCAACCGTATCAGCCAGCAGGAAAGGCAGGTTTCCAACCACCATTTTGCGGACAGTAGTATCGAGAGTCGCAAATAGTTTATTTTCAGCAAAAACGTCCGATTTGCTCAGCAAATTCATCATGGTCGATTTGCCCACATTGGTGTATCCTACCAGAGCAACGCGAACCAGTTTGCCTCGGTTTTTGCGCTGCGTGGCCTTCTGCTTGTCGATTTTTATCAGTTGTTCTTTCAGGAGGGCAATCTTATCTAAAATAATTCGGCGGTCGGTTTCAATCTGCGATTCACCCGGGCCACGCATCCCGATACCTCCACGCTGACGTTCAAGGTGGGTCCACATTCGTGTCAGGCGAGGCAACATATATTGGTATTGAGCCAGCATTACCTGCGTTTTGGCATGGGCAGTTTGTGCCCGCCGTGCAAAAATATCCAGAATCAGAAAAGTACGATCGAGGACTTTGCATTCCAATGCTTTCTCGATGTTCCGGAGCTGGGTTGGGCTGAGGTCATCATCAAAAATAACCGTTCCAACGTCGTTGGCTTTAATGTATTCTCCGATTTCCTGAAGTTTACCGGTGCCAACAAAAGTGGCATGGTTAGGCATATCGAGCCGTTGCAGAAAATGCTTTTTCACCTCGGCGCCAGCGGTATCGGCCAAAAATTCAAGTTCCTCCAAATATTCTTTTGCCTGACTTTCGTCCTGATTTTGTGTGATCAATCCGACTAAAACGGCAGTTTCTATAATGGGTGAGTTTTCGATCATATTTATAACAATTACCAAATGAAATCCTTATTCCGGACAAACAGAGACCGGAAATCAATTTAATATTTAATTTATCTGAGGCGTCAAAGATAAGACAATCTTAAATGCAATTTCTTACTTTAGGGTCTTCATTTATTCTCAAATACTTGACAATGGGTAATCAACGGAATTTGGTCAGGACGCTCGGCTTGGGCTACGTTATTATTTTTGTAATCGCAAATATCATTGGATCAGGAGTATATAAGAAAATTGCTCCGATGGCCGCTGAACTCCATTCTTCGGCATGGATACTTGCGGCATGGATTGTTGGTGGGATTATCACGCTGTTTGGGGCTCTGAGTAATGCAGAAGTTGCCGGATTATTGGCAGATACGGGGGGCGAATTTGTTTATCTGAAGAAAATTTACAACCGTTTTTTCGCATTTATCTATGGTTGGTCGCTGTTTACCATCATCCAAACCGCAACTATTTCGTCATTGGCCTATGTTTTTGCACAATCGCTGAATAGCATTGTTCCCATACCGAACCTTCTTTCTTCACTTCAGGATTTTACGATAGGGGGCATTTTCTACCCTTTTCAGGATTTCGGAGTCAAACTGGTCTCTATTTTCCTCATTCTGCTATTGACTTCGCTAAATATTTCAGGACTGAAAAGTGGGGCGGGAGTGAGTAAAGCCATATTGTTGCTGGTATGCACCGGCCTTTTTGTGATTGTTGTGTTCGGGTTGAGTCATGTTTCGACCACACCGGCTAATTTTTTGGATGTAAAAGAGCTGACCAATGGAGCGGTTACCTTTTCTTCTTTTTTTACGGCTATGCTGGCTGCTTTCTGGGCCTATCAAGGGTGGGTTTCGGTTGGATTTATCGGTGGAGAAGTTAAGAATCCGAAAAGCAATATTCCCCGCGGAATCATGATCGGAACATTTATTGTAATTGCTATTTACTTGCTTGTCAATGTCACTTACCTTTCGCTTTTATCGATCCCTCAACTGGAGCAGGTTCATGCAGCCGGCAACCAAATTGCCGCTGTTGAGGCAGTGCGAAGCTTCTGGGGAACAAGTGGGGTGATGTTTATTTCGTTGCTCATATTACTGACTACGTTGGGTTGTACCAATGCCAGTATCCTAACCGGTGCGCGCCCGTATTACGCCATGGCCCGCGAGCGGCTTTTCTTTTCAGGAATTGGCAAGCTGAATAAATCGAATGTTCCTGGGAACTCGTTGTTATGGCAGGGAATCTGGGCCTCGGTGCTGGTCTTGTCCGGAACTTTCGATCAGCTAACTGACATGATTATTTTTGCAGTCTTTATATTTTACGGAGCTACTACGTTGGGTGTATTTATTTTGCGCCGTAAAATGCCCGACGCCCACCGTCCTTACAAAGTGTGGGGTTATCCGGTGGTTCCGGCCATTTTTATCCTCTTTTGTATCGGATTATTTGTCAATACCATCGTCGCCCGTCCTCGCGAAGCTGCCATCGGCATGATCCTCATTTTGTTGGGTATACCGGTTTATTATTTTCTTCAATGGAGATATTCGAAGAATAAGGCTGATTAGGTTATGTAGAAGGTGATCTTAATTTGTAAAGAAACTTCCGTTATTGACGTAACAATACAACAAAGAAACAAGATAATAGCTGACTGAATTTCAGATATATCTATCAAATACTAATCTTCGGGCTAAATGCCAAAAAACCTCCATCCGCGTATGTCTGCAGATGGAGGTTTTATATTCTTAATGGCTTGTTTCGTCATACAAAAACCAATCATTAAAAGCGAATCTGTTCAAATATTGTACGCAATTATTGTTCTGTTTTCGGCTTTATTCCGAAGGTGAATCCGGCTTTAACGCGCTCAATCAATTCAGGTAAAATATCCTGATATTCGCCAACGATGCCAAAGTCGGCGTTATGAAAGATATTCGCTTTTGGATTGTGGTCGATGGCGATAATTTTTTCGGCTTCTTTCATACCGGCAATGTGCTGAATTGCACCTGAAATACCCACAGCGACATATACTTTTGGCCGAACCGTTTTACCGGTTTGTCCAACTTGCCGGGCATATTCGGTAATGCCTTCGTCAACAACCGGGCGGCTACACGACCATTCTGCATTTACACCCTGTTCGTTCAGTGCCTGGGCAAGCGCTTTTATCAAACCTAAACCATCGTTTGTGGTACCTCTTCCGCCTGAAACAATAATATCGGCCTCAAAAAGGTTCTGTAATCCACCGCCGCCTCTAACAGTCTTTACGATTTCAACTACAAAATCCTTGTCAGACAATACCGGGTTGAAACTTGAAACAACACCTTGCCGGCCTTCAACACGTTTAGGAACTTCAAATGTGCCAGCCCGTGCAGTCGAAATTTGTGGACAAACAAAACCCAGAATAGTGGCCAGTTTGCTTTCGCCATAGGTTGGGCGCCGCGATTCGAGTATGGACGTATAAATCACTTTTTCTTTTTTATCGACATATTCACCGATTTCAAGCCCGGTGCAGTCGGCGGTAACTCCGCTGTCGGTTTTCATACCAATGCGGGGAGCCAATTCGCGCCCGGAGGTGGTTGCCGCAAAAAGTGCAATTTCAGGTTTCCGGGCCTTGATGACTTGCTCAAAAATGGACGAAAACGGAAGAACGAGATATTCCTCAAGTTTGTCATCTTCAACAATAATTACCTCATCAGAACCATGTTCAATCAGTGTTTGAGCCAAATGCTGAACATTTTTCCCAATAACTAATGTCATTACCTTGGTGTCGTTGTCTAATTGGTTAGCCAGGTTTCTGGCCGGAGTCAAAAGTTCGAGCGATGGCCGTGCAATATTTCCATTCGTTATTTCAGCCCAGGTAAGAATTCCCCTGGCGCCATCCCGAAAGTCCTTTTCAGGAAAATCGGGACGCTCGGTATCTTTTTTGGCTACGCTTTCTTTTTTCTCTAGGACATTCCCGCCTTTTTTCAGGTTAGCAATTAAGCTGTCGACCAAAGAGGTTTCGTTGTGGCCTTCGGACATTGTAATAGGCGGACGTTCGCTCACAATATTAATCACTTTTGCCACAATGGTTGGCGATCCGCTAATCCCGATTTTTTCGGTTCCCAGACCAATATCGTCGATTCCAAAAGTGGTAATTTTCAGGTTACGAGCTTTGATGGCTCCACTCAACGAAGGTTTACGCGGAGGAATTCCGGTTGGAGTTAATGAAATCACGCAGGGCATCGGTAACTTCATCATTTGGTAACCGCCTTCAATAATCCGTTTAGCAATGACATTGCCCGATCCGTCGGCTTTTACACTCTCGACAAAAGTAGCTTGAGGAATCCCAATGGCCTCAGCGACCTGCGATGGAACATGCGCCGTATCGCCATCACTGGTTTGCCTTCCGGCTAAAATAATATAGGGTTCTTTAGAATCTTTTGTAAATCCGAGGTGCTTCAGCATGGTCGAAATAGCCAGACCAGTTGCATAGGTATCGCTGCCTCCAAGTTTCCGGTCGGACAATAGATAGGCTTCGTCATATCCCATCGAAATGGCTGTCCGGAGCGCAACTTCAAACGAACCTGGCCCCATTGAGCAAACGATTAATCGTGCGTCAGGATTCTGTTTTTTGAGTTGCAAGCCTGCTTCCAGTCCAAATGTGCAATCGATGTTTATGATTGATTTTGCTTTGGTTCGGTCCATTAGTCCGTCATCGCCCATCCGCATTTCGGTGGGTAGCGGAACTTGTTTAATTAAACTTATTATCGTTAAAGCCATTGTTGCGTTTTTAATTGTTACATATTCTGAAAATCAGGACCATTGCCACCATTCGGCACCACCCAGGTAATTCCTTCTCCGGGAGCCTTAATGTCGCAAGTCCGGCAATGCATACAATTTTCAGCATGAATCCGAAGCTCTTTGTGACCATCTTTGTTGACATGAAGTTCATACACCTCCGATGAACAATAGAACTGTTCAGGAGCTCCGTATTGCTCAATGTTTACGGCATTATAATTCTCCGGATTGTTGATGTGAAGGTGCACGACCTGCTGCTCATCATGATATACTCCTGAATGATAAATGTCGGTTGCTTTATCGAAAGTCAGCACTTTATCGAAATCCAGTTTGCCTTTAAATCGTTCCCGGAAAGGTTTTCCTTTATACTCGCTTAGTTTTTGTGTGGTCTGAGAATCAGGATGTGTTTTTAGCCTACCCAAAAAGCCTGCGCCACCGGTGATTAGCTGGGTTCCGAATTGGAATCCGCCGGCAATTAGTCCATTTGCAAATCCTTGCCTGAAGTTGCGTACCGGATACATTTCTTTGCGAATCGAACTGTTATTCAAAAGTGTCTCGTATTGCTGGAGACTTTTTTCGGAAGTGTCGTTGTTTAGTAAGGCATTTGATGCGGTTTGCGCGGCCAGCATTCCTGACTTAATCGCCAGATGAACTCCTTTTAAGGCTGGCATAACAACCAATCCAGCACTGTCGCCAACAATCAGCGCATTGTCAACATACAATTTAGGAATCGAATAATAACCACCTTCGGGAAGGGTTTTGGCGCCGTATTCCACCAATTTGCCACCCTTCAATATCTTTGAAACAAACGAAGTGGTTTTCCATATCTGCATGGCATCGTGAACATCAAAAGACGGGTCTTTATAATCGAGCCCCACCACAATGCCAATGGCTACTTTGTTATCTTTTAATCCGTAAATAAAGCCACCGCCAAATTCATCATTATTAAGCGGATAACCCATCGTATGATAAACTTGTCCGGCCTCAATGTTCCCTTGCGGAACCGACCACAATTCTTTACAGCCCAATGAGTAAATCTGCTCGTTTTTATCCTTGTCGAGATTGTACTTTTGAATGAGCATTTTAGTCAGACTGCCCCGTGTTCCTTCGGCAAAAATGGTAATTTTCGCTTCGATGCGGGTTCCTGCCTGAAAGTTCTCCAATTGATTTCCGTGGTGATCGATACCAGTATCCTTGGTTTTGGCACCAATTACTTTCCCGTCTTTGTATAAAATTTCATCAACAGCGAAACCAGTGTATATTTCAACACCTTTTTCTTCGGCTTTGATGGCTAAATACTTGCAAATCTGCCCTAGCGAAGCGGTATAGTTGCCCAGATTGTTCATGTATGGGATATGAAATGGCAAAATAATGTGGCCATTTTCACTCAGCAATACCGTGCTGTCCTTTACAACTCTGGCATTGAAGGGAATCTCAGAGAATTCGACTTCAGGTAATAACTCTTTAAAACTTCAGGTTTAATTACTGCGCCCGACAAAATATGGGCACCGATAGAACTTCCTTTTTCGATAAGCAATATCCGGTGGTTTTGCCCTTTTTGCTTAAACGTGTCAGCTAAATGAATTGCTGCGGCTAAGCCAGATGGTCCTCCTCCGATGATTAGCACATCTGTTGATACGGTATCAACATTATTCATAATTCAGGCCTCCTTCATAAGTTTAGGTGATATAGAAGCATTGATCTTCTTTGAAATCAAATGTACATTTTAAAATCAAATTTGTTCAAAAAAATATCTTTTTCAATAGCCTCGGAATCAATTTGGTTGGCAAATTTTGAGAATATGAGAATGATGATAATTTCGGTAGTTTTAGTTGGGTTAGAACCTGTGCGGTTTAGATAAAATTTCGGATAAATTGTAGTAATTTATGATAGGTGATTTTGTAACTTAGTACAGGTAAATGAGTATTATTTGGCAGTAGAATGTTGTACAACAAAAAACTGCAAAGCTATGTGCAATGAAAGTAATTATTCGGCTATAATTTTATTTGTCTAAAAATAAGATTGTTAGTGGCTGTGTGTTTTGATGTTACGGATTTTATTTATCAGCAAAAGGCTGAGCACTCTTTGTCAGAGACGAATCAAAAACTCTGAATATTTGGCGCCAATTGTTAAAGGTCAACTTGATTACAATTAATTCAAATCCAAAATGAAAAATCTTCTCAACTTCGCAATGATTGTATTTTTTTCAATATCCTTTCAAGGATATTCGCAATGCAATGTTCAAACAAGTAAAGGTTCAAATGGAGCAACATTTAAATATTTGAATTCTGAAATTGTAGGCACTGGCATTGGTTGTGATTTGGGCATTTCTGTTTCAACGAACGGTACTAATTTCTTTTTTAACACCAATGTCAGATATGCTAAAAAGCCTGTGAAATCAGGAGGGACACTAATTATAACGTTAAAAAATAATCAATCGCTGAATTTGAAACTAATTAGCTGTCAAATAACCGATGGGAAAAAACCGGAAGTGGTTATGAGTGTTTATTCTTTAACACAACCAGATATTGATAAATTGAAAAAGGCAGAGATTGAGAATGTTGTTTTTCAGGAAGTTGGAGGAAAAAATCAAGATATTAGGTTGTCGAAAAATTTTGATGTTGCATTGCGACATCTTAAGTGTCTGGAATAGCCTATTTAATTTTCAGGATAAAGCATTAGGGCAACTTATTCCCGTTATGGGAAATTTTATTTAAAGTAAAATTCATTTGACAGTTTGTAAGTCAACTCATTTCCAGTTACTCTCTCGAAAAAATCTGGTGAATTTCAAGAATCTTCCTGATATTGGTCGTAAAAGACGAAAATTTCGTTTTGTGTGAACGCATTGCGGATTAAAAATATTTATATATTTGTCGCCTCGAAAGGGGGATTAGCTCAGTTGGCTAGAGCGTTTGACTGGCAGTCAAAAGGTCATCGGTTCGATTCCGATATTCTCCACACAGATTATTAAAGAGTTGTAAGAGTTAAATCTTGCAACTCTTTTTTATACATATGTACTAACAACTTCACTTTCCAATCAAGCACTCTTCAAAAAAAATCGAAGATAGTTGTAACGAAAACTCTTTTCCGGAGTCTTTTAGGTTATTAAACGATGTCCATGAAAACAAACCTTTATCTGGCTAGTATTTTTCTAGTCACTACTAATTATATTTTTGCTCAAAATCAGCCTAAAAAGGAATATTACGCCGGAGAGTGCAGCAAAAATGAACTTTCGGTTGACGGAAAACTGGATGAACCTGCATGGCAGAATGCCACCTGGCAAGATGATTTTACCCAATATGAGCCCTCTGAAGGAAAAAATCCCGGACAAAAAACCGATTTTGCTATTTTGCTCGACGAACACAATATCTATGTTGGGTTTAAATGTTGGGACAACCATCCCGACAGTATCGTTCAACGACTAACCCGTCGCGATGAAATGGACGGTGATTTTGTTGCCATTCAGTTTGACTCTTATTTCGATAAACGGACAGCCTTTTCATTCATGGCTAATGCCGCCGGAATTAAAAATGATTTTATTATCAGCAACGACGGAGAAAATGAGGACAATACCTGGGACCCAATTTGGTTGGTTAAAACCAGTCGCGATGACAAAGGTTGGTATGCCGAAATGAAAATTCCGTTGACGCAATTGCGCTTTGAAGGTAACTCGGAACAAACCTGGGGACTGCAGGTTGGCCGTTCGCTTTTCAGAAAACAGGAAGTGAGCCTATGGCAAGCTTCGTCAAAAAAGATTTCCGGATGGGTTTCGCAATATGGTGAGTTGAAAGGATTGAAAAACCTGAAATCGCGAAAAGTTGCTGATATTATGCCTTACGCCGTTGCCCGGACTGACCGCTACGAGAAAGAACCGGAGAATCCATTTAAGCAATCTGGTAAAAAGAATCAGTTGGATGTTGGGTTGGACGGTAAACTTGGCCTGACCAATAACCTGACGCTGGATTTTACCATCAATCCTGACTTCGGACAGGTTGAGGCCGACCCTTCACAGGTAAACCTCACTTCGTTTGAAACTTTCTTTCAGGAAAAACGCCCGTTTTTTATTGAGGGGAAAAATATTCTGAGCTTTCCACTCATGTTTGGCGACGGAGATCTGGCTTCGGAAAACCTGTTCTATTCGCGTCGGATTGGACGGCGCCCGCACAATAGCCCTGAACTGGCAGATGATGAATACGTTAAAGCTCCTGAGTTTACAAGTATTTTGGGCGCTGCCAAAATCACCGGAAAAACCAAAACCGGATGGTCGCTCGGTGTACTCGAAAGCTTGACCTCCGATGAATTTGCCGATATCAGTAACGGCCAACAACGTCGCGAAATGATAGAGCCGTTCACCAATTACACCATTGGCCGTGTGCAAAAGGACTTTAATAAAGGCAATACGCTTTTGGGTGGAATATTTACGTCGGTTAACCGAAATCTGGGAGAAGAGCAGTTGGATTATCTGCATAAGTCGGCATTTACCGGAGGATTTGATTTTGTCCATAAATGGCACAATAAAGACTGGGAATTAGACTTCAGTACCTATTTTAGCCGGGTTGAAGGAAGCGCTGAAGCAATTACCAATACGCAGAAATCGTGGATTCACGGGTTTCAACGACCCGATGCCTCATACCTGAAACTGGACACAACACGCACCAGTTTATCGGGTCAGGGCGGAAAGATCGTATTTTCGAAAAATGGAGGAAAATTAAAATTTATGGCCGCCACCGCGTGGAAATCGCCTGGTTTGGAGTTGAACGATGTTGGTTACATGCGCCAGGCCGATAATATTCTGGAAGTTGTTTGGGTAGGTTACCGCATTTACGAACCGTTCTCCATTTTCAGGAACATGAACCTGAATTTTAACCAATGGACCGAATGGAATTTCGGTGGAGAATTGACCGGTCCGGGAGGAAACATCAACGCGCACACCCAATTGAAGAACTACTGGAATTTTCACCTGGGAGGCAACTGGAATGGGATAGGCTTATCAACCACCGAACTCAGGGGTGGACCGGCACTGAAATCTTCAGGAACTAAAAATATATGGTTTGCTTTTGGCTCTAACGACCAGAAAAGATTGACCGGCGAAGCACAAATCATGTTACTTGGCGGAAATGAGAAAAATTCGAAACAGATGTTCGACTGCGGAATCAGCTTGGGATATCGCCCGTCCAAGAGCCTGAAGATTACGCTTTCGCCTAATTTTAACTCGAATAACGACGAATTGCAATATGTAACCCAACAAGAATATTCCAACAAAACCGATTACATTTTTGCACGAATCCATCAGAAAACATTGAGCGCATCGTTGCGAATCAATTATATCATTACTCCAAATCTGAGTATTCAATATTGGGGGCAACCCTTTTTGGCCAGCGGAAAATATTCCGAATTTAAACGGATAACCGACAGTCGGGCGCAAAATTATACCGATCGCTTTAGCTTATTAAGCAACAACGAACTGGCCTATGTAAATCCTGACGAAATGTACCGGGTTTCAGATCAGGCCGGAAACCAGCTTTACACTTTTGATCAACCTGACTTTAATATGAAAGAGTTTTTATCGAATATGGTGGTTCGGTGGGAATATTTACCAGGATCGACCATTTACCTGGTTTGGTCACAAACCCGCAATCAGTCGGTTTCGAATGGTAATTTTAGTTTCAACAACGACCTGACGAAACTGTTCGACGAAAAACCTTACAATGTTTTTCTCCTGAAAATGTCATTCAGGCTAGGGAAGTAACTCATTTTTTTATTTTAGATAATCCGGAAAAGTCCTTTTGCTGATGTAAGAGGATTTTTCTATTTTTAGCCGGATTTGTAAAATAACCCAATAAACTAATAATCATACCATGAACAATCAATTTGCCTTATCAAACAGCCAATTGCTCGAGATTGCAAACGACCTGAAATCAAAAATCGAAACAGGTCTTCAGAAAGACGGAACAGAAATCAAGTGTTTACCAACCTATATTCATCCTAAAAAGGACGGAATAAAGGGCGAAGCTACTGTTTTCGATTTAGGTGGCACCAACTTCAGAGCTGCCGTAGTATCGGTTGGTGAAGAAACCAAAATTACCGGTCTGGCTGAAAAAGACATTACCGAGATGAAAACAGCTGGTTTTACCGAAACCGACTTATACAATTCAGAAGCTGAAGCAATCGTGCAACTCAAGTTGCCGGCCAATTCCTCAATTGGATATTGTTTCTCTTATCCGGCACAGCCGATGTTAAATGGCGATGCCGAACTGATCGTGTGGACCAAAGGCGTAAATATTGCGGGCATGGCCGGGAAACCGATTGGAGCCCCTATGGTAAAATTCCTGAACGAGACGTTGAATGCAGGTTTCAATGGTAAAATTGCTGTTGTAAACGACACCATTACCAGCCTGTTTGCAGGTTTGGCAAATCCGGGATACGACGCCTATGTTGGTCTGATCGTTGGAACCGGAACTAACATGGCTACATTCTTCCCATCAACATATATTCCGAAAATCGATGGAATGGAAGGTTGGAGTGGAGAAACTCCGGTTAATCTTGAATCAGGAAATTTCAATCCGCCAAATCTTACGAAATTCGATGAAGAAGTGGATAACAATTCAGACAACAAAGGATTTCAGCGTTTCGAAAAAGCTATTTCGGGTATGTATCTCGGACGTATCTTCCGTGCTGTTTTCCCTAACGACGGATTGGATATTAACCTCGATGCAGCCGGACTAAGCAAAATGATGAACAATCCGGATCAATACAAATTGGAATATGTTGAAACAGCTTTCCAGATTTATCAACGTTCAGCTAAATTGGTAGCTGCTTCAATTGCCGGACTGGTTCTGAACCTGAATTCAGCTTACCCATCAGTAAAGAAAATTCAGGTTTTGGCCGAAGGCAGTTTATTCTGGAGCAAGGTTAAAACGCATGATGCCAAATATGTTGACATGGTAAATGTATGTCTGGCAGAATTGCTTGCCGAAAGCGGATTAAGCGATACTGTTGTAGATATTTCGAGAATCGAAAATGCCAACCTGATTGGTGCTGCAATGTCGGTGTTGTCGTAAGTAAAGACCGAAGTCGCTTTTACCGCTCCCTGATTAGCGAAGCGTGTCGAATGGAGCTTGCCGAAGAAGAAATTCTATACTGAAAGGATCTGATCTTTACCAAAAGATTAGATCCTTTTTTATTTAGTTCGTGCCTGATCGGGTGGGTTAAACTCGTTTTCCCATTTAGCAACCACCACGGTTGCCAGGCAATTCCCAATAACATTTACCGATGTCCGGGCCATGTCCATCAGCTCGTCGATACCCAAAATAATATAGATTGGCCATGTAGGCAATCCGAAACTAGTGGCTGTTGCCAATAAAATGACCAGCGAAGCGCGGGGAACTCCCGCTACGCCTTTGCTGGTAAGCATTAGCGTGAAAACGATGAGCAACTGCTTGTCGAACGAAAGGTGAATACCGCTGATTTGTGCTACAAAAATAGTTGCTAGCGAGAGGTATAATGTTGTTCCATCGAGGTTGAAACTGTACCCGGTGGGCATCACGAAAGCTACAATTTTGCGGGGAACGCCAAATTCTTCCAACCGTTCCATGGCCACCGGCAAAGCCGATTCGGAACTTGTTGTGGCAAACGCAATGGCAACGGGTTCCGAAATTGCGTTGATAAATTTGCGTACCGGAATCTTCAGGATTAAAGCAATGGGAAGCAGTACACCTGCCAAAAATACGGTCAGCGAAACATACAGCGTGGCCAGTAATTTAAAGAGGTTGACAAATATTTCGAGCCCCATATGGCCGATGCTGTAAGCGATGGCGGCAAACACGGCAAATGGCGCAAAATACATGATGATGGAGGTAAACTTGAACATGGTTTCCGACAAGGCTTCGGTAAATACAAGCATCGGGCGCTTAAATTTGTCTTTCAACATAGCCACGGCGATTCCGAATAAAACACTAAAAATGACGATCTGAAGCACTTGCCCTTCGTAAATGGCTTTGGCAATGTTCTCCGGAAAGACATGCAGAATCACATCCGTTCCTTTCAGGACCGGGACATTGGTAAGGTCAGCGTGTGCCATGTTTTGAGGTACGGTTACTCCAATGCCCGCTTTACTTATGTTAATGGATATTAGCCCGATAACGAGGGCAATGGTTGATACAATTTCGAAATAGAGGAGCGATTTCCACCCCATGCGTCCAACCTGTTTCAAGTCGGAATGACCGGCGATTCCCACAACAATGGTGGCAAAAAGCAGCGGAGCAATGATGGTTTTGATCAGTCGCAGAAAAATTTGGCTGACCACATTTAGATTTATTGCAATATCAGGAAGATCGTGCCCAAACTCGGCGCCTAGAACCATGCTCACCAGAATCCATGTGGTTAACGATCGTTTCTGTACAGCATAACCTATTAAAATAAGAAGAAAAAAACAACGCGAAGCAATCAGCAACGGTTCGTTGATGTCCATCAGCTGGTAATGATCGAGCAAAGTCAGAAGTGAAGCAATAAAGAGCAGCGCGAGCATCGAAAGAAGATACTTTGCCGGAACTTTATTTTTTTTAGGGCGATTATTCGGGGGAGTGGTTTGAGTAGTTATAGTTGTCAAATCCTTTGGTTTTAAGGTTGTGTTTTACAAAAATAGCAAAATAGCGCAACTGGCAATTTTTTGAACAGTGCTAAAAGGAATGTCAAGTTGCCATATTTAGCTAAATTTGGCAAGTCAACTTTCTGAATTTAGCTAAGTTTGGCAACTTGGTGGTGTTTTTAGTGAGCGGGTGACTTCAAGTCACCCGCTAACTAATTTTTAAAAGCTAAACTTTTCTTTTGCTTTCGGTCCTTTTTCGGTCCATTCAACCGTGGCACATTCGGTATAAATATCGTGTTCAAAAAACAGGACGTAATCCTTTTCGGCGGCTTCGCGCAGGAACAGCTCTTTTTCTTCAAATGAAGTCACCGGGTACAAATCGTAAGCCGCCAGCCACACAATGGGGATATTGGCTGCGGTTGGAATCAAATCCGACATGTAAACGTATCTTTTCCCTTCGTATTCAATAAACGGTATCATCTGCCCGGGTGTGTGTCCATCAAACATCCGGACTGAAATTCCGGGAAACAGTTCACAATCTCCTTCAACCAACTGCATGTTCCCTTCAGTCTTCAGGAAGTCCAGTATTTCAGGATAATAAGCGGCACGTTCGCGAATATTCGAGATTTTGGAATGCTCCCATTGCTCCCGGCTGCACCAGTGGGTGGCATTCGGAAACTGAAGATTGAATTGCCCATTTTTATTCAGAACAGCGCCATTGCAGTGATCCCAATGCAGGTGGGTAAAAACCACATCAGTAATGTCTTCAGCACTGTACCCTTTTTCGGCCAGCGATTTCTCAATTACATCGGTGTCTTCATGTCCATTGTTCCGGCGCACTTTCTCCGGATAATGGTTGCCAACTCCGGCCTCGATCAGGATTTTTCGTTCGCCCAAATCAACCAATAAGCAACGCATCACCAGTTTGACGATGTTGTTTTCATCAGCCGGATAAACTTTATTCCACATCGCTTTTGGGATCACGCTAAACAGCGAGCCTCCGTCGCAACTGAAATTACCGGCATATATTGGATGAATTTGCATGAGTCTGAGTTTTTAATTCGGAGTAAAAATAGAGAAAGTTCGGGAGAACGGAACATGGAGTACGGAGAAGGGAACGCCAGTTGTGAATTGTGTGTGTGACCTTGAAATTATATTTTCCTCTTTCCGGTTTTCGGTCTCCTTTTTTCGATTTTCGTTTATTTTCTGCCTGCTCTCTTTTGAGCGGCCGAGTCAGTTTCAAAGTCCATCACAAACTGAACCACGCCAAAATAGTCTTCAATGCCCTTTTCAACCTTGTTAGTTTTCAGATAAGCATCGTTCACTTTTTCGGCAGCCTTGTCAATTCGCTCATTTCGCATATCGGCCCAGTGTTTCTGCACTTTTCGGATGTCGTTAATCACTGGTTTGTTGATTTGATGTACCAAATCCGCAAAGTTGCGAAGCCGCTTCCCCTGTGAAAGGAAATAGCTCAGGATACTGATGTTGGCGCTGTAGCGAAGTTGTTTTGAGTCGCTTCCGATGCATACCAGCCAGCTATAAAAATTAGCTTCGGCCTCGCTGGTAACGCCCAATTGATGAGCCGATTCGTGAGCCAGCACCTGTGGATATTCGATCATTAGCAGACTGTCGTTCAGATGGACTTCGCTGAAAAACGGGCCGTAATAACCTGCGATGCCCGCTTTCGCAAAAAATGAACTTAGGCTTATCGGTTTCGGAACTCGCGTTCCTTGTGGATAATTTATTTTCAGGAAAGAAGCATGTTTTTGGTATGACGATTCGACTAACCTGGAAATATCAGGTTTCGAAATGCTATCGAATGTGCAGTACGATTCGTTGGTCCGGGCAATCAGATTTTCCAGAACACGGACAAACTGCACGGTGTCGGGCTTCGACTTGCTAATCTGAAGCCGATCATTAATTCCGGAACGGTAATAGTTAAATCCCCAAAACCAATAAAAAAACACATAGCAGATGGCCAGTGTTTGCACGATGGTCAGGATAAACCGGCCAAATCTGATTTTCCGGATCAACACTAAAATCAAAAGTACAATTAAAAGA
Organism: Prolixibacteraceae bacterium; assembly: GCA_963676375.2. Lineage (GTDB taxonomy): Bacteria > Bacteroidota > Bacteroidia > Bacteroidales > Prolixibacteraceae > Aquipluma. Next base: position 229,011 of record CAXXPT010000019.1, read on the forward strand.
ACCGCCAGCAGCGCATAAAAAGCATCATCAAGCGAAAAGGATAACCACTTGCTCGCAAACGACAAAAGAAAAGCAACTGTCGGATAGAATGTTCTGGAATAAGCGGCTTCGGTAACTTGCGGAAAGCGCGCGAATAATTCGGTTAGAACGAAAGTAGCCAACGCAAGCCAGATCGGAAAAACTGCCCTTCCGAAGAATATACTTCTGATTTTGTTGTACCCCATTTGTGTTTTAATTTGGATAAGCGAAGATGAAGTTTTTTTGGTCTGGATTTAATAACCAATTCTGTTTTATCATCAGAAAAAATGTACTTTTAGAACAATCAATGAGGTTTTATTAGAACTACCAAAATTTTGAGGTGATGGAAAAATCAGATTCAATTGATTTCTCAACGAAATACCTTGAAAATTTACTTCAGGGAAATCGACAGAATTGTTCGGCTATTGTGAGGCAATACCTTTCTGTGAATCCTTCGTTTCTTGATCTTTACGAAGAAGTTTTCAAAGTTTCACTTTATGAAATTGGGCTGCTCTGGGAAACCAATAAAATAAGTGTTGCGACCGAACACCTGGCGACCGCCATTACGGAAGGTATTTTAAACGAGTATTTTGAACAGATTATTTCAAAAGCCAAACAGAACCGGAAGGTTGTTGTGGCATGTGTAGAAAATGAGCAGCACCAGGTGGGAGTGAAGATGGTGGCCGATACGTTTGAAATGCTAGGTTGGGAAAGCTTTTTTCTTGGAACGGGCATTCCGGTTCAGGAGCTGATTCGGTACATTCACGAAGTAAAACCCGATCTGCTTGCCATATCGTTAACGGTTTACTTTAATTTCACCAATTTGGTAAAAATGCTGACGAGTATCCGAAATGATTTCCTGGAGCTGACAATTATTGTCGGTGGCCAGGCATTCAGCCGTGTCCCGGCAGAAATGATTAATAAAATTGGAAATGTTATTCTTCTCTCTGATCTTTATTTGCTGAAAAAATACATTGAACTTTTAAACCAAAAAATATAGTGATATGGATAGAAATGGTTTGATTTTAACTGCACAGAAACTGGCTCAGGTGAGTGAAGGTAATGCCTCAGAATTTAGTTCTAAAGTTGATCATTTGGTTGATTTAATGAATCAAAAAATGTCTGCTAGAGCCGATATACTGGATATGGTTGGGGCAAATAACCTCGAAATGATGAAGGACAATCATGCCAATCATACCAGGTTTATGGAATCTATTTTCTGCCAGCATTCACCCGAAATCTTGGTTGATACTGTTTTGTGGGTTTTTAGGGCATACCGCTCCCGGAACTTTGCCTCGACGTATTGGGCAGCGCAATTGAATTCATGGATCGAAATCTATAAAAAAGAACTCTCGCCCGATTGCTATAAAGCGGTTTATCCCTATTACAACTGGATGCAAATTAATATACCTCATTTCGTGAAATTGTCAGACGAAGTGCTTGAATCGGGACATTCGGCACACTGATTTTTTTGAATGATTATAAAACAGAATAAAGTAACCAGCGAGCGACAAATGGTTAAATACCAAACCATTAAAGAATGGGACGACCTGATCGGAGAGTTCCTTGCAAAAAGCAGATCGATGGCTTTAGGAGTTTTTGATTTGAGTGGCCAGTTGCTTGATGCCAACGAGGCGATGTGTTATTTCCTGAATGCCGACCTGATCGTAAAACAAACGAAAAATAGTTTTGTCAATCCCCAATTTGCTGACTTTACTACAGCTACTAACTCCGGAATAATCTTTCAAGGATTGCTTACCGTTGGCGATTTTGAAGCAACAAGCTATTCGCTCGAAGCTAAGGTTTTCAGGAGGAACGACACTATTTTGGTAATTGCAGAAGCCGATGTTCCGCAGCTATTTTTCGAGAACAAAAAAATGAGCCTGCTCAATCAGGAAGTAAATAACCTTCAACGGCAATTGATCAGGGAAAAATCGAATTTGCAGAATACCCTGAAAGAACTGAAAGAAACTCAAATGATGCTGGTTCAGTCAGAAAAAATGAATGCCATGGGGAAATTGGTAGCAGGTGTAGCTCACGAGGTTAACAACCCAATAGCATTTGTTTACAGCAATGTGTTTTCGCTTGAAAAATACATCAGCGAATTGGTTCAGTCGTATGTTGAGCTGGAGAAACTGGTTGAAGCCAGTATTGATCAGAAAATCAGTGGAATGGCGAAAGAAATAAGAAAAAAGTATGATCTTGATTTTCTGGTCGATGATATTTCAGACATGACCATTCAATCGAAAACCGGTTTGGAAAGGGTAAAAACAATCATTGAAGATCTCCGGAAATTTTCGCGTTTGGATGAAGCCAAAATGAAAGAAATTGACTTGATTGACAATATCGCCTCAACTATATCGATTGCAGGGTTGGAATTAAGCAAGCGAAATATTCGGTTGAAAATTGAATCTCCTGAAAAGCTCATGGTTGAATGTTACCCGGGGCAGTTAAATCAGGCGCTCCTCAACGTGATCATAAATGCAGCCCAGGCCATTGAGATAAACGGCAATATCACACTTTCGGTATCCGAAATCGATTCAGCAGTTCAAATTCAAGTGACCGACGATGGTTGCGGAATTCAGGAGAATATAAAAAGTAAAATATTCGACCCATTTTTTACAACGAAACCTGTTGGAAGCGGTACAGGGCTTGGTCTGAGTATCACCTATAAGATCATTACTGAATTGCATCAGGGAAGTATCGAAGTCGATTCGGCTGTCGGACAGGGCAGTACTTTTATGCTGTCGATTCCCAAAAAACAAAAGAGTTAATCGATTTCACTTACATTTGAGTCATCTTTAAAACGGAGGAAATGAGTTTTCAGCAAATGGAGAAGCAAGATTACAATCTTTTGATCATCGACGATGAGATTGAAATAACCAAGTCTATTGCCCGTCAATTTCGGAAAAAATACACGGTTTTTTCAGCTACCAGTGCGAAGGAAGGAATTGCGATCATGGAGAAGGAACATATTCAGGTTGTTTTGTCAGACCAGCGGATGCCAGATATGACCGGAGTCGATTTCTTCAGTGTAATCAAGGATAAATATCCGGATGCCCTGAAATTATTGCTTACCGGTTATTCCGACATCGAAGCGGTGATTGGCGCCATCAACGAAGGGCAGGTTTTCAGATATGTGACCAAACCATGGAACCCTGATGAGCTGGATTCGATTGTGAAGGAAGCTTTTGAAAAATACGAATTGATTACCAACAACCGTAGGTTGATGCTCACACTTCAGGATTCCAATATTCGACTCGAAGAAAAAGTAAAGGCCAGAACTTCGGAGCTTGAAATGCTAAATTCACGTTTATCTGACTTAAACAAGGAAAAAAACAGCTACATCGGTATGGTTGCTCACGATTTGCAAAATCCGATCGGAATTGCTGAAGCTTTCTCGGGCATATTACTGGAAGACTTTGACACGCTGACGAAAAGTTTACAACTGGAATACATCGGGTTAATCAACAAAAGCTGTTCGTTTTCACTCAATTTGATTCATGAGTTTCTGGATATTTCGAAAATTGAAGCTGGAATTTTTGATTTAAATCTTTCGCAGCAGGATTATATTTCATTTTTGACTGAAAATGTGAAACGAAACGCGATGCTGGCCAAAAACAAGTCGCAAAAAATAGTTGTAAAAACCAGTTTATCCGAGATTAATTTCTGTTTTGATAAAAACAAAATCGAACAGGTTTTGAATAATTTGTTGGGAAATGCGATGAAATACTCTGCAGCAAGTACTCTAATCCAAGTTGAGGTATCTTCTTCAGATCATGGGGTTACAACCAGCATTATGGATGAAGGACAAGGAATTCCAAAGGATGAACTAGAAAAGGTTTTTCATCCCTTCCAGACGACCTCGGTGAAAGCGACAGCGAACGAAAAATCGACCGGACTTGGACTAGCCATCGTGAAGAAAATCATAGAATCTCATCATGGAACAGTTACCGTTGAGAGTGAAGTAGGCAAAGGTTCTGTATTTTCCTTCAAATTACCATTAGCTAGCTGCTAGATTTATGACTATTTTTCAGGCTCCAAAATTTTAAAATCGCTTGCAGCAAAGAATACTATCATATAAGCTCATTTTAATCATTCTGCTGAATGTTTTTCCATTGCTTTTGGTGGCTGAAAACCTTGAGCATCAGGACAGCATCAGGCAAACGGTGCGACTTTATTCACATTTGCTTATTGATCCGGCAGAATCTGACAGCAGCGCGCTCGATTCGTTGCTGCAAACGCAAATTCCTCTGGCATTTCTGACTTCAGGAGAAATTACCGAAAAATTGAGCAGACTGATAGCCCGGATTCCAAAGGGAAAGCTTCCGGTAGTTGTTATTTCAGAAGGTAAAACTCTAGTTTCGGCAAAGAATAATCCGGAAATAATTGTTTTGTCAGATCCCGATCTGGATAAAATTGATGCTCAGGAAGACGTGGAGATTCTGAAAAGGAAGCTTGGCAGCAAGGAATTTCTTTGGATCGTTGCTGGTTCTGATTCGCTTTCGTCGGTTGAATCGTTTGTCAAATTATGGGAGCAAACGGGCAAGATGCCTAATTTTATTCAGGTTAAGCCAACAAAAATTGCTGATGCCATCCGAATTATTACTTCGCTAAATGGTTATCCGAAAATTTTTGGCGTTGTCCGAAACGGCGATCAGCTGCTCGCCGATGTTTCGTGGAAGGATCTTCCAAGTAGAAAAACGAATGGTTATTTTAGTTTCCCGATCAGTTTATCGGGTAATTTGTCGCTTTCGCCATACAAGGCGGGTTACCAGTTTTCGCCCGACATTGTGTTGCCGTCACCCGAAAATCTCCGGAACCTGAAAGTCTTCAATGCAGTTCAGCTTGATCCGGATTTTGGTTTGACCGATCAGTATCTTTTTTCAAAGAAAACCCGCAATCTGAAACGGCAAAACGACGATGAAATTATTCCGTACAGCATTGGTTTTGTTCGGGATAAAACCCGTGGCAATTGTGCATTTTTCTCCGGAAAGGCATACATTGACGGCGGTTTGAAAAGTCGCTTGGCGCTGAAACCAAATTTTAGCATTACCGCATGGATTAAACCGAATGAGTTGGGCGCCAATAATTGCATTTTGGGGAAAGGGAAAGATTTTGTGCTGAAAATACATCAGGGAGAATTAACTTTTACCGTACAGGGAGTGAAAGATTACTATTCGGCAAAAACGCCGATTCCACTTAATCAATGGTCGTTTATTAGTTTGGTCCATACCGGTTCCGAGAATTTCATCAGTTTTTATTTGAACGGAAAGCTGACCGAGAAGATTCGTTTGCTGACTCCATACGTCGATTCGGATTACACCATGTTGATTGGCAGTAACCTTTGGGAAGAATACTTCGTGGGTTACATGAGCGAAATTAAAATATGGGACCGTGAATTGAATGAAGAGGAAATCAGGAATGAATACACATCAGGAAGTACAACAAAACAGTCTATTGCAACGAGCTGGTATCTGGGACTGGTTATTGTTCTTGGAGTTTCAGGCTTTTACCTGACCCGGCGAATTCGGCGTAAAGATCAAAAAGAAATCACCCGAATGCCCCAATCAGTGAAGAGTCAGGTTGACGAACCGGGTTCGGTTGCTGCCATTGATGACAACAGGGAACAGGTTTGCTGTTTTGGTGGGCTGAAAGTTATTGGAGCCGACCGGAAAGATGTGAGTAAAAAGTTCTCGCCCAAAATAAAGCAACTTTTCGTGCTCATACTTTTGAATAGCATTGGAGGCCGGAAAGGGATCGGTTCAAAAGAGTTGTCTGATTGTTTATGGCCGGGAATGAGTCCGCAGAATGCCAAAAATATTCGGGGAACCAACATCCAGAATCTGAAAGCATTATTGGCACCATGTTCAGGAATCAAGCTTGTTTTTCAGGATAAGCTTTGGTTACTCGAAATTGCCGACGGGTGTTTTGTTGATTATGCTTTTGTTGAAACACGGCTCAACGAATGCGACACAACCGATGTTGAGGCGCTCGCTAACCGGCTTTCGGAGCTTTTGCCGATCCTGAAGAAAGGCACTCTGTTTCAGAATATGAATGAATCGTGGATCGATCAGTATATCGACCGGATGAGCAACCGGATTATCGAATACGGTCTGAACCTGTTCCGTTTGCTTTCCGCTGAAAAACATGAAGCGCTTTTGTTGGAAGTGGCCGAGGTGATCAGCATTAACGATCCGTTGAACGAGCCCGCCCTCCGAAAAAAAATAGGCATCCTCACCCGACAGGGCAAACTAAGCCTGGCCCACTCGGTGTTCGACAATTTCGCCAAATTGTACTTCGAATTATACCAGGAAAAGTACCCCGGCGATTTCAAATCACTGGTTGCTGGCGAAGCCTTTGAATAGGGTAATTGTCCAAAATACAGAATTATTTTTTTGCAGAAATGATCGACGTATGAGTTATTAACAAATTTGCTGTATATATTTGCTGCGCTCTGGGTTAATGGATTAAATAACAGTGCATGCGGAAACAAAACTTTAAAAACGAGGCTGAAGCATTACAGGGAATGACGGATGGGGACATGGCAGCTTATCGTTTTTTGTTCGATCAGCATTTTCCTGATTTGTGCAATTTCCTCCTTATTTACTTGCATTCTAAAGAACTCTCTGAAGAGATTGCTCTTGAAATTTTCACATACATATGGGAAAAGCGACAAACTCTTCAGATCAAAGCAACGTTTAAATCGTTTCTTTACGCTTCGGCAAAGAATAAAGCAATTAGCCTATACCGGAAAGAGCAAAGGAACCTTTTTACTTCTATCGATTCAGGACAATCGATTTCGCACGAAGAATCAAGCTCTCCACATTCCATGGAAAATACCGAGCTTCGCGAAATTATCAATTCGGCAATCAATAAACTTCCGGAGAAAAGCAGGCAGATTTACCTTTTGGCCTGGGAAGAAAACCTTTCGCACAAGGAAATTGCCGAGCAAATGGGAATTACTCCAAAAACCGTTGAAAACCACGTGGGCATTGCGCTCCGCAAACTTCGCGAATCGTTGAATCCTTATTACAAGCAAATTTTTATGCTTTTGCTGGTTCAATTTATTAAGCATTAATTTCCAAAATATAAGTATTATGGTTATCAAACCAATCTAAAACGACAAGTTCGTTGATGTATATGAGATTGTAGACCATTGAATAAGATGTCATTTAAATAATTACTTTTAAGGATTAAACTCAACCCATTTCACTGTAACTATCAAAACCTTAATACTCGATCAATCATGAAAACTACTAATTTTCACTTAACCGTTTTTCGGTTAACTTTTTTGGTTTCTTTAATGACGGCTGTTACAGCGAGTGTATTTGCTCAAAAAGTTGTTCAACCCGTTTTGGGGCATCGGAGTGTTGAAATCCTGAAAGTTGATAATCTCGAATTCAAAGATCTCAACAAGAATGGCAAGTTAGATAAATACGAAGATTGGAGGCTTTCTGCTGAGGAGAGAAGCGCTGATCTTCTTTCGAAAATGTCAGTTGAAGAAAAAGCAGGCTTTATGCTGATCAATACGGTCTCTATGATAGGAGCTCAAAAAGCTAAAGCAGAAGGTTTGGTTGCCAGCGATTTTAATGAAACAGGTGGTATGGCTCGTGGAGGTTTTGGTGAAGCGCCGGCAAATGGTGGAGCAGGTAGAACACAAACAACAACTGGTGCAACTGGCGTTGCCGGTGTTCTTGCTAATATGAGCGGTGGTGGAGGAGTAACCAAATTTGTTAAGGAGTATAACAATCGTCATTTCATATACCGGATGAACGAAAGTGTACGGAATACCGCGGAATGGGCGAATAAATTGCAGGCTTTGTGCGAAAGCCAACCTTTGGGTATTCCGGCAATTATTGCATCAAATCCACGGAACAATGTTACTGTCAATGCATCGCTTGGAACCAGCGCCGGAACATCTGTCTTTTCTGCCTGGCCCGGAGAACTGGGCTTGTCGGCTATGCGCGACCTGAAATTAACAAGGGAATTTGCCGATATGGCTCGTCAGGAATGGCTTGCAGTAGGTTTGCGAAAAGGATATATGTATATGGCCGATTTGGCTACAGAACCGAGATGGTCGCGCGTTAACGGAACATTTGGCGAAGATGCTGAATGGGTTGCTAAAATGATCACTGAGGTAATCTATGGTTTTCAGGGCGAAAAATTAAGCTCAACTTCGGTTGCATTGACTACCAAACATTTTCCCGGTGGTGGTTCCGGAGACGATGGGCAGGATTCTCACTTTGAGTGGGGCAAAAAAGAGGTCTACCCCGGCGGGATGTTTGAAAATAATCTGATTCCTTTCAAAGCGGCCATCAAAGCCGGCACTTCGTCAATGATGCCTTATTATTCACTTCCTTCGGGCACGAAATACGAAGAAGTTGGTTTTGCTTTCAATAAAGGCGCTATCACCGATTTGCTCCGGAATGAAATGGGGTTCAAAGGCATTATTAATTCCGATACCGGTCCGCTTACCGGTATGCCCTGGGGAGTTGAAAAACTGACCAAACAGGAACGCTATAAAAAGGCGATTGAAGCAGGTGTAAATCTCTTTTCAGGAGAGTCGGATCCTGCTATGTTGCTCGAAGTAATTAAAAATGGAATGGTCGATATGAGTTATATTGACAACTCAGTGGTTCGCCTGTTGAAAGAAAAATTTGAAATGGGTTTGTTTGAAAATCCGTATGTTGATGAAAATGCCGCAGAAAAAATTGTCAATAATGCGAAGTTTAAAGAACGGGCTGATTTAGCGCTGCGCAAATCAATTGTGTTGTTGCAAAATGAAAACAAGGCATTGCCAGTTCAATCAAAAACAAAAATCTATTTTGAAACTTATTCGAAAGGACCAAAAGACAAGCTCTCTGATCCGGGAGTTGTTTATAACACCAATGACGGCAAATATCCGGTAACTTTTGTGAATACGCCAGAAGAAGCAGATGTTGTGCTTTTATGGCTCGTGCCTACCGGAAATTCATTGTTTGGTTCCACCGGAGCGCCTGTCTCTATTTCATTGTCAAAATGCTCAGTTAATGTGGATTATGTGAATGGCTTAATGGCGAAAAAACCGACCGTTTTGGTTGTCAACTATACGAATCCCTGGGTAATTAATGAAATTTACAATGATAAGACCAAAGGCAACATTAAAGCTGTTTTGGCAACATTTGGAACTACCTCTGACGCCCTTTTGGATGTGATAACCGGAAAGTTTAACCCAACCGGGAAAATGCCTTTCTCAACACCTGTTTCTGATGAGGCTGTTACCAATCAAAAAGAAGATGTACCAGGTTATCTGGAAGGAAAGGGCTATGCACTATTTAATTACAATCAGGGTTTAAGTTATAAGTAGCTGTTTTTGTGTGATCTACAATAAGATATTAAAAAAGTGTAAAAATCCTTCAATTTCGGTTGAGGGATTTTTTCTTTTTCAGCGACTTATACACGTAAGACTACGAATATGCAACAACACAATATACCTTGGGATGCGATCTCGGCTCGTTTAAAAGATGAAGCTGATGAGAACCAAATGAGACAAATTCAGGAATGGCTGGATTTATCTCCGGAGCATCCAGTGATTTTGACTGAAATAATAAATGTTTGGTCGGTCTCGAAAAGCAGATCTGAATTTTACCAGCCCGATTTATCGGTAAACTGGCAAAAATTAATGAAAAATATTAATTACCAGCCCCGGGCAAAAAATAGCCGTACGGTTTATTTTCGTTGGGTTGCGGCTGCCGCAGTGTTGGCTTTAGCTTTTCTGGCCGGCATGGGTTTGGATAACGAATTGTTTAAGTCTTCAGCTAAAATTACATACACCAAAATTGTAGCTCCCGAAGGAAGTAAAACCCAGGTTGTTTTACCAGATAGCACCTGTGTTTGGCTTAATTCTGGTTCCGAGTTGCAGTACGCTTCTGATTATTCGTCGAAAAACCGCAAGGTGGATATGAAAGGTGAATGTTTTTTCGATGTAGTGAAAGACCCGGCACATCCATTCATCGTTCAGGGATCGAAATTTCAGGTACGCGTTTTTGGCACCCGTTTTAACGTAAATGAGGATAACGAAAAAAATACGGCTGATGTCACATTGGTTTCGGGTAAAGTTCAGGTTTTCAACTTAGATGAGAAACCTGTTTCGGAGTTAACTCCTGGCCAGCAATTAGTTTACGATAAGGGGATTTACCATATACAAAAGGCCGAGAATATGGAAGCATTAACGGCCTGGTTAAATAATATGCTGATTTTCGACAATCAGCCATTCGAAGAGGTGATTCATTACCTCGAAAAATGGTATGGTGTAAAGATTCATCTCGATCACACGCTGTATTACAGCCACAACTATACATTTAAGGTTAAGACCGAAAGCTTGCGTGAAGTCATGGAATTGATTTCGGTTATTACCCCGATTGAATATCATATCGAAGGAGAACAAATAACTATAAAATATATAAAGAAGATGAAGTAGTACAAAATGAAAAAACAGGAAGTGTTCGAGACTCCCTGTTTCTAAATTAGTTTTATTATTTAATCGAATTTTTCATGCGAAATGCTTCCTGAGAAAAAGTAAAGCATAAAAAATTCAAAAACTAAATCATTCAAAATTATGAAAAAAAAATTAATGCACGCGTGGCGGGTAAATCCGCTTATGCAAAAAATTCTCTTAATTATGCGATTAACGCTTTTCCTAATGGTTCTGAGTGTATTTAGCGCTTTTTCGAGTAGCTATGCACAAAAGACTAAGTTAAATCTAAAGGTTCAAAACAGCCAGGTGAAGGAAGTTTTGAACGAAATAGAAAATCAATCGGAATTCTTTTTCATGTACGACAACAAACAGATTGATGTTGAGCGTCGTGTAAATCTTGAAATTAATTCGCTGAACATTGATCAGGCACTTCAAAAGTTGTTCGAAGGAACTTCAACCAGCTACAAAGTAGTAAACAGGCAGATCCTGCTTTTCAACGAGAGTGAAAGTAATGCTTATTCTCAACAGACAAGTAAGGTTTCCGGAAAGGTTACTGATTCGACAGGATCTTCATTACCTGGCGTTTCGGTTGTGGTAAAAGGTACTACCAATGGAACAATTACCGATATTAATGGTGCTTATGTCATTGCAAGCGTGCCTGTAAATGCCGTTTTGCAGTATTCGTTTGTTGGAATGAAATCTCAGGATATTCCTGTTTCAGGAAAATCGACCATAAATGTGGTTCTTGAAGAAGAAACAGTTGGTATTGAGGAAGTTATTGCTATTGGATATGGCGTTCAGAAAAAGAAATTAAATACCGGATCAACCATTCAGGTGTCAGGAGAAAATCTTCAGAAAATGAGTACTGTAAGTGCTTTGGGCGCGTTGCAGAGTCAAACTCCCGGTGTTAGCATTACTCAATCATCTGGTATGCCTGGCGAAGGTTTTAAAGTTACTGTTCGTGGTTTGGGAACTATTGGTAATTCAAGCCCATTGTATGTTATCGACGGAATTGCGGGTGGTGATATTAACTCATTGAACCCTGCAGATATTGAGTCGGTTGACGTGTTGAAAGATGCTGCTTCGGCTGCTATTTATGGAGCTCGTGCTGCTAACGGTGTTATCTTGGTTACTACCAAACAGGGCCGTTCCGGAAAAATGCAGATTACCTATGACGGTTATTATGGAGTTCAGAATCCATACAAGGAACCACCGCTTTTGAATGCAAAAGAATACATGACCATCCTGAATGAAATTAATTATAATGAAGGACTTGCTGCTTACGATTGGGCTGCAATGATGCCAACTTTATATCCGAAAATTCAAAGTGGCGAATGGACCGGAACAAACTGGCTGAAGGAGATCCGTAATAAAAACGCCGCTATTCAGAATCATGCCATCAACATGTTGGGTGGTAGTGAAACTTCGAAGTTCTCATTAGGTTTTTCATACAGCGATCAACAAGGTATTTACGGTAGCCCGGTTCAACCTGGCAATAAACGTTACACTGCAAGGTTGAATTCGGAGCATATTCTTTTGAAAAACAGTGTAGGACTTGATGTAGTTAAATTTTCAGAAAACCTGAATTTTGGTTACAGCGAAAAGCAAGGTATTGGTATTGGCAACATTTATTGGAATGATATTCACAATATGTTGGTGGGTAGTCCTTTAATGCCTGTTTATGGCGCTGATGGAACCTATTTCAATAAGAAAGACAAAGCTGCTTCGGGACTTGACCAACTTAGTCCGGATATGGCCAACCCAATTGCCAACATGGTTTATAACAGGGGACAGAATTTGTCGAAAAACTACAATTTAAATGCAAATGCTTCTCTTGAAATTCAACCGATTAAAAATTTAACTTACAAAAGCACATTTGGTTATAAGACAAGCGCAAGCAGCTACCGTCAATATACTCCAATGTACGAACTCTCGACTTCAAGCATCAACACGATTGATAAAGTAAACCAGTCAATGGGTTCAGGTTATAGCTGGACATTTGAGAACACACTTTCTTATTCAAAGATGTTTAACGAACATTCGTTTAACGCCATTATTGGTCAGTCTTTGGAAAAATGGGGAATGGGTGAGAACATGAATGTTACCAATGGATATTCACTCTTTACCGATTTCGAACACGCGTGGCTCGACAATACAAAAGGGTTGACAGCAGGTACAACTACAATTAGTGGAAGTCCGTGGGGATCAGGCGGAGTTGAGTCATTCTTTGGCCGTTTGAGTTACAACTACAAAGAAACATATATGGCTACCGTTGTAATGCGTGCCGATGGTTCTTCAAACTTTGCACGTGGAAATCGCTGGGGTTATTTCCCATCAGTTTCGGCAGGTTGGGTTATGACGAATGAGTCGTTTATGCAAAGCACCAAGAGCTGGTTAGATTTCTTCAAACTGCGTGGTAGCTGGGGACAAAACGGTAACGCCGCAATCGATAATTTCCAATATCTTGCAACTGTGGCTTTCGATTTAACAGGAGCTTATTCATATGGAAATACCAAGACTACACAGTCAACCGGCGGTTATGCCGAAATTCTTCCAAATAAAAACATTAAATGGGAAACTTCAGAAACGCTCGACTTCGGGTTTGACGCTCGTTTTATCCAATCGCGTTTAGGTTTGGCTTTCGACTGGTATAACAAGAAAACCATCGACTGGCTTGTTCGTGCACCTGTTTTGGGATCGTACGGTACAAACGCTCCATACATTAATGGTGGCGACGTTGTAAATAAAGGTTTTGAATTGGCTGCTAACTGGAACGACCATGTTGGTAAAGTGAATTACGGTGCAAACTTCAACATTGCTCACAATAAAAACGAAGTAACCCGTATCGACAATGGCGAAGGAATCATTCATGGTGATGCCAATGTTTTAAGCCAGGGTACTCCTGAAATGTATCGCGCTCAAGTAGGCTTTCCTATTGGTTATTTCTGGGGATACAAAACAGCTGGTGTATTCCAGAATCAAGCTCAAATCGCTTCAACAAAAACATTCCTGCAATCGAAACCACAGCCTGGAGATTTAATTTTTGTTGATACCAACGGCGACGGAAAAATCGATACCAAAGATAAAGTTGAAATTGGCGATCCTCATCCGGACATCACTATCGGTTTTGGGTTTAATGTTGACTACAAAGGTTTCGATTTGAATGTTACTGGTACCGGAGCTTTTGGCCAACAAATAGCCAAATCGTACCGCTCTTTTGCCGATACTAAAGTGCAGAACTATACCACAGATGTTTTTGCCCGCTGGCATGGTGAAGGAACTTCAAACAAATTACCACGCTTATCAAGCGGAAGTAATGCAAACTGGCAGGAAATTTCTGATATCTATATTGAAAATGGCGACTATGTAAAAATCCAAAATGTTAGTGTTGGTTACGATTTCAAAAAATTGTTTACCAAATTACCATTTGCACAGGCACGTTTATATGTAACAGCACAGAACGTTTACACATTCACCAAGTATTCTGGTCAGGATCCTGAAATTGGATATGGAGGCGGACAAAGCTGGGTATCCGGAGTTGATTTAGGATTCTATCCAAGTCCAAGGACATTTTTGATGGGTGTTAATCTCAAATTTTAATTATTTTCCGCTATGAAGAATTTAATATATATATGTATAGCCGCTTCTTCGCTGCTATTTATGAGTTGTGAAGATTTTTTGGATACAAGCAATCTCACAAAAAAGGATACTTCAAATTATCCTCAGACCGTAACCGATGCACAGCAAATGATCACTGGAGTTTACTCCAATCTTAACTATGCTGTGGCAAGCCCTGCAAGCTCATCATATTTCGTGTCGGAGATTGTTGCCGACGATCGTTTTGGTGGTGGTGGCGAAAACGATAAAATGGTTCAGGCCCTGGATCTTATGCTGAACTACGGATCAAGCATGCTTCAGGACTTCTGGAACACCCGCTACAAAGGTATTTTCCGTGCCAACATGGCCATCGAAACCCTTGACAATTGTACCGGTTACGAAAGCGATGATCAGAAAAACCAGATCAAGGGCGAAGCTTACTTCATGCGCGCCTTTTACTATTCCGAAATGGCTACCCTCTTTGGGCAGGTTCCTTTGGTAGTTACCACCGATCCGGTAAATCTTCCTAAGGCAACTCCTGACGAACTCTATGCACAAATTGGATCTGACCTGAAAAAAGCTATCGAATTGATGCCTGCGAAATCTTTTACTTCGGTTCAATCCGGACATGCTACCAAATGGGCGGCTGAAGCTCTTATGGCTCGTGTTTATTTGTTCTATACCGGTTTTTATAAGAAAGATGCACTTCCGCTTGCCGACAAAACTACTGTAACTAAAGCTCAGGTTGTTGCTTGGTTGGAAGATTGTATCAAGAATAGCGGACACACACTTGTTGGCGATTATCGTAACCTTTGGTCGTACACCAACAAATATACAAAGGAAGATTATGCCTATACAAAAGGTAAAGGTCTGAAATGGGTTGAAGACGATGGCGCTGTTAATCCTGAAACTATGTTTGCTGTTAAATTTTCGAACTTCCCAAGCTGGAGTACAACTATAGGTTATTCAAACCAGAATGCACTTTATTTCGGAATTCGTGGTGGTCAGGATTTAGCCAAAACATTCCCATTTGGTCAAGGCTGGGGAATGGGCCCTGTGAATCCGACACTTTGGAACGACTGGAAAACAGCTGAGCCAACTGACGTGCGTCGTGAGGCTTCCATTATTGATATACCAAAAGAACTTCCAGGTTATGCAAAGGGTGGCTGGGCCGATTTTGTTCAGGAAACCGATTACTGGCAAAAGAAATATAGCCCGGTATCAGCAAAAAATACCGATGGTGGATATGCATCATCATACAGTGTGTTGATGTATGGAACTGCTGAGAATTTCCAGCTTGATAATACAATGGATCAGGTGATTATTCGTCTAGCCGATGTTTACCTGATGCACTCTGAATTAACCGAATCCAATACTTACATGAATAAAGTTCGTGAACGTGCCGGTTTAGCTCCCAAACCATACTCTCTTGCAAATATTCAGAACGAACGCCGTTGGGAGCTTGCTTTCGAAGGAACCCGCTGGAACGATATTCGCCGTTGGGGTTTAGCTGCCGACCTGCTCGACAAACAAATTGGTGTTGCATGTTACTTTAAAAGTACACCTGATGTAACCAAATCATTTGGTGGAGGCTACAAAGCACGCTATAACGCAACCAAAGGATTCTTCCCTATTCCTGAAGCACAAATAGCGCTTTCTCAAGGTGTTCTGGTTCAGAACGAAGGTTGGGGAACATCAGGTGCCGAATATACTGGCTGGAAATAATTGAATTGTTTAAAAAGCAAATTATAAACAGATGAAAAATATAATATATGCATTGTGCATGTTGGCCATCGCTCTTGTAGCTTGTGAGCCAATTGAAGATCGCGATTCAATTGGAGGCGCAATTTCCGCCGACAAATTGGATGTAAAAGCAACTCCTATTGTGGTTAGTGGCAAGAATGGAAATATGGTTGTTCTTGAAAATCATAGTCCTGTGTTGTCTTCATGGAATGTTGGCGGTTCGTTGTCACTAAAAGCTTACGATACTGTAATGGTTGTTAAAACCGGAGCCGTTGATGTTACTTTTACTGGTCTGAATCCTGATGGATCGAAAATTGAAAAGAAGTTTAACATTCAGATTGATGCATTGACTACATTGCCAACTGAATACAAATATCTTTTTGGCGATCCTACCAAAGGAGTTACTTCCAAAAAATATGTTTGGGACGAAACTGCCGGTGCTGTTTGGGGAAATGGTGGCTACCTCGGAAATACTTCTCCGGGCTGGTGGACAAACAATAAAGCTTCGATGGATGGTAACGATGCCGACTACGGTTCAGAAGGTTACATGGTCTTCTCTCTTGCTGGTTTGACACTGAAAAAATCGAACGCCGCCGGAACAAAAACTGAAACCGGAACAGCAGGACTTGATTTAATGGCAATTACTAAAGATGGTAACGGAGCTGTTTGGGCAAGTGCAAAGCTAAATACAAAGAATGTTACTGTTCTTTGTGGAAAACAACCCAATAGCGCGTCCAAACAGGATCCTATTTATAGTTATGACATTTTAAAACTGAATGATTCTAAACTTGTACTTGCCTGGCCTGAACCTGGTTCTGGCGCTTGGGGTACAGCCTGGTTCTGGATGTTCAGAGTTGCTGATAAATAGTATTTCCGGTTAAATATATTAAGAGAGGGCGGGCTCATGGCTCGTCCTCTTTTTGCATATAGAATTTTTGGTTGTTTTTTTATGTAAGGTTATTATCGATTTTGTATGAGAAACTCTTTTTTTATCCTCCTGATGTTCCTTGTTTCCTGTCAGTCAGGAAATAAGTATTCAATTGCAGGACATTTGCCTGACAAAAGCTATGACGGCGAAACTATTTATCTGGTTCCGCTTGAAAATGCGGTAAAAGAAAGAGTCGATTCAACAGTAATTAAAGATGGCGCATTCAGGTTCGAAGGTCGCTTAACCGTTCCTGAAATATATGTCATCAGGGCAAAACCGGTATTGCGATATAACCTCGAAGAGCTTCTTCTGGTAAGGGAACCCGGCGAATTGAGCGCGACGATAGATAAACAAAGCTCGGTTCAGGGAACTCAACTAAACGACTCGCTTCAGTACTGGAAAGAACGGAAAATGCGGTTCGATTTTGTGAATGCCGAATTGGTAAAACAGTTCAGGGATGCCGACGACAGTAACAAAGCAGTTTTGAAGCATAAGGCCGATTTGCTGAATGCTGATGCTTTAAATTTTCATTTTAACTTCGTGCTGAACAATCAGAAAAACATTGTCGGACAGTTTGTTCAGAAAATAATGGGTAGCTCTTTCTCCGAAGAGCAAAAGCAGAAATTGAATAAAAAATAACCGGATTAAATGACGGGGTATTTCAAGAGATATAATTGGATTTTGCCTGTTGGGCTTGTTGGGCTGAGTTTTGTGTTTTTCCAATTCTTTTACCCTTACCATTTGTTCTTCAAAGAGCAGATCCAGTTGTTTTTGTTCACACCCGATTATTTTCTTTCTTATTTCAATAAACCGGCTTGTCTGGCTTCCTATTCAGGCGATTTCCTGACCCAGTTCTTTTATTTGCGTGGTGGTGGCCCCACCGTTCTGGCTTTAGTTTTTGGAATTGAATGGTTGCTTGGTGCGATTGTAATAAAACGAATCACGTCAACCGAAAAAGCTGGGTTTTGGGCATTGCTCCCGGCTTTAACCGACTGGACTCTTCATTGTAATACCTTGCACAGCGTTTCGGTTTCTGTTGGGTTTATCCTTGTTCTGTGTATGTTCCTGATCTATTCGGCTTTTTCAGGTAAGCTAATTTCATATGAGCTGCTAACAATATTTACCTTATCTGGTCTTTGGCTGGCAGGCGGTTCATTTCTCATTTTCCCATTCCTTGTTTTGGCTTACGATTTTAATAAACGTCGGTTCAACTGGCTTAAATGGGTTATCGCGTTTACAATGGTATTCTCTATGCCGCTAATCCTGAGGCATCATTATTTGCTTACCCCCATCCAATCCTACCTGTACCCAGCCTTCAGCAAACAAAGTTTACTTTTACCTGCAGCGCTTTTGGTTGCTTGGGCTTGTGCCTTGTTCCTGAAAAAAAATGAATTACAGCACTCCAAAATATTTAATGTTGGTTTGCCCTGCATTTTGTTGGTATTGTTGGCCTTGGGATTAAAGGTGAAGGCTGATTTTAACTTCGAAAAAATACTTTCGCTCGATGGTGAAACCTACTTCGGAAATCCGGATCGGGTCATCGAGCTGTCAAAAAAATACAATTTAAAAAATAATCAGGCAGCCTATTTTGTCAACATGGCGCTGGCCTCGAAAGGTGTTTTACCCGAACATTTGCTCGAGTTTTACCAGCCGTTTTCACTTGGATTGATGCTGCCGGTAACTCCTGATGAAAACTGGCAATCGATTTTTGTAAGCAACGAAGTCTTTTTCCTGATCGGCGATATGAATATGGCACAACATTCGGCCATGTTGGGAAATACGTTTTCGCCCTACCAGCGAAGTTCGCGAATGATGCGGCGTTTGGCCGAAATCAACATGATAAACGGAGATTCTGCTGCTGCTGCCAAATACCTGCGCATTCTTACCAAAACACTTTTTCACAGCCAGTGGGCCGAAACCCGGCTAAAAATGATTCAGGTTTCTGAATTCAGTAAATTTTTAACTCATAAACGCAGCCTGATCCCGAATGCCGACATGCTGCGAAAATCGAATGATTATTTGTCTTCGATTCAATTCCTTGTTGAGCAACGCCCCGAAAATATGCTTGCCCTCGATTACCTGCTTTGCTACATTTTGCTCAATAAGGATTTGAAACAATTTCGGGAAATTTACGACCACAACTACATGAAACTTAATCGTCCGGTTCCAAAAGTTTATGCCGAGGCTTTGTTGGTTCAGTTGTTTGCTTCAGGAGCATCGGAGCAGGAAGTCATGGCCTATTCGATCGATCCCAAAATAGTTAAAAGGTTTGCCGAATATACCCGTACTTTCGATCAGACTTCGGGCGATATCAATGCCTTGAATAAGCAGTTTGCAACAACTTACTGGTTTTATTTTCACTTTGCCACAATTCAGAAGAAATGAGAGCATATTTGATTGGATACCTGATAGCGGTTGTGATTTTTTCGTGTAGTGGCCCCGAAAATGTAAAGATTAGCCCGGAATTTCCTCCGGTTTATCCCGACTATATCAATGTTACTATTCCTCAAAACATGGCACCACTTAATTTCCTGATGCGGAATAATCCTGAAAGATTGGTTGTCACCATCATGGGAAAGTCAGATTCGATCGTTGTTGAAGGGAAACAAAAGATTGAAATACCAATCAAACACTGGCAAAAGTTACTCGCGTTTGCATCTGACGATAGTTTAACAATTAAGGTTGTTGCCCGGGTGAAAGGGGAGTGGATTCAGTATAAATCGTTTAGCTGGCAGGTGAAA
Source organism: Prolixibacteraceae bacterium (assembly GCA_963676375.2). Classification (GTDB taxonomy): domain Bacteria; phylum Bacteroidota; class Bacteroidia; order Bacteroidales; family Prolixibacteraceae; genus Aquipluma. Next base: position 248,497 of record CAXXPT010000019.1, read on the forward strand.
AGCGATAAAGTTGACTCTTTTTTGAGCTACCGGTTGATTGAGCCCGGATACGAAGTCTGGAATAAATTACAGATTGTTGAGCGCAATATTTCGAATTTTGATGAACGTATACTGGCTGATAATAACTTAACCAAAGGCAGTTGCATGAATTGCCACATTCACGGAAATCAGGATGGGAAGCTTTCCATGTTTCATGTTCGGGGCGAAAAGGGTGGAACTATCTTAAACAGGAATGGCAAACTGCGGAAAATAAATACACGGGGCAAAGGGATGATTTCGAACGCGGTTTATGGCGACTTCCATCCCGGCGGTCGGTACGCCGTTTTCTCGACCAACATCATTATTCCTGAATTGCACGCTTACCGCAGCGAAAAGCTCGAAGTTTACGATACGGCCTCCGATTTGGTGGTTATTGATCTGGATTCGGACAAGGCAATTACACAGCCATTCTTGTCAGACACCACTGCTTTTGAAACATTTCCGATTTTTTCGGCTGATGGGAAGTGGATATATTTTTGTTCAGCACCCAAAGTATCGTTGCCCGACAGCATTAAATCGTTGAAATACAATATTTGCAAGGTAGGATTCGACGCAGCAAAGGGCGAAATCGGCAATAAAGTTGATACTTTGTGGAATGCTAAAAAAATGGGCGGTTCTGTTTGTCACCTGAAAGCCTCGCCCGACGGCAAATTTCTGCTTTACACGGTTGCCGATTACGGAACATTCCCGATTTGGCACCGCGAAGCTGATTTGCAGATGATGAACCTCCAAACCGGTGAGATCGACAAACTGGCGCGCGTGAATGGTCCAAACTCCGATTCGTACCACAGTTGGTCGTCGAACAGCCGCTGGTTCGTTTTTGCCAGCAAACGCGAAGATGGAATTTATGGCAAACCGTATTTTTGTTACATCGACACTTCAGGAAAAGCGTACAAGCCATTCGTTTTGCCGCAGCGCGATCCGGAAGTCTACGATAATATGTTGAAATCGTTTAATATTCCTGATTTGTCGGCCAGCCCCGTGCCGTTTGATGCGGCTGATGTCGAAAAGGTTTATCAGGAACAGGAGGCAGAGCAGGTAACAATGAATTAGGAAAAAGTCAATAGTCATTCTGAATGGATACATCTATTGTCCAATGACTTTTTCTGAAATACAAATTTGAAAAGAAATGCATAATATGAAATACTTCTCGCTTGATAAAATGTTCTCACTAGCTTTTGGGTTAGTGGTATTTTGGTTTTTTGCCTTTTTATATCCCTTTCACCTCAATTATCAGGAACAATACCAGATGTTTTTGTTCTCGGCAGATTACTTCCTGAAGTTTCTGGCCAAACCGGGTGGGGTGAGTGATTACATGGGCGATTTCTTCACCCAGTTTTACTTTTATTCGTGGGTTGGCGCTATTATTTTAGCCGTCATGCTCGTTGTTCTTCAGCGAGCGGTTTGGTTCATTTCAAAACGACTTGGAGCTAAAGCAACATTCATTCCGCTTACTTTTATCCCTTCTTTGCTTTATTGGAGCTTGCTTTGTGACGAGAATTACCTGCTTGGCGGATTAATCGTTATGCTGATTGTGTCCGGATTTATTTCCGCTTTTCTATTGATAAGACCTGTAAAGTTTCGTCTGGGATTTGTGTTGGTTTCAATTCCGGTTTTATATTGGATTGCCGGTGGGGCTTTTTTACTTCTTCCGGCGTTTGCACTGGCATTTGAAGCCATGAACCGGAATTTGAAGGTTGCTCACCTGTCGATCTTTGCTTTGGTTTCGGTTGCATTATCGTATGCTATTCCAACACTTTGTAAATTGGAGTTTCTTCAGTACCCGCTTCGTCAGGTCTGGATTGGGACGAACTATTTCCGTTTCCCGGTTAGTTTGCCCATATCGGTTGGTATTGTTGGGCTTTTGCTGCTGGTCATTCCATTTTTGCTCCACTACCTGTCGTCAGTTGTTAAAACTGCGAATTCAAAAATAATACTCGCCGGGCAATTGGTTGTATTGGTGTTTGGTGGCTATTTCTTTATCAATCATTCTGTTGATATGGGTAAGGAAGAAGTGATGGCTTACGATTTTAACTGCCGGATGCGCAAATGGGACCGGGTAATTGCCATGGCCGAAAAAAAGACGCCAACCACCCCACTGTCGGTCACCTGTTTGAATCTGGCTCTGGCAAAGGAAGATCTGCTTGGCGAGCGAATGTTTAACTATTACCAGAATGGTGTTGGCGGCCTGATGCCCGATTTTGTGCGCGATTATACAATTCCGATGATTGCCGGTGAGGTTTATTATCATTTGGGTTTTGTAAATACCGCACAGCGTTTTGCTTTCGAGGCGATGGAAGCTTTACCCGATTACCAGAAGAGTGTGCGCTTGGTGATGCGCCTGGCCGAAACCAATATCATCAACGGAAATTACGAATTAGCCGCAAAATATCTGGGGTTGCTGCAAAAAACATTTTACTACAGGGCTTGGGCATCCAATGCCATGAAAACAATGAAAGATGAAAAGCTGATCGCTCAGCATCCGGAATGGGGATGGTTGCGGCGCTGCCGGACTCAGGAAGATTTCCTTTTCAGTGAAGGTGAAAAAGACATGATGCTTGGTGTTGTTTTCAGGCAAAACAGCGAAAACCGCATGGCTTTTGAGTATTTAATGGCCTATACTTTACTGACCAAGGATATGAAACATTTCCTGCAGTACTTTCCGTTGGGTGAGTCGCTCAAGTACCGTGCGATCCCGAAAAGTTACCAGGAAGCGCTCTATTATGCCTGGTCGAAAACAAATACCGATCCCACCAAAGATATTCCATATCCTGTAAATGTTTCTACAAAACAGCGGTTTTTGGCTTTTCAGAAGGCGCCTGGACAAATGAATTCCGGATCGGGAAAAAATGAGTTTTCTGATACCTACTGGTATTATCTTTATTTCGTAAAATAGTTGAAAATGAACAGATACAGCATACTTTACCTTGTTTCTCTTCTGTCGATTTTTGCCGCTTGCCGCGGAAAAGTGAGTCCCGGAGAAGTCCTCAAAGAAAAACCGGCCCTTTACCCCGATTATGTTGGCGTAACTATTCCGGCGACAATTGCACCCCTGAATTTTAAAGTTCAGGAAGAGTATTCGGCCATTGATGCGGTTTTTGAAGGCAAGAATAACCAAACAATCCACATTCAGGAAAGCCGGGAAATTTGTATTCCTGAAAAAGAGTGGGGTCAGATTTTGGCAGGCAGCAAAGGCGATAGCCTGAAAGTTACGGTTTCGGTTAAGCAACACGACCGATGGAAGCAATATGCCCCTTTCGCAATAAAAGTGGCCGACAGCCCGATCGATTATGGTTTGGCCTACCGACTCATCGCTCCCGGATATGAAGTGTACAGTAAAATGGGCATTTACCAGCGAAACCTTTCGAATTTCGATCAAAGTGCGATTGTTGAAAATACGCTGGTTCCCGGAAGCTGCGTTAACTGCCATTCGTTTCGCCAATCCGATCCGAAAAATATGAGTTTTCACGTCAGGGGTAAAAAGGGTGGAACTGTTTTAATGACCGATGGAAAGATTAACCTGCTGAATACCAAAACTCAGAAAACGATCTCGAATTTTGTATATCCGTATTGGCATCCTTCCGGAAATTTCATTGCTTATTCGGTCAATAATACGCACCAGGTGTTTCATGCGGCCAACACCAAACGGGTTGAGGTAGTTGATGGAGCTTCGGACGTTTTGGTTTACGATATCCGAAAGAATCAGCCAATCAGTAGTCCAAAGTTAATGTCCGACAGTATCTTCGAGACTTTCCCTTCATTTTCTCCTGACGGAAAGTGGCTTTATTTCTGTAGCGCGACGTACAAAAAGATGCCTGAGGAATTCAATAAAGTAAAATATAATCTTTGTCGCATCGGGTTTAATCCTGAAAATGGCACTTTTGGCGATAAGATCGATACGTTATTTAACGCGGTGGCTTTGAATAAAAGTGTTACGTTCCCACGTCCATCGCCCGATGGGAAGTACCTGATGTTTACCCTGATCGATTATGGAAATTTCTCTATCTGGCATAAAGAGGCTGATTTGTATTTGCTCGATTTGCAAAATGGAGCTTGCAGCCCGATAACAGAAGTGAACAGCGACAATACCGAAAGCTATCATTCCTGGTCGACGAACTCGCGCTGGTTTGTTTTTAGCAGTCGCCGCCTCGATGGGCTTTATACTCGTCCGTTTATTGCTCATATCAACGAAAAGGGAGTTGTTGGCAAGCCATTCCTGTTGCCTCAATCCACTACCGATTTCTATCGGGATTTAATGGAATCGTTTAATATTCCTGAATTTATAACCGACAAAGTGGATATTGATCCAAATACAGTTGAGAATTTGGTTGCAGGTGAAAAGGCAAAACAGGTAGATCCGTTAAAAATGCAGTAAAATCATTTGCAGACATTAAAAATTCGAGTAGGTTTAAATTCTGTTTGAAATGAATAATGACATGAACGAAGGAGACGTAAAAGTTACGGAAGGTAAAATGGTGAAGCCTCAATATCGTATTTTCAAACCCGGAAATATCGGGAGATTTGAAGAACAGTGGAAGGATTGTTTTGATGATTTTGAGCTTTGCCTGACTACAAATCCCAATCAGAAAGCCTTTGTTGCCCGCGTATTTATTGCGGCTGCCAATGCAGAGGAATATTCCCGGCACTCAAGCTTGATCGAAAAGCATTTGGGCGCAATTGGCGTTCCTTACAGTGTCTTGGCCGAATCGCCTGAATCTCCTGATTTGGCAATGATTGAAGCTGGATTTGTTAATGCTGCAAGCGATCAGGTTGAATATGGCATGGCTGGTACGGTTCGGTTCAGCCGGATTAACACCGCAGGGTATAATGAATATTGGCTGGCAGGAGTTGATGGCGGAAATGGGACTGAAACGATTGGCGAAAAAGCGCATAATGCCTTCGATAGGCTTTTGCAGGCTTTTCTGCAGTTGGAGATTGGATTTAATTCGATTTTCAGGCAATGGAATTATGTGGAAAGAATTTTTGATTTTGAGCAGATTGACGGTTGTAGCAGACAGAATTATCAGCTTTTTAATGAAGCCCGCGGAGACTATTATTCGAAATACCGCACGATCGAAGGGTTTCCAGCGGCTACCGGCATCGGCGCTGCCTTTAATGGGGTGACTATCGAATGTATGGCAGTAACCGGCGACGAAAGAGTAACTACGATAGCCATCAACAATCCGAAGCAGCTTAATTCGTACAAATACGGCCAGGAAGTGCTGAAGGGCGATCCGCAAAAGAACAGCAAACAAAACCAGCCTCCGCAATTCGAGCGGGCCCGGCTGATGACAGACGGCCAAAATTCACGGTTATTTATCTCCGGAACAGCCTCAATTATCGGGCAGGAAACCATTGGAATTGAAGATGTTGAAAAGCAAACCCGCGTGACCATCGAAAATATAGCACTTTTGGCCAGTGAATCAAATTTGAAATCGCATTATCCTGAACTTAAGTCTATTCCGGATAAATATACCTATTTGAGGGTTTACGTCAGAAACTCAGCGGATATTCCTCTGGTGAAAGCCATTTGCACGGATTATTATGGCGAAATCCCGATCTCTTTTGTCAAAGCCGACATTTGCCGGGATGATTTATTGGTCGAAATCGAAGCCGAAATGGTGAACTGAATACTTGAATCTGAACGATCATAGACTAATCCAGGTCTTCTAAATTATTAAGCAATGAAGCTGTTTCTGAAATCAATTTTTTGTTTTGTTCTACCCGCATTTTTGTCGTTCGCAACTGCCGGACAATCAAATGCTACAAATAAGAATAACCTGCTGAAAGCTACATATGTATCGCTTTCAGGTGAGATGCAGCCGGCCGGAAATCCGGTGGATGCTCAGGGTAAAATCAGTCAGTTCGAAACTCCGGTACTGCACCTGAGTCGCACCAGATCAAAAACTCCGAAAGGCACGGTTTTGCTTTTAACCGGTGGCGACTACAAGGTTTTGAACCTGAAGAATCAGGGCGAAAAAACAACTCAGTTTTTAAATACCGAAGGTTTTGATGTAGCTCTGCTTGAATATCATGTTGGTAGTGATTTATCTATCCGGAATCTTGCCTTAGCCAATGCGATGCAGGCGTATCGGCTCCTGAAAACTAGTCTGAAAGCACTGGGTTTGCGTGGCGATCGGCTCGGTATTATCGGAATTGCCTCCGGTGGACATTTGGCCGCCCGAACCGTTCAAAGGCTTGGCGAAAATGAGCAACCCAACGACTTGATTTTGATTTCGCCCACCAACCTCGACGAAACTTCAAAAGGAACGGTTTTCCCGGCAGTGATGCCTCCGGTTCGGCCAATAGCAAGGCTTTTTACAAGTTTTTCGGCAGGCGACAACAAGGACTGGATTCGTTGTTGTGAAGAATACACCAAAACCTGGAAAGGCTATGATGGACAGGCGGCTTTTAACCTGTTGACCGCGGGTGAATTTATTACAAATCAAGATACTAATCCGCTCGATAGTCAATTAAAACTGGCTGGTCTCCTGAAATCATTTCTGGATTCAAAGCCCGAAATAGCGGCTTCAACTCCAAATCCGGCGACCATTCCGGTAGAAGGTTACGCCAAAAAGCGCCACGATGAAAAGGCGGAACTCCTGAAAAAAGAGAAGTACGATCTGATCATGATTGGGAATTCGATTACGCATAACTTTGAGAAACCAGAATATCAACCCATCTGGAACCAGTTTTTTGCAACGCGGAAAGCCATCAATTTAGGAACCAGCGCCTACCGTACCGAAAACCTGATCTGGGAAATTCAGAATCTGGGTCTCGAAAATCAGTCACCCAAAGTGGTTGTGGTTGAAATCGGGACGAACAACATTGATGAAAAGAATTACCCGACCCGCCACACTGCCGGTCAGTTGGCCGGAGGGATTGAAATGATTGTGAAGTTATTGCGCGAAAAACTTCCGGAGACTAAAATTATAATGATGCGTTGCTTTCCAGGTTGTTATGGCGGACCAAATCCAACATCTCACCGCGCTATTTTGGAACGCGCTTCTGAGATTGTTTCAAAATTGGCTGACGGGAAACACATTTTCTTTTGCGATGTAAATCATGTGTTCCTGAATCTGGATGGCTCGATTAATCATGACATGATGGGCGACTGGCTGCACCCGACACCTGCCGGAGCCAAAGCCTGGGCGCAGGCCATGGACCCGCTGCTTTCGGAACTGATGGGCGATAAATCGCTGGATACCGATCTTCCGTCCAATTCGGCCATTGTGCCGGTGTCGAAACTGGAGCAGGACAGCTACAATTGGTGGGATCGTCATGCCGAAGTGATGCGCATCAAGGATTCCATCAATCCGGAGATCGTTTTGATTGGTAATTCGATTACCCATTTTTGGGGTGGTGAGCCTCAATTGAAATACGCCGACGGCAAACCTCGGAAACCCAATGGCCCAAATGCATGGGCTTCGGTTTTTGCCAATCGCCGGGTATTGAATCTTGGTTTTGGCTGGGATCGCACGCAAAATATGCTGTGGCGGCTCGATCGCGGTGAACTCGACGGGCTGTATCCCAAAACGGTAATCATGCACCTCGGCACCAACAACACGAGCGGAACAGTCAATGCACGCATGAATACCGCTTCAGAAATTGTGGAAGGAATCCGGGCGGTTTGTATGCGCGTGCGGTCGAAAGTTCCCGGAGCTCATATTATCCTGATGGAAGTGTTCCCAAGGGAAGAAAAACCGGATCATCAGCGTCGGATTCTGATTAAGGAGATCAACAAACAACTGGAGGTTTTTGCCCATGAGAATAAAATCGATCTGGTCAATATCGGTCCGAAGATGCTCAATCCCGATGGAACTTTGCCGCGCGACATTGCCAGTGATTTCTGCCATCCAACCGACAAAGGTTATCAAATCTGGGCCGACGAAATTCGCCCTTTTGTAAATGAACCATAAAAGCGATTATTGAAATTGCTTACTAAACCCTAAATAACCATGAAATTCAAGACTCTAATCTTTAAAATTACGATTGCCCTGCTTGTGGTGCCTTGTCTGGTATCGTTGGGGCAGCCGCGCGAACTGATTACCCTGCAAACTGGCTGGAAATTTTCGAAAGGGAATTTAGAAAAAGCTTCGCAGCTTAAATTCGACGATTCGAAATGGCAGAACGTTACCATTCCGCACGATTGGGCCATTGCCGAGCCTACTGTTGTTGATGGCGACGGAAATACCGGTAAACTTCCGTGGAAAGGCGAAGGCTGGTACCGCAAAAGTCTTGATATTCCGGCAGCATATTCCGGCAAAAATATAATACTGATTTTCGACGGAATTATGTCGAAACCTGAAATTTACCTGAACGGTCAACTGGCCGGTAAATGGGATTACGGGTACAATTCGTTTTACCTCGATGTAACCAAACTGGTGAATTTCAGCGGTAAAAACCAGTTAGCGATTCATGCCGATACCCGCGATCACGACAGCCGTTGGTATCCCGGCGCCGGTATTTACCGGAAAATTCAGATGATGGTGGTCGACCCGATTCATGTTGGAGTCTGGGGAACGCAGATTACAACACCTGTAATAAAGCCCAATTATGCCGAAGTCCGGATCATGAATACCGTGGTGAATAATTCAGGAATTCAGGAAGAAAACATCAGGGTTGAGAATATTATTCTGAATCAGAAAGGCACAGAAGTTGCCCGAAAAGAATCTGCTGCGAAAATAGCTTCAGGGGCAAGCAAAGAAATTGAAACCAGCCTTGGATTAACCGATCCGCAACGCTGGGACGTTACCAATCCGGTTTTGTATCAGGTGAAAACCAACATTTATAAAGGCGATAAACTGGTTGATTCGTCGGTTAATTCGTTTGGGATCCGTACCATCCGGATCACACCCAATAATGGTTTGTACCTGAACGACAAACGGGTTCAGCTGAAAGGGGTAAACCTTCATCACGATCAGGGGCTTTTGGGTGGCGCTTTTTATCCACGGGCCATGCAACGTCAGATCGAAATCATGCAGTCGATGGGATGCAATGCCATTCGTACCAGCCACAACATGGCGGCTCCTGAGCTATACGATTTATGCGACAAAATGGGAATCCTTGTATTTGATGAGGCTTTCGATAAATACGATAAAAAGGCCGATATTCTTGAAACGACCGATTTCGAAGAATTTGCCCACCGCAACATTAAAAATTTCGTTGAGCGCGACCGCAACCACCCCTGTATATTTATCTGGAGTGTTGGAAACGAGATGGCCGACGTTCAGTATAACCAGAACAATGGTTTCCACAGGCTGCAAACCATGATCAGCTATGTGCGTAAATACGACCCGACACGTCCGGTGACCATGGCCTGCGACAACACCAACAGCGCCGCGTGGCGTCATTTCGATTTTTACGATGTGCACAGCTGGAACTATGGTCGTAGGTATAGCCTTGCCCGCCAGATGGAACCCAACAAAGCTGTTATTGTCAGCGAATCGGGATCGACGGTGAGTACACGTGGATTCTATGAATTGCCACTTCCGGAAAAAAGAAGCGAATTCACACCCGCATTGCAGGTGAGTTCGTACGATTTGAATGTGCCTGCATGGGCCGATTTGCCCGACGAAGATTTTATGTGGCAGCAGGACGAGGAATACATTGCAGGTGAATTTGTTTGGACTGGCTTTGATTACCTTGGTGAGCCAACGCCTTACGGAAACGATTGGGCCAAAGGTCACGGTTTATCGGACAAAGAGGCTTCGCGCAGTTCGTATTTCGGAATCGTTGACTTGTGCGGAATCCCCAAAGACCGTTATTACCTGTATAAAAGCTACTGGAAACCTGAGGAAACGACTGTACACATCCTTCCTCACTGGAACTGGGCCGGAAGCAAAGCCGATAAGGTTCCGGTATTTGTTTATACCAATGGCGATTGTGCCGAGCTTTTCCTGAATGGCAAATCGTTGGGCAAAAAATGCAAAAGTCCGAATTCGTTGAAGCCAACCGAACGTTTCCGCCTGATGTGGAACGATGTAGCTTACCAACCGGGCGAACTCAAAGCGGTTGCCTACAAAGAAGGTGTGGTAATTGGCGAAGAGACCCTAAAAACTGCGGGAGTACCTTATCAAATCCGCCTGACTCCCGATCGTTCAAAGATTCAGGCTGACGGATTGGATTTGTCGTATATTTTGGTTGAAGCCATTGATAAAGACGGAAACGTTTGTCCTTTGGCCAGCAATAAAATTGAACTTACGATTAGTGGTCCGGGGCGCATTGCAGGTGTTGGAAACGGTAACCCACAGTCGTTCGACTCATTCCAGGCAAACTATGTCAATCTTTTCTACGGAAAGGCGATGCTCATTGTGGGCTCTGGTTTCGAAAAGGGAGACATCAGTATAACCGCAAGAGGCAACGGTTTGGTGAAAGACTTAAAATTGATCAAAACAGAATAAAATTGATCAGAAATTTTATGAAACGAGCATGTAAATTACTTACGCCCAAGAATATGAGAATGTCAACATGCGAGTTCCATACGACAATTAAAAAACAAATTATTCACGTATGAAAACCCTAAAATTACATACTAAAAATTGAAGTAATGAATCATTTAAAACAAATTCTTATTGCTCTGATGTCTATGATTCTGACTGTTTCCGTTCAGGCGACAGTGGTGTCGTATACAAAGAATAAAGATGGAGTTACCTGCACCTTGGACAAAGGTTTGATGAACGTAAAAATTTGCTTCGACAACATGGTTGAAGTGAAATACACCACCTTGCCGCTTTTTATTGAAAAACCGTCGCTGGTCGTCACCAACGATTGGAAAACGGTTCCCGGATTTTCGGTTTCCGACAATGCCAACGAGATTGTTGTTACTACTTCGAAATTGAAAGTGTTGATTAACAAGCAAACAAATGCCATTAAGTACACCGATCTGGATGGAAATACGGTGCTTGCCGAAGATGATTCGCAAAATAAAACGATGACTGAAGCTACTGTTGCCGGAATTGATGTGTACAACTGCGCTACTCAGTTCCAGTCACCAGCCGACGAAGCGCTTTTCGGTTTGGGTTGCCATCCTGAAGATTCACTGTCAATCAACTATAAAGGTCGCAACCAGGATTTGGCCATTAAATACATGACTGGCGCTATTCCGGTGATGCTTTCGACCAAAGGTTACGGACTTTTCTGGGATAACTATTCGGTATCGAATTTCTACGGAGCCGAAGCCGGAAATACCAAATACAAATATGTGTCGGAAAGTGGCGATAAAGTTGACTACTATTTTGTTTATGGTCCTGATTTCGATAAGGTTATTTCTACTTTCCGCAATGCAACCGGAAATGCACCGATGTTCCCGAAATGGGCATTTGGCTTATTCCAATCTCAGGATAGGTACAAAAGTCAGGCTGAAGTCTTGTCAGTGAAAGACGGCTACCGCAAAAACAATATCCCGGTCGACTGTATTGTTCAGGATTGGTTTTACTGGGAACCCAACGTAATTGGTTCGCATGTGATGTGGCCCGAACGCTATCCGAATCCAAAAGCAATGGTTGACGAGTTGCACAATGCCAATATTCACGCCATGATTTCGATTTGGCCGGTATTCTCTGCTGGAACGAAACCTTTCGATCAAATGACTCATTCAGGAAATATGACCGATATTCGCTGGATGAACGTGATGACCAATATTTTAGATTACTATTACGATGCGCACAGCCCTCAGGCTCGCGATCTGTACTGGAAACAAGCCTACGACAGCCTGATTGGTCGTCAGGGTTGGGATGCATGGTGGGTTGACCAATGCGAACCGGACAATGGAAATGTTGGTGATCCAAACTTCATGGATTTAAGGCGTAAAAGCCATTTCTCTATTGGCCGTGGAATTGATTACATGAACACGTTCTCACTTCAGCATTCAACGGGTTTGTACGAACACTGGAGGAAAGATATTCCTGCAAAGAGACCGGTTTTCCTTATCCGTCAGGCTTTTGCCGGGCAACAACGAAATTCGGCCATTTTATGGTCGTCGGATATTACCTGTACCTGGAATGCCTATAAAAACCAGGTTCCGCAGGGAATCAACGCTTGCGCATCGGGTATTCCTTACTGGACTTCCGACATTGGCGGATACCATTTCCACTGGCAGGCTCCCGATTGGTCGGCTCCAATTAACCGCGAATTGTTTACCCGCTGGTTCCAGTTCGGTACATTCAGCCCGGTTTTCCGCATTCACGGCAAAGGCGAACGCGCCATTTTCTCGAACAACTGGGATTCTCCAACCAAAGCTATCCTTATGAAGTACGACAATCTGCGCTACCGTTTGCTGCCATACATTTATTCACTGTCGTGGAAAGTAACCAACGAAGGCTATACCATCATGCGTTCGCTTGGGTTCGATTTCAGGAACGATGAAGGCATTAAGAATATTCCTGACCAGTACATGTTTGGCCCGGCATTTTTGGTGAATCCGGTGACCGAACGTATGTACAGTCTGCCAAACAGCAAGGACATTAAAAAAGTAAGGAAAGTTTATCTGCCAAAATCAAACAATTGGTATGACTTCTGGACCGGCAAACTGATCCCGGGAGGACAAACCATTGAAGCCGGAGCGACTATCGAAACTCTTCCGCTTTACATCAAAGCCGGTTCGATTGTTCCGATGGGGCCGTATCTTCAGTATGCAACCGAAAAAGTTGCCGACCCGATTGAATTGCGTGTGTACACCGGTGCCGATGCCGATTTCGTGCTTTACGAAGACGAAAACGACACGTACAATTACCAACAGGGTAAGTTTGCCACCATTGCCATGATCTGGAACGAAGCCGAAAAAACCTTGACGATCAAAGACCGCAAAGGCGATTTCCCGGGAATGTTGAAAGACCGTTCTTTCCGCGTGGTTTGGGTAACTCCGAAAAACGGAATTGGGGTTGAACCAGCCAAACTCGCTGAAACAGTTCAGTATTCGGGCAAGGAAGTAAGCATTTCGAAAAAGTAAATCTTTAAAATTGAATCACATAGACATAAAGGTCACATAGAGAAATATTAAATGAGAAACTATGTGTTCTATCTGTCTATGTGGTTCTCAACAAATAATCCATGCTAAAAAAACTATTGATCGTCATGCTCTTCGTCAGAGCATCACTTTTATTGCCGGCGCAAAATGCACTTCCGGTTTACCTCGATCCCGCGAGGTCATTGGAAGAACGGGTCGAAAATGCCTTGTCGCTAATGACTACCGAAGAAAAGGTTGCGCTTTGCCATGCCCAGTCGAAATTCAGCAGCAAGGGTGTTCAACGGTTGGGAATTCCTGAAATATGGATGAGTGACGGTCCACATGGCGTTCGTGCTGAAATTGAATGGGACAGCTGGGGCTATGCCAATTTTACCAACGACTCGTGCACTGCATTTCCGGCATTAACCTGTCTGGCATCAACTTTTAATCCGGAATTGGCTGCCCGCTATGGAAAAGCCATTGGCGAAGAAGCCCGCTACCGTAAAAAGGAAGTGATTTTAGGTCCAGGCGTAAACATTTACCGGTCGCCTTTAAACGGCCGCAACTTCGAGTATATGGGCGAAGATCCGTATCTCGCATCGAAAATGGTTGTGCCCTATATTCATGGCGTACAGCAAAGTGGAGTGGCTGCCTGTGTTAAACATTTTGCCCTGAACAATCAGGAAAACTGGCGGGGTCATATCGATGTTGAGTTGAGCGACCGTGCACTTTACGAAATTTATCTGCCTGCTTTTAAGGCTGCGGTTATGGAAGGGAAGGCCTGGTCGATTATGGGTTCGTACAATAAATTTCGGGGTGAACATTGCTGCCACAACGATTTTCTCCTGAATAAAATTCTGAAAACCGACTGGAAATTCGATGGCGCCGTAATTACCGACTGGGGTGGCGCTCACGACGACAGGCAAGCTGCATTGAACGGGCTGGACATTGAAATGGGAACCGGAACCGATGGATTGACGACCTCAAGCAAAAATTCGTACGATTTTTATCATTTGGCAAATCCACTCCTGAAAGCTGTAAAAAATGGCGATGTTCCGATTGAAGTTTTGAACGACAAAGCCAGTCGGGTGCTTCGTTTGATCTTCCGTACCAGTATGAGTCCGAACCGTCCGTGGGGAAGTTTTGTGACTCCCGAACATTCGAAAGTGGCCAGCGACGTGGCCAAAGAAGGTATTGTGCTGCTGAAAAACAATCAGAATATCTTGCCTTTGAATGCTAAATTGTATAAGAAAATTCTGGTGGTTGGCGAAAATGCAACCCGCCGGATGACCCTTGGTGGTGGCAGTTCGGAGTTGAAAACCAAATACGAGATTTCGCCGCTTCAGGGAGTGAAAAATGCTTTTGGAACTCAGGTTGAAATCAAATATGCTATGGGATACGCTTCGGGAGCTCCGGCTTATGGGCGCGAACTTCCGGCGAAATTTAATGCCGATACACTCTTGAACGAAGCAGTACGGATGGCCAAAGATGCCGACCTGATCCTTTATTTCGGCGGATTGAACAAGAACCATTTTCAGGATTGTGAAGGCGGCGATCGGAAAACCTACGATCTGCCGTTTGGACAGAATAAATTGATGGCTGAATTGCTGAAAACCAATAAAAAAGTAGTAGTTGTACTAATTAGCGGAAACGCAGTGGCGATGCCATGGGTTGACCAGGTTTCTGCCGTTGTTCAGGCTTGGTATTTAGGTTCTGAATCAGGAAATGCAATTGCTTCGGTTCTTTCCGGAGAAACCAATCCTTCGGGTAAATTGCCATTTACATTTGGCGTGAAACTGAATGATTACGGCGCTCATTCATTCGACAAGCTTTGCTTCCCGGGGGATAGCATCAAAGAAGTGTATAAAGAAGATATTCTGGTGGGCTACCGTTGGTTCGATACCAAAAATATAGTTTCGCAATTTCCGTTTGGCTATGGTCTTTCGTACACCACGTTCCAACTTGGAAAAGCTTCGGTTGACAAGCCAAAATATGGAAAGAATGATGTAGTTAAACTTTCTGTCACTCTAACCAACTCCGGAAAATCGGATGGTGCTGAAGTGATTCAGGCCTATATTCAGGATAAAGTTTCGTCGGTGCCACGACCAACAAAAGAGTTGAAAGGCTTCAGTAAGGTTAACCTGAAAGCTGGCGAAAGCAAAGTGATAAATCTGGAATTACCTGTCAGCGAATGGGGATTTTACGACGAAGCCAGCAAACAGTTTAAAGTTGAGCCGGGACAATTCGTCATCAATCTCGGAACTTCGTCGCGCGACATTAAACAGCAAATTCCGGTGACTGTGGAATAAATAGTAGAAATAGAATATTAAATATAAGAATCCAACTTTGAAATGAGTTGGATTCTTATATTTAATATATCTGGGAAAGATGATTAGACTAAGGTATAATTCATTTTGGAATTAATGAGAATATCAGGAGATGCATTTTCAAGGATGTGATTCCGGTGGTGCAAAAGCAGATTAAACCAGACGGATGGTGGGATGTCTGTTTCATCGGCAATAACAGTAATTCTTGAAATGAGGTTACATCGACCGTATTAAATCTGTTAACTGCCATGGCGTGGCAACAAATTGATTGTCAGACAAATTGTATGGGACAGGACATTCGGGTACAACGAAAAATGCTTTAGAGGGCTTCAAGTCCTGAATGGTGATTGTCATTGATTTTGTATGTTTCGGACTTGGCACGAACTTAGCATCAATGGCGGCAAGGCATTGTTCTCCTCTATAAATCAGCAGGTCACATTCAGTACCATCAGCTGTCCGGTAAAAATAATAAGAGTATTCATCGCCCAACGTATTGATTATATCTTCAATGACATAGCCTTCCCAAAGGTTTCCAAGATGTGGATGTCTGAGTAAACTTTCATAGTCTGAGATATTTAAAAGGTAATTGGCAATTCCTGAATCGCGAATGTAAATTTTGGGTGTTTTAACTAGTCTTTTCCCGATATTGGAATGCCAGGGCTGTAAAAGCCTGACAATAAATGAACGCTCGAAAAATGAAATTGCGTTGCTTACTCCAGGTGATGAAATTCCAAGAGAATTACTCAGGCTGCTGCTATTCAGTATTCCTCCCTGAATGGCTGAGATCATTTGTATTAACCTTTGCAGGTTTGCCGGCGAGGTACTTAATCCAAGTAATTGAAGATCACGTTCAGTATAAGCTGAAATAAATGATTTGAACCACTCTTTTCGGATTCGTTGATCCTGAATCAGGAATGGCTCGGGGAAACCTCCTTTCAACCAATGATTTCTGAAATCGGTTAAATGTTCGATTTCGGTATGTTCAAAAGGAGTTAACTCAAGATAAACGATTCGTCCGGCAAGGGTTTCATTACTTAAAAACAACAACTGAGGACTGGCTGATCCGAGTAAAATAAACCGTGAATTCACCCGGTTGCTGTCGATTACTGCCCTAAGAACAGGAAAAAGATCAGGTTTCCTTTGAATCTCGTCGATAATGACCGTTTTGTTCGATACCGAATTTAAAAATTCGACGGGATGGTCTAAAACACCCAGATCAGCAGGATTTTCGAGATCAAGATAAATACTTTCTTTCGAGATTTGTTTTCTGATTTCTTTAACCAATGTTGTTTTTCCGGCTTGTCGTGGGCCAAGGATAGCCACAGCCGGGAAATGCTCTAAAAGCATGAGCAATCTGTCTTCAATAGATCTTTTTATATACATAAAGCGAAAATAATTACCGTAAATTTAAAAAATAAATTTAAAATTACGGTAATTATTTTCTTATATTAATACCCTTAGCCAAACCATGGCCTTGTTCGTGTGGTGGTTTTCAGACAATCAATAGCAATGTTGACATTGCTTACCACCTGAAAATCGAACATTCCCACGCAAATAAAGTCGGCGCCATTGTCGTAAGCCCATTTGAAGCCATCTTTTGGCTCAATGGCTCCAGCGGCCAGAACTTTGAATCCCATGATCGGGACTGTGGCTTTGCTTACAAACTCAACTGTGCGCTCCGGAAACAGGCAAAACATGTTGTTGTGAAAACGGTTGTGGTCGAGGTAATTTTTGCCATCGACCTCAAACGGAACGCGGTATTCGCGCGGATGGGCCGACCAGTATTGGTCATGATGCATGGTTTTCATGTAGTAATCCGGAATAATTCCCTGATCGGCGCAGGCAATCAGCGATTCGATTGAATGCGATGCCAACCCGGCGGTGTAGCCTTGCTGACGGATGTGTTCCATCATTTCGTGAATCACTTCAATTTTATTGTCGCGCACCAGCCAGTCGCACCAGTTGCCCTGAATCTG
Source organism: Prolixibacteraceae bacterium (assembly GCA_963676375.2). Classification (GTDB taxonomy): domain Bacteria; phylum Bacteroidota; class Bacteroidia; order Bacteroidales; family Prolixibacteraceae; genus Aquipluma. Next base: position 265,785 of record CAXXPT010000019.1, read on the forward strand.
AATGATGTCAACCCCAAAATCGATGGCTTTGTCGATGTTCTCGAAATACAGTTTTTTGTTGGTATTTGACCCCACTTCAGCAAGTTTCTGATTGTTTAGGTTTGGCCCGACTTGCGAGATCACTTTGATTTTACTGCCGGTAATCTTTTTGTATTTAGCCAGCAAGGGATTCGATGGAAATCCGATATTTATGGTATTGATTCCGGCTTTTTCGGCAAGCATCAGTGTTTCGTAAACTTTCTGTTCGGTATTGTAAGCTTTGAAAAGGGTATCGGCATAAATCAGGTCGCGGGCATGCGACCAGCCGCCAATCAGGTTTCCCCCGGCAATTAACCGGCTGATTTCATGCTTTCCGATTTTCCCTTTCGGAAGTTCGCCTTTCAGCTCGTTCAAGGCAGTTTGTTTTACCTGAATCGTGGCTCCCGACATCACATCAACCCCGTAAGTTTTGAAATTGCTGACCGCACCAATGCCCATAGCACCCAAAACCGGAATGGTTGCCAGGTTTTTCAGCACTTCGCGGCGCGAAGAACTCGCCTCAGGCTCAGGAACAGGAGTTTTTTTGCGGCTGCGGAAGATTTCGATAAACGTATCAATGCTGTAGCCATTTTCGTGATAGAAGAAAAGAAACAACAATGCAGCAGCTTCGATGAATAATTTATCGACAATGAACAGGTGTCCGTCGGATGCGCTGATCAGCAGATTGCCGAATGGCGGATAGGCAAAATAATATAGAATTAGCAGCAATGCTCCGGCAGCAGAAGCAAAGCGGCTGAAAAGTCCGATAAATAGCGCAAAACCGATGAAAAACAATCCGTACATATTCAGGATGTCGGTTACCTTCAGAATAGCCGTAGAACTGGCCAAAGCGTGGTAAAATCCGGAAAGAAATCCGGAGGTATTCAGTAAAAAACTTGAGGCAGTCCAGTTGCCCTGAAGTATTTTGGACAGACCTTCGTAAATGAAATGCCAGCCGATGGCAACGCGCAGAATGGTGATGAAAAGTTTTGGGTAGAATTTGGTTGTTGTAGCGTTCATAGGTTGTTAGGTTTGAGCCTGTTAATTTCAGAAACTTTTTTGTAATTCAGCGAAGAGATCGGTTTTTTTTGGAGAAGGATAGTCAGAAATCTGCTGATTTCAGAAAATTTGTTCGGATAATGAAAAAACGGTTGACCTTTAGATTATTGGATTAATCTGAAGGTTCTTTAATCAGGATCAAAAAAATATCGGTCTTCATATAAATAGTACACATATTGAAAATAATTTAATCATAACTTGCAGTCAAGTTAAGCTGGGCGTAGTGGTGAGGGACATTAAAAATCAAAAATTTATACACATGAAAAAGTTGCTGTTTTTTTTGTTAGCGGTAAGTTATGTAGCTGTGGCAATGGCTCAAGAGGCAAAAATCGACAGTAGTAAATATCAACGAATGGTAACGTTTACTGCGGAACAGGATCATGAAAACATGATGCAGCAATTGGGAATTAAAGCATTGAGGCCAGGACCAAGTGGTAATGAGTTGGATGCTAATCATGCGAATTACGATGAATCATTGGCGAATCCATGTCCACAACTGCCCGATATACTTACTGCAAAAAATGGCAAAAAGGTAACTACTGCCGATGCCTGGTGGAAGCAACGCCGCCCGGAAATTGTTGAAGATCTGGAACGCGAAGTATATGGCCGTCTTCCTCAAAACATCCCGAATGTAAAGTGGACTGTGAAAATTACCGATCAGGAGTATGTGGGTTTTACTCCGGTTGTTGCCAAACAATTGATCGGACATGTTGATAATAGCGGGTATCCATTGATTAATGTAGATATCAAAATGATGTTGGTGGTGCCCAAAAACGTAAAGGGACCAGTACCAGTGTTGATGATGTTTGGCTGGCCGGCTTTTCCTTCGCCCGCGCAACCTTCGCCTGATGATATGGAAAAACTGAATGAAGCATTTAAGGAAATGATGATTAAAAGCGACCCCAATATGAAGGCCATTTTTGATCGTTATCCAGCTTATATGCCGGTTACCAGATTAGCCGGCCCCAATTTCTTTGCACCCAAACCCGAAAGTGAATTTTCTCCGACTGAACAATTGCTGGCTGCTGGCTGGGGCTATGTAACTATTGATCCAGGCAGTATTCAGGCTGATAATGGCGCGGGTATAACCAGAGGTATCATTGGGTTGGTCAATAAAGGGCAACCACGCAAGCCAGATGATTGGGGAGCTCTTCGGGCGTGGGCATGGGGTGCCGCACGAGCGTTGGATTATCTGGAAACCGATACCTTGGTAGATGCTAAAAAGGTGGGAATTGAAGGTGTATCGCGTTATGGAAAAGCTGCTTTGGTTACACTTGCTTTTGAACCTCGTTTTTCGGTGGGTTTGATCGGCTCTTCAGGAAAAGGAGGAGCAACCCTCCATCGTCGCGTATTTGGTGAGGCGGTCGAAAGTCTTACAGGTGGCGAATATTACTGGATGGCGGGCAACTACATGAAATATGGCGCTTCAGAAGCCGGTTTGGGCAGTAAGTCTGGATGCGATTTGCCGGTTGATTCGCACGAACTGATTGCCCTTTGCGCTCCGCGTTTTACATTCATTAGCTATGGCATTCCGGAGAAAGGCGATGCCAAATGGCTTGATCAGCAAGGCAGTTACATGGCTACAATTGCAGCTGGTTCTGTGTTTAAGTTGTTGGGCGAAAAAGATCTGGGTGTTACCAATGATTACGTCACAGAAAAAATGCCTCCTGTTAATACCGGATTGCTTGAAGGTGAATTGGCCTGGCGCCAGCACGATGGCGGCCATACCGATGCGCCAAACTTCAAATATTTTATACCCTGGGCCAGTAAGTTATTGAAATATGAGCGGACTCCGGTTCGGAGGTAAAGCTGATCTGCAAATCGTTGTGATTCTATTTTTATCGGGTTGATTCCAAATGTTTAAATACAAACCGGATTTCGCCATACGAATACTGATTGTGCAGTCCGGCACGAATTTCCGAAAGGTTGCCGCCTTTGTGTTGGTCGAGGTATTCCACAATAGCTTTTACTTTTTCGGGCTCAACCAATTGTCCTATTGGTATTTCGCCGGTCCCGATAAAATGAGCCAAATGTCCTTCAATGGTCGAAATGGCCATGCCGCGCTCTTTCGCGATTTCAGGAATGGTTTTGCCGCTTTTAAAAAGTTCGAGACTTGTTCCCTGTGTGCTTAAGCTTGCTTTCGCCGCTTCCTTTTCAGCGCCAATGGGCAATTCCAAACCTTTTTGTTTGCGGTAAGCGATTACCATCTCCAGAATTTCTTTTCCAAATTGCTGCATCCGGGTTCCGCCCATTCCTTTTACTGCCTTCAACTCATTTTTAGAGGCGGGCAACGTTTGTACAATGTCGTGCAGGGTTTTCTGCGGAACAATTCTCCGGATTTCGACATTCAGCAAATCAGCTTTTTCGTCGCGCCACTTTTTCAGTATAGCATAGAATTCAGGATGCATCGTGAAAGAAGTTGCACTCGAAGACGACGATCCTTTGTGTCCCACTTCCGGAATTTCGATAGCCGATTTCGACTTGGTTTCGAGGTAGGTTTTCAGGTTAAAGCCACTTTTGCACAGTTCGAGGCACACTTTTTTAGTGTGTATTTCCTTCCGGAGTTTATCGGCTGCTTCGTTGAAGGTTTTGCGGATGGCTTTGTTGTCGGTGTCGAAAGTAGCTGACGAAAAAGGCTCTTCCACAATGCTGATCAACTTTCCGGAGAAATAGTCGGCTGCTTTTTTGACCCTTTCCTGAAGTTGCTCGTTTTCTTCGGCATTGGGTGTTGTGGCAATCAGCTGCCTGATTTGATTTTCGAATTTTTCAGCCACATTAATGAGTTCGGTTTGCAGCGGAATCGTAATGCCTTGCAGGTTGGTTTTCAGAGTGCCAAGCAATTGAACTTGGTGTTCCTCCCAAAGTTTCAGCAAATACTGAATCTGGCGTTCCATCGGCTTAAAGTCGAACAGTTCGCCCAGTAATTGCTTCACGTATTCTTTGCGCGATTGTTCCAATTCGGCCGGCCCGGGCTGGTTGCGTTCCACATCGTCAGAGAACTGGATGACGGTTGTGTCATTTTTTACGCTGAAGTCGGCAATTGGTGAGCTCAAAACCAAGCCTTCGAGGGTTTTGCAGCGGCTCAGCGCCACATATACCTGCCCATGAGCAAACGATGCCCGCGCATCGATAATGGCCTTTTCGAAGGTCAACCCCTGGCTTTTATGGATGGTAATAGCCCAGGCCAGTTTCAGCGGAAACTGCGTGAATGTGCCGACCACATCTTCGTCAATTTCCTGGGTGGTTTCGTTCAGCGTATATTTGGCATTTTGCCATTCGGCTTTCTCCACTTCAATGGGCAGGTAATCGCCGGGGCATTGCACTTCAATGATTTCATCATCGATGTTGGTAATCTTCCCAATTTTCCCGTTATAGAAACGTTTTTCGGCTGAAATATCGTTTTTAACGAACATCACCTGCGCTCCAACTTTCAGTTCCAGTTCCGGGTCGGTGGGGTAGGAGTACTCCGGAAAATCGCCCTGTACTTCAGCCTTAAAACGGTACGATTTGTTGCTCAGCTTGCCCAATTTCGACTCGTTGATTTGCTGCGACTGGTAATTGTGTGTGGTGAGTGTGATGTAGCCTTCCTTTTCTTCCGGATTAAACCCCGGGATGTGTCGCTGGTTCAATTCCTGAAGGGTGGCGGCATCCATGCGGTTTTCGCGCACTTTATTCAGCAAGTCGATAAACTTTTGATCACTTTGCCTGAAAATGTGATTCAACTCAATGCCGATGAATTTCGAACGTTTCAGGGCATGACTGCTGAAGAAAAAGCAGGTGTCGTAATACGGTTTCAGGATTGTCCAATCGTCGTCTTTAACCACTGGCGCCAATTGTTGTAAATCGCCAATCATGAGTAGTTGAACGCCTCCAAAGGGTTTGTACCGGTTTTTATAGCGACGCAACACTTCGTCAATTCCGTCGAGAATATCGGCACGAACCATCGAGATCTCGTCGATTACCAACAAATCGAGGCTTCGCATAATATTGATTTTCTCGCGGCTAAACCGTTTGATCCCGGCGGCAACATTACCATCGGCAGGAACTGCAACTTGTCGTTGCTGGTTGGGATCGACCGGAATTTGCGGGCCAAACGACATCTGGAAAAACGAATGAATAGTTACCCCGCCGGCATTGATAGCTGCTACACCTGTTGGCGCCACTACAATCATTCTCTTGGGCGACTGTTTCTTCAGGTTACGCAAAAAGGTAGTCTTTCCGGTTCCGGCTTTCCCGGTCAGGAAAATATTTTGGTTGGTGTATTGAAGAAAATTAAAGGCAAGCTCTAATTGTGGGTTCGACTGGTATTCCATTGCTGCGGGCAGTTTATTGGAGTGGTGGCTTAAAATTGTTCGTTCTCTTGCAAAGGTATTAAAAAGAGACTTATCTGGCGGAATTATTTGCGGTTGTGTCGTGTTCCAATAAGTCTATAATCTTCCTGATTTTCATGTGGCACTGATACAATTGAATGATTAATATCAGTCAATAAACTGCTGATAATGATAGGATTCTAAAATTGGATTTAGTAAATTGGTCATTGAAACTACTAGCCTGTCTCATCCAAAAAATCCGGAGGTGAATAGTTGCATTTTGAGTCATTGAGCAGAAATGGATAAAGTAAAAGGAGGCCTTACTGATGAAACAAAAATCGAAGAACCCTTTAAGCCTGATTCTTATTTTTCTGACTGTAAATGCTGCTGTTTTTAGTCAGAATATTGGGCTCGTTGATGTGAAACAGTCGGAACAGGTAATCACCGTTGGCGGTTCTGATGCAGATATTCCGGCATTTACTTCCAGGGCGATTCAGATTGCACTTCATGCCGTTCGGGAAAGAGGTGGCGGTGTGGTAAAACTCAATCCGGGAACTTTTCAAATCATAGGTCCGGTTCGACTTTCGAGCAACATCTCGTTGGTTGGCTCCGGAAAATCGACTATCCTGAAAAAGTGCGACGGCTTCAAAACCAGTTTTGTGATCGATGCTGACTGGGGAATGTTAAAAGCCGAGGTGAAAGATGTCAGTGGATTTCAAAAGGGAATGGGGATTCAGTTGTACGACGACAAACACAATCAGGGGTGGGATGTTACCACTGCTGTAATTACCGACATTCAGGATCGTATGATTTATTTCGATAACCAAACCGTTAACGATTATTCGGCAGATTTAAACGGAACGATAACCAATGGATGTTCAGTTCTTGAAGTATTTGCCTCTGAAAACGTGAAGATTGCAGACCTGGTTATTGAGGGTAATAAATCGACGAATGATTACCTCAACGGTTGCCGTGGCGGTGGAATCTATATTCACCAGTCGAAAAATTGCACGTTGGAAAATATCCGGATTAATGAGTTTAACGGCGATAGTTTTAGCTGGCAGATTACCGAAAATATTACTGTAAAAGGATGCGAGGCATCGAATGGCGGAGGACTTGGGTTTCACCCGGGAACCGGATCTGATCATTCCATCGTCGAAAACTGCATCAGTCACCACAATCAGGGTGATGGAATATTTTTGTGCTGGCGGGTGCAAAACGGAATTTTCAGGAATAATACAGTCTATGCCAATCGTAATGGAATTTCCATTGGTCATAAGGACACCGACAACCTATTCGATAATAATCGTGTTTACGAAAATGCAAACCATGGTGTTTTTTTTCGCAATGAAAATGAACAGAACAGCGGACACCGCAACGTGTTTACCAATAATGTGATTGAAAACAACGGCATGAGCCGCGAATCGTGCGGTTTTTACATTGGCGGTGAAACACATGATATTACCATTACCAACAACACCATTTGCTCTACCGGAAAAGGAAACCAAACCACTGCAATTCTGGTTGGCAAAAAATCTTCGAAAATAACGGCCAAAGACAACCAGATTGCGGGTTCGAAAGAGTTGGTTCAGGAGAAATAATCGGTTAATCTTTTTGATCCTGATAGGGTTGATTACCAATAAATTCATGTCCGCGTCCGTCGGCTGAAGCCAGGCGGCAAAGAATAAACCTCCGAATTCCAGGATCAGTGCGTCATGCCGAACTTGTTTCGGCATCCCATCGCAAAACAGTCGAAGGTAGTTGCAATGGCACTATATCCGTCAGCTAAAGCAGACGGCAAAGAATAACAGTTTTTCAACTGAGTATTTCCAAATCAGAATGTAAAAAATCGCTGAAACCCGCAGCGGGACATGTTCCCCACCGGCAGGACGGCTTCCCATGCAGTGGGACGGTCATATTTTCAGCGGGACAATGATTTCTGTCAGCGGAGCGGCAAAAACTTCAGCAGGACGGCGAAAAACCTAGCAGGGTGGGTGGCAGTGGGCTTTTCTGCATTTGCGAACATTTGCTAACGCAGCCGCTGCCTGAGCGCGAAGCAGTCGAAGGCAGAAGGCGGATGACGCCAATAGGATTATTAAGTAAAATTCAGTAATTTGGATAGCAAAATTAAAAGCTATTAAAATTAGTTTAATATCATAAAAATTTAGACATGTTTGATCAAGAAATTAGAGAGTTTGATAATAACATTTTATCGCTAAGAACCTTTGTTCAAGAGATTAAACCATTTTTGGAAAATAAAAGAAAAGAGACATTAAAGAATTTCTCACCGCTAATTTTAGATGGTTTGAGAAATTCTTTTCTCAAGGAACATTTTGGCGAAAGTGAAGAAATGTTGCTTAAGGCAAATCAAGCATTAGATAAGATGATTGTCGAAAAGTTCGGGGAAAAGCTTGAAGTTGAAATTGATGTCATTGAAAAGGAAAAATCAGAAGATGGTTTAAATCGTCTTAAACTTAAAGGCATAACAATTAAAGGTAGCAGTAAACAAGCAAAATCAATAGCACAAGATTTTGAAAAATACGATACTCAGATTCAATTATTATATAGGAATAGTTTATTAAGTTTACTAAGTTCTATTGAATGGTTTTTCTCTCAGATTCTTCATATCTATTATTCTAAGCATCCTAAAGCTGCGGGAATTGATAAAAAGACACTTACACTTGACGATCTAAAGACTTTTGAAACAATTAAAGATGCTGAGAATTTTCTTATTGATAGCAAAATTGAGGGAATTTTGCGGAGTAGTTTTGAAGATTGGGTAAACATATTAGATACGGAAATAAAACTTGGATTAACGTATCTTAAACCTGTTAAAAATGAATTAATTGAAATTTACCAAAGAAGAAATATAATCATACATAGCGGTGGAAAAGTAAATTCAATATATCTATCAAAGGTTGATCGATCATTATCTCAAAACATTAAAATTGGAGATTCTTTGTCTATAACTGAAGATTACTTAGAAAAAGCAATTTGCATCTTTCACCGCGTTTTCATTTTGATTGCATCTGAATTATGGAAATCAATAGAACCCGATAAAACACAGAGGGCAGACACTCTGATTGAAATAACTTATGAGAATCTATTGAAAGAAAATTGGATTGCTGCCGAGGGGTTCAGCTTTTTCTTGTCAAAAGATGCTAAGATGGGTCCAATTGATAAGACTATTGGCCAATTAAATTATTGGCTCTGTAAAAAAAAGCAAGGACAATGGGAGACGATTAAAAAAGAAGTGCAGGACGCCGATTTTTCAGATAAAACAAATATATTACAATTAGGACTTATGGGATTAAGAGAAGAAAAGGAAAATTTTCTTTCCTTAATTCCAACTATGCTGAAATCTGAAGAGATAAGCGTTGAAAAAATCATGGAGTTCCCAATTTTCAGCGAAATACGACAAACCCCAGAATTTGAAGTTTTTATAAATACCTCACAATATTTTGAGGATTTAAACGTGACAAAAAAATCGACAACGGTGGAAAAAGAAAACGTTGATTCAAAAGAAGAAGTAATTGAGGTCGATGCAGAAGAGCTAGAATCACAAAATTGATTACTTAAGAATTCCAAAAAGCCGCTCCCTATTCAGGAAAGCGGCTTTTGTATTTTACGGCGTAGAGACGTTGCATGCAACGTCTCTACGAAAATTCTCAATTAATCCGGTTTTCAGGCACAAAAAAGAGGCTGTCTCCGTTGAGAACAGCCTCCTTGTGCAAATCTAAACCTTATGGGAAGTTTAAATATTAGAAATTAGCTTTGTCAGGTGCAAACCACAAACGGGTAGCGATATTGTCAGGTCCGCCAAGTTTTGTTGTTGCATCAGCAATACCGGCAGCGTTACCAGTCCGTTCAGCATTAACAAAAGGCATTCTCTTAATCCATTCGCCTGTTGGAATAACGCCCCAATCAGAGTTGCTGTCGTTTTTATAAACGTTTGGCAATTTTTGGGTAACCTGTTCTGCGGAAATCGGCCCATGGTTCGTTTGGATTGAAGAAACCAGCGATCCATTTCTGGGTAATGATTTTTTCAAGCTTCAGTTCATTCGAATCGGCTTCGTTCCACTTAACGGTTACAGTTGAACGTGAAACAAAGTCGTTTACAGAACCCGTAGCTTTTGGGTCATTGTAATCAATTGGTTTGCTGGTGTCATCAGCTAAATAAGAGTCAACACCGCCAGCACCCCAATCGTTGAAAGAAGCTTTAACGCCGTTTTCGTAATTGGCTTTTGCATCACCGGCGCCTGCCCAACCTCTCAAAGCAGCTTCAGCCAAATCGAAGTAAACTTCAGAAGCAGCAAGATAGTTGCGTTTTGTAATCGTCTTGAAACTTTCGTTGATCATCGAGAAATTTGAATGGTCGTCTTTGGCCACCAAAGAAGCTCCGTTACGGATACCTTTGTATGGAACATCAGCGTGGTCGGCATAAACAGTAGCATCAGTTGCTGGCTGGAAGAATTTGGAGATACGGCTGTCTTTTAATCCAACGAGGATTGATTCCATACCTGCAGACATTCTGGTATCGCCCCACTCGAAACAGATAACCGACAAATACAATTTACCTCCGTAAAGCGAAATGGTCATGTTATCAGCATTGTTCAAAATTAAACCTGCTGGATCGCTGATTGCTTTTTCGCCCTGAGTTTTTGCCAAAGCCGGAGCTGCTTTTGAGATACGGATAGCCAAACGCAAACGTAGTGAATTCACAAACTTCGCCCATTTGGTTACATCGCCACCATAGCTGGCGTCGAATTTTTTCATACCGGCATAAGTCTTGTTGGCAGCAAAAGTAGCCTGAATTTCGTCTAACTGAGCGAAAAATTTGGTGTACAATTCAGATTCGCTATCGTATTTGATGGTTGATTCTTTCGAACCGTAGTTAGAGTAAATCACAGGACCATGGTAAGTAGTTAATCTCGACATCCCCATGATCTGGATCAGTTTAGCCCACGATGAGAATACGGTATAACCACCTTCGTCGGCGATCTTAATTACCTGGTTGGCTGGTGCCATCAGGTCTTTGTAAATACGATCCCAATAGGTATTCCAACGGATGTAATAAGTTGTATTGTTTACTCCACCAGCAAACGGAGTTGGGGTGGCCATATAATCGGCAAACGATTCGGCAACCAAATTTTCTTCAATCTGGTGTCCAAAAATATTGCCCAACATGGAAGAATAATAGGCTCCAACATGGTTAAAATCCTGTTTAAGCGATTCGCCACTGATTTCGTAAGGATTGGTATTTGCCTCATCAAATTTATCAGTACATGCATTCACGAAGAATGCTGCCATTAATAGAAATATGATTTTTTTCATGGTATCAATTTGTTAGAATGTAAATTTAAGGTTGAAGCCATAGGTTCTGGTAGAAGGCACATTGAAATTATCCAATGATTGAGATCCTGTTCCAGTACTCATAGTCAACTCTGGATCGAAAGGAGCTTTCTTGTAGAAAAAGAACATGTTATTCCCTACTAATGAGAACGATGCTGCTTTAATAGGAAGTTTTAGTTTGTTCACATCCAAATCGTAAGTCAAAGCAAGTTGGGTCAAACGAATATTGGTACGGTCGTAAACGTATGCTTCAGAAATACCGTTGCGGTCGCCTACTGTGGTATAATACAGTTTGGCATCAATTGAAGTTACAGGAGTTGTACCCTGAATTGCATTAATAGCTACTTTACCACCATTGTCGCGAGCTTCGCCTGTGCGTGCACTTACGCCATATCCGTCGAGCATGGCTTCAGTCTGGCTAAATGCTTTTCCACCAATCTTGGCATTGATCAGGAAGTTCAACGAGAACTGTTTGTAAGCAAAGCTGTTGTTCCAACCTAAACTAAATTTAGGTTCCAGGTTGCCCATGTATTCGATGTCAGCAGTTTTACGTGGAGCTCCGGTCTTGTCGTCAAGAATAATCTGTCCACTTGCATTTCTCAGGAATTTATATCCGTATAAGTCGCCGAATGATCCACCGGTATAAATACGTGCGGTATAGCCTTCTGAAGAACCAAAATCGATGTATTTATTAGGTTCATCTTTCAGTAATTCAACAACCTCATTTTTGTTTCTTGAGAAGTTAAGCGAGGTGTTCCATTCGAAATCTTTAGCTTTTACAGGTACTGCAGTTAAAACAACTTCAACCCCCTTATTTACGATTTCACCGGCATTGGTAAAGAATTTGGTGTAGTTTCCTGTATTCTGACTGGCAGTAGGAGTATAATCAAGATACTGGTTTGTACTCTTAATGTTGTAGTAAGTAAAGTCTATGCCAAGTCTTCCTTTAAAGAATCTCCAGTCGGTACCAACCTCCCAGGTTCTTAACATTTCAGGTTTTGCATTGGCAAATGGAGCCTGTGTGTTACGGTCGATACCGCCACTGCCGTTGATTGAGTTGCTGGGAACGATCCGGTTAAATGGAACCTCGTTGGCAACTGTTGCGTTAGAAACGCGAACTTTAGAGAATGAAATAAACGAAGGCATGTCAATCATTTGGCTTAAAATACCGGTCAAACCGAAAGAAGGGTAAAAATACGAATCGTTTCCGGTTGCGGCTAATGTTGAAGCCCAGTCGTTACGACCTGACAAGTCAAGGAACAACATTTCTTTGTATCCGATTTGAGCATTGGCAAATGCACCTTGTTTAATAATTTCACTGTCGTAAGTTGATTGTACCTGAACATTGAATGGAAGGTTCTGGAAATAGAATTCGTTTGGATAAAGCAAACTGTTTGTTCCGTTATCAACGCTAACTCCGTTGCCGTAAACCGATTTCTGATAACTGGCACCTAAAACTCCGTTGAGGCTAAAATCACCAAATTTATCCTGATAAGTGAAGATTCCATCGGTGTACATTAACATGTCGTTGTATTTTTTGTAACTCCATCTTCCGTTTTCAGAAATGTTGGTTGAGTTACCACCGGCTAAGAATTTCTGTTCGTATGATTTTTCTGCATAGTCGTAGCTGGCTCTGGTTTGGAATTTCAGTTTTTTAGAAATTTCGTATTCGGCAGATACACTTGCAATTACCCTTTTTGTTAAGTCGGTTTTTGGCTGGTTGTTGATTAACCAATATGGGTTCGACTGATGGTGGTCGTTAACAAACCAGTTCTGAAGGTTCATATTTCTTGCAGCGCTGAATGTTTGGTAGTTTTCCTGGAACGAAGCGAAATCTCTGTCGCGAGGAAAGAAATACAAGCCGGTCAATGGGTTCAGGTAATAGCCTGCAGTATTACGGTTTTCAGCTTTTTCTGAAGTTAACATGACGTTCGAACGGATGGTCAGTTTGTCATCTAACAATTTGGTCGACTGCTGGAAAGTCACGTTGTTCTTCTGGTATTCGTTATTTGGAATTACACCTTTTGCTGAAGTATTGCCATATGAGAAGTAAGCCGTAGTTTTGCTGTTGCCACCACTAATAGCTACAGTGTTAACCAGATTTGATCCTGTTTGAAAAAAATCTTTCACATAGTTGCTGGCATAATTTCCTTTGGTGTACGACCAGCTTTCTTTTGCTCCACCAACACTTCCATAGTTAAATTGCAATTCCGGAGTTGAAATTACACTCTCCATGATGGTGCTTGAACTAAAGCTAACGCTGGTTTTTCCTTCTTTACCTTTTTTGGTAGTGATGATTACAACACCATTAGCACCCTGGCTACCATAAAGAACAGCAGCATTCGATCCTTTCAGGATACTGATACTTTCGATATCTTCAGAGTTGATCTGAGAAAGACCGTCACCTTCGTCGGTTCCTCCCCACATACCAGACTGGCCACCTTTACGGTTAACCATCGGGATACCATCGATTACATACAATGGTTCGCTTAACTGGCTCAACGATTTGCTACCTCTTAACACTGTACGGGTTGAACCACCTGCTCCTGAAACACTTTTCTTGATTTCAAGACCTGCAGATTTTCCGCTCAAGCTACTCATGAAGTTGATGTCTTTCGCTTTCAACATCTCGTCTCCTGAAACTTGTTGTGAAGAATAAGTCAGTGTTTTTTTATCGCGTTGGATACCCAGAGCGGTTACCACAACTTCGTCAACACCGATTGATTCACTTTTTAACGAAACATTAATTTCGCTGCGGGTACCAAGAAGTTCTTCTTTAGTGGTCATACCCACGAAAGAAAATACCAATGTATTGTTTCCTGCAGGAACTTCCAATGAATATTGGCCATCGAAGTTGGTAATGGTACCAACAGTGGTCCCTTTTACAAGAACCGATACTCCCGGAATTACTTCTCCGTTCTCGTCAGTTACTTTACCCTTTACTGTTTTTTTCTGCTGTTCAGCTTGCGCTAAATTCAAATTTGCATTGGCACTTTTTGCATCCGTTGCTGATGCAAAATTAGCCGAAAAAGCAATAAACAACAACAAAATACTGATCCTCAATAGTTTTGAAGTTCGAATCCCATGTTTCCGCAAAGGGACAAAAGATTCACAATTGTTCTTTTTTTTCATAAATTTGGAAAATTTGTAATTAATAATGTTGCTTTTGGCAATGTTATTTCACACGTGTCGGAAGATGTAGCAGCATCTTTCGACATTTTTACTTTAATCGAGTTTTTCATAGGCATACCTTTTTATTATATTCTGGTAATTATTATCTGGTTATCAGTTTTTTCCACCTTAGCATTGATCATTACAGCAATAATCTCAAGTACCTGTGTGGCCGAATTGCGCAAATCAAGCGGACCTGTAAATGTTTCGTTTGCCAGGCTTTGGTCGTTCAACTGTATCGATACGTTATAATACCTTGATATTTTCTTCAAAATCTCTTCAAGTGACTGACGTTCAAAAACAAAATACCCTTCTCTCCACGACGTATAAAGTTTTGTATTTACCTGCGTCTGTTTAACGGTTTTCGCGATTGGATCGTAAACAGCCATCGTTCCGGGTACCATTTTTACTTTCGACTGGCTTAGCAGAGAATTGGCTTTGTATTTCATTTCAACCGAACCGCTTTCCAGAATAGCGCTCGAAGTAGCATCATCGGCATATGCGCTGACGTCGAAAACTGTTCCAAGTACTTTTACTTCAATGTCGTGCGTAATAACCATGAAGGGTTGTTGCTTGTTGTGACTTACCTCAAAAATGGCTTCTCCTTCCAGGAAAACTTCTCGTTTTTCGGTTGCAAACCGGGCCGGATAAATCAGTTTCGATCCGGAGTTCAGCCATACTGAACTATTGTCCGACAGGGTGATTCGTGTTCTTTTTCCATAAGGTACAATAACTGTGTTATAGACCATTTTATCGCCATCAACATCCTGTTTAACACGGCTTGAGTCGATCTGGATTTCATTGCCATTGCCGGTATATGCAATTTTCGATTCGGCCGAATTAATCTGTATTTCTTCTTTTCCTGAAAGGATCAACCGAGTATTTCCGGTTAATTGAACCGATTGATTGTTTCTGGCAAATACACTTATTTCGGGCTCTTTATTCATTGTTAAAAATGCAGTTAACCCAATTAGCAGTAAGAAAACCGCCGCTGTACTAATCCTGATAATTAAATTCCGACGTTTAGCTGTATTTATGGTTTGCGCTATCCGTTTGCCAAGCAACTCTTTCTGCGATTGATCGAGTGTGCTGCTTTTTTCGCTAATTGTATATCGTATATCGTTGGCCAGTTTGTATTCATCCTCTAGTAAAACATTCTTTGATTGATTCGTATTCTTTAATTCTTCAACCAAAAAATCATCAGTCAAAATATCCTCCGCCTTCTTTTCCCAATTTTTATTTTTCATCCTACTATTACTATCCTTATTTCTTCGGCTCTTCTTTTTGCCGAATTCAAATACCATAAGAATGATTTCAGGAAAACATAGACACGAAAAATTAACTTTTTTTCACTTTTCAGGAAATAAATTAAGGTCTGAAGTGTATTGTGTTGATTGTGTGGTATTTGTGGAAATTAAGAATTTCAAAAAATTGTCTCAAAACTTTTGAAAACAGACGGTATGAAAATCGCGAAACAGAAATTGGAGGGCTAAAATCAAATCGTGTTTTAAAACGTAATCTTGAAATCGAATCCGAATGTCCGGGTAGAGGGCAGGCTGAAGTTTTCGATTGCCTGATCGTTCATTAAGGTATTCAGGGTAACCTCGGGATCGAAAGGTGCGTCCTTATAAATGAAGAATAGGTTTGAACCGATTAGCGAAAATGTAGCTTGTTTGATTGCGCCATGTTGAAAATTCCACTCCCGCGAAATGGAAGCCTGAGCCAGCCGGATGTTTGTACGGTGATAAATGTACGGCTCTTTAATTCCGTCTCTGTCGCCAACTGTAGTGAAATATTGTTTGGCATCTATTCTGTTGACCAATATTCCGCCAGGCATAATACCATTAATAGTTACACCTCCATTGCTGCGGGCATCGGCTGATCTTTGACTAACGCCATAACCATCTAACATCGCTTCGGTCTGGCTAACAACCATACCTCCAACTTTGCTGTTGATAAGAAACCCGAAAGTCAGATTCTTGTATCTGAAACTGTTATTAAGCCCAATACTCCAGCGGGGATTCGAATTCCCGATATATTCTTTCTCTTCTGTTTTCAGGATATTTCCTTTTTCATCCAGCTTTATCCGGCCTTGATCGTCTCTTAAAAACTTATGCACATATATATCGCCAAAAGAGCCACCTTCTTTAATAAGAAGCTGGTAGCCATCATTATCCGTTAATACAATCGGGTTTTTTAGATCTGGATGGAGTGATATGATTGTGTTTTTATTGCCCGAAAAATTGATGTCTGCCGACCAATTGAAATTTTGTTTGTCAATTGCTTCTGCGCTAAGGGTTAATTCCATGCCTGAGTTGACCAGCTTCCCGGCATTCACATAATACCGAGAGTAGCCCGACCCTGAAGGTGCAGGCAATGAAATAAACTGATCGCGGCTGTTGATGTTGTAGTAGGTAAAGTTAAAACCAAACCGCCCTTTGAACAACTTCCAGTCAGTACCAATCTCAAAACTTTGAATCAATTCTGGTTTCAGGTTATTAAATGGCTTGGTCGTATTCCGATCGATACCTCCGGAGGAAGATATAGAGTTGTTCGGACTTACACTGTTGAACGGAACCTCGTTTGCAACAATAGAAAAGGAGCTTCTTACTTTACCAAAACTGACAAATTGGGGAAGTTTGAAAATCTCGCTAATCAATGCGGTGACGCCTACACAAGGATAAAAATAGGAATCATTCCCTGTTCCGTATAAACTCGAAGCCCAATCATTCCGGCTTGAAACATCCAAAAATAGTTTTTCTTTATATCCAATCTGCGCGTTGGCAAATACAGCTTCTTTAATGAGACTGCTTCCAAGAATGGAATAGACCATCACATTTTTTTCAATATTCTGGAACGAGAACTCATTAGGATATATTAGTCCGTAGGTACCCGTATTTACACTTATTCCCAGGCCATATTTGCTTCTCATATAGCTGGTTCCCATAACAGCATCCACGCTGAAATCCTTGTAAGCTTTCCGGAACGAGAGAATTGCATCGGCATAAATTAGCTCATCGGTTGTTTTTTGATAACTCCATGAACCATTGGCATGTACATTGGTCTCATTCGACCCGGCTTTGTTTTTTTGCTCATAGGTTCTTTCCGAATGATCAATGTTGCTTCTCATCTGAAGATTAAAATGATCGTTTATTTTCCAGTCGACCAGCATATTAGCAATTACTCTTTTGGTCAGATCTTCCTTTTTCTGGTTATTGATAATCCAGTTCGGATTCGATTGGAAATGATCCTTCACAAACCAGTTCTGAAGATACATGTTGCGCGAAGTGCTGAAAACCTGATAGTTGTTCGCATAACTTGAAAAATCCCGGTCTCTGGGGAAAAGGTACAAGCCGGTTAACGGGTTTAAGTAATAGCCTGCTGTATTCTTGTTTTTTATGAGCTCTTCTGTCAGCATAATATTTGAACTGGCAGTCAGACGGTCGTTAAACAGTTTGGTCGATTGTTTAAACGTAATGTTTGTTTTTTGATAGTTATTTCCCGGCATGATACCGCCCATTGCAGTATTTGAAAACAGGAAATAGGCCGTTGTGTTTGTGCCTCCTCCACTAATGGTTACCGTGTTTATACGTGCCGTTCCGGTATTAAAAAAGTCTTTGACAAAGCTACTTGGATATTTGCCTTTGGTGGTCGACCAACTTTCTTTGGCATTGTTAACACTTCCATATTCAAATTGAAGGTCGGGTATACTTTGAACGTTCTCAAAGGTAAATATTGAACTAAGTGTTGCTTTTATTGGTCCTTCTTTACCTTTTTTTGTGGTGATGAGAATTACGCCATTGGCCCCCTGGCTTCCGTAAAGAGCTGAAGCATTGGCTCCTTTCAAAATGCTCATGCTTTCAATATCTTCGGTGCTAATCTGTGAAAGTCCGTCACCCTGATCTGAACCGCCAAATATTCCAAGCTGGCCGCCTTTGTTATTAGCCATCGGAATACCATCAATCACAAATAACGGTTCGCTCGATACACTGAGCGATTTATTTCCGCGCAACACAACCTTGGTCGAACCTCCAGCGCCGGCGGCACTTCGGGTTATCTCAATGCCCGAAATTTTTCCGGACAAACCCGACACGAAGTTAAAACCCTGATTCTTTGATATTTCGTCGGCCCCAATATTTTGGGTTGCATAAGTTAAGGCTTTCTCGGCCCGTTTCAACCCAAGCGCCGAAACAATAACCTCATCTACACCGAAGTTTTCGGATATCAAGACCACATTAATCTCTGTTTTATCTTTCAGCGGTTCTTCTACTTTTTTAAACCCGATGTACGAAAAGCTCAGATATAAAGATGTTTCCGGAACTTCCAGGCTGTAAGTGCCTTCGTAGCTGGTAATAATACCAATTGTAGTGCCTTTAACAATTACCGAAACTCCCGGAACCGGATTCCCGTTTTCGTCGGTTACTTTGCCAATAACAGTTTTCTTTTTTACCGGTCCTTTGCCCAACAGGCTAAGTTCTGTGGGTAATTCCTTATCCTTAACAATTATAATCTGTCGATCGAAGACTTTGTATTTCAGGTTTGTTCCGGATAGAATCTGGTCGAAAATTTCTTCAATGGTTTGGTTGTCGGCATTAACCGAAACCTTCTGTGATAAATTGACCTGATTATCTTTGAAGAAAATGATGTATTCGCTTTGCTGTTGAATGAGATCAAATACCTGACCCAAACTGGCACCATTAATATGCACAGTCAGCCGATTGTCTTGTGCTGAAGAAGTGAGATAAGACGCTAATAAACAGAATAGTAGTAAAAATGCTTTGTTCCTCATATTGTCAATTGCACAAATACAATTCCATCTTTATGGGGGAAAGATACCAGAAAATTCAAGTTTTTTTATTCAATTCAGATCAATTTTTAATCAGGAGGACCTTCTTGAAATGTTTCAAAAATGCAATCATCCGTTTCGCATTTCGTCCTTTGGTAACCATTATCCCGGAGTTTGCTTTTTTCTGATTTTGATCAAGTGGTCAGACTGCTCTAGTTCAATGTCCATCATTTCAGAGATTAGCGAGAGTACCTGGGTGGCCGAATTCCGCAAATCGAGGTACCCTGAGAATGTCTCGCCGGCTAATTCCGGACTCTCAATTTCTATGGAAACATTATAATAGCGCGATAGTTTTTTCGCGATACTTCCGAGCGAATTCTTTTCCATTACCAGGTATCCGTCTTTCCACGAAGTATAATCTTTGGTATTGACTTTTTTCTGAATCAGAGTTTTGTCGGCCAGGTCAAATGCAGCAAGCATTCCCGGAACCATTTTTTCTTTTGTTGGGCCGAACAATGAACCTTGTTTGTAGATTAGTTCAACGGAACCACGCTCAAGAACTGTATTTACAGTACTGTCGTCGGAGTAGGCACAAAGATCAAAAACTGTACCCAGCACTTTAATCTCCATGTCGCGGGTCACCACATGAAAAGGGTGACTTTTATCCGGAGTTACTATAAACACCGCTTCTCCATCCAGAAAAACTTCGCGTTTGTTATCGGCAAAATGAACCGGATAAACCAGTTTTGATCCTGAGTTCAACCAAATGGTGCTACTGTCTGATAAGGTAATCTGTGTTCGTTTCCCATAGGGAACAACCACGGTGTTGTATGAGATGACATCTGCCTCAACCGGTTGTTCAACCTTCTCTTGTGCATCAATCTTTATTACTTTTCCGTTACCCGAATAGGCTATTTTCGATTCCTGCGCATCAATTTGTATAACCTGCTTTCCTGAAAGCATTAATTGAGTGTAATCAGAGTCAGACTTTACCTGAATTGTCGAGGCAAAATCACTGATGCCAGACCGGCTATTCAACTGGAAAAAGATGGTTAGTCCGATCAGAACCAATAGTGAAGCCGCCGATCCGACCCATGCAAAGTTTTTGTTTCTTTTGGAGCTATTGATGCTGTCAATTATCCTTTGATCGAGCAAATTTTTCTGGTCCGCTCCAAATAAAATCCGATTGGCGCTGACAGTCTGATGAATTCGATCCGCCAGAAACAGCTCTTCCTCCTGAAATTCGTTCTGCTGAATTTCGCCGGTGATCAGACTCTCTGAAAGAGAATCATCGGAGAGGATATCTTCTGCTCTCTTCGTTTGATTATTATCTCCTTTCATCTTCAATTCTGCCATTCCAATTATTGATGAATATTAGTCAATTGTGTTTAGTTCTTTTCTATTTACTTCGGAACCCCGCGTCTGCAGATAAAACAATATCAGTGCATTGTTGCTTAGCTTAAGTTCTTCCCGTATTGTTTTTACCGACCGGTAAACCAGCGTTCTGGCTGATTCAACCGAGATGTCCAAAATCTTGGCGATCTCGGTATAGGATAATCCAACCTGAAACCGGAGATTGAGGACTTCCTGTTGCCTGTCGGAAAGTTTGCCCATTGCAACCCGTATATTTTCAATATTTTCTTCCTGACTTTCCAATCCTTCAGTTTCAGCTAAAGATGCCTTTTGCTCGTTTCCCTCCTGAAATGTGTTGGTAAAAACCAGCTTCAATTTTCCTGATTGCGGCGATTGAATCTTTCGTTTCAACGATTTGAACAGGTAATTACGAATATGATCGTTGTCCGACAAGTTCTTTCGGTATTTATAAAGGTCAAAAAAAAGATCATGAATACAGTCTTTTACAAATTCCTGATCTTTTGAATATATTAACCCGAATGAAAAAAGGATGTCAGCAAATTGCATGTATAGTTCATGAAAGGCAAGAGTTTCTCCTGTCTTTATTCTCTTCCAAAGTAAATAATCGGTATTGACTTCTTTTTGCATAAATTTTAAAAGTCGGTTGTCAAAAGTATAAATTTTATACGCACAGCAAAAGGATAATTACTCGTAATTAAAAATCATCAAGTCGGGCGCTTCTCGCGTCAAGACTGTAAATAAACCATTCATTTATTGTGAGTTGAAACAGATTAAAGAGACGATCGTCTAATTGACTCTGTTTATTCCGCAAAATGAAAGCCTATCCGGATTTTCTGCCGGGATGGCCATTAAGAATTTGTACCTGGTAATAAGCTGGAGTTATTGTTTTATTTTCAGGAAGGTGCTTCAGGAAGGAATGCAAATAAAATAAATATATTAAGACAAAAATGTCTTTAAATACTAACCTAACTGATTTGCATACGTATAGCTGAATAAATCCGGAATTAAATGCTGTATTTCTTCTGATCTATTCATTTAAACTTCAGAAACCCTGTGAAGGGTTATTCAAAATAACAGTTGATTCGCTCAACTGGCACCTAATAGCATAAAATCATCGTCGGTAAGTTACCGGGTTGAATCCCGAAATGTCGGGGTATCAGTACTGTTGTCAATTATGAACATTTAAAATTACAGCAATGAAAAGACTTTTAACATTAGGACTGGTCATTTTAATGACCTTAAATTTGAATGCACAAAACAATCCACCACAGTTGTATTTATTATTTGAGTTTATGCAGGTAAAAGGCGAAAGCGGATCGGATTACCAGCAAGTTGAAGAATTTTGGTCGGGCATTCACAAACAACGGGTTGCCGACAAATCAATTCTTGGATGGGACCTTTGGTCGCTAACCCCCTCCGGAACAAAACAAGGTTCTCAATTTCTGACAGTCACTCTGTTTTCAAGTCTTGAAAATATGCTGAAGGCGATTAATTCATTGGATGTTTACGGATATGCAAAAAAAGCTTATCCAACCAAAACAGACAAAGACCTGAATGTCATGTTTGATAAGACCGGAAAATCCAGGGATATGTCTAATCAGGTTCTTTTCAAGATGGTTGATCAGGTAACGACTGACTTCGATATGAAAGTTGGTACACTAGCTACCTTGGACATCATGAAACAGCTGGACGACAGCTATGAGAAAGTTGAATCGGAAATATTTAAACCCTGGCATAAGCAAATGGTCGATCAAGGTAAGAAGGGAAACTGGGGATTACTCCGTGCCATTTTACCTGCCGGAAGTGAGGCTTATGGCACGCACATTACCTTCAGCATGTATAAAGATGAGGCGCAGTTGGCTGCATTTATGGAAGATTCGGGCGGAACGATGGATTTAATGACCCAGCTTGCAGTAAAAGATGGATTAAAAACCAGGGAGTGGAAAGAAGTAAAACTCGCCAAACTAATTATGACGGTGAAATAATTTATCTCATAAAAAAAAACACAAAAAGGTGGCTTGCGAATTTTCACAAGCCACCTTTTCCTGTTTTATCCGGAATGATAAACCCGGTTATCTTGCGTTTCTTACTTTCCCTGAACCGGCTATCGATTGGTCGATCATCGGTTTGCCTTTGTAGGTTACATTTCCGGAGCCTGCCAAGCGGACGTACAGGTTTTTATTGGCTTCGATGTCCACATTTCCTGAACCGGCAATTTTAACCGAAACATCATCAGCGCTATAGTCAAAGCCTTTAAAGTTTCCGCTGCCCGAAATCGCAACACTCAAATCCTGCGCTGCTGCTTTACCTGCTAAAACAATGTCGCCCGAACCCGAAATGGCTGCTTTTACACGTTCGGCTGATAGCTCAGACAACCTGATGTTTCCGCTGCCACTCACTCCCAAGTCAAGAATCTTGGTTTTAATATCGTTTTCGGCAATAATATCGCCCGATCCGGAAACGCCCAAACCATTAATTTCAGGAGTCGTGATGTAAATGGTTATTTCGCCCGGCTGAAAGGTTTTCCAGAAATAATCTTTGTTAGGGAACCGTATAATCAGTTTCCCATCTTTTACTTCGGTAACTATTTCGTCGAGTGTCGAGGATTTTGCTACAATTTCGAGGTTTTGCTTTGCACCTTGTTCCAGATGTAGTTTGGCGCCAATCCGTAACGAAATTTCAGTAAATGGATCTACCTTCCGGTTTTGTTCTTCGGCCTGAACCTGAATGCCAGTAAGGATAAACGCGATTAAGATAATTGCTGTTGCTAATTTTGTTTTCATGTGAAATTAATTTGATTGTTTTCTCTGAATTAACGCTATTATAGACGGCAAATTATCCGGGAAGTTGCATTGAGGCAGAAAAAAGTGTTCAATGTTTAGTCTCAGTGTTCAGTCTCAGTTTTCAGGAATGCTAGACTTGCGACTGGTAACTGCGACTGAATACTTTTCTACTCGTCGTCCAGATCAAACAAACCTTCCGGGATCTGCAATTCTATTTCCCGAAGTTCTTCATCCAGCCGGACGATCAGATCTTCGTTTAGAGGCACCATGGCTTCTTTTCCCTGATAGACAACCGAAAGCAAAAGGTTTCCGGAGAAGTCGTTCACTTCGGTAATTTCGCCAATTAACCCGAGCGTTTCATCATACAACTGATAACCAACAAGTGCATTCGTATTCAATTCGTCTTCGAACTCAATTACCTCGTCCTGATAAACAAAAACAGATAATCCGCAAAGCGCTTTGGCTTTTTTATCCGAATCAATCCATTCGAGGTTTGTAATTACAGCTTCGCCCGATTTAAAACGGAGTCCTTCTTCGGAAATAAAAAAGGGAACGAGTAGATTATCGATTTCAAGAAAAAGCGTCGGACATTCTTCGAGAGTTTCGTAGTACTGTTCCTCGAACCGGATGACCAGCTCGCCGTGTATTCCGTGGGGCTTCTGAACAAAGCCAATTTTTACGCAATCGCTTTTGGGTATTGTTTCCATAGTGGTAAAAATAGAAAAAAGCGACAGATTTCTCTATCGCTTTTATAAGTTGTCTGTTTTATCCCGAAGGTTAAAACAGGATTCGACTAGTTGTTATCCTTCAGTTTCTTCAGGAGCAGCTTCTTCAGCTACTTCTTCTTCAACAACTGGGGCAGGAGCAGAAGCGGCTTTGGCGGCAGCTGCAGCTTCTGCATTGCGTTTAGCAATAGCGTTGGCTCTTTCTACGCTCTTTTTAGCTTCAGCTTCAAGCTGAGCCTTACGTGAAGACTCTGCATTGTTAACTAATCCATCTTTCTTAGCCTGAACTTTGTTCGCTTTCTCGGCTACCCAAGCTTCGAACTTAGCTTCAGCTTCTTCAGCAGTGAAAGCGCCTTTGGCTACACCACCTAAAAGATGTTTTTTGTACATAACTCCTTTGTAAGATAAAATAGCTCTTACTGTGTCGGTTGGTTGAGCGCCATTGCCAAGCCATGTTAAGGCTTTGTCAAAATCGAGTTCAATAGTAGCAGGATTTGTGTTTGGATTATAAGATCCAATCCTTTCAATGTTACTACCATCCCGTGGTGCCCTGCTATCAGCTATCACAATGTGATAGTAAGCATACCGTTTACGACCATGTCGTTGCAATCTGATTTTTGCTGGCATTTTGCTTAAATTTAAATGATAAACAGTTATTAAAAAATTTGTGGCGCAAAGATAAAACTTTAATCCTGAATTCAAAATCGGTTTTTAAAAGATTATGGATCCAATAATTGGATTCGTATAATTGGAGCTCCGGAACAATAAAACCCCTTTTCCTGAAGTTCGATTAAGGCAAATAAATATCTTTGTGTCAACACAACCCTGGACCCTTGATTGTTGTCTTAGTATTTTTATCAACCGTATTATTTTTCAAAAAAAGCATAAACCCATGAAAACACTTCAAATTTTTGTTCTTGTTTTAATCACCTTATTCATAGCCTCGTGCAACAAAAGCCAGGATGAAGCTACGGGCATTGGCGATGCTATCATTGTTTCCAAGAAAGTGGGAGCAAATGTTGTATATGCCTATTCGCTATATGCCTATTCTTTTAGTCCGTTTCAAAGTGTAAAGGCCGTTAACTCACTAAATGCCACTAAAACCTATACGCTCAAAATAAATCAGACGTACGATACCAATTTTTATTACGAGACTCCTGATGCCGATTTTACTACAACCAAACCAACAGCTTCAGTCTTTAATTTTTCAGCAGTTTTCAAAAATGGTGCAACCGACGAATTTCAGGACGATGTGACAGATAAGGTGTTACCTATTCCTGTTATCGAAAAAACCGAATACAATTTAACCACCAAAGAGCTGGGAGTTAGCTGGACTTCAGTTACTGGTGCCGAAAGTTATGCCATTAATATTTTTGATGGTTCGAATCTGGTTTATAGCAGCCCTGAACTTGTTAATACGCTGAAATATTTTGCGGTTAGCTCTACCAGTGGTTGGGTTACAGGAGTTACACCGGTAAGCGGTAAAATTTATACCGTAAGGCTTTTGGCATTTTTATATGAACCCAGTGGCGACTCTTACAATATTCAGTCAGTTTCAACAACTGATAAGCAGGTCACTTGGGGTAACTAATCGCTGATGATTAATTCGTGGTAATTGCCACCTGCTTTTCACAATTATCACATTTCATTTTCTACTTTTGTTTTCAGCAATTCATAAAACTTAAAAATGATTCTCAAAGAACAGGTTAAAGGCCTCAATGATCGCCGGGATGCGTTAAGGAGGCATCTTTGACTACGATCAGAAAGTGATCCAACTACAGGAAGAGGAACTGAAAACTCAGGATCCTGCTTTCTGGAACAATCCCAAAGAAGCTGAAGCTCAAATGAAAGTGATCCGCTCGATCAAAGTATGGACGGACGGATTCAAGCAGGTAGAACAAAGTATGGAAGACCTGTTGGTTTTGTACGATTTCTACGAAATGGAAGAAGCTTCAGAAGAAGACATCGAGCAGCATTTTAACGAAACTCTCCAATTAATCGAGGCGCTGGAAACCAAAAATATGCTCCGGAAAGAGGAGGATAAGCTGGGCGCAATACTTCGTATTAATGCCGGAGCTGGCGGAACCGAAAGCAATGACTGGGCTGAAATGCTGATGCGTATGTACATGCGTTACGGCGAAAAGCAGGGCTACACCGTTAAGACCATTGAATACCATGGTGGCGACGAAGTTGGGGTGAAAAGTTGCACCATCGAATTTGAAGGAGAATATGCTTACGGCTATCTGAAAAGCGAAAACGGGGTGCACCGTTTGGTCCGACTTTCACCGTTTAATGCACAAAGCAAGCGAATGACCACTTTTGCTTCCGTTTTTGTTTCACCTGCTATAGACGATACCATTGAAGTTGAAATTAATCCGGCCGACATTACCTGGGATACTTTTCGTTCCGGGGGAGCAGGCGGTCAAAATGTGAATAAGGTTGAAACTGGAGTTCGGCTTCGTCATGCCCCAACTGGAATTATTATTGAAAATACCGAAAGTCGCTCGCAATTTGGGAACAAAGACAATGCTCTCCGGTTGCTGAAATCACAATTATACGAACTCGAACTTCGGAAACGACAGGAAGCTGAGCAGCAAATCAATTCGACCAAGAAGAAAATTGAATGGGGTTCGCAAATCCGTTCGTACACGCTTCAGCCGTACAAATTAGTGAAAGATGTTCGCACCGGATTCGAGTCGGGTAACGTAAATGCCGTTCTCGATGGAGAAATCGATGGTTTTATCAAAGCATTCCTGATGGAATTCAGCGATGATGCGAATTAAGCATTGAAGGACGGAATTGCTGAAAGATTGACTTTAGCACGAACAAAAGACAACTTATAACTCATAACTTTTAATTCATATGTCACCAATTATAAGACTTGCAGAAAAACGCGATGTTCCGGGAATTCTGGAAATTTATGCACCTTTTATTCTTGAAACATCAGTCACATTTGAAGAGATTGTTCCTGACGAAGCATCATTCTGGGAACGAATTCAGAGCATAATGGCCGAACTGCCTTACCTTGTTTGCGAAATGGATGGTCGAATTGCCGGATATGCTTACGCATCGGGCTACAGGAGCCGTGCATCATACCGCTGGAGTAAAGAAGTGTCGGTATATGTTCATCCCGGGTTTCAGCGTAGAAAAGTGGCTGAAGCTCTTTATACCAGCCTTAACGAGATGGTTCGCTACCAGGGAATCGCCGATTTGCTAGCCATTATTACTATGCCGAACGAACCGAGTGTTGCTTTTCACGAGCATTTCGGGTACAGCAAATGTGGAGAGTTCTCAAAGGTGGGCTACAAACTGAACCAATGGCAGAATGTGGGCTGGTTCGAATTATTTCTTCAGGATGAAAATGAAGCACCAAAAGACCGGATAATTCCACTAAGTGAAATTATCGGACTGCCAGTGTTTCAGGAAGCCATTCAAAAGGGACTGAATAAACTTAAAATACAATAAACTGTTTATTGGTTTTCCGGACAAATAAAACTCAGGAAATGGATAAATCGAGCAGATATAATAACCGTGAGATCAGCTGGCTGTCGTTTAATGCACGTGTGCTTCAGGAGGCTGAAGATCCCACAGTTCCATTGTTCGAACGGATCCGGTTCCTTGGGATTTTCTCCAACAACCTTGATGAGTTTTTCAGGGTAAGGGTGGCCGCTGTGCGCCGGATGCTCGAATTTGGCAAAGATGAGGAAACTCTGTTAGGCAATTATACCGCCGACGAACTGTACGATCAGATTCAGGAAACGGTTGTTCAGCAGCAGCAAAAGGCTCAGGAGATTTACCGGAATATCTGGGCCGAAATGGCCAATGAAAATATTTTCATGCTCGACGAGAAGCAGTTGACACACGAGCAGGGCGTGTATGTAAGGAAGTATTTTAACACCAAAGTTCTTCCGAATATCATTCCGATTATGCTCGGTAAATCGATGAAATTCCCGTATTTGCGCGATAAATCGGTTTATTTGGCGGTTAAGTTATCAAAAGCGAGTTCGCCTGAAAAGTTTGCTTATGCCTTGATTCGCGTTCCGACCCGCTCGGTTTCGCGGTTTCTGGTTTTGCCTGAACAAGGGAATAAAAAGTACATTATACTGGTCGATGATGTGATCCGCTTCTGCCTAAACGACGTATTTCCGATTTTCAATTTCGACCACTTCGAAGCCTACACCATCAAAGTTACCCGCGACGCTGAGTTGGATATCGATGATGATATCTCGAAAAGTTTCATGGAAAAGATGGAACTCAGCCTAAAAAAACGAAAGATTGGCACTCCGGTCCGGTTGATATACGATCGGGAAATGCCTGCCGATCTGCTCGAATTCATCATGAAAAAGATGAAACTCGACGGAGCTGAAAAAACCGTTGCCGGCGGCAGGTACCACAACCATAAAGATTTCATGAATTTTCCTGAAGTCGGGAAATCACGGCATTATTATCAGAGTCTGCCTCCTGTACCACACAAAGATCTGCCTCCGCACCAAAGTATATTGAAAAAATTGCGGCAAAAGGATGTTTTGCTTCACTATCCCTATCAAAGCTTTTCGCACTTTATCGATTTGCTGAGAGAAGCCGCCATCGATCCTAAAGTTCGTGAAATTGGCATAACCATTTACAGGGTTTCAGACACGTCAAAGGTGGTGAATGCCTTACTGAATGCCATCAGGAACGGCAAAAAGGTTACCGTTGTTATTGAGCTTCAAGCCCGGTTCGACGAAGAAGCCAACATATTTTGGTCGAACAAGTTACAGGAAGAGGGAGCCCATGTGATTAACGGTATTCCCGGGCTTAAAGTACATTGTAAACTGGCATGGATACAGCGAAAGGAAAAAAATGGACTTCGCAACTATGCGTACATCGGTACCGGAAATTTCCATGAAGGAACTGCCCGTGTTTATGCCGATAAAGGTCTAATGACGTCCGATCCGGAAATTGCCAACGATGTGGCTAACATGTTCGAGTTTTTTAAACACACCTATTATCATTTCAACTATAGCCAGATCATTATAAGTCCGTTCTCCATGCGGAATTTCTTTATTCATAAAATTGATCAGGAAATCGCGAATGCGAAGAAGGGGAAGCCGGCTTACATGATTTTGAAAATGAACAGCCTGATTGATCCTGAAATGATCGATAAACTTTATGAAGCAAGTCAGGCAGGCGTGAAAATCCAATTGATTATCCGCGGAATATTTGGGCTGAAAACAGGAGACCCCAAACTAAGTAAAAACATCGAAGCCATTAGTATTGTCGATAAATACCTTGAGCACACCCGCGCATTTTTGTTTGCCAATGGAGGAAAAGACGACATTTACATTTCGTCGGCCGACTGGATGCCCCGTAACCTTGATCGACGAATAGAAGTGGCTTGTCCGATTTATTCTCCCGAAATCAGGAATGAACTGAAAGAATTACTCCGAATACAGCTTCGCGACAATACCAAAGCCCGGGTTCTCGACAGCGAGTTGAGCAATCGTTACAATAACCAGGCGAACGGGCAGCGTTATCGTGCCCAGGAAGATTATCATACTTACATTAAAAAAAGACATCAGAATCTCATGAAATTTTATCACAATCCGCGTTGTTCAAAAAGCCGTGAAGGCCTCAAGTACATTGAAGAAAAAGGACTGGAAGTTGAAGTAATCGACTACATGAAAAGTGGCATTACCGTAAAGGAAATCAAAGAGTTCCTGAATAAATCAGGTCTTGTGGTAGCCGATATTATCCGGACTTCGGAAGAGTTGTACAAGCTGAATTATAAAGGGAAAGAGCTTAGCGACGAAGAATGGATTCAGGTTTTGGTTGAAAATCCAAAATTAATTCAGCGTCCGTTGGTTATCAAAGGGACACATGCAGTTTTGGCGCGTCCCGTCGAAGAAATTCAGAAGCTGATTTGATTAGTTCAATTTCGCCTGAAGTTCGTTAATCTCTTTTTGGAGTTGAACCTTCAATTTTAGCGCATTTGATAGTGCAAGCGCATCTTTTACCGCCTGTTTGTCATGTGTTTCAAGCACGATAAAATACATACGTTTGCCCAGAAATACAGCTTTCAGGTTTCTATTGGCATTGTCGGCAATGAACTGGATTACCCCATTGTCTTTCCCATTTTTATAGCTCACCTTTTCCCAATGAGTATTCATAAATTCGCTGTGGCGATTGTTTGGATCATCCAACGAAACCGAATCGGTTTTTGCCTGAAAAATTCCGTCATATACCCTTAATCCGGTGTGATTTAGCCAATCAGCACCATAGTAATTGCTCGAGATATACAACTCGCCACGCTCGTCAAGGTGGATTTGGATAAACGATTGATCCCAGCGGCGTTCAAATTTTTGCATTTTATGAATGTACTGGGTAAAACGGTCAAACTGAGTCTTTTCTTTATCAAATTGTCGATCTAATTCGATCAAACCAGCATTCACCTTGCTAAACTGATCCTGCTTGCGATATAGTATTTCTGAATTGATTTTATTGCTCAGTCCCTTCGCTTTTTCGACCGACCCAAAAATCTCGGGAAACAAAATCTGAACAGAATCCAATTGCTGTAAAGCGGTGATTGTATCTCCTTTCTCACATATCTTTATTGCTGCATTTAGCCTTTCCGCAGCCTTCTCTTTGTTGGATTTTCCACACGAAAAGAACAGCGTGAGGAGTAAAATTCCAACAATTATTTTAGTATCTCTCATTGTTTTCAATCTAAAAAATCGGTCATTTGTACCTCAAAGAAAAAGATATTCCGTGAACGATGGAAACAAATTCAATAGTTTTTTTTAACGACCGAAAATATCCGGAGCTCTCGGGCAAGCCGGTTGTTGCCGCGTGGCAAATCATTAATCCGGAGAATATTGGAAATATGATCCGGCTGGCAGACAATGTTGGTGCTGAAGATATTTTTATCCTTGGAACAGATTTTCAGCTCCGGATGTCGTCGATAAAGAAAACAGCCGGGCTCAGTTTCAGCAATGTCAGGCTTACATTTATTTCTCCGGAAGACTTTTTCGATCAGCTAAATCCTGAAGCACACCTTGCGGCCATTGAAACCAGCGAAGATTCGACCAATATTTTCATGACTAAATTGCCTAAAAATATCATATTCCTGTTGGGAAATGAGCGGAACGGCCTGCCAGAAGAAATCCTGCAGAAGTGTTCGCTCAAAGTTCATATTCCTATGACAGGCAAATGCAAATCTATGAATGTTTCTCATGCCCTTTCGGTGGCATTGTTCGAGTGGCAGCGCCAGGTGCTTTTCGGTGAAAGCAGTTAATTCTAGTTCATTTTAGTTGATTAACTGACTTTTTATTTATATTTAGCAGATAAATTCAAGACCAATGATCACCTTAACCCAACTCGAATATATTGTTGCTGTCGATACCTTCCGGCATTTTGGCAAAGCTGCCGAAAATTGTTTCATCACCCAGCCAACACTCAGTATGCAGATTAAAAAGCTGGAGGAAGATTTGGAAGTCATTATTTTTGACCGAAGCAAACAACCACTTATTCCGACTGATGTAGGTCGTAGAATAATCGATCAGGCTCGGATTGCTTTGCAGGAATCACAAAAGATAAATAATATTATCAAAGAGCACAAAAACCTAATTTCGGGAGAGCTCAAGATTGGTATTATACCAACGTTGGCACCCTATCTTTTGCCTTTATTTATAGGGAACTATAAGCGCAAATACCCCAACATAAACATCAAAGTGGAAGAGTTGACCACTGCGAACATTATTGATCGCCTAAACCGTGATTTAATCGATGTGGGCGTATTGGTTACGCCGCTTCACGAGGAGCGGATCAACGAAAAGCCTCTGTTTTACGAGGGGATGTTGTTGTATCTGCACGATGATCATCCGTTGGCAAATCAGTCAAACATTAAACTTAAAGACATTGCTACTCCTGAAATATGGCTTTTAAGCGATGGGCATTGCTTTCGCGATCAGGTCATAAATCTTTGCTCGTTCAAGGGCGCTGTTAACTCGGCATTGCCTTTCCATTTTGAGGCTGGTTCGCTCGAAACCATCATGAATATCATCGATAAGGAAGGCGGAATGACCATTATTCCTGAATTGGCAACGCTTGGAATGAGCGAATCACGGTTTGATCATGTAAGAACTTTTGCTGATGCCAACCCGCTCAGAGAAGTTAGTCTTGTTTTTTCGAGGCACTTTGCGAAATATAAACTCGTCGAACTACTTTGGAAAGAAATTGTTGCATCAATGCCAGAAAAGCTTCTGCAAAAGAACCGGGGAACGATTGTTGAATGGCGATAATTTTTTTTGTCATTTTGTTTGTGATTTCAAAAATCTTAATTTCCTTTGCATCGCTAAAATAAAAACGCCGACGGCTAAACGAAGCCAAAGGTTTTTAGTAAAAAAATCCTGAAAAAATTTGGCGACTTAAAAAAATAGTCTATTTTTGCAGTCCCAAATCAGGGAATAAACAAGTTGGCCCGTTCGTCTAGGGGTTAGGACGCCAGGTTTTCATCCTGGTAGCAGGGGTTCGAATCCCCTACGGGCTACAAATAAATTTAACAATTTAGGAAACAAAAAGATGGCACATCATAAATCGGCAAAAAAGAGAATCAAACAAGACGAAGTAAAAACTTTGCAGAACAAATACTACGCTAAAACTATGCGTAATGCTGTAAAAAAATTGCGTCTTGAAACTAGCAAAGAAGTTGTTGCTGAAGCTTTACCAAAAGTTGTTTCAATGATTGACAAACTTGCTAAAAAGAATGTGATTCATAAAAACAAAGCTGCCAACTTGAAATCTTCATTGGTAATACACCTGAACAAGATCTAAGAAATTAATTTTTCAAAATATACAGAAGCCGTCTTAGTTTTAAGACGGTTTTTTTTGCATGTACCTTACTGTAGTGCTGAATGTTTTAACTTCAGGATTCAAATATTGCGATTTCCAATCGCAGCACTCAACAAAAAAGCCTCGCAATTTCGTGCAAGGCTTTCGTATCTGAGTATTCTTTTTTTTTAGCAATTACACTGATAGTTGCAATCGTGACAACGACTTATCTCACCATTCAGGCGCTTTTCAATTAACTCATCAATCCGTTCGCGAAGAGGTTCAATCGAAATCTTCAGTATTACTTCATGAGCAAAGGCATTCATCAGCATCATACGGGCATCTTTCTCGCCAATTCCGCGAGCACGTAAGAAAAACAATGCTTCTTCATCAATCTGGCCAACCGTAGCTCCATGGCTGCATTTCACATCATCAGCATCAATAATGAGCTGAGGCTTGGTTTGCATCCGGGCTTTATCCGACAGCAAAACATTGTTGTTTCGTTGGAAAGCCACCGTTTGCTGCGCATCGCGTGCCACATGAATACGGCCTGCAAAAGCGCCAGTCGACTCATCGTCAAGTATATTTTTGTAAATCTGATTGCTTAAACAGTTGGGCGAAGCATGTTCGATCATGGTGAAATTATCGACATGCTGCTTTTTATCTGTAAATGAAATTCCGTTTATATTTGCTTCAGCATGATCTCCGTTGAAAGTTACTTTCAGATTATTTCGGATTAATCCGCCATGCAGGCTGATAGTGCCTGTATTCAGGTTCGAATTGCGTTCCTGTTTGTAGAAAGCGGAATTTATTGAAGTTGACTGGTTGTGATGATTTTGTATGGTATAAACATCAACCAAGGCATTTTCACCAACAAATATTTCAGAAACTGTATTGAAGAGAAACGAAGTTGAAGTTAATGTATGGTCGCAAATCAGCAGTTTGACCTGACTGGCAGCTTCTGCAATAACGAGATTGCGCTGCGTAGCCATCAGATTTTCGTCGGAACTAAGCAGATTGATGACCTGAATCGGCTTTTCGATGATAATTCCCTTCGGAACAAATAAGAAAAACCCATCTTTGGCAAAGGCTGAATTCAGTGCCACAAACGGGTCGTTCGATAAACCAGCCTGACGGTTCAGGTAATTCTGAAGCAATTCAGGCTTTTCGTTGGCAATCTGTTCCAGACTTCCCAACACAACTCCTTTTGGAAGTTCAGCTACGGGATTATTGCCGCTGTAAAACCATCCGTTTACCAGAAAAACCAAATGTGTATCCAGTTGGGGAAGGTTGCATTTGAAGACTTCATTCAGGTTAATTAAGCCCGGTTCCTGCACTAATTCCTGAATATACGACTTTTCGAAAGCCGGTTTCAGGTTAGTGTATTTATAATCTTCATTCTTGAAATCAGGTATTCCGGTCTGCGCAAAACGCTTAAACGACACCTCACGCATCCGGTTGAGTAGCGGAGAGGAGCCTTGATTCAGTATTTCCCTGCTTTGTTCAAATAGGGAAGCCAGCTGATCCGTTGGCGATATTTTTTCAGAAATGATACTCATATTATTAAGGAAAAAGTAAAAAGTAAAAAGGGAAACAGACGATTAATAAACGGAATATAATTTCTGTGTTCGTCCGCATCCTCACCCCCATGCATTAATTTTCATTGCCGTTTTTAATCCAGTCGTAGCCTTTTTCTTCCAGCTCCAGCGCCAATTCTTTTCCTCCTGAAAGAACAATCTTTCCTTTGTATAAAACATGCACAAAGTCGGGTACAATGTAATCGAGCAGGCGCTGATAGTGTGTTACAACAATGGTGGCATTCTCAGGTGTTTTCAGGGCATTCACTCCTTCGGCCACAATGCGGAGTGCATCGATATCCAATCCTGAATCGGTTTCGTCAAGAATGGCGAGTTTTGGTTCTAGCATGGCCATCTGGAATATTTCGTTTTTCTTCTTTTCCCCTCCTGAAAAACCTTCATTCACTGAACGGTTAGTCAATTCGGTATCGAGGTGAAGCATTTCCTTTTTGGCACGCATCAGCTTCAGGAATTCTCCTGCAGTGAGTGGCTCCAATCCTTTAAATTTGCGGTGTTCGTTAACCGAAGCTTTCAGGAAATTAATCATTGGAACTCCGGGGATTTCAACCGGATACTGAAAACTCAGGAATAATCCGCTGCGTGAGCGAACTTCGGGGGAGAGTTCGAGTAGATCCTGCCCCAAGTAAGTGACTTCACCTCCAAGAACTTCG
The DNA here is from genome assembly GCA_963676375.2 of Prolixibacteraceae bacterium. Taxonomy (GTDB): domain Bacteria; phylum Bacteroidota; class Bacteroidia; order Bacteroidales; family Prolixibacteraceae; genus Aquipluma. Next base: position 300,419 of record CAXXPT010000019.1, read on the forward strand.
TAATCTGCTTTCCCGGCCAAAACATTAGCCAGTGTACTTTTTCCGGAGCCGTTAGGTCCCATGATGGCATGTACTTCGCCAGCTTTTATTTCCAGATTGATCCCTTTCAGGATTTCCTTGCCTTCGACCGAGGCACGTAAATTTTTTATTGATAGCATTCTATAACAGTTTCAAGATTATTATTCCAAATTTCAAGTCTTGAGTGGCGAATCTTGAATCTTGAATAAAAACACTCATCATTCGAGATTCATTCGCCATTCGGGATTCTAACATTCTAATATTCCTCTTATCCTACGCTGCCTTCCAGGCTGATGGCCAGCAATTTCTGCGCTTCAACGGCAAATTCCATCGGAAGTTTATTCAGTACCTCGCGGGCATAACCGTTTACGATCATTCCAATCGCATCTTCCGTAGAAATGCCGCGCTGATTGCAGTAAAAAATCTGGTCTTCACCAATTTTCGAGGTGGTTGCTTCGTGCTCTACAATCGACGATTTGTTACCAACTTCGATGTACGGAAACGTGTGAGCGCCACAGGTTGAGCCCAGCAAAAGCGAGTCGCACTGCGAATAGTTACGTGCATTGATTGCGCCCGGCATCACTTTGACCAAACCGCGATACGAATTATCACTTTTACCTGCGGAAATACCTTTTGAAACGATGGTGCTTTTTGTGTTTTTGCCAATGTGAATCATTTTCGTTCCGGTGTCGGCCTGCTGATGGTGATTAGTCAAGGCTACCGAGTTAAACTCGCCAACTGAATTGTCGCCAATCAGCACACAACTTGGATATTTCCAGGTAATTGCCGATCCGGTTTCAACCTGAGTCCAGCTGATTTTGGAAGAATCGCCACGGCAAATACCACGTTTGGTTACAAAGTTGTAAATTCCGCCTTTCCCATCTTTGTCGCCTGGATACCAGTTCTGAACCGTTGAGTATTTCACTTCGGCGCGATCCATTGCAATGATTTCGACCACCGCAGCATGAAGCTGGTTTTCATCACGCATCGGAGCAGTACAGCCTTCAAGATAACTCACGTAGCTATCGTCTTCAGCAATAATTAACGTGCGTTCAAACTGCCCTGTTCCGGCGGTGTTTATCCTGAAATAAGTCGAAAGCTCCATCGGGCAGCGAACGCCTTTCGGAATGTAGCAAAACGATCCGTCGGAGAATACAGCGGAATTTAATGCTGCAAAGAAATTATCGGTAGTTGGAACAGACATTCCCAGATACTTTTTTATGAGTTCGGGATGTTCCTGAAGAGCTTCGCTGAAGGAGCAAAAGATAATTCCCTTTTCAGCCAAGACTTTTTTGAAGGTAGTGGTTACCGAAACGCTGTCCATCACCACGTCAACCGCCACTCCGGCCAAATGCTTCTGCTCTTCAATCGGAATTCCCAATTTTTTGAATGTTTCGAGCAATTCCGGATCGACTTCGTCCAGACTATTGTATTTTGGAGTGTTTCGTGGCGCTGCATAATAAATGGTTTCCTGAAAATCGATGGGCGGAATTTTTAAATGTGCCCATTCCGGAGCCTTCATTTTCAGCCATTCACGGTATGCTTTCAGCCTGAATTCGAGCATAAATTCTGGCTCGTTTTTCTTGTGCGAAATCAGCCTGACCACATCCTCGCTCAACCCTTTCGGAATAATGTCGGTGTCAATATCAGTCACAAAACCGTATTCGTATTCCTTGGTTGTTATATCGTTTAATAATTTATCCTGATTTTCCATGTTCAACTGTTTCCTATTTCTTCTGATTACAGCACTATTAACAATCTTACTCCCTGACTGTTTAAAATTAATTGCAAAGATAAGGAAGTAAAGCTATTTTTGCCGAATCTTTGAAGGTAATTAATACCTTCAGGTCTTAATTTTTAACATGAAAGAAACACAAAAACAAACCCAGCTTTCTGAAATCGGTGAGTTTGGATTGATAAGCAGATTGACTGAAAAAAATACAACTCAAAAATGCGAGTACACTGACCGGAGTTGGCGACGACGCGGCAGTATTAAGCTTTCCGGAAAAAAAAATAGTGGTAACTACTGATTTGCTGACAGAAGGGATTCACTTTAACCTGATGTATGTCCCGCTGAAACATTTGGGGTACAAGGCTGTAGTTGTAAATCTTTCGGATGTTTTTGCCATGAATGCCACACCAAGGCAAATCACGGTTTCAATCGCTATTTCATCGAAATTTTCGCTGGAATCGGTTGAGGAATTGTATTCGGGAATTCATCTGGCCTGCGAAAAATATGGTGTTGACCTGATTGGCGGAGACACCACCAGTTCGCTCACCGGATTGACGATCAGCGTAACAGCTATTGGCGAGGCCAGCGAAGATGAACTGGTTTACCGAAGTGGCGCAAAATCGGGTGACTTGGTTTGTGTTTCGGGCGATTTGGGCGGTGCTTACATGGGGCTTCAATTGTTGGAACGCGAAAATGAAGTGTTCAAAGTAAATCCAAATCAGCAACCTCAGTTCGATGGGTACAACTACATTCTGGAACGTCAATTGAAACCGGAAGCGCGAGGCGATATTAAGGAATTATTGAAAACACTGGACATCAAACCGACTTCGATGATCGACATTTCGGATGGGCTTTCGTCGGAAGTGTTGCATTTGTGTAAAGCGTCGAAGGTTGGATGCAATATTTACGAGGAGAAAATACCACTCGATAAACAAACCAAGGATTTTGCCGAGGAATTAAGTATCAACCCGCTGGTTGCCGCGCTTAACGGAGGTGAAGATTACGAATTGCTATTTACCGTTCCACTCGGAAGTTATGATGTGATCAAAAAAGAATTTGACATTACCATCATCGGTCACATTACTCCTGAAAGTGAAGGAGCCAATCTTGTTACCACCGGAGGATCAATTATTCCGCTTCAGGCGCAGGGCTGGAACCCGCTGAAGGATTAGGAACTACTCAGTAAAAAATAAGGAGGCCGTTCAAATCTAATTTGAACGGCCTCCTTTTGTATTTTGAATTTGCTTCGGTTAAACTCTCGCTTTTGGTGCTTTCAGAATACTTACCAAAACAGTTGCTAAAATAAGGAACACTCCGGCAACGAGGTATCCATTGTTGTAAGATCCGGTTTTGTCGGCTACCATTCCGCCGAGCATTGGGCCAATCACTCCGGCAATTCCCCATCCGGTAAAGATCATTCCGTAATTAACACCCAGATTTTTCATCCCGAAGTATTCAGCGGTGGTTGTCGGGAACAATGAAAATACTGCTCCGTATGAAATCCCGGCAACTGCTGAACCAATAACCAACATGGGGATTGAAGTGTAGAAGGCAAACAAAAACATATTCGCTGCCTGAAGCATAAATACAATCATCATGGCGCGGGTTCGTCCAACTTTGTCAGATAATGCACCTGCTCCCAAACGGCCAATTGCATTGAAAATTGATAGGATAACTACCAGCATAAATCCGGCAGTTTTCCAATCGGCCTGTGCTACGGCGATGCTAGGCAAGTGAGCAATCAGCATCAATCCGGCAGTTGCAGCCAGCAGATACATCACCCACAACAAATAGAACTGAGGTGTCCGTGCAACTTCGTTCCAGGTATAATCATTTCCTTTTGGCGCTGGTGCTGCCTGATTGCTCGCTGCTTTTGGCGCCAAATCTTCCGGAGGATTTGAAAGGAACATGGATAGTACGGCAACAACAGCGATAGCAAATATTCCAAGAATAATGAACGTGTTACTAATGCCGTAAGCTTTTAAAAGTGCGGAAGTAATGGGTGTCATATAAACTGGCGAAAGTCCTACTCCTGAAACTACGATTCCGGCGATTAAGCCTTTTTTTGACGAGTCGAACCATTTCATGGCACAAGGTGTAGCAGCAGAATATCCGAGGCCGATTCCAATTGAGCCAATTACCCCGAAGGTAAAAACCATTGACATTAAACTGGTGGCAAAGCCTGAAAGAATGAGTCCGCCTCCAAGCATAATACCTCCAAAGATTGTGACCAGTTTGGGTCCGAATTTATCCTGTGCCCTTCCGGCGAAAATCATGGTGAATGCAAAAACGGCAGCTGAAACGGTGAAGGGAAGAGCGGCATCGGTGTTGGTCCAGTGCCAGTCGCTTACGAGAGCTTTCTTAATAACTCCCCACGAATAAAGAGTTCCCATGATCAGGTTTATGCCCAAGGCGGCAAAGGTGATGATCCACCCGCGGTTGTTAGTTGTTTTGTTCATTTTTTTTAAGAGATTTTTGGGTTCTTAAAATAATGGAATATTTTTTACATGAACTAATATTAAGTTTTAAAACACAGGATTTTGCTTAATTATTGATTGAAAATTCATCAAATGCCTTTCGATTCGAAATAAATTGCTTTTAATGAGTGATAAACAGTAATTGATTGTGTCTTTCAGTAATTGATAACCGAACAGAAGTTTCTGTTTATGGTAAAAAACATATGAATTTCAGGTCGTATTACCCCATTTATTACCCCTCATTTTATACGTCGAACCCTTTCTTTGCCGTAACTTAATCAATTCAAAACTGCATTCTACTAAATCATTCCATATGACAGAAAAAATGAACAATCGCCGCGATTTCCTGAAGAAATCGTTGGTTGCAGCAGCCGGGATAACCATTATCCCAAGGCATGTTTTGGGTGGAAACGGCTTTCTTGCCCCAAGTGATCAACTGACCAAAGCCATCATCGGTGTTGGCGGAATGGGACAGGGACACATCGTTTATGAAGGCACACGACTTCTTGCCATTTGCGATGTGGATAAAGACCATTTGAGCAGCACCCTGAAAAAAGTGGGTAACGAGGTAAAAGGATATTCCGATTTCAGGGAAGTTTTGCTTCGTCCGGATATCGATATTGTGCACATTGCCACGCCTCCTCACTGGCACGGAATTATGTCGGTAATGGCAGCCCAGGCCGGAAAAGATGTTTGGTGCGAAAAACCAATGACCCGAACCATTGGCGAAGGCCAGCGAGTAATGGAAGCCATCAACGCAACAGGCAAAATGTTCAGGTTAAATACCTGGTTCAGGTTTAAAGATAATTTCTACGGATTGAACACACCGGTGAAACCGCTGAAAAAAGTGGTTGAAAGTGGCGTTTTGGGCTGGCCACTGAAAGTTACCATCAGCGGAGTAACTGGCTTCGACTGGAAATTCTACTGGGTTGGAAAAACGAATCTGGAACCACAGCCTGTTCCTGAAGCGCTCGATTACAACATGTGGTTGGGGCCTGCTCCTGAAAAACCATATAATTTACACCGTACGCACCAAACCTTCCGCGGATATTGGGATTACGATGGTGGCGGATTGGGCGACATGGGTCAGCATTACATCGATCCGGTCCAGTACTTTTTAGGAAAAGACAATACCAGCCCTGTAAAAGTGGAAGTAGATGCTCCTCAGCAGCATTACGATGCCATTGGAACATGGCGTAAAATAACCTATACCTATGCCGACGGTTGCCAGATTATTCTGGATGGCGAAAATAAAGATCAGAAAGCAGCCTACATCGAAGGTCCAAACGGAAAAATATTTAAAGGGTTCAAATCGGATATTCCAAACCTGAATGCGTTGATTGACACGCTTCCTGAACCCGCTCCTCAAATTGATACGTTCAGCGAATCGGTTCGCACACGACAGAAATTTGCCCTGAATGAACAAAACGGTTTCCGTTCGGCAACCATTGTCAATATGGGCGTTATCGCGCTGCGACTTGGCCGCACACTCGAATTCGATCCGGAAACTTTGACTTTCATCAACGACGACGAAGCCAACCGGTTAATCAATCAGCCAATGCGAGGAGAATGGAGGATTTAAAAGCTCCAGATTCCAAATTTCAAGTTGAGTGTTCCGATTTTTAATCAAAAAATATTCATGAAATGATAAAACTAACAACAAAAATATTAATCGTTTTACTGGCCATTTTCTTTACGGCTCCAACGTTTGCGCAGGATAACCGCCGCCTCGAAACCAAAGTGGCCGATGTTCTGGCACAGTTTCCGGCACAAAACGGTGACCACACCGCCAAACTGATGCTCCAGATTATCGAAACCGGTGCTCCTGGAATTACTAAATTCTGCGACATGATTGTTCCTCCGGGAACAGGTAACGATGAACAGGCCCGCTATGCGTTGGAAAGTCTGGCCCAGTTTGCCGGAGCGCAAAATCACCAGAGCGAACGGAAGCTGGTTGAAAGTTCAATTCTTGCTGCTTTGCAGAAAGCAACCGACAAGGAAGTGAAAGCTTTTTTCATCCGTCGCCTTCAATATTGTGGTGGTTCAGAAACCATTACCAGCATGGAGAAATATTTGAATACGACCGATCTGTACGAACCAGCTTTGGCCGCCCTTTTTAGCATTGGTGGCGCCGATGCCGGTAGCGTAATCCTGAAAAATGCTCAGGACAAAACTGATCAACAATTGCTGTCGATGGTAAAAGTTTTGGGCCAAATGAAATATCAACCGGCTGAAAATTTCCTGATTGAATTGACTAAAACCGCCAAAGTTGCCCTGTTGAAACACGTTTACGCATCATTGGCCGAAATTGGAGGAAAAGCTTCGTTTCCAACGTTCGAAGCTGCTGCAAAAGCTGCCAAATTTCAATACGACTATTCCGAAACAATGATCGCTTACCTCCAATATGCCAGTCGTTTGGCCGAACAGGGTGAGACAAAACTAAGCAATCAGCTTGGAGCAAACGTTCTTAAAAACTGCACTGCCGACAACCAGTTGGTTTATCGTTCGTCAGCATTGGCAATTCCGGGTTTTGGTTCAAATGCCCTTTTCCTGAAGGAGATTCAGAATAAAAATAAAGCGTATCGCAATGCTGTTTTAACCAATGCCGCCGCACAGTTAAAAAGCGAAAACGTTGGTTCGTGGATTGCCGCAATGAAAAAAGCTTCTGCCGAAACTCAGGCTGAAATCCTTCATTTCCTGGGCAATCGCACCGAAACTGAAGTTCTGCAAAAAGCTATTCTTCCGGCATTGTCTTCAGGAGATGCAATCGTTAAAACGGAAGCGATCAGCACATTGGCACACAATCAGAAAGCAAAGGCTGTTCCGGTTTTGCTCGAACAACTGAAAAAAGCGAATAGCGAAACGGAATTTACTGAAATTGAAAATGCGTTGCTAAATACCTGTTCGGCCAAAGAAACAGGCTTGCTTTCAGCTGAACTCGAGAGTGCAAGCGATGATGGCAAAGTAGTTTTGAATCATGTTTTGGCTGCTCGCCGGGCTACCGAAACTTTTGGCGCGATGGTCAAACTTTGTAAATCAGGAAAGCCAAAAATAAGGTATGCTGCTTTCTCTGCCCTGGCAAATGTGTCGGGAGCCGAAAATGCACCTGAATTAATTGCCATGCTGAAAAAAACAGATGATAAAAAAGAGGTTCAGAGTTTGCAGAATGCACTGATCGCCATTTATTCAGGAGCAACAAAACCCGATGCCAATTTGGTTCTGAATGAAATTCAGGCTGGCGGGCAAACCGAAAAACTGATTCCGGTATTGTCGTCGCTGAACGATCCCAAAGCCTTAAAAACTGTTGCCGCTTTGCTGAAAAACGGAAGTGCCTCAGAGCGAGAAGCTGCATTCGTATCGCTTTCGAACTGGACCGATCCCAAGGCTGCACCTCAATTATTTGCCGTATTTACCAATCCTGAAATGAAATCATTCAGGAATGAAGCCTTGAAATCGTATTTGCGTATTACACTCGAATCTGGGTTGCCTGACGATCAGAAATTACTGATGATTGAAAAACTGATGCCTGAGTGCACAACTGTTTCTGAAAAAACTTCAGTCATTCAGGCCACCCGCAATGTAAAAACATTCCTTTCGCTCGTTTTCGTTTCAGCTTATCTCGACGATCCTGAATTGAGCGGTGTTGCCGCAGCAACTGCCAAAGGGCTTGCGTTGCCTTCTTCAGGAAAGAAAAACGGACTTACCGGCGAATTTGTAGCCGACGTTCTGAAGAAAGTAATGGGTAAAATGACCGGACAGGACAGTCAATATGATGTGATTGACGTGCGGGAATACCTCGAAAAGATGCCAAAGGAAAAAGGTTTTGTGAGCATCTTCAACGGAAAAGACTTGAGTGGCTGGCATGGTTTGGTGAAAAATCCGGTTGCCCGCGCTAAAATGACTCCTGCAGAGTTGGCTAAAGAACAAGTTGTAGCTGATGCCAAAATGCTGACTAACTGGTCGGTAAAAGATGGCTGTATCGTGTTTAACGGCGAAGGCGATAATTTGTGTACAACAAAAATGTATGGCGATTTTGAAATGATCGTTGATTGGAGAATCAGTAAAAACGGCGATAGCGGAATTTATTTGCGTGGCGCTCCCCAGGTTCAGATTTGGGATACAGCCCGCGTTGATGTGGGTGCCCAGGTAGGTTCGGGCGGATTGTACAACAACCAGAAAAACCCAAGCAAACCGCTGGTTTTGGCCGACAATGCCATTGGCGACTGGAACACTTTCCAGATTAAAATGGTTGGCGAACGTGTAACGGTTTATTTGAATGGTGTATTGGTGGTTGATAACGTAGTGATGGAAAATTATTGGGATCGTAAAATTCCGATTTTCTCAAAAGATGCTATCGAATTACAGGCTCACGGAACCGATTTGGCTTTCCGCAACATTTTTGTGAAAGAACTGAATACCGATGTTGCTCAACTGAGCGATCAGGAGAAAGCTGAAGGATTTCAATTGCTTTTTAACGGAAAAAACCTCGACAACTGGCAAGGCAACAAGGTGGATTATGTAGCCGAAGATGGATTGCTGGTGGTTAAACCAAAAGAAGGCGCTCACGGCAACCTGTTTACCGAGAAAGAATACTCCGATTTTGTGTTCAGGTTCGAGTTTCAGCTGACCCCCGGTGCAAATAATGGATTGGGGATTCATGCGCCGCTTGAAGGCGATGCCGCTTACGTGGGCAAAGAATTACAGATTCTGGATAACACTGCCGATATTTATAAAGACCTGCAGCCTTATCAATATCATGGTTCCGTTTATGGTGTAATTCCTGCCAAACGCGAATTCCTGAAACCAGTTGGCGAATGGAATTCGGAAGAAGTGATGGTAAAAGGTGACGATATTAAAATTATCCTGAATGGTACCATAATCGTGGATGGTAACATGAAAGAAGCCAGCAAAAAAGGAACGGCTGACCACAAAGATCACCCCGGATTGCTGCGCCACAGAGGTTATGTCGGATTCCTTGGTCATGGTTCTGAATTGAATTTCAGGAATATCCGCATCAAAGAATTATAATAAGGAGTCCGGAAGCGGGAGACAGAAGAATGGAATACGACTTTCTGAGCGAAAGTTATCCTTTGCCGTTAGGCTTTAGCCAACGGAATGAGTAAATATTTGAAACCCAAACTAAGTAGATTTTATAAGCCAGCGCCTCCAGTTTTCAAAAGCAGGAGGCGCTTTTTTTTTATTGGCAACTACCTTTTTTAATGTAATTTAGTCTGAAATTTTAAAGGAGAAATCGATGACTAGAGAAACACTAAGAACTCGCCGACACGTAATGAGCAAAAAGTATAGTAACAGAACCATGATCATAAGCAACATCTTGCTAATATCAGGTTCGTTGATTATTGTGTCGCCTCTGGTTTATTTGCTACTTAACCTCGATAAGTCAGACTCGCTGGTCAGCCTGATGATGCCTTTTATCTTTGCAGGCATTGCACTTTTAATAATAAGTCAGTTGATTTACCCGTTTCAGTTTAAGAAGCGCAGGTAAAAGAAACTACCTTTAATTTTTATCTCGAATGGCACCTGAATTTTTTGCGAGTTCTGCCGAATTCCGGAAATGGCTGGAAGAACATCACCGAACTGAATCTGAATTGTTGGTTGGTTATTACAAGGTTGGCACAAAAAAGCCAAGCATGACCTGGTCGGAATCGGTTGACGAAGCGCTGTGCTTTGGCTGGATCGACGGTATCCGGAAATCAATTGACGAGGAAAGTTACAGCATCCGGTTTACGCCACGAAATCCGAAAAGCAACTGGAGTGCGGTGAATATCAAAAAAGTGGAAGAAATGATCCGGCAAGGCAAGATGACAGAAGCCGGATTGGTTGCCTATGAAAAAAGGTCGGAAGCCCGCACTGCAATTTACAGTTATGAAAATCAACCCGAGGGATTAACTCCTGAAATGGAGGCTAATTTCAGGAATAATAAGTTGGCCTGGGAATTTTTCGAGAAACAGCCTCCTTCGTACCGGAAACCCAGAATTTATTGGGTATTGAGCGCTAAACAAGAGGCAACGCAGCTTTCTCGACTAGAAAAGCTAATAGAAGCCAGTGGGCTTGGGAAACGGTTGTTTTGAAAAAAGTAATCTGCTATGGATGATTTCCAGGTGTTTGTGAAACCGGTTGGAGCAAGTTGTAATCTGGCTTGTAGTTACTGCTATTACCTCGAAAAAGCTAAGCTACTCGCCGAATCAGGGATTCGCCGAATGACTGACGAATTGCTTGAAAAGTATATCATCCAGCATATTCAGACATCTTCGGAACAAACCATTTTCTTTTCGTGGCACGGAGGCGAACCCACGTTGGCTGGGTTAGAATATTTCAACCGGATTGTTGAAATCCAGAAAAAACACCTTCCTCACAATCGATCGGTTATAAATGGAATTCAAACTAATGGAACTTTGCTCGATGATGAATGGTGTCGGTTTCTGAAAAAAGAGAATTTTATTGTGGGGATTAGTCTTGACGGACCGGAAAAATTTCACGCTGTCAACCGATTCCGGAAAGATGGAAAATCATGTTTTGATGAAGTCTTGCGTGGGTTTCAATTCCTGAAACATTACCTGATTCCATGCGAAATCCTTTGTGTTGTTCATGCCCAAAACGTTAAGTATCCGCATGAAGTTTACCGCTTTTTCAAAAGCCTGAATGCAGAGTTCCTGACTTTTATCCCTTTGGTTGAGCGACTTTCATCAGAAAACAATCTGGTATCCGATCGGGCTGTTCCGGCGAAAGCATTTGGCGAGTTTTTGTGTGATATTTTCGACGAATGGAAAACCGAAGATATTGGAACTGTCAAAATCCAGATATTCGAGGAAGCATTGCGGACTGCTTTTGGACTCGATCATTCGCATTGCATTTTTAGGCAGACCTGTGGGCGTGTTCCGGTGGTTGAGCACAATGGCGATTTTTATCCATGCGACCATTTTGTCGATTCTTCACATCTCGGTGGAAATATCCAAAATAAATCATTGATAGATCTGCTCGAAAGTCATGAGCAAAAATCTTTTGGGCAGGCAAAACTTACTACTTTGCCAGTATTTTGCCAGCAGTGTGAATTTCTGAACATGTGCAATGGGGCTTGTCCGAATGATCGTTTCATCGAAACTCCGGATGGCCACCCGGGATTGAATTATCTGTGTGAAGGATACAAGCTCTTTTTCAGTCGCTGCAAACCATTTGTTGAGGAGGTGGCCGAAGCATGGAAGATGCAGCAAAAGTAATTCGGAATCAGGTAATTTAGATTTGCTGAAAAGATTGTACTTTTAAAGACCTGTAAATATCACTCAATGGCGAATTCGATCACCAGAAAATACATCGTTTTAAGTTTGTGGCTTTCGCTGGCCATAAGTATTCTGGTGCATTTCAGCAGTTTATTCGATGAGTTTGTTTCCAGCACATTTACACAGCAAATGGCTGTTCGGTTTTTTATAAACGCTTTGTTAGAGCTTTCCATTACCTTCACAATAAGCTTTATTCTTTTCTGGATTAACTTTTACATTTTAAAACCACTGCAATCCAATAAGAAAATCAACTGGATTAACTTTACTTTGGCATTTGTAGTTTCATTTTTTGTTGTTCTTATTTTGACTCATTATCTGTTTGCCCTGAAAAAGGGCTTTCTCCCAAAGGCGGATATACCCAGAAGTGGGCATCTTTTTATCACCAAAGATTTTTTTCTTGCACTGGTCGTCATAATCTGCATTTATGTCATCCGGCTGGTGTTTCAAAATCAGAAAAACAGGCTCGAAATCCAAAGTCTGAAAATAGAAAACCTTCAACGACAGTTTGATGCATTGAAAAATCAGGTAAGTCCACACTTTTTATTTAATTCGCTGAGTTCATTAAGAACCTTAATCAATGAATCTCCTGAAGTTGCACAGGAATACCTCGACCACTTGTCGACGGTATTGCGTTACACGCTTCAGTCCAACGAAAACAGATTAGTTAGTCTGAGCGACGAACTGCAATTTGTAGAATCGTACTTTTTTCTGATCAAACTGCGTTTCACCAAAAATATTAGTTTGGTGCAATCCATCAGCAATGAACTGCTCGGGTATAAAGTTCCGCCATTGGCCTTGCAGATTCTGCTGGAAAATGCTGTCCGACACAATGAAATCAGCAAACGAAACCCGTTGGAAATTTCAATAGCCACCACTCCAGACCAGACACTGGTTGTAAGCAATACGATCAATAAAAAATTTGCTCCCGAACCCGGCGCTGGCGTGGGTTTAGTCAATTTGTCGAACCAATACCGGATATTGGGCGATCGGGATATTTCCATACGAAAAGAAGATCAAAAGTTTATTGTCGAAATACCATTGCTGTCATGATGAACGCGCTGATCATAGAAGATGAAGAATTGGCCGCCCGGAATTTAACCAATATTCTGAAGGAGATCGGGAATATAAATGCGATTGCCATTTTAGAAAGTATTGCCGACACAGTTGAATGGTTCGAGGTGAATGAGTTGCCTGATTTGGTATTTATGGACATTCATTTAGCAGATGGTTCAGCTTTCGAAATTTTCAAAATGATTCGGATCGATTGCCCTATTATTTTTACCACTGCCTATGATGAATATGCTTTGCAGGCTTTTAAAGTAAACAGCATCGACTATCTGCTTAAACCTATCACACTTGCCGATGTAAAAAAAGCGCTCGACAAACAGAAAATTGTATCCGGAAATCATACTGAAACAACCGATTTGAGTAGGTTATTGGCCATGATTAAACCCACGGCTGAATATAAAACCCATTTTCTGGTTAGTCAGAAAGGTGATAAGCTGGTTCCCTTGAAAACCAGTGAAATTGCGTATATCTCTATTGAAACCAGCATTGTAAAGGCAATCGATTATAAAGGGAAAGCCTTTGTAATGGAGAATACCCTCGATGAATTGGCTGCTATACTCAACCCAAAGGAGTTTTTTAGGGCAAATCGCCAGTTCATTATTGCCCGGAATGCGATTAAGGACATCGATTTGTGGTTCAATGGGCGACTGTCAGTCAACCTGATTGTTTCAATTCCCGAAAAAATTCTGATCAGCAAGGTCAGGATTCCGGTATTTAAGGATTGGTTCGCTTAGCCATTTATTTCTTCAGCTAATTTCACCTGACTCACAGGAAAGTTCACCATTCATTTTTTCAGCCTCACCCTGTTTCTTGCCCAATGGGTGGCATTGTGACTCTACTTTAGCTTCAGATTTTAAAACTTTAAACGAAAGGTTATGAAAACACTGAAGCTTATTATCCTGGGAATTATTCTTTCTACTCTTTACCAAACCTCATATTCTCAACAAAATTTTGTTGCTGAACCAAAGGGTATACTGAAAGGTGTATTGGTTGATGCAGACGATGGGACCCCGCTGGAGTTCGCCAATGTTGTTCTTTTTGCTTCGAATGGGTCGACCATGGTAACCTGGTCGATTTCAAAAAGTGATGGCACGTTTGAATTATCGAAGATTGCCGTTGGTGAGTACAATTTGGCCATTTCTTTCATGGGTTATGAGGAACTGAAACTGCAAAATGTTGTTTTTGACATACAGGGACTGACTGTTGATTTAAAAAAGATAAATTTGAGCAAAGCAACCACTGCCCTTGACGAAGTTTCGGTTGTTGGAATACAAAAGACTTATCAAACCAAAATTGACAAAAAAGTCATCAATGTTTCAAAAGACATCAACTCAACCGGTGGAACTGCAATTGATCTGATTAAAAATGTTCCCGGACTGGCTGTTGATGCTGATGGGGTCGTTAATTTGCGTGGTAATTCCGGAGTGAGTATCCTGATCGATGGCCGGCCAACTTCGATAGATGCGACTAAACTCGACCAGATTCCGGCAGCAGATATCGAAAGCCTCGAAATCATTACCAATCCATCGGCAAAATATAATCCGGAAGGCAAAAGTGGAATTATCAACATCAAGCTAAAACAGTCGAAAACCACGGGCTTTAGCGGAAATGCCATATTTACCGCTGGAACTGGCGATAAATACAACGAGTCGGTGAATTTGAACTACAATCTGGGCAAAGTCAATCTTTTTGCTTCGTACAGCGGAATGAAAAAATTGGCCGAAGCGTCGCGCTATTTGCTGAGGGAATCATACAATTCTGACGCGATTCATTTTTTACAGCAGGATGCCAAGACGAATATCGACATTACTAAAAACACTTTCACACTGGGTTCAAACTTCAATTTCAATTCGCAAAACAAACTGACGCTGAGTTATACATACAATCCTTCCAAAACGATTGATGCAGACAACACGCTTTCGCAATATTTCGACCGATCGATGAATAAAACAGGAAATGTTTTTGTGATCAATTCGGAGAACGGGAAAGAAACTGCGAATGATTACCTGGTTGCTTACCGGAAATTATTCGACAAAAAAGGAGAAGAACTGACGGTTGATTATACTTTATCCAGTTCATCGGGTTCCGCCATCCAACCACAAACTTACCAGTATGCAACGAAAACAGAAACATCAGAAATAAATACCAATTCTGATATTTTCAATTCTAATCTTCAATTGAATTGGGTATTGCCTTTCGATAATGGTTCGAAACTGGAAACCGGTGTTCACAGCATTGTTCGGGGCAACGACAGTGAATATTATTTTTTCAATTCTTCCGGCGGATCAAAAGTTGAAGATCTGTCTCAACGAAACTTGTTTACCTACAATGAACAAATACATGCGGGATATGGTCTTTGGTCAGGCAACTTTGGCGGAACCTCAGTTCAGGCAGGGCTCCGGATTGAAAAAACCTTTGTCGATGGGAAGCAAGGCGCTAGCAACGATAAAATCAGCCAGAACTATTTCAATCTTTATCCTTCACTTAGTTTTAGTCATCCAATTAACGAGAATAATCAGCTTCAGCTTAGTTATAGCCGCACAATTAAAAGGCCTTCAGCCCGAATGATTAATCCGTTTGTCGAGCGGTCGAATCTTGAAGTTTTCAGAAGCGGAAATCCGGATTTAAAACCCGAATATGTTAATTCAATTGAATTGGGATTTAATGGCAATTATGATAAAACTATTTTAGGATTTACCGCTTTCTATAAGCATATTGCCAACCCGATTAATTCGGTTACGCTACTCGACGATGCTGGGATATCGCATATGGCACCACAAAATATGTTGTCGAGCCTGAATTACGGTCTTGAATTTACATTTGAGCAAGCCATTAATAAATGGTGGAAAATAAATGGAAATACAAGCTTCTTTAAGAACGAAATTACAGGAAATGTTGATGGAAATTCGGCCAGTAATTACTTCTATTTAGGGCGTTTTAATTCGAGTTGGACTCCTTCGAAGAGCCTTTCTTTTCAGCTTATTGCAAATTATCTGGGTCCGGTAGTGGGCGTATATTCAAGAATGGAACCACAATATTCAATTGATTGTGCCGTAAAAAAAGATCTTCTGAAAAATAAATTATCTCTGACACTGCGGGCTTCGGATGTATTCAACTCTCTTAAAAACAGCTATACTTCATGGGGTTCGAATTTCACTGCTGACAATTGGCGCAAAACCGAAACCCGTGTGCTTTACTTCAGCATTTCTTATTCTTTTGGGTCAAATGGTAATTCTAAGAGTTCCAAATCAATCATCCAAAATGAAAGTAAACCAAGTACTGAAATGTAAGTAAACTTCAGATACTTTTATAAAAAGATCAATCCCGAATTGCTGTATTCAGGCCTTTCGGGATTGATTTATTTAAGCTGATCGAATGATTGCTATTTCAGCTTTTCCTTGAAAAATGCAACAGTTCTGCCCCACGCTAAATCGGCAGCTTCTTTGTTGTACCGTTCGGGATTCGAATCATTGTTGAAGGCATGTTGTGCCCCTTCATACATGTAAATCTGGTAGTCAATTTTTGCATTTTTCAATGCGGCTTCAAAATCCGGAATTCCTTTGTTGATGCGCTCGTCAGTTCCGGCATAATGGATAAGCATTGGCGCTTTAATTTTTGCTACATCTTCAGCTTTGGGCTGTGAACCGTAATAAGGAACTGCTGCATTCAGATCGGGAAGGTTAACTGCAAGTTGATTCGTCATGCCACCACCCCACGAAAAACCAGTACATCCTACTTTTCCGGTAGTTTGAGGGTTCGTTTTCAGATAGGCAACAGCTGCAGCTAAATCTTTCTTTGTGATTTCAACATCCAGTTTCTGGAACATTGGAGTTGCTTCTTCGGGTTTTTCCGGAGTTCCGCCCAATGAAGATAATGCATCGGGGGCAAGTGCCACAAAACCTTCTAGCGCAAACCGACGAGTCACATCTTTAATGTGGGGCTGAAGTCCTTTGTTTTCATGAATAACAACGATTGCCGGATATTTCTTTTTTCCTTTAGGCCGGGCCAAATAGGCTGTAATCGGTCCACTTGCTCCGGCATATTTGATGGTTTCGGTTACCAGTCTTAGGTCATCTGCTTTTGTGATTTCGGCAAATAAATGTATAGGAAGAGAACTTAAAAACATTGCTCCACCGGCAACTGCGGCACTTTTCAATAAAAACGCGCGACGTCCGGTTTTGCTGATTAATTCATCAGTTAATTTTTGGGTTTTGGATTCCATTTGGGGTTTTTTAATTGTTTTCTATTGATTTATATCATTCTATAGCGAAGCGATTGAAAAATCAATTAAAATTACAACTAATTGTTTTGAAATTTGTTTGAAGGCTAAAGTTTTTGAGTTCAACGATTTCGCAAAATAAAATAAAATAGAAAAATCTAAAAACTGATAAATTATGAGATCATTATTTGTTATTCTAGTCGTTCTGGTTGGATTTTCAGGTTGTGTTAAAAAGAACAAAGTTCCAACGGCGCAGAATCTGGCTAATCCGGCCATGCACGAGGTTAAAGTAGCCGAAGTCATTCAGACTTCAAATTATACTTATTTGAAAGTTAACGATAACGGAACTGAAAATTGGATTGCGGTTACCAGCCAGGAGGCTTCTGTTGGCGAAGTTTACTACTACGATCAGGCTTTGGAAATGAAAAATTTCAATAGCAAGGAGCTCAAACGTACATTCGAAACGATCTATTTTGTTCAGGGATTAAGCAAGTCTCCGGTTGCTGCACCTGCTACCGCCGGAGGTATGGGCGGCGCAATGGGTGGCGCTATGGCTTCAGGCCACACAGGTAAACCATCGGATGCCATGAAAGAAGGTATCTCGGTAACTCCTGCCGAAAATGGACTTTCGATTGCGAAACTGTTTGCTGATCGTGCCAGCTTTGGTGGTAAAACGATCAAAATGAAGGGTCAGGTTGTTAAAGTGAATGAAGAAGTGATGGGTAAAAACTGGATTCATATTCAGGACGGAACCAAAGACGGTGAAAACTTTGATCTGACTATCACTACGCTTGACAAGGTAAAAGTTGACGATGTAGTTACTTTTGAAGGAACCATTACCCTGAAAAAAGATTTTGGCGCCGGTTATTTCTACGAAGTGATAATGGAAGACGCTAAACTCGTCAAGTAGAAATAAGGAAATGGGAAAAAGGAAAATCCCTTGCTGAAATTGAATATTTCAGCAGGGGATTTTTTCTTGATACGACTTTAATTCAGGTTATTTCCACCCAATCGTTCCAGCAACTGTTCTTTATACGGTTCTGAAACGGGTAATTTGTGCTCTCCAATGCAGATGAGGTTGCCTTCGAGGTGATCGATTTTTTGAAGATTAACCAGGACGGTACGGTGGACTTTCAGGAATAAAGAGCCTTTTAGTTTTTCTTCCCAACTTTTCAAGGTTCCGTGAACTACCAGTTTTTTGTCGGAGCATTGGATTGAGACGTAATCGCCGCAGGTTTCAATAAATCGGATCTCGTCAATAGCCAGTTGATAAATCCGTTTCCCTGATTTTACGCTCAGTTTTGCTGGCGTTGAGGGTAAAACTCGCGCATTAAATTTCTCGCGGGCTTTGTTCACGGCTTTATAAAACCGCTCGAACGAAAAGGGTTTCAGTAAAAAATCGACAGCTTCCAGATCGAATCCATCAACGGCATATTGCGGATAAGCGGTAGTGAAAATGACCAATGGCGGATGAACCAGTGACCGCAAAAAACTCACGCCCGACATTTCAGGAAGATTGATGTCAAGGAAAATTAAATCGACCGGATACGAATCCAGATATGACTGAGCAGAATATGCATTGCCAAAAGTTCCGGAGCAGCGCACATCGGGACATCTGGAAATGTAATTTTCAAGAATGGATTGGGCAGCAGGTTCGTCTTCAATAATGATGCAGTTCATAAAGATTCAATTTCCAGATTCTAATTCATATACAAGGTACGTTGTTTCTTGTTTTCTGCAACCTGCAGAGATTGAAAAAACATAAAGAAGCACTAAATTTGGTTAATTTTAAGGCAACAAAAAAAATCAGTCATGGAAACAAATTGGACTCAGGCACTTCAACCTTTATTTCAGCAATATGGAAAACGCAAACATCCGCTCGACTACCAGAGCCGTTACCAATTGGTCGTTATGGTTATCCTCTCTGCCCAGGATTCGGATAAGCACATTAATGAACTGGCGCCGGAAATCTTTGCTGTGTATCCAACCATAAATTCGCTTTCACATGCTACGGAGGCCGATCTTCAACACCACATTGGTTCGGTCAGAAACTGGGGCAATAAAGCCAAATGGTTGGTTAAACTGGCGCAAACTGTCGGCGAAGACGAAAATATTCCGAGAACGATGGACCAGTTGACCAAATTGCCCGGACTTGGTCGTAAATCGGCCAATGTGATCATCCGCGAATCGGGCGATACCGCTGAAGGCATAATAGTTGACCTCCATGTTTTGCGCGTGGCTCCCCGGTTGGGAATTGCTGCCGAAGCCGATGCCGCGAAACCTGAAAAGGTGGAGAAACAAATCATGGCAGTAGTTCCGAAAGAATATTGGAACGATGCCGGAATGGCGATTTCATTTCTTGGACGGGAGCTTTGCCGGCCAACCAATCCGAAGTGTGATATTTGCCCGATGAACACAGTTTGTCAGTATTATAAAAATCTGTAATCTTAATCTTTGCTATTCGTCAGTTCCACTTTCATTTCCAGATGGAACCGGCCATCTTTTTCATGATACTCAAGAGAATGGCGATCAGGGTAAATTAGGTTTAACCGTTTCTCAACGTTTTGTATGCCAAGGCCTCCATTCTCTTCAGTATCGGTTTTCTCGCGGAGTGCAATCTGATTTTCTGTAATAAAAATCAGGTTTTTACCATCGTAGCTGATGTTAATCTGGATGGTGCCTGTATTTTTTCCAATTCCATGTTTGAAACAGTTTTCAGCCAATGGAAGTAGCAACAAGGGCGCAATGTGTACTTTGTCAAAATGGCCTTCTGTAACGAATTCAATTTTTATGCTTTCCGGATTTACCCGTTCTTTCTGCAACTCGACATACGTACGGATAATCTCTATTTCTTTTTCGAGCGGAATGGTTTCTGCACTCGTGTCGTAAAGGATGTACCGAAGAAAATCAGATAGTTTCAGAACAACATCGGCTGTCCGTTCGTCTTTCTGGGAAGCCATTGAATAAATGGTATTCAGGTTGTTGAACAGGAAGTGTGGGTTGATCTGTGCTTTTAGCGCCGAAAGTTCGTTGCGGGCGGCGTCTCTTTTTTCAATCAGCATCTGGGCATATTGCCAAATCAGGAATAAAATGCTGGTGAAAATGAGGTATGCTGCAACGATAAGAATCAATTCCCAAATCCGGAAATAGGAAATGAAATAGAGACTTGGAAATAGTTGATCAATGAAAAAATTGAAAATGGAGAAATTGATTAAAGCCGTGAATATGCACAACCCAAGTGCCGACAACAGGTAAATGCCAAACTTGCTTTTGCTCAGATACCTTGCGATCAATACCTTTAAGTTAAAATAAACAGCTGATGCAATAGAAAGGTGAAAAGCCAAAACATATAGGAAATTTTTAACAAAAAACTCCATAAAAATCTCTTGAATATCATTTTGGTTGCCTTTTTCAGGATTAGAACCAAGAATTATTAAATAAACAATTGGCACCAGAAAAATGAGTGAGACCGGAATTTTTATCCAAAGATGCGCTTTACTGCTCAGCCAGATAAAAGGTAATGTGCAATACAACAGGAAAAGGAAATTCATGGGTAGAATAAAATCCCATCCCACTTCAAGTCCTTGAATAACTCCGGATGATTCAATGCCAGGATTAAATATGAAATTCCAGAAATTGAAGGATACGAACCAGAACAGAAGGTGCAAAGCTGGAATAAGTTGTTTTCTTAATTGAAATATTTTCATGGCTTTTTAGTTTATTCGGTTCAGTTTGAGCATGGCTGGCTGGTCATCCAGTCGATGAAACGCTTTTCGTTGGCATAGCGCTCAATCATTTCTGTTAAATCTTGTGACGAGGCTGTGAGGAGCAATCTTCCGGCATCGGGCACATAACGGTATTGAATCCGGACACGCTTCTTTTGAATCATTTCCTTCATATATTCGTCACCAAGCCACGATACTTTGAATTGTTTATTCAGAACGGAAACTCGGGCTAAAGTATGGACAGTCAGGTAG
Source organism: Prolixibacteraceae bacterium (assembly GCA_963676375.2). Lineage (GTDB taxonomy): Bacteria > Bacteroidota > Bacteroidia > Bacteroidales > Prolixibacteraceae > Aquipluma. The sequence goes on from CAXXPT010000019.1 coordinate 321,208, forward strand.
TTTTCTTTGGCCATACGGCTACCCTGAAGTGCCGTGGCTTCGCGTGGACTGAAATCGGCATAAAGCACCGAGTTAACCCGAAAAAGCACCAGTCGAAACTGGTAGTTAGCCGAATCCGGGTTATTGCCGATGAGTTTTACCACATAAAAGTTTTGCGGTTTAAATACAGTGGAGTCATTCCCCTTTTTTGTTTTCATTTTTTCTTCAGAAATAAAACGGTTGATTCTCCAAACTGAGGAAGTATCCGCCATTTCCCATTTCCCGCTATTATTGGAGGTTGAATCAGATTTGGATTGAATCGGATGAGCCGTCCAGTTTCCTTCAATTTCATGAACGAGTGTAATATTTTTTTCGATATAGAACGGGTTTAGGGAGCAGATCATGCAAAAATCGGAACATCCTGAAATAAAAAGGAAAATTCCGAGGACAATGAGCAGTTTCCGGTGTTTCATTTTCTTATGTTTTTAATTCTTATACCGAAGATAGGGCGAATAAATCCTGAGGAAAACTTTTTTCGATGAATACCCCCATTTTTTCGATGGGGAAGGTGAGTTATTAATAATTTCTACTGTTTTTCGCTACATTTGAAACTTCAAAATTAAAACCGACCCAATGATCAAAAAGACCTTAACCTTTGGCCTGATTTCAGGAATATTAATGAGTTTCACTTCAGCTCCTGATTCTGAAAAGCTGGAGAAGAAAGCTCATCGAATCCACGAAAAATGTTTGACGATTGACACCCATTGCGATACGCCAATGCTGATGCTAAAATCAGGCTTTTCGGTTCGGCAAGAAAATAAGGCACCGCAAAGCCGGGTTGATTTGCCGCGAATGAAAAAAGGAGGTTTGGATGCCATGTTCTTTGCGGTTTTTACCGGGCAGAAGCCGCGCACCGAAGAAAACTACAAAAAAACATATGCTTTGGCTAACCAAATGCTCGACTCTATTCATGTTATGGTGAAGAAGGACAGCGATTTGGCCACACTGGCTTTAAAAGCTGACGATTTGGCTAAAATTGAAAAAACAGGGAAACGCGCCATTTATATCGGGATGGAAAACGGATTCCCTTTAGCTAAAGACTTATCGCGCGTTGAAGAATTTTATAAAAGAGGAGTTCGGTACATTACACTTTGTCATTCGTTTCATAACGATATCTGCGATTCGTCGAGCGACGGAAAACCAGCTGAGCATAACGGCGTGAGCGATTTTGGGAAACAGGTAATTTCTGAGATGAACCGTTTGGGAATGATGGTTGATGTTTCGCATGCTTCGGATAAATCGTTTTATGACGCCATTGAACTGAGCAAGGCTCCAATTATTGCGTCGCACAGTTCGGTTCGTGCAATTGCACAACATAACCGCAACATGACCGACGAAATGATTAAAAAGCTGGCAGCCAAAGGAGGAGTGATTCAGATTTGTTTACTCGACGAATATGTGAAAAATCCGGACACCACAACGGTTAATTATAAACGAATAAAAGCCATTCGCAAGAAGTATGCGAATGATTTGGATAAAATGAGCGAGGCCGAGAAAGATGCTATGTTTAAGGAGTGGGACGAGCTTAAGGCCTGGAAGCAAAAAGATATGCCAGTGTAAAAGATTTGTGCGATCATATCGATCATGTCAAAAACCTGGTTGGAGTTGATTATGTGGGAATTGGCAGCGATTTTGATGGCGGTGGCGGATTGATGGATTGCGGCGATGTGAGTCAGTTTCCAAACATCACCAAAGAATTACTTCGCAGAGGGTACACCGAAACTGAAATCAAAAAGATATGGGGAGGCAACCTTCTTCGTGTTTTCCGTGAAGTTGAAAAAGTTGCCGAAAGAATCAGAACCAATCCTCATTTAGCTTTCTTATAAGATAAGGTCGAAATTGTTGCGCAACCTTCTGCCTTAAAAATCCGTCTTGCTAATGGCTATATTCCGGAAGAAATGAAAAGGCTTGCTATAATAGGATTTTTGTTCTTTCTTTTCGCCTGTTCCGATCAGGTGAGTGAATTGCAGTTGGCTGATCTTTCGCAACATAACATGAAGATTATTCCTGAAAAACCAACCAGCAATGACCAAATTAAGCTGGTTGTATTTGATGATTGTACTTACAATGTACTTTCGGGAGTAACCCGGACCGACAAGATTATTGACATCCGGAAACAGTTCAACAGCATGATGAAATGGCCATGCGTTATGAAAAACGATACTATTCTGATTGGCAAATTGCCTGAAGGAACTTACACCATAAACTACAAACTTCTGGATACTTCAACTCAGGTAACCGATCCGGTTGCTTTATCTTTTTCTTTTAGCTTACCCGTTAGCAAATAATCCGCAAGGTTGGGGAATGTCAAATTTACGTTATCCTGAAATCTTTCAGAATGGCCGATTCTGCCGCTTTTGATTTAATTTCCTGACAAAAATCATTCTTTTTAACATCTCTGGCTAAATTTAAGCATTGATGTATGTAACTAATTGAATATCTTATAGCTGACCAATGTTACTTAATAATTAAAAACTTACCGGAATATCGTGAGCCCTTGGATAAAAGCACTAATTTTGCCCCGATTTTCTAAACAGTTACATTATATTATGGCAGAAAAATATAACAACCTATTTGAAGAATTTCCGCCAGTCAGTACCCAGCAGTGGATGGACAAAATTACTGCTGACCTGAAGGGAGCCGACTACAACAAAAAGTTGGTATGGAAAACAAATGAAGGCATTGATGTTCAGCCGTTTTACCGGGCCGAAAACCTGAAAAACCTGGATTATCTGAACAGTCTTCCCGGAGAGTTCCCTTTTGTTCGCGGAACCAAAAAGAACAACAACGAATGGTTAGTTCGTCAAAGCATCGTAGTAAAAGACTTTGCTGAAGCCAACAAAAAAGCCTTGAATTATTTGATGAGAGGGGTTGATTCGTTGGCTTTCGTATTTAACGAATGTGTTGAAATCACAGTAGCTGATCTGGCTGTTCTGTTGGACGACGTTTGTTTGTCGGCTGTTGAGGTGAACTTTGTTTGCAAATGTTGCTCATGCAAAGTAGCCAAGGTTTTTGCTGAGTTTGTAAAACAAGGCAATTATGATCCAAAAACTGTTCGTGCTTCAGTTGAATACGATCCGTTTGGAAAGTATGCCTTGACCGGAAAATTCAAAAAAGGTCAGGACTTTGCTGTTGAAAAAGCGATCGAATCGATCACTGCAACTGCTGAACTGACTAAGTTCAAAACATTGTCCGTGAATGGCAAAAACTTCGGAAACGCCGGATCATCAATCGTTCAGGAATTGGCATACTCACTGGCTCTGGGTGCTGAATACCTGACTACGCTTACTGAAGCAGGACTGGAAGTTGATGCAGTAGCTAAAAAAATGAAATTCAATTTATCGGTTAGTGCCAACTATTTCCTCGAAATAGCCAAATTGCGTGCTGCCCGTATGTTGTGGGCTCAAATCGTTAAAGCTTACGGTCCAAAATGTGAATGCTCGGCAAAAATGACCATTCATGCTGAAACCGGAAGCTGGAACAAAACGGTTTACGATGCCTACGTGAATATGCTCCGCACACAAACCGAAGCCATGAGCGCTTCACTGGGTGGTGCCGATTCAATCACCGTTCTTCCGTTCAATGCAGCTTACGAAGAAAGCAACGAGTTTTCCGATCGTATTGCACGCAACCAACAGTTGTTGCTGAAAGAAGAATCTCATTTCTCAAAAATTGCCGACCCTGCAGCAGGTTCCTATTACCTCGAAGAACTGACAGCTTCTATCGCCGATCAGGCTTGGAAGCTTTTCCTCGAAGTTCAGGAAAAAGGTGGATATCTTGCCGCTTTACGCGAAGGATTTATTCAGGATGAAATTAAAAAAATGGCCGGTAAACGCGACATGAATATTGCAACCCGCCGCGAAAATCTGTTGGGCGTAAACCAGTTCCCGAATTTTACTGAAAAACTGGATGTCGAACTGGATGCTGCTGTTTTTGCTGCTACTGACCTGACAGCTGAAGGTGCTGAAATTGAAACACTGAAACCATACCGTGGTGCTCAGGCATTCGAAGCGCTTCGTTACAAAACTGATGTTTACGCTAAAGCGAATAAACGTCCGCTGGCTTTCATGTTGACCATTGGTAATCTTGGAATGCGTAAAGCCCGTGCCCAGTTTGCCTGCAACTTCTTTGCTGTGGCTGGTTTCGATGTACTCGACAACAACGGGTTCAAGACTGTTGAAGAAGGTGTTGAAGCTGCTCAAAAAGCCGGTGCTGCTATCGTGGTTATCTGTAGTTCGGATGATGAATATGCTGAACTTGCTCCTGCCGCATTCGAAGCTATTGCCGGAAAAGCCATCTTCGTGGTTGCCGGTGCTCCTGCCTGTACCGACGAACTGAAGGCCAAAGGCATTGCCAATTACATCAATGTAAAAAGCAATTTGCTTGCAGAACTGAAAGCGTACC
>CAXXPT010000020.1:0-15322 GCA_963676375.2 Prolixibacteraceae bacterium
AACTAATCTAAACCTAATTCGTAATGATCGCCGAGATGTGATAGAACTCTTTAAAGATACAATTTGAAAGCAAATCACAACTTTTAGGTCCTTGCCGTCTGAAATAACTTTGATGTGATAGAACTCTTTAAAGATACAATTTGAAAGCAAATCACAACCTATAGCCATCGACCCGGTAACTAAAAAAATGATGTGATAGAACTCTTTAAAGATACAATTTGAAAGCAAATCACAACAGTTATTTTCCCTTGTTAATTTTTTTTACGGATGTGATAGAACTCTTTAAAGATACAATTTGAAAGCAAATCACAACCGTCCTGATTATCACCAATATATCAAGGCGGATGTGATAGAACTCTTTAAAGATACAATTTGAAAGCAAATCACAACGCAAACGCAAATTGGTTTATGGATGCGTTGATGTGATAGAACTCTTTAAAGATACAATTTGAAAGCAAATCACAACTCGCATGGTACAGCAACTTATTCCGAAGCAGATGTGATAGAACTCTTTAAAGATACAATTTGAAAGCAAATCACAACTAGATATTCTCCGTTCAATTTTATAACGTAGATGTGATAGAACTCTTTAAAGATACAATTTGAAAGCAAATCACAACCCGAACGTGCTGGAAGAATCTAATCCATTAGATGTGATAGAACTCTTTAAAGATACAATTTGAAAGCAAATCACAACTTATTGGTTATTAATCACATTCAATTATTCGATGTGATAGAACTCTTTAAAGATACAATTTGAAAGCAAATCACAACAATGAATTTAATCACAGCAATACAATTTGCGATGTGATAGAACTCTTTAAAGATACAATTTGAAAGCAAATCACAACTCCTGTTGATTCACCAATATTTGAAAATATGATGTGATAGAACTCTTTAAAGATACAATTTGAAAGCAAATCACAACTGTATTCCTGAAGGTGTTTATCCTTACAAAGATGTGATAGAACTCTTTAAAGATACAATTTGAAAGCAAATCACAACTACCTGATCACCCGGATTAAATACCGCTGAGATGTGATAGAACTCTTTAAAGATACAATTTGAAAGCAAATCACAACTGGCCGTGATTCTGCTATTGCAGCCGGTTCGATGTGATAGAACTCTTTAAAGATACAATTTGAAAGCAAATCACAACCATAGTCGGGTGCAACCTTAAAAGTAATTAGATGTGATAGAACTCTTTAAAGATACAATTTGAAAGCAAATCACAACCTTTAGGAATCCATATCCCCTTAAATTCTCGATGTGATAGAACTCTTTAAAGATACAATTTGAAAGCAAATCACAACTGCATTATATTAAAAGGAAGATTGTGCATCAACTAATTTAATAAGTGTAATTCAGACACGTTAATATTTTAACGTAAACGTTAAGATTTGGATATTATTCGCCCCGAACCTTCGTTGCACTTCGATTTTACCAGAATATATTTTCTAGTTTTACGAACAAATCGATCAAATAATCGTTTATCTGATCACAATAAATATATAAAAATGCCTCAAGATTATATACCAATATTGATTCAATCGCTGGTTGTTCTGGGTTTTGTAATTACCACCATGGTGGCAACTCATTTCCTGGGACCTAAACGATCTTCAAAAGCCAAACTCGAGAATTTCGAATGTGGAATCGAAGGAATGGGAAATGCTCGCAGTCCATTTTCAGTAAAATATTTTCTAATCGCGATACTCTTTGTACTCTTTGATGTTGAAGTAATCTTCATGTACCCATGGGCAGTAAACTTCAAAGATTTGGGCAAAGATGGGTTTCTGGAAATGGTTTTATTCATGATTCTTGTTTTGGCTGGTTTTATTTATATTTTGCTGAAAGGCGCTTTAAAGTGGGATAAACACTAATCAGGAAGGAAACAGAATCATGTCAAATAATCAGATTATTACTCCAACCGTAGCAGATATGCCTGAAGGTATTTCCGGGCAAGGTTATTTTGCTACTTCGCTTGATAAAGCTGTAGGTCTGGCGCGTAAAAACTCGCTGTGGCCCCTACCCTTTGCGACCTCATGTTGTGGTATCGAATTTATGGCCACCATGGCATCGACATATGATTTAGCCAGGTTTGGTTCCGAACGTTTAAGCTTTTCGCCGCGCCAAAGCGATCTGCTAATGGTAATGGGGACTGTGGCAAAAAAAATGGGTCCCGTTTTACGTGAAGTTTATATCCAAATGGCCGAGCCAAAATGGGTAATCGCAGTTGGCGCCTGTGCTTCGAGTGGAGGCGTATTCGACACCTACAGCGTTTTGCAGGGGATCGACCGCATTATTCCGGTTGATGTATATGTCCCAGGGTGTCCACCTCGTCCCGAACAAATCATTGATGGCATTCTGAAGATTCAGGAATTGGTAGGCAATGAATCGCTGCGCCGAAGAAATTCTCAAGCTTATAACGATTTAATGGGAAAATACAACATGGAATAGGCTTTCTATGTAATTGAAATTGATTAAGTTCATCGATAAAATATTCAGGATATCCTGAAACATTAAAAACCAAATTTGTGTATCCGATCAACCCCGACAGAGACCAGTTAGTTGTTAGTAAATTGAGCAATCGTTTCAGTAGTGCCATAGAATCGCATGAAATTTTGAGCGATATGCTTTGTATCACGGTCAAAAAAGAATCCATTCAAAGTATAATGACATTTCTTCGCGACGATCAGGAACTTCAGTACAACTTTCTAACAACCTTATGCGGAATGCATTACCCCGAAAATGAAAAACTAGGGGTAGTTTATCATGTGCATAGCTTTGTCAACAACCACCGGATCAGGATAAAAACCGTCACCGAACTAAACGACCCTAAAATATCTACGATTACAACCATTTGGCCAGCTGCCAACTGGATGGAACGCGAAACGTACGATTTTTATGGGATACAGTTTGAAGGGCATCCAAATCTGAAACGCATTTTGAATATGGATGAGATGACTGATTTTCCGATGCGGAAAGAGTTTCCGCTTGAAGACCAGACCCGTGAAGATAAGGATGACAGTATGTTTGGACGTTAATGAGTTATGAAATATGAGTTATAAGTTATGAGTTTTGGTTTTACAACTTTAAACTTTTGACTTTAAGCTTTTGACTTAGAAATATGGCACAAAAATTCAATACAGGTTATTGGGCAAAAGATATCGTAACATCTGAAGAACCGAAGGAATATAACACCCTGAATGTCGGGCCAACACATCCGGCAACACATGGTGTGTTCCAGAACGTGATGCTGATGGATGGCGAATTTATTGTCAGTACCGAACAAACCATCGGATATATTCACCGTGCATTCGAGAAGATAGCTGAGCGCCGTCCTTTTTATCAGATTACACCGCTTACCGACCGGTTGAATTATTGCTCATCGCCCCTGAACAACATGGGCTGGCACATGACCGTCGAAAAATTACTAGGGATTGAAACTCCAAAACGTGTGGATTATCTCCGAATTATAGTGATGGAACTCGCGCGCATTGCCGATCACCTGGTATGCAACACGGTTATTGGTGTTGATAGCGGTGCACTGACTGGATTTACTTACTTGTTTCAGGACCGCGAATTCATTTATGAAATTTACGAAGAAATTTGTGGCTCGAGATTAACCACGAACATGGGACGAATCGGGGGATTTGAACGTAATTTCAGTGCTAAGGCTTGGGATAAAATCCGTTATTTCCTGAAATCGTATCCTGCACATCTTCAGGAATTTGAAAACCTGCTGGCCCGCAACCGTATTTTTATGGATCGCACCATCAACGTCGGATCATTTTCAGCTGAACGGGCACTTGCATACGGATTTACCGGTCCAAACCTTCGTGCCTGCGGGGTCGATTACGATGTTCGGGTGATGAATCCGTATTGTTCGTACGAGGAATTCGACTTCATTGTACCAGTCGGACAAAGTGGAGATACTTACGACCGGTTTATGGTGCGTCAGGAAGAAATGAAACAAAGTTTGCTCATCATTGAACAGGCATTGGCAAAACTCGACAAAATGGACGACAAGGAAACCTATTTTGCCGCCGATCCACGGTTTGTGCTTCCTCCAAAAGAAAAAGTTTACAACAACATGGAAGCGCTCATCTGGCATTTCAAAATCGTGATGGGCGAAACCGATATTCCGGCGGGAGAAGTTTACCATTCGATTGAAGCTGCTAACGGCGAACTTGGTTTTTACCTGGTAAGCGATGGAGGACGCACTCCTTCCCGACTGCATTTCCGCAGGCCTTGTTTTATTTATTACCAGGCTTATCCTGAAATGGTCACCGGAAACATGTTGTCGGATGCAGTAATCACACTGAGTTCGATGAATGTGATTGCCGGAGAACTGGATGCATAATGGAAGTAAAGAGGAAAAAGAAATTAGAATAAGGGGAAAATACGATTATTAAAACGATATCCTTTGCCGTCTGCTTTAGCCGACGGACATTGACAAATTAAATATAAATGCAGAACACAAAAAATACAATCGGATTCAGCAGCGAAACGCTTGAACTGGTGAACAAGATCATCCGGCGTTATCCGCAAGGGAGGCAAAAATCGGCTTTATTGCCGGTGTTGCACATTGCCCAATCGGAAAATAGCGGGTGGCTCAGTTCTGAGGTGATGGATTATGTAGCATCTCTGCTCGAAATTCAACCCATTGAAGTGTACGAAGTCGCTTCGTTTTACAGCATGTACAACTTGCAGCCGGTCGGAAACTGCGTCATTGAGGTTTGCCAAACCGGCCCTTGCTGGTTAAAAGGTTCAGAAGAATTGATTGCACATTTCGAAAAGAAGCTAGGCATCAAACCCGGAGAAACAACAGCTGATGGCCGGTTCACCATTAAAACCGTTGAATGTCTGGCAGCTTGCGGAAATGCACCGGTTATCCAGGTTGGAACCGAGTACCACGAAAATATGACCAACGAAAAAGCGGACGAGTTGCTGAGCAAATGGACGGCAGAGAATAAATGTTCACACACTAATCCATACCTGTAACCATGGCGCAGCAAATACTACTCGAAAATATAGAGGTTCCTGGGCTGGCCAGTTTCGATGTTTACCGCAAATTGGGCGGATATGCGTCAGTAAAAAAAGCATTAAAGAACTTTACTCCTGATGAAGTAACCGCAGAGGTGAAGAAATCGGGATTACGCGGTCGTGGTGGAGCTGGATTTCCGGCGGGAATGAAATGGGGTTTTATTGATAAAAGCACCAACAATCCAAGATATTTCGTTTGCAATTTTGACGAAAGTGAACCCGGAACATTTAAAGACCGGCACATTGGCCAAATGAATCCGCATCAATTGATTGAAGGGATGATCTTGGGTTCATACGCTTTGGGGGCACGAACTTCGTACATTTATATTCGTGGCGAACTGTTTTACGTGCTTCGGATCATCGAAAAAGCCATCGAAGAAGCCTACGCAAATGGCTTACTTGGCGAAAATATTTTAGGTAGCGGCTATTCGCTCGACCTGTATTGCCAGCCAGGCGGAGGCGCTTACATCTGCGGAGAAGAAACCGCGCTGATTGAATCGCTAGAAGGGAAACGCGGCAACCCGCGCATCAAACCACCATTCCCGGCCATTGTTGGTTTATACGATTGTCCGACGGTAGTCAACAATGTGGAAACCATTGCAGCACTCCCATGGATTATTAATAATGGAGCCGATGCTTATGCAGCTATTGGCGTTGGAAACAGCAAAGGAACCAAGCTGATCTCTGCCTGCGGACACATCAACAAGCCGGGAATTTACGAGATTGAACTTGGACTTCCGGTGGAAGAATTTATTTACAGCGACCAGTATTGCGGTGGAATCCGGAATGGGAACAAACTAAAAGCAGTTGTTGCCGGAGGTTCATCAGTACCAATTCTTCCTGCCGAACTAATCCTGAAAACGGCCAAAGGCGAACCGCGCCTGATGAGCTACGAATCGCTGGCCGAAGGGGGTTTTGAAACGGGAACCATGCTTGGATCAGGTGGATTTATCGTGATGGACGATACCACCTGCATTGTAAAGAACCTTTTGACCTTTGCACGGTTCTATCATCACGAATCGTGTGGACAGTGCAGCCCTTGCCGCGAAGGTACCGGCTGGATGGAAAAAATATTGCAACGAATCGAAGATGGCCGAGGAACGATGAAAGACATCGATTTGCTGGTGAATATCTCGAAACATATAGAAGGAAATACGATTTGTCCGCTGGGCGATGCCGCTGCATGGCCCGTTGCAAGCGCAGTTCGCCATTTCCGTCAGGAATTTGAAGATCACGTAAAACTCCAGAAATGTCCCTTATCAAAGTAACGATAGACAATATTGAGGTTGAAGTAGAACCCGGAACAACCATCCTGAACGCGGCCCGAAAAATCGGAGGCAGCGTGGTCCCGCCAACCATGTGTTACTATTCCAAGCTGGAAGGTAGCGGCGGAAAATGCCGTTCGTGCCTGGTTAAGGTAGCGCAAGGATCGGCTAAAGACCCGCGCCCAATGCCGAAACTGGTGGCTTCGTGCCGGACAACTGTTATGGATGGAATGGTGGTGCAAAACATTACTTCTCCGGAAGTCATGGAAAACCGCAAGGCGATTACCGAATTTTTGTTGCTCAACCACCCGCTCGATTGCCCCGTTTGCGATCAGGCTGGCGAATGCGACCTTCAGAATTTATCGTACGAACACGGATTGGTTGATACCCAAACCATTGAAGAGCGCCGGACTTTTGCCCCGATTGATATTGGCGACAAAATCAAGCTGCACATGAACCGATGCATCCTTTGCTACCGCTGTGTGATGGTGGCCGATCAGTTGACCGATCAGCGCGTGCATGGAGTTTTAGGCCGTGGCGATCATTGCGAAATCGGCACTTACATTACCAAAGCTGTTGACAACGATTTTTCAGGAAATATGATTGACGTTTGCCCTGTTGGAGCGTTAACCGACCAGACATTCAGGTTTAAAAGTCGTGTGTGGTTTACCAAACCATTCGATGCGCACCGCGACTGCCCGAAATGCAGCGGAAAAGTTGTTCTGTGGAAAAAAGGAGACGAAATCCTTCGGGTAACCGGACGAAAAGACCAATTTGGCGAACTAGATGAGTTCATTTGCAACGATTGCCGGTTCGAACACAAAGAAAATACGGACTGGACGGTTGAAGGCCCGAGAAAAATTGAACGGCATTCGGTCATTTCGCAAAATCATTACGAGAAGTTATCAAAACCTGAAGTTCAGGACAAGAAAGAGTAAAGACTAGTTTAAAAATATAAAAAAAGGTATCTTGTAAGCACACCGCAAATACCTGAAAGTTAAATACTATTATGGATTGGAACTTATATATTTATAAAACCATTTTTCTGGTCATCATATTTCTGGTTACGCTTGTGGTAGCCATGTACTCTACCTATGGGGAGCGGAAAGTTGCAGCCTTTATGCAGGATCGCCGTGGTCCGAATCGCGCCGGTCTGTTTGGACTTTTGCAACCATTGGCCGACGGGGTAAAAATGTTCATGAAAGAAGAAATTATACCCACAACCGCCAATAAAAAGCTGTTTATTTTAGGGCCTTCCATCGCAATGACTACTGCTATGCTTACCGGAGTTGTCATTCCATGGGGTGGAACGTTGACCATTGGCGGCACTGAATTTTCGATGCAGGTTGCAGATCTCAACATCGGAATTTTGTATGTATTCGCTATGGTTTCTATTGGCGTTTACGGTATAATGATCGGAGGCTGGGCATCGAATAATAAATATGCACTGTTAGGTTCGATTCGCGCGGCATCGCAGATGATTAGTTATGAAATCGCCATGGGAATGTCCATCATTGCGCTCATTCTGACCACCGGTTCGCTAAGCCTTCACGATATTGTACAGCAGCAACATGGCTTTCATTGGAATATTTTTTACCAGCCACTCGGATTCCTGATCTTCATTATTTGTGCTTTTGCAGAAACGAACCGGGCGCCGTTCGACCTTCCGGAGTGTGAAACCGAACTGATTGGCGGCTACCACACCGAATACAGCTCGATGAAGTTGGGATTCTACCTGTTTGCCGAGTACATTAACATGTTTATATCGTCAGCGGTAATTGCGACTTTGTATTTTGGCGGCTACAACATGCCATTTATCGATCAGTTAGGCTTATCGCCAAACCTGGTCACTTTGCTCGGTTCCCTGTTTTTCTTTATAAAAATACTATTCCTGATCTTCCTGTTTATGTGGATCAGGTGGACCTTACCACGATTCAGGTACGATCAGTTGATGAACCTGGGTTGGAAAAAACTGATGCCATTGGCTATTTTCAATATTATGGCTACCGGTGCGTACTATTATTTCACCGAATTCATTTAATCCGAAACGCCATGCAAGCATTGACAAACAGATCGAAAATGGTTTCAAACAAGAAGATGACCTTCATGGAAAGGATTTATCTTCCTGCCATTTTCAAGGGAATGGCCATTACGTTGAAGCATTTCTTCAAGAAAAAAGTAACTATAAATTATCCTGAACAAACCCGTGAATTCAGCAAGGTTTATCGGGGTAAGCATGTTTTAAAACGCGACGAAGAAGGGCGCGAACGCTGCACAGCCTGCGGGTTGTGTGCTGTTGCTTGTCCGGCTGAAGCAATCACCATGATTGCAGCCGAGCGGAAACCGGGAGAAGAACATTTGTACCGCGAAGAAAAGTATGCCGAAGTATATGAAATCAACATGCTGCGCTGCATTTTCTGTGGCGACTGCGAAGAAGCTTGCCCGAAGGAAGCTATTTTCCTGACCGATCGCATCGTTGAATCGGAATATGAGCGGCTTCCGTTTATTTATGGGAAAAACCTTTTGGTTGAACCGCTCGATCCAAATTTACGAATAGACATTTCGGCCAGACAAACTGAAAGTGTATTGAAATTCAAGCAGAACAAACGTTTTGCACATAACAAATAAAAAGTTCGAAGTGCCTAAAGTTCGAAAATCGGAGTTAAAACTCCAGGTACTCTAAGCACTAATAAAAAAGTAAATAAAATGACATTTCTATTTTACCTGCTTTCTGCAATCATGATCATCAGCGGATTGTTCGTGGTATTCTCCGACAGTCCGATTAACAGTGTGCTTTCGCTGATTGCGTGCTTTATAGCTATGGCGGGCCATTACATTTTGCTGAATGCACAATTTTTGGCTGTTGTTCACCTCATCGTTTACACAGGCGCCATTATGGTTCTCTTCCTGTTTGTAATCATGCTGCTGAACCTGAACAAAGCTACAGTTCGCCATAAAACCTCAGCAACCCGCATAGCTGCTGTTGTTGCCGGAGGAGTTTTCTTTCTGGTGATGGTTGCTGCTACCCGTCATACCTTAGAGATACATCCCAGATACGCGTTTACCAGTCAAATCGGATTGGTTTCTGAAGTAGGGAAAACACTGTTTCACGAATTTCTTTTACCCTTTGAAGTATCATCAGTTTTGTTTATTTCGGCCATGATTGGCGCAGTCATGTTCGGAAAAAAAGACGAAACTCATAACGTATAACTATGCAAGACATATCATCTGCCATACAACTTATCCCATTAGAGCACTACGTTTTGTTGTGCGTAACACTTTTCAGCATCGGCTTGCTGGGGGTATTATTCAGGCGAAATACCATCATCATTTTAATGTGTATCGAACTCATGTTCAACTCGGTGAATTTATTAGTTGCCGCCTTTTCAGCTTATCACTCCGACCCCGCCGGACAGGTGTTCGTTTTCTTTATCATGATTGTAGCCGCTGCTGAAGTTGCTGTTGGATTGTCAATTCTGGTCATGATGAAGCGAAACGTGGATTCCGTAGATATTAACCTTTTGAACCGGTTGAAATGGTAGGCACGATTCCAAATATGAACCTCGCAGTACTTGTCCCTGCCCTGCCGTTACTGGGTTTTCTGATCACCGGACTGGCATACAAACGCTTAAAACACAATCAGGCCGGAATCATTGCCAGCATGATGGTCGGTTTATCATTCCTGATTTCGGTTGCATTATTTTTTATCCTCGGAAATTCAGGACAGAATTCCGCCACAGTAACCCTTTTCAACTGGATTGCCATCGGGAATATGAATATTCCTTTCGCCTTCCTGGTTGATCATTTGTCGCTGACCATGATGCTGATTGTTACCGGTGTTGGAACGCTCATTCATATCTATTCCATCGGGTATATGCACGGCGACGATCGTGTCAATTCGTTCTTCGCTCAGATGAACCTGTTTACTTTCAGCATGTTGCTTTTGGTAATGGGCGCAAACTACCTGGTTCTTTTCATTGGGTGGGAAGGCGTTGGACTCTGCTCCTATTTGCTGATTGGCTTCTGGTTCAAAAACCCGGCATACAATTACGCAGCGCGAAAAGCATTTGTCATGAACCGCATTGGCGACCTCGGATTCATTCTGGGAATCATCCTACTTTTCTTCACCTTTAAATCAGTTTCTTTTTCCGAGATATTTACACAAGCGTCTGCCATGCAAGCCGGGGCTCCGGTAATCACGCTAATTACGCTGCTACTTTTAGTTGGCGCAGTGGGAAAAAGCGCCCAAATTCCGCTTTACACCTGGCTGCCCGATGCAATGGCAGGCCCGACACCAGTTTCAGCACTGATCCATGCAGCAACGATGGTAACCGCCGGTATTTACATGATTGCCCGTTCGAGCATTCTGTATAATTTGGCGCCAATCACCCTCGATGTCATTATTGTGATCGGCATGGCTACAGCTATTTTTGCTGCAATAATCGGGTTACGACAAAACGACATCAAGAAAGTACTTGCATATTCTACCGTTTCTCAATTGGGCTACATGTTTCTCGCTCTAGGTCTTGGAGCCTACTCCACCGGAGTTTTCCATGTAACTACCCACGCGTTTTTCAAGGCATTGCTTTTCCTTGGTGCAGGAAGCGTGATTCATGCTATGGGCGGCGAACAGGATATCCGCAAAATGGGTGGACTACGAAAGAAATTACCAATAACATACATCACCTTTCTGGCTGCAACACTTGCCATCAGCGGAATTCCGCCATTCTCAGGCTTCTTCAGCAAAGACATGATATTGACAAAAGCTTTCGAGCACAACATCGTTTTGTATGTTTTGGCACTTGGTACTGCTTTGATCACCTGTTTTTACATGTTCAGGCTGTTGTATTTGGTGTTTTTCGGCGAAAACCGTTCGGCAGAAGCACATCCGCACGAATCACCAAAAGTGATGACCATTCCGTTGATCGTTCTATGCGTACTTTCGGTCTTTGGCGGGTTCCTTAATATCCCGGCACTTTTCGGCGGAAACCTCAGTTTCAGTAGCTATCTGGATAGCGCCGTGGTTTCCAAAACATCCGGAGAAATTAGCCACGCCACCGAAATCGGGATGATCCTTCTTTCAGTTGCGCTTTTAGCTGTGGTCATATATTGGGCTTACCAGACTTTTGTAAAGAAAGCTGAAATCCCTTCCGGAGATGAAGTGAAACTGACTCCGGTACAACAACTAATTACGAACAAATTTTACATCGACGAGTTTTACCGTGCTGCGTTTGAAAAGCCATACGGTTTTTTTTCTGATTTTCTTTTCAAGAAAATAGAAACGACAGTGCTTGACCCGGCTGTTAGCCAGATTGGCAGGGCTACCGGAGCACTAGGTACGCTTACGCGAAAGATTCAACAAGGCAACATTAGTTTTTACCTTTTTGCCATGGTTGCCGGAATACTTTTATTCATTGTATTTATCCTGACAATTTGATCACATGATACTACTGATTATACTTTTAATCCCATTTATTACAGGTCTGGTGCTTCCGCTCTTCAGAAATGGAGCAGCAGTGCGAACTATTGCCTTGATTTCCACCCTGATCAATTTAGCACTGACCTTAACGCTGCCAACAGCTGTTCCGGCAAGTACCTATTCTGCCGCGTGGATCAACTTCATGGGAATTCCGTTTTCGTTAGGATACGACGGCATTAGTCTGGTGATGGTTTTGCTTACCAACCTGCTTTTCCCGTTTATTGTCATGGCTGGCTTCGGACGCGATCAAAAGAATGTTCCAATGCTGAATTGTTTGATCTTGTGCGCACAAGCTGCTTTGATTGGTGTCTTTCTGGCTCAGAACGCGTTCCTGTTTTACGTTTTCTGGGAGCTGGCGCTTATTCCGGTGTATTTTATCCTGCTGGTTTGGGGTGGTGACGATCGGAAATCGATCACTTTGAAATTCTTCATTTATACTTTGGCCGGAAGTTTATTCCTGTTATTCGGGATCATCTACCTGTATCAACTGACCCCCGGCATACATACAACCGACTTCACCGCATTCAACCAATTGCATATTCCGGCAGGAACCCAAAACTGGCTGTTCTGGATACTTTTCGTTGCATTTGCCATCAAAATGCCAGTGTTCCCATTTCATACCTGGCAGCCGCCAACCTATAAAATGGCTTCGACACAAGGCGTGATGATTCTGGCCGGAGTGATGACCAAAATGGGTATTTACGGAGCTTTACGCTTCCTTTTCCCGGTTGTGCCACTCGGTGTTCTGTACTGGCAAAATCTGGTCATTATACTAAGTCTGATTGGCGTTATTTATGCCTCGGTTATCGCCTATAAGCATACCAACCTGAAAACGATGATTGCCTATTCGTCCATGGCACACATTTCACTGATGGCTGCCGCGATGTTTGTGATGAACGCATATGCTTTTCAAGGCGTGATCTTTCAGGTTCTCAGCCACGGTGTTACCATTGCAGCACTTTTCTATGTGTCATGCCTGATTAAAGAACAAACCGGCACCACTGAGATGCCACAGTTGGGCGGACTAAAAATAAACACACCAAATTTGGCCATTTTGTTCCTGATCATTCTTTTAGGATCGATTGCCCTTCCGCTAACGGCAGGATTTGTAGGTGAATTCCTGATGATCACCGGACTGTTTCAACAATCAATTTGGTTTGCCCTATTTGGCGGACTGACCATGATATTGGGCGCCATTTATATGCTGTATGCCTACCAGCGCGTGATGCTTGGCAACAAGAAAGCGGCGTTCGCAAAAGCAAAGGATGTTCAGACTTTGGATTATTGGATTCTGATTCCGTTGATTGTAGTGATTCTCGGACTTGGAATTTATCCGCAACCTATATTTGATTTGTTGAAGCCCGTTGCCGAAGTCTTTTCTGGTCTGGTTCCTTAATCTGATTTGCATATCTGATTTTTTAAATTGTAAATCGTACATTTTTTAATAGTAAATATTTACTGATGAGTGCATTAATTTTTACGATAGTTCTTGGAATAATAGTTTTGTATCTGGGGTTCACCAAAAACAAAGCCATTTTGTCGCCTGTTGCTGTTGCCGGGCTAGGTGTTTCGCTTATACTTTCAATCAAAGACTGGGGACTTGGTTCGAGGTATTTCCATGACATGATTTTACTCGACAATTTTTCTATTGCCTTCAACATCTCCATGATCATTATTACCATCCTGATTTTTCTATTTGGGGTCGACTATTACGATTCCATGGATTTTCACGTTGCAGAACATTATGCGCTCATGCTGTTTGCTCTTACCGGGGCTTTCCTGATGACCTCATTCTCAAACCTCATCATGCTTTTCCTGGGTATCGAAATTCTATCCATCCCCTTATATGTATTGGCCGGAGGGAAGAAATATTCGTACCGATCGAACGAAGCATCGTTTAAGTACTTTATGCTCGGCTCCTTTGCAACGGCTATTTTTCTTTTCGGAATTGCCTTGGTTTACGGGGCTTCAGCTACGTTTTATCTTCCTGAAATCAAAACCTATATTGCCCAGCTCAATGGGCATTTGCCTCCAATGTTAATGGTTGGCTTGCTTTTCATCCTGATTGGAGTAGCTTTTAAAGTTGCTGCGGCACCATTTCATTTCTGGAGTCCTGATGTTTACGAAGGTGCCCCTACCCTCGTTACTGCTTTTATGGCAACCGTGGTGAAAACGGCAGGTTTTGCTGCATTTTACCGCTTGCTCGGGATGGGATTATTGCCACTCCCTGTTCAACTCGAAAAAGCGCTTTGGGTGATGACCTGGCTAACTCTATTAATTGGAAACCTTGGTGCTTTAAAGCAAACAAACTTCAAGCGTTTGTTGGCTTATTCTTCGATTTCGCATAGCGGGTTTATTATGCTGGCCATGCTTTCGCAGCACAACTCATCGGCTTCGGTTATCTTGTATTATACCTTTGTATATTCACTGGCTACAGTTCCGCTGTTCATCATTTTCATCCTGATGAAACGGGCCTCCGACGGACATGAAGATCTGATTATCTTCCGTGGATTGTACAAGGAAAAACCGTGGATTGCAGTACTTGCCATTGTTCTGCTGATGTCGCTGGCAGGTATTCCGCCAACCTCTGGATTTATGGCCAAGTATCAGGTTTTTGTATTGTCCATTAGTCAGGGAATTTTACTGACTACTATTTTTGCTATTGTAATGGCAATCATTGGAGTATATTATTATTTCTACGTAATCCGCGAAATCTTTACCGACCGGGCACAGGCTAATCCCATTGTCCTTTCTAAATTAAATGCCGCACTGATCATTTTCTGCAGTATTGCTGTGATGGCAATGGGTATTTTCATGTGGAGATTACCGATTTAAAGAAAAAAGACATTAGTCATTGGGGAAAAGTTATAAAAGCATTTTCAAATGACTGACGACAATGCTTTTGACAAATGATTTCATTATTAGCCTAAATACTTTTCCCGGGTTGATCGCAAAAAAAAACCTCCAAAGCTTGACGCCCTGAAGGTTTAATACTAATTACATATCGAACTAACTTAACTTTATTGTCCTTGCATCCGTTTGGCGCGTTCTTCAGCTTGTTTTTTGCGGTATGCATCCAACTTAACGCCTTGTTCTGGGGTTAAAACAGCCTTTAATAATTTGTCTGTTTCGGCCTGCATTTTGGTGCGTTCTTCGCGCATTTTGTCACGATCCATATTACCGGCTTCGCGCATTTTTGCAAAAGCCTCCGACTGTTTCTTCTGAGCCTCAGTTACGATTGGAGTAACCTTTTCAACCTGTTCTTTCGACAAACTCAATTCAGTGGTTAATCCTTCAAGTTCGCGTTGAAGTCTGGCCGCCGGATCTCCTGGTTGAGCGAAAACTGAACCCATAGTTAAAACAGCAATAAAAAGAACTAATCCTATTTTTTTCATAATTCAGGTTTTTGAAATTCCTTGGTTTGACGATTTGATTTTCAATTAGTTTAATCAGCACATCATAATTCTTTTAGTTAATTCATTTACCGATCAATTTATCAACTCATAAAACAAAACGATCCGATCTTTTTGAA
>CAXXPT010000021.1:0-191512 GCA_963676375.2 Prolixibacteraceae bacterium
ACCGTCAATCTACTATTGCTTTTCGCTGAAAATTTAGTTGCCCCATGAAATTTAATGAAAATGAAAAATTGATTGAGATTATGACTTACAGAAAGCGCTTTAAGAAGAAATAATTTAACAGATTAAATCGGAACTGCAAGGCAAGTTAGTGATAACTAAAAAATACTCAACCTTACACTATTGGGTGTTCATGTTGTAATATGCTTATTATGAGTCTAAATTGCGGAGAGAGCGTTTCGATGTATTGAAACCTTCACCCGGCTATGATGACAATCAGGCAGAAGTTTTTAGGCTGGAAGCCAAAAAACGAAGGAAGAAGAAAGGATTCAGATTATAAGAAATTTAAAAATCAATATTTATGGGCACTTGTAAAATGGACTTTAAGCAGACGGACAATAACGGCAATTACAAGCTGAAACAGTACCACCAGAATTATGGCTTTGACCTTGATCAGGTATTGGCGAAGCACCCGATAAAGGAGTTGGGACATGATGATCACAAATCCAATCTGCTGGATTCGCTGAAAAAAGGCAATCGGCAGTCTGTCACGTTCATCCGGGATGGGGCTGAACAGAAAAATTACATTGAAGCCAATCCGCAATTTAAAACCATTACTATTTATGACAGCAACATGCAGCGGTTGGGCAACAGTCAGTCCAAAACGGAGAAACAATCTGAAGGTGAAAGCAGTTCTGTAAAACAGGATAACAAAAAGGAGACTCAACGTAACGATGACGATGGCCCGTCATTACCACAGGCGGCAAAAAAAAAGCAGAAAAAGCCATCGATCAGCTAAAGTGATAAGAAATGGAAACCCTGAACCCTTTGTCCGGTTTCTTTTCTGCCATTGAAAAGGATTACCGGATCAGCATCACACATATTGGCATCTATGCCGCATTGCTGCAATACAGGCAGGAACAGGGCTTTATCAATCCGGTGACGGCATTCAGTTATGACATTATGCGTATAGCAAAGATTTCAGCACCGGCTACTTATCACAAGTGTGTAAAAGAATTGAGCGAATATGGCTATATCAGGTATGTGCCATCTTTTAAACGGAACCAGGGAAGCCGGATATATTTTCCTGAAACAGAGAATCATTAAAAACAGTGATTTTACAAACGTAGTAAAAAGCCCGGCAACGGGCTTTTGCTGTCAACGCAGGAGAATATCGGAATCGAAAAGATGGCCTTTTGACCGCAAATACATAATTCAAAATTTAAATCGCAAAATTATGTTTGCATTAATAGACGAGCAAAAGCTCAACCGTATATTTGATGAAATCGACTCTCTTAGACAAGAGTTGAAAACTGAAAAAGCGAAAACAAGTAAAAAGCTTTCTGAAACCTGGTTTGATAACCAGGAAGTAATGGAACTTCTAAAAATTAGTCCCAGAACGCTGCAAAATATGCGTGATTCCAGTACTTTACCCTTTTCGAAAGTTGGAGGTAAAATTTACTACAAAGCCAGGGATGTGGAAAATTTATTGAAAGGAGGCTACAATGGGTGAAATAAAAACAGTATACCAAGAAGTCCAACTTTCAGTTACTGATCTTAAACGTGATGTTACCATAAATACAACACCGCCAGTTGAGACTATACTTGATGTGAAAACTGCAAACGAATGGATCGAGAAAGCCAAAAACAAACCAATTTCGTTACCATTACTCGACCATTTATATTACCACTACTTACGGTTCGTATAAGAATTATTTATTCATTGTTACCCGTTGGCTTTTCCTCGTTATTATGATACCATCCACCGTGAAGTTTTAAAATAAAATTGTCTTTGGGAATGTTAATGGCTCTGTACCTTTCTAAAGCGATACTGATACTATCGCCTTCTTTTTTTAAATCCAATACTGTTCTGAATTCATCATTTCTATCCAACAAAACCATATCATTTATTACTAACTCTTTTGTTTGAATTCTAAAACAAGAATTATTCAATATTCCTGTTTTAATTCTTATTTCAATGTGATTTTTACATTTCGGACATTTCCAGTCTATGCTAACCTCAAATTGATTCCTGAAGCAATCACAATTCTGACAATAATATTCCTCTGTTATATGTGGAAATGAATTGATTCTCATAAAGTTGTTTTTAATTATTAGCGAGTGACTTTATCTCAATTCTAGTTTTAGTTCATTTCTATTGAATTTAATTCCAACATTTAGCCAATAATTTAAGCCCTTAACACTATCTGTCATTTTTTGAAAATTCAAATTAGATTTATTGCCATTTTTGATTTTGACGATATTTTCATAAAAGTCAAATTCTAAATGGGTAAGAATTTCATTGGGTTTAAATCCTTCACGCATATAAATCTTTATTGGGTCAATAGTATCTACAATTCCAAGAATATATAGTATTGGGAAGTCGTTGAAGCTTATTGGTTTAAATTTATTAATCAGTTCGTGAAGCTGGTGTTTTTTATAAATATCCAATTGGTCATTTTTTGGCAACCAAATATTGTGAGTAGCAATTGCAGCTGCAATTTGAGCATATTGTTCTTCAAGCTCTTTTCCCCAGAATAAAGTAGTGTCGTTTTGTTGTATTTTTTTGTTTCGTATTTTAATTAACCTGTCGAAAAAATATAGTCCTGCAAAAATTCCATGGTCAATTACTTTTCGCTCATTTATTCGGTAATCGAAATAGTTTTCAATCTCGTTGAATAGTGTTTGATTTACTTCTTTTGGATTAGAATGTAGTAGACAATTATCAATAGAATATTTTTTCTTTAAATCTGAAAGATTGTTTATTCCGTTTATTGCCATTGAATCATTTTCAATAGTAAATCCAAAATCGTGAAAAAGACAGGCTAAAAACCATAAAAATGGAAATCTTCTATATTCAGGGGTGTTAAGATTCTCAAAAAAATCATTGTAAAGATTTGTTTTGTTGTATAGTAAAATACCCAAGAAAAATATTGAGTTGGTATGCTTAATTCTGTTGTTATCTAATTCTCGTGCAGGAATGTAGTCTAAAAATTCAAGTACTTCATTTTTCCCTGAACGTTTAAAATAATTAAAAACAAATTTTTTGTGTGATAATCGGCTTGTAAATGGATTTTCCAAATTGCGATATTCTAAATCAGCATAATAATCCCATTCTGGTTGATTCAATTCTGAAATATATTTTTTAAGTGATTTCATTTTTTCAAGCTTGTGGGTAAAGGTAAATTGTAAGTTGTCGTTGCGGATTTCGAGGAGCGTCAGTGTCCGGTAGGACATGACGGTCAAGAAAGGAGCAGTGACAAGGCACACCACTGCACCCGCAATGCAATTTGCAATTTGTTAGTTGTAGTTTTTTCATCCAAAATCAGTAATTTCTAATTCGGTAATCTCATCCTCATGATAACCTATTGAAATGTAGAAATTTGTGCAATAGTATTGTGTTTCATTGCTAGTGTATCTGTATCCAGTTTCATAATAATTAGAATCATATTCGTAAAATTCGAATTCCATTTCAACTTCTGCTTCAACAGCTACATTTATTATCAAAGAATCGTCTACCATTTCATAAATAAACAAATCGTTGAAACCTAATATACTTGCTTTTAAAGCCTTATAGTGATTTGTGCTTTCTCTTTCTTTTGCACTTTCATACCAACTGATAACTAAATGCTGCTCCCTCTCATTCAGAAAATCACAAATTAAATCAGATACCCAATCTTCATTTACGTTTTTAGCCACCCAATCAAGGTCAATAAAGTCAATTTTCTTAGAATGTTGTTCGATAAAATCTTTTGTTGTTCTGAAATAATTAACTCTTATTCCTAAATCTTCTATTTCTTTTTTTAAGTCGGGATGAAGTTCATTTGGGATATTTGCGTCTCCAAAATCTTTAGGATTGTTACTGATAAAAATAACCTGCTTCTCATGGCATTTTTTGCAATAATCAATTATAGATAACCAAATTATTGCATCTCTAAAACCTTTGTCTTCGTCTTTAAATGGTTTTTTACGCTGAATAGCTCTTTCAATGATTTCTGGCAGGTATTCATTTTTGTATGGAACGATATTTCTTTCTTTTAATTCTAATTTTTGATAAATGAATTTAATATAATCCTCAACTTCCTTGTCAATGTTTAATGAAGTTTCACCTATTAATTGTTTATTTAATATAGTATTAAGGCTTTTCCTTGATTTGTCAAAATTCTGGACATTTTCTTCAATGGTTCTTTTATAGATCCCTTGTATTTCTTGGAGAATTATTTTAGGAAGTATAAAATGTGAATCTGTCTTCTTTAAATAATCTTTTAGTACTTCAAAATCTTTTGATTTGAAGAATAAATCATTTCTTAAAATGTTTGTATCTAAAATTATGTCCATTTTTTCAAAATTACGCCTAACGGTCACTTGCAAGTTGTCGTTGCGGATTTCGAAGAGCGTCAGCGTCCGACAGGACATGACGATCAAGAAAGGAGCAGAGACAACGCACACCACTGCACCCGCAATGCAATTTGCAAATTGTTACCTGCTGTTTTTTATCTTAATAAAGCATTGAGCTCTGTTATTTTATTCGCAATCTCAACACATTTATCTTCATCAATGACCTTTAATGTATTTTGGACTCTTCCATCTGTAACATCACCGTTCGCATCATAAGTAGGTTCTTCTGTAGTCAAGGCACTATAAATGGAATTCCAATATTCTTTCAATTCATTTGGGAAATCATCTTCCTTTAAAGTGTGGAATATTAAAAATGCACTCCAAAGTCGCGATTTAATGTCACCTCTGCTTGTTGCCATCGATTCAACAGCCGCACCGAACTTTTCTCTTGCATATGAATGTCTCATTATATTTCTTTTTAGATTATGATTAGATTTTATTCAAATATTTCCAATTCAAATGATTGCAAAGTCCTACTACGTCGGGAAATAATGTACGATTATTTACGCCGTAAACAGATAATTTATTTAGAATATCGGGTTTAATTTCTGATGGTATTATTATAAGACTGATTCCGTCTTTAAGCTTGTCATTATATTCTAATTTCACAAAACGTTTAGCTTTATGGTAATATCTGTGCGCAGTGAACCAACCTGCTTGAGCAACAATTCTGTTGTTGTTGAGAGTTGGCTTTAAAATTCGAGTGAATTTTATTTCAAATGGACTTTCCTTTGAATTGGAGTCAACAAGGTTTTCTTTTTGCCCTTTTAAAATATATACAAAAGAGTCAATATTCATAAAATATGGATTGGAGCAAGCAAACCACAATGCGACTAAAGGATTACTCGTCCAGTCGAGCAGTCTTGTTTTTAACCCATGGTGTTGAGCATAAATTAGCCATTCCCATTCGCTTCTCATCTCTCGATCAACTAACAATCCAGAACGCCTTATAAAATCGTTTAGCATTTCTTTTTCTAATTCCGTTGTATCAACGTCCGGAGTGTCTCTTACAATTGAAGGAAGTAATGGCTTATCCTCAGCCTGTCCTCTAAATAGAATTATATCGTTTCCCAAATTTGAATTAGATTCTATTTTTTCAAGATATTCAATAAAAGATTTTATAGTTGTTCCTTCCATTTATGTTAGTTTGTTTATTCAGTTAAAATTGCAGGTAACGGTGGTGGTATGAGGTCGTGGTGGTCAGACGAGAGTCTGAGTGTCCGACCGAAACTGAGGTTCGGCTCGATTCGACTGTGTCGAATCGAGCCGAACCCAGCCATGCCTTAAACCACGTGTTAGCTTTAGTATTTTACTTAATCTGATAAAATGTTTCAATAAATCCATATTTACTAATTGATAAACGAAATAAATCTCCACCAAATTTAATTGGTGAATATTTCCCAAATCCACGATGATAGTCCTTAATCATATCTTTTTGATTAATTTCCATACCAATACTGTTTTTCAAAAGATGTTCTTGAATATCTTTTTCTTCCTGGCTAATTATTCTTTTTATTAATGTTAAAATTTCTGAGTGCTTATAATCGAAAAATGAACGCTTTTTAAATTGTCCATCAGCCATTTTTGTTTCCTCAACATGCTTTACATAAATGTGAACAAATTTTTCAAAAGTCAGAACAATTGGAATAAACCAATCCATTAATGTTAAATCCGAAAATTCCTTAATTATGCCTAAAAGTTCTCTTAGATAGATTGAGTTCTTGGTATCAATTTTTGCTGGATTTATTCCAGTTCTTCTGATTTCCTTTTTCACAATTTCTTTTCGTCGTTTTGCATCTTCATATTTAGTTTCAAAATAAAAATTCCGTTCTTCTTCTGTTATTTTCTCTCCTTTCTCAATTGCCAGTGCAATCTTTTGATATAATATTTCGGGTTTTATTTTTCCTTCTTGGATAATAAGTGCTTGAATATTTGGCTGTAAATTTTCTAAAAGTTCTAATCGAATTAAGATTGCGGAATAAAGATAAAAGTCATGCATTGCAAAGGTGTATCCTTCCTCCATTATTCTCTTAAATCTAAAAAAGAATAATCCCTCAAGAATATCCCTATCATATGGAACCTTAATTTTTGTTGTATATGGGACTTCCTTTTTCATTTCTGCAACAATCTTTACAGGTGTGATATTTTATCAATATTTGTCATAAAATAATCTAATAAATTCTTCTATTTGGGAGGTAGACTCTCCAAAATGAGTTTTATAATAATTTTTTAGGTATATATCCAATTTGACTTTCGCATTAGGGAATTTATGATAGTTTATTTTTCGAGGTGTATTTAAAAACTTCGGGTCGTTTTCCGCAATTTCGAAAGATTGTTCTACCGAAAAAGAACATAACTCGTTTAAATAATTAGCTAGATTTCTCAAAGCTCTCGAATAAAGTATAAAATCTTGAAATGAAATAGATTCAGGCCCATTTGGTGCTGGTGCTCCTGTTTCAGGTAAGGTTTTGTAATATTTATCAAAATGGCTTTGCAATCCAACAATATTCTTCGAGTAATATTCTGAAGGTTTTTTTAATGAAATTGATTTTTTTATTTCACGATGCACATAACCATTTCTCAAAAGTCTATAATAATCTGCCAGCAGATATTCTGGCAATGATGATAGTTTCTTTCTTTTCTGTGAATCAATGTTATGCAAAAGTTGGTTAAGAGGGTCAAGCTTCTTATCAGATTTCCCTACTTTTTGTTTAGTTTGCCAATTGCTAATTTTATGAATTGTCTGATAAGCTTTATTAAATTCTTTGAAAAATAATTCTGCGATATTATAAGTTTGTAGAATATAAGACTCAGCCATCATCTCCCTAATTCTCTCAATATCTTCTGTTCCTGCACTTATTTGATGCTTAGAAGCCAATTGTCGAATTAACTGCTTCCCACTTAGGTTATTGTCAGTTGTGTACCCATCAAAAAATTCAATAATTATTTGATTAGCTTGAAAGGCAGCATCTTGATAAGCTAAATTGTCATAAAGTATTTGTAGTGAAGAATACTTTGGTGATTGAATGTTATATGAGGGGAATTTCTTTTTGGTTTTCATTTTTATTCAATATTACCGCTAACTATTGTTCATCAGCAATGGTTGTTATTTTTCTTCTATCGTACTTCGAGGTGTTATTATAACTCCAATTTAGGTGTATAACTAAAGTTATTGAGTATATA
The DNA here is from genome assembly GCA_963676375.2 of Prolixibacteraceae bacterium. GTDB lineage: Bacteria > Bacteroidota > Bacteroidia > Bacteroidales > Prolixibacteraceae > Aquipluma. Next base: position 7,579 of record CAXXPT010000021.1, read on the forward strand.
TCGCCAAATAAATCTTCAATTTGATAGCTCTTTCTGGATTGCCTTTGGGAGGAAAGAATTCAAAATAAGCATGTTGATTTTTGGCTAGGACTAAGATAGACCATAATTACTATTAAATAACAATGTAAATTATATTTTCTTTTGTGTTTTTTACAAGAAATTATTTGAATTTAATTCAAATAAAACGTCCTGACAATTCTGAATTTGAACTAAATATCAGAAAAGCAGGACGTATGAGTTTGCTAGGAGAAATTATTTTGATTTGCCTTTACTCTTTTACTTCAATCTATCTTCTTTATCCATTAAATTTTTCATACCGTTCATAATTGCCTTCTCCTGAATCTTAGCGTAAATCTGAGTGGTTTTTGTATCAGAATGCCCAAGCATTTTTGAAACTACTTCCAAAGGAACACCTTCGTTCAAGGTAATAGTTGTTGCAAAAGTATGTCTGGCTAAATGAGAAGTCAGGTTCTTATTGATTTTCGCCCGAATGGCCAATTCCTTCAAATATGAATTATATTTCTGGTTGCTTAAAGTTGGCATTACTGAACCATCAATATCGCGTTTAAAAAAGCCCTCATACTTCTTAATTAAACTCACAGGAATAGGCAAAAGAGGTATTAAAAAGGATACGCTGGTTTTACATCGTGAGTTCTTAATCCAAGTGGTCCCTTCGTTGGTTTTAATGAGATGCTCTATTTTTAAATTGGTCACATCAACAAATGCCAATCCAGTATAAATACAAAAAACAAAAAGGTCCCGAACACGATCCAATCGTTCTTCCAGAATTTTCAATTTCACCAGTTTATCAACCTCTTCAATTGTCAAAATATCCCGTTGCACTGTTTTGTAGGTAAGTCTGAATTTGTCAAACGGATTTTTAGTCATAAAACCTTCGGCCAGACCCACGCGAATCACTTTTCCTAAATTTTTGATGTATTTCATTGTGGAATTGTGATTGCATTTTCTTACAACTTTAAAATAATGCTCATAGTCACTTAAGAATTTATAATCAATATGGTCCAAATCTAAATCATCCTTACCATACTGGTATTTGATAAAAGCTTCAATATGACTTTTTGAGGTCGTGTGTCGTTTATAAGTTGCTTTGAGCAATATCAATATTGATAAGCTCTTTTAATTTATTATTATGAATTTCATAGAGTTCCAAAATAGTAGGCTTATGTATTTCATCTGCATCTGGTAATCCCTTATACCTTGTTTTAATTAGGTCGGCAGAGATCTCCTTTCCTTCAATAATTAACCTTTGGCGAATGTCATTCAATCTAAATGTAGTTGCTTCAATAAATCCATTAATTGCTTTTGCCTCTTTAGAATTACCTTCACATTTTTGTAGTTTCTCATGCCATAGACGATCAATTACATACCGACTAAGTGACATTTCAATGCGTTCACCATTCACTGTAATCCGCATAGACAAAGGTGACTCATCTGTTTTTACGCTTTTCCCTTTGCGGGCAAAAATCGAATTGAAAATGTTTCTTGTTTTTTCATCTTAAAATCTTTTAGATCTTGTTTGTAAATGTAGATATCTGATGAAAGAACCTGAAACGCAAAACACTGCAAATCAATGAAAAAGAAGTTTAAAGGGGGACTTTTTGCAAATTCTTAATTCCCCCTTTTTTCCACCTTTGCATATGCATAAAACTGCATTTATATGCTTTGATGAAAAATAAGAAACTCCTGTAAATGTGGCATTTACAGGAGTTTGCTTTGATTTGCTTCTTGAAAAAGTGGAGCTGGCGGGAATCGAACCCGCGTCCAAACGAGGAAGCAATATGCTTTCTACATGCTTATCCCCAGACTTAATTTTCGAATAAAAGCTGGATCAGGGCCACCGACTTTTACCTTAGCCTCTTAATTTTGCGGAAGTTCCGAAGCACCACTTCCACTATCCCCGATTTACTTGCACCGCCTGATCGGGCCGCTTCAGGGAAGTAGCACCCGGGCGATGTCTCGTTCCAATACCTAGTACCGGAATAAAGTGTAATCTACTTTAAGTGGATTACGCAGCAAGAGCGTAGTTATTTTCGCCAATTGAATTGTGAACGCCCAGATTTACGGGCTGTGCGATCAAGGCCCGTCATGCTTACATACCTCTTCTACCCGCTGTCAAAACCAGTCAGCCCCGGTATTAAGGGCTACAAAAATACAACTTTTTAAGCCATTTCCGGAATGTTGCTTCTATTTTTATTTCTGACAACAAATGTCTTAAACTGAAATCAGTTACCTGAACTCATTGGATTAACATAGCTGATCCGTTGATTTTTCTGAAAATCATAGAGTGTCAGGATACGAAGCTTATAAAAGGCCTCCCAATAAGTTTGCAGAGAACGGATATAATCGCGTTTTGCATTTTCACGTTCTGAAAGGGAAATGTTTAAATCGGTAATGCTGATTTCGCCATTCTGAAATTGCTTTAATGCAATCTGGTAGCCGTTTTCAGAAACCTTGTCGGCTTCTTTGGCCGTCACCAGCTGATCTTTCATCAGGCTAAACTGCTCCACCTGAACCACCACGCTGCGCTCAAAATCTTCACGGTCTTTTTCAACATCGTAAATCACCAAATCACGTTGCGACTCGGCCAACTTAACCGATGAAGCCGATTGGCCCCAATCAAGAATCGGTATGCTTAATGCAAGTTTCAGGGTTTGCTGACGCTCAGGTTGCTGATAAATTCCAGCCATAGATTCCGCGCTATTTGACAATCCATAACTCCCCTGAAGTGTTGCACTCAAACCGGTGCTGCGTTTGGCATTCAACAAGTCGCGATCAGCTTCAATCAACCTGCGTTTATATTCCGACCCTTCTTTCCGGTTCAGCTGAGCTTCTTCCAGTGCTTTTGCCTTATCAATTTCGAACATGGTGATATTCAGTGGCAATTCCAGTTCAATTTTCCGATCCTGAGAAAGGCCTACATATGACTTCAATTCAAAATCGGCATTTTTCAAATCCATAGTTGCCTGATTGAGCGCCTTTTGAGCATTCAGCACTCCCAATTCGATCCGAGCAAAATTGTTGTCCGAGATCTTTCCGAGATCTTTTTTCGTTTGAGCTATTCTCAGGTTATTATTACTGTTTTTCAGGTTACTTTCGGCCAGTTTGTAATTGGTTTGCACCATTAGATACCTGAAGAAGCGGTATACCGTATTCAACGAAATTTCTTCAATCGACTGAATGAAATATTTCTGGGCTTCATCATAAACCAAAGGTTCAGTTTTTTGCGACCACTTCATCCAGTTGATGGCAAAGATGGGCTGAGTAAAACCAACAGAAAACGGACTACCGGAGAAATTAACGGCATTCTTATTATAATCCTGAATACGGATAGCTGAAGTCGATGCATAAACATACGTTCCAGTCAAAGGAATCGACTGATTCAGCGATAACCGGGCTGATGTAGATAAACTGGTGATTTGTTTAAACTCGATACTCCCATCGGGTTGGGTTACTCCAACATTCGACTGGTTATAATCGGGCAAGTTACCCGACAAAACCAACTGAGGACGATACCGGGTTTTAAAATTCTTCCACCGCCAGTAATAATTCTCGTTTCGGTTCTGTGCATATTTAACTGCTGAAGACTGCTCAATTGCCAAAGAAATAACACCCTGAAGATCGAGAGTGAAACCAGCATCACCCTGAGCTTTCGCACTCAGAAAGGGAATCATCGCCAGAAAAATGAAAATTCCGGACAAGCTCAATTTATTATTCATTCGTTCCATCTAATTCTTATTCCCGTTCTTTTTAGTTCCCCATGAAAAAGGCGAATCCGACATTATAACCTTTTCACCTTCCTCAAGACCTGAAATTACTTCCTGATAATCAACACCTTTAATTCCAAAAATTACAGTACGCGGTACAACATTACCCGAGTCGAGCACATAAACCGTTTGTTCTGTATTCGCTTTGAAACTATTTCCCGACCGGATTCGCAACACCTTTTCCCGCATCGATTTTAATACCTGAAGCTTTACTGACTGATTCGGGATCAGATGTGGATTACTGCTTTCTTCGAGGTGAACATTGAACTGAATTTTGTTCTCTGCAACCGTTGGAGTTACATTACCTACAGTTCCTTTAAGCCGCTCTTTTTCAGCAACAACAATAACCGGATTCCCGGTTTTAACAAATTCCGAATATTTCTCTTCAATCTGTCCCTTTATTTTGAAGGTGGTCAAATCCGAAAGTGTAATCAGCATTTTATCGTTTCCAACACGTTCGCCTTTTTTACCGGCAATTGTAAGTACAATTCCATCTGAAGGAGCTTTAATTTTTAACCGCTCCAACATGGCGATCTTGTCAGCCAATTGTTTTTTCTGAATTTCGATTTGAAGGTTCAAACCTGTTTCTTCGGTCTTTAACTGGCTCAAACGGATGGTATTTTTTTTCTGGGCCATGGACAAATCCTTTTCGGCAAGTACCAGGTTTTGCTTGGTTTCATCAATCTTAGCCGACGAAATCCCGCCAACACTCAGCAATTGTTCTTCATCGGCGAGCTGGGCTTTTATGGAGGCAATTCTTAATTTTTTCACCTCCATGTTATAATCCAGATCAATGCGGGTCATTTGACCTTCCAGCCTGGACCGTTCCAACGAATTAGACTTAACTTCAAGCTGATCATTGATTTGTTCAATTTCCTGGCGGGTAGTTTCGTCATCCAGTTCAACCATCACCTCGCCTTTTTGCACACGGCTTCCAGGTTCTTTATTGATCTTTTCAATAATACTAGCCAGCGGACTGAGTATGATCACTTCATTTTCGGGCTCAACAACTCCCGAAGCATCAACCGGGATGTAAACTAATCCACGATCAACAACTGTAACATTGCTTTTATTACCATCGGGCGAAAGGAAAGATGGAAGCCCGGTTATTCGGAATAAAACGATTACAAATAACAATGCTGACAAAATCAGAACCGCAGTCAAGAGTCCTTTCTTGTTTCTCATAGTTAATCAATTAGTTGGTAACAGGTCGTGAAAAGCTTTTATTTAAGCTTTTCGGTCGTAAAAATAATGCTTTATTTTTTCTATTCTGAAATTTAATTCACAGGAACGTAAAGAATCTTAACTAACACACGAAGCGAATTTCTTGTTTTCTGTAAACATTTATTTCTCTTCTGAAAAGTTCAGGATGTCCCCACCCTTTTGAAATCCAGTTGCTATTCGTACTCTCCGATTAATATGCCCGAAATATTCCAGGCGCTAAAGCTTCCGCCTTCATTCTTTCCTAACGGAATTGTTACAGATATCTTGTGCTTTCCCGGAGTAATCGACTCAATTGGATAAAAGACCGGATTAGTTGCTGTACCAGGGCACCAACCCGAACGGCTGCCATCGCTCGAAGTAATTCCATTCCAGAAATTACCTGAAGCTGGGTTATATTTTCGATAGGTGGCACAATCAGTTCTCCACGGTGTAAACTGAAACAGAACTTTTCCATCCAAAAGAACCGTATTCATTTTTTGATTGTACTCATCGCCATTTTCCCATCCGCCATGACCAGTTGTAATGTACCGCATTCTTATATTTTTCACTCCTTCAGGAATGGTCACATCAACTTTTAAGGAATCGCGATCGAACAAGGTTCCATATTCCTGGCCCGACATTTCCATTACATTTACCGTATTGAAAAGTGGCATCGTCCAATATTTCTTCGAGGGTTTATCCGAAACATCCATGCTTCCAGGGTAATATTTCAGTTTCAAACTTACCCGATGGCCTCCTTTATCGTAATTGCCAATAAAAACACCAATCCAGCATTCGCCTTGTAAAACGGGCAACAACTCTGAAACTTCCTGTTTGTAAAAGGTAGAATCCTGCCACTGCTGGCCATAGACGGTTACTTTATCGTTGAAATAACCAACTCCAAACGGTGTAAAAAACCGAAGAATCTCAACCAATGGCAAAAAGTTATCGGTTGCAACAATCCCCTGATACGACTTTCCGTTCCGCGCCAGATATTCAGGTATCGTTTTCACGCCCTTGCGCAAGCCATCGAGAAATGATTGCTCCTTACCTTCAGGAATTACGAAAACAGAACCTGTGCGATCGTAAGCATCGCCATTGGAGTGCTGATTTAATTCGACGAATAACTGTGTATCATCAGCAACTACAGGCAGTTTTACTTTCTTCAGGATAACTGTTCCTGAAGAATATTTGAATGTCTTTTCTGAATCGGTATCAGCCGGATTTTGTATTTCGTTTCCGAAACTGATTTGCTCATTGGTGAAAACATTAACGGTTGTAATCAGATTTTCAGTAATACGATGCCGGTAAAGGGGCAAATCCATCGTTTCGCCCATTTCCTGCGGAAGAATGGGTTCTGCTTCTTTCTGCTTCAGGAGTTTTATTTCGGTAGCCGAAATCTCGTAATTTCCGTTCCTGATCACCTTCAGTACCAATCCATCGGGCACACCATAGGCCATTGCAGGCGTACCTTTTACACCAAGTTCGGTGGTGTACCAAATGTCGATGGAGTTCGAACGAAGCGATGTTTTGAGGTGTTTACAGGTGTAACCCAAAATGACTTCAGTTTCGCCGGATTCGGTCAATTCCGGATATTTCGAAAAAGTCGTGGGTGTATTGATAACTTTTCCGCCGGAAAACTGTGCGATCTGAAAAGTGGTCTTCGTGGTGAAGTCGATGTAACTGGTTTCTTTCGCAATTGAAGGCAATAGTTTCTTCGAGTCATTTTCGACCCACGACCGTGATGCCGATGATGAACAAAGTAACGAGATCAATGATCCATCAGTCCGGGGTTTGCCGTTAACAATGGTTTGATACGAAATCCGGACACTTTCGGGCATCTTTTTAGGCGCTGCAAAGCCTTGAACAACAAAAGCACTCAGTATTATAAGAATAAGCAATCTAGTCATAATTTCAATGTTTAAATTTTCTGAAAGTTATCATTTTCAAAGTTGAGTTATCATGCTAAAAAAGAGACCGTCTCCTTTTGGGGGTGAGACGGTCTCGCATTATTTATACATTTCTAATCACGTTTCTATTTTGGACCAACTCCGTATTGAGGATTCAGTTTATCGAACCAGAATCGTTCAGTATTGAGTTTAATGGCATCCAACGTTGCTGGTGTAATACCCTGCTCTGTTATTGCAGCCATTTTATTGGCATAGTTAACATCATCTTTACCAGGAGTATTAATTACAAAGCGGCGAGGTATTGTCATTTCAACACCGTTTGATGTAAATTTCTCCCAGGCAAGATATGAACTACCTTTCTTTGGAATACCCGAACGGCGCACAGTTGCCCATACATCGCCAGGAGTATTCATATAGTTGATATACTGCTGAATATATACTTTCTCCAAACCATCGGTTGCAAGGTTACAAACCGGTTTTGCCAACAAATCGGTAATCTCGCCACTTCTCAATTTTGTGGCCGCAGCTTCAGCTTCGTCAACATTGGTGTAAACAGGGTCGCTGTTGTAATATGGCATCTGGTTGTTTTTCGCTAAAGCATCCATCCGGCTAACCGATAGTTCAACACCTTTATTTAAGTATTCCTGAGCAGATTTTGGAAGTGATGCTCCCAACAGTTTAAATTCAGCAAGGAAAAGGTTTGTTTCGGCAGAACTACCCAAAAGCACATTCATTCCCGGGTCATTGTCTTTCAGCTCAATAACACGTCCACCAGGTTTGGTCGGATAGGCATAGTCATAAGATGTACGAACCATCTTTTCTGAATAAACAGAAGTTGATGCATACGTTTTCTGCACGCTTCCGACTGAAAGCTTGTTCAATTCCGTTTGATTGAAATAAATGTTGTTTGCAGGATCCTGTTTGGCATCAGGCGAAACTGGTGCGCCATGATAACGAACCCAAGGTTCTCCAGGGCTTTTCCAACCGGTAAACTTCTTGTTTGCATCAACATTCACATACTGCGCAACGTAAGGAGGAAGTGCTTTTCCGGCATCAAGAAAGGCCTGAACAACTTCAGCATTAAAGCCATTCTTTTCGAAAATAAAGCGCAAACGAGGATCGCGGTTTCCAACCATAAAATCAACCAGATTTTTGCTTGCGTAACCACTTGAAATACCGTTTCCGGTTCCGTAATATTTGATGCCCTTGTTGTAAACAAAATCATCGCTTAAGCCATCCATGTATCCTACAGGTGAAGAACCAACTTCTGCTGCAATTTTAAGAGCCCATGCGCGATCCTGATTGATCAAACGTGCAGCAATCTTAAGTTTCAGCAAGTTGCAAAACTTTGCCCATTTGGTATAATCGCCACCATAAATTGCATCCTGAGTTCCAAGTCCAACCTGACTTTTTGCTGTTGCCAATACTGCAATCGCGTCATCGAGTTCCTTTAACCAGGTAGTGTACAATGTTTTTTGATTGTCGAGTACAGGTGTAAACAGCGGAGGGTTTGTGTATGGAGCCAATCCAGCTTCAGTATAAACCAACGATCCGAAATTATCGGTATTGTGAATAGCAGGCAAAATTTGCATAGCATACGTAATTGCCTTCATGGCCTGATAAGAAGCTTTTTCGGATTCAGCCATCTTATCAATTCTCGCTCTTACATCAAGTGTCTGCGGAAACAATCTGGAATAAAGATTAAAGCTTGAAGCAGGTCCCATATCAACGAAATCGGAGCTATTACCTGCACCTTTCGATGTTACCTGAGTCCAAGGGTATATGTACTGAAAGTTATTATAGAACCATACCAGATAATCATCAGAGTACATTTGGTCGATTGCCGTAGCAACTGAAAACCGAAGGTCGGGAGATGAGATCGTTGACGGATCGGAATTTAATTCGGCAAATTTCTCTTTATCGCAGCCCCACCCCATCAGTAGGATCAGTGCAAATGCTATTATATGTGTATTTTTCATGTGTTTATAATTTTAAATATTAAAAACCAACTGATAAAGTCATGGTATAAGAAGCAGTATACGGACTAAATGAGCGTTCGCGGAACGAATCGGAACTTGATGTACCACGGAAACTTTCAGGGTTCAAATGATTAGGCAGTGAGTTATACAAATAACCAAGGTTTCTTGCATTTATCGCCACTGATAATGATGAGGCTTTTATTTTGTGAGCCAATGATGTTGGCAAAACGTAACTCACAGAAACATTACGAAGCGCGATATAATTTACTTCACTAAACCAGTCATCATTAACAACACCGGTACTCCATGAATTATTTCTATAAGTAAAATAGCTTGCATGTGTAGGTTCTACATAACCTTTATCCATCGCTTCTTTGTAAGTTAAGCCACCAACATCAACACTCTGTCCGTTAGGAGCAGTTACTTTTTGTCCGGCAGCGAAAACTCCGTCAGGAATAACTCCGTCAACAAATTGTTGTCCTTTTGAATCGGAGTAACCTGTTGTCCAAGGGATACCACCGTATTCTGCATCTCTTCCGGCCAACGATGTTTCAAGGAATCCATAGGCTGTACCATATTTGTTCGAATAAGAAGCCATATATCCGCCAAATCGTGCATCAAGCAAAACCGACACAGCAAAATTCTTGTACTTGAAATCGTTGTTCCAAGATCCTTCGAAATCTGGCTGAATTTTACCAATTCGTTCGGCTTTGTTGCTTCTTGTGTAATATGCACCACGCCTAGTATCGTTCCATGTAAGAACTTTCATTCCGTTGCGAGGATCGTTTGGATCGCTGGTATTGTTCCATTCCAATGGTTTGGTATCCGACATTAAAACACCATACTCACCATCTTCGTAGGCAACAGAACCAACACGGAAGTTTCCGTAAGCGATATCACCACCAAGTGTTTTGTATTCACCAACTTCTTTGCGGAGGTTTGAGATCATTGTGGTATTGTTCCAGTAATTGAAAGTTGTTTCCCACTCAAAGCTGCGAGTTTTAACCGGAACAACACGTACTGAAAGTTCAAGACCCTTATTGGTGATTGAACCAATATTTGTAATCATTTTGCCATATCCTGATTCTGACTGAACTGGAATATCACCAATCTGGTTGTTTACAGTTTCGTTATACACAGTCAAATCAATACCGGCACGATTATTTAAGAATCTCAAATCCAAACCAGCCTCAAACGAATTTTTGCGTTCAGGTTTAATGCTTGGGTCAACCAATGTTGTTGATTTTGAGTTGTAGTAAACAAATTTTCCATCACCCATTTCATCCGGAAGATTATTATTATCAGGGTCTCCTGAAGAATAACCATTATTGATAAAATAAGGATTTGTATCGTTACCAACCTGTGCCCATGACAACCTGGTTTTTGCCAAAGTTACCCACGAAGGCATTTTAAAGGTTTCGTTTGCGATCCACGATGTACTTACAGATGGATAGAAATAAGAGAAATTACCTGTTCCATCGCTGTAAACCAAAGCCGACGACCAGTCGTTACGGCCAGTAATATCGATGAACAATTGATTTTTCCAGCCTGCATTAAATAACCCGTAAACCGAGTTAATCTGCTTGGTTCCGCTTACACTACCCTCTGAACCCAAATTCTTTTTAGAGTTCTTCAGGAAATATTTTCCGGGAACGATCAATCCACCATCAGTCCAAACACGGGTATTTTCCTTGCGCTGATCCCAAAGTTCGCCACCAACAATCAGGCTTGTAGTAAAATCACCAAAATCTTTTTTCAGATTGGCAGTTAATTTTGCTGTACGGCTAACGTCGATGCTGTGACCTAACTCGTATTTGCCACCCTCATTGGCATAACCTGTACCAAGTTCTTTAATCGATGACGCAACGGTATAATAATTCATATTACCTTCGGCAGTTACCGAAATCCATGGTGCGAAATCGGCTGTTAACCGAACAATTGGACGGGTAACCTGCTCTTCTCTTGAATTTACATTAAACTTGTAGTTAAACCACTGGCTGTTCATCGGAACATAGGCGTATTTATCGCCATAATCACTTGATGGCACACCACCATGAGAGGCTTGGAAGATTTCTTGTCTGTTCCATTTTTTTGTATCGTACATACTTGGAACGCTACCATCGAGGAAAAACTCCGAAATATCGTTATTCGGGTTCTTTGGTTTTGAGATCGTGTGAGAGATAGAAGCTTCAGCCCTTAACCATGCCGCTAACTTATATGATCCTGAAAGCATTACAGCATTTCGGTTAAATTCGTTCGAAGGAGAAGTTCCCTTACGCATGTTGTACGAATCGGAAAGGAAGAATGAACCTTTATCATTACCACCACTCAAAGAGATTGCAGTATTGGTATTGATACCTGTATCATAGGCATCGCGCATGTTGTTTTTTACCGGAAGATACTTGGTCATTGTACCATCATAATCTTCAATATCCCGGCCGTCGAATTTTGGTCCAAATCCATAGGTCCAGGGATGATTAATCAAAGTTGGTACCCCAGCATCATTTTTATAAAACTGTGTCTGAGGAGCAAACTGGTAATATCTTCCGTTTGCGTCTTTGTCGCCATAATCAACATATCCGGCCAATGCACCAAATCCATATTCATACTGAATGTCAGGCTGTGCATACACATCTTCGATACCTAAACTTTGTGTAATATTTACACCAATACCTTTTGTTCCAACTCCATCTTTGGTTTTGATCACAATAGCGCCGTTCATACCGCGCGAACCATAAAGGGCAGTTGAGGCTGCTCCTTTCAAAACCGAAACTGATTCAAAATCATCAGGGTTAAGGTTCTTCAATTGGTTACCAAAGTCATTGGCATTACCATCCCAATCGGCGCTGGCATTTGAAATTCCGTTTTCAAGAATAACACCATCAACCACAAAAATAGGCTGGTTGCTGTTTGAATTCAGTACCGATACTCCACGGATCTGAATTTTAGAGTTACCAAACAATCCACCGTCAGAAGCACCAATACTCAACCCGGTAGATTTACCCTGAAGGGCCTGGATTGGGTTGGTGGTATTGGCCATTGCCAATTCGTCACCTTTTACTTCGGTTACGCCGTAACCAAGTTTTTTCGCATCACGCTTGATACCCAACGCAGTTACAACAACTTCGTCAAGACCAATGTCATCCGATTTCATTTTTACATTAATCGTAGAACGGTTGTTTACGGGTTCTTCAACGGTTGTCAACCCAATAAACGAAAATACAAGTACACTTTTTTCCGAAGATACCTTCATGGTATATTTACCTTCTGAATCGGTAAGGGTACCCTTGGTCGTTCCCTTTTCTAACACTGTGACTCCTGGCAATCCAAGTCCATCGGATTCGGAAATAACGGTCCCCGAAACCGATAGCTGTGCCATTGCACTCCCCATAAGAGCAAAACACATTACAGTCAATAATAAAACCTTTCGCATAAGTTTTAATTTAAATTAAGTAATAAGTAATATTCACACATCATTCTATTTTGTAGTTAATTATCAAATTCAATTTCAGTAAATACCTTTTGAAAAACCATTTCGGAAGTTCCAAGTAAAGCCGACTGATCGCCCATTTCAGAAATAATAATGGATGTATTGCCCGATATTTTCTCGAGGCAAAGTCGGTTAAGCGACTGCTGAATGGGGAACAAGACATATTGCCTGGCTTTTGACAAAGGCCCGCTTAAAACAATCACCTCAGGATTCAGCAACTGGATGATATAAGCAAGTCCCTTCCCCATGGCTTTGCCAACTTCATTCAGAATCGAAATACAAAATTCGTCACCCTGACGGGCTGCGTTAATTACATCTTCAGGAGTAACTTTCTCCTGATTATTTTCAAATTGATTGATTAACGATGAGATTTCGTTGTCGGCAAATCCTTTCTGAACCCGTTTCATTATCGTATTTGAAGATGCAATGGTCTCCAGGCATCCGCGTTTTCCACAAATACATAATTCACCGTTTTCAACAATTGGGATGTGCGAGAATTCGCCTGCAAATCCATTATTTCCACTAAAAAGATTGCCATTAACGAATATTCCGAGCCCAAGCCCCCAGCCCCAATGAATCACAATGGCATCATTGTATCCTTTTGCCGCACCAAAACGGTATTCGCCATAAGCGTGCATGCGGGCGTCATTATCAACGTAAACGAGTTTCCCAAATTTCTGATGAAGATCTTGTCTTATATTTTGCCTGTCTTTTTCCTGAATTGTATAATTGAGTCCTGCGGTTGAATCAATCAGTCCCGGCATATCAACACCAATTCCATATATTTTTTCGTTGGAAATCTCGTGATCAGACATCAGCTTTTGCGCAGCATCATAGAGTTTCTCTGTCAAAAGGCAATCATCTATGTGCGTATCAATCTCAATTATTGGAGTAACAAAACGGTTAAAACAGTCGAGAATAGCCATATTTGCCGAGAACCGGCCAAAGTCACAGGCAATCACATAAAACCGATTATCAGGCAAACCATATAGCATCGGTTTTCTCCCTCCGCTCGATTCGCCCATCCCTATATTCTTTACATACCCCGACGAAATAAGATCGTTCAGCAATGCGATACAAGTCGGCAAGCTTATCCGAAGCCATTTGCTCAATTGAGGAGCCGAGATATTTCCGGTTAAATGAAGGCAATTCAGAATTTTCTTCTTCTGCCTGATCTTATTCAAATCAGTAGCCGAAAAACAGGGAGCTAAAATTTCATTAGATTGAACCATGACAAACACTATTCGAACAAAATAATTTATATAAATATCCGATGCAATGTTATTAAATTATTTTATAAAGTAATTGATTGTTTTTATAATTTACAAATACTTTATAACACATTTTAACAATTAGCGGCAAATAAGAAAATAAATGACGTTTGTATGACCAATCAAAAATCTAATTAACAACCACTTAACTTGAATATTAAATTCAAAAATGATTCAATTTGCAAGTGTTGCAGTAAATAATGACCGTGAGTTAGGAAAAATAGATTGATGAATAAAAGATGAGCTCTCTAAGACATACAGCGTAATGAATAGCATAATAACCAAAAGATATTCAGGCAATTAAAAATAAAATACTAAAAAATGGAGATAAAACACTTAGGTATTCCTGAAGAATTGATACCGTCTCGTTTATATATACCTGTTTGAATGGCTTTAGCTGGAGTGGTTCTATTTAAAATTTAATTTGGCAAAAACCCGCCGAAGAACCATCTCTGAGGTGCCAAGCAATGCTGAAAAATCGCCTTGGTCTGAAATTAAAATATTGGTATTCCCTGATATTTTTTCGAGACACAAGCGGTTTAATGATTGTTGTATGGGTGACAAAACATATTGATTGGCCTTCGAAATTGGGCCACTTAAGACAATAACCTCAGGATTCAATAACTGGATAATGTACGATAGTCCTTTTCCCATTCCAATGCCGATTTCATTCAGTATTGAAATACAGAATTCATCGCCTAAACGGGCGGCAGTAATTACCTCTTCCGGAGTAACACTTTCGGGGTTATCGTGAAACCTGTTTATTATTGAAGATATCTCACCTTCGCTTATACCTTGTTTTACACGCTTTATAATCGTATTTGACGAAGCAATCGTCTCCAAACAACCTCTTTTACCGCAGATACACAGATCGCCATTTTCCACAATCGGAATATGCGAAAATTCGCCGGCAAAACCATTATTCCCGCTATAGAGCTTTCCGTTTACAAAAATCCCAAGTCCGAGCCCCCAACTCCAATGGATAATAATGGCATTTTCATAACCCTTTGCGGTTCCAAAACAATATTCACCATAAGCATGCATCCTTGCATCATTGTCGATATACACCAGTTTTTTGAACCGTTGAGCCAACAGAAAACCTACATTTTGATATTTTTCTTTTTTAATGGTATAATTTACCCCACACTTTGAATCTATTAATCCGGGCATATCAACCCCAAAACCCATAATCTTGGCTTCCGGAATCTGGTGTTCACTAATTAACTTTTCTGCTGCGTCAATTAATTTTTCAACAAACTGAATATCATCAATATGCGTTTCAATCTGAATAATTGGAGTTACAAATTTATTAGCACAGTTTAAAATTGCTATGCTGGCAGAAAAACGGGCAACATCACAGGCAATCACATAGCACTCGTTTTCGGATAATCCATAAAGCGCGGGTTTCCGGCCACCGCTTGACTCTCCTACCCCAGTGTTTTTAACATATCCTGAATCAATCAGATCGTTCAGAATACTCAGGCAGTTTGGCAGGCTTATTTTGAGCTTTTTACTTAACTCCGGAGCCGAAGCATAACCATCTTTATGAAGTAATCCGACAATTGTTCTTTTCTGGATTAACTTATTGAGTTCTACAGAAGATATGTTGGCGGGAGCCGAACCATTATTCAGAGTCATAGTGTACATCCTTTATTGTAAGCCATCAATCATGTTATTCACACAGACGCAATAAAGTTATTAAAATTTGTTACAAAGCGTAGCTCATATTACCCCGGATACAGTGATTTAAAGGCAAATATTGTACTTTTTTAGATGATCACGAAAACGCTGAATTCACATGATCGTCTAAATTAGTTTCAGGCGGTTATTTTACCTGAAAGTCGAACATTTTCGTTCCTTCCAGATACCCTTCCAAACGATCGCCAACTTTTACCTGCCCAACTCCGGCAGGAGTTCCGGTATAAATCAAATCACCGATTTTCAGGGTAAAGTATTTCGAAACATGCGCAATAATATCGTCAATCGGGAAAATCATTAAAGCCGAATTTCCTTCCTGAACTGTTTTCCCATTGATATCCAACCGAAACTGAATCGCATTCCGGTCCGAGAATGATTCAACTGGTACAAATTCAGGGCAAATCACTGCCGAATGATCGAATGCTTTAGACTTCTCCCAAGGCAATCCTTTATCTTTCAAGGCATTCTGAATATCTCGAGCCGTAAAATCAATGCCAATTCCAATTTCCTTGTAATACCGATGAGCAAACTTCTTTTCGATATTTTTACCCAACTTGTGAATCTTCACAATCAGTTCGACTTCGTGATGCACATCGTTCGACCAATCCGGAATATAAAACGGATCGTTGTTCCGGAGCAAGGCCGAATCGGGTTTCATAAATAAAACCGGTTCAGCAGGAACCTCGTTATTCAGTTCTTTGGCATGTGCCACATAGTTTCGGCCAACACAGATTATTTTCATGGAATCATATTTTGGGTAAAGACGTTGCATGCAACGTCTTTACATTAATTATTTCATTCGTAATTTTATCGCAGTCAACACCTTTTTGGTGTACAGCGGGAATTCACTATTCAAAATCCAACCGTAATAGCCCGGCTGTTCACGTAAAACCTTTTCAACCGGAATGCCCTTGTTCTTCCCGAAATTGATGATTTCAACGCCATTTTCGTCGTACACAATTCGGCCAACAAAATCGACGTTGGTATCGTATGCCGAAAATGAGCTTAACGCATCAATGTCATTCACAATTGGTTTCGAAGTTTTTCCATGTGCATCCTCATATTCTTCGTCTTTATACACATCAAGCTGGGCTTTCAGTACTTCGTAAGTTGCTTTGGTATCGGCCATGGCACTGTGAGCATCTTCCAGAGGTTTCTGGCAATAAAACTTATAGGCCGCCGCAAGTGTACGTTTCTCCATTTTGTGGAAAATAGCCTGAACATCAATAAATTTGCGCTTTTTCAAATCCAGATCGACATCGGCACGCAAAAATTCTTCTGCGAGTAAAGGAATATCAAACCGGTTAGAGTTGAAACCTGCAAAGTCGCAACCTTCCATAAACTGGGCGATGGTTTTGGCTACTTCCTTAAAAGTCGGTTTGTCCTTTACATCTTCGTCTGATATACCATGAATTTTGGTTACCACCTCCGGAATTGGCATTTCAGGATTAATCCGGTATTGTTTTTCTTCCTCTCTGCCATCTGGATAAACCTTAATCAGGGCAATTTCAACAATTCGATCGGTCACAATATTCATTCCTGTTGTTTCCAGATCAAGAAAAATCAACGGATTTTTTAGGTTCAAATTCACGACAATATATTTAAGTTATTGTATTTGTTCAGAAAAGAAAAAACCTAACAGCCTTCACTATTAGGTTTCTCCTGCGAGCCCGATTCAGATCAGGCGTTTATCATCATTGGCATTAAAAGCATCAATACATTTTCTTCTTCGTTCTCATTTTCAGCAGGTAACAACAATCCGGCACGAGTTGGGTCCGAAAGTTCAACTTTAACCTCAGTAGCCGAAAGGTTCGATAAAATTTCCTGAAGGAAAGTTGATTTGAAGCCGATTTCCATGTCTTCACCTTCGTACTGGCAGCTTAAACGTTCAACCGCTGAAATAGCGAAATCAACATCCTGAGCTGAAACAACCAACTGATTTTCAGTTAATTTCAAACGAACCAAATTGCTCGCCTGATTCGAGAATACCGATACACGACGAACGGTATTGTAAAACTCAACGCGATCGATAATCAGTTTATTTGGATTGTTCTGTGGAATAACCGAGTTGTAACTTGGGTAATTACCTTCAACCAACCGGCAAATCAGTTTATAATTGCTCAATGTGAAGAATGCGTTTTTTTCGTCGAACTCCAGTTTCACATCAAAATCTTCTTTCGGAAGCAAACTTTTCAGCAAAGCAGCCGGCTTTTTAGGAAGAATAAATGAAGCATGTTTTTCGGCTTTGGCATCAAACCTTTTGTAGCGCACCAGTTTGTGAGCATCCGATGCCACGAACTTCATATCTTCAGTAGTCAATTCAATAAAAATACCATTCATTACCGGGCGAAGTTCGTCGTCGGCAGTTGCAAAAAGTGTTTTGTTAATACCGCTGAGCAGTACGCTGTGATTCACATTAATAGTTGAAGCAACATTCTCATTCAGAAGTGGCTGTTGTGGAAAATCATCTCCATTCTGACCTACAATACTAAATTTACCGTTTTGCGAAAAAATATCAATCTGGAAAGTTTCAGGATCGATCTGAAAAGTCAATGGTTGCTCTGGAAACTCTTTCAAAGTGTCGTTCATCCTTTTTGCAGGAACTGCAATAGTTCCGGTTCCGCTGGTATTTTCCAGTTCCAGGCTGGTAATTAAAGTCGATTCGAGATCGGAAGCGGTAACTGTTAAACGATTATCTTCCAGCAAAAACAAATAATTGTCGAGAATTGGAAGTGTATTTTTTGAATTAATCACTTTGCTGATGGCAGAAAGATGACTCAGTAATTCGGTACTTGAAACAACAAATTTCATTGATATATTTTTTAGAGTTTTATATTCCTTTTATAATTTATTCGCCTTGAAATCACTTTCCTATACAATTTACGGGAAGCTCACGAATATACAAACTTTGCCATTTTTAACCTATTGATCGGTAAATATTTTATCCAAATGAAATCAACATTTGTATTTGCGGCGGCGAACATACACATACACAGACCCAAATGCAGAAATAAGCAGAATAGGGAACAAAACATTTAACAATTGCCACATCAACTTCCCTTCTTTAATCCTGACTTTATCAAGCAATCTGATTTTAAACACCCGCGAACGTAGTTCCATCAGGCCCTCATCGTCGCACAAATAATTCACAGCATTGAGCAGCAACGCTTTATTTCCGAAAGTTTGCTTCGAAAACCGGTCGTAACCCAATGGCATATACTCCGGAACTCCTCCTTGAATCCTGTACTGATTGGCGATCAGATTTCCATCGGCAAAAACAATCATTTTGGTTGGCAGGCTTTCGGTTTTTACTCCGGAAGATTTTACACCAAACGAATCGACCATCCGGTTTTTAAATACTGAAGTGAAAGTACCTTCCAACAAAACACCAACAGCTTGCGATGGTTGCCTGAACAGTTTTCGGTCAATGGGGTTGTTCGCACTGGCGATGCTAACTTCAACCGGAGTTTCGGAAACCAACGAATAGGGAGAAGTGGCAAGAATAACCGTTTTTCGAACCTGATCTCCTTTTCCTACAGTGTCGATCGAGCTGACAAACTCACCTTTTACTCGGTTTAAACTTTTGCTGATCACATGATTTTCGGAAGGAATCAGCAAAGGTGAATAATACCAGGGTGCCGGAGTAAATTTCGACGAAGAACCGGTAGTTACAGGAATCAACAAACACTCCACATCCTGCACCAGATTTGAATTCAGGCGAACGCCATAGCGAAACAACTGATCATCCAAATTCAGATTGTGCGGAAAAGCTAAGGTCATGTACCCGGTACTCAAACTATCCAGACTCACCGAAACCGGATCGATCAACCAAAGAATTCGTCCGCCATTCATGGCATACTGATCGATTTGAAACTTATCGTTCTCGGCAAATTTCTGGGATGGATTGGCAACAATCAGAGTTTTAATTCGCGATCCGTTTGAGGCAAGTTCAGCGCCAGTTACGTTAAAGACATTGTATTTTTCGGTTAGGCTTGTAGCCATGTCGTGTACTTCATTGTCGCTTAGTTCACCCTGTCCGGTCAAAAAAGCCACCGACTGTTTTTCGGGACTCATCAATTCGGAGAAAGCTGCCGAAAACTCATATTCCAGACTTTCAACCGAATTATTCAGGTTAACTTCTGCATGTGCATTCTGATTGTTCTTCAGCAAATTGACGCTTATCAGCTTATTTCCATATTCAATCAATGCACCTGGGAAAATACGACGGGTTATCGTTCCCTGATCGGTATTTTGTCGAATATCAGTGGGTTGAAGTCCTTTACCGGCAAGCTCTGCAAAAAGTTGCTCTCGGCGCTTAACGTCCGAAATCTCGTATGGATCAACCACGATAAGGTTAATCAGTTTCGATGAGTACGCATTGTAATCGGCAATTTTTTCCTGAATCGATTTTTTCAGTCTCCGGAAACCAGCCGGTAGTTCGCCATCCAGATAAAGGGTAATATTTACAGGCTTTTCAAGGTTTCTGACCAGTCTTTTGGAAACATCGGTAATTGAATATCGCCTTTCGGCGGTTAAATCCAACCGAAAAAACAATTGTCCTGAAAGAATACTCAGGAACAAAATGCCGATCAAAACCAAAGCCACCGATTTGATTTCTTTCCGGAGATTGACCTTATGAAAATGAATGATTCGGCTGGTCAGGAAAAGGAAAAAGAAAATAGAAATGAGAAAATAACTCAGGTCGCGAGAGTCAACCACTCCCCTGCTTATCGAATTATAGTGTTCATTAATACCGAAACCGATAATGGTTTGTTGCATAGCCGAAGGGAGCTGCATGGCACCAACAAAGTCGAATCCCAAATAAGCCACAAACGACAGGAAGAGCGCCAATATAAAAGCAAAGATCTGGTTATCAGTCAGCGCCGAAGCCAGCAAACCGATAGCCACATAAATGGCCGCCAGAAAAAACAAACCAAAATATGCACCCCAGGTTCCACCGGTATCGATACAACCCACCGGATTACCCAATGCATAAACCGAATAGAAATAAATCAGGGTGGGCAGCAGCGAAATGGAAACCAGCAACAGTCCGGCCAGAAACTTGGCCAGAACAATTTGCATCACCGAAAGTGGACGGGTAAGCAAGACTTCCATCGTTCCCAAACGTTTTTCTTCGGCAAACAGGCGCATGGTAACCGCCGGAACAAGGAAAAGATAGACCCAGGGAGCCAGCGAGAACAAACCGTCGAGCGAAGCATATCCACCCTCCAAAACATTGTAGTTTCCGGGGAAAACCCATAAAAATAAGCTGGTAGCCAGCAGGAATACAAACACAACCACATAGCCGGTGAGCGATCCAAAAAAACTGGTAATTTCTTTTTTTAATAAGCTAAACATATATTGATAATCAATTCATTAATCTCTAAATTTTGTGCAAAATACAGAAAATACGATTTGGTAAAAGCTCAATCTTTTAATTGTTGCAGTGGATAGGAAAATAAAAATGCACGTTTCTCAAACCCAAGTTTCATATAAAATTCATGCGCCTTTTCGCGATAAAAGCCGGAATCTAACTCCAAACGTTTAAGCCCTTTATTTCTAGAATCCTGAATTGCTTCATTGATAAGCTTCGTGCCAAATCCTTTTCCTCTGTACTTTTCATCAACTACCATCGCATACATGTATGAAATATATCCGGCCTGCCATAGATTATTCACGATGGCATAAGCGCAAAATCCGATCACTTCGCCAGAATAAACTAAACAAAATAACACATCAGTATCGGAATTTACACCTCTGTCAAAAGCAATCCGGAGGGCAGCTTTATCTAATTCCTTATTCGGCCAAAGCTGCTCAAACAGAGGATAGACCTTTTCAAAGTCATTTTCTATCACTTTCCTTATTTCAACATCCATAGAATCCGTATTATCGTTTTAAAAAGCCTTTAATTTATTCACCATCAACACAGCGGCCCGTTTTGATGCACCCGACTCACCAAGTTTGATCATCATATCGCGGTAATCGGCCAGCATTCGCTTTTCATTCTCAGGATTGTGAAGAATTTTATTCAGTTCTGAAACTACATTTTTCAGCGTAAAATTCCATTGAATCAGTTCAGTAACAGCTTCGCGACCCAATATGATATTCACAAGCGAAACAAATTTAGTTCTCAGGAAAAAGTATTTCAGGAAGTTAAACAACCAACTCGGGGTCAACCGATAAACCACCACCTGCGGTACATTCAATATTGCGGTTTCGAGCGTCGCAGTTCCCGACGAAACAATTGCGGCACGACTATGAATTAGTATATCGTAGGTCTTTCCCCAAATTACCGGGACAGAACTTTCCTTCATAAATGGTTGGTAGAATTCAACACCCATATTTGGCGCACCAGCAATCACGCACTGATATTCGGGAAATTGAGCTGCTGCCTCCAGCATAGTTGGCAGCAAAACGCTGATCTCGCCTTTCCGGCTGCCTGGCAAAACGGCCAAAATTGGTTTTTCGATCAGCTTATTTTCAGCAATAAAACGAGGAAAATCCGGAGTTGTCTTCTTCTCCAAAATAGCATCAAGCAATGGGTTGCCGACATAATTGACTGGGTAATTGTATTTCGCAAAGAACTCCGTTTCGAAAGGCAGAATGGTAAACATTTCGTCGACATAGGCGATAATCCGGTGAACACGCTTTTCTTTCCATGCCCATACTTTAGGTGAAATGTAATAAAAGGTGCGTATTCCGTGGGCCTTGGCAAATTTAGCCATCCGGAGATTGAAACCAGGGTAGTCGACCAAAATCAGAACATCGGGTTTAA
The DNA here is from genome assembly GCA_963676375.2 of Prolixibacteraceae bacterium. Classification (GTDB taxonomy): domain Bacteria; phylum Bacteroidota; class Bacteroidia; order Bacteroidales; family Prolixibacteraceae; genus Aquipluma. Next base: position 29,690 of record CAXXPT010000021.1, read on the forward strand.
AAGCCAGTATATCCTGCTCACAAAACCTGAAATTCTTCTGAATGGTGCGGATATTCATTATCACCGGCACAATTCCCATAAAAGCCAGATCGCGGTAATGCTTCAGCACGGTCATTCCGGCCTTTTCCATCAAATCGCCGCCAAAACCGCGAAACTGAGCTTCCGGATCAATCAGGTTGATTTCTTTGATCAGGTTGGAAGCATGCAAATCGCCCGAAGCTTCACCGGCTAAAACGTAATATTTCATTGAGTTACGGATTACTGGTTACAGGTTACGAGTTGGGTTTTCCCGCAACTCGCAACATTATTTTCAAATAAATTTGCCGACCATCACAAAAAACGCGTACATAAAAGTCGCCATAATAACGCCACGGGCAGCCATATCGTATTTCAAACGGTAAAACAGGAAGAAAAATCCCAGGTTCGGAAACACACAAAGACTCAAAATCTTCAGGAATATTTTCATCTGCCAGACATTCCGGAGATAAACCATAAATTCCATATCCCTGTATTTCAGTTCGTAAACAATCAGAAATATAATTAACGGAGAAATTATTCCGAGCAACCAACCAATCAGTAGACGATCGTATTGGTTTCGTTTGCGTGGCGACATCTTAAAACCTCCAGCTTTTCATGCTTTCAAAAGTCTGATAACAAGTCATATCGGCATTCACGGGAACGACCGACACATATCCGTTTTCAAGGGCAGTAATATCGGTTCCTTCAGCCTCTTCCTCAAAATTCTGAAAAAAACCTGCCATCCAGTAATATTCCCGTTTGTGCGGATCGGTTCGTTTGTCGAACTCTTCCACCCATTTCCCGGAAGTTTGGCGGCAAACCTTAACTCCTTTAATGTCGCCCTTGGGTATATTCACATTCAGGCAAACAAAAGGCGGCAACCCATTTTCGGCAACTTGCTGGAAAACGCGCGCCACATATATTTTTGCCCGCGAAAAATCGGCTTCATGTTCATAATCGTTCAGCGAAAAACCGATGGAAGGAATGCCATGAATACAACCTTCGAGCGCGGCGCCCATTGTTCCTGAATAGACAACGCTAATCGACGAGTTTGAACCGTGGTTGATTCCTGACACCACAAAATCAGGGTAACGATCGAGCAACTGATTGAAAGCCAGCTTCACACAATCAACGGGCGTTCCGGAGCATTTATAAACCTGAAATCCGTCTTCGTCGATCGTTTTGGTCAATCGGATTGGATGATCGACCGTAATGGCATTCGACATGCCCGACCGGTGACCATCAGGAGCAACTACCACCACGTCGCCAAAAAGGCGCATCACTTCGGTCAATTCCTTTAATCCTTTGGCTGAAACACCATCATCGTTGCTAATTAATATTAACGGACGCTCGCTCATAACTTATTTTTTGAATGCACGCAAAGATAAATGAATGTGACTGACAAAATCTTTTTCAGAAAAAAATAATGAGCCTATATCACAAATTAAACAGTGAATACGTAGTACTTGTTATTAGCCTTAAACTTTTAAAACACAGATCATGGAAAAGATGACAAATTCAATCAGTTGGGTTGAAATTCCGGTACTCAATTTCGACAGGGCCAAAGAATTCTACTCGCGCATTTACGATTTTGAGATGTATGAGGAAACAATGGGTGGCTGCAGAATGGGCTTTTTACCCATGGATAGAGAATCTCAGGGTGTTGGCGGCGCCATCGTTCAGGGAAACGGCTATGTACCAAGCTCTCTTGGTGCAAAGGTTTACCTGAATGGCGGTACAAATCTGCTCACCGTACTAAACCGCGTTGAAGGCGCCGGAGGAGATGTTCTGACGCACAAAACAAAGATCACCGACGAAATCGGGTACTTTGCTTCGTTTGAAGATACCGAAGGAAACCATATTTATTTGCATTCGAAGGAATAGTAAAAATTGTACATGTCCGTTCACTAAAGTGAACGGCAAAGGATAGCTCAATTTTCGACTAGAGTGACAATATCCTTTGCCGTTTGCTTCAGCTGACGGACAAGTCATGATCAATTACCTAATTTTTCAGCCTCACCTGAATTTCATCACCATTTTTCCACTTTCGATAAATTTCGCAGTATTCGCCGGGGTGAGCAACATATTTCACATTGCCATGTGTAACTGTTGGATTTACAGCCCAGGAAGGGATCCGGATGAAAACATCCATATATCGAACATCGGCGACTTCGCAGGTTAAAATCATCTCGTTGTCCAACGGATAATCAGTATGCTGAATCAGTTTGACGTTTCCACCGGTAGTATGCTGATAATTAAAGCTTGACGAACCAAAGACATTGATAAAAATCTGATCGTCAATATGCGTGTAGATAATCGATTTCAACTGTTTTTCAGTTAGAACCAGTCTTGGAAATTTATATAGTAAATCCTCAACAGCATCGCCAAACTGAACTTCTCCCGATAACTTCAGCAATGCAATATTGAGATCGGCCCATTTGCTAGCTATTGCTGTTGCTTTCGAATTTGACAAGGAATCAGCTGATAATGCAGACAATCCATTTTTACCAAAGTCGTACCAGCCCGCTGACACTACATTCCAAAGACTGTCTGATTGAGTTTTTCGGAGTTTTTCGGCAGCCAGAATAATCTCGTCAAGCTTGACAGATAGCGCATTCTGCTCCGCAGCATTTACAACCGAATCAGCCAATAGCCGTTGAGTAACCAAGCTATCCAAGGTAATATTCTTATCCGGAAAAGAATCCGAATTGACTACTTTTAATCCATTCTCCGACCCTCCGCAAGAGATAAAAAAAACAGCAATTCCAATAATTACAAAGATTTGTATGATTTTCATCCCAATATTTTTACCACTGAAACATTTTTATCGTTAACAGGTTCAAATATAAACTTCAAAATTACTTATATTTGCAGCTCACTAAAAGACCGAATCATGAAAATTACTTCTATTCCGGCGGTCTGTTATCCCGCAATCTGGTAATTTCTGCAAGTCAGAAAGCGGGTTCATTTGCTTATTATCCAATCATTTTATTTTATTCTTAAAATCATTTTTATCATGACTGATAAAAACACTATATCCATTTTTAAATCAATTCAATCGATACAACTCAAAGCGCTTTGGTCCAACATAAAAGAAGCCATTGCCGGAAGTGACCGCGATTTCACGAGCGACAGCATTGGCAAAGCACTTCTTATCCTTTCCATCCCAATGGTTCTGGAAATGATTATGGAATCCATTTTTGCAGTTGTCGATATCTTCTTTGTCTCTAGATTAGGCGCAGATGCGGTGGCAACTGTCGGTATTACTGAATCGTGCATGACCATTGTTTATGCCATTGGCATGGGTCTGAGTACAGCAACTACAGCGATGGTTGCCCGGCGCATTGGTGAAAAAAGAGCTGGAAAAGCCGGAGCTGTTGCTTTTCAGGCCATCATTTCGGGCTTGGCTGTCTCTATCCTGATTGCCATCCCGGGAGTAATTTATGCCAAAGATTTCCTTTTACTGATGGGCGCTTCCGAAGAAATGGCCGAAGCCGGTTATCTGTTTCCGGCCATCATGTTTGGAGGAAATGCAGTCATTATGCTTCTGTTTATTATCAACGCAGTCTTCCGAAGTTCGGGCGATGCGGCAATTTCCATGCGGGTTTTGATTCTGGCCAACCTGATCAATATTATTCTCGATCCGTTGCTGATCTTTGGAATTGGTCCGTTTCCTGAATTGGGATTAAAAGGTGCAGCCGTTGCAACAACCACAGGGCGTGGAATTGCAGTTTGCTATCAGTTTTACCTGCTATTTAAAGGTCATAAACGAATAAGGCTCGAACTGGCTCATGTCCGGATCAAGCTAAAAATGATGGTTCAATTGTTCAAACTTTCGGCTGGCGGAATCTTGCAGTATATCATCGCAACTTCGAGTTGGATAGCCCTTTACCGGATTATTGCCGTGCTGGGTTCGGAAGTGATGGCTGGATACACAATTTCTATCCGGATCGTGGTTTTTGTTTTATTACCATCGTGGGGGCTGAGTAATGCCGCCTCAACTTTGGTAGGCCAAAACCTTGGCGCCAAACAACCTGAACGGGCAGAGCGAACCGTTTGGATCACCGCTTATGCCAATATGATTTTACTTGGTTTAGTCGGCATTGTTTTGATCATTTTTCCTGAAGCTTTTATTCGCCTGTTCATCAGCGATCCGGATGTAATAAGCAATGGAGCGGTCAGTTTGCGGATTATCAGTCTCGGATTTGTTTCGTATGCTATGGGAATGGTCATGACTCAAGCTTTTAACGGCAGTGGCGACACGGTTACACCAACCCGAATCAACTTCTTCTGTTTCTGGTTATTTGAAATACCGCTGGCTTATTTTCTTGCCATTGTTCTGGATCTGAAAATTTATGGAATTTCCATTGCCATCGTAGCCGCCGAAACAGCGCTAACGCTTACCGCCTGGTATCTTTTCAGGAAAGGAAGATGGAAGACCGTAAAAGTGTAGAAAAGAGGAAAAAGGGAAAGAGGAAAAATCGTATTCAGATTTCCTTTTTCCTTTTTTCTCATTTCTAATGACTATTGACTCTTTTCTATTGATTTTCTCTTACTTCACTTAGTGATAAATTCCGGAGTTTGGGTGATAATCCGGTGGCAACGCCAACCACAATCAAAGTCATTACTCCGCCAAAAATTACCGATGGAACCAAGCCCATGGCACTGGCAGCGGCACCCGACTCGAATGCGCCCAATTCGTTCGACGAACCGATGAAAATACTATTGACCGATGAAACACGACCCTTCATTTCGTTGGAAGTAAACAATTGCAGGATACTGCCCCTGACTACAACACTCACAAAATCGAACGATCCGCTTAAAAACAGACAGGCCGCAGAGAGGTAGAAATTCTTCGAAATGGCAAATACGATCATGCAAAGTCCGAACCCGGCAACACTATAAAGCATCAGCCGTCCTGAATGCTTAATTGGTGGGTAAAAGGTCAAATATACCGACATCAGAATGGCTCCAATAGCCGGGCAGGCGCGCAGCAGTCCCAACCCTTCAGGACCAACTTTCAGAATGTCCGAAGCAAAAACAGGCAACATAGCTATCGCCCCACCAAATAAAACGGCAAACATATCGAGTGAAAATGCACCCAGCAACACCTGATTTTTGAAAACATATCGAATTCCTTCGCCAATACTGGCAAAAATGCGATCGTCGCGCTTTTCATCCTGAACTACTTTTCCGGGACTTTTAATGAAAGCCAGAACAACGACGCAGATCAGGAAAAACGAGAATACCAGCACATAGGCCGGAACAATCCCGAAAAAGCCATACATCAAACCACCCAGCGCCGGACCGGTAACGGCTGCAATCTGCCAGGCTGTGCTTCCCCAGGTTGCTGCACCTGTAAGCAGTTCGCGCGGAACCAACTGGCCCATTAAAGCGGTATGAGCAGGCATCAAAATTCCTCGCGTCAGTCCGACTAAAAATATGGTAATGAAAATCGGTGTGGTTCTACTCAAAAAATGTATTCCATCCGGATTGATACTCGAAAACAATAAGATTCCGGAGCCAATCAGCAAGATCAGACTTGTTCGGGACATGATCTTTTTTCGATCCCAGATATCCACAAAATGACCTGCAAACAAAGCAATGCTCACTTGCGGAATTACTTCGGTGAGGCCGATCATTCCAAGCGAAAGCGGATTCTTAGTTATATCGTACAATTGCCAACCCACGATAACAGCCTGCATAAGTGTGGCTGAGGTCATAAAAAACCGGTAGGCCAGAAACAATCGAAAATTGCGGATGTGCATTACCGCAAAAGCCTCTTTGGAGAAAAATTTACTCATTCGTTCCTTTTAATATAATCGTTGCAGATTGCCTGCCTGAAAGGAAATTATTTGACGGTGGCAAATATAGACATTCTGTTTACCGGTAAAATGCTTTCAGTAATCTATTCTTATGCGTAACAGTAAAATGACGATGCCAAATTTGTACCTTTAAAATCAAAATTTAAAACATCGCATTATGAGCTTCCTTGGAAATCTGATCTGGTTAATCTTTGGTGGATTCTTGGTCTTTATCGAGTACATGGTAGCAGGCTTTTTGCTTTGCCTTACTATCGTTGGAATACCTTTTGGAATTCAGGCATTTAAACTGGCTTCGCTGGCCTTATGGCCGTTTGGCACAACCATTGGTATGAAATCATACGCTCCGGGTTGCCTGTCGACCATCATGAACCTGATTTGGTTACTGATTGGCGGCATCTGGATCGCCTTAACTCACCTTGTTTTCGGTTTATTGCTGGGTATAACCATCATCGGAATCCCTTGGGCCAAACAGCATTTCAAACTGGTTTCGCTGGCGCTGACACCATTCGGAAGAGAGATTGTCAGCAAGTAGCAACATCCTAAACCCAACCATTCAAACAATTAATCTATTCAGAGAGTAACTTTAAACTATTCAAAATGAGCTTATTTGACAACGAAGAATCACAACCTGTAGAAGTGGCTGGTCATCAGTTGACCTGTCCTGTATGTTCCGGACAAAATTTCTGGACAAAAAGGGCACAATTAAACACAGCTGTCGCCACATTTTTTAATCTTGACTGGGCGAACCACACTGCCACCTGCTTTGTCTGCTCAGACTGTTCACACATTATGTGGTTTCACGAAGAAATCTAGTTGAAAATCACACGAATTTTGAGGTTTGCGGGTCTTACTCATGTGTATGCAACCCGCATTCTTTTTTCGAGTTATTTTCCCACCACCAACGGCCTGCCCTGAAATCTTCACCGGGTTGAATGGCGCGGGTACAGGGTGCACAGCCAATGCTCACAAAACCACGATCATGCAGCACATTGTATGGCACATTATTTTCTTTCACATATTTCTGACAATCTTCGAGCGACCAATGCAAAAGCGGATTAAATTTAATTAGCTGAAATCCGGCATCCCACACAAAAAAGTCGAGATCGTGACGATTTTCGGATTGAGAAGCCCGCAATCCTGTAATCCAGCATTCGTTCCCTTCCAGCGCCCTTTTTAGAGGTTCAACTTTCCGGATATTGCAGCATTCCTTGCGGTTTTCGAGCGACAGATAAAAACTCAATGGTCCTTTTTCTGTAACCATTCTTTCAACTGACTCGTGTTTCGGAAAATAAACATGAATCATTTTCCCATATCGATCAACAGTCCGGTTAAAAACTTTGTAGGTTTCTTCAAACAGGCGGCCAGTATCCAAAGTCACAACTTTGATGTCCAAATTATTACTGAAAATCATATCTGTAATCACCTGATCTTCGATCCCGAAACTGGTTGTAAAAACAGCTTTCCCCTTAAATTGCTGAGCAATCTGCTCCAACATTCCCACCAAATTGGCTGCATCGGCCTGTTTGTTCAGGTCCGACACGATATTCTGATCAACCATAGCTATTTGTTTTTTAATCTCAATCCATTTATCTTGCCGGCAAATATCACAAGAAAACACAAAAAATCATCGAAAAGACTTCCGAAATATTACCTGTCGAATTTCTAAACCGCATTCAAACACAGTTTCCAACTGATTTTGAACGCTTTGTTCAATCCATCGATCAGGCTCCGGCCATCAGTTTGCGAACCAATCCACGAAAATTCTGTTTGCCAATTTCTGCGGAACGTATTCCATGGAGCGAAACCGGTATTCTCCTGAACGAGCGGCCTTCATTTACCTTGGACCCCATTTTTCATTCCGGCGCCTATTACGTTCAGGAGGCCAGTTCGATGTTTGTGGAGCAGGCTTTTCGACAAATTGAACACGGCAAAGATCGAATTGTTCTGGATTTGTGCGCTGCGCCCGGCGGAAAATCGACACATTTGCTCAGTTTGCTTGACAGCAGCGATCTGCTCGTTGCCAACGAAGTGATTCGTTCGCGCGTGTCGGTATTGGACGAAAATATCCGCAAATGGGGCCATCAAAATGTAGTAGTCTGCAGCAACGATCCTGCTGATTTCAGCAATTTAAATGGAATGTTCGATGTGATTCTGGTCGATGCTCCCTGTTCGGGCGAAGGACTTTTCAGGCGCGATGCTTCGGCCATTCAGCAATGGTCAGTCGACAACACTAACCTTTGTTCTACACGTCAACGTCGCATTTTGACTGATGTTTGGCCTAGCCTGAAAAACGGTGGATACCTGATTTACAGTACCTGCACGTTCAATCCGGCTGAAAACGAAGAAAACCTGAAATGGTTAGCCGAAAATAACGAAGTAGAAAGCATTCGTGTTCCGATTCAGGGAAATTGGGGAGTTGAAGAAATTGAAACTGAAGGTTTATTTGGGTACCGTTTTCTTCCGCACAAGGTAAAAGGCGAGGGCTTTTTTCTTACTTTGATCCGCAAAAAAGACGGCAGCGAATCCTACTCCATTCCGAAGAAAATAAAATCGCGACTCGAAAAAATGCCGAAACAGTTTTCCGAGGTCCGAAACTGGCTGAGTACAGCCGATTCAGAGTTTTTTGCCAAAAGTGAATTCCTGATTGCCTTTCCTGAAAGTAAAATTCCGGCATTGAACGCACTTTCAGAGCAACTCCGCGTGATCAGCTTCGGTCTACCAATAGCTCAATTCAAAAAGAATGATTTGTTGCCTGAACATACTTTTGCTCTTTCGGTTGACCGCAATCCGAATATTTTTGAATCCATCGAACTGGATTTGCGCGACGCCTTACTTTTCCAGAAAAAAGATGAAATACGCATCAGTTCAACAACAAAAGGATGGTTGCTGGTTCAATATCAGGGCGTGCCGCTTGGGTTTGTAAAAAACCTTGGGAACCGCGCCAATAATTACTTTCCAAAAGAATGGAGAATACGGATGACGCTGCCTGATTTGCCTGAACCGTGGTATTTGTAGGGATTGAAGGATTGAAGAACCGAAGGACTGAAGTATTGCCTTTTCTGCTTCGTCTATGCCATTTCCCCGATTCCTTTCTTCTCGCAACTACAACCAATTACTGATGACTATTTCCCAATCCTGTACAAAAACTTATCCGTCCTGAAAATAATATTATCGCGAACAATAGCAGGAGTTGCCTTTACTTGTCCTTCCAACTGATTTTCGGCAACCAGTTGAAAAGTTAACCCGGGTTTAATCACGTAAGTTTTCGCTTTTATAGTGAATAAATAAATATTTCCGGAGGCAAATAAAACCGATGCATTAAATTGACCGTTCAGCTTTTCTTTCCATACAACAACTCCGGTTTTGGCATTCAGGCAAGTCACGGTTCCGCGTTCGTGAACCATGTAAATAAGGCTATCGACAATCACAGGTGTCGAAATCTGCGGAACATCTACATCAACTTCCCAAGGAACGCGGGTTTTGGTCACATCGCCGGTTCCGGTCGGATCAACCGCCAGCAAACGGGCGTAAAAAGGACTTCCATCTTTCGGAAGTACCCATCCCGAATTGACATAAACCATTCCGTTATAGCTCAATGGCATTGCCACTGTTGAGTCCTCGCCATAAAAAACCCGCCAAATTTCTTTGCCCGTTTCAGGTTCGTAGGCAATGGCCAGCTGGGATCCGTTACTGATTAATTGGTCTTTACCATTGACATTAACTACGATTGGTGTGCAGTAGGCTTTCCTAGAAACCGGTTCAATGTTGTCGTAAAATTCCCGTGGACGATCGGTTTTCCAAACGGTTTTCCCGGTTCGTTTATCCAAAGCAACCAAGTACTGAACATCAGTTCCTTCTATATGCAGAATCAATAAATTCTTATACAGGAAAGGTGAAGAAGCCGCCCCTTGCATATGCTCACAATTCAAATCGGTACGAGTCCAAACAATTTCGAACGTTCGGGTATTCACACAAGCAGTTCCGTAAGTTCCAAAATGCACATAAACAAACCCATCCTCTATACAAGGCGTTGACGTAGCATAACTATTGGTTGGATGAATATGCTGTACCGAATCAGGCTTAAAAAGCATCAACTCTTTCAGAATTTTGCCTGAATTAAAATCCGTACAAACTGCAAACATATCCTTTCCGTCGTCGGTAGCCGAACTAGTCCAGATTTGATCGCCAAATATAACCGGTGACGACCAGGCAACCCCACGAATTGCGGTTTTCCAGACAATATTGCTTGTTTCGCTCCAGTTTACCGGAGCATTTTTGCTCACCGAATGCCCATCAAGATTGCTTCCACGAAGGTGTGTCCAGTTTTCCTGAGCCTGAATAAATAATACGGAAGAAAAGCAGATTGCAATGCAAATAAGGAAGGATAGTTTTCGGTTCATTGTTTTAGTTTTTGGTTGGGTGAAGATGCGATTTTTTTGAAGAAATATGAAATCTGCGACTTGTATAAAACACAAAGACACGAAGACACAAATTTTGTAAATCTGTATTCTTCGTGCCTTTGCGGCTTTGTGGCTAAAACCTGATATTACTTGATATTTTCAAGCACTTCAACCAGCAGTTTCCAGAATTTATCAACGGTTTCGATGCTGATTCGTTCATCAGGAGAATGGGCTCCACGGATAGTCGGACCGAATGAAACCATATCGAGTTCCGGGTATTTTTCGAGGAACAATCCACATTCCAAACCGGCATGAATTGATTTTACAATCGGGTTGTTTCCGAACAGTTTTTTGTACGATTCGGCAGCGATTTTGGCAACAGCCGAATCCGGATTTGGTGTCCAGCCCGGATAACCATCAGAATGTGCGACCGAAGCACCAGCTAAAAGCATTACCGATTCAACCATTTCGGCAGCCATGTATTTTCGGCTGTCGATTTCGCTGCGCTGACTTGTTACCAACACAATTTCATTGTTATCCTTAAACTTAATTGAGGCCAGGTTGGTCGATGTTTCCACCATGCCAATCATTCGGCTACTCATTTCCAAAATACCATGCGGACAAGCAGCAATCAGTTTCAGTAAGCGGCTTTGAGTTTCCAAATCAATCACAAACTCAGGCAAAGCAACCGATTGATGGTGCATTTTTAGTTTCGGTTCGGCATATTCAAACTCAAATTCCATTTCCGAAGCAAAAACATTCCATTCCACAATCAGGTTTTCCTTTTGAGAATGAGGAACCACAACCGTTGCCGAAGCCTCACGGGCAATGGCATTCCGGAGGTTTCCACCATTAAAATCGGCGATACGCAAATCGAACAGTTTGGATGCATCGATCAAAAACCTGTTCAGAATTTTATTGGCATTCCCTCTATTTTTATTGATATCGTCGCCAGAGTGTCCGCCAAGCAAACCTTTTACCTCCAGTTTAGCAGCAAACGAACCGGCAGGTAACGCTTCCGGAGTATATTTTAAAGTCCCCACCGAATCAATTCCACCAGCGCAACCTATAAATAATTCGCCTTCATCTTCCGAGTCGAGGTTAATGAGAGTACTGCCACTCAAAAACCCAGGCTGCAAGGCAAATGCTCCGGAAAGGCCGGTTTCTTCGTCAACCGTGAAAAGACATTCAATCGGTCCGTGCGACAAGTCTGTTGAAGTTAAAACAGCCATCTGTGCCGCCATGCCTATTCCGTCGTCAGATCCCAGGGTTGTTCCCTGCGCCCTCACCCAGCCATCGTCGATGTAAGCTTTAATTGCATCAACCTCAAAGTCGTGCTTTGTTTCGCCGTTCTTTTCACATACCATATCCACATGTGACTGCAAAATAATCACCTGATCGTTCTCGCGTCCAGGAGTACCGGCTTTAGTGATCAGCACATTGCCAATCTCATCCTGCCGGGCTTTCAATCCGTTTTTAGCGGCAAAGTCGAGTAAAAACCGAATGATTTTTTCTTCTTTTTTTGAAGGTCGCGGAACCTGGCAAATCTCTTCGAAATAGTTCCACAAAGGTTGGGGCGATAGATTTTTAAGACCTTTCATCTGTTTATAATTTGTTTTTTAATTGTCAGATGAAACTCCATGTTGCTGAATATTGTCATTATACACTTGTTTGTTATGAAGCAACATGTTCGTTTCATTGTTTTCTGGCGTTAAAGTTTGATTCATTGTTTCTCCTCAAAATAAAGATAAATATACCCGTATTGTTCATCAAACCGATCTATTTTCCCTTGATTTTTTTGAGTGTTGCGAATTTGCTGAATATGAAACCTTCAAATCCTGACAAATGTTACCTTTATCAAAGAGTGACTGAACTTAATTTGCAGCAAAATTATCAAACATGGAATCAATTAGGGAAATATATAAAATAGGTCACGGACCATCGAGTAGTCATACCATGGGGCCGGCCAAAGCAGCCAAACGTTTTTTGGATTCTACGCCGGAAGCTGTCCGTTTCCGGGTTTTTCTCTACGGAAGTCTTGCTGCCACAGGCAAAGGTCACTTAACGGATGTGGCCATTCAGGAAGTTTTCAGCGATAAACAATCAGAAATCTTTTGGGAATCGGAAACATTTCTGCCCAGACATCCCAATGCATTGAAATTTGAAGCTTTTGACGAACAGAATCGGCTCATAAAAGAATGGACAGTTTACAGTGTGGGCGGCGGAGCCATCATCGACGATTTTACTGAACTCGAAACCCGAAACGTTTACGAATTAAGCAATTTAGAAGATATCCTGAGTTGGTGCCACGAAAACGGCAAACAACTCTGGGAATTTGTGGAAGATCACGAAGGTCCGGAAATCTGGGATTTTCTGGCTGAAGTCTGGCGCGTGATGGACGATGCCATTGCCCGCGGGTTAAAGAAAGAAGGCACATTGCCAGGTGGTTTAATGCTTCCACGCAAATCGAGTTCGTTTAACCTGAAGGCTCAGAATTTCAGCGGACCATTCAAAAAACGATCGAAGCTGTTTGCTTATGCGCTTGCGGTTTCAGAAGAAAATGCTTCGGGTGGACTCGTTGTTGCCGCACCAACCTGTGGCGCCTGCGGTGTAATGCCAGCCGTTTTAAAACATTACCAGAAAGTTTACAATGCCGACCTGCAACAGATTTACAAAGCTTTGGCAACGGCCGGGCTGATTGGAAACCTGGTAAAACACAATGCTTCGATTTCGGGTGCCGATGTGGGTTGTCAGGGCGAAGTTGGAACTGCCTGCGCAATGGCTTCGGCTGCAGCCAACCAGTTGATGGGTGGAACCATTAACCAGATTGAATATGCCGCAGAAATGGGAATTGAGCATCATTTGGGGCTAACGTGCGACCCGGTTGCCGGACTGGTACAGATTCCGTGCATCGAGCGAAATGCTTTTGCTGCCGAACGGGCACTGGCACACAATACTTATGCGCTGATGTCAGATGGCCGCCACCGGATTAGTTTCGACCAGGTGGTTGAAACGATGTATAAAACAGGGAAAAATCTATCGAACGACTACAAGGAAACCAGCAAAGCCGGATTGGCGCTGTTCACGGCGTTGCCGAAATGCTGATTGTATTTGGGTAAAGACGTTGCATGCAACGTCTTTACAGGTATTTCTCAATTGTATTGTTTAAAATAATTCGTCAGTTTATCAGCCAACTGATTGAAAATTGGTTTGGTAAACAGCACAAACATGTCCTGTGCCGGTGGTGGCATAATCATTTTATTATTCAGGATATTAATGAGTTCCTTGTCAAGTACTTCATTGTCGCCAACAAAAATCCCGTATTTATTCTGCCACATGTATTGTCCCGGAATTTTATCGGTAAACACAATCTTCTGCGACTGAAATTCTACTGCTTTCAACTCCAGTAAACCTCCTGAAGCCACCTGGTCGGTCAATATTTTGATTTTTCCTTTCTTTGGAATCATTCGGGTACGGGTAACGGTTGAATCTTTCGAAATCTTAACCTGATATTTTTCTTCGATCTGTTTGTTCAGTTCTTGCTGCTCTTCGAAATGTTGCGGACGGTCGATAAAAAAATCGTAGAAGCCCATCTGCAAAACCATATCCGGAAACTTTAATTTGGCTTGCTCAGCTTGTTCTGGAGAAAAGAAGTGTACGAAATCCTTTTCCTGAAACCGTTCGTTGAGCATCTGAAACACATTGTCGTAAAAAAACTGTGCAGAGTATTCATATTTGCCGTTTACCGGAATTTGCTCAACCACAACCTTTACTGTAGCTAAATTTTTGGCTGTCGCCATTTTTTGCTGTGTATCTTTAAATCCACGAACCAATGCATCGGCATTCAGAAAATGGAAATAAGCCTGTTTGGCTGTTTCACGTGTTTTACGGCTTAAGGCATCCATTCCCGCATCGTAAAACTCCTGAGCTGCACGGTTTTGCACATCAGTCATTTCTGAAGTATAGTTTTTAGGCGATGGTACCAATTTCCGTGCAGCCGGAACACGTCGAATTTCATCAGACATTTGGTTAACAGTCTGCATAATTTCGAGTGTACGTCTCCACTTAAAGGGATCATTGCTGGTCAAAATCTTGTCAATTTCTTCCTGATAATAGGTAACTGCCAGTTGATAACCTTCGCTGATCACCTGCGAAGCTTTCCGATTGTCGGGATCACTGCTCAAGCGGCCAACCGCTTTCATTATAGCGTCGTAATAATTACCCTGTTCAAGCGATTTCTGTCCGGTTGAACATGAACTCAGGAGTAAAATACCGATAAAGAAAAAGTATATAAGTTTTCTCATAAATCTATTTTTTGTTTAATAAACGAAGCAAAGATAACAATCAAATGAATTACTATTTAACACCATCACCCACAAATCAAAAATTCAGTCCTTAAAAAATTCAATTATTTTAAGGTATACGCCAATCTTACCCCTTGAAAATTGCTATTTCCGAAAGGTACGACTGTAAGATTCGAATTTGAGGTACGGTGACTGACCAAATTACCAACAAGTGTTCCGATAGTTGCCCCGGCAACCACATCAGTCAACCAGTGTTTGTTATCGTAAATACGCGATAATCCGGCTAATCCAGCTACCGAATAAGCCGTTATTGGTATCCATTTACTTTCGCGAAACTGCGTGGCGATGACCGATGCTACTGCAAACGAAGCGGTGGTATGCCCTGAAGGAAAGCTATTTCCATGAAACGGACCTTTTATAGCGAACGGGCCATCGCCCTGCCAATTATCCGGACGCTCCCTTCCGACCAGGGTTTTAGGGACGCGGGTAACCAAACTGGCTAGTGCAAAACTTTCTAAAGCCATCAAAGCCGTACTCACATATTTTTTATCTTTCGCCAGCATTCCGTAGGTTAATATTCCTGATATCACGATAAAGCTATGTTCTGCCCCAAAGTGTTCAAGGATATTTTTGCAGATATAACTTTCAGTATTATTCTTGTGCGACTGAAAAAAGTCTTTAACCGACTGATCAGCGAACATCAATCCTCCTTCGGCAACCACAAAAGCGCCAAGCTTTGTCCAATCACGTTCATTCCATCTTGCAGGCGAAGTCACTATCGCCTTTGAATCGGTCCAGTATTTTTTGAAGTAGTATTTATTGAAACGAACCGTATCGATTTGAGCAAATAAACCGTTCGAAAAAACGACAAGGAATAATAAAACTGAAAGTGCGCATTTCTGATTTGATTTCATTCGGTTTGGGATATGCAGATTATAGTCTTTCCAATCGTTTCGCTTCGTCCCAAATCACATCCATTTCGGCCAGTGTCATCTTTTTCAGGTCTATTCCCTTTTGCAACGTTTCGCTTTCGAGGTAATTAAAACGTTTCATGAATTTCAGGTTGGTACGTTCAAGCGCCGTTTCCGGATCAATACCATAAAGGCGCGCAGCATTCACCATGGCAAAAAACAGGTCGCCAAATTCGCCTTCAATTTTATCTTTGTCAACAGCATCAATTTCGACGCTCAGCTCATGGATTTCTTCTTTCACCTTGTCCCAAACCTGCTCTTTGTATTCCCAGTCGAACCCTACTCCACTGGCTTTTTCCTGAATACGGTTAGCTTTCACCAAAGCTGGCATAGCTGCCGGAACACCTTCCAAAACACGTTTATTTCCACCCTTTTCTTTAAGTTTCAAGGTTTCCCAGTTTTGCTCCACTTCGCGCGAATTGGCCACATCCACTTCACCAAACACATGCGGATGACGATAAATCAGCTTCTCGTTGATCGAATTCAGCACATCGGCCATATCGAAAGCGCCTTTTTCGGAACCTATTTTGGCATAAAATACAATGTGCAGCATCAGATCGCCCAGTTCCTTTTTAATCCCTGTCAGATCGTTATTCAAAATGGCATCAGCCAGTTCGTATGTTTCTTCAATGGTCAGTTTCCGGAGCGATTCGAGGGTTTGCTCTTTGTCCCAGGGGCATTTTTCGCGCAGCTCGTCCATAATCTCCAGCAAGCGGGCAAAGGCATCTAATTTTTCTTTCATTTTGGTGAATTATCAATGAAGTCCAAATTTAGAATCTTTATTTATATATGGAAGATTTAGCAGATAAACATTCAATTAAAAAGAAATAAAAAAGTCAAATCCCGAAGGAAATGACTTTTCTGCTTTATCTGGATTTCAGGGAAGCTTACTTCTCAGATTTTTGTCAGGGTGAATCTTATCCGGGTATAATATAAGGTTGAAATACCTTCGAAACCCGACCATGTGCCCACAACAGCCCACAATTTGCCATTTTTATCGGTTACGGCAACATTTGCTTCAGACGATTTCTTCCTGGTAATTAGCTTATAAACATACTGATCTGATTTAATCGAAATGTCGCCCAAATCAATTTCCATCACCGATTCAGGAACAGCCTCCACTTTTTTAAGCACCAGTTGTACATTATCGCCTTCGGTTTTTCCCTTTTCAAGAGTGTATCCCTGAGTTGCAAACTTGGAAACTAAATGCACTGAGTTACCCGGAGAACCACCAATACCAACGCTTCCATCAGGATACTTCGAAGCCAGCTCAACTTCGGATTCAATCGAATATTTCGATTCAGGAGCCAAACCGCTCAATTGCTTTACCAGCCACATCTGCAAAGCATCACTGTGGTTGTTTCCCGAAAGCATGAATGCTTTCTTTGTCTGATCCAATGGTTCAGGTAAATTCTTAATTCCTGAATTGAGTTCATAAAATTCATTTTCGCCATCAGGATACTCTGCAAAAACAGCTGACCATCCATCGGTAGCCGGAAGATTTTCTGTTTCGCCAAGCGTAATCTTGGCTGTAGCTACTTTGTTGAAATCTGTTTCAATTACAACTGTTTTAGATTCAACAGCATCCTCGTCATTACAAGAAGTAAAAGGCAGAACAACTGCCATCATCAGAAATAAATAAAAGTTCCTTTTCATTGTTTAACTGTTTTCTATGGATAATAATATTTTGTTTCTGAATAGATGCGATATTGCAATTTTGGTTGCTTCAGGGTATAAAAAAAGGCAGGCTTTCCGTAGAAAACCTGCCTCAATCAGTTCATGAAAGACTTATTATTTGATCAGTTCAAAGCTGCGTTTAACAAACTTATCCAAATCTTCGCCTTTCAGCATTCCGTTGGCAAGCAGTGCTAAATCAACCAATTGTTTGGCTAGTTTATTCTCTTTGCCGAAAGCTGTAAGTTTTTCTTTGCGTTGATCTTTCAGTGAGTCGATCGCTTTTTCGAGTTCTTCCGATTTTTCTTTCACTTCGGAAGGTATTTCCTCGTCTTTCTTGTCTTTTTTCGCTTTATCAACTTCTTCCTTTTCGGTAGTTTTAGCCTGAAGCTCACTTTTCAGCGTTTCAAGTTCAGAACCAATAGCGATATCACGCGCTTCAAATATCTCTTTTACCAAAGGATGCGAAGTGTTTACCACCAAGTTCATGTTTTCAGGAAGATCGCCATAGAAACTCATGCCGCCCTGCATGGCGCTCATATCTTTCATCCGGCGCATAAACTCGTTGCGGGTAATCACCATCGGAAAACTATTCTCGCCCAAGTCTTTGAAATCGACGATAAACCCGTATCCTTTGTTATCGGGACAAACCGCCTTAAAAATCGGGCTCAGCTCGTTCTTTTCTTCCCAGCTTAGTTCATGGGTAGTATGATCTTTTGCAATCAGGTGTTCAACTACATCCGAGTCAACACGAACAAAGCGTTTGTTGGTATATTTCTGCTCTAGTTTGTTGATGAGTGGTGTGGCCAGCACATTGTTCATCACCAAAACATCGTAACCTTTGTTTTTGGCTGCCTGAACAAACGAATACTGCTCTTCCAGATTGCTGGTGTAAAGGTAAATCAGGTTATTATCCTTGTCTGTTTGTTCCGGTTTAATCAACGTTTCGTATTCTTCCATCGTGAAATACTTGTCGTCAGCATTTTTGAACAGGAAGAACTTCTCAGCTTTATCGTAGAATTTATCTTCGGTCAACATACCATATTCAATAAAGAGGCGCAAATCGTCCCATTTAGTTTCGAAGTCTTCGCGTTTTTCGGCAAACAGTTGAGCCAAACGGTCGCCCACTTTTTTGGTAATGTGGCTGCTGATTTTCTTCACATTCGAATCGCTTTGCAGGTAGGAACGCGACACGTTCAACGGAATATCCGGAGAATCCAGAACTCCGTGCAACAAAGTCAAAAATTCAGGAACAATACCTTCAACCGAATCGGTAACAAAAACCTGATTTGAATACAGTTGAATCTTGTTCTTCTGAACTTCGATGGTATTTTTCAATTTCGGGAAATACAGAATACCTGTCAGGTTGAACGGATAATCCACATTCAGGTGAATGTTGAACAACGGCTCTTCGGCCATTGGATACAACTGACGGTAGAAATTATTGTAATCTTCTTCAGTCAGGTCAACTGGCTTTTTGGTCCAAGCCGGAGCCACATCGTTAATCTGGTTGTCCTCGTCGGTATCCACTTCTGCTCCATCTTTCCAGGTTGTTTTTTTGCCGAAAACCACCGGAACCTGCAAGAATTTACAGTATTTGTTCAGCATATCAGCAATACGCGATTTTTCCAGAAATTCTTCAGAATCCGCATTGATATGCATCACGATATCGGTACCAACTTCAGCACGTTCGGCATCTTCCAGCATATATTCAGGGCTTCCGTCGCATTCCCAGCGAATAGCAGTTGCACCTTCGCGATACGATTTCGAAATGATATCAACCTGGCTTGAAACCATGAACGACGAATAAAATCCGAGTCCGAAATGACCAATAATGGCATTCGCATCGTCCTTATATTTATCCAAAAATTCTTCGGCTCCTGAAAAGGCAATTTGGTTGATATACTTTTCAACTTCTTCGGCAGTCATCCCGATACCATTGTCAGAAACGGTAATGGTTTTGGCTTCCTTGTCGATTTTAACCGACACTTTAGCATTGGTAACATCTCCGGAATACTCTCCTTTAGAGGCCAAAGTGCGTAATTTCTGAGTGGCATCAACTGCATTCGACACGATTTCACGAAGGAAGATGTCGTGATCGGAATACAGAAACTTTTTAATAATCGGGAATAAATTGTCACTGCTTACGCCTATTTTTCCTTTTTGCATCGTACTTATTTTTTTAGTTAAACGTTCAATTTTACGAGCATTGATTTTTCAAAGACTATACCATGAAGTAAAAATGACTTTTTGTCACCAAGATTGACAGCTACCCGATTTTGGAGGTGACAAAAAATGATATATTTCGCTTTTTATCTGACGGAAAGAGTTTATTTTGCAACGCATTTTGAATACGCTGAAATCATGACAAACCTTGAATCGTATTTTGATTCGTTCAGAAAAGAAATTGTTGGCATCGACCAGCATTTCAAGTCCCCCTTTGGTGAGAAAAAAATCATTTATGCCGATTGGATTGCCAGCGGGCGGCTTTATCAACCCATCGAAAAACAAATCACTGAGATCTTTGGTCCTTTTGTCGGAAATACACACTCCGAAACCAGCGAAACCGGGGCATTGATGACTCATGCCTATCATCAGGCCCAACAGATTATTAAAGCCCATGTGAATGCCGGGCCAAACGATATTATAATTACTGCAGGTTCAGGAATGACTGCCGTAATCAACAAATTTCAGCGAATGCTGGGACTGAAATACTGCGGAAAGGTGAATCACACCGGGTGCATTACCCAACGTGAACGGCCAGTGGTTTTTATCACACATATGGAGCACCATTCGAACCACACGAGCTGGTACGAAACCAATGCCGATGTGGTAATTGTTGATCCGGATGAAAATCTCCAGGTTTCTCCTGAAAATCTCCGGGTAAAATTGGAAGAATACAAAGACCGGCCATTCAAAATCGGTTCGTTTACAGCCTGTTCCAACGTTACCGGAATCAGAACACCATACTACGAATTAGCCAAAATAATGCACGAAAATGGCGGAGTGGTTTTCATCGATTTCGCGGCATCAGCTCCTTACGATCAAATGGATATGCATCCAGCCGATCCGCTGCAAAAGCTGGATGCCATCATGTTTTCGCCACACAAATTTTTGGGCGGTCCCGGTTCTTCGGGAGTGTTGGTGTTCGATCAGTCGATGTATCACAATGCGGTACCCGATCAACCTGGCGGCGGAACTGTAGATTGGACCAACCCATGGGGCGACTATAAATATGTGGACAATATTGAAGTTCGAGAAGACGGTGGAACACCAGGCTTTTTACAGACCATCCGCACAGCGCTTTGCATCAGGCTGAAAGAAAAAATGGGCATCGAAAATATTCATCAGCGCGAAAACGAACTACTTGAGCTTGCCTTTCAAGGGCTTGATCAGATTCCTGAAGTAATTGTAATGGATAATAAGCACCGCGACCGATTGGGAGTTATTTCGTTTTACGTGGTGAAAATCCATTACAATTTACTGGTGAAGCTGCTGAACGACTTACATGGGATTCAGGTTCGCGGAGGCTGTGCCTGTGCCGGAACGTACGGCCACATTTTGCTTGAAGTGAGTCATGAGCTATCTGACGAAATTACCAATAGAATCAATCAGGGTGATTTATCGCTAAAACCGGGCTGGGTGCGGTGGTCATTGCATCCAACTACAACCAATCACGAAATCGAAGTTTTCATTCAGGCGCTTCGCAATATTGTTGAGAACCACGAAAAATATGCTGCTGATTACACTTACTTCCCAAAGGAAAATATTTTCAGGCACCGGAATGAAACCCGGTATGCCGAAGTTGTAAAAGATTGGTTTAAATCGTAAGTTGATTGCCGATCTGAGATTCCCGAACAACGTTCAGATACTGTTGAATGCCGTTAAGATGCTTTCGAACGATGTTAAGATTCAATTGAACGATGTTAAGATGCTTCCGAACGTCATTAAGATGCCTTCGAACGATGTTAAGACGTTGTTGAACGCCGCTAAGATGTCTTCGAACGATGTTAAGATGCTTTTGAACGTCGTTCAGATGCTTTCGAACGATGTTTCGACGTTGTTGAACGGTCATCCGAAGTCATTGATCGCCGATCAGACGCTTTCGAACGCTGATCAGATACTGTTGAACAGGGTCTGTTCAATTAACTGTGTCAGGTGAGTACTTATTGAACATTCATTCTGTCTTCAAAAATAATGATTAGTTGGGCCATTATTTGTTTCCATCCATTAATCGGACCAGATTTTTCATAGATTTTCTGTTGAACCAGAAAAAGTAGTTTCATTAATGCCTGATCGTTTGTAAATACCCGTTTTGATTTTGTGACCTTACGTAATTGACTGTTAAAACTTTCAATGACATTGGTGGTATATATTAGCTTTCTGATCTGGTCAGGGAAGTCGAACATTTGCGAGAGCCTCTCCCAGTTCTCAAGCCATGATTTGACCATTGACGGGTATTTTGCTCTCCATTGCAAGTCAAGTTGGTTCAATGCCTTTTCGGCTTGTGCCAGGTCGTTCGACTGGTATATATCTTTAAGTGTTTGAGCAACTTCTTTCCTGTCTTTGTGTGGTACGTACTTCAATGAGTTCCTCACCTGGTGCACAATGCACAACTGAACCCTGGTATGGGGGAATACCGCTTCGATGGCTTGCGCAAAACCTTTCAGATTATCGATGCTTGCAATCAATATGTCGTTTACTCCCCGACGATGAATGTCGTTTAATACAGAGAGCCAGAACCGGGCACTTTCGTTTTCTCCAATGTACATTCCCAACAAATCTTTTACCCCTTCGCGATTCAGCCCGATTAAGCAATATACTGCTTTGGTCTTTATGGCATTGTCCTGACGGACTTTGTAATGAATGGCATCAAGCCAAAGGATGGGGTAAACGCTTTCTAACGGGCGGGTCTGCCATTGTTCGATCTCTGGCAATATCTTGTCGGTTATTGAGGTAATGGTGGCGGGGGAAAGTGTCAATTGGTACATATGGCTTAGATGATCACAGATATCAGTGTAACTCATCCCAAGGGCATACAATCCAATGATTTTATGATCTAAACCATCGCCAAGGGTTGTTTGTCTTTTGGGTAAAATCTCAGGTTCAAAACTGCCGTTACGGTCGCGGGGCGTGGTAATATCTATCGGGCCATAAAGGGTTTTTACTTTCTTGGTGCTCACTCCATTCCTTCGGTTATTCCTTCCTGTCTCCTGGGCTTTTCCTTCCAATAGGTGACCTTCAAGCTCGCCTTGCAGGCTGGCATCTAAAAGCCGTTTGAGCAAGGGGGCCAAAACACCATCTTTGCCCTCCAGCGAAACACCTCTTTTCAATTTATCCAGTGCCTCTTTTTCAAAATCATCGTAATTAAATTCTCCTTCGGTAACCATGTGCCTGTAATTTTATGTGTTAAACTTATTGAAGTTTTTTCACTTGACACAGTTTACTAAATAGACTCGGACAAACATTGTTTCGATGTAACTTTTCCAAAGACTAATGACCTTTTCCTTTCTTAGTCATTCTCCATTGGCAAAAAGCCAAATTCTTTGCTGTACCGCAACATTTGTGAGGTATAATCTTCATCGTAACTGATCAGCACATCGTTTGGAGTTCCGCAAGGCCAGGTTTTTAATTCGTACACCGGATTCAAAAATCCTGCATAGGGCGCCAGATCTAGCTTTTTAAAACGAGCCAGAACCTCTTCATGCAATTGCCTGTCGACTTTTACTCCAAAATTCTCAACCAGATCGCGGGCAGCTTCAAAATTCCCTTCCGACTTAATTCGCTGAATTTCTTTCAGGAGCAGTCCAAATAAACTCCGCAACTCCTGATAATCATTAATCCTGACGAACGTTTTTTCTCCGGAACGAACAAATTCGACTACGTTATGCTCCTTTCCTGCTTCATAAGCCCAACGGGCTATCAGTTGCCGGTTGCGCATGTGCGATTCCTCAATGTCTTTTCCGGGTTCAATGCGAGTCAACTGGGTAATCAATCCATTGCGCAAATAGGCATCAAATTCGGCTTTTGCCGCATCAATTGAAGGCACCAGACCCAATCGTATCATTTGTTCGTCCATGATGTAATACAAAGCAAAAAGATCGGCTCTCGTCTCTTCAATGGTCGAGTAATAATTCTTTAGGACGTCGGTATTCACTCCTTCCAGAACTTTTCCGGAACCGTGCCCCAGACATTCATGCAAATCGGTGTGAAGGTTTCCGGCCAGGTAACCGTATTGTTTCGCGCGCTCAATCTCTTCTTCGGAACCGGCAAATTCTTCCAGCATTCCGTTGCCCATCGAATCGAGAAAATAGGCCTGGGTAATGTTTTCGATGGTTACCGATTTCGATCCGTATGTTTCGCGAATCCATTCTGCATTAGGCAAATTAATTCCGATAGGCGTTGCCGGGTAACAATCGCCGGCCAAAATTGCCACGTTGATCACTTTTGCGCTAACGCCTTTCACTTCTGTTTTCTTAAATTCAGGCGAAACGGGCGAATGATCTTCGAACCACTGCGCATTTTCGCTTAAAATAGTGGCTCGTTTCGTAGCTTCCTGATCCTTGTAATTTACTATCGATTCCCAACTTCCTTTGATGCCCAGCGGATCGCCATAAACTTCGATAAAACCGTTAACGAAATCAACATCGCCAGCCTGCTCTTTTACCCAATCGATGCTGTATTGATCGAATTTTGACAAATCGCCGGTAGTGTAGTATTCAATCAAATGCCCGATGTACCTTTTCTGAAGCTCATTTTCCGCATAATCTTTCGCTTTATCCAGCCAATAAATGATCTGTTCAATGGCTTTCCCGTATTTGCCATTCAGTTTCCACACCTTTTCAACGAGTTGATTGTCTTCTTTCACCAATGTTGAATTCAGGCCAAACGATACCGGTTCCGCTCCGGCTGCTGCTTTTAAACCGCTGTAGAAAGCTTCCGCTTCAGCCTGACTGACATTTTGGTAATAGTTATTGCACGATGAATAAACCAAGTCTTTATCCGATTCGAGATTCACCCTTTTTGCATCTTTCTCCGGATTAAAAATCAGATTCTTAATCTGGGATATAAATATCTCAAAGCTTTGTTCTGATGGCGTTTTGAATGCTGTCCAATCTGATTTTTCGATTAACTCATCGAAAAATGTTTCAGAAAAACCTGCCGGAATTTTTTCGGTTGAATAATGGTGGTGAATCCCACTCGAAAACCAAACTCGTTTAAGAAAAACCACAAATTGATCAAATTCTTCAGTTTCTCGACTTCCAGAGAATGATTGATAGATATTTTCCAAAACTTGGCGAATAGCCAAATTGTGCCGATTATTCTGATCCCATAAAATATCGCGGCCACAAAGCGCGGCCTGCGAAAGATAATAGATGTATATTTTTTTATTTAAATCCAGCTTCTCAAACTCAGGAACCGAGTATCTCAATATCTTGATGTCGGCAAACTTTTCAGCAAAAACTTCCATAACTTCTGTTATTTATTCAATTCAGCAAATTTTTCTTCCAGCAAATCAACTCGTTTAATCGATGTACGCAGCCATTCGAGCAACAGTTTTTGTTTTTCGTTTTCGGTAAGATGCCAATCAATGTTGGTCTGGGTTCGAAGCTGGTGAGTCAAATGGTGAAAAGTAACAGCTACCGCAACCGACACATTTAAACTCTCTGTGAAACCCACCATCGGAATTTTCATGTATTCGTCGGCTTCTTTCATGGCCCATTCGGTAAGTCCTGGTCGCTCGCATCCAAAAACGATGGCCGCCTTTCCTTTTTCCAAATCGAAATTCTCCAGATCAACATCATGATCGTGTGGAGTAGCCACAACAATCCGGTAACCTTCGCGGCGCAATTTCTGAAGCGCTTCCGGAGTATTCATGGCTGTTCCATTGTGACGATTTACAGTCACCCAATTGGAAGCACCCCGAACCACATCGGGATTAACCTGAAAAACATGTTTATTTTCGATGACGTGGACATTTTGAATACCGAAGCAATCAGCAGTTCGAACGACAGCGCTCGTATTCTGTGTCTGGTACAAATCCTCGAGCACAACCGTCAGATAATTAGTCCTTAACGAGAGTATTTTATTAAATAAAGTAAGTCTTTCGGGTGTAACAAACCCGGAAAGAAAGTGAATCAATTCGGCTTCCATGGCATCTTTTTTGGCTGGGCAAAGATAAAAAAAAGGGAAGCATATCAATTATGCGTCCCCTTTGTAAATTTTTTCAGGAAAATACTAGATCGTATCAGCTAATTCAGCACCTGGTTTAAATTTAACAACTTTCTTTTCGCTAATTTCGATAGTTTGACCAGTTTGTGGGTTTCTGCCAGTTCTTGCGCTTCTTGAAGCAACTGAGAAAGAGCCAAATCCAATAAGAGCTACACGGTCGCCATTTTTTAAGGCATCAGAGGTGGCATCAACAAAAGCATCTAATGCTTTTTTAGCATCGGCTTTAGTTAAATTAGCTTTTTCAGCAATTGCATCGATTAATTGTGCTTTGTTCATAAGAAAACTTGTTTAAGGTTAAAAATATCTGAATTTAAAATCATTCGAACTTATCAATTAAAAGCAACCAGAGAATTTGGAAACCTTAGTAAAATCAATGCTTTCAAATGGTTAATTTTAATATGATACTAAATTCCTAAATATGATTCAAAAAAGCAACCGATATCAAAAGTTTTTTTGAAAAAAATTTCTGCACAATTTTTACCGAATGTTTTTGTAGTCTAAAAAATTGTTCTACTTTTGCCACCGCGTTTGGAGAGATGGCAGAGTGGTCGAACGCGGCGGTCTTGAAAACCGTTGACCGTGTGAGCGGTCCGGGGGTTCGAATCCCTCTCTCTCCGCAGAGCTAAAAGCCTGAACTTCAATAAAGTTCAGGCTTTTTCATTTTATTATTTTTGTATATCAGCTCCTTTCCCTATTAAATAATCCAACGCATTTGTACAAATCAATAGTGATCCAAATTTAAAAAGGCAGCATAATTGATAAAATAATTAATAGAATATATCGAAAGAAAAGTCAGACAAGCAGCTATCGAACATTCCCATGACCACGAAAAACTTGAAGACAGCATCAGTTTATTGAAAAAAAGAGAGCAGATTTTGATCATCTGCTCTCTTTTTTTCAATAAAAATGAATTACAAATCTTATGATCTGCACATTAAGAATAGCCAATTTATTTAGTATTTCCGACCAAATCTTTTACAATTTTAATTCGAAGATCTGACCTTTCTTCAGGTTAATCTCTTTTTTATCCGAACCGAAGAAAAGGGTTGTTTTTCCGGTTTTTTTAGCCAGAATACTTATTTTTTTAACTGATTTACCGCTCCAATCCATTGACACCTCAAAACCCCCACGGGTACAAATTCCCTTCACCGAACCTGAATCCCAGGCATCAGGAATAGCAGGCAGCAAGTGTATCTCTTTTTCGCTGGATTGAACCAGCATTTCGGCAATAGCGGCAGCTCCACCGAAATTACCATCGATCTGAAATGGAGGATGCGCATCAAACAAATTCGGATAAGTACCTCCTCCCCTTACGTAATCGGTTTTAACCCCATCGGGCTCAACATACTTCAACAATTCGCGGTACATTTTGTATGCATGATTTCCATCGAGCAACCGCGCCCAAAGGTTAATACGCCATCCTTTCGACCAACCGGTTGTTTCGTCGCCCTTAATTTCGAGCGTTTTCCGACAAGCATTCGCCAATTCAGGAGTTGTTAACGGAGAAATATGGTTCCCAGGGAAAAGTCCGAATAAGTGTGACTGATGGCGATGTTGCGGCTCAACATCTTCCCAGTCGTAATACCATTCTTGTAAATTTCCCTTTTTGCCAATCTGATACGGATAAAGTTTTTTAAGTGCCTGCTCCAGCTTATTCCTGAACTCAACATCTGTATTCAGAACTTCTGAAGCTTTTATCGTTTGCATGAAACACTCGCGAATCATAGCCAAATCAGCCGCACCACCATACAATGTTGCACCTTTATATCCCTCGGGAGTGATGTACAAATTTTCAGGAGAAGTTGATGGTGAGGTAACCAGATTTCCCTTTTTGTCCTCAACCAGCCATTCCAGACAAAATTGTGCTGCACCCTTCATCAAATCATAGGCTTCATCTTTCAGGAATTTTTCATCACCAGTAAACTGATAATGCTCCCAGAGATGTGTGCTGAGCCAGGCGCCGGCCATGTTCCAATTGGCCCAGTTCGGATCGCCTGAGCCGAAATCACCTACGGGATTGCTCATTGCCCAAATATCTGAGTTGTGACAGGCCGTCCAGCCATTCACACCATAAAAGGTCTTAGCGGTAACTTTACCAGTTGTTGCCACATTCTTTATAAAACCCAACAATGGCAAATGAAATTCAGACAAATTTGTGTTTTCGGCTAACCAATAGTTTTCTTCAGCATTAATGTTGGTGGTATAATTACTGCTCCATGGTGGACGCATATGAGGATTCCAAATTCCTTGCAAATTAGCCGGAACACCCGGAGTGCGAGAACTGCCAATTAAAAGATAGCGTCCAAATTGAAAATACAGCACCTCAAGATTTTTATCTTCCTTACCTTCCGCATATCTCCTAAGTCGTTCATCGGTAGGCAAATCCGGAGCATCAGTCGTACCTAAACTCAGGCTTACACGGCTAAAATATTTCTGAAAATCATCGAGGTGAGCTTTTTTGAGCTGTTGAAAAGATTTCGGGAGGACATTTTTTAACTGCTGATTAGCAATCAACTCTGCATTCTTGCCTTCGGTTACCGGGTTTTTATCGAACCCGTTAAAACTAGTAGCTATCGAAACAAAAACAATGGCTTCGGTACCTCCGGAAAGATTAATCTTTGAATTTGTTCCGGAAAGGTTACCACCGGTATTTTTGATTTTGACCACCGTAGCAAAACGTGTACCCTTGGTTTCGTCGAAAACCACAGCATCAGGTTTATCACCACGATAATTTGGTTCGGCATGTACTGGAGCATAACCCTTTGCATTCAGCACATTATCAATAATTGAAACCTTATTTTTCAACTGACTTTCGAACTTTACTCCGAAATTCAATGCACCCTTTTTGCTTGATGTCAGCTTAATGACCATCATCTGATCGGGATAAGAAATGAAATATTCGCGGGTATATTTCACTCCGTTCTGTTCGTAACTGACTTTTGATATTGCTTCTGAAATGTTCAATTCACGGCGGTAATTCAGAGGTTCACCTTTTTGATCGAACTCCAGAAACAGCGTACCAAGCGGAGCATACGATTCGGAGAATTTTCCCTGAAGTTTTCGCTGAAGCTGATCGGCCAGCTTGTAATCTTCATTTTTCAGCGCCTCGCGGATGGCTGGCAAGTTTTTGTATGCTTCCGGGTTCATATTGGCATCAACCGACCCACCCGACCAAAGCGTTGCGTCGTTCAGGTAAATCTGGTCGGAAGTTACTCCTCCGAAAACAGAAGCGCCAACCTTGCCGTTTCCAAGCACTAAAGTCTCTTCAAAATACTTAGCAGGTTGGTTGTACCAAAGTGTATTGGCTGACTGTGAGAATCCGTGTTGATAGCTGAATACGAGAGTCAGCACCAAAAACACAACAAATAATTTCTTCATGGAATCAGGTTTAGATAATGGGATTCCAAAGAAAATGTTTTTTTTCAGAAAACCTATCTCCTGATTTCACATTCCCAAGCTTAGACCTACCGACTAATCTTTTGATTTCGTCCGATAATAAAATAAAGTATCGTCCCGAAGACATTGAAAAATACCACAATAATCACCCAAATCAACTGCATATTTCCTTCGAATTTACTCCGAATGATGTCGATAATTGCGATAAGAGGGAGTAAGAATAAAAATAAACCAACGAATAAAATAACGACTAATTCCGCTAACCCAAAGATTCCTAAAAGTGTCATAAGATATGATTTAAAATTAGTATTAAAATGAATAATCATTTCCTAATATACTACATTTTAATATTTTATGATTCTCAAAAAAGCTTCTGCACTACTTTAATCCCGATTCCCGGCTGATCAATCAACGTGATTTTACCATTCACTACCTGAACACCTGAATACAGATCGTTTGAAATTAGCAGGTTTCCATCTAAATCGGCCCAATTACATTTTGAAGAAAGCTGTGCAGCAGCTGAAATGGCACACGAAGTTTCAGTCATGCAACCAATCATTACTTTCATACCAAGCGATTTGGCTAAGGTCAGCATTTGGTGAGCTTCGCGCATTCCGGTACATTTCATCAGCTTGATATTTATTCCGTTGTAAACCCCTTTGGCCTTTATTACATCCGGAAGCCGTTGCACCGACTCATCGCCAATAGTAGGCAGCGGACTGTTTGCCGTAAGCCAGGCCATATCATCAATCGCTGTTTTTGGCATGGGTTGCTCCACAAATACAACTCCTTTTTCCTTCAGCCAGTGAATCATTTCAAGTGCCTTATTCTTATCAGTCCAACCCTGATTCACATCCACACAAAGCGGTTTATCGGTTACCGAACGAATGGTTTCAATCATTTCCTTATCGGTTGCCATCCCCAGTTTTACTTTCAGAATATTGTAAGGAGCCGCTTCTGCAACTTTCTGACGAACCACTTCCGGAGTATCGATACCGACGGTGAATGAGGTATTAGGCGTATCAGCCGGATCGAACCCCCAGATTTTATACCATGGCTGCCCCAAGATTTTCCCTACCAGATCATGCAAAGCAATATCGATAGATGCTTTGGCGGCACAATTGCCCGGCATCACCGAATCGACATAAGCCAGAATATCGTCCATCTGAAATGGATCTTTGAACTGACTCAAGTCAAGCGCTGAAAGAAACTTGGTGGCAGAATCAACACTTTCGCCCAAATACGGCGGCATAGAGGCTTCGCCGTATCCAAAAATACCGTCAAATTCCAAACAGGTAAGCATGTCAGGAGTGGTTTTCCGCGAGCTGTTGGCAATCGTAAAAGTATGCTTCAGGAGTAAATCGTGAGGTAAAAACCTCAATTTCAAACCTGCTCCGGAAGATTTCATTTTTTTATCTTTTGTACCTGCAAAAACGGTTTCAAATCCTGAAAAGCCAATCGCAGTTGCTAATCCGGCTGTGCGTATAAAATTGCGACGAGAACCCATATTGATTATTAATTATTGGTTATTGAATACCACGGATGATTTTTTACGAGTACAATACCATCGGTATTCAGTGAATTTAGAATGCGGCTCGATCCAACAAGAGATTTCAGCAAATTCGCATCGAACAATGAATCGGCCGGATTCAAACTATTGAGGCGAACCATGGCAGATGAACCTGAAGCATGGATAAAAGTACCATTTCCGAGACACAAGGCGACGTGTGTTACTCGCTGCGGACTGTTTCCGAAGAAAATAAGGTCACCGGGTTGAAGATTCCGGTAATCGGTAAAATCGGGATGCGATCCGTATCGAGCCTGCTGCGAGGCATCTCGTGTTAAAATCACCCCTTGCGAATAGTATGATGTTTTGGTCAGACCCGAGCAATCAGTTGCCTTACTCGATGTTCCTCCCCAAAAATACGGTACACCCATCATTTGTCGGGCAACTGACAAAACGGAAGGCACATCAACAGGTTGGTTTGTCCATTCCTGAAACGAAATACAATCAGTTTTCTTCACGAAAGCCTTGCGCCCATCGGGTAAGCGAACCTGCAAATATCCCTTAATTTCAGAAACAAGCTCGAACATATCGCAGAGAACCAAATCGGAGACAGGTTGAGCATTTTTTCCGGGGGATGTAAGTGCAACCCCGTTAATTCGATTAAAGATATAGCGCTTGCCCTGTTTCCATGTGGTCATTTCGGCCTCTGTTTTTGATACAATTGCTCCACGATTCATCCAGCCAATATACATGTCGGGCGTTTGAACCTGAAGCCAGTCTTCCTTTTCAGCCAATATTTTCACCGGTGTTCCCATCAAAACCTGCGAGGCCATTTCGCCTGCATGGGCTGGCACAGTCCGCATATTAGCCACCGAAAGCTTTGCGATACCCCAAATTTTGCTGCCCAAAGAAACTTCAGGCAAAAGTCTGACGGAATCGACAAACTGAATTCCTTTAGTCGCCAGTAGTTGGACGACCCGTTTTTTCCCTTCCGGTAGATTCGTTTCGCCTTTAATTACAACCGGCCGATGCAAAGTATCTTTCAATGAAACATTCAAAATAGCCAGCCGTCTATCCGGAACAAGTTGTTTTTGAATCGTTTGTATTTCTGAAATCAAGGCTTTAAAACTTACACTCTGGGCCTGAATAGTTGATCCGGTGAACATTACAAGGATAAAAAGGATTATTTTCTGAATAGCTTTTTTCATTTCTGTATTAATAAATTCCTGTTTATGACACCTAAAATAATAAGTATAACAAAGCTATGAACAGTTTATTTAAATTAGGTCCAATTTTATTTAAATTGAAGGCACGCAACCCGTCCATCGAGTGAAGTAACCAAAATTTGATTTAAGCCTAAAGGAGTAACCGCATTAATCAAGGCATTCGACAATTTGTATTTCCATGCTACCTCGTGTGTTGTTTTGCTTATAGCCACCACCACCCCATTGCAGGTTGAAACAAAAATTAAATCACCATTCTCAACAATCGGCGACGGACCAATTTCGTACCCCAGATCTGCAGGACAATCCCACGCCAATTTCTGCTCTGCAGCCGCCGTTTCAAAAGCCAGCACGTGTCCTTCGGTCATATTCTTGATGTAAACCTGTTCTCCATTGGCTGAAATACCAATAGACTCGCGGCAGGAATATTTTCCAGAGTCCCATATTTCGGCACCAGTTTTGGAATCAAGTGCAGTCATGTGGCGATCGGGAGCAACTATGAAAATTTTTCCGTTGGCGGCAACAGGCCAAACAGCAGCAGGCGAAAACATCCGGCTGGCATATTTCTCGCGTTTCCAAAGCAATTTTCCGGTTTGCTGATCGAGCGCATAAAACGCATTGCCCCACGAACCAAAATAAACTGCATTCTCATAAATCAGAGGTTTTGACTCCACAAAATTATTTACCTGATCAAATTGCCACTTTAACTTGCCTGTTTTCAAATCGATTGCCCTGAAAACACCTTCGGAAGACCCAATAAAAACCGTTTCATGATTAATAACTGGCGAGGCAACAATCGGTTTTTCGGTTTCGAATTTCCAGACCAACCGGCCTGTTTTCAGATTCAGACAGTAAATGCTATTATCGGTTGAAGCACAAACCACCAGATTGCCACTAATGGCAGGTGTGGAGTATATCTTTCCTGAAGTTAAGAAGCGCCTGATCACTTTACCTGATTTCTGCTGCACAGCCACAATTTCGCCTTTGTTATTGGCATAAACAGCCAATTTTTCTGAGACAGAAATACCAGTTCCAATGTCGCTCTTATCCTGAAATTGCCATTTTACTTTTACCTGAGGATATTTTTCATTCACCGAAAAATCAGGACGAGGCCATTTCGCTTGTTCTGGATGATATTCTTTCAAACCGAGTGGCACCTTGCACCAAACCGGTAAAGTTTTTACTCCTGGCGTGCGCTCAGCATAATACATGGTATCCTTGGCTACCGTAACAATATTATAGCCGCCAATCTCGTTTTTCGCCCGAAGGTTCGAACGTCCCATAATACCCGGAATTCCTTCGAAATCGAATAACTTATTGTTGTGTCCGTGCCCCAGCAAACTCACCTGAATATTCCGGGTTTTAAGCAGATCAATCACCTCATACCAATTCGAAAGCGACTCATCTAGCGGATAATGATTGATGAAAATGATAGGTTGTTTCTGATCTTTCATATTCTTGAGGATCGATTCCAGAAAAACGATTTGCTCACGAGGCACCAACCCCGAAGCCATCCGCATGTTAGGACCGCTGGCTGTGCCAATAAATAAAAATCCGTTTTTTTCGAATGAAAAGCTTTCGGCACCAAAAATCCGAACAAAATCGTTGGTTCCGCTTTCAGACCACTTAGAATCGTGATTACCCGGTGTAATGTAACATGGATTTTTAAGCTTACTGAGAATGGATTTGGCTTCGAGAAGTTCTTTCTCTGAGCCAAATTCAGTCACATCGCCCGACAAAATCACGAAATCGACATCAGACTGCTGATTGATATCATCAACGGTTCGCTGTAAATCTTCAGCGCCGGTGCTTCCTCCCACGTGTGTATCGGTAACATGGGCAAAACGGAATGTTTGAGCCTGAATTTGATTCAGGAAAACACAAAGAATAAGTACAAGTATATACTTCATAATTTATCGATAACAACGCAGATAAAAAAATTCACCGGGCAATTTGAAATCACCCGGTGAATTATTACTTCTACAATCTAAAAATTTCCTACCAACCCGGAGTTTGAGTTAATTTATAACCCTTATCCATATACTCACTAATCTGAGTATTTCCAACCGGAGCCAAATAAACCCGATCAGTAAAGGCATCTCGGTTCGAAACGTTTTCAGGAACATAGAAACCAACCATATCAGCACCATTGGTACCATTATAAGTAACAACTGTTCCATCAGCCTTTTTAACCTTAAGCTTATCCTTTTTCGAAGCAACTAAGAATTCAGGAAATTCAGTCTGGAAGTTAATCCACAATCCAAGCATATTGTCAGGATCGGTATTTTTCATGTAATCAATCTTCTTCCAACGTTTGATATCCATCAGGCGAGTGTGCTCGAAAACAAACTCCATGCGACGTTCGCGACGAATCTCCCAAATCAGGGGTGAAACATCCGAATCACGATCAGGGTCGTCAGGAAGACTGGCCAGCGACAATGCTGCTGTTTTCTTAATGCCTTTTGCAATAGCAGTAGCGTCTAACGGACGATTGCGAATTGCATTTATTGAAGCATCAATATCGGCCTGAACAACTGCAGCACCACCCATGGTTGCTAATTCGGCTTTAGCCTCAACCCAGTTCAACACGACCTCGGCTAAACGCATTACAGGAGCATCGTTGGTGTTTGTACTCGAACCGTAAATTGGTGGATAAGGTCCCGGATAAAGCTTAACACCCTCACGATCAATAAATTTACAGGCATAAAGCAACGTCCCAGACTCTTTCTTAGGTGCATCCCAGAATGTTGCTTCAAAACGAGGGTCACGGGTAGCAACCATATTTTTGATATCCAGTTTGTCGGCATTTGCAACGGTTGATAATTTATACGGGTTACCGTCGGTGCAAATAAATGATTTTGCAAGTTTTTAAGTTGGGCGCAACACTCTGACTTTCGTACAAATTTGAGTATGAAGCAATCGCATGAGTTACAGCCGGAGATACCGATGCATCGTAAGCCCGATACAGAATCACTTCTTTATTGCCAGATAAATCCTGCGATCCGAACAAGGCACGAAAATCGCTGCCAAAAGAATATTTACCTGATTTCATGACCAGATCGGCAGCTTTCACCGCTAATTCGAGGTATTTCTTAGCCTTTTCCTGATTATTCAGCTGATATTTTTGCCAGGTTCCTTCAAACAACATAAATCGGGAGATAAATCCGGCAGCAATATATTTATTAAGGTATTGAACATTTCCATCAGTAAGGCGCATATTATCCAATACATATACAAAATCATCATAAACTTTGTCCATAACAAGGGTTCTGCTGTCCCGATCCTTATACATCAAGTCTAGTTCTGTTTCAGTAATAACCTTATCGTAATAAGGCACATCGCCAAATACACTAACCAAACGGCTGTATTCAAATCCTCTAAAGAAGCGGGCTACGGCGCTCCAATGCTGATAAACGCTTGTCGTAATCTGTTTATCCTTCATCGCTTCAATTCTCTCAAGGAATAAATTTGATTTTCTCACCCATGCAAAATCCCAGGTTGGGCCACCATAGGTAAGTAACCATTCAGCAGTTTCGCTGGTCGATGCTCTTGAAGAAGGCACAGTGGTTTCGAAATTAGTTTGCTTTCCTGAAGAAGCAAAATCATCGGCAAAATAATAACCGCGCAAGGGTGCGTAATCAACCGTAAAGCTTGAGTTATACCCTACAAAGTAGTTCGGATAAAAACCGTTCGCGAATAAACGAAGGTTATTCTCGTTTGTCCAGTAGTTGCCATCGTTCATTGTTGTTAAAGACGGTCTGTCGAGGTAATCTTCGCAGCTGCTAAAAACAAGGGTTACTACAGCAAATAAAATGAATATATATTTTTTCATGATTCGTAAATTTTTAGAAGTTCAACTGAAGACCTAATGACGCACTTTTGAACGTTGGAACACCAACACCTGTTCTACCCAGGTTATAGTTATCCGTATTCCACAATGAATATCCATTAATTACTTCAGGATCAATCGGAAGTCCGCCTAAATGATCAAATGTGAAGAAATTTTCCAAAGCAGCATAAACACGAAGTTTAGAAACGTATAATTTCTTCAACATGTTCGAAGGCAAGCTGTAACCTACCGTAATGTTCTTGATTCGCAGATATGCCATGTTGAGCAAATATCTGGATTGAACCTGCATATTTAAAGTAGAATTACTTCCGGCCAGGTTATATGGAGCAGGATAAAAAGCATCAGTCCGGTCTTCTCTCCAGAAGTCACCGGCAATGGCTTGTGGTATGGCTCCGTCAGATGAGTTGTAGCCAGGAATAGCCAGGAATCCATCGCCCCAAACATCGCGTTTACCTACACCCTGAATAAAAATTGAAGCATCAAATCCTTTATAATCAAGTCCTCCACGGAAGCTATATTCGTAACGGGGAGTCGTGTTTCCAATCTTTTTTAAATCTCCATAATCGGGGTCGCCGTTTGCGTTCCTGATCAATCGATTACCATCATTAATTACACCATCGCCGTTCAAGTCCTTAAATTTTACGTCTCCGGGGCCAAATACAAAGTTTCCGGCCTGAAGTTTTCCCTGAGTGGCAGCATTGGCATCGGCCAATTGATTAATCGGAAAACCATCTTTAGATGTTACCTTAATTAGTTTGCCGCTGCTATCATAGGCAAAATCACTTTTTTGATATAATCTGTCGGTTTCGTAACCCCAGATTTCACCATAAGTTCTTCCAACATACCAGGAAGGATTGGCCAAAGTACCAATACTGTTAGTTGTGCCATATTTGGTAATCGTTGTTTTAGAATCGGCAAAAGTGGCCACTAAATTAATACCAATACCATTCTTAAAGCGGTGATTATAATCTAACTGAAGCTCAACACCATTGGTCCTCAATGAGCCATAATTACTTTGCGGAGCACCGGTACCATAAGTGACTGGAATACCTTCCAACGGAACGATCATATTTTCAGTATCGCGCCTGTACCAGTCAAAAGAAACTCCAAGTTCGCTATTCAGAAAACGGGCATCGAGGCCTAAGTCAAGAGTGGTAATATCCTGCCAGGTTACAGATGTAGCAACAGCACCCGGAGTTCCAAACTGATAAACTCGCGCACCAGAAGCTAACCAGGTATTGGTTGCTCCGGCCATCGTTGGAACGTAGAGAGAACCCGGAACCGATTGGTCACCAATTTTTCCCCATGAACCACGCGCCTTTAATGCACTCATAAATGTTTTAGACCATTCCATCCAGGTTTCTTCGTTGATGCGCCATCCCAACGAGAATGATGGAAAATAACGCCACATCATTTCTGTCGGAAACTTAGAAGTACCATCGTACCTGAGGTTTCCCTCCAATAAATATTTTTCTTTATAGCTGTAGTTTATACGACCAAAGAAACCTAA
The DNA here is from genome assembly GCA_963676375.2 of Prolixibacteraceae bacterium. Taxonomy (GTDB): domain Bacteria; phylum Bacteroidota; class Bacteroidia; order Bacteroidales; family Prolixibacteraceae; genus Aquipluma. The sequence goes on from CAXXPT010000021.1 coordinate 66,600, forward strand.
TTGTGATTCCCAATACTCGTCGCCTGCGGCAGATTGAGTACCGTATGCAAGATTGAACTGTGGATTTTCATAGTCAACCAATTGTGTTATCTGAGATGAGTTATATGCCCAATCCCAGCTAACGCTATTCATACCAGCCATAAATTTGAATTTATGAATTTCATCAACCGTCAAATCATAGGTTGTATTAAGGTTTATGGTGTTCCACTGATCATTTTTTGCGTAGCGATAAACATGATCGGGATTTGCACCAACTCCGGTATATGTATTCATAGCCAACTGATATGCCGGCATTGCCCCTGTGGCAGTAGAAGAAACCACTTCACCAGCATCGTTCACATAAATTCTGGCTCCGCTGGCGTCATTTTTAACAATTGCCGACGACCATGTATCACGGGAAGTAAAACGTGTTCCGGGTCTTTTGGTAATGTACTCCTGATTTGCATGAGTATAATCAAAATTGATCTTCCAATTTTTCATTGGTGTAATAACAACTCCACCGTTCAGGCTGGTATAGTTAGTTTCCTGAAATGCAGTATTTGCTGCAGCCATCTCAAATGCAGGGCTTCTGAGCGGATCGCCGTCTTCAGTAGTCATCGGATAGAGTGTTGACCAACGATAAAGATACAACCATGGATCGGCCGTAGTTGAGTTTGTAGCATAAGCATATTGCTTGTTACGTTTGGAGTACATTGCTCCGGCATTAATTCTTAACCAATCGGTTACATCTGTGCCTATCCGGATTGACCCGTTATATCGTTTAAAATCATCTTTTTTAGCGGGTTTAATAATACCGGTTTGATCCAAATATCCAAACCCAATGTTATAATCAGTTTTACCACTCTTACCATTCACCGATAGGTTATGAGTTTGGGTAGGTGTCCATTCTTTAATCATATAATCATAAGGATCATAGGTCCGCAAACCGATTTTACGTCCGTTAGCATCAACATACCAGTCGCGTCCATACAACATCGGATCGTTTGGTTTTACTACACCTGCATATTTCTGCTGCCATACTTTAGCCTTTTCATAGCCTTCGCGGGTTACTTGCCAGAAAGCACCAGCAACGGTACCCCCAACGCGTTCAAAAGCGCTGACCGAATACTCCAGAGCGTCAATTCCGCCCATCTCCATTTTTTTGGAAATGTTCTGAAACGAAATGTTTCCGGAATATGAAACGTTTACACTTTCAGTCTTAGCACCTTTTTTCGAGGTTATCAGAATAACGCCAAACGCTCCTTTCGCTCCATAAATTGAAGCAGATGCCGCATCCTTCAATACCGAAATTGATTCAATATCATCAGGATTAACCATTTGGATAGACGGAATTTCCACATTGTCCAACAGGATTAATGGAGATGAACCTCCTCTTAATGAGCCAAACTGACCACGGATCTTCATAATTGGATCTGATCCGATTTCACCACTTGGAATAACAACGCTCAAACCCGGTGTAATACCCTGAAGCCCACGACCAACATCGGCAATAGGTCTTGCTTCCAGCACTTTGGTGTCAACCGAAGCAACTGCGCCGGTTAGGTTCGCTTTCTTTTGCTGACCATAACCCACAATTACAACTTCGTCAACTTGTTCTACCGAAGATTCAAGATTAACATTAATTGTAGAAGAATTACCCACTTTCACTTCCTGAGTCTTCAATCCAATATAGCTAATAACCAAGGTTGCACCTTCGTTTACCGAAAGTTCAAACCGGCCATCTACATTAGTGATGGTTCCATTTTTAGTTCCTTTTTCAAGAACAGAAACACCGGGAAGTGTTTCATTGGTCGCTTTTTCGCGGATTACTCCGGAAACTGACCTCTTCTGCGCCATCGTCAGTTGGACAAACAGGCACAAAATAAAGATTAATACTACCGTTTTTTTCATAACACACAGGTTAAATTTACATATTGAAATAGATTACAAACAGGTTTGAATTGACTTTCCGATCAATCCGAATTAAGCTGATATGAAATAAAATTAAAGAGTTAATAAAAATCATAAAACTGTATAAGACCATTAGCAGTCCAATGATTCAGACTAAAATTACTGGCAATAAGTTAATAATTTTTTCCCAGTAAATAGGTGATATTTCGACAGGTTAGCTTAATCGTTAAAATTTAATTTTAACATTAATTAACACTTTGATTTACAAATTAATATAAGAAATATTGTGGATAAAAATGCCTAAAATGAGACATTCAGGCAATCATCAAGCATAATTTTTAAGGATAGAGCAGGTACTTTTTGCGTATTTTTTTGAAATCGGACAAGCCTGGCTCCCATGACTCCCGAATCTGTTTTTCCGACTTCCCGGCGATAATCTGCTGTTTCAAAGTAGCAACGCCAGCCAGTTTATCGAAATTTCCCATTTGGTTGCTTTGTTTAAAATCGAAGAACTTTTCCTTGAATGGATAAGCCTGGTACATTTCGATCAACCATTTCAGGTTAATTTGACCCGTCTTGCGAAACTCGTTGGTGTCATATTTTCTCAAATCAAGTCCGTAACAGGCTTTATTCTGATGCAAAGGCGTTTCACTCATTCCTTTAATGCTCTCCGGGGTAAACGAAAAACTGTATTTCCCTTTTAAATCAGGATTACCCAACACGGTAAACGGGAAGTGCGTTCCCCTACCCTGACTGATTATGGTACCTTCGAACAAACACAACGAAGGATATAAAAGAATGGACTGTTGGGTATTCAGGTTGGGCGAAGGCGCTACAGGCAATACATATTCCTGATCGTGCGAATAATTGGCCACCGAAATGATCTTGATCCTGCACTTCGTTTTGTTGGCCAGCCATCCTTCGCCATTGTACATCTGGGCCAATTCGCCCATCGTCATTCCGTGTGTAATCGGAATTGGAAACATACCTATTCCTGATTTCAGTTTCATGTCCAAAATAGGCCCATCTACGCAGTATCCATTGGGATTTGGTCGGTCGAGAATAATCAGTTCTTTATTGTTTTCGGCACAAGATTCCATTACCCTGGCCAACAGGTTGATGTAAGTATAAAACCGTGCCCCAACATCCTGAATATCAAAAATAACCAGATCTACATCAGCCAGATCAGCTTTTGAAGGTTTGCTCTTTTTGCCGTACAGCGATATTTCCTTAATACCGGTTTTAGCATCAACACTATCGGCTACAACTGCTCCGGCGCTGGCCGTTCCTCGAAATCCATGTTCAGGACCAAAAATTTTAACTACATCAATTTTCAACACTTTTAAACTATCAATCAGCGAAGTTTTACCAATTATTGAAGTTGGATTGGCAACCACTGCAATCCGTTTACCTTTCAGTAGAGGAAGATACTTTTCGGTTTGTTCTGCTCCTGTTTTAATCCCTGCAGATGCCGGATATCCGAAAGAAAGTCCGACCACGAAGACCACAAATAAAATTCCGATTGTTTTCTGAATTGCGCTCATAAATATTGTTTTTACATCTGTATATTACTCGTTAACAGCCTCAATCATGGCCAGGTAATTTTCAATGGGCACATAGGCTGGAATACTGTTTCCTGAACCTAAAGCATAACCCATACTGCCTGTTTGCTCCAACATTTTTATTGATCTCGATTTGATGGCTTCAGGGTTATTGCGAACCAGAAAATCCATATCGATTCCGCCAAGAATTGCAATTCGTTCGTGATAAGACTCCCAGGCTTTTTCGACCGGCAAAATCATATCTTCAAACGAATGTTTGGCATCGTATTTCATATCATCAATCACATCATCCATTACATCGGCCAGATTTCCGCACGAGTGCAGAATAGCGTATTTGTCATTTCTGTGAATGGCTTCAACTATCCTTTTATGCCACGGAAATACCAACTGACGCAAGGTTTCAGGCGAAAGCATTGTTTGTGTTTTGAAGCCCCAATCATCGTTCACAATAAGCGCACCAACCGGTGCCAGCGAACTGGTTATTTCGTAAAACCGCAATAACCGCGAACCGACCTCATCAAAAATAGCTTTTATCAAATCCTCATCTTCATAAATCATAAAGCAAAGCCGCTCAAAACCAACCAGATTGATCACATTTTCGAGCAAACCTCCCGGACCGGCGATGATAAACTTCATTCCATCCATCAACCCGGAAGCCGACCGCTGCAATAAATCGAAATTGCCCTGTTCCGAATTTGGCCATTGGTACAAGTCGAACGATTTTCTGTCCTGAATAACCGAGCCTTCATTCATCGAAACAGTCGCTTTTTTGTCATGAATAGCCGTTTCAAAAGAGAAAGCACCAAAATAGCGGACCGGAATGGTAGCATAATCGTAACCCGACCGATGAAAGAACCGAATAATTGACTTGATTCGGTCTTCCTGATTATCGATTGCCGAAAATGATTCACCGTTTACATAAGAAATCAGCTCTCCGTTTACAAAATACTCGAAAAGCACCGGCCTGTCAGGCTTCAGGCGGCAAAGTACTTTCTCCAGTTGATGAAAGTCGGCAGCATATTTCCTCGATTTAATCATCTATTTGTACAAATAGTATTTCTTCGAGAGCTGTTTAAACACCACTTCGTCCTTTCTCCAATAAGGCAGAATATCCTCAACTTTCATATTTCTAGCCATCAGCAGTCGAATCTGGTCAGAGCCACAAACCTGGTCGAACATTCCGAAACGTTTCTCGGTTTCAGGCCCAAAACATTTTTTATCAGGATATAAAGCAGCCATTTCCTGCATCACGTAAAACTGAATCTCAGTCAATCGTGCCTTCTTATAATCGGTCACATAAAATTGTACTCCGGAATAGTTTTTCCCCTGCCCAACTGCATAAAATGGTTTCAGCGAAATAGGACGAAACAAAACACCCGGCAAATGCAAGTCGTTCAATCGTTTTGACAACAACGAACCATCAATCGAATCTTTGGCGAAAATCTGGAAGGGAAGGGTGTAGCCCACGCCAATCGACATAAAACTGAATTCGCCCAGAATACCCGAAGCCGCATAATAATAGGCCGACGTAGCATGTGGGACATGCGGTGATGTCAAGACCCAGGGCAATCCGGTCTCATCGAATGTCATGCTTCGCTTCCACCCTTTCATCGGAACGACAGTCAATTTGCATTGTTTGTTGAGCATTTTCTCCCCGTTCAGCATTTTAGCCAACTCGCCGCAAGTGAGTCCGTAGATGTATGGAATTTTGAACTGGCTTACAAACGAGATGAACTTATCTTCTGCGAGGTTTCCTTCCACTTTCAGTCCACCAATCGGGTTTGGACGGTCGAGAACCACCAGTTCGATGTTATTCTCGGCAGCCGCTTCCATTGCCAGTCCCATTGTACTGATAAAAGTGTACGAACGACAACCAATATCCTGAATATCATACACCAGCACATCAACATCTTTCAGCATTTCAGCACTCGGCTTTCTCGTTTTACCATAAAGCGAATAAACCGGAACGCCAGTTTGTTTGTCTATCGTAGTCTCGATTTTATCGCCGGCGTACACATCGCCACGTACGCCATGCTCCGGGCCATAAAGAGCTACCAGCTTCACTCCGGAAGCTTCGTTGAGGATATCAACGGTAGATTTCAGTTGCGAATCAACTCCGGTTGGATTCGTGATTAATCCTACCCGTTTGCCTTGCAATATTTTAAACCCACTTTCGCGAAGGACTTCAATGCCGGGTTTCACCTTTGAAGCGCCAAAAGTTGAAACGGTCAAAATTGCAAAAAATGCAAAAAGTACGATTTTAGCATTCATATTTTACGTATTAGATGTCGTTTTCAGAATATTCAACTCACAATTTACTAACAGACAACCGATTGCAAATCTCTTGAAGTTCATGTTTTGCAGTGATTAAATCGCCGGTCTTCAGGAGTGGCATTATTCTTCTTCCTGAAGAATTATAAAGAACCAACCTGTAATCTTCATTCTCAATCTCCATTTCGCGATTGCCTCTACTGTAAGTCTTCCAAATTTTTCGCGATTTGGTAATCCCAATCTTCATATCGGGTTTTACATTCATCCACACTCCAACCTTTATTATTCCAAACAGGTTATTCAAAAACCGGACTCGTTTCCGGTCAAAATCAATTTCAGTACTCGAATAAGTGAACCCCATGAATGCTCCAATCAGAACTAAAATTAATGAGTACCACGAAAAATAAACAGAACCCAAACCAGCTAAAAACACAATAATTCCGGCAAAAGAGCCCACCGGACCAAATGATTTATCGAGTTTATTTTTGTGGTTCATTTTACATACGGATTAAATCTTTCCTGATTTCCGCTGTCAATTCCAGAAATATATCCTGATCAACACATACCTGAGCCAAAATATCAACGATATCTTCTTTGCTGATCTTATCAAAATCTTCGCGCCGTGGAAGAATGAAGACCCCACCAAAATCAACCGATCCGGGACTGATCAGTATCTGTTTTTCGCCTTCTTCATAAAAATGGCTTGGTCGATGCGCCTTTCGTGGAAACAGGTGAATCGTCCATTTATCATTCGAAAATGAACAAAGCGCATTCATCATCGGCTCCATTTTTTCCGGCTGCATTGCAGCAAAGTGCTTGTAATACAAATCAACCACCTTCAACGCTTCGTGCTTCGAACTGGTTTCCACCGAAATCATTTTCCGGAGATAATTATCGAACGCCCAAACTTTTGTCGTTTCTCCTGAAAGAAGGATTCGTCCGGAGGATTTAAGCCGCTCAAAATCATCGGTTACGGGCATAAAGCTACTTTCGCCAGCCTGAAAATGCAAATGATCGGGGGCTGAAGCGCCACATTCAGGTCCATTGTAAAACACGGTAAAACCTTCCATCGCAGCCGATAGTTCGAGCCAATTTTTTACGTTGGGGATGAAACGCTGATCGACATGCCGATTACATGAAATGGTGAAATGGTTCTTAAATATCGGAAACGGATTGACCAATATCAGGAAATCGTCGCCAAAAGCAATCGCATCCTGCTCTGGTGGCCGATTTTCGCTGCACAAAAAACATTTGCGTGCGGCTATCGACTGCTTATCAACCTCAGCCACCGACGAGCGCATCCGCTCCGGATTAAACTGAGTCCGAATCTGAAAGCCATCGAATTGGAAGCTTTTCTCCTCAACCTTCTCTAATCCTTTAAAATTTGCAGCAGCCAATGGCCAAGCCTGTATTTGTGATTCGGTGAACTCACTGAGAATCTGCACTGCTGTTTTATGTGTATTCGTTATTAGATCGATCAATTGTATCATATTCTATTTGGTTTTTCGGGCTGAAAGCCCATCACATCCTAGCCCAACGGCAACGCCTTGGGTATAAATATTATCATTCAAATTGTCGCCCTGAAAGGGCATTATAAATTTATGTCCATAAATATTCTTCATTGTACTCAATCCCATTTTCCTTTAGGAATTGTATATATTCTTCTTTAAATGTTTGATGCTTATGATGTTCTTTCTGATTTTGGATGTATCGCTCAACTACCTCAACCTTTGATTGACTAACTGAATATCCGGAATATCCACCTTGCCAGGCAAAACTCTGATAATAAGCATTTCTAGTTTTAATCCATCTGCTGCTATTTCGTTTTATATCTTCCAATAGATCAGCCAACGACACATTTTTTGACATGATACACAAAACATGAATGTGATCTTCAGTTCCATTAATACAGACTGGAATCGATTTTGATAATTTTATAACACCTCCTATATAAGCGAATAATTCCCTTTCATCTTCCGGCCTAATTAAACACTTGTTATTCTTAACATGGAAAATAAGATGCACATACAACTTTGATAATGACTGTGACATATCATTAAATTTTCATTGTTCTATACTGTCCTTTCAGGACGACTTGTTACCTTTTTTATGTTCTCCCAAGGCGTTGCCTTGGGCTAGGCTATGCTGCCACTTCGTGGCGAAAAAACAAATCAATGAATCCGATTTCTGTTTTGATTATATTTGCGATATCTAAATTAAATAAATTTCCGTATTCAGGCTGAAAGCCTATTATATCCTAGCCCAACGGCAACGCCTTGGGGACAAAACAATCAATTAGATTGTCGCCCGGAAAGGGCAGCATAATTTGACAAAAACCCGTTTTATTTTAACCCCCAATATTTTAATATCTGCCCCATCAATTCATCCCGTTTTTGGTCGGTGGTAATTGTTTCGAACGGAAAACCTAAAATTACGGAATGATAGCTGCCATCAAAGCAAACTCCCGCTGTTTTGTTATCGCCACTATACCTGAAAAGCACTTTGGCATCTTCACCCTTTGGCTCAATGGCATCGGGCGATTCAACTTTATAGATCGCCGGATTATATTCCTGAACAAAAGGATATTTTCCCGGAAACTGATCAACCATCGCATTCACCGGATAAATGCAACCACTTTTACTGGCATGATTGGTCATAAACCTGTAATGCAAAACCTCCGAAGCGAAATGACGGGCCAGCGTGTCGCCACACAAATCCAGATCGGTACCAATGTACGCTCCCGACAAAAACAGTTTCGCCTTTTCTCCGGAAGTGTATTCTGAAATTGCCAGCCGCATTTCAGGAGTAAATAGCGTAAAATCTTTCTTCTGATGTCCATAAATCGGTTTGGTCGTCTTTTCCTCACCAAAAATGATATCCAGTGCCGAAAAATCGGCTGCATTCCAACTTTTCTGCTCAAATGCTTCGTCGCTCATCGAGATAAAACCCATTCCATTGTTCCGGAATGCCTGGCCATGAACAAGCGGGTAATCGAACGAATTCCCTTGTACAATGCGGGTTTCCTGATCAGCATGACTTGACCCAAATCCTGAATCATCGTCGTCTTTCCAAGGAGATTTCCGGTCGAAATCGTATTGCTCGCCAATATATCCTAAATCAGTTTTGTAAGCTACTCCTTCATCTTCGCCCATCCTGAAACCGGCTTCTTTCCCATTATCAAATGTTGCCGGTCCGCAAATCCGATCGAAAGCATTCACGATTAGAACGGGTTTTCGTTCGTCTGTCGGCAAGCTGCAAGCCAGTATTTCCGAAGGAAAGCTTTCTCCTCCTTCGTTGATGGCAGTCACCTTGAAACTATAGATCACGCCCGGTTTTAAATCGCTACAAAGGTAGGTTGGCTCGTTTACTTCGCGCCCATTGTTGAAGCCACCATTTTCAATCCGGGTATATATTTTATAGGTTTTGGCAACTGCCGTCGGTTCGAGTTCATCAGCCACCGGAGCCCACGATAAACGAATGGCGCTTCCTTCCCGTTTCATCTGAAAATGATTGACCGGCAAGGGTTGAACTACATATTTTTGCCCGTTCTGAAAAGCTAAAAACTTCAGGATACCTTTGTAATATGCCCTGCTTACATCAAATTTAAATCGGGGATCGTACGCCAGAGCCATATCGGCAAAGTTCTGGTGCGACAACAATTCGGACAATACGGTCGGAACCTTCGGACGGGCAGCTTCCGAATACTGTTTGTTCCACATCGGGCGCCGCGTCCATTGCGGGAAGTACAGTTTCTGAAGGTCGCCAACCACCTGTGTTTGCACAATATCAGCCAAATCGCGGCTTGCCCATCTCGACTGCCCATTGGAAAAAGTATCCGAGCCATAAGTGGTATCGTAAATCATCAACGTACCAATGATGGTGCTGTCGGGCGTAGTTCCGGCATCGGTATGAAACGCCAAAGCCATGTCGACCGGAATGCCCAAACCTTTTGCTTCAGGATTGGCTGTTGGTCCATTTGGAGAACCCATCAGGTAATTCACCCATTCGCCCCGACTCTGGTAATCGTCTTTATAATCATCCTTTCCGGCTTCGCGTTTGGCAAAAGCAGCGGCATCTTTTCCGCGGTTCGAATAGTCAACCTTCGCTTTGTTCAGAATATAAACCAACGTATCGGGCATACCGGCATACTGCAAAAAGTAGCGCGCACCTTCCTGATACCTCGGTCGCTGACTGGCAAACGGCATCCATTTTGCTGAATCTAAGGCAAATCCCTGATCATTTCTAAGTTTCAACAGCTTATCCATATCGCCAGCCGTTCCGCGAACAACATTCCCCATTCCACCACCCAATCTTACCGCATCAACAGAAATCAACTTTCCAGATTCATTCGATTGGTTGGTCAGCTCAATTTTCCCATTAGTTCCGTTTTCGAACAGAAATGTCCCCAGGTAAACCCAGGTTCCGCCACCAATAGTCTGGTTCACCAAAAATTCAGTTTTTCCTCCTGAATGATAAACCGTATAATGAGCATCGGTTACATTTTCGTCATTCCGCACATACGAAACATATACAGCATACTCTCCGGATTCAGAAATTTCAGGCGTATAAATGACTCGCGAAGTGACATTTTTCTGAGCATTCATCTGTCGGGTTCTACCCATTTGGAACGGATTTTCTCCTTCCACTAAAAACGGAACTTTCAGGCCAAAGCCTTTTTCTTTACCATCCTGAAGTGTTTCACCCTGTTCCTGATAAACTGAGCCTTTCGAAGAGCCATCAGCATCGATAATAATTTCGTGGGTTTGCATATCCCGTTCGCGTGGAAGAAAAACCTGTGCACCGGCATTTTCGAGCATCGGCGTGATATACGGAACCACAAAACTCATCGTCCAAATGTCTTCTACAGTCTGGAAAACCCTGGCACGCTGCCATTCCCAACGATCTAGTGTATTTTCGTAATACCAGCCGTGACTGTGCCATAGCGCGATGTTTCGGTTACTCAAACCTTCCGGGAAACTTTTGTTTGCTGAACTATTTCTGACAACCGGCAATTTTGTATTTGTTGATTGGCTCAACCTTTTTGAATCAATTGCCACCGACTGATCGCGGTAAAAATTGGGAATTAACTCCTGAATTTCCTTTTTCATTGACTCAATTGAAACCGAATAGTTCCGGAATTTCCGGCCAAGCAAATGCTTGAAATCCTGATTGTATTGTAATAAATTTTCAGGCCGAAATGGAATATACGAAAAACCTTCATTCATCACTAGCCTTACCTTTTTCGACTGCAGATCGACCACAACCGTGTCATATTTAAACTGATAATCGGTTCCGGCAGAAGCTTTTTTGGCAAACTCAGCCGATGCCTGATTCGCTTTTTTTAGGAGCCGATGAGATTTATCTGCTCGAACAGTTGAGGCCACCAAGCAAAAGATCAAAGAGACAAATCCTATTTTCAGCCAATATTGAAGTTTCATATTTAAATCCTAATTTGTTTGTTTCTGCCCCGTCCGAAAAACGGTTCGTGCCTTTTCTAACATTTTACCGCGGACGGTTTTATTTTTCATTCATTTAACCGTTGGCTAAAGCCAACGGCAAAAGATATCTCAATTTTCAGCCGATCTGCAAACTGAGACTGAGACTGCCAACTATTTTATACTTTTATAAAAATCTTCTTCTTATACAGCACATATCCAATCATCCAGAAAAATACAACATGCGAAATGGCATAAAGCAACGAACCATTAATGTCGCCTGCCAATGGCTGAAAGACTTGCGAATACAGCCATCCTGAACCACTCAGGCTCGAACCGTCAGGCCCGGCAATGTGGATCATCCGGCCCAAAATTTTGGCCCATAATCCGGAGAGCGCAAAAATGAACAGCGGATTCATGCCAAATACCACGAAGAATGATGTCCACTTGGAATAGCCCTTCAGGTCGATGATCCAAATCAGGAAAGCCAGAACCGAACAGGCCCAACCAGCGGTATAAAGCACATACGAGCTTGTCCAGATTGGTTTGTTGATCGGGAAGAAAAAAGCCCAAACCAAACCTAAAGAAACAGAAGCTATGCCAACAAGTAACAGTTTTTTCGGCACCGAAGTTTTCTCGGCTTCTTTCACCAGCGCACCAGCCAGATAACCCAGAATGACAGTCACCACAGCCGAAATCGTACTTAAAAGTCCTTCCGGATCAAACGGAATTCCGAATCCTTTGTACAAATGAGTGACTCCAAGAATTGCGGAGTCAAATGCAATAGTGGCATTTCCTTCAAGCGAAAAAGGATCGGAACCACCAAGCACATACATCAAACCCCAGTAAAAGAGTAAAATTGCGCCTCCAATGTAAGGCAGATATTTACGAGGTGATGCCAATACAATCACGGCGCCAATTCCGTAAGCCAGTGCAATTCGCTGCAAAACACCCATAATGCGCAATTTGGAATAGTCGGTTGCCCATTGTGGAAACGAATTCAGAAATAACCCAATGGCAAAAATGATCAGTGTTCGTTTTCCAATTTTCACGAGTGATTCTTTATTCAGGGCATTTCCGTATTTCGAGAATGAAAAGAACATGGAAACGCCGACAACAAACAGGAAAAACGGAAAAACAAGGTCTGTTGGCGTGCATCCGTTCCATTTGGCGTGCTCCAATGGGGCATAAATATGCGACCAGCTTCCCGGGTTATTCACCAGAATCATCAGGGCTACTGTCATGCCGCGCAGAACATCAAGAGCGAGGTAGCGTTGCGTTGTTTTCATCGTTTATAGTTTGTTTTTTAGTTAGTAAAAGTAGTCCGGTGAACATGATCAGCCCGTTCAGGAGCAACAATTCGAAGCCAAATTTGTATCCGCCCAACCAGGCTTCGGAGTTGGCATTGATGATGTATGTGAGCACCGGCGACAACACGCCTACAACAGGGACAAAGCGGTCGTTTACCTTTTTCTTCGTCAGGATTCCGAAGGCAAAAAGCCCGAGCAACGGCCCATACGTGTATCCGGCAACCCTAAAAACTGCAGTAACTACGCTTTCGTCGTTGATTATCCGGAACAGTACAATCACCAGAAACATCAGGAAAGAAAAGCCAACATGAACCTTCATCCGTGTCGATTTGCTTTCAGGTTTTTTGGTGTCCAGATTCAAAAAATCGATACAAAACGAAGTGGTTAAAGCAGTTAATGCCGAGTCGGAACTCGAATATGTTGCTGAAACAATTCCAAGTAAAAATAACACTCCGGCAATCGTTCCAAAATAATTCAAGGCCAAAAGCGGGAAAAAATCGTCGGTTTTCTCCGGAATGGCTATGCCTTTTTGCTGCGCGAAAATGTAAAGCATAACTCCCAGGCACAGAAACAATAAGTTGACGATTATGAATGCCAGGCTGAACCAAAACAGGTTTTTCTGGGCATCGTGCTTGTTTTTGCAGGTTAAACTCTTCTGCATAATGTCCTGATCCAGACCATTCATCACAATCACGATACCAAGACCAGCAATGAATTGTTTGAAGAAATTGGTTTTCGAACGCCAGTCCCAATCGAATATTTTGCTGAGTGGATGCACATCGATGGCATTAACCATCCTTCCAAAACTCATATCCAGTTGGGTTGAAATGATGATGATTGTGAGCACAACCGAAGCCAGCAAAAAAGTAGTCTGAAGCGAATCGGTCCAGATAATGGTTTTGATTCCGGCGCGAAAAGTATAGGCCCAAATCATAAAAATAGCGATGGCAACCGTTGCTGCGAATGGTATTCCAAGCGCATCGAAAAAAGCGAGTTGCAGCACTCCGGCCACCAGATACATCCGAAATGATGCGCCAATGGTTCGCGAAACCAGAAAAAAGAATGAACCTGTTTTGTACGACCGAACGCCAAATCGCTGATCGAGATAGGTATAAATGGAAATGAGTTGCAGTCGGTAATAAAGCGGAATTAGCACCAGTGCCACAACCCAGTAACCGGCAAAATTGCCCAATAAAAATTGCAGGTAAGTCCAGCCTGAATGCCCCACTTCGCCCGGAACCGAAATAAAAGTTACTCCCGAAATGGTAGTTCCGATCATGGCAAAAGCCACCATGTACCACCGCGATTTGCGATTTCCGGTAAAAAATGTTTCATTGTTTACATTTTTGGATGTCAGGTATGAAATGCCAAACAGCAATCCAAAAAAGCAGACAAGGACAATAAATAAGATGGTTGAACTCATTATTAATGACTGAAGGTTTGATTTACTGAAGGACTGAAAGGATCGATTAAATTCATATGCAATTTAGTTTTTATTCATATTTTATTACTTCCGTTCGCTAAAGCCGAACGGCAAAGGATACTGTTCATTACAACATTCACTTTTATTCAATACTTTTTCAACTTGAAACCTGGAACTTGAAACTACAGATATTTCACTTCCACATCCCAGCTCCACTTGTTAAAATAGAGGTTTCCCCCCTCCCACTCCAATTCGCCACGCTGAAAATCATAAGGCTCGCTGCGTGGAAATTTCTTCTCCGGAACTAATTTCCGACCATAATCATCGTTCACAATCAGCCGGTACGAATCAATTCCGGAGCGATAAAAATTCCTGACTTTTTCATCCGGAGAAGCTTGCAAGCCGAAGGACTGATCCAACGGAACCCAACCCACACCTTCGTAATACACTTCGCACCAGTCGTGCAGATTGACTTGATGTGGGTGAAGCATCCAACCGCTTTGCCATTTCACCGGAATGCCCTGCGAACGCGCCAATGTCATAAACAACAGAGTTTGCATACCGCAATCGCCATGGTGCGTTTTCATCACATATCCCGGAATATCAGGAATGGTGCTGTATTCGAGCGCACTGGCCCAGCGAACAGAATCGTTGATCCAGTTGTATATTTTCTGAACTTTCAGTAGCGGATTCGCTTCGCCTCCCAAAATCCGTTTGGCCAACTGTTCTATTTTCGGAGTAAACACAATCTGCGGAGTACGCTGTGCTGTAAATTCCTTGTAAACCGCACTTTCAGTATTGTAAGGTTTGATTTCTTCAGGTTTCAGTTCAAAATATTGAGCTGACGTTTCTACCTCAAATTCGATCCGGAATATCGTTGGCTGATCTTTCACAGCCATCTTTTCCATATAAATACTTCGTTGAAGATTTGAATTGGTAGCAATTTCGGCATCTTCCGGCTCAGAACTAATCAGATGTACATTCTTTTGCCGTGCGTTTCCTTCTCTTGGGAAGGGCATCCAGCACCGGATAATTTTTCCTTCCGGAACTGTATTCATATCTACATCAATAACATATCCAATTTTCATTCGTACCGGCAATGCCGTGTTCCCCGAAACTGTTGTTTCAGAAATTACTTTCTGCGTGTGCTGCAAACAAAATAAATTGAGCGAATCGACCTGAAGGCCATCAACTTTCACTTTGAATTTTCGTGCTTCATCGTCGAGCCGGAACAAGTTGGCAACTGCATTTATAAAATAGCGTTTTTCACCGTCAATCTTGCGCATTTCAAGTTTCTGCGTGGTTTCCCAATTACGAAAAAGTGCAGTATCCAATACCGGAAAATATTTCGAAAGCTGCTCTTTCACGGCCTTTTCATTCAGCCCGAAATCGAGTCGAACACGACGGCCAATACCAATTACCGAGTCCAGTTTATACAAATCAGTCGTTGCTAATGTGCCAGTCGTTTTTAACGAATCAGCCATCAACTCAGCCTTTTTAAATTCTCCGGATTGAACCAATTTTTCAATTTCGGAAAGGTTGAACGGCTTTTTAACAGGAGTTTTACAGGCAATAAATGGAATCAGAAATATTCCACTAAAAAGCAGAAAACCAGCTACTTTTTGCCATTGCTGATACAAATATTTTCTTTTTAAACTGCTCATACTTTTCATCTATTCCAAGTTAAAATCGTTCAGTTGAATATCCGTTTTTCTTTAACCAGGACAGGAGTTCGCCCAACCGGTTGTAAAGCTTATCAGTACGTGCAGGTTCTGTTCCCATATGAATAAGCATGATGCAACCATTTAGCCCATTCGGGTCTTTCTTCTCAAAAGCTTTAATGTCGTTCATAATCGTTTCCGACGAACGATAATTGGCCATATCAGGGGTCGTGTAGTCGGCATTCGAGCGGATACCGGGAGTAAAATTAATCACCTTTAATCCCATCTGACGACTCCAGTCAACACTTTCAGCATTGTACCATTCGTATGGAGGTAAAAATACCGAAGCTTTTTCAGGAGTCAACCCGAAAGCTTCCATCTTTTTGTAATTCAATTTCAGATCATCGGAAAACTGCATTTGACTAATCAGCGTCGAATCCCGCCTTGTCCAGTCGGCATACAACAAATGTCCATCAGAATGCGCCCCCAAATAATGACCATCGGCAATCAGTTCGTTAATCAATGATTTGTTCTCCGGATTGTTATAGAATGTTCCGGTCAGGAAAAACGAACCTTTGGCTTTGTGTTTCTTCAGGGTTTGAGCTACTATTTTTCCTCCTTCGGCCAATTCATGAGCCGAAAAAATCAGGTAAACTTTCTTTTCTTCCGGATTGTTTCGCACCAAGGCTCCCTCGCTATCCAGAACTGCTCCGGCTTGATGACCTTCAGCTTCCAGTGACGAAAGCAGGTAACTCAAACTTGCCGTTCCATCCATGGTGGGTTCGTTGGTTGAATAATCGCCCAGATCATCGTGATAAACTGCCTTTCCGTTCTGAAATTCAGGATACTGATCAGGCCTCATCAACCGAATTCCGATCAGGCTTTTGTAAATGGAAGTATAAACCGGACCATCGACTAGTCCGCCAGTGGTTGTTTTTTTAAGCGCGAGCGTAATAGCCGAATGTGGTATCTCCGGAAAATCGCCGCCAGCCGGAAGTCCGCAAATCATCGACGTTCCCCACGGATTACAACCCAGCAACCAATCGGTTAATGCCATTTCCATTTCCTGAAAACTAGTATCACCGGTAATTTTCCGGTACAATTTGGCCTGTGTAATGGCTGCAGCCACAAAATTATTTGAGCACCAAACAAACGGAACACCTATCCGGAAAGGATCGTTAGCGGCATATTTCTGGATTTGATCGAGTCCCTGTTTCATCAATCCGGCAAACTGTTTGGCAATAGCCGGATCGGCAGATTGAGCCATTAGCGCGTGACCCAGGTTCACGAACGGATAAAACTGGTAATGACGGGCACGGTTCAACTCCATCCAGGGAGATACCGGTTCCAACTCGCCCCAATATTTGGCTTCTTTCTGAAAATCGATCTGTTTTTCTGTCGGAATAAGCGTTGCAGCCGCCAGTTCCATATCGTCCACCCAATTATCTTCTTCATAAAAATACGGTGAAACCATACACGCTGTCTGGCAATTTCCTAAATCTGATTTCGCAAAATCCCAAGCCTCACGCGATTTCAAGAGCATTTGATCGGCAAATTTCGGATCAATACTTTTAAAAACAGAAGCTCCCAAAGCAAACGAAGATGAGAATTTAGCAGCCGTTGATGAAACACCAGTTGAGCGGTTTTTGTATTTGCCCAATCCCTGCGATTTCCCGGTGACAAAATAAACCGGCCGGTACACTCCTAAGCCGTAACCGCCAAGGGTATCTAATGTAGGAAGCCGAAATCCGGCATGGTCGCGGTCGTCGGCAATCTGGTTATACATTTCATTTTTCGCCGGGTTCATTTTCAGAAGCCATTCCAATCCCCATCGTGCTTCGTCCAGAATATCGGGGATACCGTTGGCTCCCGGCCTGCCATTGGCATTGTACCTATCTCCATAAACCGACGGATTTTGCTGATAAGCAAACAAAAGCTGATAAATTGCATTGGCCGAAGTAGTGGTATATTGAAGGTAATCAGACGCATCGTGCCAGCCTCCGATCACATTAAGCTGCTTACCTGTTTTTGTAGGATGATCGACAATAATTCCATCGTGGGTATGACACGAATCGTTCAGGTATGGATTAAATCCGCAACGCTGCTGCCGCATGTAATTCAGGATGAAGTCGGCAGTGCCGTTATAAACGTCGGGCGAAATCCGAAAAGAAGGAGAAACCGTATTTCCGGCCTTCAGGAAATAACCACCCTTTGCCTGAAAAGCTGTAAAATTAAGCCGGTAAGCGCTTTGTTTCCCCCACATTTGAGCGTCAGCCACTTCAGGTTGCCCCTCAAAAACCACCTTTCCTGATAGTGTTTCGAACAATTGAAAAGAAGTGATATCCACTTTCTCATCGGAAATAAAAACCGCAACTTTAACTGATTGAGGCAAATAGCCCAACTGATTGATTCGTATAAAACCGGAAGCTTTTGTTTGAATGAAGAACAAACAAAATAATGCGAGGAATAGATAAACTCTCATATTTGCTTAGGTTGTAGGTTAGGTCTGTCTAATCTGACAAACAGTTAGTGTTTATAAAATAAATGATCTAAAATAATGTTGTTTTTAAATCATTTTAAAATATACTCCAAATTAATATCGAACAGGAATCAAAAATAGTGTATTTAATTAAATCTAATATTGTAATAAGCTCATATAATTCCTTTAATTTTTTCGATTTACCTATCTTTGTCGGATCAACCAAAAAGTTAAACAAACAACCCAAATGAAACTCATTGCCGATAGCGGATCAACCAAAACAGCCTGGAAACTTCTCGGTAATTCGGGCGAAGTAAAAAATATAAAAACACCGGGTATCAACCCATTTTTCAGGACTGAAGAAGATATTTTTCAGGAATTATCGCAATTGCTTTTGCCTGAAACGGGAACCGACATTCAGGAAATCTACTTTTACGGAGCCGGAATTATCAATGCAGAAAAGGGAGATATTATCCGGAGGGCATTAAACCGGATTTACCCGGAAGCAACTGTTGAAACGCACAGTGATGTATTGGGTGCAGCTCGCGCGCTGTTTGGAAATCAACCCGGAATCGCCTGTATCTTGGGAACTGGCTCGAATGTGTGTTTGTACGACGGCGAAAAGATTACCGGAGGCGTTTCGCCACTTGGCTTTATTTTGGGCGACGAAGGCAGCGGCGCCGTAATGGGCCGCAGACTTTTGGGCGATTATTTTAAAGAGATGATGCCGACAAGGTTACGCGAAGAATTTGCCAAACGATTTAACCTAACCCGCGAAGAAGCGCTTAATCGCGTTTACCGCACCGAAAAACCAAATCAATTTCTGGCTCAGTTTGTGCCTTTTTTTATCGGAACACGCGAACTCGGCTTACTGTCAGGAGTTTGTGCAGCATAATTTTATGGAATTCTTTGAACGAAATGTGAGTAAATTGCCCGATTACACCCAATATCAAATCGGGTTTATCGGTTCGGTAGCATTCTATTTTAGCCAGATACTGAACATTACAGCCAGCTATTTTGGGTACGAAGAAACAACGATTATCAAGGAGCCGATTGATGGCCTGGAAAAATATTACAGGACAAGGTAAAAGTAAAAAGGCAAAAGTAAAAAGTAAAAAAAGAAACACCATGACAACAATAAGTACCACCGAAGCCGATTCATTGTATAACGATCTGGAAAAAAAATCGGTAAAAGAGCTTTTGCTCAGCATTCATGAGGAAGATAAAAAGGTTTTGCCAGCTGTTAACGAAGCCATTCCGCAAATTGAAAAACTAGTGGAAGAAGTTTATCAGCGCATGAAAAAAGGTGGCCGCCTGTTTTACCTGGGTGCCGGAACCAGCGGCCGTTTGGGCATTCTCGACGCTTCGGAAGTTCCACCCACATTCGGCGTTGGTCACGATTTGGTTATTGGATTGATTGCCGGTGGAGACAAGGCCATCCGCAAAGCCGTTGAAATGGCCGAAGACGATGAAGAACAGGCATGGAAAGACCTTGAAAAATATGAGTTAAACCAGCTCGATTCAATTGTTGGGATTGCAGCTTCGGGGCGCACACCATATGTGATAGGCGCAGTAAAAAAAGCCCGAACAGAAGGCATCCTGACTGGCTGTATTGTGAATAACCGAGGGAGTGTTTTGGCTCAAAGTGTCGATATTCCGATTGAAGCCATTGTTGGACCGGAGTTTCTGACCGGCAGCACCCGAATGAAATCGGGTACCTCGCAAAAGCTGATTCTGAACATGATTACCACTTCGCTAATGATCAAGCTTGGCCGTGTAAAAGGCAACAAAATGGTGAATATGCAGCTCACTAACCAAAAACTGATCAACCGTGGAACCCGCATGATTATGGCCGAATTGGGCTACGATGAGGTGAAAGCCAAACGGTTGCTGCTACTGCACGGTTCGGTAAATAATGTATTGCTGGCTGAAAAAGAAGGGAATAAATAATCATACACCGAATTCATATAATAATCTTCAATATTAATAATTTGACTTTATTCGGTGTAAGCAAGATTTACGGGTAGAAACAAACAGTTGAATGAAGAATTCAGCATATATAACACATTCTCCAAAGTTTAAAATATTTA
Organism: Prolixibacteraceae bacterium; assembly: GCA_963676375.2. Taxonomy (GTDB): domain Bacteria; phylum Bacteroidota; class Bacteroidia; order Bacteroidales; family Prolixibacteraceae; genus Aquipluma. The sequence continues at coordinate 86,721 of CAXXPT010000021.1, forward strand.
ACTTACTAAACAAAAAAAATGCGGCAAGCATTTACGCTTGCCGCATTGGAACATTCTAATTATTTGGGAAGATTAGAATTTATAAGCTACACCAAGGTTCACGTTTGAAATGCCAAAACCAGCTTCGACATATGCACCCCACGTTTGACTAAACTCATAACGGGCACCTGCAACACCACCAAAAACTACACCGCCTGCTGATGGTGTAGGAATTGAGCCGGAATTAGGTCCATCATATTTAACACTGGCTACATTGTATCCTAACAATACACCAGCATAAGTGTCCAATTTATCGATTATTGGATAATGAGCCAAAGCACGTCCTGCAACAATAACATCAGTGTATTTCCATGAATAATTTATACCATAACCGGCAAAATCTTCTTTATAGCCATAGTAGCCTATGTTTCCACCAAGGCCTAAAACAAGGCCATCAACACCCAGAAAATCTTCTTTAACACCTCTTTCATAAGATACTTCAAATGGAGTTCCGTTACCGTTCACTCCAATACCTAGTTTAAACAGTTGAGTTCCTTTTTCGAACATTCCCTGCGCATTTGAACCCACCGAAATGCATACAATAGCAGCAATAATTAAAACTAATTTTTTCATTCTAAAATTTAATTTGTGATTTGAACATTATGGCGCAAAGCTATACGTCTTTCGAAAAATGAGGTAAAATTACAGGGAGACAAAAAGTGGACATTTTGAATAATAAATTCAGAAACAAACACAAACAGGCTGGCATACAACAAATTAAACATCTATAATTTTAAAAAATGCTTTCTGAATGTAATGAGATGAACATCATTACAGAAAAAATGCCCCATAAAAACAGGATTAAGATCTAAATGGAGCAATTTAGGCCTGTGACATCAATTAAATATTCTGTAAAAAAGCGACCAAATTAATTTCCCTGCCAATTCCGAGTTTTTGGCGCAAGCGCAGGCGTGCTTTTTTCAGTGCATCATCCGATTGAAATGTAATTTGCGCAATGTCTTTATTGCTCATGTTGAGTTTCAGGAAAGCACACATTTTTCGTTCATTGGCCGTCAGCGTTGGAAATAGAGTATTCAGCTTTTCGTAGAAGGAGCTGTGTACTTTTTCGAATAAAATCTCAAACTCATCCCAGTTCGAGTTGTACGAAATCCGTTTGTTGTCTGCAATAAGCGCCTTTATTTTCTGCTTGCCTTCAGGACTTGTCTGATTTTCGATTTCAATTAACCGGTCGATGGTTTGGGCATCACGTTCCGAGTTCTGAATCAATTTCAACGTGGCTGCCGTCATCGATCTCTGATTTGTTTCTAACTCCCGGTTTTATACGATCAATTTCGTTGGTCAGTAATTGGGCTTTTATGGCTTCGCTTTCCCTGAAGTGCGATTTCTACATTTTTTCGCTCCGTAATATCCCGTATATTGGCCACTACTGCTTTAATTGCCGGATGGTCAAGAAAATTTTGGGCAACTACCTCAAACCACACATATCCCTTTTCTTTGTGTTTATGCCTGTATTGAATACAATCTGCAACATCTTTATTGGACAATACCCTTTCCCAATGCTGCTGAACAATGATTAAATCATCAGGATAAATTACATCTTCAACAGAGCCCAATAATTCCTCTACGCTATATCCTGATAGGTTTTTAGCCGCATCGCTGATGAAAAATTGCTCTCCTTTTTCATTGACTAAAACCAAAATATCATTCGAATTTTTAATCAGCAGTTTTAAACCGTTCTTCACTCTCTTCAACCAGATTTTTTGTAACAGAAAGCTCGGTGTTCGATCTCATTAATTCTTCATTTATAACCAGGTATTCTTCATTTAATTCTTCAATTTCGAGTTTCTGCCGGGTAAGGATAAGGTTGACATTGTGTTTATTCCGGGACGATATAAATACCTGAACGGCAAAGAATGACATCAGGACAAAACCCCCAATAAGCGAAAACAGGATCGTTTTCCTGCACGGCATCTTTCTTCTGCTGCACCAGTTCTGTGGCTTGTTTCTCTTTCTCAAATTTATAGGTAAGCTCAAGCTCAGCTATTTTCTTCACATTCTTTTCATTGTAAACACTATCATTTGCATCGGTAAACAATTTATGGTGTTGATAGGCATTTTTAAAATCTTTTGTTGCGGCATATATCTCGGAAAGCTGTTTATGAATTTCTTTCTGATTATCCAATAGCTTCATTTCATTGGCAATCAATAAGCTTTTTTGATTGTACTCCAAAGCTTTTGCATACTCCTTCTGAAGAAGATAAATGCCTCCAATCTTGATACTTGTTTCACAGATTGTTCGTTTTCGGGTTAGCTCTTCCGATATTTTAAGGGCCCGCGAGTAGTTTTCGAGTGCTTTGTTGTAGTCGCCCCGAGCTCGATAATAATCACCCATTTTACTAACTACGCGTAATATTGGGGTTTGATAGGACAGTTTCTCAACGATTATTAAAGCCTTTTGAAAATACTCAAGCGCTTCCGGCTTATTCGTTTGCAGATATACGTTACCAATTCCCTCGTAACAACTAGAAATCAAACGTTTGTCATTTAATTTATCCGCTATTTTTAATGCCTGGTGTTCATACTCCAAGGCCTGTTCGTAGTCGCCCTGCAAGGCATAAATACTCCCTATATTTATGAAAGTCAATGAAATACCAGATTCTTCATTTTCTTCCTCTTTAAGTTTCAACGCTTTTTGGTAAAATTCAAGTGCCTCAGGATAGTTTCCCTGATATTTGTTGATTTCCCCAATATTGATAAAAATCCTCGAGCGCATCGTTTTATCATCTTTAGTCTCCAACAACCGTAATATTTCCTGATATCCTTCAAGAGCTTTTGCGTAATCACCTTTCCCAGTATAAATCACCGATAAATATGCCAGACTTCTTGCTATCAGGCTCTGATCTTTCAACTCGTCGGCAATCTTTCTGGCCCGCAAATAACACCCGGCTGCCTCCGAAATATTGCCTATCGCAGCATAGCTTACTCCACTGGCAATCAAACACTGAGCAATACCCTTTCGATTATTAATATCTTCCATTATTTTCAACGCTTTTATAAAATAATCGAGAGCAAGCTTATCTGACTTGTTGTATGAAAGCGATAATCCAATAATTAAATAACTTTTCGCCAGGCCTTTTTTGAAGTTTAATTTGCCTGATAATTCAACCGCATCAGTAGCATACCGCGATGCTTTTATAGAATCATTTTTGTAAATAGCATTAGCAGTTTCATTGAGAAGGTTTACTCTTACGGTATCTTGTAGCTTATAGGTTTTTAACAAATTTTCGAGGCTATCGAGCCGTGTGTCCTGAGCCAAAATGGATTGAACAGTGCAAATTGCAAAAAAAAGCAGAAGTATTCGTAATCGCTTATTCATCAATTATCTATATAAATTTCAGGATTTAATTCTGGATTGGTTAAAATTATACTAATAAATGAGAAAGCGTTTGCTTTTACTATCGCAGTAGCTTAGAAATAACGGAAATTTACTTTTACCAAACATCCGGAAACTCGCATGATCAGGTAATGATAATCAATAATTGGTTAAAACCTGGTTGCTTTTTAATCTACTCCTAAGCTTGACTATAACTTGAAAGTACGACTAAACAAATAGTCCTTCTCTCAAATATTACGAAAACAAAATTATTACCACCAGCCATTCACTTACTGATAAATAAAACATTAATGGATCATGAATAAACAGAAAGCCTCGATTTCACGAAGCTTTCTGTTGTAAATTTTATAGGGTTGGAGTTGATACCACTTTTTGCGTGAGCGCCTCCCGAATCATACGCCGGAGTTCGAGTTGCCTGTTCTTAACCTCTCCCCTCGCCGCCGGGCGGTACAATTCGGCGTACCGGCATTTTGCCAGCCTGTATTTCAAATCATCAAGCGTTCCGCTGATGTCAATTCCGAATTTTAAGGGCAACGGGCTGTCGACCACCGAAATGTGGTAATCGAAACTCATGTCCATGTTGTGCCTTCCGGCCACCACGCCCTTGTATTTATCCATGACGATCAGGAAGGGGTAAATATCGATTTCCTTTTTAAATACTGTAAACTCGGCAGCCAGACTATCTACCTTATTGAATGTCTTTTTGCTGAATTTTAGCGTTTTGGCAATTTCGCTAAACGTTTCCCCGTCCATCAAAACCAGGTTCTGTCCTCTTACCGAAGCAGCACCGCGAATGGTCGATTTCTTCGGATTGTAGAGCGAATCGAGGTACGTTTCTGCCGCCATATGAAACTCGCCTTTGCCGCTAAACGAGCGCAGCATGGGCATAATCGAGTCCACATCCGGAATAATTTTCAACAGTTCACCAATCTCAACATCCATCATATGAAAATCCATCCCCACAAAAAGGTGGTTCTTTCGCGGAGTGCGGTACATGGCGGTCAACTGCATTTTGGCGGCAGGTGTCACAAAAGCCAGATCGTCTAAAACCAGCAATCCATCTTTCACGCGCACTTTTCCTTTGATGCCCCTGGCCTCGCCCTGAACATAATTGGCAGCAGCAATATCGACATTCAACTGCAAATCCATTCCTTTCGGAACTATATAAGGTCCGGTTGAAACATCGTCAGATTGTGTCAGTTTAACCGAATCGGTTTTTGTTTCGCCCATGCCGCTGGTGAGTTGCATTAGTTGTACCAAGTCGGTTTTGTTGCTCACAAAACTGAAATTACCCCGCAACAGCGAGTCTTTCCTGAAATAGGAAATTACATTATTCAGCTTTCCGGAAAGGCTAAAATCGGATCGATCAATTTTCAGTTTGCTCTCTTTGATGTTGAACACTTCCGGCGTAAAATCCATTTGGATGGAAGGTATTTCGAGCGGATATTTGAGCGACGACATGGAAATTACGCCTTGGTCAACTTTCACAAATCCGTTGGCCTGCCATTGCAAAAAAACATCTTTCTGGCTTTGGTCGTTCACCAGGTCAGCATTCAAATCAATTTTATTCATGTGGGCTGAGTCTTTGCCCATGGCCATTTTCAGGTTCTCTCCCGAATATTGAATCTTCATTTTTGGCTGCACTTTGTCGCTCAACCAATACGCTTTGAGCTTCGCGTTGTTCATTTGGCCTTTGCCAGCCCCTGCAGACGCAATTAATCGCCCACTATCGAAAGTCACATTCAATTCTGGTTCTGTGATGTTGCCTTTACGAGGATTCACGCCAAACTGCCCGACAGGTTTTTGTACGGCCAGCTGAATGGTGTCCGTTTGTGCTGAAATTGAATCGAGTTTAAACGTGCAAGCCACCTCTGGAATCCGGGTACTGTCTCTGAAATCGGACGATTCAAACGAAATCTGTCCGTTTTTAAGCATAGCATTTGCCCCTTTCTTCGTGCTTACCGAGAGGTTCCTCGTGTTTATCTTTGCGGCAAAAAACCGTGTATTTTTTGAGGAAGCAGTGAGGTTTGGCAAAGTAAAATCAACTTTCGATTCATCTGTTTGCATGGAAATCGTATCGTAAACCATTACAAAATCTGACAGTTTTACTGAGCCCGCAATTTGCATTTTCTCCAGTTGCATCTTATCAATCTGCGACATCGAAAAAAGCGATTTCACCTGTCCCGAAGCGCGACCGTTCAACTTAGTTTTCATAGTAGCGGGGATCATTGGCGCCAGTTCCGACAACTCCAAATCGCCATCGGAAGTCAAATCGCAATGAATATCAGTCAGGAAGTGGGTAATTTTCCCACTCGTTTGAATGGACGATTTAGGTGTTTTGGCGCTGAACTTGTCGATTTGCACGTACGAGATGTCGTCGTTAGTCAGATCCGAATAAAACTGAAGTTCGCCATTCATCTGACTTAACGGAACAGGGAATCCGGGATATTTCAGCGTTCCATCCTGAAGGACAATATGCATATCCATCAGCGGCATCACCGAGTCGGAATACGCTCCTTTAATCTTGCCTTCCGAAGAAAGCAAACCATTGGCTTCAACTCCTTTCAGGTACGATTGATAACCTGACGGAACAAAGGCGAGCAGTTCAGGCAATGGCAGCAGTTTGCCTTGGTAATTCAAATCGAAAAGCACCTGATTGTGAGCCGAGTCATTCTCAATAGAACCGCTAAATGCAAGGTTCATATTATTTACAGTCGCCTCCGAGTTTCCAAAATCGATCTTCATTTTCGGGACAATAAACCGAGCATTCGTATTGGTCTTTATCGACGTATTGCGAAGGTAGTTCTCACCGTCGTAGGTCAACGATACGATTCCTTTGCTCACATTAATTTTGGTGTTGATTGTATCAGAAATCAGCTTTCCAGAAAATTGGGCAGACAGGTCGCGAACATCGGTCTGGAATTTCATCGATTGATCGACATACGAAACATGGATATTTTTTAATGCTAAGTTTTCCAGATTGATGAAGCGAAAAGGTGTCTCTGAATCTGAAGGAGCAGCAACAGTATCGGCCTTAATAATGTCGAAATTGGTGTGACCTAAACTATCAACAAACGCATTAATGGTACCATTATGAAGTTGAAGCTCTTTAAACACCAACTCTTTACGCTTCCACCAGGCAGCCAAATCAACGATACCAACAAATTGATCGGTACTGACCAATGTATCGGATGGCACTTCAGGAATGTGATTAATCAGTGTAAAACGATTCACTTTTAATCCAAACCGGGGGAAAGTGCTAAAAAAAGTTAACTCAACCTCGCCAATCTGCGATTTGCAGGTGATATATTTAGCCATCTGCGTGCGCACAATAGGTGTTATTTTAGCTGGTGTAAATACAAGCCAGACAGCCACTCCAATAAACAAAGCTACCAAGAGGATAAACGATGCGAATGTGATGGCTATCCGTTTGATTACCTTTTTCATTCTTTACAATTTTGAGAACGAGAAGGTTTTACCAAATCCATCCTTATACTTTAGCGAGGTGGCTGTAAGTTCGGTTACCGTATACACTTTAGGTACGTTTCCTCCCACTTCCATAATGTGAATATGGGTCAATTCCGACTTCACCAAAGTCCAGGTAAACGACTGAGCTTCTGCTTCGGTTACATCATCGCTGGTATCCCAGGTCTTTCCTGAATAATCGCTCAAATATTTATAATTAACGGTACCAGATACCCATTTACCCATCAAAAACGACTCCTGAAAAAAGGTCTCATCTTCCTCACAGGAATTAAAAAGAACAGAAAATGAAAAACAAACCATCAGGCAAACAACCAACTTTTTCATAAACACTATATTTTAAATGCGAATTGAAGAATTTGAAATCGCCGGCGAAGATACAATAATTCGCACATTCTCTTTAGCATAAAAGTTAAAGATGAATAAATTTCACACCCAGCAGGCTTTTTTTTATGAAGCAATGCAGACAAACATTAAGCCAGAATTATACCTGTAGTCCAATTTCTCCGCCTAATTACACTTTCGAATCGAGTATCATATCTATATCTTTTCGGCAAAGATCTGAGTCCTGTCGCCTACTTTTTATACATTTGCACATTAAGGTAACCGGGAACAAATTTTCCTTATGCACGAAATAAACTGGATTGACGAATCATTCGATTTGAGACTTGCTTCAGAATATCACATTTCTATCCAGATTGGGCTGGACGGATTTTCTTTTTGTATTCTGGATACACGCCGGAATAAATACGTAGTCTTTCAGCACATTCCGTTAATTGTCGGCAAACTGCAATTCCTTTCCAGAAAAATTGAGACCATTTTTGATCAGGAAGAGAAACTAAACGCTTCGTTTAAAAGCGTTTCAATCACTTATTCTACCAACAAAGCGACACTCATCCCGAAAGAATATTCCGGATCAGCCAGTTTTCTGAAAATTGCTTCGGTAACTAACGACTCCAACCGGAATGAGGACATTCGCACCGACGAAATCCCGGGCTTCAGCTACCAGTTGGTTTACAGCTATCCGAAAGAAATTATGACTTTACTGAATAAAAAATATACCGATTTTAAATTCAGTCATAAGTCAATTCCGCTCATCATGTCGGCTGTTGATCAGCGCACTGAGAAGAAGAATACTTTGCTAATTAATTTTGAGAAAAAATACATCCGGATGATTGCGTTGAAAGACATGCAAATCGCGCTGTATAACAGTTTCTACTTCAAAAATGAGTCAGATTTTTTGTATTACACCCTCAACACCTGGCAGAGCCTGCAATTTGATCCCGAACGCGATGAAATCCTGATTGGCGGTTATGTGGCCGACGATTCAAGTTTCATCCGGCAGTTAAAAAAATACATCAGCAATGTCCGGTTTTTGAAACCATCAACAGATTTCAACTTCGGAAATACATTCGAAAAAACACAGAAACATCAGTTTATCAGCTTGTTAAATACTTACTCATGCGTATAGTTGGCGGAAAATACAGAGGCCGGGTTTTTACTCCCGGAAAAACATTCAAAGCCCGGCCAACCACCGACATGGCTAAAGAAAGTCTGTTCAATGTACTTCAGAATTACATCGATTTTGAAGGCACAAAAACACTCGACCTATTCTCAGGAACCGGCAGTATCAGTTACGAAATGGCATCCCGCGGATCGACCAATGTAACTTCAGTAGAAATCAACCCGGCGCACATTCAGTTCATCAAAGAAGTGAGTGAAAAGTTAGGCGAGAAAAACATCCGGATCGTGAAATCGAATGCTTTTGTATTTGCCAAACGGATTAAAGAGCAATTCGACCTGATTTTTGCTGATCCACCATACGACCATCCTCAATTTGCCGAAGTTGCCGATCTGATTTTCAAGAACAACCTGTTAAAGCCTGGTGGTATTTTTATTTTGGAGCACTCCGGGCAGTTCGACTATGCGAAGCATCCAAATTTCAAGGAATTGCGCCGTTACGGAAGTGTACATTTCAGCCTGTTCGAAAACGAAGGGCTGGCCGAATAAAGGGAAACCGCCCTTTACTTTTTCTGAAAAGCTTTTATTTGTCTGTAACATTTAACAGACAACCGACACCAATACCACAGTTTTCAATCAATCTATCATGGAAATATTTCAGGCAAACAACATTGTTAAAGAATATGCTGGTCACGTGGCGCTAAGTTCGGTCAGCATTTCGGTAAAAGAAGCATCCATATTTGGACTATTGGGCCCCAATGGTGCAGGCAAAACAACTTTAATCCGGATTATCAATCAAATTACGGCTCCCGATGCAGGCGAGCTGTTCTTCGAAGGTCGGCCGATGAAATCGGACGATATTTATCAGATCGGCTATTTACCTGAAGAACGCGGATTGTACAAGAAAATGAAGGTTGGCGAACAGGCGCTCTACCTGGCCCAATTGAAAGGAATGTCGAAAAAAGATGCCCTAAAAAGCCTGAAATACTGGTTCGAGAAGTTTGAAATACAGGCCTGGTGGGGTAAAAGAGTTGAGGAGCTTTCGAAAGGGATGGCTCAGAAAGTGCAGTTTATCACCACGGTTATTCACCAGCCCAGACTACTGATTTTCGATGAACCCTTCAGCGGATTCGACCCCATCAACACCAATTTGATGAAGAACGAAATCCTTGAACTGAAAAAGAAAGGAACCACCATCATTTTCTCGACCCACAACATGTCATCCGTAGAGGAAATTTGCGATCACATTGCCTTGATCAACCAATCGAAAAAGATTCTGGACGGGCAAATCGACGAGGTAAAAGAGAAATTCAAGACAAATACATTCGAGATCATTTATAAAGGTGAAACGCCCGATTTGCAACATCAGTTAGGTTCGCATTTCAATGTACTTGAACAAGACGAAAGTAAGTTCCTCAAACAAATGAAGGTTAAGTTCCTGAACGGAAATTCGAACAATGAGCTACTGAAAATTCTCATGAATCAATTCGAGATCGTGTCGTTCAAAGAAGTAATTCCAAGCATGAACGATGTGTTTATCCATGTTGTAGAAGAAAATAACCGTGAAACAAGTGCTCAGTCACAGTAACCAGTCACCGGTTTTTCTGAACACTGAGACTTTTTAAATCAAGCAATTACGAATAAAACGATACCCACATGAATAAGTCATTCCTAATTTTAAGACGCGAATACCTGACCCGGGTAAAGAAAAAATCGTTCATTATCATGACCCTGCTGATGCCGGTAATGATGGCAGCACTCATGATTCTTCCCACTTATCTGGCCATGATGGATGACAAGGAAGAGCGAACCATTGCCGTTTACGACCCAACCGCTCTTATTCTCAATCGGCTCGAAGGCAACAACTTCACTAAATTCCATTATATTCCGGAGCAGGAATATCAGCAATTAAGTAAGAATTTCAAATCAGGAAAATACTACGCCTTACTTCATATTCCAACCAATATACTGAATACCAACCGGGCTGAAATGATCTCTGACAAACAGGTTACCATGGACGTGAAGTATATGGTTGCCGGGAAAATCGGGAACATCCTGGAAACAGAAAAGAAGAAACAAGTGATTGATGCCATTGGCGTGCCCGATCTGGAGAAGAAACTGGCAGCTACCAAAACGAACATTACTGTTGACACCATTAAACTGGGCGACGAAGGAAAAGCAGTGAAAAGTTCGAGCGAAATAGCAATGATTATAGGGTTAGTGGCCGGATTCCTGATTTACATGTTTGTTTTCATCTACGGAACTATGGTCATGCGGGGAGTGATGGAAGAAAAATCGAACCGCATTGTTGAAGTCATTATTTCATCGGTTAAACCTTTTCAACTACTCTTCGGAAAAATTGTTGGAATCGGTCTGGTCGGTCTGACACAAATTGCTATCTGGATCATACTAGGTACAGGCATTACCACTGTAGCAGCCAGCTACTCCGGACGAGGTTCTGCTGATGTTGCAACGCATGCACAAAACGTGATGTCGGGCCAGGAAGCGGGTCAAATTGCCGCCAGCTCGCCTGAAGCACAAAACAAAGTTGCCGAGATCATCGGAATGATCGGAAACCTGAATATTCCACTCATAATTTTCGCGCTGCTTTTTTATTTTATCTGCGGGTTTATTTTGTACGCATCGCTTATGGGCGCCATTGGTTCGGCGGTTGACAGCGATGAAGATGCCCAGCAAATAATGCTTCCGGTCATGATGCCTTTAATTGCTTCAATAATTATAGTTATGGCAGTAGCCAAAAATCCTGAAGGTTCATTGGCCTTTTGGGCATCCATGATCCCATTTACCTCGCCTGTAACCATGATGGCCCGCATTCCATTCGGGATTCCTGTATGGCAGATTATTCTTTCGATGACGATTCTGTTGGCAACCATTCTGGGAACGATTTGGATCGCCGGGAAAATATACCGTACCGGAATTTTGATGTATGGCAAAAAAGTGAATTTTAAAGAAATTGTTAAGTGGTTATTCTATAAAAATTAAAATAAAAGACAAAAATGTATTTTGTTTATTTTTTTTGTTATACTTGCAAACACAAATTAGAAAGAATGAAACGAGCCATCCCGACTTTTCGGGGTACAATCGAATGATTTTTGGCGAGTTCCATGTGGCAATTAAAAAGCAAATTATAAACACATGAAAGCAAATTTCTCATACATGTATATGTGCTGCTGTTATAAACAGTCAGGAGAAGGTATGTTTTCAATGAACATTTGAAATACATAAAAAGAGATTTTATATCGAAGCCTTCCGAACACCGGAGGGCTTTTTTTGTTAATAGAACCAAAAGATAGAAACCCTAAAAATTACAATAAAATGAAAGTAAACAACATTTTGGAAACCATCGGGAATAGCCCGTTGGTACGAATCAACAACCTGTATCCTGCCGGATACGAAGTGTATGTAAAAGTAGAAAAAACCAATCCAGGTGGCAGCATTAAAGACCGTATCGCACTTGCTATGGTTGAAGATGCTGAAGCAAAAGGAATTTTAAAACCAGGAAGTGTCCTGATTGAACCAACTTCAGGAAATACTGGCATTGGTCTGGCTCTGGTTGCCGCGGTAAAAAAGTACAAATTAATTTTGGTTATGCCCGAATCGATGAGTATCGAACGCCGCAGAATCCTTACTGCATATGGCGCAGAGCTTGTTTTGACTCCACGCGAATTGGGCATGAAAGGGGCCATTGCCAAAGCTAACGAGCTGGGCAGCCGAAACACCAAATGCATGGATTCCTTCGCAATTCGATAACGCGGCTAATATTGAGGTACACAAACAGAAAACAGCACAGGAAATCCTGACTGACTTCCCGGAAGGATTCGACTACCTGATTACCGGAGTTGGAACTGGCGGACACATTACCGGAGTTAGCGAAGTGTTGAAACAGAAGTTTCCAAACCTGAAAACCTTTGCTGTTGAGCCTGAATTATCACCTGTTATCAGTGGAGGAAATCCCGGGCCACACCCAATTCAGGGAATTGGTGCTGGTTTTATTCCTGTAAACCTACATACGCAAGCTATCGATGGAACCATCCAGATTTCGAAAGATGAAGCTTTTGATTATGCCCGACGTGCAGCTAAAGAAGAAGGATTATTCGTTGGTATTTCGTCTGGCGCTTCATTGGCAGCAGTTGCAAAAAAGATTCAGGAACTGCCTGTTGGTTCAAAAGTACTCACTTTTGCTTACGATACCGGCGAACGCTACTTATCTATTGAAGGATTGTTTTAACATTCCAAAAATATCGATACAATACAAAAGGCTGGTTTTACCGGCCTTTTTTTGTTTCAAAAAATGCAAAATTTCACACTCTTGAAATTTCTCAATACTGATTTCCACATGAAATATTAACTTCGACCTGCTTTAAACAAAATAGCTTCAAATGCGCCAAAAAATTGCCGTTATCGATCTCGGAACCAACACCTGCAACTTGCTAATTGCAGAGTATCAGGATAGATCCTATCAAATTCTATATCAAGGGAAAGAAGTGGTAAAGCTTGGCAAAAACGGTATCGACAAAAACAGACTGACTGAAGATGGACTGGAACGGGCTATTCGCGCAATACAAAAACATCAGCAACAAATCAGTCAATTCAGGGTTTCAGAAGTCGTAATAATCGCCACCTCGGCCATTCGGGAAGCAACCAACAATGATTGGTTTCAGCAGCAAATCAAGGCGAATACAGGACTTGAACTCCAAATTATCTCAGGAGAAAAAGAAGCTCAACTAATTTTCGATGGGGTAAAACTGGCTTTCAACCAAATTGCAGACCATTCGCTCATTCTGGACATTGGCGGTGGAAGCAACGAATTTATCCTGACCCAAAATAACATACCCATCTGGAAGCAAAGTTTTCCGTTGGGAATGGCTCGTATCATCGAACAAATACCTCCCTCCGACCCCATTACTCCGGAAGAGATTGAGCAAATCAATGAATGGTTCAGTTGTCGGCTGGAACCGCTTTGGGAGCAGATGAACAATATTAAAATACCTCTGCTTATAGGCTGTTCAGGAGCTTTCGACACCTTGGCCGATTTGATTGACCAGACCGATCCGGGAACAAAAGCAAGAATAAAACAAGAAATTAAAACGAATGATTTTACCCGGATTTATGAAACCCTGATCCAATCAACAACTGCTGAACGGGTTGAAATGAAAGGGATGGAATCGATCAGGATTGAAATGATTGTTCCTTCTGTTTTGTTCATTAAACTGATTGTCGACCGGTTAAATATCTCACAAATTTGCCAAACCGACTTTGCCCTGCGGGAAGGTATTTTATACGAACGTATTTTCAGCTAAATTCGGGCAATAATTTTTCAGTAAAAATCAGAAACATGTCAAGAATATTAGTCATTGATGACGAACGCAGCATTCGCAACACCTTAAAAGATATTTTAGAATTCGAAAAATACCAGGTTGAGCTGGCCGAAGACGGATTTAAAGCTTTGGAATTGTTACAAACCAAGGATTTTGATGTGATTCTATGCGACATTAAAATGCCTGGAATGGACGGTATTGAAGTATTACAGAAGGTTGAAGAATTGAAACCTGATATTCCGGTAGTGATGATTTCAGGACATGGAAATATCGACACAGCTGTAGAATCGATCAAAAAAGGAGCCTTCGACTTTATCGAAAAGCCGCTTGACCTCAACCGTCTGCTAATCACCTTGCGCAACGCGATGGATAAATCGACGCTTATTACCGAAACCAAAGTATTGAGAAAAAAGGCCAACAAACGATTTGATATTGTTGGAAACTCGGCATCTATTCAGAAGGTTAAAGATATGGTGGATCGGGTTGCCGCTACCGACGCGCGTGTGTTGATTACGGGATCGAATGGCACTGGCAAGGAGCTGGTAGCCCGCCGGCTGCACGAAAAAAGTAATCGTGCCGATGGTCCTTTTATTGAAGTTAATTGCGCCGCAATTCCTTCAGAACTAATTGAAAGCGAATTATTCGGTCACGAAAAAGGAGCATTCACCTCGGCTATAAAACAACGAAAAGGCAAATTCGAACAGGCTACCGGTGGTACCATTTTTCTGGACGAAATCGGCGACATGAGCCTTTCGGCACAAGCTAAAGTGCTTCGCGCCTTGCAGGAAAGCATTATCACCCGTGTTGGAGGCGATTCACAAATCAAAGTTGACGTTCGGGTGGTTGCTGCCACAAACAAAAATCTGGCCCGCGAAATCGAGATGAATAACTTCAGGGAAGATTTGTACCACCGCCTAAGTGTAATCCTGATCCATGTTCCGGATTTGAATGACCGGATTGAAGACATTCCTGTTTTATGCGAATATTTCGTCGACCTGATCTGCACTGAATACGGCATACCTAAGAAATCAATTGAATCTGATGCGATAAGCGAGCTTCAAAAAATCAAATGGACAGGTAACATCCGAGAATTCAGGAATGTAGTTGAACGACTGATTATTCTTTGTGACAAAACAATCACAAAAGAAGATGTTTTGAATTATGCAGGTCCCCGTCAATAGCTAATTCACTGAAACACCTAATTGAATCAATACATTTGGGTGTTTTAGTAAAAAATCGTCCTATTCTCCAGAAGCCGAAAACAAGTCCGTAATTAAGTTGTTATAAACTCGTGACTGACAAAAACAGTCGAAAAGATTAAAATAAACTCTGATTGCGGATAGTTTACGTTATGTCATGGCGTGCTGAAATTTCAATATCTGTTGATTTTTTCTATCTGTTAATCAGAGTTTTTTTATTTCCTCTTCACAAAACCTTCCATTGTAATTTCTTTTGAGAACTCAATATTTTTAAAAGAACATCAATCACCTGATAAATTCAAGCAAAGCGAAACCCTTAAAAACGAAAAAAGCTCCAGTTTCCTGAAGCTTTTTTGCAGCACGGATCCCGAGTACTCGGGAAACGCGCGACTCTCGGCGTGACAGGCCGATATTCTTATTTGTTAATTTGATGAATTTTATTTGACTCACTGGCAATCAATCGTTCATAGAAAGGACGGTTTCGTTGTCTCTTCAAAAATAATTCACGCATATTCGCTTCTTTTTTTGTTTGAAAAGTCTCAATATAAACAAGTTTCCATGGAATTTTCTTCGATGTGAATTTGGATAATCCACGATTGTGATATTCCAACCTCTGCATTATATCAGACGAATGTCCAATATAATAACTGTTGTCGATTTCACTTTGCAGAATATAGGTGTAAAACATGAAAGAAAGATGTACCTAAAGGTACAAAAAAAGGTCACCTCTTTCGAAGCGACCTTTTCGCGGTGCGGACGGGACTCGAACCCGCGACCCTCGGCGTGACAGGCCGATATTCTAACCGACTGAACTACCGCACCAATTATCAGTGTTGTAAATTTTGTGAGGGCGGTGCGGACGGGACTCGAACCCGCGACCCTCGGCGTGACAGGCCGATATTCTAACCGACTGAACTACCGCACCAGAGTTTTTCGAGACCTGACTCTTATCAAATCAGGGTTGTTTTTTTTACAAAATTCGCAACACTTTTAAAGAACAAACCTTCTGAAATCCGTTTCTCAAAAGGCTTTGCAAATATAGCCTTTCTTTCTTTCCCTGCAATAGGGCAAATAAAAAAAGTTACATACTTTTTTATCAATATAGAATTAACTGAAAACACTGACTATCAATACAATCAAAGATCACCCTCAACCATTACAAAATTGGATACTTTCAATTTCGATTCTCCATCCCACCTGTATGCCAGCAATTTACCTGTTCTTGACACTCCTGAATCAACACAACAGACGTTATTTTTCAATATACCAAAACCTTCGGTTAAACTGTAATGTCCAAAAAAAACAATCGGATCATTTTCTGGATACGGGGTTCTGAATTTTACAATTTCAGGAGGAATAGAATAGGCTGGGAGTTCGAATCTGCTCTCCATCGAAATATCCTTAAACGTCTTTCCTTCCGGATTTTCCCACCATTTCATACGGAAAGTCCGATGAGGGCGACCATCATCATCAAAAATGAGAAGATTTTTGGGCATTTGAAAGTCAATACCCTTGCATGATTCCCAAAAACAACGGGCAAACGGAGTCGTGTTCAATGCAATTTCCCTCAATATGGTTTTGCTTATTTTGGGTTCGGCTAATGCTTCCTGAAGTTGTTTGATGTTGTCTTTCTCCCAACAGGCATGAACTATCCGGATTCCGCCAAAATCGAGAAACATAGGTAACGTTCTAAACCATTTAAGGTGACTCTTAAATTCATCCTTGCAGGTGGTAAATTCATCCAGAGTCTGGTTAATCTGCAAACGATAATTTGGAATTCGCTTTTTATAATACTTTCCTTCTATATCACGCAAATAATAGAGAATAGCATACATTTCGTGATTTCCCAAAATCGCATAACCCGAGCCTTTTTCAACCATATTTCTGACCAGGATTATGGTTTCCCTGATTTTGGGCCCTCGATTAATAAAATCGCCTACGAATATGGCTTTTCGGGTTGGATGAGCATAACAACCATCAATAAGTTGGTAGCCTAATTTAGCAAGTAAGCTTTTTAGTTGATCCGCATATCCGTGAACATCGCCTATTATATCGTACATAACAAAATTGCCCGAATAGTTTATTCGGGCAATTTAAATAAATTTTTACAGAATATGTATCAAGGTCGGAATAACCTTCATTCGCTTTTTCTACCAGAAATACATGTAGAACAAAGAACAAGCTAAAACTACACCTGCCGAAGCAATCACATCCCACTTGTCCCAACTTTTGCTGATAAGGGCCTTGTAATCGCCGGTGAAAGTGATAAATTCTATCTGTTTTGCGGTTGGTTTTGCAGTAAAGAATGAAACTACAACCATAAACAACATGATAAAGACAAGGAGCCATATCTCAAAAATAAGCCAGTTGGTATGCCAAAACCAATGGGTTGATTCCCAGTACCAGCCGGTCATTACGTCTTTACCTGTATTTGTGAAAATGTTGGTCAGCAAACGTGCCATACCAATAAGAAAGCCTACAATTAAACCTGCTTCACCAGCCTTGGGTGTAATTCTTTTTGAAAATATACCCATTACAAATACGGCTACCATTGCAGGTGCAAGCAGCGATTGAATGCCTTGCAGATAGGAGTATAGGCTACCAAGACTCATCATGACTGGTATCCATGCGATACCAAGAAACACAACCACAACTGTTGCAATACGGCCTACCAAAACGTATCTGGCTTCGCTTTTGCCTTTGAACATCGGCTTATAGAAGTCTTCGGTATACAGTGTAGCGCAGGAGTTGAAGAATGCCGCTAAAGAAGCAACCAATGCGGATATAAAGCCTATGGTAACAATACCTTTCACACCGGCAGGCAATACAAACTTAACCATTGAGCCAAAGGCGGTATCAGGATTTTCTAAGGTAAAGCCGCTATCGGGACGCGCTGCCAATGCGGCAGCTATCATACCGGGTATCAGAAACATAAATACAGGTAATATTTTGAAATAACCGGCAGCAATAGTCCCTCTGCGTGCACGCATCATCACAACATCGCTGGACTCGCCTTTGCGCTGTCCGAGGACACGTTGAACGATGTGTTGGTCGGTAGCCCAATACCAAAAGCCGATAATTGTCGCTCCTATAAATACCCAAAAACCGGGATATTCGTCGTACAGCGGGTCGCCTGTTTCAAAGTGGAACATATGGTTTGTGCCGTAAGCAACACCGTCTGCTCCTTTGCCCAGTGTTTTAGAATAGTCAATCATTGCAGTCCAACCATGAGCTATACTGCCGTCTCCAAGAGCAGACAATCCTAAGAAAAGCACAAGGAATGAACCAATGATAAGTATAGGCGTCTGAATTGCAGAAAGTGTCATCACACCTTTCATACCGCCTAAAACGGTGAAAATACCTGTCAAGACGATCAATCCGATAGCTCCGTACCAAAAAGGCAAGCCAAGAAGACTCTCCATGAAGATACCGCCAGTAAACGCGGTTACACTTACTTTGGTCAGCACGTAGGCTATAAGTGTAATGATAGACAGCCAAGAACCGGTGCGAGGGGTGTAGCGATTTTTGAGGAAGTCGGGCATGGTGATGATTTTCCCTAACTTAATATTCATCAATTGATAGAACGGCACAAAGAGCCAACCCAGGATGAGAATCATCCAGCCTTGCATCTCCCAGTGCGCCATACCAACACCTGCATTTGCGCCAGTACCGGCAAGTCCAACAAGATGTTCCGATCCGATATTTGCAGCAAAAATAGCTGCGCCAATAATATACCAGGGTTCGCCTTTACCAAACAGGTAGTCTTCGCTGTTGGCCCCCTTCTGCAAACGTTTATCTTTTTGTACCGAACGCCATACAGCCCATGCTACAGCCAAAATCCCGACCGTCATAATTGCCCAGTCGAGCCAAATAAATTCATGTGAAGTCCAATTCATAGTTTTTATAGATTAGATTTATACTAGTTTAAAATTTAACAATCCGATCAACATCTATTTCTTCGATATTGCTTTTGACCTTGTAATAAAATGCTCCTTTTCTTGATTCAGAGGCATCTTTCACACTCAATTTTTCGAGTACTCCAAGCGACAAAATTTTCTTCCTGAAATTTCCCGGATCAAATTCCCGCTGAAAAATGGCTTCATATAACTTCCGCAACTGAATCAGGGTAAACATTTCAGGCAACAATTCACTTCCGCACAAGCTATATCCTGCTTTTTGCTGAAGTTTTACCAATGCTTTTTCAAACATTTCCTGATGGTCGAAAATCAGATTCGGCAATTTATTGATCGAAATCCAGAAAGCGCCATTTTCCTTCACCCGTTCCTCATCATGCAAATCAATCCGGATTAATGCATAATAGGCCAAACTGATTACCCGTGCTTCAGGGTCTCGATTTGGATCTGAAAATGATGCCACCTGTTCCAGAAAAATCTTTTCCAGTCCGGTTGTTTGTTTCAAAATCCGGGCTGCAGCCTCATCGGCCGATTCATCGTCCTGAACAAAACCACCCAACAATGACCATTTGCCTTTGTATGGTTCGAAGCTACGCGGATAAAGCAAAAGTTTAATTTCCTCATCCTGATAACCCAGTATCACACAATCGACTGCAACGTAATGTTGCGGATGTATTTTGTACAATTCCATAGAATATTCACGAAAATAATATTGGCTAAAGTATAAAAGTATTTTTTACTTTTATTAATTTGTTTTCACAAATTATTGTTTTCTGTTGGAAAACATTTTTTGACACTTATTCAATAATAAGACCAGTCATGTATGGCGCAAAAAAATGGCAGGAGAGAAAACCCTCCTGCCATTCATATTTTAAAAAGCAATGTGTTAATTAAATTCAGAACCCTACAAAGTCACCTCTACCGGTATGTCTTTATTTACATTTTTGCTACCAATTAAAGCATAAAATAACATATATGCCAAGCCAAAGAAAATTACCCAATAACTGGCGATATAAGATGTAGCATCAGCAATGGCACCCTGAATAAGTGGTAAAATTCCTCCACCACAAACCATAACCATGAAAATACCTGAAGCAGCTTCAGTATATTTTCCTAAACCTTCAACTGCGAGGTTAAAGATACCTCCCCACATAACTGAGGTACACAATCCACAGAAAATTAAGAACATTACCCCTACCGGAACGTGTGCCAATCCGAATGAAATATTTGACTGGAATACAGGCATACTTACTGTAGTTGTAACCGGTAATAAAATGGCTAACAAAACGAAGATCAGGCCCAAAGAAGATACAGCAATCAACATTGATTTACTTGAAAATTTAGCACCAAGCGAAGCTCCGGTTAAACGTCCAAGCATCATCAGAAACCAGTATGTACCAACAACAGAACCTGCAATGGTAGGATCGATGGCCAAACCACCTTTTTCAACTCCTGAAGTCATGAATAAATTCGAGAAATGAGGAATACCGATTTCAATTCCGACATACACGAAGATCGCAATTGCACCGAAAATAAAGTGACGGAAAGAAAGCGGACTATGTTCGTGCTTAATTTTCACTTTACCGATTAAGCGTGGTTCAGGAATTTCCATAATATAAAGTACAATGAAAACCATTGCAAAGATACCCATCGCAATGAACAGAGCTGGATTTGCCTTTTCAATTGTACGTTCTGCAGCGTTTGCACCCATCAGATAACCAACAAGTACCGGAACGATAGTAGCAGCAACAGAGTTTAATGAACCTCCGGTTTGAATCAGCTGATTTCCTTTTTTGCCACCGCCACCTAAGGTGTTCAGCATCGGATTTACAACTGTATTTAACATACACATAGAAAACCCTGAAATAAAGGCACCTGCCAGATAAACGTTAAAGCTTCCAACAACGCCCGACAAGTATTGAACTCCAACTCCAGTAAAACCAACCACTACGGCCAGTAAAGCTGTCTTTTTATAACCAACGCGCTCGAGTAAAATTCCGGCAGGAATACCCATGAAAGCATAGGCGATAAAATTGGCAAAAAAGCCAAGTGTTGACATTGTGTCGGATGCACCAAACTGATTCTTTACAATAACCCCAAACGGAGCCGGGAGACCGGTCACAAAGGCAACCATGAAGAAAAGTGCAAACATCATTGCAATAGGCAATGCATAACTTTTGTTTTGAGTCATAGTTTAGGTAATTTGATTGTTAAATTTATTAAGTTAATGTTTGTGATATTCATTTAAATTTTAGTCTTCGAATTTGCACAAAATAACTTAGTATTTCATACTGGAAATGCAAAAAAACATTAAAATCCCATCGTACAAACATTAACCTTCTTCTAAAATTGAATGATCGGCAATCAATAATTTTATATGTACTTACAGATCAAGTTTTATTGAACCTTTGGCACGAATAAACAATTTATGGCAACTTCCTTTACCATAAACATGTTCGAGCGTTTCAACATATTTATCAAGCAAATCCTGTGGTACAAATGCCTGAATGGTTCCACCAAATCCGCCGCCATGAACACGCCATGCACCTTTTCCTTTCAACACCATTTCACTTAAAGCCAATGCCAAAGAAACCACCTGATCGTCTTTATGAACGACATCAAAAATATTCTGATTATACATATATGAGCTGTATCCTGACTCAACCACCATTTTCAGGAATGACTGAAAATCGTTGTTTTCCAATGCTGCAACCTGCTCTACTACGCGTTGGTTATCGCCCTGAAAATGATATGCACGAAGGATGGCACGATCACCGGTTACTTTTCGGATTTCAGGAATTTTTTCTACAATTTGTTCCAAAGTTACTTGTCTCAAAACTTTAGCGCCAAGTACGGCCGCTACAGCTTTCATTTCGGTTGGAAGAGACGCGTATTCAGCCTGAGATGCTGCATCATCATGTCCGCCGCCAACATCGGTAATTACCAAGGCAAAGCCGGTTTTAACAAAGTCGAAATCAACTTCTTTCACGATTGGTTTCGAAGGATCTTCAAAATCGATGGTAATCAAACCTCCAACAGAACAAGCTGTCTGATCCATCAAACCACAAGGTTTTCCGAAGTAATTATTTTCAGACCACTGGCCAATAATTCCATTTTCAACGGCGCTCATTTTGCCATCGTTGAACAAATGATTAATGATTGCGCCAATCAAAACTTCGAATGAAGCCGAAGAGCTCAAACCTGAACCTTTTGGAACGCGACCTTCGATACAAGCGTCGAACCCACCAATGGAGTAGCCTTTTTCTTTCATGCGGGCGCAAATACCTTTTACCAGCGATGAAGAAGTATAGAATTGAGTTGAATCAATTTCCAAAGAACTTAAGTCAACCTGAAATTCAGGATAGCCCACTGATTTAATACGAATAACATTAGTACCGTTTTGTGAAGCAACTGCAATATTGTCGAGGTTTACAGCACCTGCCAAAACACGTCCGTAGTTGTGGTCGGTATGGTTGCCGCCAATTTCGGTACGTCCCGGCGAGCTGAACAACGAAACATCGTCAGTTCCGTAAACCTGCTGAAATTCGCTCATCAAGGCGGCATAACGGTCGGCCTGTTCTTTCAGCACCACTTCGTTTACACCATATAATTCCTGAAACAATGGATTTTTTCCATTGGCAATCTTTTCAATTAAAGCATTAATCTTTGCCATAGTTTTGTGTTTAATTATTTATTGGTTTGTTTCTTGTAATGTACATCCGACAGGTCGCGCAAACGCTGGGCTGCCTGTTCTGCTGTAATGTCGCGTTGCGGAGTAGCCAGCATTTCATAGCCAACCATAAATTTCTTTACTGAAGCTGAACGCAATAGTGGCGGATAAAAGTGCATGTGTAAATGCCACTCCGGATAATCATTCCCATCCGTTGGCGCCTGGTGGAGGCCCGCTGAATATGCAAATGAAACTTCGAAAAGATTATCGTATTTGATGGTCAGTTTTCGGTAGACATCGGCCAGGGCAGTTCTTTCAGCATCAGTTAATAAGGTGATATTTTGTACTGGGCGCTTACTAATGATCATAGTTTCGAAAGGCCAAACAGCCCAAAATGGAACAAGGGCAACAAAATGCTCATTCTCAACCAGTATACGGTCTTTTTTGACCAATTCAGCTTTCAGGTAATCGCCTAACAAAGTTGTTCCGTGCTTTTCGAAATACTCTTTTTGTGTTTTCGATTCTTTGGCAACTTCTGTTGGCACTGACGATGATGACCAGATTTGTCCGTGTGGATGCGGGTTTGAACAGCCCATAATTGCACCTTTGTTTTCAAAGATCTGAACATAGTTAATCATCGGATTGCTGGCCAATTCAGCAAATTCGTCGCACCAAACGTCAACTACATTCCGTATATCTTCCACTTCCATTTCAGGAATGGTCAAACTGTGGTCATCGCTAAAGCAAATTACTTTGCAAATTCCGGTTTCGCTTTTGGCCTGAAAAAGATTGCCTTCGTCAACAGCTCCTGCGGGTGAATCAGTTAATAAAGCACTAAAATCGTTTGTAAATACGAAAGTTCCTTTGTACTGCGGATTATACTTCCCTCCTGCCCTTTCATTTCCAGCGCATAAATAACAAGTCGGGTCGTATTTCGGACGATCGTCTGAAACTGTCTTTTCAACCTGACCTTGCCATGGACGTTTTGCCCGGTGTGGCGAAACTAAAATCCAGTCGCCTGTTAACGGATTTAATCTTTTGTGCGGGTGATCTTCAATATTAAAATTACTCATACTTATACTTTTCTAACTGGTGGGTACTGGTGGGTAAAAATAGGTCATTTCCCTTATACAGAATAGGCCGATTTTGTGTTTTGAAACATATCAAAGCGAGTTTCGCCGTATTAACGACGAGTGATTCCTGATTTTCTCCGTGCTCCGGTCCGTTATCATTAGTGCAAGAGTTTGCCCCATCTCCTGAAAATCAGTCGAAATAGTTGTAATTCCTCCGGCCACAACCTCTTTTAACACGGTATCATTAAACGAAACAATGCCAACATCCTTGCCCAATTCGAGTTCTTTTTCGGTAGCCATTTTCACCAGCCGCACCAGATTTCGGTCTGAAGGAACAAAATATGCCTCACCCGCTTTCATCTCTTTATTGGTAACATTTCGAATGATTTCAGATTGAAAGCCTTTTTCGTTGCAAAAGCGCTGAAAACCAAGCATTCGGCCTTCCGGCTCTTTTCCTCCGGGGAAAATCATAATTAGTTTGTTGTATTTCCGGAGCAAATCGAGTCCATCAATCAGCGCATCATACACATCTTGTTCAAAATCTTGATAAACAACCGGATAATCCGAAAGGTCTTCCTTCTTTCGGTCAAGAATATAAACCTTGTCTTTGGGAAGTTTGCTAATAATATCGGCAGTATAATCAAATGTTGCCGGCATAATTACATACGAAGTATATTTACCAACACTTTCAGAAATCAGATCTTTAAAAACCTGATAATTAAAATGATGAAAATAAATATCAACGCTCGATTTGGCATCAAGACTATTCAGAACGGAGGTGTACAAATCTTCCTTAAATGCGTTTAACTCGTCAAACAAAACGAATATTTTCTGATCAAGATTAATCTCGGTACTGTTGATGTAATAACCTTTACCCGGGATTGAATTAATGATCCCCTTGGCCTTCAACTCATTAAAAGCCACCATTACCGTATCACGAGACAATTCGAACTCGGTACAAATCTGGTTTAGGGAAGGTATTTTATCCCCCAGTTTCAATTCTCCTATCGAAATAGCGGTATAAATGGAATTAATAATTTGTCGGTATTTGGGGACACCTAATGAATCATCAATCTGAATATTCTTCACTTGCTTGGGTTTTGTTAGCGTTTATTGATCTCAAAAGTAAAAATAAATCGCAATAAAATACACAACCAGTACCCACCAGTATGTGCTAAAAAAATTAAATTTGTATCGTTAACCTCTTGGAAAAAGAAAAAAGGAAAAGGAAAATTTGGATCGACCAGTTAGCCGTCGCAACTTGAAATCAGTAACTCGCAACATTTCAAATAACTAAAATATCTAAACATGAAAATTACAAAATCGTTCTTTGGAAAAACCAACGAAGGAAACGAAGTTGAGCTATTCACCTTGTCAAATGACAATCAGGTAACCATTAAAATTACCAATTGGGGAGGTATCGTCACCTCCATCGAAACTCCGGATAAAAACGGTGTTATTACCAATATTGCCTGTGGTTTCGAAAAACTGGAAAACTACCTGAGTGCTGAATACCTGGGAAGTTATCCTTATTTTGGGTGCATCTGTGGCCGGGTTTGCAACCGCATTGCGGGCGGAAAATTCACCCTTGAAGGTAAAAATTACACTTTGGCCGTAAACAATGGTCCAAACCATCTGCATGGTGGATCAGTGGGTTACGACCGTCGTTTATGGACTGCTGAAATCGTTGAAGAAAATGATAAAGTTGGTGTAAAACTGAGCCTTTTAAGTCCGGATATGGAAGAAGGCTATCCTGGAAATTTAAAGGTAACCTGCACCTACACTTTAAATAATGATAATGAACTGGCCATTGAGTATACTGCTGAAACCGATCAGACCACGATTGTAAATCTGACGAACCACACTTATTTCAACCTAACCGGCGGAAAAGATCAGATTTTGAATCACGAATTGGAATTGCCAGCAAAAACTTTCACCCTAAATATTGACAGCATCCCAACAGGCGAAATTCTTCCCGTAGCAGGAACGCCAAACGATTTTCTGACCAAAAAGAAAATCAGCAAAGACATTGCAAGCCAGGAAACCGGATACGATCTGAATTTTGTATTGGACAATCCTGACGGGAAGTTGGTTTATGCTGGTCGTCTAAGTGAAACAACTTCAGGAAGAGAAGTTGAAGTTTACACCACTCAACCAGGGATTCAACTTTATACGGGTTATTGGATTCCTGAATTAACCATTGACGGACAGAAAAAATTCGGAAGTTATTCAGGTCTCGCTTTGGAAACACAACATTATCCGGACGCCATTAACAGACCTCATTTTCCACCGGTTACACTCGCTCCCGGACAAAATTTCTACGAAAAAACAATTTACAAATTCGGAACTAAATAACAAGAAGGGCTTCGGCCCTTTTTTATGCAAATGCCGGAAAAATAAATTTTGTACATTTGAATTCTGTTGACTAACAAACTTCCACTATGAGGACTATCATCGAACTTTTTGAAACCAGCGTTGCCAAATTTCCCAACAACATTTACCTGTGGGAAAAGCTAAATGGTAAATACGAAGGAACCACATACCAGCAAACCCAAGATTTGGTTTATCGATTTGGCGCAGGATTACTGGCAATTGGACTCCAAAAAGGCGATCGGGTTGGTCTGATTTCGGAAGGAAGAAATGCATGGATTATTTCGGAACTGGGAGTGCTTTACAGCGGTGGGATTAATGTTCCGCTATCGGTAAGGCTTGAACCAGGTAACGAACTCAAATTCAGACTAATTCATTCAGGATGCAAAATAATTGTGGTTTCAAAAGGTCATGCGTCAAAAATTGAAGAAATCAGGAATGAACTTCCTGACCTGGAAAAGGTGATTTACCTGGATGGAAAAGAAAATCCGGGAGCCAACGATATTTCGTACGACGAGATTTTGACGCTTGGCAACGAATATCTGAAAACGAATCGAGGCGATTTTGAAGCTGTTTACCAAACGATTGGACCCGACGATATTGCCAATATTTCCTACACATCAGGAACAACAGCTGATCCGAAAGGGATTATGCTTTCGCAGTTAAATTACGCATCGAATGTGGTTCAGGCAAATACTTTGCTCGACATTACTCAAGATTGGAAGACACTGGCCTTCTTACCCTGGGATCATTCATTTGCCCACACAGCTTGTCTGTATTGTTTCATGTACAATGGGGCTAGCGTAGCTTCACCCGAAATTGGAAAAACACTCATAGAAACTTTAAAGAACATTCCGAAAAACATCAAGGAAATTCAACCCAATATATTAATGAGTGTTCCGGCAGTAGCGAAGAATTTCAGGAAAGGAATTGAAGCCGGAATAAAACAAAAAGGGCCGGTTGCCGAAAAGCTTTTTAATCATGCGCTCAAGATTGCCTATAAATACAATGGAAACGGATGGGATCGGGGAAAAGGATCGAAGGCAATTTACAAACCACTATTAAATCTGTATGATAAGATCCTGTTTTCGAAAATCAGGGAAGGTTTTGGTGGCAAACTTGATTTATTTATCGGTGGCGGAGCTCTGTTAGATATCGAATTACAGCGATTTTTTTATGCCGTTGGGATGCCGATGTGCCAGGGATATGGGCTTTCTGAGGCTTCTCCTGTCATTTCTTCCAATGCACTTCATGCCATTAAATTCGGGACTTCAGGCCAATTAGTCAAATACCTCGACCTGAAAATTTGCGATATCGACGGCAACGAGCTTCCGCAGGGAGAAAAGGGCGAAATTGTGGTGAAAGGCGACAACGTGATGAAAGGCTATTGGAACAACCCGAAAGCCACCGAAGAAACAGTCAAAGACGGATGGTTATATACAGGCGACATGGGCTTCATGGACAATGATGGATTCCTGAACGTTCTCGGCCGTTTCAAAAGCTTACTGATTGGTAGTGATGGCGAAAAATTCAGTCCTGAAGGTATTGAAGAAGCCTTGATCGATCAATCGCAGTACATTGATCAATGCATGTTATATAATAACCAAAATGCCTATACATCAGGAATGATTGTACCCAATGTGCCGGCGTTGAATCGTGAAGTTGAAAAGCGTGGACTGAAACCCGGGACAAGCGAAGGATTGACCGAAGCATTGAAAATCATTCAGCAAGAAGTCGATGAATACAAAAATGGTGGCAAATTCTCAGGTTCATTTCCTGAACGCTGGCTGCCAGCTACCATTGCCATTTTGCCTGAAGCATTCACCGAGCAGAACCATCTGCTCAATTCAATGACAAAAATGGTGCGGGGGAAAATTACAGAATACTTCGCTAATGAACTCGAATTTCTATATACTCCTGAAGCAAAGAGTATTATTAATCAGCGAAATTTGGATGCTTTAAGAAAATGGTTGAAAAATTAAACCAGATACTTTGTTTAAGATTAGATAAGTTACACACGCCTATAAATAATTAAACAATAATGAAACGCTCATTTCTTATCCTTTTACTGACTACATTTTTAGGGGTAGACTCATTTGCGCAAAAAATCGGTGGATTTGGCGGAGAGCTTTCTATATTAAGTTTTAAGCCTAATTATCGGATGTGGTTTTCGAAAACAACAGGATTCGAGGCATTCGGCGGAGTTGCCTCCGAACTAGATGATTTTAACCCCAACGATTTGGAGACAGGAATAAAATTGATGCACACCATCATTTATGAGCGAACAGCTCGCACCTACATTGGAGTTCTTGGGAAATGGAAATGGGTTGACTTATTTGACTCGAATAGCAGAACTAGCCTGCCTATTCCTGGCCTTTTCATTGGGAAAGAATGGTATAGCAAACGAATCCACCGTAAAGGTTTTGCAGTTGAGTTGGGTTATCAAATTGGCATAAAAGATTACCAAATTTATAGTCCTTTAAATCATCTTCCAATTGGCAAAGATAGATTTGAAGAATTTCCGCTTATCCTCAATCTAAGGTATTCTTTCTATTCAAAAAAACGTTAGCATCAAATGTTGGTTATTTAGATGGTATCCTCTTGATTGACAAGAACAAGCTTATGCTTCAGATTTTAACGGAAAAGTATTGTTAATTGAATCCGGGAAAGACACTGAGGTGCTGATCAATACCACTGAAATGAAAATCAATACAGCCGATCTGAGGTATATTCCTTATAAAAGGCTAGTATTGGTTTCAACATTTAACGACAATAAGTTAAACGCCTAACGATTAAAGCTATAGTCCAGAATTCAGAATAAGATTAAAACATACTAAGGGGACTAATAAAAAAAGGGTTAGACTGTTTAAATTCAGTTTAACCCTTTTATAATGTCGGGGTGGCCAGACTCGAACTGACGACCTCCTGGTCCCAAACCAGGCATACTACCAACTGTACTACACCCCGATGATTATTCAACATTTCATTATTAAAATCCAATACAAACGATCTGCATTGTCAAACAAAAAAAAGGACTAACTGATCAATCCAGTTTAAC
This sequence comes from Prolixibacteraceae bacterium, assembly GCA_963676375.2. Classification (GTDB taxonomy): domain Bacteria; phylum Bacteroidota; class Bacteroidia; order Bacteroidales; family Prolixibacteraceae; genus Aquipluma. The sequence goes on from CAXXPT010000021.1 coordinate 115,682, forward strand.
CCTTTTGATTTTTGTCGGGGTGGCCAGACTCGAACTGACGACCTCCTGGTCCCAAACCAGGCATACTACCAACTGTACTACACCCCGATACTATACTCCATTAAAAAAAGAAATTGCGGAGAGAGGGGGATTCGAACCCCCGGTACAGAATGACCCGTACGTCGGTTTAGCAAACCGGTGGTTTCAGCCACTCACCCATCTCTCCTGGTATTGTAACGAAATAAATTCGATTCCAATCTTTCAATTTATCCGGTCAAATCCTTTCGTTTTCAACCGCCATTCTGCCTTTGCGAATGTGCGTGCAAATATAGAACTACTTTTTTCTTTAGCAAAACAATTCCAACAAAAAATCAGGTATTTTTTAATGTTTTCTCGACTTACGAAATAATCGAAAATATCAGGAAAGCTTAGTCATTCGAGCCTTTTGTACGATTTACTCTTCAAAAAGTTTTTACTTCAAAAAATATGCTCACCAAGCATTCTGGTAATCAGCCAGATATTAATAACATGTTATTAAAACCGCTGATTTAATTGGAAAATTGTAATTTGCAGTCTATATTTGAACCAACAAATCGTTCTGTCACATACGTCAAAAGATATTGTCCGCATTAATTCTACGTTTGGAAAATTCAACATTTACAATTGACCCGAGTAAGCTTTTGACTGCTAAAACAGGCCTAGTAACGCGAAAGCGCGAGTGACATCAGTTACCGTTGGAAGTTTGATCAGGCAGGCACTCAAATCCTATTTATCTGGGATTTTTACAATCGAATTAATGCGGATTTTTTATGCCCTTTTGCCAAATGAAGTGGCAAAAACATAAATCCCAACCATTCCAGACAGAAATAGGCTTATCCAACCCAAATAATTACCGTACCTGACATGGAAAGTAAAAGTACCGTTCATTGTGGCGCATGAACTGATAGCCCCAGAAACATTACTATTTGTTTGTACAATCACATCCCCACGTTGATTGATAACTCCTGAAATACCCGTATTTGCGCTTCGAACGATACTCCGACGCGTTTCAATTGCCCGAATCCGTGAATAAGCAAAATGTTGCCAAACTCCGGGAGAATCTTTCCACCAGCCATCATTGGTCAATACAACTAAATATTGTGCCCCGTTTTTTACCAATTGACGCACATATCCGGCAAATACCGATTCGAAACAAATTACAGGTCCAATCTTTCTGCCATCAAAACTCTCCAGAAGCAGAGGTTCTTTTCCTGAAGTCAGGGCACCTTTTATTCCGCCTAAATCGAGCATAAAATCCGGTAGAAAGGAAAAGTAATCCTGAAATGGATCTTTCTCAACACCGGCAACCAGCATATTTTTATGGCTGAATTGAGCTACTCCTGACCTATTAATCAGTACTGCCGAGTTAAAACTGTCAAAGGAATGCTTATCCGATTGCCTTGCCGTTTTCGAAATTGGTTCATCATTCCTGAATTTTCGCTGAGTAATAGCTCCTGAAATGAAATTAATATTCGGAAATCGATGAATGATCTGATTAAACGGAAGAAGCGAAAGACTTTGCAGAACGAGAGAATCTTCCCATAAAGGAGGTAATGCCGTTTCGGGTGCCAGAACTAAATCTGTCGAATCGGTAATCTTTGATTCGGCTAATGAAACAAGCTTACTAATCTGATCAGCAGCGCTCATTCCCGTAAATTTTTCGGTATAAGGATCAATATTGGGCTGCAAAATAACCACATTCTGAATCGCTCCCTTTTCGGTATAATTGAAATACATATACAATGACAAGCCCATTGGGAAAGCGATTACCAAAAGAGCCAAACCTGCAAATCTGATAAACTTTGGAAACGAAAGGGTGGAAAAATTTACAATTGCATTAAAAATCAGGACATTGGAAAGCAGAATCCACACAGAACCGCCCAACACACCAGTAAACTCGTACCACTGAATCACTTTCGTCGCGTTTGCGAATCCGTTTCCAAGCGTCAGCCACGGCCACGGAAGCAAACCATAATGATTCAGAAACTCAAAAGTTATCCAGAAAACGATCAGAGAAAAGTACCCGGAAGCTTTGCCCAAACGATACTGAACTTGATTTTTAATCCACCAAACCGAGGACATCAGCAAAGCATTGAGCGAAGTAACAAACAACATTCCCGCTAAAGACACATAAGCGATCCACCAGGTTGACAGAACATTCCAGATCAGAAATGCAATAAAACCAACCGGGAAAGATGAGATCAGTTTTCCGGATTTAGTTTGTTTAACATGCAGATTATCGGCCATCAGCAAGGGAACAAAAGCAAATAGCAGAGTCCAGCTCAGACCTGAAAATATCCAGGGTAAGCTCAATAATATTCCGGAAGTAATAGCAAGAAAAAGGACGTGTATTTTTCTCATCAAGGGATTTACATTCAGAATATCAGCAAAAAACTACCCGTTAGAAATTATTGATTAGAGCAACCGGATGTTTCTTTTTACTTACCCGGTCGAAAAGGAATTCAATCTTTCCGGTTTCCAATGCTGCCCATCCAGCCTGATTAACCAGTATTGGGTTTCCTTCAGCATTTTTCAGAACCAAAGGCTTATCCAAAAACGAATGAGTATGGCCACCCACAATCAGATCGGTATATTTTGTTTGTGGCGCCAGAGTTTTATCACTGATTTTACTATGTTCGTATGATAATCCGAGATGCGAAAGACAAATAACCAGATCACAATGATGATCATTCTTCAGATTAGATTCCATTTTAAGGGCAGTTTCCAACGGATCAATGTAACGTGTCTTGCCATAATTTACTGCACCAACCAATCCATCGAGCTCTATACCCAAACCGTAAATACCAATTTTTATTCCTCCTTTTTCAAGAATAAGCTGCGATTTCACATGACCAGCCAAAACGGTTTCCGAAAAATCATAATTGCTTGAAATTAATGGGAAATTGGCATCCTTAATCGCCGATAAAATATCGCTCATTCCGTTATCGAACTCATGATTACCAATAGTTCCGGCATCGTAGCCCATTTTACTCATGACCTTCACAATCAGGTTACCCTTGAAATAATTAAAATATGGAGTTCCCTGAAACATATCGCCGCCATCGAGCAACAACAAATTTGGATTTTCCTTCCGGCATTGGTTCACGACGGAGGCAATCCGCACCAATCCTCCTTTCCCAGGATATTCTGCATGATCGGCAGGAAAAGGATCAAGGTGGCAATGCATATCGTTGGTGTGCATCACGGTTAAACGAACCAACTCTCCGGAGGCAAACAGCTCCTTCGGAATAAGCCCAAGCGTCAGTGCCCCACCGCCAAGTATCGACTGTTTTATAAAGGTTCTTCTATTGCTCATTATAAATCCTCCCATCCTCTTTTACATCAATAACTCCATTTTTTTTGTACTGCTCAGTCAACGACTGAATTAAAACATCCCGGATTTTTGCTTTCGTTTCAATTTTCTGCAACGGCAAAATGAACATACTCATCTGGTCGCCGCCATTGGCAATATAATCGTTTGTAACCAACCAATAAGATGCGGCCGGATCAACCGCTTTGCCTCCAATAGTCAGGGAACCAACAGCATTGTTCTTTATTCCCAGCTTAAGGCCTGAAACGCCTTCTCCGCCTCTGGCAGCAATGCGTTCAGCCATCTTCCGGATTGCCTCGCCTGAAACTTTGATCATCACAATTTCATTTTCAAAAGGCATCAGCTCAAAAATATGACCAACTGTAATTTCACCCTGCGGAAGCGAAGCCCGAAGCCCGCCATAATTAACGTATGCCGCATCGGGATTAATATTTAGATGCTGTTTTGCACAATAGTCGGTAGCACATTTCAGGATCACATCGGCAACCAAATTGGTAAGTTTACTTTCAGGTTTACCTTTTACAAGCGCTGTTGCAGTAACGCCCACCAATTTTGACATATCCTGATTAATACTATCCCGATATGGTTTTACGATGGACTGAACGACTGAATCAATACCGGAATTTTGAATTTCAATGGGAATATTTTTTGTATTAATCTGACTAACTGTTAAATGCCTTGAACAAGAAAATAAGATTAAAACAGCACAAATGCTGAGTGAAAAACGACGCATCGAATTGTATTTAGGATTATATTTAGAATTGTATTTATTGAAGCTTTTTAGGCAACATCAAGCATAAAGATAAAAACAAAATCCATTAAAATTCGTTTGTAAGAAAAAATCATTTGTAATGCAAAAAATTCTGAACCCTGCATATATCAACATTTCCAGAGCTTCCAAAATTACAGTTTCCACACTATTCATATTTCTCTGCATCCAGTTATCAGCTCAGGAATACCAAACATTCAAAGCAAAAAAAGGAGATGGAATTTACTCTATTCTGAAACAAAACGGATATTCATCTTCTGAATACCTGAAACAATTTATTGAATTGAACAAAGCCAAGCTTGGTAAAGAAAATGCCCTGATTATTGGTAAAACTTATCGCCTGCCATTGAAAGCCGATTCCATTAAAGTCGTCCAGAAAATTCAGGCCAAACCTGAGCCTATTCCGGAAAAATCTGTATCTGAAATATATGGTAAGAATTACCGGGAAATAACTTTAAAAAGTAAAGAACTTGCAGGTGCGGTATTTTATCTGGAAAGCGGACACGGCGGACCCGATCCGGGCGCAATAGGGAGTCTTAACGGACACACGCTTTGCGAAGATGAATATGCGTACGATGTAACTCTGAGGCTGGCCCGAAACCTGAACGAGCGTGGAGCAACTGTTTATATGATCATTCGCGATCCGAATGACGGAATTCGTGACGAGCAGTATCTTGCACCAGACAAAGACGAAGTGTGTTACCCAAACAGCGAAATCCCGTTGAGTCAACTGGCTCGGCTAAAGCAGAGTACTGCCGCGGTTAACGATCTGCATGCGCTTAACAAAAAGAAGTTTCAGCGACTGGTGGTTATTCATGTCGATTCGAGAAATGAAAAAGAGAATATCGACGTATTTTTTTACTACGACAAGGGAAGCAATACTGGCAAACGGCTAGCGAATACGCTCAAGCAAACCTTCGAAAAAAAGTATGCCGAGCATCAGCCCAATCGTGGCTACTCCGGAAGTGTTTCTGAACGAAACCTTTACGTCATTAAGAATTCGGTAACTCCGTCGGTATTTATCGAATTGGGAAATATCAATCACACCCGCGACCAGCAACGATTCATTAATCCGGATAACCGGCAGGCGGTTGCCAATTGGCTACGCGATGGATTAATTGCAGATTTCAAAAAAAGCATCAAATGATACCGCGTATTCCTGAAGGAAAGATTCTCGTCCAATTTGACGGCGTGTGCATCTTATGCAGCGGAGCCATTCGGTTTATCCTGAAAGCCGATAAGAAGGAGATATTCCTGTTTCAGGCTCTTCAAAATTCCGGAGAAGATAAAGATTTCGAAACGATTATAGTTTCCGACAATCAATTTACTTACGAATATTTCGATGCTATTCTGAAAATTGGAAAAGAGTTGGGAGGAATATATAGTGTTATTACAATCTTCAGGATTTTGCCCCGAAGCTGGCGGCATTCATTGTACATCTGGATTGCCAGAAACCGCACTGACTGGTTTGGAAAGCGAGATGCTTGTTATTTGCCTTCCGAAGAAGAAAAGGAACGATTTATCTAAATTCGAAATCGTCGTTTTCAAACTGAATATACCGGGCCGATAAATGCCCTATTTGATGAGCAAAACGTTCAATTGTTTGGTGTGTTTCAGGCGAGATTTCCGAACTCTTTAATTTGAGCATCATAAATCCATACAAGGTATTCAGGCAAGCGCCCACTTCATTCTCAGTGTCAATGGCAGTTTTATGCATTGCCTCTTGTATTGCTTCCCTGTTCTGCCTGTACAACCGCACATATTCCTGATCAGTCTGAACATCAAGCATTTTGAGATGAAACTCATTCAAATCGTTAATCAGGTTAACGATTACCTGCAAATGGCCTTTCTCCTGAACATGTTCCTTTTCCATCATGACTGCCAGATTGTTATACCAACCGGCAATTTCCTTAATCGCAACCTCATCGACATTAAATCGTGCGACCAATTGCTTTTCAATTGTTTCAGGATCGAAAGAGCAGGCTCGAAGCGAATCTTCAATTTGCCACATGTACAAAATATATTCAGCAATATTCGTTTTTCGTAGTTCGCGGGCAATTAACATCGGGAAACAAGTTAAAAGATTAAAGGCAAAAGTAAAAAGTTAATTAAACATCAAAAAAGTCGTCCAGATCGCGGCGCTCTTTTTTGGTTGGTCGTCCGGTTCCACGTTCACGGTTGTAAACGCTCATGTTTTTCTGGATTTCAAGAATCTCCAGTTCCGAAGCAGGTGTTGTTTCAACAAGGAATTCAGGAACCAGCTTGGCTGCCATCCGGTTTTCAGTAAGGGCCAGAACTTTATAGCTTCGGGTAATCGGAGGCCGCCGCAATTGAATGGTCTCTCCTACTTTCAACTCGCGCGATGGCTTAACGTTCATACCGCCAATGGTAACTTTCCCTTTCCGGCATTCTTCGGATGCCAAACTGCGTGTTTTATACAGTCGTACAGCAAAAAGGTATTTGTCGATGCGGGTTCCTTCGGCCATTTTATTTCCGTTTATTAAAGAAGGTCATGGTTTGGGCAACACCAATGGTTCCAAAGCTTTTGATGATCTCGATTGAAGTATCGATCAGCGCCGGAAGTTCAAGCTTTTCCTGCTTATCCCATTCGCCCAGCACGTAATCAACCTGTTGGCCTTGCCTGAAATTGTCGCCAATCCCGAAACGCAGCCGGGCATAATCCTGACTACCGATTACCTGAGTGATATTTTTCAACCCGTTATGTCCTGCATCGCTGCCCTTAGCTCGCAGGCGCAAAGAACCCAACGGCAAAGCCAGATCGTCAACCACTACCAAAAGGTTTTCAGGAGTGATATTTTCCTTCTGCATCCAGTAATTCACGGCCTTTCCACTCAAATTCATGTAAGTGGTAGGTTTCAGCAAAATAAACGTCCGGCCTTTGAATTTATATTCGGCAACCCAACCATGACGCTCATCGCTAAAAACAATATTGGACGCCTCTGCGAGAGCGTCCAATATTTTAAATCCTATATTATGCCGGGTATTTTCGTATTCTTTCCCCGGATTTCCAAGTCCTGCAATAAGATATTTCAAGACGAAACTGTATTAGTTTGATTAACCTTTACCAACTTTTGCAGCTCTTGCAGCTCTTGTAATCATGATAGTTACAACAGGTACAGCTTTTGCATTCAGGAATTCAAGATTTTCTCTCTGAAGAGATCCTACTTTATAGCTCTGTCCCAAATCCAAATCATCAACATTAATGTTGATTGTATCAGGAAGGTGTTTTACCAATGCTTTTACTTTCAAGGTGCGAAGGTTCAATTTTAATTTACCCCCTTTACGGATACCTTTTGCGAAACCTTCAGTTTTTACAGGGATTTCAACTTTCACCATTTTGTCGTCGCTGGTCTGAAGAAAGTCAACGTGCATTAACTGCTCTTCAACCGGGTGAAACTGGCTGTCCTGAATAATTGACTGATAAACGGTACCGTCGATATCCAGGTTTACCAGATATACGTTTGGAGTGTAAATCAATGATTTGAATTCTTTTTCAGGAGCCTGAAAATGGATTGGCTCTTCGCCACCATAAAGTACTCCGGGAACTAAACCTTCTGAACGAAGTCTTTTGGCTTCTTTTTTACCAACAACTGGCCTTTTTGTAGCCTTAATCGAAATTGATTTCATTTTACTTTTTTTAATGTTTAAATTATGGTACTCAGTCCTCCCTCTACGATGAAAGGGCAAACAGCATGCATAACATGTGCTTATGGAAAAAGCGGTGCAAATATATACAATTAACCGTAATACATTGAACTAATTGACTGATTTTTATAAACTCTTTCAATTGCTTCGCCCAATGCTTTGGCTATTGGAATGTATTTAATTTTTGGTGATTCTTTTTTCCCTGGGATTGAATCGGTAAAATAGACTTCTGCTAATGCTGAATTTTCAATTCGTTCGTATGCCGGACCAGACAATACGCCATGAGCAGCAAAGGCCCGAACGCTGTGTGCGCCTTTGTCCATCATGATATCAGCAGCTTTGGCGATGGTACCGGCAGTATCAATCAAGTCATCAACCAAAATAACATCTTTGCCTTTTACGTCGCCAATTAAGGTCATACTATCAACCACATTGGCTTTTGCACGCGACTTGTGGCAGATTACCATATCGGTACCCAACATTTTTGCGTAAGTATTGGCACGTTTAGTTCCACCAACGTCAGGCGATGCGATAACCAGGTTTTCGAGCCCCATTTTGCTGATGAACGGAATGAACATCGATGAAGCGTATAAATGATCGACCGGTACATTGAAAAATCCCTGGATCTGGTCTGCATGAAGATCCATAGTGATAATGCGGTCGGCGCCGGCTGTCGAAAGTAGATCAGCGATTAATTTGGCACCAATCGAAACTCTTGGTTTGTCCTTTCGATCCTGACGGGCATAACCAAAATAAGGAATTACCGCAATGGTTTTGTAAGCTGAAGCCCTCTTGGCTGCATCAATCATCAGGAGCAATTCCATCAGATTATCGGCCGGGGGGGGAGTCGATTGGATAATAAATACATGAGAACCCCGAATAGTTTCTTCGTAGCATGGTTCAAACTCACCATCCGAAAAAATCGGACACGATGTTTTGCCCATTTCTACTCCCAAACTATCGCAAATCCGCTTGGTTAAATCCACACTCTTTGTACACGAAAAAATCTTAAGAGGAGCCTTTCTTGACATGTCTTCCTTTTTAAATTTGTGTTTCTGGAATTGCGGCAAAGGTAAAAAAATCTTACTCATATCCCTTTTATTTAACCAACAAGTTCGACTTTACTGGAATTAAATACGACCAAATTAACAAGCAAACAAGCTGAAAATAAAAGTGATACTTATGATTTATTTACATTTTCGATAAACGAAATAATCTCATCACGGCCAGTTCCGTCGAGCGATGAGCTTACCAGTATTGGAGGCAACTCTTCCCATAACTTTTTAAGTTCCTGCGAATAAGCTCCCACATTTTTGGCAACCGACACTTTGCCAAGTTTATCGGCTTTGGTAAAAATAATGGCAAACGGAATGTGGTTTTCACCGAGCCAGGTTATAAATTCGATGTCGATTTTCTGTGGCGAATGCCGAACATCAATCAACACAAACAGACAATACAGGTTTTCTCGGTTCAGGATATAATTACTGATCAGTTTCTGAAACTTATCCTTGACCGAAATCGAAATCTTAGCGTATCCATACCCAGGCAAATCAACGAGGTACCAACTTTCGTCAACTATGAAGTGATTGATTAACTGTGTCTTTCCGGGTCTGACCGAAACTTTTGCCAAACTATTCTGTCCAACAAGCATGTTAATAAGTGACGACTTGCCTACATTCGACCGCCCAATAAATGCATATTCGGGCCGATCGGGCGCCGGGCACTTCTTAACGTCGGTATTGCTGATTAAAAAACGGGCTTGCTTGATCATTGATTGAGTTCCGGATTTAGAGTTATCATTGATAGTCAATGATCGTCATTCACAATTATTTCTTAACCAATGTACACTTCCAGCAATTTTGCTGATGCTGTTGTTGGTTTCAGAAGTACATTTTCGATGGAAGCAGGCAAAAGAATAGTTTCACCTTTCTGAATTGACTCTGAACCCGATTCGGTTTCGATAACCAATTCACCATTCATACAAATGTATATTACAAACGAGTCGAGTTTGTTGTAGTCTTTCTCGACAACTGCTGTAACATCTAGCACATTGGTCGTAAAATACTGACAACTGGCTAGTTCAACCGATTCGTTTGGCTTCGGTTCGTATTTGGTTTTGTATTCAGGAAAGAGCGTATAATCAATTGCATCCAACGCCAGGTCGGTATGCAACTCACGCGGATTTCCCTGATCGTCGCGACGATCGTAATCGTAAATGCGATAAGTTATATCCGAAGTCTGCTGAATCTCTGCAAGCAAGATTCCTTTGCCAATAGCGTGAACACGTCCGGCAGGAATAAAAAACACATCACCGGCGGTAACTTCCTCAAAATTCAGAATGTCGGTCAATTCAACCTTTTCCAGTTTTTCGAGGTATTTTTCCTGATCAACCTGTTGGTTAAAACCCGACTGAAGTTTCGACCCTTTATCGGCCTGCATCACATACCACATCTCGGTTTTCCCATATGAATTGTGGCGTTCGGCAGCCATTTCATCGTTAGGATGAACCTGAATGGAAAGATCGTCGTTGGCATCAATGAATTTGATCAGGAGCGGAAATTCGTTGCCAAAGTTCTCATAAACCTCGTCGCCAGCCAGATCGCCCATGTAAACTTCCAGAAGCTCTTCCAGCGTATTTCCAGCCAGATAACCATTAGAAACGACCGAAATATTGCCTGCAACTCCCGACAATTCCCAGCTTTCGCCACAATTGGGTAAGCTACCAAAGTCCTTGTTCAGAACCGTTTTTATCTTATTTCCGCCCCATATTTTATCCTTGTAAATAGGGGTAAACTTCAGTGGATACAATCCTTCCATGCGTTAAGGAATAATTAAATTTGAAATTTAAGATTTTTAGATGTGCCGTATCCGGCTAGAATTCGAAATCTACAGCTGCTCTTTCAACAACATGCTTTCCAATAAGTTCAGCCACTTTAAGGTGTTCCGGATGTACACGGTAAACATCTAGTTGTTCAACCGTCTCGAAATGAGAAATCAGGCAAATATCGTACGATTTGGTAGTCAGTTCATAATTAACGCCTACTTCAATGTGCTTCAATTCATTAATCTTACCTAAAAGACCGAGTAACGCATCTTCAATAGAACTGATCACATTCTGCTTTTCGCTTTCAGAATCGTATTTTTTCAGTTTAAACAACACCACGTGATTAATCATAACAAGCTATTTTTTTATTTTTCCTTTGCGAAGTTAACATTTTCTGTCCTCTGTTCCACAACGTATAATTTTGCTTGCTGAAAAGTGGTAGTCTTCATTATCTTTGATAAAAAATTTATTTCTATGTTAGTAATTGGTATTGCCGGCGGAACCGGTTCGGGAAAGACAACTGTAGTAAAGAAAATCATTGAAAAGCTCCCGGCAGGTGAGGTCGCCGTTATTTCGCAGGATTCGTACTATAAAGACAATAGCCATCTGCCACTTGAAGAAAGGCAGAAAATTAATTTTGACCATCCGGCATCCATCGAATTTGAGCTACTGGTTGAACACATTATCAAACTTAAGGCCGGTCAGTCTGTTCAGGAACCAATTTACTCGTATCTCTCCTGCACCAGATCTGAAGAAACACGCGAAATTCAGCCCAAATCGGTCGTAATTATTGAAGGAATCCTGGTTCTTTTCCCAGCGATTTTGCGCGAGCAAATGGGTATTAAGGTATTTGTCGACTGTGACTCCGACGTTCGCTTGTCGCGTGTGATTCAGCGCGATATTATTGAGCGCGGCCGCGATGTGCAAATGGTGTTGGACCGGTATGCAAAAACTGTACGCCCAAGCCATATTCAGTTTATTGAACCAACCAAACAATTTGCCGATATTATTGTGCCTGAAGGTGGAAATAACCTGGTTGCAATCAACATATTAACCAATTACATACAGCAAAACCTCAAATAATATGCTCGAATCCATTTCTTCCGAAGATATTCTGTTCATCGACATTGAAACGGTGCCTCAAAAAGCAGGTTTTGGAGAACTTCCGGAGCATTTTCAAAAGCTCTGGGATAAAAAATCGGTGTATTTCAGGGAAGAAAACCAGGTCGCGTCAGATGTTTATGAAAGGGCCGGTATTTACGCCGAATTCGGAAGAATTATTTGTATTTCGGCTGGAGTGATTATTCAGAAAAATGGGGAGCGTTTTTATCGGGTGAAGTCGTTTCATGACTCGGATGAAAAGAAATTGTTGTCCGCGTTTAACGATATGCTCGAAAAATTCACCTCAAATCCTGGCAAAAAGCTTTGTGCCCACAACGGACTGGAGTTCGATTATCCTTACATTGCCCGCCGCACCTTAATCAATGGCCTCCGGTTGCCCCGTATTCTGGATGTATCGGGAGCCAAACCCTGGGAAATAAAAGACCGCATGCTTGACACCCTGCAAATGTGGAAATTTGGCGACTATAAAAACTATACTTCGCTCGATTTACTTTGTGCCGTTTTTAATATTCCCACGCCCAAAGATGACATAGATGGAAGCCAGGTTGCCCAGGTATATTACCAGGAAGGCGATCTCGATCGAATTATACGTTATTGCGAAAAAGACACGCTGGCTCTGGCCAACCTGATGCTGCGGTACAAAGGAGAAGCAATCATTTCGATTGATAACTTGCTGGTAGTTTAAATATTTAATTTTAAAATCGGTCAAGTGGTCTTTTGTTGTATGATTTATAGTTAAAAAAGAACATATTTGTACGCCACAAACAATCCGATGAAAAAGTTACTGATACTTATCCTTTCATTTTTAATTATCAGCCTGTCAGCGTCATCCCAATCAAAAGTTGACAGTTTACTATTGCTTTGTAAAAATGCTCCGGAAATGCAGAAAGCCGATTTGTATCTGCAGCTTTCGTTAAATACCCGCGCCGACTCGGCAAAAAGCAACGATTACTCCCGAATGGCTTATCAGCTTGCTGTAAAGAAAAATCAGATCTCGTTACAGGCCAAAGCTTTGTATTATTTGGGCGAAACTTTATACAATTCGGCTGATTACCAATCGGCAATATCGGTATACCAAAAGGCATTTTCAGTATACAAAAAGCTCAAAGACTCTGTTAATCTTGTCAATTGCTACAAATTGATCGGCCTGTGCTATTACAATATGGATCAAGGAGATAAGGCAATTGTGCAATTTATTGAAGGTATGAAACTGTGTGAAGATGATACGTTAAGCACGACTAAATTGCTTTCGAATATTGCAATGACCCACACCCGGATGCGCAACATGAATGACGCTATTTATTATTATCGGAAAGCATTGTCATTAAACGCCTCGATTCGGAATGTTGAAGGCATGGGTGTGAATTATAATGGTCTGGGTGAAATTTATAAAACCATCAATAAACCGGATTCGGCCCTTTTAAATTACATTAAGGCTAAAAACCTGAATAAAAAAACTGAATTCCAAGCAGTTACACTTTCAAATATTGCCGGTATTTACATGAATTATCCCGACAGTATAAATAAAGCAGTTGAACGTCTAAAAGAATCGTGGGCAATCTTTAGGAAATTGGGAAAGTATCAATATGAAGCTGAATTCAAGCAAGGAATTGGTATTATTTTATACAAACAAGGTAAATATAAACCAGCAATTGAGGCATTTAATGCGAGCATCGAATTGAATGATAAATTTAACCGGGGTTTCAAAATAAAAACAACCAGCCAAAACCTATTATCAAAAGTTTATGAGAAAATCGGGGATTATAAGACTTCCCTGAAACACATGAAACTATTTATTCAATATTCAGATAGTTTGGCTCAAAAGGAAAAATACAACCGGATATCGAATTTGGAGAAACTTTATGAAACTGAAAAAAGGGAGAATCAGATTGCGCGATTGCAGGCAAAGCAAGAATTAACCCTTATCCAACTTCGAAAAAATAAGCAGCTTAAACAACTTGGAATTACAACTGCACTTCTCCTGTTACTCCTGGTATTTTTTATAGGATTGAAGTATCTTGACAAGATTAAATTAAACCGAATACTGGAGGGGAAAAATAAAGTAATAGAAAAAAGTGAAAAGGAATTACGCTTGCTGAATGCTTCGAAAAATAAATTTTTCTCGATTATAGCGCACGATTTAAAAAATCCGCTGCATACCGTTTTAGGCTATTCTTACCTTATGCATAAAGACTATGATCGATTCAAGGAAGATGAGCGCCGTAAATTCGCATCCGATATTTATCAATCTACCAACAACATCTTCCGGTTACTGCAAAACCTACTGGAGTGGTCGAGATCGCAAACCGGAAATCTGAATTTCACTCCTGCGGTGGTAGAATATCAGCGCATTCTCGACAACTCTTTAAGTGTATTAAGATCGATTGCTGATCAGAAAAACATAGTCATTAAAACTGGAAACGATCCTGATTTAAAACTATTTGCTGACCCTTTAATGATCGAGACTGTGCTGAGAAACCTGATTAATAATGCAATAAAGTTTACTCCTGAAGGAGGAAATATTGAAGTTTCGGCCAAAGTTGCAGATGGTCAGGTATTGGTCTCGGTCAGCGATACAGGAGTAGGAATTTCGGAAGAAGAAACTAAAAACCTGTTCCGGATAGACTCTAAAGTAAAACGAAAAGGAACAAACAATGAGGATGGTTCGGGACTTGGATTAATTCTGTGTCACGAATTTGTGGAAAAACACAACGGAAAAATCTGGGTAAAAAGTACACCCGGTAAAGGGAGCGAGTTCGTATTCAGTATTCCGGCCAAAGCCATTGCTTAAACCAACAGCTTTTGCCTCATTACCTTATTTTACCAGCATTTGGCTGGCAAGTAATTCAGCCTTTTCAGCAGAAACAAGCTTTTCAACCAGTTTAAGGGCAAATTGAATAGCAACACCTGGGCCGCGTCCTGTAATAATATTACCCGACTCAACTACTGGAACTTGAAGAATATCGGCACCTTTTAATTGGTTCTCGAATCCGGGATAACACACAGCCTGCCTGCCTTCCAGAATTCCAAGATTACCAAAAACCAGAGGTGCGGCACAAATGGCCGCAAGTTGTTTGTTTTCGGCAACAAACATTTTAATTTTTTGTCTGAGACCTTCGTGCGCATTCAGGTTGGCTGCTCCGGGCATACCACCAGGCAAAACGATCATGTAAATGCGGCTGTAATCAACATTTTCAAATAGCTCATCGGCCAAAACTTTGATCTGGTGAGCTCCGTTCACTTCAAGTTTTCCGGTTACCGAAACCGTCAAAACATCCAGACCAGCTCTGCGCAAAACATCTATAATGCTAATAGCTTCTATCTCTTCAAAGCCATCGGCAAGGTGAACTGCAATTCTCTTATTCATGGCGTCTATTTTTTTATTCAAAGATAATTCATCCATTAACGAAAAAAGGCTAATCGAAGAACTTATTCTGAAATAAGTGGATAGCAATAAGTCCGTAAATACCGCAAACAGCCACAATTCCCATATCGGCCAAATGATTTTTCAATTTTGCTTTTCGCACAAAAAGCCAAAGAATATTCAATAACAGTAAGGACAAATTGAAAAACACCCAGTTTGTACCTTTTGAAGGAGTAAAATAAAACCTGACAAACTTGCTGTTATCGCTTATCATCGAAATTCGGGCTGGGAAAAGAGATGCGAATATCCTGCCTTCAGGAAGCTGTTCTTTAGTCTTCCATGATTCGGAGTATGTATCTACCAGCTGATAATCAGGAGTCAGTGCAATTGCTTTTATGTGATCTTCTGCTTCAATAATAACCGTATAATTAAACAAATCGCCAGAAATTTTCAGATCGCAAGTTGCAGGATTGTATCCATCAACCGGCCATCTGATTAATTTATAGTCGTCCTGAGTCAGGATATAGATTTCATTTTTATCGGAAAACAGGTAGGCATAAAAGTCCTTGTTTTTAAAATCGACACAACCGATCTGCATGAATTTCAAACCTTCAGGAATATCAACTTTTTTCACGAACGGCTTGCTTTTGATCATTTTCAGATGGAAGAGCTGTTCTTTGGAGTCAATAATCAGATACCCTTCATCGCACGATTTGCGTGGCGTTGGCAATCCTGAAATTAATTTTGCCGGAAAAGAAAAGCCTTTCTGAAATAGAGCAGCCGAAAACATCTGACTTTTTTCTTCCAATATCTTGTTGGTCGATGCTTCAATAAAATCAACTCGCCAGGTTATCCTGAAAAAATCTTCAGGCAGATCCAGTTTCGCTCGCCCCGAACGGGATTCAAACAACGGATACAGATTGGGTTTTGGAGCATCAATTTCACTGGACTTCAAACGGAAAAATGATTTTGCTTTCGAAATAGCGCGCATTTCAACCGCAGTTCCGTTTATTGAATCGGGCATGGTGCCAGAAGCCAGAAGTTGCTTAAAAAACATCATCGGAAGCATTCTTTCATACTCATCTCTTGTGCATTGATTACCTTTTGCATCGGTCCATTCTTTCTCTCCACGATTAATCATAAATTGGTTGCTGATGCAACTGTAGTGTACAATTGGTTTTCGAATCGGTTTTTCGAATGCCATCCAAAATAATTTTGGAATAAATATAGCCAGCGTAATGACGGCAATAAAAACCATGAAATATCTGCCAATTTTTTCCATTTTACATCTCCCCCTTTCTGAATCTGTAGGCCGAAAATACGAATCCGATGCTCAATAAAGCAGTCAGGATAAACAATACTGAATTAGCCGGTGCATAAGCTGCAGTATCTGTCGAGTTGAAGTAAATAGTCAGAAAAAAGCAACCAACCAATGAGTAACAAAATCGAAATATTCGGTTGGTTTCCAGAACGATGAGAGCAACCATAAAGTAAGCGGCGAAACCGGCAAACAGCCAGGGCAAAATAGTAACGACAGTATCGGTCACTATCTCGATCGGGAAATAAACCAGACTAAAACCTCCAAATAATCCCCCAAATATCGAAAATGAAATCAGTAAACAACCTGCGCCAAAAGCCTGCATCAGCAGTAATACTTTATTCTCGGCAAGCGGGAGATGAAAAGTAAGCTTAAGCCTTTTATTAATGGTTTCGGGTAGATATTGGGCAACTGCAATTATCAATCCGCCGGCCAATGGTACATATTTTAAAAGACTATAAAACTGATATCCCATGAAAAGCGCTGTGTTCCACACATCTTTTCCACCACTAAAAGCAAAGTTGTGCTTTAATGCCAGAAACAGGTAACCGATGCCTAAAATTCCGAGCAGCGTGTACCCGAAAATAAACCACCTAATTTTCAACCATTCTTTATAAAAAACTGATTTCCACATCGTCTAATATTTTCCGGTTAAACCAATAAATGCGTCTTCAAGCTCCATTTTCACCTGAATAAAATTCCGGACGGCTATCTTGTTATCGTCCAAATATCTTTTCACCTCATTTTCACCCGAATAAGTGTACAACTCAACCTTACTTTTCATTCGTTCAATATTCACGATAAACGGTTCTTTTTTCAGGTCAGTGTCGTCCTTGTCGAGTTCAAAATCAAAACGCCTGAAATTGCTCCTAAATTCGCCAACCGACGACTGCACCAGAACTTTATTATAATCGATAATTAACACATCATCAATCAGTCGTTCTATATCCTGAATAATGTGAGAGGTTGTAAATATGGTTTTATTTTCGGCTTTGGCGTATTCGCGCAGATAGTCGATGAATAACCGCCGATAACCGGGATCGAGCCCCATCGAAAAGTCGTCGAGAATTAAAAGATCGGGATCCTGAGCCAGAATAAGTCCCAATGCTACCTGCGACCGCTGCCCACATGACATATTCGATATTTTTTGACCGCGAGAAACATTCAGTTTCGAAATCAGTTCCCAGTAAGCAGCAGGCTTCCACCGCAGATAAAATCCGGAATAAAATTTCTCAACCTGATGGATATTCATAAACGAATACTGGATATGGCCTTCAATCAAAAATCCAATTCTCGATTTAGCCTGAGGGCTCAAATGCTGAGTATCTTCTCCAAAAACGAGACACTGGCCACCAGTGGGCTGAAGAAATCCGTTTAAAATATTGAATGCAGTTGTTTTGCCGGTTCCGTTCTTGCCCAACAGCCCAAGGATACTTCCTTCTTTCACCTGAAAATTCAGGTTTTCGAAGACCAGTTTTTCGCCGTAATAATGGGTCAGGTTATTGCATTCAATTACATTATTCATTTGTATTATTTTTTGCTTTACGTCTTAAAATCTGCGTATTAACATGATCTATTTTTCAAAGTATCCAACGAAATGAAATAGCCATTTATACATTTCCGGTTGATGTAGGCATCGGCACGCATGGCTATTTCATATCCGGTTCATTAAAAATTTAATCCTGTACTGAAACTGAAAATAGTTCGGTTCAAGCCGTTCGCTGAATGATACCAATCAAAGTCTGATTTTATGAAATACTTACCAAATGCCTTTCTCAGCGGAATCTGATAGCCGATTGAAACTCCCGGCGAAATAAAACCTTCTGTAAGATATATGAATTCGGGTGCATAAATTTTTTGAACCATAAAATTTGTCACCGTCAGATTCTGATCACTATCGAGATTAAACTGGTATTTAAGTTTTACTTCAGCAGAGATACTTGAATTTGGAAGATTAAACAATTTCAAGTACGACGATTCGAGCATGAAATTCGCATAGCTCAGCTCCTTGTTGGGCAAATAATACTTTTCGTCGAAAGCCGAATAGTCCAACCCAGCGCAAAATAATGACTTCATTAGGTTATTTTCGTTTTTGGTCAGTAACTGGTAGTTCAACCCGGCATTTGTTTGCATCGAATAATACTTTTGCTCTTTGGCGTATGTAATCCAATGCTCCAGATCTGCCTCCCCAACTTTTTCCAATCGCTGTATAAACTCTGTCCCAAGCTTGTTGGCAATACGAAGCATAGCTTTTAACTGATGAAGTTTTTGCCCTTTATCTAATGAAAACACATCAGTCAGGTTCCAGTTAACTCCGTCCATCAGGGCATCATTTTTTACAGCCGCCCAAGTTGCTGAACTGGCCTTTCGTCCGTCATCAATCGTTTGAACGGAGTAAATATATTCAGAATGCAAAATATTGGAAATATTGCCCGGTCTCCACTCCAGTTGTACTCCTCCGCCCATTTGGTGCTGCTGATACAACCGATAAAAGGAGTTCGAAGCATGATAATTGAAAACACCTGGACCATGCATCTGGAACAGCGTGTGTTGAATGCCTTCCTCAACCACCGAAACGTCAATATCTTCGTTGTAATAACCATACAAAAGGTTGGCTCCAAGCTTGAACTGATCTTGTTTAAACAGTAACCCAGGTGAAATATTGGCCTTCATAACCTTGTTTTCGGGCCGCGGATCGCGGTTTTGAGATGCTACGCCAACCTGGTAATCAAAGCTCACGCCCCAATTAAGTTTGCTGTTTACCGGCGATGAGATTACTCCGGCCAATTTGAAAAATTCCCGGTCGTAAGTGTCGTTTCCAATCGTGTCGGTCAATAAATAAGGGTAATTCAGGGAGGGCTCATTGGTATTGCTGAAATTCAGTCCCTTTTCGTAACTTTTTCTGTAACTGAACGATCCGTATAGGTAGGTTTTGTTAATTTTCCGAAAACTCCTTGAACTGAAGTTGAAAGACTGATCCGATTGTCCCTCAAAAATCGAGTGAAAATCTCCGGTTGTCCGACCAAAATCAAATTTAAGTTCGGATGGAAAGAGCTCAGACATTTGTGATAAACCTGCGCCATTGCCAGACTGAAGCCAAGGAAATTCAGCTTCAATTTGCCTAAAAATCAACAAATTATAAGGCTTGACGTCTTTGGATTCTGTAGCACAGGTAATCAGGCTAATTATTAAAAGTAAAATGCTGACAAAAAACTTACTCATAGATCTTAGGTTTTGGATCAACATCTTTTAAAAAGTCTTCAGTCGAATTGTCTGTATCCTGATAAACCACCCGCCCATTGGTAATTGCTTTTATTTTCCGGCGTATGCATTTCCCCGAACCCGACCCTGAATTGACATAAGTATATCCAATATCCAAACCGGGAGGGAATCGTTTATAAATGGCATGAGCCTCATCCAGCACAACTTCAACGGCATCAAGCACATACCTATTGGCAATTTTGGCATAAAATGTTGTACTCGAACCAGATACCGAAGTTTTTGCAATCAGATTCTTATTGATGTAAATCTTCCGTTCTTCGTTTGTTTTACCAGGAATTTTTGAAATTGCAATCGCACTTCCCCCCTTAACATGGAACACAACATCGTTGCCACGGAAAACAAAGAAATCCTCCACTAAATTAGGAACTGTCGGTGAATCAATATCGGTTTCGGGTTGCTTGGCCACATAAAATTCAAATTCGGCCTTGCCAAGATTTACCGGACTCAAAGGGTTTCCTTTCGGATCGTCGCGATGATTAATTGCAGTCCGGGCCAGAACAATACTTTTACCCGGCAACACCGGAAACTGTTGTCCATCGCCAGGAACAGTCCAAATCATCTTTACCACAATCGTATCTTTTATATTTGTCCAATAGTTTTCGCCGGTTCCGTACGACTCATGTTCCAAAACCGAAATTCCATCAGCAAATTGCGTTTCAGGCGAATTGTTGTAAATTTCAATGTATTGGTCGGCAGAATATGGCTTACCAGCGGGTGTAGTGCTTCCGCTGAAATAGAACTCTTTAATAACAAAAGCGCTTGTGCTGGTGCCACTCACCTTAACCGACTCCGTTCTATTCCCAAATATTTCAACATTTTCAACCCCATTGTAAGAATACATTATACCGCCCGAACTAAATGAATGAGAAACGGTTACGCTATAGAAACCTGGTTCAACAGATTCAAGCTGAATGTATCCATCGGGATTGGTGATTGCCTCAACAGTGTAGCTTTTTAACTGATTGAATAGAGATACTTTGGCTCCGCCTTTATGTTCTTGTGGAAAATCCAGACCAAAGTCGATAACAAACTTGACCTGATAACTTTTAAAATCAGGCTCTTTGAGGCAGGATACCAGCAAAAACAACAGGGAGATTATTGCAAGTATTTTCTTCATATTTACAACATTATTCTTATTTCAGCACCGAAATATACCGAAGGATTTCTTCTGATAAAAGAGCCCGACCTTTTATATTCATATTCAGGACGATAATTAAATAAATTATTTACATAAAAGCTCAATTTTACTTTTTCCAGAATTTCTTTTGACAATCGGAAATTGGCTTGAAGTAATGGCGGCATTAGTTCCGTGGAATAAAAATTATCGCTCTTATTATTTACAAAACGGAGATAATCCGGATCTGTCTTCATTTCAGGTGTAAATTTCTTTGTACTTCCATTATTATAAACCAGATACATTGGCGCTTCATCGTATTCCGGAAAGTAAAACTTATCGTACCAGATTACCTGAGCTGTGGTCGACAAAATCATACGCAGCTTTGGGATTTGTGTCACCATCCTCAAGTTGGTGTTTAGCCTTTCGCTAACTTTACTCTCGCCTGCCGGATACACTCCGAAGTACAAATATGGCGTTGCCGTGGTAGCCAGAGGCTGAGATTGATATGGAACAGTACTGAAAACACGTTTAGTGCGCAACCATGCTCCGTCGAGAGTGAAAGATGTATAGACCGAATTAATTTTCCCAAGATCAAAACTGAACTCTATTCCAGATTTTAGAGTTTCCTGATTATTAACCGGCTTCCGATAAAAAACAGGTGTCGTTGAGGATATCTTGTTCAATGTATTAGGGTCGGGTTTTGTTCCGGGAAGTATGCCGTCGGTTTGGTATTTGTAGTAGTTCAGGAAGATATAATTGCCTGTAAAGTCGAACCCGTTGGAAAGCCTTTCCTTGAATGCAGTAATAGTCGCACTAACTTTTTTGATCTTAAAAATGAGCCCGGCTTCCATCTTCAGGTTTTCCGAAGGTTTTAATTGCGGATTAGTTGTTTCAAAAATGCGGGTGTACATTATGGACGTATCGTACGCCTGATTGCCCACATAGTAGTTCAAAGCGCTTAAATCGAAATAAGCCTTGTCGGGGAATAAATAAAGCAGTGAGGGCGATTTGTAGGTTTTCCCAATGCCAATCCGGACCGCCATTCTATCGAAAACAAGGTTGTTTTTTCGCGAAAGAAAGCTGTATTGCCCATTAAACCGAGGTTCGGCATAAAAACCAATATCGCTTTTAAAGAGTCCTTCCGATTGAAAATTATTCAACCGAAGCCCAGCCTGCATATCAAGAATCGTTTTACCAAACATCACCGACAATTTATCTTCCAGGTACACCGAATAACTCTGTAGCGCCGGAATATCTTTGTATTTTCTGGGACGTGACGACGAGTGCGACGAATCAACAAAAGGAGGATTTGCCATGTCGTAAACCTGTCCATTTCCGTAGTTGGCGTCCAAGCGATAATCAAAACCATAGAGTATCTTATTCGAAATTCCGTGGTGAAAATTGATAAACTTATTGGCGGTGATTTGTAGGAAAAGATTTACCGGCTTTCCGTCAACCTCGTAAGTGGTAAACTGTTCAGAAGGCAGAAATAATCCGGCATTTTCGCCTTCAGTATATGCCGTTGAAACCACCTGAATTCCGCCCATCGACCGAAACCGTTCCTCTCTGCTCACCTGATGCGCATACGACACTGAAAATGAATAATCAAGATTCGTCAACAGTTTCATTTTTGGCGACCATTTCCCATACATATTGAAACGCAGACCCCTGTTCTTTGATCTTATTTTTTCTCCGGCAACCATCGCATCCGGGTCTGTTTTTGCATCATCAATGGTTTCGTATCCGCTTAATTTGGCATTGTAAGTTAACGGCGACTTTTGCAAACTAAACATTTTCGAAAAGCCAACTTCGGCAGTCAACCGATTAAAGCCCTTGTATTTGCTCCTTAAATCGTCGTATGACTGCAGATAATCGAAACTTACATTAACAGCGCTGAGTTTCGATTTAAAACCAAACCCTTTACCTAAAGTAAATTGCTTTATTTGGGCATCGGTTTTAAGTTTCACCTCCCAAGGAGCGTACCCTGCTTTTGTTTTAATAACTACAGCTCCTGAAGTTAAGTCGCCATAAGTAACAGAAGGAATTCCAGTTACAAATTCAATTGATTCGATATTATCCGTCGAGATTTGTCGTAAATCAATGCCCGAGCCAATCGTTGTGCTGAAGTTATTATCGGATCTGGAAGTTGAAAATGTTTGCAGATTGGCATTATTTGATAAAGGTGCTCCATCAACCAAAATAGAAGTACCCATTGCACTATTATTGTCTTCGCCTATCTCGCGTATTGAAATACGCTGTGGCGAACCTAAATCAGAATTAGCCGTGACATTGCCCGGCAGGAACTGCATCACATCAGCGAAACTTGCTGGTTGAACATGTTCAATGGCTGCATTTTCGATGATTGAAGATGTTGTTATTACCGTGTTGTTTTTCGCCAAAACGGTTATTTCTTCCATATCGTAAGAAATCGGAACCATTTGTATTTCTAGATTAGAATCGGCGATAAGTGACGGTTGAAACCTGTTTGTATAGGTTTCGAATCCTAAACACCGAACCTCAACGGTGACTAAAGGAATATCTAACGACTTAATAATGAAGGCTCCGGTCTCGTCAGATGAAGTCCAGAAATCGGTTTCCAGAATATGTATTCCGGCAAAACTAACAGGTTCTCCAGTCTTTTTGCTAATCAGCTTTCCTTGAATTACCTTTGAAGACTGAGCAAAAACGCCTGTTGCTAAAACAATTAAACACCAACCAATAATTATCCTTTTCAACATAGAAAGAGCAACATATTTAAGAAAGCGAATGCCTGTATTGCATTCAACCTTCCGAAAATACTATTTAAAAATAACTTTTTGAGTGTATTTTTTACCCTCTATCAATGATGAAAGAATGTAAACCCCCGGTGCTAAAGAATTGTACTCAAAAGAAAAGGTCTCCGATTTTGGTTCAGTAATGGCTACCAATTGCCCGTTCATATTGTAAACCATGCAACGATCAATATCTCCATCAGTTGAAACAAGTTTTAATGCAGAAGTGCCATACAAAACTTTCAACGCACCCGGAGATTTCAAATCAGCTACTAACGTTTTAATATCCAAATCGGCCACAGCAATTTTATAAACATTTGATTTGCCCAGAACATAAAGCGAATCGTTAAAAACCTTTCCTGCAGCATAAATAGCCACACCCAGATTGCTGTCTTTCCAGGTAATGCCGCCGTTGTTTGTAAATTTGTTCGAAGTTGACGACCCGACAGACATGAAAGAGTTATTATCTAATACCACAAAGTCAAGGCCGCCATTTATTCCATTCAACCTCGAAAAAGTTGTGCCTCCATCACCAGTATAAAAAACTCCCTTATTGTTCGAGGTCTGAAAATACACTTCATCCTTTGTACGCATGGATACCGAGCTAAGAATCAGAGCACTGTCAGTTCCAACTGCCAATTTCGGATATAAATCGGTAAATGTTTTTCCGCCATCAACTGTTTTCATGAGGATTTTATTACCTGCTACATATCCGGTTTCTCCTGAAAATTTAATCGACATCACCATAGAGTTACTGAAATCTTTGGTTACCGCGGACCATAAATCTCCACCATCAGCCGTTTTAAACACCCTCGAATGTTTGGTTACCGTTTTGGGAACTGAAATTGTATCGGACCAACCAACATAAATGTAGGCTGTTTTTGCATCCACACATTCAATAGTATAATTGTCCATCCCATAACAACCAGTCATTAATGGATATTTCGAAGCATCGAATGGGGTATCTTTTCCAACATTTTTATTGTTGAGTACTTTCCAAGTTTTCCAGGCATCTTCGGTCTTAAATATCAAACCGTTTAAAAAATAATCTTCTTTGGAGTCATAATCAACCAACGATAAACGGCGGGTAGTTACATATCCGGCATTGCTATTGGTACTCACACTTCGAAAATCATATTTCCCATCGTAAATGTACAATTGTGGCAATGCAAGGTCTGACCATGTTATACCTTTGTCTGTTGTTTTTTTTGCAATCTGGTCATCACCAATCAGCAGTGCTTTATTTGCGTCGAACAAATACATTTTCTGAAGATTAGAGCTGCCTTCTCCTAATGTTTTTGCAATCCATTTGTAGTTTCCGGCCTTCAGGTCATTTACCGCAATTTTATAAATAACAGATGAAGCCAAAGCATAAAGTGAGTCATTAAATATACCGGGAATCTCAAAGCATGTTTTACCAGGGAAACTACTAATCCACGTAGCACCTCCGTTTATCGTGGCCTTCGACACCGATGAAGTCCCTAAAACGATCATTATTTTCTCGTCGAGTTTAAAAAAGTCATTGCCACCGGTAGGTCCGTTCATTTTGGTGAAGGTGCTTCCGCCGTCTGTTGAGCGGAAAACTCCTGTTGTAGTTATAATATTGATCTCACCCCCCTGAGAAGAACGAATTTCATTAATAAATGCAGTACTACCTGCAACTGCTGAAAAAGAAGGGAAAAGATCAGTTATATTCTCATTTGTACCCGACGCTTTCAACAGGATTTTATTTCCTCCAATATAAACATCAGCTCCAACCATCTTCATTGTATTAATATAGGCCGAGCCAAAATCTGATGTAAAAGCAGTCCATTTTTCGCCTCCATTCACCGTTTTAAATACAACCGAGTGAGCTTTTCTTGAACCGGAAGCAACATCATACCACTGTAAAAATAACAACGCTGTTGTTTCATTAATACCTAAAACAGAATAAGGATTGAGATTAATACAGCCGGGCAGGCCAGGATTTAGCGCAGGATTTGTTCCTTCTCCAATTTTTGAAAGATTCAATTGGAACCAGTTTTCTCCACCATCGGTTGTTTTAAGCAAAACCCCATTTACATAAACATCATCTTCACCGCCAACAGGATTTTTTACCAGCAGGGTTTTTCGTCCAACCATATAACCAACATTATCCTTTATGCTGATGTCAATGAAATTATACCTGGGATTTAATAATCCAACATCATTCCAGCTAAGTCCTTTATCCGTGGTTATCTTGAAAGTCTTGCCAAATCCGGCAATAACTGCAGTATTCTCATCATGAACACTCATTCCCTGAAGATTATTATCCTTACTGATCTCCTTGGCTTTCCAGTTAAAAACAGGATTCGCTATTTGAGATAAAGAAATGACAGGAAATAATAAAACCAAAATCAGGAAAGTGTAAACTTTCATAAAATAAGAACCATATCCTTTTAAAAGGATTATGGTCGAATTTAGTGTTTTCCGGAAGTTCAAATCGGGTTCTCCTTTGTTCAGTTAAATGACTAATATTTCAACCTTAGACCAGGATATTTGTCGTCAATAAATCGAATAGCTTCCTCTCTGGTTTTAAAAAGTTCTCCGTCAACCTCGTCCCAACACTCTCCCTTTTTTAAGGTAACTTTATTACATTCTATTGTGCGATTTATAGCCACATCTTCAAGCGCTTCCATCTTTATACTTTCAGCATTTATGCTAATTACCCTTGCATGAACCTCTTTCATCCTTATGGGAAGCTTGTTTTCGTCGCGTACCATCACAATTCCGTAACAAATTGTACCTTCTTTTAACCAAGCTTCCAACTCTTTCGGGTATTTCACATTCAAAACGCTTACGTCCTCATCGTACTTATACTGTTCAATAATTTTTGATTTATCATGTTGCCCGCAACCTGCTATATTTATAAGCAGGAAAACAAACACAATCATCAAAATCAATTGTTTCATTACACTATACAATTATGGGTTGGACTTAAAATACAAAGAATCTGGTTTTCACTCCAATTTGTTTGGCAAATATAATACTAATATTCAGTTCGATGGTTTGCTAAACCAGATGCTATAATTTTGTTTGCATCAGATAGAAACCAATGTCTTTCTATGGATTCAAAAAAAAATGACCCACAAAACGTGAGTCATTTATACCAATAAAACCAACCTATTTTTTGAATTAAAACTTTTAAAATTATGCGGCGTAATCTTTTAACGATTTTTCAAGCTTTTTCCTTGTAAAGAAGATCCGACTTTTAACAGTCCCAAGCGGCAGATTAAGATCTTCAGCGATTTCTTTGTACTTGAAACCATCCAGAAACATATTGAACGGAACTTTGTACTCATCTTCCAGAGCATTTATGCATTTGATAATCTCTTTTGAGCTGTATATCGATTCAGGAGAAGGATAACTTTTGTCTTTTGAGAATTTCAGATGAAAATCGTTGTTAGCTCCGTCGAAAGTGTTTTTTGCCTTTACATTACGACGGTAGTTATTAATAAACGTATTTTTCATGATCGTGTAAATCCACGCTTTGAAATTGGTGTTCTGAGTAAATTTATCTCTATATGTAAGCGCTTTCAGAAAAGTTTCCTGAAGCAAATCCTGAGCTTTTTCCTGATCTGAGGTCAAACTGAGTGCATAGTACAACAACTTGTCCTGTAATCCTAAAAGTGCGGTGTTAAATTGAAGCTGTGTCATGGCGTTCGTTTTTTAATTGTTAATGTTAGGACAAATATATAGATTCAAAATCTTAAATAAAGGATTTGCGAATCTTTTATTCTTAGATATTTTTTATAGCTGATAAAGATTATTTATATCAGAGTAGTTTTGACATCAATTTATATCTATACGAGAGTTTACATAACTTTGTTATTTAATTATAACATGTTCTTAAACAAATATTTTCACATAAAATCAAATCGGAAATCACAAGTTGTTTCGTTATATTATCACGGTACATTGGGCAGCAATTGTCCCTCTGTCCAAATAATTATTACTTTAGCCGCCTCAAATTTTTCACTAATTATTAAAATGAAACAAACAATCAGATCCATTAACCGGGCTGAAATGTTTACGTTTAAACGTTGGGGGAGAAAAGCTTATTCACTGTTCAATGCAATTAAAAAGCCCGTGCGCATTGGTGTTCTGCTGGCTATTTATACAACTGTATCCGAACCTGAATTAGTTTTCGCCCAGACCGACAGTACGAAAGTAAGCATGGAGTACGACCTTGACGAAGTTGAGGTAAGCGCCCAAAGAGCACCTGTTGTTTTCTCGCAGGTGGCACGGATTGTATCCGTGATTAACAGAGAAGAAATTGAGGCGGCTCCCGTCCAAAGTATTCAGGAACTGCTCGAATATGCGCTGAGTGTTGATGTCCGGCAGCGCGGTGTTCACGGAGTTCAGGCCGATATCTCGGTCAGGGGAGGTTCCTTCGACCAAACCCTTATCCTTTTAAATGGCATTAACATCTCAGATCCCCAAACAGGTCATCATGCCCTCGACCTTCCGGTCAGTTTAAAAAACATCCAGCGTATTGAAATTCTTGAAGGTCCGGCCGCCCGTATTTTTGGGCCAAACGCATTCTCTGGTGCAATCAATATCATTACCAGTTCTGAGGGCAAAACAAATCTTAAATTAGATTTAGCTGGTGGTCAGCATAAACTAGCCGATCTTAATCTCTCCGGAAATCTAAGTTCCAAAAATTGGAATCAGTTTATTGCATTTAACCGCATGTCGTCCGACGGCTATATCAACAACACCGATTTTAAAACCTGGAATGCCTTTTACCAAACCAAATTCGACACCAAACCCGGAACAATTCAGTTTCAGGCTGGACACACCAACAAGGGATTCGGTGCAAATAGCTTTTACACAGCCACCTACCCCAATCAGTTTGAAGCAACAAAAACAACCTTTGCCTCATTACGATTCGAGACAGGTGAGAAAATCCATTTAATTCCATCCGTTTATTGGCGCCGCCATCAGGATCGATTTGAGTTATTTAGGGATAACCAGGCAAGTTGGTACAAAGGGCACAACTACCATTTGACTGATGTTTTTGGAAGTAACCTGAATGCATGGTTTAATTCGCGTTTCGGCAAAACTGCTTTTGGAGCCGAAATCAGGACTGAAAACGTTTGGAGTAATGTTCTGGGGAAAGCATTAACCACACCTATTGAAGTTCCTGGCGAATCTGGTCAGTTTTTTACTAAATCGTATTCAAGGACAACCATTTCCTATTTTGCCGAACATTCCATTTATCTGAAGAACTTATCAGTGTCTGCTGGTGCCATGACTAACTGGATTTCGGACCTTGGTTTTGGCTGGAACATTTATCCCGGAATCGATGCCTCTTATTCGTTAACCAATCATTTGAAAATATACGGATCGGCCAATTCAACCCTGCGAATGCCTACTTTTACCGATTTATTCTACAATGGACCAACCAACATTGGCAATCCGGATTTAAAACCGGAAAAATCGGTAACCTACGAAGGTGGAGTCAAACTCAATTATATTGGCTTTTCAGGACATGTGGATGTTTATCACCGCAAAGGAAAAGATTTGATTGACTGGGTTCGTGAAAATGAAACGGACAAATGGCAAACGAAAAATCTGACCCAGATCAATTCAACAGGATTTGAGCTCAGCGGAAATTTCTTTCCTGAAAAAATCTGGAAAAATGATATTATCATCACCAAACTTGGGCTTAATTATTCGTACAGTAAGTTAGATAAAAGTGGCAACAACTTTTTCTCGAATTATGTACTCGACAACCTGAAACACAAGCTTGATATTGAAATCAACCATAAAATTTGGAGCAAACTGAAAGGCTCCTGGCGCTTCAGTTATCAGGACCGGAATGGTATGCGTACACAATCCGAACCTTACAAACCGTTCTGGCTGGTCAATACCAGGATCATGTGGAAAACTCCATTGACCGAAATATATGCCATGGCCTCAAACCTGTTCGATACGAAATATTTCGATTTGGGAACTGTTGAGCAGCCTGGCCGATGGATCAGTTTTGGAATCAGCCATCAAATCGACTTTAAATAAAACAGACTCCCGGGTTAATTCGTGAGTGTTTTTTACTTCGGGGAAAGTATTATCTTCGTGCTCTGAAAAAAAACAGAACGTATGTTAAAAGGAATATTATCGATCAGTGGTCAACCCGGTTTATTTAAACTGGTGACCGAAACAAAAAACAGCATCATTGTTGAATCATTGGTAACCGGTAAACGCATCCCGGCTTATTCAACATCCAAAATCAGCACACTGTCTGACATTTCGATTTTTACTGAAACAGGGGAAATGTTATTGACAGATTTGTTTATTCGGATTAAGGCGAATGGAAAGTTGATTTCGCCCAAAGCATCTGCCAATGAGATTAAAGCTTTTTTTGAAGAAGTTTTACCAGAATATGATAAGGATCGGGTATATGTTTCTGACATGAAAAAGATCATCCAATGGTATCAACTGCTCAATGATCAAAATCTGCTGACAGAAGCCAAAGAAGAAAAAACGGAAGAAGCCAAATCCGAAGAATAAATTAAAAAACCGCATGTTCGATGCGGTTTTTTAATTTTAAAACAATCTCAATTGCCCGGGAGGTTGTTTGGTTTCCTTAAGTGCTTTCCTTGAGAGTATAATTTCAAAAAGTTTTGTTGTAGCTAAAGCATCGCCTGCTGCACGGTGCCTCCCGTTTATTGAAATCCCCAGCTCATCACAGATTTTCCCCAGCGAATATGACTTATGACCTGGTAAAAACTTACGCCCTAACCTGACGGTACACATCGTTTTTCGCTGATAATCGTATCCCAATCGTTTAAATTCTTCCTGAACAAACCGATAATCAAAACTTGCATTGTGAGCAACAAATATTTTATTCTGAGTCATTTCAACAACTCGCCTTGCCACCTCATAAAACTTAGGCGCTTCCCTTACCATTTCGTTATCAATACCTGTAAGGTCGGTAATAAAGCCCGGAATATAGCATTCCGGATTAATCAAACTTGAAAACGAATCGGTTATTTGAAATCCATTATGAATAAAAATGGCAATCTCGGTAATTTTACCTTTAGCCGCCGACTGACCTGTAGTTTCTATGTCAATTATTGCGTACAATCTGTTGTTATTTTTGGTAAAAATACAATTAAAGTATGCTCTGAAAAATACCTTCGATCAAAAACAATTCAGAACAAAAAAATAAGACTTTAGGATAGAAGCACTCAAAACTCAGTTATTGGCGCCTATTTAAATCACAAACCAACAAACTACAAATCAGCACATTAAAAAATAAGAGAAGAAACATAAAGAAACAAAATATCAATATTTTTAAAATTATTGTTACTTTTGGGTAGGGTATTTATAATTTTAATACTATAATTCTAGCAAAATGATATTCATATCGATCTTGATTGGGCAATGATAAAACACGTAAAACAACATTGGGTTTAAACTCGTTCTTTTATCTGACAAAGCCCTTCAGCGGGAGAAATATCTAAACTGAAATTAGAAAAGCATCAAACAGAAAAATCAAAAGACATATTAGTTTTCTAATAAAACATTATTATTTCTAAGTTGTTTTACCATAAGAACACAAAAAATAAATAGATTTTTATACATTTAAAAAACCAAAATTTTATAATCATGAAAAAAATTTTACTTCTATCATTATTGATAGCATTTGCATCCATTACAAATGCTCAGACCGTTGACAAAAAATGGGGACTTGGTCTTGGAGTTGGAGCTTATGGCACACTCAATAAATCAGGAGTTGGGTTCATGCCTGAACTTTATCTAAGCAGATATCTTAGTCCAAGACTTGATTTAATGCTCAAGGGTGATCTTGGATTGTTTAATTCCAAATTGACAAACGATCTCGATTTAGCTAATGCATTCCTTAATTTGCGATTTAAATTAAATGACGAAAGCAAAAAATTCCGCCCTTATTTATTTGCCGGACCTGGATTTTTGGCTGATAATTCTGAATCAGGATTAAACTTTAATCTTGGCGCTGGTGACAAATATTACGTAACTCCAGCTACAGCTTTATATATGGAAGTTGGGTACATTAATGGTATAGAATCGACTGTAGCTGGCAAGAACACCAGAGACAACCTTTGGAAAGCTACTGTTGGTGTTGAGTTTGACTTTGGAAAGACTCCTGATTCTGACATGGATGGAGTTTCTGACAATAAAGATAAATGTCCAAATACCCCTGCTGGTGTTGCTGTTGATGCCAAAGGTTGTCCAATCGACACTGATGGTGACGGAGTTGCTGATTATATTGATGATTGTCCTACTGTTGCCGGACTTACATCGCTGAAAGGTTGTCCAGATGCTGATAAGGACGGAGTTGCTGACAAAGATGATGCTTGTCCTGATGTTGCGGGTATTGCCAGCTTAAAAGGCTGTCCTGACACTGACGGTGATGGCGTTGCTGATAAAGACGACAAATGTCCAAATACTCCAAAAGGAACTAAGGTTGATGCAAAAGGATGTCCTCTTGATCAGGACAATGATGGTATCTTAGATGCTGATGATGCTTGCCCTACTGTTTTCGGAGTTAAAGAAAATAAAGGTTGCCCTGTAAAAGAAAAAACAGCTGAAGAACTTGAAGCTGAAAAAATGAAAGTAGAACCTGTTTATTTCGATTCAAACAAAGGAACATTCACCGCACAGGAAAAAGTAAAAATCGACAAACTTGTTAACTTATTGAAAGAAAACAGCAATTATAATGTAAAAATTACTGGTTATGCTGATGCTCTTGGTGCTGATGCATACAATATGAATCTTTCGAAAAACCGCGTAAGCTCTGTCGTTAAATCTATTCTTTCAGGTAAAATTAAAAAGAACAGAATCGAATCGCAGAAAGGATTAGGAGAAGCGAATCCTGCCGCAACTAATGATACCCCAGAAGGACGTGCATTGAACCGTCGGGTTGAATTCGAAGTAACAAAAAAATAAAATATCTCATTTTTAAGAAAAAATCCTTATCAGAACTGATAAGGATTTTTTTATGTACATTTGTATTATAACTGTTTCATAATTCTTATTATTTCAATAGTTAAACGGTTTTAAAATCAAATACTCACAAAAACAAATGAACATGAAAAAATTGCTTTTACTGTCATTATTTTTTGCTTTTGCTACCATTTCGCAGGGTCAGACTACCGATAAAAAATGGGGCATTGGAATTGGTGCAGGTGCGTATGGAACTACAAATGATGCAGGCGTAGGCCTAAATCCGGAACTGTATTTAAGCAGATATCTAAGTACCCGATTTGATTTGATGCTTAAAGGTGACCTTGGGGTATTTAACTCCAAACTTACAAGCGACCTTGATATGGCTACCGCATTCATCAACCTGCGCTTAAAACTAACTGATGAAAGTAAAAACTTCCGGCCTTATATCTATGCCGGACCAGGTTTCATGGCCGACAATGCCGAATCAGGAATAAACTTTGATTTAGGTATTGGAGGTAAATACTATGTGAGTCCAGCTACCGCGTTCTATTTGGAAGCTGGATATATAAACGGAATAGAATCGACCGTTGCAGGCAAAACAATCAATGACAATTTCTGGAAAGCGACAGTTGGTATGGAATTCGATTTTGGTAAAACTCCTGATGCGGATATGGACGGTGTTTCTGACAAAAAAGACAAATGTCCTGAAACACCTACTGGTGTTGCCGTTGATGCTAATGGCTGTCCAATTGATTCGGATGGCGACGGAGTAGCCGATTATATTGACTCTTGCCCAACAGAGGCCGGGTTAACCTCATTAAAAGGTTGCCCCGACAAAGACAAAGATGGAGTGGCCGACAAAGATGATTCATGTCCGGATGTTGCAGGTGTTGCCAACTTGAAAGGCTGCCCAGACTCTGATGGTGATGGAATTGCTGACAAAGATGACAAATGCGCTAATACGCCTAAAGGATATAAAGTAGATGCCGCAGGTTGTCCATTAGATCAGGATAAAGATGGCGTAGTTGATTCAGAAGATGCGTGTCCAACGGTTGCTGGCCTGAAAGAAAATAAAGGTTGCCCGGCAAAAGAACCTGAAAAGAAAAAAGAAATAACCGCAGATCAGGTTGAAATTCAGAATATTAAAGTTGATGCAGCCCATTTCGTTTCAGGGAAAAGCTATTTAACCGATTACTCGAAAGGCATACTTGACAAACTGGTTAAAACCCTCAACAGCAACCCTGCATACAATGTGAATGCATATGGCCATACTGATAGCCAAGGCTCTGATGATCAAAACATACAATTATCTAAAGACCGTGTTGATGCGGTAGTTAAATACCTCGAATCAAAAGGTATTGCATCAACACGTATCATTCAGCAAAAAGCATTTGGCGAAGCTAAACCTGTTGCAAGTAATGATACAGAAGAAGGCCGTTTGAGAAATCGCAGAGTTGAATTTGAAATTTTCAAAATGAAATAGCGAAGAAATAACGCCCAAAATAATACGAAAGCCCTGTCTATTTCTTTAGATAGGGCTTTTCTGTTAAGCTGAATTCATTATAAGACCTGAAATTTCAATTCCGAAACCAAAACTAGAGAAAATCAAATATCTTTGTCGCTCAAATTTCAAAGCACTAAAAATGTCGATCGAACTGATTATACGTGACCAGATTGTTGAAGCCATTGAAAAATGTTACCAGCAACAAATAGATCCAAGCCTCGTCCAATTACAAAATACCCGAAAAGAATTTGAAGGTGATATCACTTTGGTGGTGTTTCCGTTTGTTCGGATGTCGAAAAAATCGCCGGAACTAACCGCAGCCGAAATCGGCGATTACCTTCAGCAAAACGTTACCGAGGTTGAAAAATTTAATGTAGTTAAAGGGTTCCTGAACCTGGTAATTTCATCGGAATACTGGGTTTCGGTACTGAATTCTGTTAGCTCGACGACTAACTACGGAATCACAGAACCAACTGATACATCAAAATTGGTCATGGTCGAATATTCGTCGCCAAACACCAATAAACCATTGCATTTAGGGCATATCCGCAATAATTTGCTCGGCTTTTCATTGGGAGAAATCCTGAAAGCCAACGGAAACAAAGTGGTGAAAACCAACATCGTAAACGACCGCGGAATCCACATTTGCAAATCGATGTATGCCTGGAAAATGTGGGGCAATGGCGAAACTCCTGAAAATACAGGTATCAAAGGAGACCATCTGGTGGGCAACTACTACGTGAAATTCGATCAGGAATACAAAAAAGAAATTGCTGCTTTGATTGCACAGGGCGAGTCCAAGGAAAACGCCGAGCAAAACGCCTCGGCCATGCAGGGAGCACGCGAAATGTTGCTCAAATGGGAAGCCAAAGACCCGGAAACCATCCAGCTTTGGGAAACCATGAACCAATGGGTTTACGCCGGTTTCGACGTGACTTACAAAGAGCTTGGAGTCGATTTCGACAAAATATATTACGAATCGGAAACCTATCTTTACGGTAAAGACGAAGTTTTGAGGGGGTTAGCTGAAGGTGTTTTCTACCAGAAAGAAGATTCGTCGGTTTGGGCCGACCTAACTGCTGAAGGATTGGATCAGAAGATTTTGCTCCGCAGCGACGGCACATCTGTTTATATGACGCAGGACATTGGTACTGCGAAAGAACGTTTTCAGGATTATCCGATCGACAAAATGGTGTATGTGGTTGGAAACGAACAAAATTACCACTTTCAGGTTTTGTCGATTTTGCTCGACAAATTAGGCTTCGAATTCGGGAAAGGGCTGCATCATTTCTCTTATGGAATGGTTGAGCTTCCGCAGGGAAAAATGAAATCGCGCGAAGGAACCGTTGTCGATGCTGACGATCTGGTGGCCGGAATGATCGAAGTTTCGCGCAAAACATCAGAAGAATTAGGCAAACTGGAAGGTTACACTCCGGAACAGGCTGCCGAAACCTATAAAATGATTGCTTTGGGCGCGCTCAAATATTTTATCCTGAAAGTCGACCCAAAGAAAAATATGCTTTTCAATCCGGAGGAATCCATCGATTTTAATGGCAATACCGGTCCATTCATTCAATACACTTATGCCCGAATCCGTTCGGTGCTGCGCAAAGCAGCCGACAGGGGCATTGCAATTAATCAAACCATTGATGGCGGATTGCAAATTGGCGGCAAAGAACTGGAATTGATTAAAGCTATTGCACAATTTCCGGTAGCTGTGAAAGAAGCCGGCGACAATTACAGTCCGGCGCTGATTGCCAATTATATTTACGAACTGGTGAAAGAATTCAACCAATTTTACCACGAATTCCCGATCATTATAGAAGAAAATGCTGACGTTCGCAACCTACGGCTGGTCATTGCCGAAAATGTTGGCAAAACCATCAAAACCGGTATGAAATTGTTGGGAATTGATGTTCCGGAAAGAATGTAAAGAACAGATTATAAGTTATAAATTATGAGTTATAAGTGAAGCCCTGAAGATCGTCGATTTTCAGGGCTTCACTTTTTATTTCGATTTCCCCTTCAATATTTCCTGATAGCGGAACATTTCGTCGCGAAGGCGGGCTGCTTCGTAGAAGTCGAGTTCTTTGGCCGCAGCTTCCATATCTTTTTTGAGTTTGGTGATTGCCTTTTCCAAGGCCGGAACACTCATATATTGAACAACCGGATCAGCAGCCAAATTGGTTGGTTCGTCGCCACTGTATCCTTTTACTTTCATTCCTGCACTTGCATACCCTACAATTTCGCGACTTGCCTTGATAATTTGTGTTGGTGTAATGTCGTTTTCGATGTTGTACTTCATCTGTTTTTCGCGCCGGTAATTGGTCGAATCAATGGTGCGTTGCATCGAGTTGGTTATTTTATCGGCATACATAATCACCATCCCATTCAGGTTTCGGGCAGCGCGGCCTGCAGTTTGTGTAAGCGAACGTTCAGAGCGCAGAAAACCTTCCTTATCAGCATCCAGAATAGCAACCAGCGAAACTTCAGGCAAATCCAATCCTTCGCGCAAAAGGTTGATTCCGACGAGCACATCAAATTCACCTTTACGTAATTGCTCCAGAATTTCTATGCGTTCGAGTGTGTCCACATCAGAATGGATGTACCTGGTTTTTACACCCATATTGGCCAGATAGCTGCTCAGTTCTTCAGCCATTCGTTTGGTAAGCGTAGTCACCAATACCCTTTCGTTCCGGTCAATGCGCAAATGGATTTCATGCATCAGGTTATCGATCTGGTTGATACTTGGCCGAACATCGATAATCGGATCGAGCAAGCCTGTTGGGCGAATAACCTGCTCCACCACTACTCCCTCCGATTTCGCCAGTTCGTAATCGGCAGGCGTGGCACTCACAAAAACAGTCTGATCGACCACCGATTCGAATTCATCAAACGTCAGTGGACGGTTATCAATAGCCGCCGGAAGCCGCCATCCGTATTCAACCAGATTAATTTTTCTTGAACGGTCGCCGCCAAACATAGCCTTGATTTGAGGCAATGTCACATGGCTTTCATCTATAATAGTCACAAAATCGTTGGGGAAATAATCGAGCAGGCAGAAAGGCCGTGATCCGGCTACCCTACCGTCGAAGTACCGCGAATAATTTTCAACGCCTGGGCAATAGCCCAGTTCACGCATCATTTCGAGGTCGTATTCAACTCGTTCCAGAATACGTTTGGCTTCCAGCGGCTTGCCAATTTCCTTGAAAAAATCGACCTGTTTTACCAAATCGTCCTGAATTTGACGGATAGCCAGCTGCATCCGTTCTTTGGTTGTAACAAACATATTGGCCGGATAAATCACCGCCATGTCCAACTCTTCGATGGTTCCGCCACCAACCGGATCGAACGAATAAATCTCTTCAATGTCGTCGCCCCAGAATACTATACGATAGGCAATATCAGCATAAGCAGGAAAAATATCCACACTGTCACCTTTTACCCTGAAATTTCCACGGTTAAATTCCACTTCGTTGCGCGAATAAAGTGCGTCAACCAACTTCCGGAGAAATACATTTCGGCTAACGGTCTCGCCTTTGTGCACATTGGTTACATTGGCATGAAAATCAGCTGGGTTACCAATACCGTACAAACACGAAACCGACGAAACCACAATCACATCGCGCCTTCCGGAGAGTAAAGAGGAAGTTGTACTCAATCGGAGTTTTTCGATGTCTTTATTAATCGAAAGATCTTTTTCGATATAGGTATTGCTAACCGGAAGATAAGCTTCAGGCTGGTAGTAATCGTAATAGGAAACAAAATATTCGACAGCATTTTCTGGGAAAAATTGTTTCATCTCGCTGTACAACTGGGCGGCCAGTGTTTTGTTATGGCTCAAAACCAGTGCCGGACGTTGGACCTGCTCAATTACATTGGCCATGGTAAACGTTTTCCCCGATCCGGTTACCCCAAGCAGCGTTTGAAACGTTGTACCATTGCGCAACCCTTCGCTCAGTTGACGAATCGCTTCAGGCTGATCTCCAGTGGGTTGATATTCAGAAACAATTTTAAAGTTCATCGTAAAAAATTCAAAATTCGGGTGGGCTAATGTCTTTGAAATAAAAATCAATAATTAGCCCGTAATCAAAAACAAGGCGTGCAAATTAGCATTTTTCCTGATTTGAATCTAACATCACACGGCATGATTTGTTTCTGTAACCCGATATTATTTCAAAGCTTTCCGGTAAGTTTCAATGGCACGGTTCCGGGCAAATGCGTGGTCAACCATGGGTTTTGGATAAGCTGAAGTTCCAAATTCAGGCACCCATTTTCGGATATATTTCAACTGGGGATCGAACTTTTTGGTTTGCAATTCGGGACTAAAAACCCTGAAATACGGAGCTGCATCGCAACCAGAACCACTCGCCCACTGCCAGCCGCCATTATTCGATGCCAACTCGTAGTCGAGCAACTTTGATGCAAAATACGATTCACCCCATCGCCAGTCGATTAGCAGGTGTTTGGTCAGGAAACTGGCGACAACCATGCGGAGGCGATTGTGCATGTATCCTGTTTCGTTCAGTTCGCGCATTCCGGCATCAACCAGCGGATAACCCGTTTGCCCGTTGCACCACCGCTCGAAATCGGCTTCGTTGTTGAGCCACAGAATAAAGTCGTAAGCCGGTTTAAATGATTTTTCAGCTGAATGGGGAAAATGCCACAAAATGTCCATATAAAAGTTTCTCCAGATCAATTCGTTCAGGAAAACTTCGGAATGCATTTTCGCAAATTGGGTCAGTTTCCGGATTGATAAAGTGCCGAAACGCAGGTGAACTCCAAGTTTGCTGGTTCCGTTTTCAGCTGGGAAGTCGCGGGTTTTCGCATAATTTTCAACCAAAACCGGGTCGAAATTCTTATCAGGAAAATTGATATTTTGTTGCTGATAACCAATTTCAGCCAGTTCAGGAAAATAGTCCGAAGACAAGTGTTTCAGGGCATACAGATGCTTTTCGCTTTCGTAAACCGAAATTGGATGTGATGCCAGTTTTTCCTTCCATTTTTTGCTGTATGGTGTAAAAACGGTGTAGGGCGATCCGTCGGCTTTAACGACTTCATTCTGATGGAATATGATTTGATCTTTGAAACGATGAAATTCAATCCCCTTATTCTGAAGAATTTGGGCGACCTTCTGATCACAAACAATGGCAGCCGGCTCGTAATCGGTATTGGTAAAAACACTGTGAATTGGATACTTAGAGGCCAGCTGCCCGAAAACAACTTCCGGAGAAGAAACATAAACCTGTAAACTACTGTTGAATTTGCGGAATTCGCGGTCAAGATCAGTCAGGCAGCGGTGAATAAAAGTTAGCCGAGGATCGTTTGGATTTGGAAACTGAGATAAAATAGCCGGATCGAAAATAAAAACAGGAACGACGGGCAAGCCGGCATTCAATGCCTTAAAAAAACCATGATTGTCATCAACCCGCAAATCGCGCCGAAACCAAAAGATGTTTACGTTTTCCATAAAGAAACTGAATTACTGAAGGATTGAAGAACTGATAAATCTAACTCGTCGCCGCAAAAACGGTCGCATGCATCATTTGTATGGCTTCCTGAATTGCTTTTGAAACCGGAGTCTCTGGCAAATTCTTCAGGAATAGCGACGCCTCCTTTCGCTGAGCCCGTTCAGGAAAAATTCGAGCCAGCAAATTGGTTTTACCAACCATTATTGCTAAAATAATAGATTCATCGGACTGCTCTATCTTGCCCAATAAAGTGGTAACCACCCCTATTCTTATATTTTCAACCAAGTCACGATCCATCAGAAAAACCTTTTCATAAGGAATAAACAGAATCCGTTTTTCCTCGGTACGAAGAACATTTTTACGCACCAGACTGCGAATAAAATGCTTCTGAATTTTCCGTCCTCTGACATTAAAATATGAAATCCATCTTCGCAACTTTCGGTCTTTTCCATGAAGTTTTATTCTATTCAGGAAAAAATCATGAACCTCATCGTTCTGCGGAGTCGGATTCACCAAATGAACAACACCATTTTCAATCGAAACCAGTCCTTTATTCATCAACTCAACGAATACCGAACCGGTCAATGTCATGGCCAATGCGGCCGAAGCATTCAGCAAAATACCGCCATTTTTAGGATTTACAGCCAGACAAAACAATTTTTCGCTTAGTTTTAATGACTTATCCATTTTGTTAAAGTTGAAAATTTGAGTTCATTTATACCTTTATAAATCAAGTTCGGAGTGAACTAAAGTCCGAAGTGCCTAAAGTTGTAAAAAAAGAATATGCTTTTAACTCCAAACTCTAGGCACTCCGAATTTTAGGCACTTAAATTTACAACTTTAAACCATGAAACGAGGTTTTGCAAGCGACAATAATTCAGGCATTCATCCTGAAATTTTAAATGCCATTTCAGCGGCTAACACAGGACACGCAGTCGGCTACGGTGGCGACGAGATTACCGAAAAGGCCATCAACCGGTTCAAACAGGAATTTGGAGAACAGACAGAGGTTTTTTTTGTGTTTAACGGAACTGGCGCCAATGTACTCGGACTTTCAACGCTGACACACTCATTTAACGCGGTGATCTGCGCCGATACAGCCCACATCCAAACCGACGAGTGTGGCGCTCCCGAAAAATTCACCGGCTGCAAACTACTTCCGGTCGAAACCTTCAAAGGGAAAATTACGCCAGCCGGAATTACCAAATATTTACACGGATTTGATTTCGAGCATCATTCTCAACCCAAAGTAATTTCCATTTCACAGGTCACAGAACTAGGAACTGTTTATTCGCTCGACGAAATTAAAGCCATCACCGCTCTTGCGCACGAATATGGCCTTTTTGTACACATGGATGGCGCCCGTTTGGCCAATGCTGCCGTGGCTCTCGACATGCCATTCAGAGCATTTACTGTTGATGCCGGAATTGATGTACTTTCGTTTGGCGGTACCAAAAACGGCATGATGCTGGGTGAGGCAGTCCTGTTTTTCAATCCTGAATTGACCAAACTCACCAAATACATTCGCAAACAAAGCATGCAATTGTATTCGAAAATGCGGTTTGTGAGCGCGCAGTTTCTGGCGTATTTCGAAAACGATCTCTGGAAACGAAACGCTACCCATTCGAACCGGATGGCTCAACTTCTGGAACAGGAAGTGAAGAAAATACCGACCATTCAACTCACTCAGGAAGTGGAAGCCAACGGCGTTTTTGCCATCGTTCCTGCAGAAATCATCCCTCAACTTCAGGAGAAGTATTTCTTTTACATGTGGGATGAGCATCGTTCGGAAGTTCGCTGGATGACTTCGTTTGACACCGAAGAAGAAGACATTATCAAATTCGCTGAATTGATTAAATCACTGGTACCGCGTTAATAAAAAACGCTAAATCGGGTTGCGGGATGCGGGTTTCGGGTTAGCTTTCAGGCAAAAGCCTGCGGTTTTCTGTTTCCCTTTTCCTTTTTCCTAAAATTTTTCATTCTATGCCCATTTTCGATTATTACCCCAGAAATCAGGAACCTACCGATAAGGAAACGGAAAAGAAGATTTTCAGATATAGTCTTTTGTTTTCGGTTATCATTGTTGGCATTTTCTGGTTGGTAAAATTGATTGAAAATCTATACAATCTTGATTTAGCTGAATACGGAATTTTGCCACTGCAAATCGAAGGACTTCGGGGCATTATCTTTTCGCCTTTTATTCATAGCAATTACGACCATTTGCTATCGAACTCCATTCCGTTTCTGATCCTGTCGTTTGCCTTATTCTACTTTTATCGAAACCTGGCCTACCGCATTCTTTTCCTGATTTACATTCTTTCGGGAATCTGCGTTTGGCTTGGAGGTCGCGACTCGTACCATATTGGAGCCAGCGGCATTGTTTACGGACTGGCTTCCTTCCTGTTTTTCAGTGGCGTATTCCGGAAAGATGCCAACTTGCTGACTATCGGCATTATCGTGGTTTTTCTCTACGGAAGTATGTTTTGGGGAATTTTCCCCATCAAGCCCGGAATTTCGTGGGAAAGCCATTTGTGGGGGACCGCCAGTGGTTTGATGCTGGCTTTTTATTACCGCTTTCAGGGACCCGTTCGTCCGGTTTCGAGCTGGGAAAATGAGCCGGAGGAGGAAGATGATGATTCGGATGCTGAAGAATTTAACGAAGAAATAACTCCGGAAGAAGAACAGAAGGACTCAAACCGCATAGACACATAGGTCACATAGATTTAATAAGTTGTAGATTCCTGATTTCCGATATTTTTCAGGTATTATTTTCTTTTTCTATTGTGTTCTATGTGCCTGTGTGGTTAAGCAAAACCTTACGAAAACAATTATTCATTCTCGCGATCAACTGATTCCAGAAAAAATTCTAACTTTGCCTCCCCATATTTTAACCAGGTTCTAAGACAATGATTAGCAGAAGAATAATTCGAATCAAGGTATTACAAATATTGTACGCGTTCTTTACATCACCTGAAACATCGATCAACAACACTGAAAAAGAACTCTTTTTTAGTTTGCAAAAAACATACGATCTGTATCACTATTTAATGTCTCTGGTTCTGGAGATAGAAAAGTTTGCAGAAGACCGTATCGATCTGGGATTAAAGAAACACCGCCCGACAACCGCAGACCTTACACCCAATACTCGTTTTGTAAACAATCTGCTCATTCATCAGTTAAAAACCAACACTTCACTTGCAAAATACCTCGAAGCGGCCAAATTGAGCTGGGTTAACGAGGATGAACTTATTCGTAAGTTGTACCTGTCGCTGGTTGAGCAGGATTTTTACAAGGAATACATGGCTGCTGAGCAAAACAGCTATGCCGACGACCGCAAACTGGTTGAAGACATTTTCAAATACCTGATTCTTGACAATGAAGATATTGAGTCGCTGCTTGAAGAACAGAGTATTTACTGGAACGACGACCTCGATTTCGTGGTAAGCATGATCCTGAAAACATTCAAGAAATTCAAAGAATTTAGCGACGACAACCAGGCCTTGCTTCCGATGTACAAAGATGAAGAAGACCGTCAGTTTGCCAAAGACCTTTACAGGAAAGTGGTTTTAAACCATACTGACAACATGATCTTGATTAAACAACACACGGTAAACTGGGACATCGAACGCATTGCCTTTATCGACAACCTGATTCTGGAACTGGCGTTGAGCGAATTCCTGTATTTCCCATCGATACCAACGAAGGTAACCATGAATGAATACATCGAACTTTCGAAGTATTACAGCACCGAAAAAAGCCGTAATTTCATCAACGGTATACTCGACAAAGCCCTGAAAGACCTGAAAAAAGCTGATAAAATCAGGAAAGCAGGTCGCGGCTTGATTGGTGAAGGAGAGGAATGAGAACTGGGAGCAAGGAAAAGGGAAACGGAAAAAGGGAAAAAGCCTGGAGGTTTCCAGCATTGAATTTTTCCTTCGACTGCTTTGCGCTCAGAGAGCGGATTTCTGATCTCCGGTCTCCGGTCTTCGGTCTTCTGACTTGGTATTTAGTATCCGGATTACTACTTGGTTCTTGTCATTCAGGAACACAAAAAGCAACACCTTTAATTAAATCAGACGAATCGGGTGTCGCTAAATTTGTCTTTTCCGAAGAAATCCATAATTTTGGTTCGCTTAATGCCGGTGAGGTTGTATCTTTCACCTTTATTTTCAGGAACGAAGGAACAAAAACCTTAACGGTTACCGGAATTGATTCGGGTTGCGGATGTACTGAAGTTAAAATGGAAAATAAAACCATTGCACCCGGGCAGGAAGGACGGATTGAAGTGATTTACAACTCGGCCGGCGAAGTTGGAAAGCAGTTAAAAACAATTACGCTGTTCTCGAATGCCGAACCCGCTCAAAAGCAAATATTTATACGAGCAAATGTTACAAACGAGATGATAGAACTAAACAGTTAAATTAAAAACATACAAAATGATGAATTATTTATTAATGGCTCAACCGGCAGCAGATGGATCTCAGCCGAATCCAATCATGACATTTCTTCCAATGATTTTGATCATTGCAGTATTTTATTTCTTCATGATCAGACCTCAGATGAAAAAGCAAAAAGAAGTTGCTGCTTTCCGCAACAGCTTGGCTAAAGGTGACAAAGTAGTTACCACTGGCGGTATCTACGGTAAAATTGTTGAAATGAATGACACAACCGTATTGCTTCAGGTTGACGACAATGTTAAACTTCGGATTGACAAAAACGCTATCGTAAAAGATATGTCTGACGTTCAGGCTAAATAATATTTAAACAATACCTGAAATGGAGATGGGTCGGCAATATGTCGACCCATTTTTTTATATTTGATGCCGTGAAGACAAACTGGGTATATAAATTCGTAAAATACCTGAAAAAGGTATACTTCAAAAACGACAAACGCGTGGCAGCCTATCTGGTATGCGTTGCCATTGCCACCGGTTTCTGGTTCCTGAATGCCCTCAGCAAAACTTATACTGTAAAAATTGTTGCCCCGG
The DNA here is from genome assembly GCA_963676375.2 of Prolixibacteraceae bacterium. Classification (GTDB taxonomy): domain Bacteria; phylum Bacteroidota; class Bacteroidia; order Bacteroidales; family Prolixibacteraceae; genus Aquipluma. Next base: position 160,179 of record CAXXPT010000021.1, read on the forward strand.
TTGAATACTACAACCTTCCGAATAACAAAACACTAGCTAACAATTTACCGGATAAATTTGAGATGACAATCCGATCGCACGGCTTTACGATACTCAGGCGTAAACTTATCTTTTTATTGGGACCACTTTCATTTAATGTTAATGAAATGACGAATAGCCGTATGCTGGAGAACAAAAAAAACAGTTTTGCTTTTCCTACGCGGCAATTCCTGACAGAATTATCATATCAGCTATCTAACGATATTGAGATTTTGAGCATGACTCCCGACACCTTGTTTTTCAGGTTTGGTCAAATGACTCAAAAACGGGTGCCAGTTAAACCGGTAGTGAATGTAAACCTGAAAAAGCAATTCCAGATTTCAGGAGAAATAACGACAGAACCCAATACCATCGTGGTGAATGGTCCGCAATCGACAATGGATACGCTTCAGTGGGTATATACCAAGGCAAAAGTATTTAATACAGTTGACGAATCGATCCAGGTAAAAGCTGAGATTAGTCCGGTAAAAGAACTTTTCTTTGATCCGCAATCGGTCGAATTAGTGATTCCGGTTGAAGAATATACCGAAGCACAACAATCGGTTCCGGTGATGTTGACAGATACGCCTGCCAACATGAAAGTCAAATTATTTCCGGCACGGGTAAAGGTTTCGTTTCTGGTTGGGTTAAGCCGTTTTTCCGAAATCCATCCTGAAGATTTTAAACTTGCGGTATCCTACACCGATATTGAAGGAGGGCAACAACGACTTCGGATTAAAACCGTTTCGGCGCCAGCATTTCTCTACGATGTAAAAATTACTCCGGAAGAAATTGAATACCTCATCGAAAATTAATTGGCATGTTAAAGATCGGAATCACCGGAGGAATAGGAAGTGGAAAGAGCACCGTTTGCAGGGTATTCTCGGCTCTTGGCATTCCGGTTTTTGAAGCCGATCGGATTGCCAAAGAACTCATGAATACAAGCGGGGAAATCCACGAAAAGCTGGTTAACTTGTTCGGAGCATCAGTTTACCTGCCCGATCAGACTATCGACCGAAAATACCTGGCCGGAATTGTTTTTAACAACCCATCTTTACTGGCACAACTAAATGCCATCGTTCATCCGGTGGTGCGGCAAACATTTTTCGACTGGTGCGACAAACAAAAGTCTCCATATATTATTCACGAAGCCGCCATATTATTCGAAAGTGGCTTTTACAAAATGATGGACAAAACCATTACGGTGGTAACCAGCGAGAACGAACGAATACAACGCGTGATGAAACGCGACGGTTTAACTTTAGAATTGGTAAAAGAAAGAATCAGAAATCAGTGGACTGATGATGAACGGATTAAATTGGCTGATTTTGTAATTGGCAACAACGACAATGAACTAATCATTCCACAAATCATAGAAATTGACAAAAAAATAAGAGCATATGGCAAAGTTTGGTAAATGGATCACAGGAGGATTGGGATGGGCTATTGGCGGTCCGATTGGAGGAATTTTAGGTTTTGTAGTCGGATCGTTGTTCGACAATACGACGGTAATAACCGGTCGTCAGGAATATCAACCGGGACAACCCACCACGCAAGGCGGCTACATTATGAGCTTGCTGGTATTGGTAGCTGCCGTTATGAAAGCTGATGGAAAAGTTCTGAAATCGGAGCTTGATTACACCAAAGATTTTTTTGTTCGCTCCTTTGGACCGGCGGCGGCAGGCGAAGCCATTAAAATATTACGCGATCTGCTGAACCAAAACATTCCGGTTACCGAAGTTTGTCAGCAAATCCGGAAGAATATGGATCATCCGTCGCGCTTGCAATTGGTGCATTTTTTATTCGGAATTGCCGATGCTGATGGTCACATTCACGAAACGGAACATCAACTGATCAGACACATTGCCCAGCAAATGGGGATCAGCGAAAAAGATTACCAGTCGATTGAAGCGATGTTTGTGGCCAATACCGATGCAGCCTACAAAATCCTGGAAAGCGAACCAACAGCAACCGACGATGAACTGAAAAAAGCATACCGCAAAATGGCCATTAAATACCATCCGGATAAGGTTCATTACCTTGGAGAAGATGTTCAGAAAGGCGCCAATGATAAATTTCAGAAAGTGAATGAAGCTTGGGAAACCATCAAAAAACAACGCGGGATTGTATAAATCAGGAAAAAGGAAAAGCTTGCAGAGATAAACTGCAAGCTTTTTTCTGCTCTGAAACAGATATCCGTCAGCTAAAGCAGACGGCAAAGAATAACAGCTCTATGAATAAGAATTGAGCTATCCTTTGCCGTTCGCCTTTAGGCAACGGGCAGCCACAAAAAACTATTTCTTCCCTTTTGCCAAATCGGCTGCGGCCGTTTCCATCAGGAGGTAAAATGCCTGCCCTTCAGGAGCAAAGTACGGACGGTTGAAACTGGGGACCCCGCAAACATCGTGCACGTAGCCTAATTTATCGACTTTGTCGTTTGCGGCTTTCCGCATGATTTCGGTTGGTTTGAGATACGACGAATCTAAATATCCGGCGGCAACACCTCTAAAAATAGAATAACAAAGCATCTGGCTCAGATTCACTTCTACAAAAGTGTCGGGCTTGTTTACCACATCGTGAAATGCGCCGTCTGGTCTGAGGTATTTCAGGCAACCATCAATTACATCACGGGTATATCCAATCAGTTTTTTCTTTTCGGCCACCATCGAATCGGGCAACATTTTGATGATCCTGGTCATCCCGGCAGCCGACCAGCCATTGCCAACACCCCAATAATCGGCGCGATTCAGTCGTTTTTTCTCATCGTCCCACATGTGCGAGTACAATTTATCCTCCTTGTTGTAAAGATATTTCCGGTAACCTTCAATTTGTTTCATGGCCTCTTGAAATTCGCCTGCTGATGCCAGAAATGGCGGCAACATGTAAGTCGCGTCCGACCAAATTCCCTTTTGCGGCTCCTGCGTGTGATAAATAATTCCATCATCAGATTTATGGGTGGTGGTTTTGATCACATTCAGCATTTCGTCTGCACCTTTCTGAAAAATCAGATCGCCCGTATGTCGACCGGCAAAAAGCACCACTTCGCCAACACTCGAACAATCGTTGATTGGTCCATTGCCCTTCAGTACCGAAAAACGACCTTTTTCCTGGCGAAGAATCGCACCGCGGGCAAATGAAATGGCCAAATCCAACTCGCCCATTTCAAGAAAAGCCTGAGCAACGGTGCCCTGTTCCCAATCGTACCGCTGCATTCCGAGGGTTGCAATTTTCACCCGCTCTATCCGGTCTTTTACTCCTGAAATTTCGTTGACGAACAATTTTCCAGAGTCTTTATCTTCCGGAAAACCAGAAGCTAAGTTGGCCGAAACCGCAGTTATTCCAGCTATTCCGAGGGTTGCACCTCCAGCTTTTTTCAGAAAATTACGACGAGAATTGGTATCTTGTTGATTCATAGATAAAGTAGGTTTTAGTTAAGTTGTGAACTCAAAAATAGTCAGAAACAGTTTAAATTTCATTGGAGGTTTCAAAAAAATAGCTTTCCTTTGTTCGTAATTTACCGAACAGAGATGAAACAGAAGGATCTGATTACTGAGGAACAAAAAAAACTGGCTCGTTACGCCAAGGCGATGGGGCATCCTATCCGGATTTATATTCTGGATTTATTGTCGAAACAATCGTGCTGTTACAGTGGCGACCTGACTGAGGACTTGCCTATTGTAAAATCGACCCTTTCACAACACCTCAAAGAGCTGAAAGATGCCGGATTGATTCAAGGTGAGATTGAGGCTCCGCGGATTAAATATTGCATCAACAAAGAAAACTGGGCAGAGGCTCAGGAAGGTTTTAAACGAATTCTGAAAATGTAAAAAATTTGTCCTTCATGTTCGGTATTTTACGAACTACGAACCAGCAAATAAGATTCAAATCAATAAATACAAACAAAATGGAAATCAAAGTGTTGGGAACAGGTTGCGCCAAATGCAAATCGCTCGAAAAGGCAACCATTCAGGCGGTAGAAGAATCTGGAATTGATGCCACGGTAACCAAAGTGGAAGATTTTCTGGAAATCATGAAACTCGGTGTAATGACTACCCCCGCGCTGGTCGTGGACGGGAAAATACTCGTAAAAGGCAGGGTTCCTTCCGTAGCAGAAATAAAGGAACTGATAAAATAGAAAAAGGGAAAACCTAATAAATCAATAACTATGAACGTAATCAGAATTTTTGCCGTAGTTCTTTTGTTATTTGCCGGTGTCAGTAATACCGAAGCCCAAACAAAGGGAAAAATCAGCGGAGTTGAAGTGTATTATTTCCATGCCACTAACCGCTGCGTGACCTGTGAGGCTGTTGAAGCCGTTACCAAAGAAGCACTGAAACAATATTATGGCGATCAGCTCACTCTGAAATCCATCAACCGAGAAGAAGATAAGGACAATCCACTTATAACAAAGCACCAGATCTCCGGACAAACCTTATTGATATTGAAAGGTGACAAAGCTGTTGACCTGACAACCGTTGCTTTTATGAATGCCCGGACCAAGCCAGAGAAGCTGAAAGCCAAAATCAAAGAGACTATCGAAAAAATGTAATCTGCCGATGGAATTCCTTCAGGATTTATTTGAAAACTCACAGTTTCCGCTATTGTCGGCCTTTTTGCTGGGGTTAATGACTGCAATTAGTCCGTGCCCTCTAGCAACCAACATTACTGCCATTGGTTACATCAGCAAAGATCTGGAGAATCGCCGGAAAGTTTTCTACAACGGTTTGATTTATACTTTAGGCCGTGCTGTGAGCTACACCTCAATTGGCCTGCTGTTTTATTTTGGTGCAAGTCAGTTCAAACTTTCAGGGTTTTTCCAGAATTGGGGCGAAAAACTACTCGGCCCATTGCTGATTGTTATCGGGCTGTTTATGCTCGGTGTTTTAACCCTGAAAATTCCCGGCATCAGTTGGCTGACCGAGAAAATGGAAAACCGCAAAAATTCCGGATTCTGGGATGTATTGCTATTGGGGATGGTGTTTGCACTGGCTTTTTGTCCATACAGCGGAGTCTTGTATTTTGGCATACTAATCCCCATGACCATCAGCAGTGCTTCAGGATTGTATCTGCCTGTAATTTTTGCAACTGCAACTGGCATACCGGTAATTCTTTTTGCCTGGCTCATTGCATTTTCACTGGGTTCACTCGGAGGATTCTATAACAAACTAAAAGCGTTCGAATACTGGTTCCGCAGGATAATTGCAGTCCTGTTTATCGCAGTGGGCGTTTATTACCTGAACATCTTTTTCAGTTAAAAAAATTTGAATTCATTGTTCGTCGAATTGCGAACAGAAGAAACTAAAAATGAAACAAAAAATACTCGAACTAAACCGGCAATCGAACGGCATCCTCTTCCCTGCCCTTCTGCTGCCTTTGTGGATTCTACTTTACCTGAACTTGCAGAACATGGCCGATTTTGTTATCGACGATCTGGCCGGGATGACGAAAGGTGTACACCTTACCGAAACGCTCCGTTTTTTTGTGTTCGAAGTACCCAAAGTATTGCTGCTATTGGTTCTGATCATCTTTGGCGTTGGTATTTTGCGTAGTTACTTTTCGACCGAAAAAACACGAAAAATACTTGAAGGAAAATCGCTTTTCACCGGGAACGTGATGGCTGCATTGTTGGGAATTGTCACTCCATTTTGCTCCTGTTCTGCTATTCCGCTGTTTCTGGGTTTTGTCGAAGCCGGAGTTCCGTTGGGAGTTACTTTTTCGTTCCTGATTGCTGCTCCGATGATTAACGAAGTAGCCGTCGTGATGCTGCTTGGCCTCTTTGGATGGCGTGTGATGCTCATTTACATTGTAACCGGCTTATTTATCGCTATTCTTTCAGGATGGATTATTGGCCGGCTAAAGTTGGAAAAATACGTGGCCGATTGGGTATTTCAGGTTAAAACAGATCATGAAAACGGAGAAAGCGAAACGATGCATTTTTCTCAGCGCATCCGGAACGGATTCTATTCGGTAAAGGATATTGTGGGCAAAATATGGATTTACATTGTGGTTGGGATTGCTGTAGGAGCCGGAGCTCATGGATATGTGCCCGAAGATTTTCTGGGTTCGCTGCTCGGAAAAGAAAACTGGTACGGCGTTCCGGTTGCGATTTTGATTGGCGTACCAATGTATTCGAATGCTGCCGGAATTATCCCGATTGTGAGTGTGCTGATTGAAAAAGGCGTTTCGCTCGGAACAGCGCTGGCCTTTATGATGTCGGTGATCGCACTCTCGCTTCCAGAGATCATTATCCTGAAAAAAGTACTGAAATGGCAGTTGATTGCTGTGTTTGTTGGCATCGTTTCGTTCGGGATAATTTGTGTCGGATATCTTTTCAATTACGTCATGTAATGCTTATATTTAAAGAACAAAAAACGAATCATCATGAAGACAAAATCATTAGGTTTTATAGGTGGTGGCAGAATTACCAATATTTTTCTGCAAGCCTTCGTAAATAAAAAAGCGATTTTTGATTCTATCTCTGTTTTCGATACGAATACAGAGACTCTTCAAGCTCTTAAATTAAAATTTCCTTTTATCCAAACCCTTGAATCGGTATCTGAAGCCGCAAAAAAAGATGTTGTTTTTCTGGCTTTGCACCCACCGGTAATTATGGAAACGCTGGAAAGGATCAAATCCGAAGTATCAGAACAAACCATATTCATTTCGCTGGCGCCCAAAATCACCATCGAAAAAATGGCTGCTATTTTGCCCGTCAATCAAATTGTACGGTTAATTCCGAATGCAACATCGATTATCAATCACGGCTATAATCCGGTGAGTTTTGCTCCTAAAATGTCAGAAATTCAGAAATGGTACATTTTAGAGATGCTTAATTTGCTTGGGCACACCTTCGAAACAGCCGAAAATAAACTAGAGGGATATGCGATACTTTCAGCTATGTTGCCCACCTATTTCTGGTTTCAGTGGCACGAATTGGAAACCATTGGCATCGAGTTTGGATTGAGCAATGCCGAATGCAGGGAGAGCATATTCGAAACGCTGAATGCCTCCCTGAATGCGATGTATCGCTCCGGAATGAGACCTGATGATGTGATGGATTTAATTCCGGTCAAACCGATCGGTGAAAATGAAGAGCAAATCAAAGGAATTTATCAGGAGAAACTGACAGGACTATTCCAAAAGATTAAGCCATAAAAAAAGATTCAGGGGTTTCATCTTGTTTCGTGGATGAAATCCCTGAATAACCTACTTTATCTGATACGCCATCAATGCATTTCCGTGTCTCACATACAAAACCCCGTTGGCAATAACCGGATGCGAGAAATGCTCTTTGGTTCCTTTATCAATCTTAAACTGACTAACCACGTCCATCTTTGTTCCGGTAAGTTGAATCAGGTTAACACGGCCATTGTCGGTATAACAATACAAATGATCATCGGCGCTGATCAGGGTTCCCCGCATATTTGAAAGCGAATCGACTACCATTCCCGATTTCAGGTCGAGACATTTCAACTTTTTGTCGTCCGAAGTGCAAAAAATATGGTCACCAATTTTCACCATTCCACCCATCGCATTTTTCACCCTGCTATTTCGCCAGATTTCCTTAATCGATTTGCCATCTGGCGACAACTGAAGTTTGTAGGCTCCTGTCCCTTTTTCAATTCCTGATACATTGTAAAGAAATCCGTCGGAATAGATGGGCGTATTGCAGTAATCGCCTTCCAGCTTTACCGAATCTTCGTGAAACGACCACAATAATTCACCATTCCGGGCATCCAATCCCATCAAATAGTTATGTGATACCGTAGCCACCACACTCCGTTCCGGAAGTCGGATCATTAAAGGAGAGCAAAATGCAACCGGATCGCCCATTGCTTTCGATTTCCAGACCATCTTTCCGGTCAGTTTATCGAGGGCCACAAAATTGGTTTCATCACCACCCGGATAACAATACACCAGTTTCTCATCAACTAAAAGCGATTCGGAATATCCAAAATAATTGAGTTTGCCACCCAAATCTTTCACCATATCAACCGCCCATTTTTCTTGTCCTGAAGCGGCATCCAAACAGGCAATCCGTCCAAGTCCGGAACACACATAAATTAGATTCTTATAAACTGTAGGAGCCGAACGTGCACCGGGGAAATTGGCAGAATATCCTTCGCCGAAAAACTCACGGCCATTGGGCGTTTTCCACAAAAGCTTGCCATTCTGATCGAATGCAAAAACATGACTGATACTGTCAATTTCGCCATTGATATATAGCTTACCGTCGGCAATAACCGGAGAACTGTATCCATTGCCAATTTCTTCAGTCAGCCAAAGTAATTTCGGACCTGCTTCGGGCCAGGTTTTCAGGAGATTTTTATCCGGATAAATTCCATCACGATTTGAGCCTCGCCACTGTGAAACATTTTGACCATAACTATTAAAAACAATTGAAAGGAGAAACGCAGGAATTAAAAAGAGAAAGTTTGCTTTCATCGATTATGGGTAATTAGGTTATTGAAAACAATTGATTTGGGTTAATCAGAAAGATCATATACCAAAACTAAGCATTCAATTTGATTTTAAAGACTTTGTTAACTAACATTAAGAAAACTAATAATAATATCAGAATTTATTGATTTAGATTTACGTCGATTTAGATTTTCGATTTGTTTGGCCTGACATTTAATCTTTATTGATATGTTTGAATAGTTTTTCGAATACAAAATCTGATGCAACTAAAAAATATTGATAAACATCCAGTATCAGCATATTAACAACACTTTAATTCATAAAAAATAACATTACAAAAAGATGAAGAAATCAATCGTCATTATGGTCATGATGTTTATCGCATCACTAACCATTCAAGCTCAGGACAAACCGGCAACTCCGCAGGATTCAATCGTTTTTGCAACCACCACACACGATTACGGAACAATTGTTCAAAGTAGCGATGGTAGCTGTGTATTTGCTTTCACCAACAAGGGAAAAGCGCCTATCGTATTGAACGATGTAAAAGCTTCGTGTGGCTGTACTGTTCCTGAATGGACAAGGACACCAGTTGCTCCAGGAGAGAAAGGTTCGATAAAGGTTACCTACAACACCAATAACGTTGGGGCGTTTACCAAGTCAATTACGGTAAATTCGAATGCAATTAACAATCCGGTAATTTTAATTATCAAAGGCACTGTTACCGCCAAACAATTATAAATTCTCAATCATTGCACTAAAAAACGATTGCTTCATCGAACGTAATCCGTATAAACTTCAATAGGTGCAAAAGCAAGTTTACGTGATCATCGCAGCAAGCAATGATCGCGTAAACTAAATATCAAATCACTTCTTCCTCATCTCAGATTCTACGAGTTACGATTTTTAATCAAAATGTAATAACGTAAATATACGTCATTTTTAAATTTGACGTATATTTACGTCGTAATTAAAATTCAAGGTCATGGTTGTATCAAAAACGGAACTTTTCGACGGAGCGCTTCAGGAACAGGCCAATTTATTTAAAGCTCTGTCCCACCCGGCCCGGCTACAAATCCTGAATTTTCTGGCAAAATCAAAAAACTGTATTTCAGGCGATATTTCGGAGGACTTACCGCTAAGCCGCACGACCGTTAATCAGCATCTGAAAGAATTAAAAGAAGCTGGGTTGATTAAAGGACATGTGGAAGGAGTAAAAATGAAATACTGTTTGGATGGCGAAAAGGTTAAAGAAATGAAAAACCTTTTAACCTCATTTCTGGAAGAAATTCAACTTCCCGAAAACTTCTCTTGCGAATAAAACCACGATTGAATTATCACATTTTCAAATCTTCAAATTCAAAAAATATGAAAGTCCTTATTCTTTGCACCGGAAACAGTTGCCGCAGCCAGATGGCACATGGTTTTTTACAGTCGTTCGATCCAAACATTACCGTTTGCTCTGCCGGAACAGAAGCTTCCGGGAAGCTTAACCACAAAGCTGTTGCCGCCATGAAAGAGATTGGCATAGACATTAGCCACCACACTTCCGACCCGGTTGAAAAATACCTGAACGACGAATGGGATTATGTGATTACCGTTTGCGGCGGTGCCAACGAAAGCTGCCCGGCATTCATCGGAAAAGTGAAACACCGTCTGCACATTGGCTTCGATGACCCATCACATGCCGTTGGTACCGATGAATTTATCTGGAGCGAATATATTCAGGTGAGAGATGAGATAAAAGATGGGTTCTGGAAGTTCTATAATGAGTCAATTCGGAAATTTGACAATTAGCAAATTAAAGAACCGTAGCATTGAAAGTATACAAACACTAATAAAACTCAAATATAATGGAAGCTGAGCCGAAAGAAAATGTAATAATTAGCCTGACTTTTGAATTCGCTTTGAAGATCATTGATTTTTGTGATGAACTTGATGTATTAAAGAAATTCGCATTGTCCAACCAACTATTTAAATCAGGAACATCAATAGGTGCAAACGCGAGAGAAGCCCAAAATGCAGAAAGTAAAGCTGATTTCATTCATAAATTCAAAATATCCGCCAAAGAAGTTGAAGAAACTGAATACTGGCTACTACTTTGCAAGCACTCAAAAAAACTTCCTGACACGACCCAACTTCTATCAGAATTGGAACCCATAAAGAAAATAATCAACAAAATAATTGGAACATCAAAACGCAATTAATTAGACAATTACTTAATTCGGAAATTTGACAATGAAAGCACAGCTTTTATGATTTCCGAATTGGCAAATTGTCGAATTGACAAATTAAATCCATGAAAACACGCTTAAAATTTCTCGATCGCTACCTCACACTTTGGATTTTCCTGGCCATGTTTATTGGCGTTTTTGCCGGATGGCTAAGTCCGAATGTTGCCGAATTCTGGAACAGTATGTCTTCAGGAACAACCAATATTCCCATTGCCATTGGACTGATCGTCATGATGTACCCGCCATTGGCCAAAGTGAAGTACGAAGAATTGGGCGATGTTTTTCGAAACACCAAAATTCTCGGACTTTCCTTGTTTCAGAACTGGGTAGTTGGACCAATACTAATGTTCGCCTTAGCCATCACTTTTTTTAAGCTTTTTCCCGGAGAAAGCAATGCCAACCTGCCTTACATGTATGGAATTATCCTGATTGGTCTGGCTCGTTGCATCGCGATGGTCATTGTTTGGAACGATCTGGCTAAAGGCGACACCCAATATGCTGCCGGATTGGTGGCTTTCAACTCTGTTTTTCAGGTGCTGCTGTTTTCGGTTTATGCATACGTTTTTATCGCTATTCTGCCGGGATGGTTCGGCGTTCCGGTTAACGAAACCGTTTCGCAGATTACGATGGGCGCTATCGCCAAAAGCGTGTTCGTTTATCTTGGAATTCCAATGATCGCTGGTTTTTTAACACGATTTATCCTGATTCGTGTCAAAAGTAAAGAATGGTATCAGACGAGATTTGTACCGAAAATCAGTCCCTTAACACTTATCGCTCTGCTGTTCACCATTGTTGTGATGTTCTCGCTGAAAGGTGAATACATTGTGAAGATTCCGATGGATGTGGTGCTGATAGCCATTCCATTGCTGATCTACTTCGTGGTCATGTTCTTCAGTTCATTTTTTATGAGCAAAAAAATAGGCGCCAATTACGAGCAATCAACCACTTTGGCGTTTACCGCTGCCAGTAATAATTTTGAACTTGCTATTGCGGTAGCCATCGCCATTTTCGGAATCAATTCAGGAGAAGCTTTTGCCGGGGTAATCGGTCCACTGGTTGAAGTTCCGGTAATGATCGGACTGGTAAATGTGGCTTTCTGGTTTAAACGAAGGTATTTTACCACCATTTAATTACTTTTACCCTTCATAATGGATACACTTCGAACAGTTACAGTCACCCGATATATGCAACCCCTGAGGGAAGGTGGTTCATTACCTGCATTGGCCGAAGCCGATGATGATTTCAAGTACGTGGTCAAGTTCAAAGGTAGTGGACATGGGGTGAAAATGCTCATTGCTGAATTAATCGGTGGCGAGATTGCCCGAGCGCTGGGTTTAAAAGTTCCTGAGCTCGTTTTTGCGGAGTTGGATGAATGCTTTGGCCGTTCGGAGGGTGATGAGGAGATTCAGGATCTTTTAAAGGCTAGTCAAGGCTTAAACCTGGGATTGCATTTTTTATCAGGCGCTTTCACCTACGATCCGGTAGTGACTAAAATAGACCCACTTCTGGCTTCCAAAATCGTTTGGCTCGATAGTTTGATTACCAACGTGGACCGATCGTTCCGTAATACAAATATGCTCCTCTGGCACAAAGAATTATGGCTGATCGATCATGGGTCATGTTTGTATTTTCAATATAACTGGGAAGGCTGGGAGAAGAAAGCAGTAAGCCCATTTCTGTACATAAAAGATCATGTTTTGATTCCACAGGCCACACAAATGGAAGAGGCAGACCGGATTTGCAGGGAGCTAATTACTGAAGAAAAAATCAGGGAAATCGTTCAATTGATTCCCGACGAGTGGCTCCAATGGGAATTACAGGACGAAACACCGGAGCAATTAAGGAACGTATATTCTACTTTTCTAAGTAACCGTCTAAATTATTCAAACCAGTTTATTCAAACCGTTCAGGATGCAGCAGAAACATCAATATGAATATGCCATTGTTCGGGTTGTTCCAGCAGTTGAACGCGAAGAGTTCGTCAATGCGGGGGTGATCTTATTCTGTAAGAAGGAAAAATTCATTCGGATGAAATACCGTCTTTATCCGGATAAAATACTTATGCTGAAGCCTGACACGGATATGGAGGAGATCCGCAAAAATCTGGAGGCTTTCCGCATCATCGCTGACGGAGAAAAAGAAGGCGGACCGATTGCATCTATGGAAATGGCCGAACGCTTTCGCTGGCTCAGCGCGGTTCGCAGTGCATCGATACAAACCTCAAGGCCTCACACCGGGCTTAGCGATAACCTGGAAAAAACATTCAATACCCTGTTTGAAGAAATGGTAGGGTAACATTTACTTTAAAAATATGGCTTTCTGGTTTAAAAAGACACTTTATAAATCGAATAAGGTATTTTAACTGGTAACCTCGCCAAAATGCACCAACGACCAGTCAATCATCGAATTTAATACCGGCATTAAACTTTTAGCCATTTCTGTCAACGAATATTCTACGCGTGGGGGTATTTCGGCATAGGCTTCCCGGATCAAAAAATGATCGGCTTCCAGTTGCTTTAATGTACTCGAAAGCATTTTCTGCGAAATGTCGGGAATAGCAGCCATCAGGTCCTTATACCGCATCTTTTCTTTTCCCTGAAGGTTTACCAATATTAAAAGCGACCATTTGTCGCTAAAACGACTCAACACATTTCTGATCGGACAAGTTGGGTAATGTAAATCAAGTTCTCTCATGATTTTCGCTTTAAAATTTCTTCAAAAATATAATTAATCACTAAAAGAGAGTTACAACCCAATTAAATTATTACCACCTAAAAAAATCTTTATATAAATTAAAAATTTTATCACACGCAACTATCTGATAATCTATAATTCTAACCTGATAGGTGCGTTACACACCTGCTTGTTAAAGGCAATACAACTTTCTAAATTTGATCTGTAATCTTAAAAATCAACCAGAAATGAACGGATTAAATTTATTAAACGGTTGGGCAGATATCAAAGGATATTTTGCCCCACGAAGTGCACAAGGTTATTTAAACGCTAACCAGGTAGTACTTGCTACCTCAGGTGTTGGTTCTGCTTGCGGTTCATCTGACGATGCAAAACCATCAGCTTGCGGTGCAGGTGATGATCAGCCAAAACCATCAGCATGTGGCGCAGGCGACGATCCACAGCCAAAACCATCGGCATGTGGTTCATCTTACGGAAGCGACGGAAAGTAATCAGTAAAAAAAGTCCCGGCCGGTAATGTTTTCAGACCGGGACTTTTAATTCAATCACCTAAACAACATTCATGGAATATTTCGCTTTTCAATGGCACATCACCGATAGCTGCGACCAACGTTGCCTGCATTGTTACATCTTTTCGGAGAACAACCACCTCAAACTAAAAGAAATGTCGTGGGACGAAATCGAATCGGTTTTCGAAAACTGTTTGGACATGTGCCAAAAGGCAAACCGTATTCCATACTTCTACATCACCGGTGGCGACCCCATTTTGCACAGTCGCTTCTGGGATTTGATGGAACTTTTCAAGTCGAACAAAATTGCGTTCTCGATACTTGGCAATCCGTTTCACCTGAACGACGAAGTGTGCCGGCGGTTAAAGGATTGCGGTTGCGAACGGTATCAACTTTCGATCGACGGACTGCGCGAAACACACGACGCCATTCGCATGCCCGGATCGTTTGACACCACGCTCGAAAAAATTAAATGTCTCCGGAACGCAGGTATTCGCTGCGCGATTATGACTACCGTTTCGGGAACAAACATGGCCGAAATGCCCGAAATTGTTGATCTGGTGGTGGAACACAAAGTCGATATTTTTGCTTTTGCCCGATATTGTCCGACCAGTGCCGAAAAAAGCACACACATTTCGCCCGAACAATACCGCGACTTGCTGGATGTTCTGTGGCAAAAATTTGAGCTTTACAAAGACAGTGGTACCAGTTTCAACCTGAAAGATCACCTCTGGACACTTTTCCTTTACGAAAAAGGACTTTTCACGATTCCTGAAAATTTGAATGAGGAAATGATTTACGACGGGTGCAATTGTGCCAATTGTCACCTCACCATTTTACCCAAAGGCGATGTATATGCCTGTCGTCGTTTCGAAAGTAACGTTGGTAATGTTTTCAAAGAAAAACTATTCGAAATTTTTACTGGTGACAACATCAACCAATACCGCGATTACGAGAAATTCGAGAAGTGCAGTAAATGCGAATTAAAACGCTTTTGCCGCGGGTGCCCTGCGGTAACATATGGATATAGCGGTAATTTCTACGGAACCGATCCACAATGCTGGAAACAAATTGTTGCCTAGAAGTTTAAGCGGTGGGGCTTTGCCCCAAAACCCTAATTACTTTTTTGTCTTGACACAAAAAAGTAATCAAAAAAGGTCAAGGCTTAGCCCGCTTCGCACGAAAAACTGACGCTTGACGGCTAAAATCTTTTAAACTCGCCTTCGGCTCAAACAGAAAAGATTTTATAACGCCGTCTTCACTTGTTTTTCGGCTCACCGGACAAGGCCGGTCCTACTTTAATCACATGGAGATTAAGAAACAGATTGTAAAAAATGAAAGCAGTTGTACTATACAAAACATGTTCTCCTGAAGAACTTACCATCAGCGAAATACCTGTTCCGGAGGTAAAACCCGGTTGGGTGCTGATAAAAGTAAAGGCATTGGGATTAAACCGCTCGGAACTGATGATGCGTGAATATGAAGGAAATGCGCCTTACATTAAACTGCCCCGTGTACTTGGAATTGAATGTGTAGGCGAAATTGCCGATGCATCAGATAGCTCATTCAATAAAGGACAGAAAGTAGTGGCACTAATGGGTGGCATGGGGCGCAGTTTTGATGGCAGTTATGCCGAATATGCCTTAATTCCGGCAAAGAATGTTTTTTCGGTTGATTCAGATCTTGACTGGACCGAATTGGCAGCCATTCCCGAAACGTATTTCACAGCCTACGGTTCCCTTTTTAATTGCCTGCAACTTGCATCTGAAGATGTTTTACTCGTTCGCGGAGGAACAAGTGCTGCAGGACTGGCAGCTATTCAACTGGCCAAAAGCGTAGGTGCCACTGTACTGGCTTCAACCCGGAAAGCTGCTAAACGCGATCTTTTGATTTCGCAGGGCGCCGATCATGTGCTGATTGATGATGGCACGTTAAAAAGCCAGTTGCTCAATCTCTATCCCAAAGGAATAACCAAAGTTTTGGAACTTATTGGTCCGGCCACGCTGACCGAATCGCTAAGTATGGTCAAACTTCACGGAATTGTATGCGTCACTGGTATTCTGGGAAAAAAGGGAACAATCGAAAATTTCTACCCTATCAAGGATATTCCTTCAGGAGTTTACCTCACCGGATTTTCGAGCAATTATCCAACTCAAAAGATAATGGATGACATTTTTTACCGCATCAAAAAACATAAACTACAGCCAGCCATAGCCAAAGGATTTGCCTTGTCTGAAATAGACCTGGCTCATCGGCTGATGGAAAACAACGAAGCCAACGGTAAAGTGGTTATTCTAAATGATTAAAAACTCTAAATAAATACAACATGAAGACTAAATTTTTACTCATTATCACGTTAGCTGGATTTCTATTTACAATAGGAACAACTGCTAAAGCGCAAAGCGCGAAAGAGATTTTCATTAACGCCAATTCAGGCAATGACCAAAATTCCGGAACGAAAGAAAGTCCCCTGAAATCGTTGAGCGAAGCAGCCAAAAAAGTAAATAACCTGGAAGGTAAAGGAGCCATAACAATTTACCTCTCAAAAGGCGTGTATGGCATGGCTGAAACAGCCAGGTTTACTTGCGCAAAATGGCAATTTTCTGAATCTGATCGTTTGATTATTCGTGCTGAAAAATTACCCGACGATGCTAATTGGAATCCGGGGGATATGCCCGTTATGGTTTCAACAATGCCTTTCGATATTGAAGAAAAGAATGACAAAAAAGAGCTAACCGGTGCTTTTAACTATGGCATCCTCGTTGAAACAAGCCATGTTACCATTCAGGGATTGCGCATTATGGGCGAACCGGTGCACGAAAGTCCGTTTAAAAATATTTTAATCAGAAATTACCCTATTGTTTGGGATGGTAAAAATCTGGAAGATTTCAGAGTAACACAATGTTTGTTTTTGGGTAACAAAATTGCGCTGCCTAATCATTTAGGCATTCTTTCCGCCGGAAGGGCTTTGGAGGTCGATCATTGTGTGTTTTATGGTGTCAAAGATGCTGTAGTCATGTGGAATACACCTGCCGACAAATCCAAAATGCACCACAATCTTTTTGTGAATACTTATGGGGCATTGGTTTGGACTTGGTCAACCACTGAAGATTTTAAATTCTACAACAACGTGATGAGCAATGTAAACGTTATCTGGGTTTTGAATAAGGATGCAAAATATACGTTTGCCATAGAGAACTCCATGTTTATTGGATACAATGAATTAGTAAACAAGGGCGGTGGAGCTGCTGGTTTTGGCGAAAAGGCAGATCCCGCAAAATTGAAACTCAGCGATAATGTTGTCCTAAAGAAAGAAGGCAGTTTGCAAATCGAGGAAGATCCGACCAACCGCAACTACTTGCATTTGGTACCAGGCACTTTGGGAGCTGATTTAGGAGCTGGTTTGTTTACCAAATAAAACAAACAACTTAAAACGAGACATTCAATGAAAAAAATTGCGCTGCTGTGGCTGTTGTTCCTGTTCATCTTTCCAAACCTATCGTTTGGCCAAAAAGTGATTGAATACAATTTCGCAGACTTGTTTCGGAGTGGTCAACTGATTGCAAAGAACAGGGTGATTACTATTGAAAAAGATGAAGACGGGGAATTTATCCGATTGGGTAAAGCTATGGTCGGATCTGCTGTTCTTCTGCCCGCTGATGATTTTAAACGTGGAAAAATTGAAGCTCTGGTCAGGGGGAAAGACATTTTTCAGGGAAGTTTTGCAGGTCTGGCTTTTCATGTCCAAAACGACAGCATCTTCGATTTGGTATATTGCCGTCCGTTTAACTTCCAGACGTCGGATTCGCTGCGCAGTATTCACATGATTCAGTATGCCTATTTCCCAAAATTGGACTGGCAGGTACTTCGGGTAAAGTACAACGGCATTTATGAAAATGGTATCGCGAATCCGCCAAAAGCCGATGAGTGGTTTAAACTCACGCTTGACGTGGACGAAAAACAAGTTAAAGCATATATTAACGATTCAAATACACCTACCCTGGTGGTTGAAAAACTCAATCAAATTTCAATTGGAAAAGTTGGAATATTTGGATTAAATGCTGATTTTAAATCCATTAAAATTGAATACAAATAAGAAGAAAATGAAACTCTACAGATTCTTATTCATTGGCGCTTTAGCTTTTAGCACACTAAAGCTAAACGCTCAGGTTATCAGGTTTGAAAAAGATAAGCTGGAACCAAATCAGGTTTCCATGTCGATTGGGAAACTGCAAGGCAAAGAGGTAGTTGAGGTCACGAAAAACAAGGAAATAAAAGAAGTTGACCAACCTACTTTTGTTAAGATTAAGGGAACAAATTTTCATAACGGCACAATCGAAGTATCGGTTTTGAGCAGGCTCTTGCCCGATGCTGACCAGCTTGCCCGTGGTTTTATTGGCGTGGCTTTCAGGATAAATGAAGACAATTCAAAATTCGAAAGCATTTACATCCGCCCGACCAATGCGCGGGCCGACGATCAGGTCAGAAGAAACCACTCCATTCAGTATTTTTCATTTCCTGATTATCCTTTCATGAGAACCCGAAAAGAAACACCTGAAAAGTACGAGTCATACACAGATATGGCACTCAATGAATGGATTAAAATCAAAATCATCGTTAAAGATGCCAAGGCTCAGTTATTTATAAATGATGCTGCACAACCCAGCTTAATTGTCAACGATTTAAAACACGGAGCCGATTCTTCCGGTGCTATTGGTTTGTGGGTTGATGTAGGCACCGAAGGCTATTTCGCTGATTTGAAAATTTCAAACTAGATCCATTTTCTTTTAATACCCCAGCGCATCCATCAATTTCTCATTCAACTTCCGGTTTTTACCTTTGAACGGGTGGCAATGAATATGAATGGCCGGATTAAAATTGAGTTCAATAATAGCATAATTGTCGTTGGTGGCTTCGGCTGAAACATCAGGAATAATCATATCCAGACCGGTGATGACTACATTCAGTGCTTTGGCTGCCCGAACAGCAATTTGCTTGTAGAAATCGGGAATGTCGTCGGTGTAATCGATGCTGTCGCCACCTGTGCTGATGTTCGAATTTTCTCTCAAATACACCACTTCGCCTGCTGCCGGAATAGTCTCAAAATTTTTGCCTTGTTGTTTGAGAAAGATGGCTTCAGCTTCTTCCAACCTAATTTTTTCGAGCGGCGTTCGGTAGCCTTTTCCCCGCAACGGATCCTGATTTTTGAGTTCGACCAGCTCGCGGATTGTTTTCGTACCATCTCCGGTTACATTGGCCGGAACACGGTGCAAAATACCCACCACCTCGTCGCCAATCACGAAAATCCGGAATTCCCTTCCGGCGATAAATTCCTCAATCAGGATGGTCGTGTCGTATTCAAAAGCAATATCCACCGCCCTGCGGAAAGTTTCCTCATCGGTATTTTCTTTCAGGATAGTAATGCCCAACCCAAAATTAGTTTGATTTGGTTTGATCACCACCGGCTTCCCCTGATGAAACACGAAGTCAGCTTTTGCGACCTCCGCATTGGTATATTCCAGCCCTTTCGGTACGCGGATTCCATATTCTTCCAGTATTTTCTTGGTCACCAGTTTGTTTTCCATTGCCAGAATGCTGGCGTAATTATCGAGCGAAGTTTTGGTGGCCTGTTTCACATACTGCGTGTTTTCCTCCTTTTTCAGGCGCACAAAATTCTCATTCCGGTCGAGTATTTCGAACGAAACACCGCGCTTTACAGCTTCCCTCAGCAATAACTGGGTCGACAACTCCATGTCTTCCAACCCATGAAACTGGTAACTTTTGTCGCGACTGTCGTTCAGATATTCAGTCGTTTTTTCAATATGAAACGGTACATATCCGTCTTTCACAACTCCGCTCAGAACTTCGCATACTTTACGATTTTCGGGTTTCTTAGCCAACAGCAAGGCCTGGCTCAACGACTGCATATATCCGGCCTGATCAATATCGCGTTCCTCAAACAATTGAATGATTTGCTGAATAATTGATTGTGCCTTATGCCAAACATTCTGCCGCTCTTCGTCAATCAGGAAAGGCGTGCTGTTCAGTCCATACAGCGCAACTCCCGTGTGGTACCGGTTAGCCTGGGCCTGAGCTTTAGGCCCGAAATCATCAGGTTCATCAGTCAGTAGGCCATACAAAGCCAAAGCATGCAAAAAGCGAAGCGCTTCGGAAGAAATGCCAGCCTTGGTTAGCGGATCGATATCGATAAAACGAAATTCGAGGTACGAAATATGATCGGGATTGTTTATAAACTTAGGACGAACGGGCGAATACAATTCCTTCGGCGCGGCAATCTTCCGGTCGTTCACCATCTGATCGATGCTCCCCTTGAATTTCGGTACCGAACTATAATCCGGAAACAAATCGTCGAAATTACGATAGCCGTAGCAACTGTTTCGGATCGAAAGGGCAATCACATTGTTATCGACGGGATAAGGAGCCATTTTACACCGCAGCTCGAACGATGGATCGACCACCGGACTGCAACCAAAAAGCAAAACATACAACCACCGCATCCGCAGCATTTGCCGTGCCGTTTTCAGGTAAACCTCATCTTTAAATTCGTCGAACGAAACTGGCGGATTGTCTTTCCGATAAAACATTTTGAGCAACTTTTCGCTATACGAAAAATTAAAATGAATTCCTGAAAACAATTGGTTTTTCGGTCCATATTTTTCTGCCAGAAATTCACGGTATTCGCGGGCTTCCTTACCATCTTCGCCGTACTCGGCAATCGGAATCTGCTGATCGGATGGCAAAATGGGCGGAATACTCTGCGGCCAGAGGTATTCGTCTTTCAGCTCAAGGCTGACGATATCGTGAATGGTTTCCAAAAAGCCTATTACCTGTCCAATTTCAGGAAGCGGCGGGGTAATCATTTCTACCTGACTTTCAGAAAAATCAGTAGTGATGTATGGATGTTTCAGCTTATTGCCAAATACTCCCGGATGCGGAGTCTGAGCCAGATTCCCCGCCTGATCAACCCGTATATTTTCCTTTTCGAGGCCAAACAAACCTTCGAGCCAGATATTTCCTTTGATTGAATTGAATGTCGATTGTTTCATTGTAGTTTTTGTTTGAACCACACATAGGTCACATAGTTTTTTCTTATTTCGTTTTTCTATTGTGTTCTATGTGTCTATGTGGTTTTTCATGTTTCTCATAAACGATTTAAATAGAATCACATATAATATCACCAGCAATGTTCCCTTTAGCATACTGCTGATGCTAATGCTCCACCAAACTGACGATAGTGCATTGTTCCAAAATTCAATAAACAACAGCGCCATCGGAATCCGCAGAACGGTGAGTGCTATGCCTGTAATTGCCGGAATATTGGGTTTCCCCCAGCCGAAGAACGCCCCGGTTGCCATCAGTTCCATCACCATAAAAAGTTGCGAAAAACCAAGAATAATCAGGTATTCGCGCCCCATGGCCACACTTTCCGGATCGCTCAGAAAAATGGAGAAAAGGGGCTCAGCAAAAATGATGATAACAACCGAAGTAGCGATTCCGAGAATTAACGCAAGAAGCATACCCGAACGAAAAGCCTGCCATTGTTTCCGGTAATCGCCGGCACCATAGGCTATTCCTGATATGGTTGACAATGCTGCCAGAAATCCCCCGGCTGTCATGTACGAAATCGCTTCGATTTGAATTCCAACTTTCTGTACAGCGATGGCAGTTGGTCCCCAATTGCTAATAATCCGCGCCATAAAAATGGCTACGATTGTGAACGAAACCCGTTGAAAAGTCGTACTGACTCCCATTTTGAGAATATTCTTCAGGAGTGAACTTTGAAAAGCGGTGCCAATAGGTCTAAGACTTCCGGAATCGTTCAGTTTGATGTAAAACATGACTGTCCCGATGGACTGCGAAATAATGGTTCCCAAAGCGGCACCGTTAATTCCCATTCGGGCCTGAAATATCAAAAGATAATCGAGCAAAATATTAATTGCCAAGGCTGTTGCATTAATCCGGAATGGCGATTTACTATCGCCCGAGCCAATAAAAATGCTGGTAAAAAAGAGATTCTGAAAAGAGAATGGAATACAAAGTCCAATCAAAAGTAAATATCCGGAAGCTGCATGTTCTATTTCGATATTGTTGAGCTGAATTAAACCAATCAGCTCATTTCGGGCAAAAAACAGAATGATATAGTAAATCAAAGCCAGGCAGATAACCGCCAGAATACCGCTTCGCACATAGCTTTTTGCCAGTTTGGTATCGCCGCTTCCAATGGCATGCGAAACCCGAATACCAGCGCCAACAGTGAGTAATGACGACAATCCCCATCCGAAGTGCATAAAAAAACTGGCTGAACCAACCGCTGCCACCGCGTCACTTCCGAGCCTACCCACAAAAATCATGTTGATAAAATTGTAGGCCATGGTCATAAACGACGATCCGATCACCGGCAAAGCCAGCCAAATCAGCTGTTTCATCATGGGATGCTTTCGGCCAATGGAATTACGATTTAAACTACCTATTTTTGCTAAAGTCATTACTGAAATTTGAATACAGATAAGAGACGCAAAGTTGAACAAACGGACGCAGTGATTTCCTAAAAATCAATTGAAAGTAGCTAAATATTTTTATGCCGTTTGTAAACTACTCATAATTAGATTTATTCTCCACAAATAATTTAGTTCATTTTTCCTTTTAATAAACCTTTTTTGCAAAACATATGTTTATGAAAAGAAAAATCAGAAATGAAGGTCTTCATCACTTTTACCTTTATTCTTTTTATGCTTTTTCAAATAAACCCACTGTTTGGAAATAGCAATGAACACATTCAGCAAATTCTGAATGCCAAAACCGACACCAATAAAGTAAAATCGTTGAGCGATTTATGCTGGGAATACCGTTTTAAATCAGCTGATTCAGCGTTAATCTTTGGCAATCAGGCGCTACAACTTGCCACTGAAATAAATTACCCCAAAGGAATTGCACAGGCATATAACGACATGGCAATCATCTTAATCGATCGTGCTAACTACCGAAGTGCATCAAAATATCTCAGCCAAGCAATGAAAATTCGGGAACAATTAAACGATCTTCCCGGCATGGCATCGCTTTACAACAAATTGGGTATCATCGACCAGAAACAGGGACGGCTGAAGGAAGCCCTTGAAAACCAGATTTCAGCGCTAAAAATATACCGAAAGCTTGGTCAGGATAAATGGATTGGGTACACACTAAATAACATTGCGATTATTCACCAGAACCTCGGGAACCTCGCCAAGGCGCTGAAATACCATCAGGAAGCTTTGGAATACCGTATTAAACTGAACGATCAGGAAGGTGAAGCAACTTCGTATGGCAACATGGCCAACCTTTATGCGAAAATGCACGACACCATTCAGGCCGTCGATCACTACGAAAAGGCAATAGCTCTTTCACGAAAACTGAAAAAAGATGAGCTGATTAGCGCCAATCTGAGCAACATCAGTAACATTTACATGGGCCAGAAAAAGTACGACAAAGCCATGAAGTTGTTTGCCGAATCACTCGAAATACGCGAGAAACTAGGCGATTCGAAGGGAATATCCTCAACACTTTCGAGAATGGGAACTGTTTATACCGAAACCGGACGTTTTAACGAAGCGTCAAAAGCGCTAAACCGATCTTTAATACTTGCAAAGAAAATTTCTGTAGTTGAAGAAGAACTGAGTGCCTTGCTCGGATTGGCCAAACTGAAAGCCCTGACTCACCAAACCGACAGCTCGTTTATCCTGATGCGGCAATACATCGGCCTGAAAGATTCGGTTTATGATGCCCGGATCAAGCAGCAAATTCTGGATGTACAGAGCCAGTACGAAACCGACAAGCTGGAACAGGATCTCTATTTGATAAGAAAAGATAAAGAGTTTACCGAGATTAAACTTCAGCAGCGAAAAACAGAACTTTGGTTACTGATATTTGTAATGATTTCGATTACCGGAGCCGCAATTTTCCTGTTTTACCGCCACCAGCAGCGACAGAAAGCAGCATTAAACCTTGAACGAATCAGCCAACAGGAAACACGTTTAAACGCAGTATTTCAGGCTCAGGAAGAAGAACGGCGGCGGATTGCCAAAGAATTGCACGATGGCTTAGGTCAGACCATCAGCGCGATAAAGATGAATTACCAGAGTTTATCGGGCAAAGCTGCAGATAAGGAACTGACGCCTGAATTTGAGAAAATCGGGAAGATGCTCGAAAATGCAGGAACCGAAGTCAGGAGTATCTCGCATCAGATGATTCCGAAAGAACTGGAGCAATTTGGATTGGTACCTGCCGTTGAAGGCATGTTGAACCTGAATCTCGAAAACGCCACGGTAAAATACCAGTTTGAACATTCTGGATTTTCAGAACGGATTGGAAGCCACATTGAACTGGTTCTTTTCCGGGTTTTGCAGGAGTTGGTCAGCAATGTCATCAAACACTCGAGAGCAAACCAGCTTAGCGTTCAGTTGGTGAAACTCAAAACACATGTGGTGCTGAATGTTTCGGACAACGGAGTTGGTTTTGATGTGGAAAAAAAAGAGAAAAACGGAATCGGATTATTGAATATTGCCAGCCGGATCGACGCCATAAAAGGGAATTTGCATTACGAATCGGTTTCAGGAAAAGGAACTTCGGTAACGATTAGAACCCCAATAGAATGAGTAAAATAAAAATACTTTTGGTCGACGATCACCAGATTATTATTGATGGCCTGAAATCGTTACTGCAAAATTCGGATGAAATAGTTGTGGTTGCTGAAGCCAATAATGGCCGTGAAGCCTTGCGAATATTGGATATTCTGGAAATCGATGTAATTTTGATGGACATTGACATGCCTGTCCTAAATGGTATCAATACGCTGAAGGAAATCACCAACCGGAGCTATTCAACTAAAGTCATCATCCTTTCGATGCACAACGAAGCCGGAATGATTAAAAGCCTGATAAGTATAGGCGCGAACGGATACCTGCTTAAAAGTTGCGCCCAGGAAGAATTGATTGGCGCCATTCGAAAAGTAGCTTCCGGACAATCCTGTTTTTCAACTGAAGTTACTTTATCTCTATTAAACCCGACTCAAAGCAACCAAACAACCGAGCTGCTCACCGAACGTGAAACCGAAATTATCAAGCTGATTGCCGAAGGTTTTTCGAACAAGGAAATTGGCTCGAAACTATATATCAGTCACCGCACCGTTGACACCCACCGTACCAACCTGATGAAAAAGCTTGATGTCAGCAACATTGCCGGGCTAATTAGCTACGCTATAAGGAATGGGATAGTTTGAAATCTTTCATTTTTATTTTCCTGCCCGTTCACTGAAGTGAACGGCAAAGAATAGGCCTGACTTTGAACAAAATAGTGCATATTCTTTGCCGTCTGCTTTAGCTGACGGACATCATTCATTTTTTCCGCCAAAATACGGTAAAAGTCGTAGACGATTACGACGATTACCCGATTTCCCCAAAGCTCGCCATCCCCTAATTTTGATCATGTAATTGCTTACAATCAGATCAAAACATCATTCAGAAACTTTACGAGCTTTTCACAGAGTTTCCGCGCAGGTCTCCATTCACTGAGGGTGTTTTGAGGTAATAAGCAATTACACTGCCGGAAGCTCTGTGTTTTTATTTATAACCTAAAGAATGACTTTATGATGGTGGCAAATTTAACGAATCAGGTCAACAGGAAATCCCTTCTGAAACTATCCATTTTGGAGATTTTCATATTCCTTTCACTGTCACTTTGGAGCCAGACTTCGAACTCCGATTTCGAACGCATAAAACTGGCAACTGACGAGAATGAATTCTCCGGGATTGCGCTATCGCCCGATAACAATACGATTGCCATCAGCACAAAAAAATCATCATCCATCAAACTCATGGATTGGGCGAACCGAAAAGTCAGTCAGGAGATTAACGCCGGAAGCTGGAATTTAGGATCGAAAATCAGTTATTCTGATGGTGGAAAATACCTGCTGCAACAAGAAATCAGTAACATGGATTTCAGCCAGAATAGTGACCGAAACATTGATTTTGTAATCATCGATGCGGCAACAGGAAAGCAGGTCAAACGATTTGAAAAAGTTCAGGATGTGGTTGTTTCTGCCGACGAAAAGTTACGCTGTATGTCTGAGCAATGATGAAGCAATCTTCTGGAATTTAAATGACGGATCGAAGGAAAAATCAATTGGAATTCCCGGAGCATCCAAAGCCATTGCCTTAAAGTCCTGATGGGAAAACACTTGCAGTTTCGGTCATGATTAATCCTGAAGATCTGAAAAGCAGATTCAAAAAAAGATAAAAAAGGACTGAAGAACGCCGCAAAGTACAAGCAAATGGTCAGCTTTTTCGATGTACAAACCTCAGCAAAAATCAAAATTATTGACGAATTGTACGACGTGATTTACAACCTCAGTTTTTTCGCCCGACGGTGCAATTTTATTTGTTTTCCAGACACCTGACATCAGGAATCAGGTTAATAACAACAAGCACACCTTCATTAATTTAATTGACATGGCCAAACAAGAACCGCTACGAAAAGGGTTTACGTCCATGTCGGTTAACCAACCCGAACTAAAAATCAGCAACGACCACTACTGGTTTGCCATCAGCTCCAAGGGCAACCGTTTTCAGGAAATACACTTATACGACTCGGAAACCGGCACCCTGCAAAAACGCTTTGAACTGGGGAACAGGCTCTTTGAGAAAGTTGATGGCCAAAAACTATCCAGCGACTCGCGCCCATCATTCAACTTTCTCCCCGGCAATCAATCTATCCTGATCGCAATGGGAAAATCAATTGGTCGTTTGGAATCTTGAACTAAACACTTTAGAACAATGAAAAAAATTATCATCATCCTGCTCATTTTGACTTCAGGAATTTGCCTGAAAGCTCAGAAACCGGAACTTCTTGAGCTCAAAGAAGAAGTTGTAAAACAGGCCAGTCCTGGAACTCGATCAGGCTATGAGTTCACCGGGAGGATCGCTGTACAAATTCGGTCAGAAATATAAAATCTCCGGAGAATATACGCTCCAACTCACGCTCCGAAATAAAGGTCAGGTTGTTTCTGTATTTGTTGCAGACAAAAAAGATGGCAACATTCCTTCTCAAAATAGCCTGGAAAGACAAAATGCTCGACTTTCAGTTCACCTTCAAGATGCCAAAAAACAAGGATTATAAATTCAGCTATACATTCAAATTCTAAAATCGATTAACTATGAAAAAACTATTGACTTTTGCAGTACTTCTTCTTTCGGTTGTCTGGGTAAAAGCACAGGAAGACATGACCACTGTTTGGGAAACCAAGTTAGGACACCAAATACTCTACGCCGGAACTTCGCTGGAAGGCGAGCACAGCTATGCCGCCTCGGACAAGGAAAATGAGCTTATTCGACAACATTACCGGAAAAGTAATCTGGGAGAAATCGTTTAGCGAAATGGCACCTAAACTCTCGGAAAATTGATGAACTGATCCCGTTTTGGGCATCAAGTACTATCTTCTTGTTCGACCGCAAACTCGGAAAAGACCAGATTGCCTGCATCAACCTCGAAACAGGGAAAAGCCTATGGACAACCGATAAATACCAGGATGTAGATGAAAGTTCGATTACTTACATTGATGAAGAAGACTGCTTTGCCATCACCCTCAAAAAAGAATTGGTTTATATCAAGGCACAAACTGGCGAGGAATTGTGGAGTACCGAAAAATTTAAAGGTGTGGTGGGACAGTATTATTTCAATGAAAACAGATCATACCTTAACCATGGTGAATTTTAAACCAACAGCACTTGAGGCATTATTTGCCGGATTTAAGAACCAGATTGCCCGGATAAACCTGAAAAACGGAGAAATACTCTGGGGAAAATACCTACATCGGCCTGGCTGAAAAGAAAGTAATTTCAAGACAACCAATTTATGACTTGAGTGTAAGTGATGACAAAGTTTTTCTTCGCTTAAACGGGATGCAGGTTTACGATTATAAAAACCGGTGCAAAGATTTGGTCAGCGGCTTACGATTTTACTCCTGAACGGGTTTGTTGGAAAGCCTATGGGTGCAAAGGTTTTCGGAGTTTATGGCGCAGTTGCCGATCCGGTTATTGACGGTGAAGATATTTACATACTCGACATGCAAAGCCGGTCGAAACAATATGTCAAAAAATACGACCTCAATACGGGTAAACTTCTCTGGACATCACCCGAAATAAAAGATGCCAAGGCTATTCCGGGATTAAAGGTTGTTGAAGGGAAAGTACTGCTTCAGGTTGGTGGCGTGGTTGAGAAACAATACATCAAAATACACCGCACTGCCGACCAGGTAATTACCGAAAGAGTCATCGAGTTTGAAAATGTGAATCCTTGCGGCATTCAGGCATTAAATGCTTCCGATGGAAAACTGGTTTGGGAATCGGAGCGGTTCCGTAAAGGGATTACCAACATGATTTCGTTTAACGGAAATACCATTGTTTGCAGTGGAAAAGCCTTGTATTCGCTCGACATTGCCACCGGTAAAGAAAAATACGAAGTCCCCGGTTTCGAAAGGGGGCGTAGGATTAGCCACACAAATACAACCATTCAAGGATTAATGTAATTGTTGTGGTTGGGGAAAAAGGCGTGTCAACTTTCGACGCAAGCTCTGGAGAATTGCTCCATTCAGGAAAATACAGAACTTCATCGCTCGAAGACCGGGGTAGATAATATTCTGATTATGAAAACCGACAAGGCTGATATTGGCACTTTCGACCTGAACAACTGTAAATACAAAGACTTTAAAGCCAGAACCGGCGCAATTACAACCTTATCAAGAGACGGAAATTTTGTATATGTCTACGAAAAGAAATTGGTAACCAAACTAAAAACACTCTAATCCCTCCCAAATACACAGCAATCAGAAGGGCTTTGCAGAAATGCGAAGCCCTTGTTTTTTGTATATCCACCGTTGCCTAAAGGCGAACGGCAAAGAATAAATCCTAATTCGAAGTGATGGTGGCGGGGACTTCGGCGTGAGCTCAGTCGAAACGCCTGTCGATGCCCTATTCCACGTAAAGCACCAATCCCTTCAAATACTCACCTTCGGGATGGTACATATCAACCGGATGATCGGCAGGCTGAACGAGCTGATTTAAAATGCGGACTTTGCGGCCTGAAATGGCGGCTGCCGAAAATACAGCTTCGCGAAATTTGTCTTTCGAAACCACCTGCGAGCAACTAAATGTAAACAGAATTCCGCCCGGAGCAATCTGCTGAAAGGCTTTCAGGTTAAGGCGTTTGTAGCCCTTTAATGCCTGAGGCAAAGCACCTCGGTGTTTGGCAAATGCCGGAGGATCGAGAATAATGAAGGTCGTATTTCCTTTGTTTTGATCCATGTAATCGAAGCCAATCGGCCCACAAAAGCTTCGTGGCGCGTATCTTCCGGAAAATTTAGTTTTACGTTTTCATTGGTCAAATCGATGGCTTTGGCCGACGAGTCGACCGAATGAACCAGATTGGCTCTCTCCACGGATGGCATAAAACGAAAATCCGCCCGAATAGCAAAACATGTTCAAAACAGCACGGTCTTTCGAATATTCCTGCACCAACCGACGGTTTTCGCGCTGATCGACAAAAAACCGGTTTTCTGTCCTTCCACCCAATCCACTTTAAAGCGGTTTCCATGTTCCTGAACTTCAAAAACCTCGGATTTTCCCAACAGGTATTCATCTTTGGCTTCGAGTCCGGCTTTGAATGGCACTGTTTTTTCACTTTTATCGTAAACGGCAACCAGTCGGTCGCCATCACTTCTTTCAACGCTTTGGCAATGGTATCACGAATCACATACATTCCGGCCGAATGAGCCTGCATCACAGCGGTTCCGTTGTAAAATCGACAATCAGACCGGGCAAACCATCGCCTTCACCATGTACCAAACGGTAAACATTAGTCTGATCATTGTCAACCAGTCCAAGTTTCTTCCGAACATCCAAAGCTCGGTCAAGCTTGCCTTTCCAGAAATTAAAATCGGGTTCTACTTTTTCGAACGAAAAAAATGCGCACGGCAATCGATCCAATCTGAACATGACCCATGGCCAAAAATTCATTCCTGTTGGAAACCACTTCAACCACATCGCCTTCTTCTACCCTGCCCTCGATTTCTTTGATTGCTCCGGAAAAAATCAGGGATGGAAACGCTGCAACGATTGTTCCTTTCCCGATTTCAAAATAACCCGGCTATACTTCGACTGGGCAGAATTAGCTATTTCCATGTTTATTCCTTCTATAAATTTAATTATCCACGTCATGCTGAACTTGTTTTCAGCATCTCATAAATGATTAGACCCGGAAACAAGTTCCGGGTGACTGGACTTGTTTATTGCTGATTGAGTGATTCAAAAATACGTGAGAAATCCAGGCATCGGTGGCGGCATAAATTTGCTGAGCTTCTGTCAAATCGGGCGCTCCCAATTAGTTACACGTTTGAGCTTTCGAAATACGG
The DNA here is from genome assembly GCA_963676375.2 of Prolixibacteraceae bacterium. GTDB lineage: Bacteria > Bacteroidota > Bacteroidia > Bacteroidales > Prolixibacteraceae > Aquipluma. Next base: position 190,514 of record CAXXPT010000021.1, read on the forward strand.
TAACCCAAAACGATAGCGAAAGCTTTTTCAGGCTAAAATCCTGAATGCCAAAATCTTTAACGTGATCCTGGAGCTCTATAAATCCGCCGGGTTTAAAATTATTCAGTTTTTGAAGGCCTTTAATATCGTCGCGAATGGCAACACCAATTTTTTGAATATCCGGTTCTCAAGAATATTCTTCAATCCATTAGGTAATCCTATTTTATTAAGCCATGGAAATAAGAAAGCAACGATCGACGGTTGCCAGTTGCAGCAATGCAACTTCGTAAACAACCCCCTTTTTAAATGCAGGTTGGTTTCGGTATCAAATCCCAGCAAAGTCTGCTGTGACAGGTATTCAATCGAAGCCAGATAATCTTCCTTCGATTCCACCAGTGTTATATCGCCTTCAAACTGAATGAGTGGCAACTCGGCTAATTCATCCTTATCAATACTCTCCCTGTACATTTTTTACTCTCCCTGAAAAGTAAACCGGTCGTTCAACCAATCCGGATTCCGATTCTTATTCTTTGATTCTTTATTATGTTTTCCCTCCTGATGGGAATCATCGTCGGTATTATTTTCGGCATAAATCAGGTTTGTGAACGGCGCGCAGACAGTTCACCAGTTTCTGACCCCAGATTGCGCAAAATTAGCCTGGCTTTCCCAAAGCGCCTGTTCCATAACCTCTTCGTTCATGGTGCGGAACGACATAACCAGATCTTTTACGTCCTGATAAATGTCGGCTACATTTTCGGCAATGCTCGATGTGAGCGCCGATTCGCTGAACTGCATTCCCTGGATGAAATACTTCCTGATAATCGTCACCCGCCTCTGTATGGGCGAGTATTTTCTGCTGAATCAGGTTGTAATCCACTTCAGTAACATACTTTTCGAGTTCGTCCTCAGCTTCGAACTCAAACTTAGGCAACAAACTGGCTTTGAGGTACAGAAGAGGAAGCATTTTTTGCAGCCGGCCAGAAAATCGGCAGATTCCATTTCATCCGCTCGTTCCAGAAA
>CAXXPT010000022.1:0-75044 GCA_963676375.2 Prolixibacteraceae bacterium
CGGTTTCGTCTGATGGCTTAAAAGTATTTACAGAAACAAAACCAGTCGTGGCAATTCCATATTATTCATGGGCCAACCGGGGTGAAGGTCCGATGAAAGTTTGGGTTCCGCGCCAGGTAGCAGATGTGAAAATCATCCCCTAGCCAATACGTTCTGAAAATGTTAGGTTAGTATATTATGAATAGGAGAGGTTGTCAAAACAGTTAAATGTTTCGCTTAAGCCATTCAACTTAATTGACAATCTCTCTGATTTTAAACATTAAACTTATGAATCACGCCAGCCAACCAATTCCTGAAAAAAGAAAAGTCCCCAAACAGGTATTGTTTAAGTTGATAGCCATTTTATTGCCATTGCTCGTTTTGCTGTTGATTGAGGTTGGTTTGCGAATTGCCGGTTACGGTTATAATTTGAGTTTATTTATAGAAGATCCGCAGAACAAAGGGTATCTGGTCATGAATCCCCATGCCTCGAAACGATATTTTACAGAGGTTGAAAATGCAACGATTGGTACTTTTGAGTCTTTCCAAAAACGTAAATCGCCCGAAATATTCCGGATTTTTGTGCTTGGAGAATCCACGACGCTGGGTTATCCTTATATGTACAACGCTTCGTTTCACCGGTGGCTTTCGTATCGCCTGATGCATACTTTCCCCGACAAACAGTTCGAAATTATTAATCTTTCGCTAACAGCTGTAAATTCCTATACTGTTTTGGGATTTGCCAAAGAACTGGTTGACTATCAACCTGACGCAGTACTAATTTACTGCGGACAGAATGAATATTACGGTACCTTAGGTGTGGGTTCAACTTCACGACTGGGAAGCAATCGCTTCGTAATTCAAAGTTTATTGCGTTTACGCTCGTCACGGCTTGTTCAATTCCTGGGTAATAGTTATTCACATATCAGGCAAACCTTGGGAGACAAAAAAAATGATGCACGCGAAACGCTGATGAAACGGATGGCTGCCAAACAAGAAATCCCTTACAATTCATCCGTTTATAAACGGGGGATACAACAATTTCAGGCCAACATGGAATCTGTTTGTCAAGTCCTGACAAACAAACACATTCCCGTTTTTATAAGTAACCTAGTCAGTAATGAGAAAGATCTAAAACCATTCATCAGCTCGAAAACGGACGCTGCTACTTCAGCCGAAGATCAATATGCTTTAGCTGTTGCTGCTTTTAAAAATAACGATTATGCAAAAGCCAAACTGCAATATGTGAAAGCAAAAGATTTGGATATGCTTCGATTCCGTGCTCCGGAAGCGATGAACGAAATAATTGCCGGTTTACCTAATAAATATTCCTCTGTTTACCTGGTCGACACAAAAAAGGCATTTGAAGCACATTCTCCATATGGGATCATTGGCAACGAAACAATTTTGGAACATGTCCATCCGAACATTTTTGGATATGGGCTAATGTCCGACGCTTTTTATCAGGCCATGAAGCAACACCATTTAATTACTTCGAGCTGGAAAAATGAAATTTCCTTTGAGCAACTTCAGCACAAAATGCCAATTACAAAGGTCGATTCGCTGAAAGGAACCTATGAAATTCAGGTACTGAAAGAATCCTGGCCATTCAATGAGGGAAAGACATTTGATTCAAACAACCTAAATTCATTTGAAGCTCAGTTGGGTGTTGAGTTGGTCAATTTTAAGATCAACTGGAACGATGCACTGAAGAAACAAATGGATTATTACCTCCGGCAGAATGATCAGGTGAATGTGGCCAAAGTAGCGGAGGCCGCCGCTCTGCAATATCCGAACGACGAGACTTTTCTCAGTTATGCCGGTAAATTCTGTATGAGTCTGCACGAGTACCAAAAGGCTCAGGTTTATTACCTGCACAGCTTTCGCTTAGTTCCGAATTCTGAAACGGCGCAGGCGCTTGCCATTCTTTATCTTAAAACTGATGAGCCTGAAAAGGCGATGAACTACTTAAAACTCCTGAATCAGAACAAACAATCGAGAGTGGATTATTCTGTTGCTCAATCGTTGGCAACAGATGTGGTGAATTGCAAAACCAAACTCAAAAGTGATTCATTGAATGTTGAATTACTCAACCAGATTGCGACAAACTATTTTAAGATGCAGAATGTCGATGTCGCTTTAAAATATGCCGAAAAAGCATCAAAACTTGACAGGCAAAATAAAACAAGTGTCGAATTGATTGGCAAAATAAAATCGCTGTCCAAACCAACCCTTTAATTCGCATGATCGGGATAACAAAAAATAGTCGTAAAGATCGTTCATTCGGAATATTTCTGGGGCTATTGTGTTTTGCGGTTTGTGGCTATCAATACTTACAGTCCGGTTTGCTGAATTACATTGTTGGCGGGATGGGATTATTCCTCCTGATTCTGGCAATGTTCAGGCCATTCATGTTTTATCCGTTTCGCAGATTGATGGAATTCATTGGCCACATCATGGGCATCGTAAATACATACATCTTGCTGACTGCAATCTTTATTTTCATGTTCATTCCGATTGGGCTCCTCTTAAAAATGGTGGGAAAAGATAGCCTGAAGCGAAAATGGGATTCGAAAGCCCCATCATACTGGATTGAGCGGTTGGATTCCAAAACAAGTTCAATGAAGAACCAATTTTAACCTAAGCATATGAGCATTCTGAAAGAACTATTCATCTTCCTGAAGCAGGAAAAGAAATACTGGCTTTGGCCATTGATCATTATTCTGGTATTGCTTGGTTCGTTGATTGTGCTCGCCGAAGGATCGGCATTGGCTCCATTTATATATTCAATTTTCTAACTAATGTACATCTTAGGCATTTCAGCTTTCTATCACGATAGCGCAGCCTGTTTGCTTCAGAATGAAGTAATTGTGGCTGCAGCGCAGGAAGAACGTTTTTCTCGTATAAAAAACGATTCTAGATTCCCTTCTGCCGCTATTGCTTTTTGCTTAAAACAAGCTGAAATTGCACTTTCCGAAGTAGATTATGTTGTTTTTTACGAAAAGCCCTTTCTTAAATTCGAGCGGATTCTTGAAACTTATCTTTCGTTCGTTCCAAAAGGCATCTTTTCGTTTTGGAAGTCAATGCCGCTCTGGATCAAAGAAAAGCTGTTCCAGAAAAATACGATCATCAAAGCGTTGGAGAAGATTGATCCGGCCTGGAAATACAACAATGAAAATCTTTTATTTACCGATCATCATCAATCACATGCCGCTTCAGCTTTTTATCCATCGCCCTTCAATCAGGCGCTTATCCTAACGCTTGATGGAGTTGGAGAATGGGATACGACAACTGTTGCCCGGGGCATCTGTAACAGAATTGAATTTCTGAAAGAGATCAGGTTTCCGCATTCTATCGGATTACTTTACTCGGCATTTACGTATTATCTGGGATTTAAAGTAAACTGTGATGAATACAAGGTAATGGGGCTTGCTCCGTATGGGAACCCAAGTTTTGTTGAGACAATTTACAACCATTTGATTGATGTTAAAGAGGATGGCTCTTTCCGACTGAACATGGATTATTTCGGCTTTGGAAGTGGGTTACGAATGACTAATCGAAAGTTTCATACACTATTTGGGGCAGATCCTCGTCAAAAAGGAGCCGAATTATCTTCCTTTCATATGGATATGGCCTGTTCCATTCAAAAAGTCACCGAAGAAATTCTTTTGCGGTTGGTCAACCATCTCCACCAAACCTATGGGATCGAGAACCTGTGCCTGGCTGGCGGGGTGGCCCTGAATTGTGTGGCCAATGGAAGAATACTTCGCGAAAGCCCGTTTGAAAATATTTGGATACAACCTGCAGCCGGTGACGCCGGTGGTGCGTTGGGTGCGGCTTATGCCGTTTATTACAGCCACCTTATGCAATCCCGAAATTCAAATTCGACGGGGGTTGACCAAATGAACAATGCACTGTTGGGTCCATCTTTCCGGAATGACGAAATAGAAGCCATCCTCATAGCAAACGGGCTCAACTTCTATCGGCTCGATAATGAACTGTATTTCAGGAAAATTGCCAAAGAAATAGCCAACGGGAAAGTCATTGGCTGGTTCGATGGCCGCATGGAATATGGCCCCCGGGCGCTTGGTTCGCGGAGTATTTTGGGTGATGCCCGAAATCCATCGATGCAAATGATCTTGAACCTGAAAATTAAATTCAGGGAATCGTTCCGTCCTTTTGCCCCGATCATTCTGGAAGAATTTGTCAGCGATTATTTTGAGATTTCAGCCCCAAGTCCATACATGCTTCTGGTTGGAAACCTAAAAAATGAACACCGTTTGCCCATCGATCCGGAGCAGCAAAGACTGACTGGAATGGACTTGATCAGGCAAATTCGCTCAACTGTTCCGGCAATTACCCACGTCGATTATTCGGCACGAATACAAACGGTGAACGCCACCAGCAAAGGGAAATTCTATCAACTGCTGAAGGCTTTTCATCAACTTACCGGTTGTCCGATGATGATCAACACTTCGTTTAACCGAATGGACGAACCCATTGTTTGCACTCCGCAAGATGCCATTTCCTGCTTTTTAAATTCAGGTATTGATATTCTGGCCATCGAGAATTTTGTGGTCGAAAAGAATATTGGATAAATTAATAAATTGAAAGTCATGAATATAAAACAGATTTCGATACTTAATATTATTATTCTGATCGTTAGTAGTTTATCTTCAAGTTGCCAGAAACCATCGGAATTAAAGATTGATCCGGTTGCAGCAAGTTCGTTCGTTTTGCAATGGGACGATTTTAGTCCTCTAGTTGAAGATTTCAACAAAAATGATGACGAAATTTACACTCAGTATATTCCGAATTCAAAGGCTGAAGAATTTCTGAAAGAAAATATCCCATACTTTAATTGTCCGGATCAGGAATTGGAAAAAACTTACTATTTCAGGTGGTGGACTTTCAGGAAACACATTAAAATGACTCCTGCCGGATTCATTATTACTGAATTTCTTCCCGAGGTTTCATGGGCCGGGAAATACAATTCCATTTGTTGTCCGGCAGGCCATCATTTTTACGAAGGAAGATGGTTGAATAATCAGGACTACCTCGAAAACTATGCTAATTTTTGGTTTAAGGGAGGTGGAGAACCCCGCCGATACAGCTTTTGGGCAGCAAATTCAATTCTGGCCTTTGCCTGTGTCCAGCAAAATAAAAACCTGGTGACAAGTTTGCTTCCGTATTTAGATCAGAATTATCAGGAATGGGAAAAAACCCATTTATGTGCCGATGGCTTTTTTCAGCAAACCGACAACCGCGATGGAATGGAAGTGTCGATTGGTGGTTCGGGGAAACGTGCAACCATTAATTCGTACATGATTGGGGATGCCGAAGCGATAGCCTCGATAGCTGAAATAGCGGGAAATACTTCGTTAAAGAAGATTTATAAGGCTAAAGCAATAACCTTGAAATCACTACTGCTAAATAAACTGTGGAATGAAAAAGCAGGTTTTTTTGAGACTCTTCCAATGAATTCGGACACGCTGGTTGGAGTTCGTGAGCTTCACGGATATACTCCCTGGTATTTTAATATTCCAGAAGAAAAACACACTTCAGCATGGAAATATTTGCTTACCACCACTGGCTTTAAAGCGCCTTTTGGACCAACCACAGCAGAGCAGACCAATCCTGGATTCAAAGTGGTTTACGAGGGACACGGATGCCAATGGAATGGACCAAGTTGGCCGTTCGCAACTTCTGTAACCCTGAAATCCATGGCCAACCTGCTACACAATTACAATCAAACGGTTGTTTCGAAATCGGACTATGTCCAACAGCTTAAAACATTCTCCAACAGTCATCGAAGAATAAATGAGAATGGGAAACAAGTTTGTTGGATTGATGAAAACCTGAACCCATTTACTGGAAACTGGATTTCGAGGACGATGCTTAAATCAAAAAATGCTTTACCCAAAGAAAGAGGTAAGGATTACAATCATTCTTCTTTTTGCGATTTGGTTATTAGTGATTTGATTGGTGTACAGCCATCGATGAGCAACCGGCTTACCATCGATCCACTGGTTCCTTCCGAACTTTGGGATTGGTTCTGTCTCGATCATATAAAATACCACAATAAAATTCTAACTATCGTTTGGGATTTGGATGGTTCCAAATATCAGAAGGGAAAAGGGTTTTCCGTTTTTGTTGACGGAGAACTAAAACATAATTCTGAAACAATTAAAAAAATTGAAATTCAACTTTAACCCACTCTTAATGAAGAAGCTCATTTTAATGTCATTAGCAATTATGTTATCGCTAATCAATTTGTTTGCTGAGGGGAAAGAAAAACGAAGTTTGTATTATATTACCAATCAAGTTCCACTTATTGCTCAGCCTTATACGGAACTTCCCTTAGGTGCCATCAAGCCGCAAGGCTGGTTACTCGAACAACTCAATATCATGGATGAGGGATCAACAGGTCACCTTGATGAAGTCTTTTCTATGATTAAGGACGATAACGGTTGGCTGGGAGGGAAAGGTGACAGTTTGGAGGCAACGCCTTATTGGCTTGACGGTGCTTTACCACTTGCCTATCTATTAAACGACCAACACCTTAAAGATAGAGTACTGAAGTATGTAAACTGGTCGCTTGATACTCAACGTCCATCAGGATATTTTGGGCCAATTACTCAATATGAGCGCAAGAACAATGCAAAAGTGGAACAAGCAGGTCAAGGTGATGATTGGTGGCCAAGAATGGTTATGCTCAAAGTCCTTCAACAATATTACACTGCAACCGGCGATAAGCGTGTGCCACTTTTTATGACCAAATACTTTCAGTTTCAAATGCAAAATCTAACGGATAGTACCTCATTGATAAATCGTTATATCGAGCAGGCTGCAAATTCGCGATGTCAGGAAAATATAATGAGTGTCTATTGGTTGTATAATATAACCAAGGATAAATTTTTGCTTGACCTGGCTGATCGATTATACAAACAAACATATCCTTGGACTGATTGGCTTGGAAATCGCAACTGGGTAATGAATGCAGCTGCACAGCAAAATGCCGAAAACTGGATGAGTCGCCATGGTGTGAATGTGGCAATGGGGCTCAAAACACCAGTAATATATTATCAGTCACAGGGAGACCCCAAATACCTGGCAGCCTTGAAAACAGGGTTTAGCGATTTAATGTTACTTCACGGACTTCCAAACGGTATTTTTTCCGGCGATGAAGACTTACATGGCAATGCCCCAACGCAGGCAACAGAGCTTTGTGCCATAGTGGAGACAATGTTTTCACTCGAACAAGCTATAGCAATTACTGGCGACAATACCTATATGGATGCTTTGGAACGAATGACATTTAATGCCCTTCCGGCTCAAACCACCGATGATTATACTATGCGACAGTATCTTCAGATGCCCAATCAGGTAATGGTAACAGGTGGAGAGTACGATTTTTCTTATTGCGAACGGTTAAGCAATGTCTTTGGTGCCCGAACCGGATGGTATTGCTGCTTAACCAATATGCACCAGGGTTGGGTAAAGTACGTTTCGCATCTGTGGTACGCAACCCCTGACAATGGTCTTGCCGCTTTGGTATATGGCCCCGGAAAAGTAACAGCCAAAGTAGGCAAAGGAAATACTGTTTCAATCAATGAGGAAACAAATTATCCATTCGGAAGCACGATCAATATGACCATCACCATTCCAGAAAAGGACACTTTTCCAATCTCCTTGCGAATACCAAAATGGTGTACCGAGGCTACTATCTCACTGAATGGGATAAAGTTGCAAACGGAAAAAGGCAATCAAGTCGTAAGAATTGAACGCGAATGGAAAAACAATGATAAGCTTACGTTGGAATTCCCAATGCAGGTTTTTACAAGTAATTGGGGGAAAAACTCGCGTGCTATTGAGCGCGGTCCATTAGTTTATGCATTAAAGATTGGCGAAAAATGGGAAAAGAAGGTCGATAAGGAAAAGGGTGAATACTTCGATATATCGCCGACAACTCCATGGAATTACGGTATTGTAAGCAATGTGATTACCGACCCATTAAAAAACAGTACTGTTATTGACAAATCAGTAACGAGAAAATTTTATTGGAACCAAGCAAATGCACCAATCGAAATTCAGGTCAATGCCCGTAAAATCCACGATTGGACATTGGTAAGAGGTGTTCCATACCAACCTGTAACTTCACGTTATGGATTTTATAAGGGTGAAGCTGGAGAAACCGAAACGGTCACATTAATCCCTTACGGATGCACTAAATTGAGAATTTCTGCATTCCCGGTAATTAAATAATGGTATCTGTTTCAATTGAAAAAAGACAAACAATCAGTTAAATATAAATTACTAATAAGTTGATTATGAAAAAATTAATTTTAATAGCATTGGCTATTGCCTTTTTGCTGAACACTTCGTTTGCGAAGGAAAAGGAAAAACGAAATTCGTATTACATTACCAATCAAGCTCCGCTTTTGGCACAGCCATACACAGCCTTGCCTCTGGGCGCAATTAGGCCCAAAGGGATGTTACTGAAAATGCTCGAATTGCAGCGTGATGGGCTTGCCGGACATCTGGACAGCATTTACAATGTAGTTTGTGGCGACAACAATGGATGGCTGGGGGGTACAGGTGATGGCTGGGAACGTGGCCCTTATTGGATTGACGGATTAGTGCCATTGGCCTATATTCTCGACGATGCCGGTCTTAAAGCAAAAGCGCAGAAATGGATTGAATGGAGTATTAAGAATCAAAGGGAAGATGGCTATTTTGGACCCAATCCTCTTCCTGAAGGATATAAACAGATTCCCGGAACACAACAGAATATGCGCGAAGATTGGTGGCCTAAAATGGTTATGTTGAAAGTATTGCAACAATACTATACTGCAACAAAAGATGAACGTGTGCTCAAATTGATGACCAACTATTTCAAATACCAATTAAAAACTCTGCCTGAGAAAAATCTTGGCTTTATCACTTTTTGGGCAGAACAGCGTGGAGGTGACAATTTAGCTGTTGTCTATTGGCTGTACAACATTACCAAAGAGAATTTCTTACTCGACCTGGCCGAAATCATTCACAAACAAACATTCGACTGGACTGAAATATACTCAGGAAATGTAATCCGAACATTAAACCCCCTGCCTAGACTGCATTGTGTAAATGTTGCTCAAGGATTAAAAGAACCAATCATTTACTATCAGCAACATCCGGAGCAAAAATATCTTGATGCAGTTAAAAAAGGATTGTCGGCGCTGAAAGATTGCCATGGATTTGTGAATGGCATGTATGGTGGCGATGAACATTTACATGGAAATGATCCAACTCAGGGCTCTGAGCTTTGCTCGGCTGTCGAAATGATGTATTGTTTTGAGAGTATTTTACCGGTAACAGGAGACGTTTATTACGCTGATTATCTGGAGAAAATAGCTTACAATGTGCTCCCAACTCAAAGTACTGATGATTATATGCGCAAACAATATTTTCAACAACCAAATCAGGTAATGATTACCGATGTTGAACGCAATTTTATGGACGATAAAAATGCACGTATTTGTTTTGGAACCACCAGTGGTTATCCCTGTTGTGTGACCAATATGCACCAGGGATGGCCAAAATTCGTCCAAAATCTTTGGTATGCTACAATCGGAAATGGTATTGCAGCATTGGTGTATGGCCCATCAGAAGTAACGGCAAAAGTTGCAAATGGCGAAGAAGTAAGTATTTTAGAAAAAACGGATTACCCATTTAAGGAAAATATCCAGTTCACCTTCCAGACCCGAAAAACCGTGAAGTTTCCGTTCCATTTGCGCATTCCTGAATGGTGCAAAAATCCGTCAATCACCATTAACGGAAAGGTTGTTGCTACAACCATCAGCAATAATATTGCCGTAATCGACAGGGAATGGTCATCCGGAGATGTAGTTGAACTGAACCTGCCAATGGACTTCCGTTACAGTAATTGGTACGAAAACTCGCTTGGAATTGAACGTGGCCCGCTGGTATATGCTTTACGTATCGAAGAACAGTGGCGCGAAATAACCCAGAAAGGCTATGATGATACTTTTTGGGAAGTGTTACCCAAATCACCATGGAATTATGCTCTTCAGAAAAGTGAAATTGACAACAATAAGCTGAAAGCCGAAGTGAAAGAGCAGATTTCGCTCAATCCTTGGAATCTGGAGAATGCTCCAATCGCAGTAAAAATAAAAGCAAATCGTCTTCCGATCTGGCAATTGGAAAGAGGCTCAACCGGAAAGCTTCCGGTAACTTCATCGCCTGCCCGAACTGTTGAGAAATTGGAAGAAGAGGTTACATTAATTCCCTATGGTTGCACCACTTTGCGAATTTCGGAATTCCCGATTCATTAAAGATTTAAGGAACCAATAAAATAAATCCAATGAGAAAACACCTATTTATTCTGGCCTTTGCAAGTACTTTTCTTTTTGCAAGTTGCCAAAACGCACCTAAAAAAACTGAAAAGGCTGAACCGGTATCCACCCGCTGGACCGACGAACAAGCCCAGCAATGGAGCAAAGAAAACGGTTGGCTTCGCGGAAGTAATTTCAATCCAAGTACAGCCATCAACCAGCTGGAAACCTGGCAGGCAGAGTCGTTCGACACCACAACCATCAACCGTGAACTCGGCTGGGCACAAGGAATCGGGATGAATGTGATGAGAGTGTACCTGCACCACGTGGCCTGGGAAGTGGACAAGGAAGGATTCAAAAGCCGCATGAATACTTACCTGACCATTGCCAGTAAACACGGCATTAAAACCGTCTTCTGTATTTTCGACGACTGCTGGAATCCAACGTATAAGGCCGGCAAACAGCCGGAACCGAAAGTTGGCGTTCACAACTCGGGCTGGGTGCGTGACCCGGGCGAATTGCTTTACACCGACACCACGCTGATTAAAACTTTGGAAGCTTACGTGAAAGATGTGCTTACCACCTTTAAAGACGACAAGCGCATTGCCATCTGGGATTTGTACAACGAGCCCGGCAACTCTGGCTACGGCAACAAATCGCTTCCACTGCTGAAAAAAGTATTCGAATGGGGATGGGAAGTTCGTCCATCTCAACCACTTTCTTCCGGAGTCTGGAGTTTGGCTTTATCTGATTTGAACAAGTTTCAGGTTGAAAATTCGGACATCATCACGTATCACAATTACGAAAGTCCGGAAAAACACCAAGCCGCGATCGATACCCTGAAAAAATACAACCGCCCGATGGTTTGTACCGAATACATGGCACGCCGAAACAACAGCCTGTTCACCAACATTATGCCTATGCTGAAAGCTCAAAACATTGGCGCCATCAATTGGGGATTGGTTGCCGGAAAATCAAACACTAAATATGCCTGGGACGAACCTATCGCCGACGGATCGGAACCTAAACTTTGGTTCCACGAAATTTTCCATCCGGATGGAACTCCATACAAACAAGAGGAAGTTGATTTAATTAAGAGTTTAACCCTAACAAAATAATGATGAAGCGGATTTGTTTATTTTCGATGGTTTTAGGTGCGGCTGTTGCTGTTAGCAGCTGCTCGCCAAAACCTCAGGCCAAACCTGAAAACTGCTTCACCCTGAAAGCTGAAGATTTCCAAAAGACCATAAATGGAAAAACCACCAACCTATATTTCCTGAAAAATGGGAATATTCAGGCAGCCATTACCAACTACGGAGGACGAATCGTTGGCCTTTGCACGCCAGATAAAGCCGGAAAAATGGGTGACATCGTACTTGGATTCAGCAGTATCGACGGCTACTTGAAAGCCAAAGAAGTGTTCCACGGCGCGTTGATTGGCCGCGTTGGAAACCGTATTGCCAAAGGAAAATTCACCCTCGACGGACAGGAATATACGCTTCCGTGTAACAACGGAGTCAACCACCTGCATGGCGGTCCGGGCGGATTTCACAATGTAATCTGGGATGTAAAAGCTGCCAATGATTCATCGATTGTGTTGACTTACCTGTCGAAAGACGGCGAAATGGGATATCCCGGAAACCTGAATGTTGAAGTTGAGTATTTACTGAGTTCGAAAAACGAAGTGGTGATGAGCTATAAAGCCACCACCGACAAAAGCACCCCGGTTAACCTCACCAACCACGCTTTCTGGAACCTGGCCGGCGAAGCAAACGGAACCATCAATAATCACATATTGACCATCAATGCTGATGCTTATACAGCTGTGGATTCAACCCTGATTCCATTGGCCGGAAACGAACCGGTTGAGGGAACTCCTTTCGATTTCAGGGCAGGGAAAGCCATCGGATCCGATTTGGCACAACAAGCTGAAAACGTACAATTAAAAAACGGATTGGGTTACGATCACAACTTCGCGTTGAACAAACCTGCAGTGGGAGAAATGTCGCTCGCCGCCACCGTTATTGAACCGGTTAGCGGACGCAAAATGGAAATTTTCACCCAAGAACCTGCTTTGCAGTTTTATGGTGGAAACTTTATGGATGGCGCTGATACCGGCAAAAGCGGGAAAACTTACAAATTCCGAGAATCGATTGCCTTGGAAACACAGCATTTTCCGGATTCACCAAACAACACCAACTTCCCGTCGATTATCCTGAACCCGGGAGAAACTTACCAAACACAAAGCATTTACAGGTTTAGTGTTTCATTGTAAGTAGTGGAAAAAACGGTGAAATTGACCACCTGATTCCAGTTTAAATTGACCACCATTTCCGGGGCAAACTGACCACTAGATTCCGGAGCAAATTGACCACTGTTTCCGGAGGAAACTGACCACCTAAAATCAGTTACTTTTTTTCATGTCGTTACCCATACTTTCGTTCAAAAAAGGAACGGATTATGGCAAATAAATTAACGGACATGAGTAAAATTAGAAAAGCGATTAAGTTGCATTGCAGCGGGAAAAGTAAGCTGTTTATAAGCCAATATTTATCCTTATCAAGAAATACAGTAAAGAAGTATATTTCCCTTTTTGAAGTTCAGGGGTTGACCATTGAAGAGATCAATCAAAGGACTGACCTTGAGTTGGAAACGTTGTTTTCACACCCTCCGGAAGAGTCCATTAGCCCTCGATTACAAAAGCTATATGAGTTTTTCCCTCATATGGAACGGGAGCTCAAACGGGTTGGCGTCACGGGCCAGTGTATGTGGGAAGAGTACATTAAAAAATATCCCGGGGGTTATCAAAGCTCTCAGTTCCGGGAGTATTACAAACTGTGGAGCCAGAAGGTAAACCCGGTGATGCACATGAACCACAAGGCAGGCGACAAGATGTTTGTTGATTATGCAGGCAAGAAGCTATCTGTGGTTGAAAAAGATACAGGAGAGGTAAGTGAAGTAGAATTTTTTGTTGCTGTTTTAGGAGCAAGCCAATATACCTATGCAGAAGCCACGCCCAGCCAAAAGAAGGAAGATTTTGTTGTATCGGTAGAAAATGCCATGCGTTTTTTTGAAGGCGTTCCGGCAGCCATAGTTCCGGACAATCTAAAGTCAGCGGTGATAAAAAGCAGCCGTTTTGAGCCCACCATCAACGAAACACTGGTAGATCTGGCAGAACATTACGAAACCACTATTCTACCCGCCAGAGCTTATAAACCACGGGACAAATCATTAGTTGAAGGTGCTGTTAAAATATTATACCGCAGGATTTATGCTGCACTGAAGGACGAAACGTTTTTCTCCATCGCGGAACTGAACGATCGCGTTGGCGACCTGTTGGATGCACACAACAACAGAAAGCTCACCGGCCGTCCATACACACGTTTTGAGCTATACAATGACATCGAGAAGGACAAACTGTCGCCACTGCCCATCCAACGCTTTGAGATCAAGTATCAGGCGCAGGCAACGGTCATGCAAAATGGTCATGTGCAGCTTAGTTGTGACAAACATTTTTATAGCGTGCCGTATCAATACATCCGCAAAAAGGTGAAGGTGATGTACACCAGAACAACGGTCGAGATTTACTTTAAATACAATCGGTTGGCTACCCATCCCCGGGACTACGCACTTTACAGCTACACAACCACACCCGAACATTTAGCGAGCACCCATCAATTTGTAACCGATTGGACTGCTCCCCGGTTTATCAATTGGGCAAACAGTATCGACCCGGTTGCCGGGGAATATATCTTTAAAATCATTGAAAGCCGAAACCATCCTGAGCAGGCGTTTAAAAGTTGTATGGGAATACTTTCGTTTGAAAAGAAGGTTGGCAAACAAAGACTTATCAATGCCTGCAAACGTGCTCTTGACTTTGGAACCTATAGTTTTAAAGCCATACAAAACATCCTTGAAAACAACCTGGATATGATTAAGGATGAGACAACAGAAGATCCGGAATTGCCCGAACACAACAACATACGAGGGAAAAACTATTACAAATAAACTTAAAATCAAATTATTATGAATGAATCAACGTTAACGAAAATGAGACAAATGAAGCTTTCCGGAATGCATGGTGCATTTAAAACTGCAGTCGAAACCGGGAAAACAGACCATTACACCATCGATCAGTTTGTGTCCATGATTATTGATGCCGAATGGGACGAGCGCCACAACCGAAAAATAGAGAGACTAATTAGAAATGCCAAGTTCCATTACAAATCAAACATCGAAAGCATCACTTTTGATCAATCACGGAACTTGGAACGCAACCTCATTTTACGACTTGGAGAGTGTGAGTTCGTAGAGAAGAACGAGAACGTTTTAATCACAGGAAGTACTGGTGTGGGTAAAAGTTATTTGGCAACGGCACTGGGTTATCAGGCATGTATCCAGGGATACCGGGTAAATTACTTCAATACATCGAAGCTGTTTTCCAAGTTAAAAATGGCAAAAGCCGATGGCTCATACTTGAAGGAACTAGCGAAAATCGAAAGGCAAGATGTTATTATACTCGATGATTTTGGACTCCAGGCACTCGACAGTCAGAACAGGATAACGCTGTTGGAAATCATTGAAGACAGACACAATAAGGGTTCTATAATCGTTACTTCACAAATACCGGTTCAGGGATGGTATGATATTATTGGAGAAAAAACCATTGCTGATGCGGTATTAGACAGGCTGATTCATCAGGCTCACCGCATCGAATTACATGGAGAATCAATGAGAAAGAAAAAAAGTATCAACAAGGAATAATTTTTACAATTTTGAATATGAATTACGGCATGAAAAAAAGGTAGCTTTTAGATGGCATTTTTAGGTGGTCAATTTAAATCGGCAACGCATGGTCAATTTGAATCGGCACAGGGTGGTCACTTTGACCGGAATTTACACCATGAGCAAATACTGTCACTTTTTTTAGGGAAAGATAACAATTATGATTGTCGGGGTTGGCGCGTTAAATGTATCGCAAAAATTGTTTGTGTTGAGCGGATGTAATGGTACTATGAATGTTTTGGGTTAATTTTCAAAAGGGGAAATATACCCCTGGGCTCTTCGATGCTTGAATGGATTGATACTTCCAAAAATAAAAATGAAATGGTAAATTGAGAAGATGCTTTCTATATCCACAAACTCCGTTTTGAGCACTTTTACGCTCCTTTGCCAAGCGGTTACAGAAATGGCTACATCACTTAGGTCAACCGATCCTTGCTGCTGTAATCGCAATATAAGGCAACATTGTTTAGTGCGGACAAGTTGCTGTTTCTTTTGGTACGATTGTACGTTCAAATCGCAGCGCTCATCATTTAAGCGATTTGATTTATAAAGACCAAGTCTTTTTGCAGTCATTTA
Source organism: Prolixibacteraceae bacterium (assembly GCA_963676375.2). GTDB lineage: Bacteria > Bacteroidota > Bacteroidia > Bacteroidales > Prolixibacteraceae > Aquipluma. Next base: position 15,678 of record CAXXPT010000022.1, read on the forward strand.
TGAATTGGAATTTCATTCTTGAAGCAACCGTTAGGCTTCATTGATATTTAGGCGCATTCATTTGATCGAAGGATTTCACAATGTAGTTAGGAATGGTGGGCAGTTTTTACCTTATATGGTTTTCATGTACCTTGGTAAGTAAATTCTTCAGATAGGATATAAGAGCAAATATGAGCCACAAATATGTCTATTTTTCAAAGTGAATTTGACCGAGTTTTCATGGCATAAATTGTTCTTTTATTTCGAAGTCACATATATAATACGACACTGATTTTTTAGATCGATTCAATGAGTTTGTATAGATATTTTACTTGCAAATTTAGACTACTTCATTAATCTTGATTGAAGTAAAACATAGGATGCCTACTTATAAGAATGGAGATTTCTTATTTGATTAAATTCACAAGAATGGGGGATGGTCAATTAAATTCCAATAAAAGATTGTGTATTTACGTACATAATTACTTAAATTGGTACGTAAATTTTTATTTTTTTATTCCGCGCTTCGGGGTAGGCTAAAACAGGCCTTTCCCAACTGAAATCAGTACCCCTCAAAAAACAACACTCTACTATAATACGACACTGATTTTGATAATTTCAAAGCTTCAAAAAAAACTGCGTAAACAAGCTTTTTTTACACGGAAAGAATGTGATTTCTCATCTTTCACGATATTTTCTGGATTTTTCAACACACCTATAACGAGGAGAATTATACGGTTTTGGAAATCGATTTCTGAAGAAACAACATCAAAAACTTTCTGGAGATTTGCTCTATACATAAGGTTGTAATACGCATTAACTACGTTGACAGCGTGGAATGAAAATGCAGATTGCAGAATACGGTTTTTCTTGGGATCACAAAAATTATAAGTCAGGGCGGAATTGAAAAAGATGGATACCAAATTGGGCTTAATCTTGGTGATGAAAAGAATCAGGCAGAGGATTTGTATTTTGAAAACAGTAGGTGTGGTATGGAAAACGCCATTCCGAATAAAGCATACTAATATACCACAACAAGTCGAATATTTGACTGGAATAAAACGGTCAATTCAGCCTTGTCATTTGCCCTTGTGTCCCTAAGTATATGGTTAAGAGAATTTATCATTTTGATGGTTAAAAACCTGATAATAAATAATTGTTGGCTGACAAGAACGCATAATTCAATGCAAATACATTGAGCACATGGATTTACATCAAAAAATATTAGTTTTGAATATAAATATTTAAAGAGATAATATCCTTAATGGTGACAGAAAAGCGAGAAGATATTTGCAAACGAAAAGCAGATGAACTTTTTGATAAGATCAAACTCGGTGATCAGAAAGCTTTGGAAATGCTGTTTTCCATTTATTTTCCCCGCCTGAACGATTTTGCCAGAAACGTCGTTAAAGATGACGTGATTTCTCAGGATATTGTTCAGGATGTATTTGTGAAAGTTTGGGGAGAAAAAGGCTGAGATTGAACGTATCAACCTGGAAGCTTACCTTTTCCGACTGGTTCGAAACCGTTGTATCGATTACATCAAGCACCTGAAGGTGGTAAATAACCGGATGCAGCAGATTCAAATCTCATCGAAATATGAAGAATTATACCGCATAGATTTCATTGGCAATGAACCGTATGTGCTGATAGAACAGGAGCTGAAACTGAAAATCGAAAAAACCATTCATAGTTTGCCCGATCGTTGTCGCGAAGTCTTTATACTAAGCCGGATGAACGGCCTGAAAAATAAAGAAATTGCTGAAAGACTAAATATTAACATTAAAAATGTGGAACGGCACATCAGCCGAGCCATGAAATCCTTTCGCGAAAATTTCTCCGATGAACTTCCTTTAGCACTAGTTATTCTTGTTTTAAAGAGCCTGGAGTTTTAAAACAAAAATATAAATGCCACGTAGACTCCAAGTATAAAAGGACTAACTCTCATTTAGCCATTTTCAATTCATTTGTTCGATTCATGATCATTTAGAATTAGTGCCATAAGATTCTTTCAAGAATGGATTAATCTTTTTTGTCTTTGTGCCTTCGTAGCTGAAAAAATCTGAAAATATTTGCATTCCTATGATGGGTAAACTATACCCTCTGCAGTTATATAGGCAAAGGCTTAAATAACCATCATGGATTATCAACAATTTCAAAATATTATTTATCGCTATTTCCGAGGTCAATTGTCTGACTCAGAATACGAATTGTTAACTGATTCACTTCAGGATGAATCGTATCGTGAATATTTCGAAAAAGCAAAATTAGCTTGGGAGAGTCAACCCGAATTGGATGATGAACTAGGTACCCAAAACCTATCCCGCTTACAGTATAAAATCAATCAGAAAGATTTGAGTAAACCGAAGGAGCCTAATATTCGTCAGCTTTGGGTTCGGGTGGCATCGGTTGCTGCAATTCTAATTTTTGGACTTTTGCTAGGCGGCACAGTTACTTACCTGTTTTCTCCAGCAATAAAATCAACTGAACAGCTTGTTTTTCGAAACTCCAAGGGGAGAAAAATCGATGGTGAAATTGCCTGATGGTTCAGAAGTCTGGCTGAACGCCAACTCCAGATTGGTATATAACTCATTTTCGTCGACCCACCGTCAGGTTGAATTAAAAGGAGAAGCTTTTTTTAAGGTTGCCCATAATGCAAATGCTCCGTTTGTTGTCAGAACTAATGAATGCGACATTAAGGTTTTGGGAACAACCTTTAACGTGATGGCTTATGACGAGTTTGGACGAAAGGAAATTACCTTGATTGAAGGAAAGGTAAATGTGGATATGGATGGAAAAGAACAGGTTTTAAAGCCCGGACAGGCCTTGGTTTTGAAAAACCATTGTACGCAGATTTCGGAAGTAAATGCTTCACAGTCATCATCGTGGATCCATAATAAGTTTAATTTCAAAGATATTCCGTTGTCGGAATTAATGAAGCGACTGGAAAACTGGTATGATGTAGATATCACTCTTGAAAATAACACAGGACGTGAAGTGAATTTTACCGGAACATTTAAAAACGAGGAAACTATCTGGCAGGTACTCGATGCAATAAAGGTTTATACACCAATTCAGTATAAGAAAACCGAATTGCGACAAATTAATATAGCTGTAGGGACTAGTCAAAAATGACAATGTAATCGTTATCTACCTATTTGAAGGGATTTAATATATCGTTAAGGGGGTATATAGACTGAAAAGCATAATTAGCATTTTCGCAATAGAAAATATTCCTATTAATAATGATTTTAAATTATTATGCCAAATAAATTTTCATCATTTTATAATGATTTTAATTTGTTTTCAAAATAGATTGGATTACAAAAAAGACGTCAGCTGAGCGGCCACTCATCTGACGTCGGGTAAATTGAAATAAATATTCATTTAAATCGAAGTAAAACTATGAAAAAAAACGATCCGAAGCAAAGGCATCGGCGATGCCCTGCGCTTAGACAAATGCTTAAAATTATGAAACTAACAACTTTGTTGTTTTTTGTGGCTCTCCTTCAAGTATCCGCCATTTCGTATGCTCAAACCCGGTTAAGCCTGAAGTTTGAGAAAGAAACGCTGGAAAGTGTTTTTAGTAAAATTGAAGCGAACTCCGAGTTCTCAATTTTTTATAAGAATGAGCTGATAAAGGATTCGAAAGAAATAACAGGTGACTATCAAGATGCTTCTGTCAACGAGATTCTTGATCAGATTCTAAAATCGGTAAACCTTTCATACACCATTAAAGGAAAGCTGATTATGATTGTTCCGAAATCAGAGACTGAAAATGAAAATAATAGTCAACAACAAAAAACGGTCACCGGTAAAATAACCGACTCTACTGGAGGAGGATTGCCTGGAGTTTCTGTTACTGTGAAAGGAACAACTAATGGAACGATTACCGATGCTGAGGGAAATTATACGCTTTCCAAAGTATCAGAAAATTCTACCTTGCAATTCTCATTTGTGGGAATGAAAACACAGGAGTTTGCCGTTGGTAGCCAAACAACAATTAATGCTGTTTTGATTGATGAAACCATTGGTATTGAGGAAGTTGTTGCTGTTGGTTATGGTGTTCAGAAGAAGGTTAATCTGACAGGTTCAATTTCATCAGTGAAATTTGGAGATGAATTAGATAATCGTCCTATTACAAATGGAACACAAGCACTTGGAGGAAAAGTCTCAGGAGTTTGGGTAAGTCAGAATTCTGGAAAGCCGGGAAGTGACGGTGCACAGTTGCGAGTAAGGGGTTGGGGAACAATGAATAATTCGAACCCACTTGTGATCATTGATGGGGTTGAAGGCTCCTTTGAGCAGTTGAACCCAAATGATATTGAGAGCATGTCAGTTTTAAAGGACGCAGCCAGTGCAGCGATATATGGTTCGAAAGCCGCAAATGGTGTTATTTTGATAACAACAAAACAGGGTAAGAATAATGAAAAATTGGAAGTAAATCTTTCTTCTTATATTGGAGTTCAATCGTTGGGAAGAAGATATGATTTGATTAACAACAGCGCCGAATCGATGAAATTATCAAATCTTGCATTGGTTAATGGCGGTTCAAGCCCGGTTTTCCCAGACAATGTAATTTCTGCATTTGAGAATGGTTCTGATAAATATAAGTACCCAAATACCGATTGGTTTGATGAATTGTTTAAGCCTGCATTAATCCAGGAACACAATGTTTCGATTCGTGGTGGTTCTCAACAGACTTCCTCGTTTCTTTCCTTTAATTATCTGAATCAGGACGGAATGGTTCCAAATACCAATACTGAAAGATATGGGATAAGAGCTAACTTGGAAACCAAAATAAATAGTTGGTTAAAAGTAAGTGGCCGTTTAAATTATTCGAGAAGAGTTTCAGAAGAGCCTTATGCTGATGTTACCTATGGTTCTTTAGGGCGTGTTTTTGAAATGTTAAGTGGGGCAGCACCCTATATTGCTCCTAATACCCAAGACGGACGTTTCGGTTCTGTCCAGGCGATCGACGATAAAGGTAGTCTTTTGTATGACAACCGGAACCCATTGATTGATGCTGCAAACGGTAAAACGACAACAGAAGAGAATTTTGTCTCTATAAATACATCAGCAGAAGTAAAATTCAGTGATGATTTATTGCTAAAAACCACATTTGCATCTACCGGTAATTGGAATATGATGGACAAATATAATCAAAGTGTTTATGGATATACAGACACCGGAGTTCAAACTATAACCAAGAATTATAACAGGGAAGGTATAGAAATGAACAGAAACCAAATCTATTCCCTCGACAATAACCTGTTTACAACGCTTAATTACAATAAGAAATTTGCTAATGTTCATGATTTCTCTGCTATTGCGGGTATGCAATTGGAAAGCAATGTTATTAAAAATTTGTATGCGCGCAGAACGAGTCCTCCCAAAGAGGGTTTAACTCAAGTAGATGCTGGAACTTCTGGAATACAAGGGAATGGTAATATGGTTGGACTAAAAATGTTCTCCTATTTTGGACGTGTAAACTATTCATATTCAGATAAATATTTGTTTGAAGCAAACCTAAGAGCTGATGCCTCGTCACGATTCCAAAAAGGTTCAAGATGGGGAATGTTTCCAGGATTTTCTGCCGGATGGAGACTTGGTGATGAAAATGTCGTTAAAAACCTAAATCTTTTTACAAATCTTAAACTACGCGCTTCTTGGGGACAATTGGGCAACCAAAGTATTACTGGCTATTGGCCTTACCTTACAGTAATAGATCAAAATAATAGTTTAAGCTATAGTAATGGTGGAACTTTTTCTCCTGGTGCAGCGGTAACCTCATTAATTGACAATAACATTTCTTGGGAGACAACTGCAACACTTGATTTTGGAATGGACATAGGTTTATTCAATGGCAAAGTTAATATTGTGGCTGATTACTTTAGGAAGAATACGTCAAACATTATAGTCCAATTGCCTATACCGCTTATTTTGGGCGAGATTCAGGCGCCCTATGAAAATGTTGGTGAAATGTTGAATACTGGAATTGAGTTAGATCTGAATTATGACAATCAGGTGATTGATAGAAATAAACTTGGATATAACATAAGCGTTAACATGACTTATATTAATAATGAAGTTACCAAATTCAATGGAAATTCACCTGATCAGTTGTACTTGATAAGAGAAAAGTACTCATACAAAAGTTTATATGGCTATAAAGCAATCGGAATATACCAAACAGATCAGGAAGCACTAGATCATATGCATGCAAATAGTTATAAGCCAAAGGCTGGAAACCTGAAGTTTGAAGATGTAAATAATGATGGAAAATTAGGTTATGAGGATAAACAAGGCTTGGGAAATACTATCCCAAAATTCACATTCGGAATAACACCTAGCTTCAAATATAAAGGATTTGATTTAAGTTTATTATTCCAGGGGATTGCTGGTGTACATGCTTATACACAAAATAATTTTACACATTTAGCTTGGGAAAACAGAGTTATTTCAACTAAATGGAGAAATGCCTGGACACTACAGAATACGAATACAAATGTGCCAAGTCTAAAATATGATAATACGTGGGATAATTCAGAGAACTCTTTTTGGGTGCATGATTTGTCTTTTGTGAAATTGAAAAATGTGCAACTCGGATATGCTTGTCCCATAAGTTTAGTCTCAAAGCTAGGAGTTCAGAAAATTTATATTTACGCAAATGCTCAAAATGTTTTCTCTATTGTAAATAAAGATTATGAAGGATACGATCCTGAGCGGAACACTTTTGATTCAGGAAATAATCTTTATCCCGTTCCAAGAATAATTTCATTTGGTGTCAATCTTAATTTTTAAAACTATGAAACGTCGAAATATTTTAACATACACTTTAATGTTTATCCTGCTTTTGTCTTCAAGCGGATGTGCTGATAAATTCTTAAATTTCTTTCCTGAAGATAAAATTACTTCAGCTAATTTTCCTCAGGATGAAAAGGATATCAAATTATTACTAAATGGGGTTTATGGACTTCTACGTGAAACTTCAGTTTATGATCAGGGATTGTTTGGTTTTGGTGTAACAGATGGGGCAACTCCTAATGCTTTTAATTGGGGTGGTTTAAGCATTGACAAAATTGGAAATGGCAGTTTATCTTCGAGCGATGTACAAATTGTTACTTTCCGTTGGACAAGGTGTTATAGTATCATCTTCAGGGCGAATTATTTAATGAAAGCTCTTGAGCAAGTGTCGTTAAGTGATGATTCAAAGGCAATTTACGATGGAGAAGCTCATTTTTTACGTGGACTCGCCTATTCCGTGCTGGTTGAAACTTACGGTGGAGTACCGTTAGTTAATACACAGCTAACAGTGGATGAGGCCAGAAATATTAGCAGATCCTCGGCAGATGAAACCTGGACACAGGCAATTTCTGATTATGACGTAGCTATTTCAAAACTTAAAGTTGATGCGCCACAGGTTGGTAGGGCAACGAAAGGTGCAGCATTAGGATTAAAAATGAGGGCTTATTTATATATGGGTAAGTACGATAAAGTACTGGAAATGTGCACTCAGATTGACGCGTTAAATAAATATGCATTATTTCCTAGCTACGAGGGACTTTTTAAACTGGCAAACGAAAACAATAAGGAAGTTCTTTTTGATATTCAGTACATGGCAGGAGAGAATTCTCAGGGTTCATTTGTCGACCAGTACTGTGGTACCGGTACTGGGAGCTTCACTCGTGGAAGTCGCTATGTGCCTACCGATAATTTGGTAGCCGCTTATGAAACAATTGATGGATCTCCAGTTGATCCAACGAATCTGTATGTAAATCGTGACCCGCGACTTAAGTTTACAATCGTAACTCCTGGCGATTATATTTTAGGATATCGTTTCCCCAACTACTTGTATCCAGGTGGAGCATTTAACCATCCGGGGAATAGGCTTAAACACTTAAGCACAAGAAAATACCGTATTGATCCAATTACTGATTTACCACCATCAGGTCAGTCATCATTAAATAATATTGTATTGAGGTATGCCGATGTTATATTATCGAAAGCTGAGGCCCTAATCGAAACCAATGGAAATGTAAACGATGCAATTACATTAATTAACCGGATTAGAACAGAGCGGAATGATGTGAAAATGCCAGCTTTGCCAATGGGCTTATCTCGCGATGTTGCACGTGAAAAATTAAGGCATGAACGACGAATCGAATTTGCATTGGAAGGTCTTTATTGGTCTGATATCAAAAGATGGAAAATTGGTAGAGATATATATCCTGTTCAAATTAAAGATCATACCGGTAGTTTAATAGAAACTAAATTCCCAAATGGATATTTAGAGTATTACAATTTGTTGCCAATACCCGATAGTGAAGTTGCACTGAATAAAAAACTTACACAAAATCCAGGGTGGTAGTAAAAACAAGATTGTAATTTACGTATAAATATACCTTCTGAAATAATTGTATGACGACCTAATTTTTTTTGGATCAAACAATCCACCACGTAAGTGGTGGATTACTGATCTAACCAATCAAAATATTACACTATGATCCATTTAGCTAGTTTTAATGCTTTAAACGGATATTTTCACGGATCTAAGTTTGGTGCTACTTTGTTATGTATTAGTTCCGCATCGATTTTATCTCTAAACAGTGAGGTGTTGGCAACGGAAAAGCCAAATATCGTTTTTATTCTTGCTGATGATTTAGGGTATGCAGATTTGAGTTGCTATGGGGCAAAAGAGATCAAAACTCCAAATTTGGATAGAATGGCAAGTGAAGGAGTGCGATTCACCGATTTTTATGCGCCGGCTTGTGTTTGCACACCGAGTAGAGCCAGCTTAATGACCGGATGTTATCCCAAACGGGTTGGATTGCATGTTGCGGTACTTCCGCCCAATACGCATAATGGATTAAATCCGAGCGAAATAACAATTGCAGAACTGTTAAAATCGAAAGGTTATATTACCGGCTGTATTGGGAAATGGCACCTTGGGTTATTGCCTGAAGTAATGCCAAATGCACAAGGATTCGACTATTATTACGGAATGCCCGGACCCAATCATGGTATTTCTGATTTATTTCGAAACGATACCCTGCTAAAAACAAACAGTGAAATCAAATACGATCAGATAACATTAAATTATACACAGGAAGCAATTTCGTTTATCAGGAAAAATAAAGAAAAACCATTCTTCTTATATATGGCACACAGTGCGATACATATTCCATTATTTGCATCAAAAGAATTTCGAAGGCACGAAGGTGTATATGGTTTATATCGTGACATGACAGAGGAGCTTGACTGGAGTTGTGGCGAAATATTGAAGGAACTTAAAGATGCAGGAATCCTTGAGAATACTATTGTAATATTTACTTCCGATAACGGACCATCTGGAGTTGCAGCTCAACCATTACACGGAGGGAAGGGAAGTACTTGGGAAGCTGGATTTAGGGAACCACTTATTGTTCACTGGCCAGGGCGAATACCTGCAGGTAGCGTTTGTAATGAAATGGCAACAATGATGGACTTTCTTCCAACATTTGCCAATATCGCTGGCGCAAAAATACCTTCTGACCGAATAATAGATGGGAAGGATATGCTACCGCTTATGACCCATAAAAATGCAAAATCATCCTATTCGTTCCTTTGTTATTACGGACGCGACGGCGAACTTGCAGCAATACGGAAGGGAAAATGGAAACTTCATCTACTTGAACCGAGTGAAAAGTGGGCAGGCAAACAACCTGTTAAGGAATGCTTGCTGGATACCAGACCATCAACCCCACTTCCATGGCTTTATGATCTTTCATCTGATGTTGGTGAAACCAAAAATGTTGCGGAGACCAATCCGCAGATTGTTAAAAATTTACGAAGGCTGGCTGTTTCTTTTGACTCAACTTTGACAAAAGAGCTCCGACCTGTATATACAAAATAATAGTCAACATGATAAACAAATTGATTCTGACAATTCCTTCATTTTTATGGGGCCTATCGCTTTTTGGTTCTCCAGCAATTACAAAAAGCGATAAGCCTAACATTCTTTTCATATTAACTGATGATTTGGGTTATGGCGACCTTTCATGTCAGGGAGGAAAAGATATCCATACTCCAAATGTTGATCAGCTTTTCAACACAGGTATTCGGCTTTCAAATTTTTACGCCAGTTGCACTGTTTGCTCACCTACTCGCGCTAGCTTGATGACCGGACGTTATCCTGATATGGTTGGCGTACCCGGTCTTGTTCGTGGTAATAATACAGACAATTGGGGATATCTTTTGCCATCTGCTGTTACCTTACCAGATATGATGAAAAAAGCAGGTTACCAAACAGCGATAATTGGCAAATGGAATTTAGGATTGGGAACTCCCAATCTCCCCAATGAACGTGGATTCGATTTCTTTCATGGATTCCTGAGCGATATGATGGATGATTACTGGACGCATCTCCGTGAAGGCATAAATTATATGCGTAAAAACCAAACTGAAATTAATCCACAGGGGCATGCAACAGATATTTTTTCGGAATGGGCAATTGAATACATAAATGAAAAAGCTGATGAAAAGAAACCTTTCTTTTTATATCTGGCTTATAATGCACCACATTTCCCGATACAGCCTCCCCCTGAATGGTTGGAGAAAGTAAAGAAGCGTGAGGGAAATATTACCGAGAAGCGGGCAAAGAATGTGGCTCTTGTCGAACACCTGGATTACAATATTGGACGGGTGATAGACGCATTAAAAAAATCAGGGCAATATGAAAATACGGTTATCCTGTTTACATCAGATAATGGAGGACATTTGCCAAGTGGTGCCTCAAATGGAAATCTGAGAGGTGGGAAACAGGATATGTACGAAGGAGGTATAAAAGTACCAACCTGCATGGTTTGGGAAGGAACTCTTACCAAAGGAATTTCAAACCAATTTGCATTAACCATGGACTTATTTCCAACTCTTTGTTCGATTGCAGGGGTGCCAGTTACTCACACAATAGATGGAATTAACCTCATGCCTGGAATATTTGGAAAGAGTAAAGAGGATAATGATAACAGGATGGTTTATTTCATGAGACGGGAAGGGGGTATTTACGGCGGTTTATGTTATTATGCTGCACGTAAAGGCGCTTATAAATTGGTGCAGAATACACCATTCGAAGCCTTTCAGTTATTTAACATTGAGGTGGATCCGTTGGAAAATAAGCCACTGGATGTAAATCTGGAAGAGTTTAAGGAACTGAAATTTGGTTTATCACAACACATCAGAAAGGCAGGGGCAATTCCCTGGGAAAAGCCTGAAGCCAAATAAAAGACTTTTTAAAACATAAACTAATAAATTTACAAATGAAAAATCTAAATGCAAGTTTAATTGCAATGACTGGCTTGCTTTCCATTGGAATTACAAGCCCAATAAGAACAATTGCAACGGAAAAGTCAAAGATTACGAAGCCCAATTTTATAATTATCCTTGCTGATGATATGGGCTATGGAGATGTTGGGGTCTATGGTCATCCAACAATTAAAACACCCAACCTGGACAGGATGGCTTACGAAGGACAAAAGTGGACTAACTTTTATGTGGCCGCGCCAGTTTGCACTCCATCAAGAGCAGGGTTATTAACCGGAAGATTGCCCATCAGGTCAGGAATGTGCAGTGAGAAAAAGCGGGTTTTATTTCCTAATTCAAAGGGAGGTCTTCCTGCAAATGAAATAACCATTGCTTCGGTTCTTAAAAATTCAGGATATGCAACCGCTTGCATTGGAAAATGGCATTTAGGAACTATTCCAGAATCAACACCAAATGCTCATGGTTTTGACTATTATTTTGGAATTCCTTATAGTAATGATATGGATGTAAAAGAGGCGAAGAATTATATGGAATATATAACAAATCCAAAGGTTGATTATTTTAATGTTCCGCTAATGAGAAATTCAGAGATCATTGAAAGACCTGCGGATCAAACTACCATTACAAAAAGATATACCCAGGAAGCCATAAATTTTATAAAACAAAATAAGGAAAAACCTTTCTTCCTTTATCTGGCCAATTCAATGCCACATGTTCCATTGTTTCGGTCCAAGGATTTTGAAAATAAAAGTCTCCGGGGTAGATACGGTGATGTTATTGAAGAATTGGATTGGAGTGTGGGAGAAGTCTTAGCCGCACTAATGCAAAATGGAATAGATGAGAATACATGTGTCATTTTTACATCGGATAATGGACCATGGTTGACGTTTAAAGAACAAGGTGGAAGTGCAGGTTTGCTTACAGGTGGCAAAGGTGGAACTTACGAAGGAGGAATGCGAGAACCAGCGATCTTCAGGTGGCCAGGCAAGCTAAAACCCGGTGTTGTAATGGATATGGCTACTACGATGGATTTGTTACCTACTTTTTCGAAATTGGCTAATGCAAATCTTCCAAACGACAGAATCTATGATGGGTTCGACATTTCTCCGGTATTGTTTGGGACAGGAAAAGATCCTCGGGACGTTGTTTTTTATTATCGGGACACTCAGGTTTTTGCTATCAGAAAAGGTGAATTTAAAGCCCACTTTTGTACCCAACCTGAATATGGTAGTGAGATTGTTACAGTTCAAGACCCACCACTACTTTTCAATATAAATATTGATCCATCTGAAAGCCATAATATTGCAAACAAGCATCCGGAGGTAATTGCAGAGATGAAAAAAATACTGGAAAAACATCAGGCTGGAGTGGTTCAGGTCGAAAATCAACTCGAAAAATATTAGCATGATTATTTGAACATTCTTATCTTTTTCGAATTTGATTCATGAGAATACGGTTTATCGCGACTCCGCTTGTTTGAAGTGGAGTCGCTTATTTCACTTCATTTTGAAAGTCATATATAGAACAGATCATGGCCAAACATCGTCCTTTGGATTCAGTTCTGATCAAGCCCACTGGCCCCGATTGTAATCTGGATTGTAGCTATTGTTTTTATCTGGAGAAATCAGAGTTGTTTAAACAAACTCCTGTTCATCGGATGAGCCCTGAAATTCAGGAAGAGCTAATCCGGCAGGTGATGCAGCAGTCGGGCGAAAGTGTATCGCTGGCCTGGCAGGGAGGCGAACCTACTTTGATGGGACTCGATTTTTACAAGCGCGCCATCGAACTGGAGAAAAAATACGGGCACAACCAAATGGTCGGAAACGGCTTGCAAACCAACGGGATGTTGCTCGACAAAAGCTGGGCTTCATTCCTGAAAGAATACGACTGGCTGGTTGGTATTTCACTCGATGGTCCGGAGCATATCCACAATCGTTACCGTTTCGATAAAGGACAAAAAGGCACCCACAAAAGAGTGGAGGAAAATGCCGTGATGCTTTTGCAGGAAGGCGTTGCGGCCAATGCCATGTGTTGCCTGACTTCTTACTCCGTTCAGTTTCCTGATGAATTGTACGCCTATTACAAGAACCTGGGGTATACATTTATGCAGTTTATCCCGATTGTTGAAACAGATAAAAACGATCCGACCAAAGCTGCGCCATTCTCGGTTTCGGCTGTCGATTACGGGAATTTCCTGATCCGGATGTTCGATTTATGGCAGGCCGATTTTGTTGATGGTGTTCCGACCACTTCTATCCGCCATTTCGAATCGGTATTTCATTCGTATGTTGGGATGGAAGCGCCCGAATGCACCTCGATGAAAGAATGTGGCCCGTATGTGGTGGTTGAGCACAACGGGAATGTTTATAGCTGCGACTTTTTTGTCGAACCCAAATGGAAGTTGGGGAATATCATGCATGAGCGGATCATCAATATGCTGAACTCGAAAACCCAACAAACTTTTGGTGCGGCCAAAGCCGTTTTGCCACGCGAATGTCGGCAATGCAGTTGGTTGCGCTATTGTTACGGCGGATGTACCAAAGACCGCATTAAAGATCCGGAAGATCATCGCAAGCCGAGGTTTTGCGCCACCACAAAAATGTTTCTTAAACATGCCGACCCAACTTTGAAAGTGATGGCTAAACAATGGAAAGAACAGCAAGCCATTCAATACGAACAGCAACGATCGGGTGGTGTTTACAATGCTTTCGACGATTTTATGAAAAGATCGTGAACTTTATAGTTGCAAGTGAAGTTTTGGTGAAAGACAATAGTTTGCAATCAAACAATACTAACAGGAACAACGTGAAAGGACTAAAATATTTTCAAGTCTGCATTGCCCTTGCGGTGCTTCTGGCTTTTGGGTTTGATGGTTGCCATTCAAGGCCAAAGAATCAGGATCCAAATGAGACGCAAAAGACAGATTCAGTAGGAATAAAAGATACGCTGAGTTGCTGTTCATCCAATCTGCCATCCCGGTTTATCAGTTCCGGAAACTCCGAAAGAACCAATAATGGATTAACAAAATTGCCGACGCGTTATGATATGGTTTTTATTCCCAGTGGAACATTTGTAATGGGAGGTGATTCATTGTGGGGCAGGGCAGATGAGTTTCCAAGGCATGAAGTGAAGGTTTCGTCTTTTTATATGGACATCCACGAGGTAACCAATGCACAGTTCCGGGCTTTTGTCGATGCTACGGGTTATGTTACTACAGCCGAACGAAAACCAGACTGGGAGGAATTGAAAAAACAGGTGCCGGTTGGAACGCCACGTCCGGCTGATAGTGTGTTGGTTGCGGCCTCACTGGTATTTTCGCCACCCAAGCAACCCGTTTCGCTCAACAATTCATCTGCATGGTGGAAATGGGTATCGGGTGCTGATTGGCGCCATCCCCAGGGACTAAAAAGCAACATTCAAGGGAAAGACAATTATCCGGTTGTCCAGGTTTCGTGGGACGATGCCAAAGCCTATGCCAATTGGGCTGGGAAGCGTTTACCTACGGAAGCAGAATGGGAATATGCTGCAAGGGGAGGCAAACCAAAATCAATTTATCCATGGGGAAATGAACCCATTGATCAGGGAAAATTAAAAGCGAACAGTTGGCAAGGGCATTTCCCAAATGAAAATACAGAAAAGGACAATTACGAAAGAGCTGCACCTGTAATGTCGTTCCCTTCAAATGATTTTGGTCTTTACGATATGGCCGGAAATGTTTGGGAGTGGTGCAACGACTGGTATCGTCCAGATTATTATTCAACTCTTGCCAAACAAAAAGTGGTGACAGACCCGCAAGGGCCACCAGATTCATTTGATCCAGATGAGCCTTTTGCCCAAAAACGAGTTGTCCGGGGAGGATCATTTTTATGCACCGACCAATATTGCTCAGGCTTTAGAGTTGCAGCCCGCATGAAAACTAGTTGGGATACTAGTTTAGAACACACCGGATTTCGATGTGTGGTTTCTTCAAAATGATGTCTTTGAAAGATATTACTTTGAAGAAACTATACACTATAATCTCAGTCTCGCTAGAATTGGAGTATAAATTTCTTATGGATAAATGAAAAGAGTTCAAATCGTAACTAGTTCATATATATCTCATTAGTATACTTTCAATTCGATTCCACTTCTCCACCATTTTTCAACCTAACTTTAACTAAATTAGTTTTAATAAACAATTCTCTTTCTTCCCTTGGATACCATATTTTGTTTCCAATTTGAACATACCCAATTTTCCTTTCTGTTCTCCATTCGGCTAGTGTTCGTAGTGAAACTTTCCAGTTCCTAATTAAATCTGAATTATCCCACATTTCATTACAATCTCTGTTTTTTTTAATATCAGTCAATTCTTTTCTTATGAATTGAATCTGATCAAATAACTCTTTTTGCAAATAATTAAGGTCTATATTCATATTAAGCTTCAATGATTTTGATATTTCTACCTGCCGACAATGATTCAAAAATTTCATCTTCTCGATAAAACCAGGTAGAACCTAATTTGTAGGCTGGAATTGTTTTATTAATTCTCATTGTTTGTAAAGTACTATCCGAGATGCCTAACATTTCTCTAACATTACTACTCCTAAGCCAGGTAATTGGCTTTTCATCGATTTTCACCAGTTTTTTATCCATAGATAAATTTATTAATTATTACATAATCAATAAAATAGCAAAAAATAATGAGTTTATCAAACAAAATAGGTATTAATATTAATTAAAACAGGCAATTACAGGAAAGAATGCTTCTAAGATATTCTTATAGCTGTTATATTTTCACTACTCTGATTCTTTCCTTTTAAAGCTGTTTCAAGCTGTTCCATATCTATCGAAATCTTGGTATCAACAACTTTGCTGTATATCTGGGTAGTTTTAATTGAAGTATGGCCAAGCATTTTGGATACAGTTTCAATCGGTACTCCATTGGTTAAAGTAACAGTAGTTGCAAAAGTATGGCGCCCTAAGTGCATCGTTACATGTTTGTCGATTTCACACAATTCAGCTATTTCAGATAAATACGAATTTAGCTTTTGATTACTTTTAATTGGCAGTAATTTGTTTTCTGTTTGGCATTCAGGATCATCACTATACTTTTCAATGATTGCCAGTGCCTGAGATAATAAAGGAATGCTTGCTCGAGTGCCTGTTTTTTCGCGATGGTATATAATCCAGTTTTTTCCGTCAATCCCTTTGGAAATACTTTCACGAGATAATAATTTTAAATCTGAATAAGCTAATCCCGTATAGCACACGAAAATAAAAACATCACGAACTTGCTCCAAACGCTTAATCCTGAATACATGGTTTTCAATCTTGCTCAATTCGTCAGAGGAAAGATAACCACGGCTTACTTCTTTACTGGAAGTTTTATGTTGAAAAAATGGATCACGCTCCATATAACCAATCAGCATCGCAAAATGAATTACTTTCTTAAGCTGTTTGAGATGCTTCATTACGGTATTGTGCACAATTGAATAGTTGGTCTTTAAATAAATCTCAAATCGTCGTATAAAAAGGAGATCTAAACTTGAAAGAGCAATGTCATTACATGCATATTCCTGATTCAGGAATAATTTAAGTCTAACCAGAGTTATGGTGTATTGATCAATCGTGCTACGCATATATTTTTGACCCTCCTCCTGCTTAATCAATGCATTGCTCATTTCAAAAACCTGTACCAAAAAATATTTTTTCACATTTTTGCCAACTAAGGAGTCTCTCAAACCTGAGGCAGTAATTTCTTCACCTTTTTCACTCAAAGAATTAAAATCTCTGTTCACCCGATTCTGTAAACCATCCAAATAGTCATTCAAAATCCGTGCTGATTCTGAACGGCCTTTTGCTCGTTGTGTGTCTGAGTCCCATTTTGAAACTTCAACTTTTCTGTTCGTCGAAATTTCCGCCCGTTTCCCATTCACGGTCATTCTAAGATAAATTGGGACTTCACCTGCTTTATCTTCTTTGCTTCTTCTCACGATGAATAAAATACTTAGTTCGTAATTCATTTAATTTGCATTAAGTCAATACATTAATTTACCCAAAATCAAGTGAAATTGGAAGTGCAAAATGATGCAATAGAATGCAAATAATGAGGTAGTTGCAGCGCTTGGAGGGACCTATTTATGAACTTCAAAAAATGGTCCCGAATTAGACCCCTTAATATCGAGAAATACCGTGAATTTCAGGTTTTCTTAAAAGCAAAAAACGCCTGAAATCATTGATTTCAAGCGTTCTTGTAAATTTTACTTATCATATGGGCTCTCCAGGTAGGACTTGAACCTACGACCTACGGATTAACAGTCCGCCGCTCTAACCAACTGAGCTACTAGAGAATTTTGTTTGGCTTTTCAGCCGTGTATTGTAGAACGTTTTGCTTTTAAAGCGTTGCAAAAATAGTAGCTTTTCCGAAAAGAAAAAATATTTTTGCAAAAAAAATTATTCATGAACTCATTTACTGGCGCACCAAACAAGCAAAAATCGATTCTTGGAATCGGAAATGCACTCATCGATGTATTGATTAATATCACGGATGACTCTGTATTACAAAAATTTGGATTGCCTAAAGGCAGTATGACTTTGGTCGATTCAGTTCTTTCGGCCGAAATAAAAAAAGAAACAAAAATTAATACCCGGATCATTCAAACAGGAGGTTCAGCAGCGAATACAGTGCACGGAATTGCAAAATTGGGCGGTAGTTGTGGCTACATTGGCAAAATTTCGGAGGATGAATTCGGGAATTTCTACGTCGAAGATTTCAGGAATAATAAAATCAACACACATTTTTTCTATTCTGAAACCGGAACCGGGCACGCAACCGGATTAATCAGTCCAGATTCGGAACGCACGTTTGGAACTTATCTCGGAGCTGCGATGGAATTAACTGCAGAGGAAATGACTCCCGAGATCTTCAGTAATTACGGAATTCTTCACATTGAAGGTTACCTGGTACAAAACCATGCCTTGATTGAAGCCGCATTAAAGATTGCCAAAGAAAACGGACTGTTGGTCTCGATTGATATGGCCAGTTTCAATATTGTTGAGGCAAATATCGAATTCTTGCATCGTATGATTCGAGAATATGTCGATATTGTTTTTGCCAACGATGACGAAGCCATGGCACTTACCGGACTGCAACCTGAAGAAGCTTTGCATGCGATTGCTGAAATGTGCAACATCGCCGTTGTGAAGCTTGGTGCCCAGGGATCGCTCATTAAAACAGGCGACCGTGTTGTGAAAATTGAAGCTATTAAGGTGAAAAGTATTGATACCACTGGAGCTGGCGATATTTATGCTTCCGGATTTTTGTATGCCCTTTCTGAAAATCTCGATTTGGAAGTGGCCGGGAAAATAGGTTCGTTGCTTGCCGGAAGCGTGGTTGAGGTGATTGGTGCCAAGATCCCGGAAAAAACATGGGAAGAGCTTTTGCCCCGGATTGAATTATTGAAAGGCGGTCAATCGTAATTTAGAGGGGTGATTCTGTCAGAATCTTAATTTTATCTAACCTGACCCGAATTTATCGGGAGTCACCTTCGATTTCAGGCAGAAAAACATATTTTTGCAAACAGTAGAATTAAATAGAATAAGCAAACAACATACAGCATGAAACGACTGAAAATCAAAGAAATCCTAAAAGGAGAGTTAATCGGACAACAAGTGGTTGTTAAAGGTTGGGTACGGACCAAAAGAGGTAGTAAAAATGTCAATTTTATTGCATTGAATGATGGTTCGACCATTCATAATCTTCAGGTTGTTGCTGATGTTGAGAAATTTGGCGAAGAATTTCTGAAAGACATTAATACCAGTGCGGCATTGGGAATTACCGGCGAACTGGTTGCTTCGCAGGGAAGCGGGCAGTTGGTTGAGCTAAATGCTACCGAAATTGTGATTTACGGAAAATCTGATCCGGATAAATACCCGATTCAGCCGAAAAAACACAGCCTCGAGTTTTTACGCGAAAACGCTCATTTGCGCTTCCGTACAGCTACTTTCAGCGCGGTGTTCCGCATTCGCCACGCCATGGCATTTGCCATTCACAGTTATTTCAACAGCAAAGGTTTTGTGTATTTGCACACACCAATTGTTACCGGATCGGATGCCGAAGGCGCCGGACAAATGTTCCGTGTTACCACACTAGATGCTAAAAATCCACCGCTTTTGGAAGATGGGTCTATCGATTATTCTCAGGATTTCTTCGGAAAGGCGACCAATTTAACTGTTTCAGGTCAGTTGGAAGGCGAGCTTGGTGCAACTGCTTTGGGCGAGATTTACACATTCGGACCAACATTCCGTGCCGAGAATTCGAATACCGCACGTCACCTGGCTGAGTTCTGGATGATTGAGCCTGAAATGGCATTTTATGAACTTCAGGATAATATGGATTTGGCTGAAGATTTCCTGAAAAGCCTGATTAAATATGCGCTCGACAACTGCATGGACGATCTGGAATTCCTGAGCAAACGCCTTCAGGAAGAAGAAAAGAATAAACCAATGGACGAGCGTTCGATGGAACTGGTTGAAAAACTACGTTTCGTTTTGGAGAATGATTTTATTCGTTTGCCATACACCGAAGCCATTGAAGTTCTCCGGAATTCGAACCACTATAAAAAGAACAAGTTCCAGTATCCGGTTGATTGGGGAACCGATTTGCAGAGCGAACACGAACGTTACCTGGTTGAAAAACATTTCAAGAAGCCAGTTATCCTGATCAATTATCCGAAGGAGATTAAAGCATTCTATATGAAACAGAATGCCGATGGCAAAACGGTTGCCGCGATGGACGTTTTATTCCCCGGAATTGGCGAAATCATTGGCGGATCGCAGCGCGAAGAAGATCTTGACAAGTTGGTTACCCGTATGGGTGAAATGGGCGTTCCGGCTCACGAAATGGAATGGTATTTGGATACCCGCCGTTTTGGAACTGTGCCTCATGCAGGTTTTGGTCTCGGATTCGAACGTTTGCTCCTTTTCGTAACCGGAATGGGAAATATTCGCGACGTAATCGCTTTCCCACGTACGCCAAAGAACGCAGAATTTTAGGATCGTTTTGACAGATAATGAAAATGGATTCTTGCTCAAATGCAGGAATCCATTTTTTGCTTTTAGCGGTTGGTAATTTTCTCCGGATATAAATCGTGGTTCATCATCCGGTATTCGGCCATTTGCTCGAATTTGGTACCGGGCTTGCCGTAATTGCAATACGGATCGATGCTTAGACCGCCACGTGGCAGGAATTTACCCCATACTTCGATGTATCTTGGCTCCAGCAAGGAAATCAGGTCTTTCATGATGATGTTCATGCAATCCTCATGAAAGGCGCCGTGGTTGCGGAAACTAAACAGGTACAGCTTTAAGCTTTTGCTTTCGACCATTTTCACATCTGGAATGTAGCTCAAATAGATGGTAGCAAAGTCAGGCTGCCCGGTAATGGGGCATAGGCTGGTAAATTCGGGACAGTTGAATTTTACCATCGTATCGTTCTCCGGATGTTTGTTGTCGAAGCTTTCCAGCATTTCCGAAGTATATTCGAACAGGTATTTGCTTTCGTTTCCGAGACTTTTTAAAGTATCCATTTTTGGCAGTTTTATAGTGAGGGTTTCACTTTGAGTGAAGCCCTTACTGGGTTTTTTGAAGTAAATAGCTTTCCAATCCATTTCTGCGAAGTTGGCATGCAGGGCAGTGACCGCAGCCGTCGCCAATAATGCCGTTGTAGCAGGTTACCGTTTTCGTGCGAACCAAATCGAAAACTCTGAGTTCGTCAGACAAAGCCCAGATGTCTTCTTTGGTTTTCCACATCAGTGGTGTGTGAATAGTGAATTCGTAATCCATCGACAGGTTCAACGTTTGATTAAGCGAACGGATAAATTCATCGCGGCAATCGGGATAGCCGCTGTAATCTGCCTGTCCAACTCCGGTTACCAGGTTTGGAATGTCTTTCCCTTTGGCAAAGATGGCCGCGAAAGTCAGGAAAAGCATGTTACGCCCTTCGACTAATGTGTTTGGCGGACGATTCTCCGGTTTGTTTTCTTCCACATCCATCGCCGAATCGGTCAGCGAATTGTGGGTAATTTGTTTCAACAAATCGAGGTTAAGCAAGGTGAACGGAACGCCGGCGTTTTCGGCAATGGCGCGTGCAGCTTCTTCTTCGATGCGATGCCGTTGTCCGTAGTCAAAACACAAGGTTTCCACTTCATCAAAATTCTTCAATGCCCAGAACAAACAGGTGGTTGAGTCCTGTCCTCCGGAAAATACAACTAACGCTTTGCTCATTTTAAATTTCTTTTACCCTGAACAGATTGTATGATAGATTGGTGTCGAAAGCATCGGCTCCTTCAACGCGTTTTACAAAATTAACCACCCATATCGTGACGGGAAGAATCAGGATTTCGTAAATGGTTTTAATCATTGCCTGAGTGAAAATCATGGTGATTAATACGCCGATTGGGAAAACTCCGGCAAATGCGATGCTGATGAAAATCAACGAATCGGCACTTTCGCCAACCAACGTTGAGGCGATTGCCCTTCCGGAGAAACCTTTGCCTTTGGTCAATACCTTCATGCGGCTCATCACAAAAGCATTCAGGAACGAGCCTATTAAATAAGCGCTCAAACTGGCCAGTACAATTCGTGGTGTATTGCCCAAAACGGTTGCAAACGCTTCCTGGTTTTGCCAGAAAGGAGCTCCGGGAATCACTATTCCGGCCGTGAAAAACAGTACAGCCAGAATATTCACAGCAAAACCGGTCCAAATGATCAGACGAGCTTTTCCAAATCCCCACACTTCGGTAATTACATCGTTAAGGATATAGGCAATTGGGAAAATGATCACTCCGGCAGGAGCCGACCATGGGCCAATCATTAAAATTTTGGTGGCAAGGATGTTGGAAATCAACAAACAGGTGGCAAATAAAATGCCAGCAAGCATAAATAATACAGATACTTCTTTTTTCATTTCTTGTTTTTTACGTGGTTACCAAGTACACGGCTTTCACCTGAAAGCACGGCGCAAAAGTACAATTTAATTCCAAAACACAAAAGACGACGATTCCCGGGTGTTTGAGATTTAAAACGGTGAAATAAAAAGTCCGGCAGAAGTTATTCCACCGGACTTTTCAATTACGCCAATCAGGCTTTGTAGCCCGGATAATCAGTATATCCCTTTTCATCGGCAGTATAAAACTGCTCCATGTTTAGTACTTCAGACAAAGGCCAATTATTTTGCATTCGCTCAACCAAATCCGGATTGTTGATAAACGGACGACCGAAGGCTATCAAATCGCCCAATCCGCTCTGAAGGTCGGCTTCTGCGCGTTTTACTTCATAACCTCCGGAAAGGATAATCGTATTCTTAAAATTTTTCCGGATAAGCTTTTTCAACTCTACCGGTACTTCAGGAGCGCCCATTGCCGAATGATCGACTACGTGAATGTAAGCGATGTCGAGCTTATTCAGTTGTTCCGAAAGGTAATTGTAGGTTGCATCAATTTCGGGATAGTGAGGCATATCGCTGGCAACTCCATACGGCGACAAACGAATGCCTGTTTTATCTTTGCCAATGGCTTCGGCAACAGCGGCAACTACTTCAAGCACAAACCGACAGCGATTTTCGATGCTTCCGCCGTAATTATCAATCCTAACATTGCTGATGGGCGATAAAAACTGCTCCAACAAATAGCCGTTGGCCGAATGAAGTTCAACTCCATCGAATCCGGCTTCAATGGCATTTTTTGCCGCAGAAACTAATTCAGCTTTTGTGCTGGCCAAATCTTCCGGGGTCATCGCTTTTGGAACAGGAAAGTCCTGCATTGCTGCAGCGTCGGTCCACATTTGTCCGGCGGGTTTTACCGCAGATGGCGCCAGAATCTCAGCTCCTTCAGGCATATTTAAAATGTGACTAATCCGTCCGGTATGCATCAGTTGAACAACTATTCTTCCTCCACCTTGATGCACAGCGGTGGTTACCTTCCTCCATCCTTCAATTTGCGATTTATTAAAAATGCCGGGAATGCGTGCATATCCCAACCCGTTTGGAGATGGTGATGTGCCTTCAGTGATAATCAATCCAGCTCCTGATCGTTGCTGGTAATATTCGGCCATTAATTCGTTGGGTACGTTTCCAATTGCGCGGCAGCGAGTCATCGGCGCCATTACAACTCTGTTTTTAACTTCAATGGAACCTGCTTTTTCAGGTGTAAATAACTTGTTTCCGTTCATGTCTAATTGTTTAAATGTTGATAGACTTGAACAAAAAAAGACCTAAAAAGTTTGTGATTATTTCGGGACTGCCAATACTGATTCAGATAAAAGAGATAACTTTGGTTAAACAATAATTATGTCAGAACAACCATGAATCCGTTCGAAAACTCTTGCCAGAAAACACTTCAACTGCTCGAAGTATGGGAACCGAAACTATTGGCTCTTTCAGAAGAAATAATTAGTGACCGAAAAAACATTCAGGATCGAAGTATTCGCCAAATCCTGGGGCATCTGTTCGATTCGGCATCGAACAACACACACCGGATTGTGCATTTGCAATACCGCGAAAACCCCATGTCGTTTCCAAATTATGCAACGATGGGAAACAACGATCGTTGGATTGCCATTCAGGATTACCAGCATGAAAACTGGTACGATTTGGTTCATTTATGGAAATATGCCAACCTGCATTTCGTTCATGTTGTACGAAACGTTGACGAAACGAAGCTCGGAAACCGATGGATTAGTGGCGAGGATCAGCTCATTTCGCTTCGCGAAAATATTGAAGGATACCTGCCACACCTTGAATTACACATAAGGGAGATCGAAGAACTGATCAATCAATAGAAAAGAGTCAATAGTCTTTAGGAGACTTTCCCCTTTTCGAATGACTGATACTAATTTATTGTTTTGCCTATCTTTGCTCCTGAACAAAAAATTACTGACATGGACTTTACTGCTTTCCGGACGATGAAACCTTTTGCCCAACTGATGTTTGCCTTATTCGTAATGGTGTCTTCAGTATTTATATTCATGGTAGTTGGGATGATGGCTGCTATTCCGTTTTATGGCTTGGGAAGCCTGATGAGCAGTATGTCAGAGCAAAGCCTGAATTCTCCGGAAGGAATTAATTTTCTGAAATATTTCCAGGTCATTCAATCCATCGGATTATTTGTCGCTCCGCCAATTGTTATTGGGTGGCTATACCATGGAAACATCAGCGAATACCTGAAAATTAACCGTTCGACCAAAGCGCAGTCGTTTTTACTGGCAGCAATCTGTTTATTGGCGGTTATTCCATTCATCAATTTTCTGGGGGCAATCAACAGCCAGATGAGCTTTCCGGAATCGTTTTCCGGACTTGAAGGCTGGATGAAAAACATGGAGGATGCCGCAAAAATAATGATTGAAAAATTTATGGCTGTGGAAAGTATTTCAGGATTGATGTTTAATATTTTCATGATTGCCGTTCTTCCTGCTCTTGGCGAAGAACTGATGTTTCGGGGAGTCATCCAGCGGATTTTTTCTGAATGGACTAAGAATCACCATTGGGGCATCTGGATCACAGCCTTTTTGTTCAGCGCCATGCATATGCAGTTTTACGGTTTTCTTCCCCGGATGGCGCTGGGTGCCATGTTTGGTTATCTTTTGGTCTGGACCGGAACAATGTGGGTTCCCATCCTGGCACATTTCGTCAACAACTTGATGGGAGTTTTGGGTTATTTCCTTATTGGTAAGGGCGTAATCTCAAAAGACATTGAAGAATGGGGAACCGGATCAGAGCAAATCCCACTGGTTATTGGCAGCATTCTGGCCATCGGCATTTTACTTTTCCTGATCTACAGGATAGAGCAGGCCAAAACAAAAATGCCCGTAAATCAGGCAGATTCACAGGCATCACGAATTGATTGATTTATTAAGAAAAGACAATACTTTGCTGTAAACTTTCTACTTCGAGTTTCTTTTGTTCCGAAGCGCGGTAAACATATACGATTCCGTATTCCGAAGCTTTCTCTCTTTTTTCATCGTCCGACAAGTGAACCAATGAATTCTCGACTTCGTTCCACATTTCCTGAATGAGTTGGTCGGCTCGCTCGCGCAATTCGGCAACTTTCATCGAGGCCCGGTTGGTAATGTTCTGAAGCATTTTCTGGTGACGGTATGCGTCGACAAATTCTTCGTAATGAACTTTTACCAACGCAATAGACGGGCTGTAAATAGGGCTTCCACCCTTCATAATACGCTTTTGCTCGCCTTCAATAATCCGTTCACCCCAAGTCATAACGTTTGCTTCCAGATTAAGTGGAGGCGTTGCTTTCGAATTCGCCTTTAACCCATAAAACTCCACCACTTCAGGTTTCATTTCACCACGCAAAATGGCAAAGTTTACAACCTGTAGAAAATGAGATAAGTAGAGTTTTGATTTCCGGAAAATTTCGCCGTAGTCTTTAGACCGGTCGAACTGGTTTTGTTTGGAGACGTTTAACTGGCGGATAGCCCCCAGGAAATGCGGATAAAAAGTCTGCAAATTCTCAAGGGTTTGCTGACTGAAAGCCAGTTTTTTTAATGCTGTTCTCTTACCAAGTTCCAGTCCGGCTTCAATGGCGCGAAGCCTGGCCACATCTGTATTCGGTAATCTCCTGTAAGGCATAAATTAGATTTTAGGTACACTAATGCGAATATACAAATTGCACGTTCATCTTTCCGATCTTCGCAAAAGAACTAATCAACAGTGGTATGTTTAAAAGGTGTGCTAAGTTGTTGTTGTATAGATTGTTGTCGCGTTGGTAATTCGAGATATTAACAACTGATTGCTCATAAACTCGCCTCTTTTTGCCTGAAATCGTAAGTTTTTGTGTATCAGGCACCTTAAAAAGAGGGATTGAAGAGGGCAAAATCAACACTTTGAAGACCAACTCGATGGATTTTCGAAACTATTAGCTGCTTATATGGAATTAAAAAGCTCCGAAGGAAAACCTCCGGAGCTTTTTTAAAATATAAGTTATACCATTTTAATGTTTGCGGTACCGAATTTTTGAATTTCGATTAGTTGGCTTTTATGATTCGGCCAGCGTCGAAAATTGCAGCATAGCCATCAGGTTTGTGCAACACCTCCAGAGCCTTCTCAACGTCCGAATCGTCGCGCAAGGCTGCCTTTATTGCCCCTTTCTGGTAATAGTATCTCGAAACAATTTCATCGGCCAGTAATTCGGAAATCTCTTTCTTGAAATGTTCCATGTCCTGATCCAGATTGTGTCCGAGTTTCAGCTTGAGCTTTTCAAATTCATCTTTCGAAATGTCGTAGTACTTTTCGTGTTTGGCCACATCCAGCAGATTATCCAATTCAGCTTCCGTTTTCGATTCATATTTAAAATCCTGACCTTTAACAAACTGAATGAAATCGGCATAAATTTCAGGCGTAATCTGGAATTCTTCAGGAGTAGCTATCTTTTCAGTTTTACTATTATAATAGGTAGCGAAGTCAAAAATCAAAGAACCTGTAACCAGATTGGTTGCCACGTTACTGAGAGATTCGTCTTCAACAGTAAGGTCAGGTGCAACACCACCGCCGTCGAAAACGATGCGGCCTTTTTTGGTTTTGAACTTCGAGATCAGCGAATCAGGAACAATTCCAACGCTTCCATCTTCATTCCGGTGCGAATAGTCGAGTGCCTGAATGCACCGCCCGCTAGGAATGTAATATTTGGCAGTAGTTATTTTCAGTTTGGCATTGTAGCTCAGGTCGCGTGTGGTTTGCACCAGACCTTTACCAAAGGTGCGGGTTCCGATGATCATACCACGATCGAGATCCTGAATAGCGCCGGCTACAATTTCGGAAGCTGAAGCCGATCCACGGTTAACCAACACGGCAATAGGCATGATGGTATCAATCGGATTTTCAGTCGCATTGTAAACTTTGTCCCATTGTTTTACTTTTCCCCGTGTGCTAACAATTTCCTGGCCCTTTGGAACGAACAGGTTGGCAATCCGCACTGCTTCGATTAACAAACCGCCGGGATTCGACCGGAGATCCAAAACCAGCGTTTTCGCACCGTGTTTTTCCTTCAGTTCAATCAAGGCCAGTTTCACCCTTTCGGTACAATTTTCGGTAAAGTTCGACAAACGGATGTAAGCCGTTTCCTTGTCGAGCATACCGTAATAAGGAACCGGATCGATCTGGATTTTTTCGCGCATGATCTCTATCTCCATTGGCTTTTTCTGACCGTAGCGCTGAATTTTAACCACAACAGGCTTGTTCGCCGGACCTTTCAGCAAGGCACTGACATCTTCAGTCGATAGTTTCTCGGTTGATTTACCTGCCACTTCGAGCAAAACATCACCAGCCTTCAGTCCACTTTTCTGAGCCGGAAAACCTTCATAGGGCTCGGCGATCAGAATCTTTCCTTTTTGCTTGCTAATTAATGCACCAATACCTGCGTACTCTCCGGTGGTCATAAACCTGAAATCTTCCACATCATCTTCAGGAATAAAGTTGGTGTATGGATCGAGCGATTCGAGCATTTTATCGACACTGGTTTTTACCAGTTTAGTCGGGTCGATGTCATCGACATAAAACAGGTTTAATTCCCTGAAAAGAGTGTAATAAATATCAAGGTTTTTGGCAATCTGGAAATTTTTATCGTCTTGTTTAAAGCTGTAGAAGCTTATGGCAAAAGCAAATATTCCGACAATGACAATTACTGCTTTTTTTGTTTTAGAAAATTTCATCGATAACGTGTTGTTAATTAATGTTTTCTGAAATGAAGGATTGAAATTTTAAATGTCCCGACCCTACTAAAATCACTATTTCAAACCTGAATCGTTTATGGCTTCTGATTCGTCAATTGAAGAACAAAAATAGTAAAAGCTTTGTTTTTATCGGCTTAGGTTTAAATCTAAAAAGTTAATTATTCTTAACCCTGATATTAAGTCTTTTGGCAGTAATGGGAATTCGGCGAATAATCAAACAGGAATGAGCGTTAGGCAAGAATTCACAGGACGAATTCTTTAAAAAAAATAAGTCATTCACAGTCATTGATTTTAATGATTGTGAATGACTTAATAGAATATTATTCAATAACCTTTTCTGTTAAACCTATTTGGTTGTGCGGGTCCAGGTTGTCGATCTCCCGAGCCATTTGATTCCGGCCACATAACCTTTAAGATTCAAAATGTTGGTGTCTTGATCAAACCAGGCAAAACAATCGTATGTTTTTCCATTTTTCGGATCGTAAATACGACCACCCTGCCATTCTTTATCCGAAGCATTAAATTTAAGTCCGGATAAAATCTGCAACCCTAAGCGTGACCGGGAGCGCAGCTTAACATCCGGATTCATATTGTCCTTCTCTGGCTCACCGTTTACATATTTCTCCGGATTAATGTAAATCACTGTTCCGACGAATTTCCCGTTTTCCTCTTTCACTTCAATTTTTGAAGTTTTTTCGTCGTTCCACCAAATGCCGGTAATTTTTTGCGCATCCTGAGCAAATGCCCGCGAAATAAGCAAGCTGAGAACTATAACCAATCCGACTCGTTTCATAAGCTTATTTTTTCAGCAATTTATACATATTTTTTCGAATTTGGAACGGAAGTCATTTCTTATAATCGAGGTAAGGTCGTTTGTATGAATCGGATTAGGTGTATCCTAACTTTTTTTGACAAAAGTCTGATTCTGTAAAAATCAAAACAGTTACATTTGAAACAAAACCAGCCGATATGCCCAAGGTTCTATTTCTGTTTTTATTTCTGATTTTTAGTGTTAAAACCTTTAGCCAGCTTCGGTTTTCGGAAGCTGAGATCCTTGTGCAAAGTCGCCACGTCTGGCGTGGAGAAAAGCTTGGCACTGCTCCTGCCATTGAACCTTCGGTAACATTCTCAGCAAGTCGCTTCAGTTTTAACGTTTGGGCATCGGTGACAACTAATAACAGCTATTCGGAGATTGACCTGATTCCGGCTTATCAGTTCAATAATTTCCAGCTTACTTTGCTCGATTACTACAATCCGGTTCCGGCTGAGAACAATCAATACCTCAACTTTCAGGAAGGAAAAAACAGGCACTCGCTTGAATTAACCGCCGATAATTATGGCGTCGAAAAACAACGCTTCAAATGGATGATCGGAACATTTTTACTGGGCGACAAGAATGAAGATACCGGAAATCCGTTCTATTCCACCTATCTCGAATTCAAATATCCGTTCAGCATTTTAGGCATTGAAGCTGAACCTTTTTCGGGACTAACTCCATTCAAAGGTTTCTACGCCGATCAATTTGCCGTAATCAATACAGGGATTTCGTTTACGAAAGAGTTTGAACTTTCGGCCCGGCTGTCAATCCCAATTTCGGTTACATACACTTACAATCCTTATCAGGACAAACAACTAATTACCTTTGCCACAGGGTTATTTTTTGCATCGGGCAATTAAACTTTCCTACTTCTTGTTTGTCAACCTTATACAAATTCTTAATGTTATCTTCATAAATAATGGTTGCACAAGTCAACTATTATAATCTACTTTGTCCATATTAAAAATGTTAAATGGAAGAACTCAAATCCCTGGGGTATTTATTGGGGCGGTCGCTCCGGGTTTTTAAAGGACAGGTAGCCGAAGAAGTTAAGAGTATGGATTTTGAACTGTCTTTGGAGCAATACGTTATACTTTACATGATCAATTCGAGCTGTGATCTTATCCAGCAGGATTTAGCCAATCATTTGCAGAAAGACAAATCACTTATCGTCAGGCAAATTGACGGACTGATTGAAAAACAGTATTTGGTGCGACATACCAATAAAGAGGATAAACGCAAAAAAAACCTCATCCTTACCCCCAAAGGAATAGAGATGATGAACCAAATGAACGAATTGGTAATGGTAGTTTCCAGAAAACTTCTTACGGGAGTTTCGGATTGCGAATATGCAACTTTCCGGAGTGTTCTGAATAAAATTCAGCAAAACGGTGGTTCGGTCGAAGAGTTTTTGAATGAATAAAAGCAATTAAAGTACAATATGAAAACAATGAAACAACTTAGAAATTTTGGAATCGTTTTGGTAGCGCTTGCAATCGTTTCGTGCAGCCAGAAACAACAAGGCGGTGCTCTAGGTGGACCAGCCGGACAAGTAAAAGAATACCCCGTAATTGCCGTAACACAGCAGTCGACCCAGCTGTTTAAGGATTACCCAACCAAACTCGAAGGCCAGCAAACGGTTGAAATCCGCTCGAAGATTGCCGGGTACATCGATAAAATTATGGTTGACGAAGGCGCATCTGTGAAAAAAGGACAGGTACTTTTCCGCCTGAATGCCAACGACCTTCAGGCAACGGTTCGTTCAGCCGAAGCTTCGGTAAAAGTTGCCGAAGCCGATGTGAATTCAGCATCTATCAACCTTGAAAAAACCAAACCCCTGGTTGAGAAGAATATCATCAGCAAATTCGAACTTGAATCGGTCAATTCTGCCCTGAAAGCGAAAGAAGCTCAATTGGCATTGGCCAAAGCTAATCTCGAAAATGCAAAAGCCAGTTTACAATATACCGTTATTACGAGTCCTGCTGATGGCACAATCGGTACGTTCCCCTATCGCATGGGAAGTCTGATAAGCAGCACTTCAGCCGAACCTTTAACAACGGTTTCGAACACCGAGAAAATGTATGCTTATTTTTCGTTAAACGAAAAAGAGTTTGTGTCGCTGACTAAGGGTTTGGAAGGGAAAAACCTTCAGGAGAAATTCACCAAACTTCCAGATGTTTCGCTCATTCTGGCCGACAACTCGGTGTATGAAACGCCAGGGCGCATCGAAACTGCCAGTGGTCTGGTTGATCAAACTACCGGAGCAGTAAATATCAGGGCAACTTTTCCGAATGCCGGAGGTTTGCTGCGCAGCGGTGGCAGCGGCTCCGTCCGCATTCCACAGTTTGTCGATTCAGCAATCATCATACCGCAGAAAACAACTTATGAAATGCAGGGTAAATACTTTGTTTATCTGGTGGGTGCCGACAATAAAGTACACAACACCGAGGTACAGATACTTGTCGGTAACCTGAAAGATTCATATGTGGTAACCGATGGATTAAAAGTTGGAGACCAGATTGTACTTCAGGGAATTGCTTCGTTACGAAACGATACCGAAATCAAACCAAAGTTGGTTGAAGCGGGAAGCCTTTCCGAAAACATGCCAGCCGCAAATCAGGTTAAAAACTAAATCAGGAGAATCATGTTCAGAAGATTTATAGAACGGCCGATCTTGTCATCGGTTATTTCAATCATTATTGTCATTCTGGGAGGGCTCGGCCTGCTTAGTCTCCCGATTGAGCAATATCCCGACATTGCCCCTCCAACGATTCGCGTATCGGCATCGTACACAGGGGCCAATGCCGAAACGGTACTGAAAAGTGTGGTCATTCCGCTTGAAGAACAAATCAACGGAGTCGAAAACATGACTTACATGACTTCGACTGCCAGCAACGATGGCTCGGCTTCAATCGAAGTTTTTTTCAAACAGGGAATCAATGCCGACATGGCTGCGGTGAATGTGCAAAACCGTGTTGCCCGCGCCAACAGTTTGCTTCCGGCCGAAGTAACCCGTGCCGGTGTGATTACTGCCAAACGCCAGAACAGCATGTTGTTGGTGTTCTCGTTATACAGCGAAAACGGAGAATTTGACGAAACTTTCCTTCAGAATTACAGCAAGATCAACCTTTTGCCACAGATTCAACGCGTAACCGGAGTTGGTGAGGCCATGGTTTTCGCCGGAAAAGATTATTCGATGCGCATTTGGCTGAAGCCGGACGTAATGGCTTCGTACGGATTGATGCCATCGGATGTAACCGCCGCGTTGAGCGAACAAAACCTCGAAGCTGCACCAGGCCGTTTGGGCGAACAAAACGAACAGTCGTTTGAATATGTAATTAAATACAGAGGTAAACTGGCCCAGCCCTCCGAGTTCGAGAACATCGTGGTTAAAGCCGATAAAGACGGAAACATTCTGCGATTAAAAGATATTGCCCGTGTTGAAATGGGAGCTTTGAATTATTCGGTTTCAACCGCTGTAGTGGGCAAACCGGGTATTACCATGGCGGTGTTCCAGGCTGCCGGGTCGAATGCACGCGAAGTAATTATCGAAGCCAAAAAGGTACTCGACGAAGCGTCCAAGTCATTTCCTACCGGGGTGAAATACAAAATCATGGTCGATGCCAACGAGTTCCTCGACAGCTCGATCGAAAAAGTGCTATCCACGCTGCTCGAAGCTTTCATACTGGTATTTATCGTTGTGTTTCTGTTTCTCCAGAACTTCAGGGCAACCTTAATTCCGGCAATTTCAGTTCCGGTAGCCATTATCGGTACTTTCTTTTTCCTGAGTTTGTTCGGATTTACCATCAACCTGCTCACCTTGTTTGCGTTGGTGCTGGCCATCGGGATTGTGGTCGACGATGCCATTGTGGTGGTTGAAGCGGTTCATGCCAAGCTCGACCAGGGGGCAAAAAATGCTAAGGAAGCCGCCGTTTCGGCAATGGACGAAATTTCAACAGCCATCGTTTCTATAACGTTGGTCATGTCGGCTGTATTTGTTCCGGTAACTTTTATCACCGGGACGACAGGTGTTTTCTACAAACAATTTGGGATCACATTGGCGGTGGCCATCGTTATTTCAGCAGTTAACGCTTTGACTTTAAGCCCGGCGCTTTGTGCTATTTTCCTGAAACCGCATAAAGATAACGCCCTGCACAACAAAGGCGTGATGCAGCGCTTTTATGCTTCGTTCAACGTTGCGTTCGATTCGATGACCTCGCGCTATAAAAGGACCACCAGTTTTTTCATGAAGCACCGCTGGGTATCGGTTGCACTCATTGTTGTTTTCACCGGAATTTTAGCTTTCCTGATGAAAACCACCCCAACTGGATTTGTCCCGACCGAAGATACCGGCCGCTTGTTTGTTGATATTAGTTTGCCACCAGCCACCTCGATGGAGCAAACAAAAAAAATTGTTCTTCAGGTCGATAACATACTGGCAAGCGCTCCGGAGATGGATGGAAGGACTGCTATCATTGGAAATTCGCTGATGAGTGGGCGCGGAAGCTCATACGGAATGTTGATCTGTAGCCTGAAGCCTTTCGGCGAACGGAAAGGGGAAGGACAGGATATGAATTCGGTCATAGGCAAATTATATGGCATGACTTCGCAAATCAAAGATGCCAAAATCATCATTTTTACACCACCGATGGTTCCCGGATTCAGTGTCACCGGTGGTTTTGAGCTGAAGCTCGAAGACAAAACCGGTGGCGACATCAAGACATTCGAACAAAATGCCAACCAATTTCTGGGCGCTTTAAGTCAACGTCCTGAAATTCAGTATGCCAGAACTCCTTTTAATACCAATTTTCCTCAATTTCAGGTTGATGTAAATGTTGCCCGCTGTAAACAATCCGGAATCACAGTCAATTCGGTTTTATCGGCTATGCAGGGTTATGTGGGCGGACTCTATGCCTCCGATTTCAACCGTTTCGGGAAACAATACCGTGTCATGGTTCAGGCCGAGCCTAAATACCGCGGAAATCCGGAAGACCTGAATAATATCTTCGTCAGGACTTCGACCGGGGAAATGGCTCCCATCACCGAATTCATCTCGCTGAAACGTGTTTTCGGGCCTGAAAATATCACCCGTTTCAACATGTACACTTCGATTGCCATTACCGGAGCGCCAAACTTTGGATACAGCTCGGGCGATGCCATTAAAGCCATTCAGGAAGTTGCCGCACAAACCTTGCCACAAGGTTATGGCTACGAATTTTCGGGATTAACCCGCGAGGAAATTGCTTCTGGCAACCAGTCGATACTGATATTTGCCCTGAGTGTTATTTTCGTGTATTTCCTTTTGGCGGCTCAGTACGAAAGTTATCTATTGCCGCTTTCTATTCTGTTCTCGTTGCCTATTGGTATTGCCGGTGCATTCATATTTGCTAGAATAATGGGTGTGGAAAACAACATTTACCTGCAAATTTCGCTGATCATGCTCATAGGATTGCTGGCCAAAAACGCCATCCTGATTGTTGAGTTTGCCTTGCAGCGACGACACCGTGGAATGAGTATTGTGCAATCGGCCATCGAAGGGGCAACCGCTCGTTTGCGACCCATCCTGATGACTTCGTTTGCATTCATTTTCGGGTTGGTTCCGCTGGTTATTGGCGGAGGTGTTGGTGCCAACGGGAACCGCTCGATTGGAGTAGGAGCTGTGGGCGGGATGTTAATCGGAACCATGATTGGTATTCTCGTTATCCCGACGATGTATGTGATTTTCCAAACCCTTCAGGAAAGAATAAAGAAACCTGAAATGCGGCCAATATCGGAAATGAACTGTTTGGAAGGTGAAGACGAAGAATATGAAGGTTAACAAAATCAGAAACGCTGGAATTATGAGAACACATTCAATTAAAAATATTATCCTGATTGCCGGACTGGCCGGAGCAATGCTTTCGTGCAGCACATCGAAGCATTATCAGCGGGGAACGGTATCGACCGATAAACTCTTTGGTGACACGGTGGTGACTGATACGGCGACTATAGCTAGCCAGCCCTGGCGCGAACTTTTTACCGAAACCCGCTTGCAAAAACTCATTCAGGAAGGACTGGACAATAATCCGGATTTGCAGTTAGCCATTCAGAAAGTAGTTGAAGCTGAAGCCTATTTTTCGCAGAGCAAAGCCGCTTTGTTACCTGCCGTTTCGGCTAACGGAAAAGGAACTTATATCCGGAATCCTAAATCAATTTATCCTGATGGGCCACGCGAGGTGAATACCTGGCAACTTTCGGCCGACGCAAGCTGGGAGGTTGACATTTGGGGGAAATTGCGTAATGCGAAGAAAGCGGCATATGCCAATTTGCTTGCCAGCGATGCCGGTAAAAAGGCTGTTCAAACCCGCCTGATTTCGAACATTGCATCGGCGTATTACACCTTGGCCGGACTGGATGCTAAACTGGCTATTACCGAGCAAACCGTAAAAAACAACATCGACTTGGTTGAGACATTGAAGGTGTTGCAGGGAAGCGGCAGAGTTAATGGGGCGGCAGTTGTTCAAAGCGAAGCCGTTCGTTATGCTGCCGAGGTTACTATTCCTGATCTGAAACAACAAATTCGCGAAGCCGAAAATGCGCTTTGCCTTTTGCTCGGACGTGTTCCGGGAACGGTTGAACGTGGCAAAATCGAAGAACAAACTTTGTCATCGATCATGAAAACTGGTGTTCCGGCTCAGTTGCTCGACAACCGTCCGGATGTGATGCAGGCCGAATTTGCGGTGATGAGTGCATACGAAATGACCAGCAGTGCCCGTGCCTATTTTTACCCGGCGTTGACATTGACAGCATCAACAGGTTTTGTGGCAGCCGATCTTGGTCAGTTGCTCGATCCTGCGTCGTTTGCGGCCAATGTAATCGGGGGCTTGGCACAACCACTGTTTAATAAACGCATCAATTCAACCCGACTAAAGGTTGCCAAAGCCCAGCAAGAAGAGGCCTTAATCAGTTTTAGGAATACTTTACTGAAAGCCGGTCAGGAGGTACACAATACGTTGGGATTGTACGAATCGTCGGTTCAGAAAATTGCTTTGCGTAAGCTGCAACTCGATGCGCTGATCAAGTCGGTTGACTACACCAAAGAATTGCTGACTTACGGTTCGGCAACCTATACTGAGGTTTTGAATGCCCAAACCAGTTTATTGTCGGCTCAGCTAAACAGCGTTAACGATCAGCTGCAGCAACTGAATGCCGTGGTTACTCTTTACCGCGCGTTGGGCGGAGGATGGAAATAAGATTTGAATAATTATCTGACCACAGATTTCACAGATTCGCACAGATTATTTTTCTCTGTGAAAATCGGTGTAATCTGTGGTTTATTTTTTTGTTTTTTTGTGGTGTACTAAATTTTTGATCGATGGCAAAAGTAAATTGGCGACCCGGCACCATGATTTATCCGCTTCCGGCGGTATTGGTTACCTGCGGCGAAACTCCCGAAGAATACAATCTGATCACGATTGCCTGGACAGGCACCATCAGCAGCGATCCGCCGATGTGCTACATTTCGGTGCGACCCAGCCGCCATTCCTACGAAATCATTAAACGAACCGGCGAATATGTAATCAATCTGACTACTGAGGAGTTGGCTCGCGCCACTGATTGGTGCGGGGTAAAATCGGGCTCAAAAGTGAACAAGTGGAAAGAAATGGGATTGACCCCAGCACCGGCTAGCATTGTCAAAGCGCCTATTCTGGCCGAAGCGCCAATAAGTATTGAGTGCAAGGTGAAACAAATTGTTGAGCTGGGCGTTCATCACATGTTCATTTCAGAAGTGGTGAATGTGATTGCTGATGACCGTTACATTGATCCGGAAACCGGTGCTTTTAGTCTGAAAAAGGCAAATCCTTTGATTTATTCGCACGGTCATTATTTCAAAATGGGCGACCCAATAGGAAAGTTCGGCTGGTCGGTAGAGAAGAAGAAAAAGAAGTGATCAGTGGTCAGTCTCAGTTTCCAGAAACTAAAACACTCAAAAAGCAAAAACATTGAATCTCACTCATTGTTATAGCCGCATATTATTCACAACAAAACAAAAATATGACTCAGGAAAACACACAACATACAGAAAATCCATTACTGAAACCGTTTCAGACCATTCATAAAACAGCGCCATTCAACTCAATAAAAATCGAACATTACCTTCCGGCGTTTGATGTTGCCATTGAAGAAACGAAAGCCGAAGTTCAGCAGATCATTGACAATCCGGCAATTCCGGATTTTGTTAACACGATTGTAGCGCTTGATTTGGCTGGCGAAAAGCTGGAGCGAATAAAAGCCATTTTCTTTAATCTCAACTCGGCTGAAACCAGCGACGAAATGCAGGAAATTGCGCAGGAGATTGCACCCAAATTGTCTGATCTGGGGAACGACATCAGCCTTAACGAGCAGCTTTTTGCACGGATTAAAGAAATTCAAAACCAAAGGGATCGCCTGGTTTTGAATGCTGAAGAATCGACTTTGCTCGAAAAAACCTACCGTCGTTTTGTACGTAGCGGCGCCAATCTGAATGAAGCCGATAAAGCCAAATACCGCGAAATCACCAAAGAATTATCGACACTTGGCTTGCAGTATCAGCAAAACGTACTGGCCGAAACCAATGCCTACGAACTGCTGATTACCGACGAAAAAGATCTAAGCGGACTTCCGGCATCGGTTGTAGAATTGGCTGCACAAACGGCTCAGTCGAAGGAGAAACAAGGATGGCTATTCAACCTGCAATATCCAAGTTACTTCCCCTTCCTGAAATATGCCGACAACCGTTCGTTGCGCGAACAAATTTTCCGCGCTTCGAGTTCGAGGGCCAATCACGACAACGAAAATGACAACAAAGCAATCATTAAGCGGTTGGTTGAATTGCGGTTGGAAAAGGCAAATTTACTCGGCTTCAAAACTCATGCAGAATACAAACTTCAGGAGCGGATGGCCGAAACACCTGAAAAAGTCATCGGATTTTTAGATGAACTTCATCAGAAATCGAAACCGTTTGCGGTGAAAGAATTTGCCGAAGTTCAGGAATATGCTGAAAAGGCTGGGTTCGAAGGAACCATCCAGCGCTGGGACTGGGCTTATTATTCTGAAAAACTGAAGTCGGAAAAATACGATTACACCGACGAGGAAGTAAAACCTTATTTGCAGCTTGAGAAAGTTATTTCAGGAGTATTCCAGTTGGCTCAAAAACTTTACGGACTGGGTTTGAAAGAAAATAAAAGCATCGAAGTTTATCATCCTGACGTGATGGCTTACGAAGTTTATAACGAAAAAGAAGAATTCATTGCCGTTCTGTACCTCGACTTTTTCCCACGCGAAAGCAAACGTTCCGGAGCTTGGATGACCGATTACCGAACACAATCGAATGTAAACGGAAACTCTGTGAGGCCGCATATTTCGCTGGTAACCAATTTCTCGAAATCGACCGAAACAACGCCGTCGTTGCTAACTTTCGACGAAGTGACCACCTTCCTGCACGAGTTTGGTCATGGATTACACGGCATGTTGTCGCAATGCCAGTATCCGGGAACATCAGGCACTAATGTGTACTGGGATTTTGTGGAGCTCCCATCGCAAATGCACGAAAATTGGGCCTACGAAAAAGAGTGGCTCGATACATTTGCCGTCCACTTCCAGACGGACGAAAAAATGCCACAAGAACTAATTCAGAAAATACAGAAAGCACAAAACTTTCAGGCGGCTTATATGATGGAACGCCAGTTGAGTTTTGCTATGCTTGATATGGCTTATCACCACGGGGGATTGCCATCTGATGCCGATTTAAAAGCCTTTGAAATGGGTGCCATTGCTTCAACCGATTTGTTTGAGCCGGTAGCCGAAAGTTTGCAAAGCACATCCTTTTCGCACATTTTTTCGGGCGGTTATGATGCCGGATACTACAGCTACAAATGGGCTGAAGTGTTGGATGCCGATGCTTTTTCCGTATTTCAGGAGAGAGGAATATTCGACCGCGAAACGGCTGATTCGTTCCGAAAGAATATTCTTGAAAAAGGCGGAAGCGAACACCCAATGAAGCTATATAAAGCTTTCAGAGGACAGGAACCAACGGCATCGGCACTGCTTAAAAGGAACGGATTAGCCTAAAGTCAAGGGCTCAGTCATTCTATATAAATGTGATGACAAGCGTAAGAATCAGGAATCCGGTAAGGAACCCGGCATAAATCTGCGATTCGGTATGTTTTTGAAGGATTAGTCGCGAGGTGGCAACCAATCCGGCAGAGAGTATGAGTATTGACAAAAGATGTACCGGATTTTCCTGAAGCCTGAACGATAATCCTAAAATTCCTCCAACCAAGCCTCCAATAGCAGCAGAATGTATGCTGATTTTCCATCTCATTGAAATGGGTAGAAGTGCAATCTGAACCAAGACGGCTCCGATCAATAAAACGTTGTAAACAGGGAAAACAGGTAATCGTTTCAGTAACAGGTATCCCAAATAATAAGAAACGGAAGTAATTATCAGCGACAAAGCCCGATCGGTATTTTTCTCCATGTTCCGGTCAAACTTCGGATTTAACGACAGAATTAAAATGCTGATTGCCGGCAAAACGCAAGTTGACATGAATACGACTAAAAGCATATATCTCTTCACATTCCAGGGTATAATGGAGAAGTAAAAATCTGAATTAAAAAGAAGCAGAAAGCCTAACGTTGGGATTAGCAAAGGATGAAAGATGATCGAAGTTAAGCGGGCAATCGGGGTCAGTAAATTCTTCATGTTTATAGTTCTTTTCTCATACGGGCAACCGGAATCCCAAGTTGTTCACGGTATTTGGCAACAGTTCGGCGGGCAACGAGGTACGATTTCTCTTTCAGGATTAAAGCCAGCTTTTCATCGGTTACCGGATGCCGTTTATCTTCATTATCAATGCATTCTTTTAATATTTTTTTGATCTCACGTGTTGATACTTCTTCGCCGGTATCGGTTTGCAAACCTTCAGAAAAGAAGTATTTTAACGGGTAAATCCCGAAATGGGTTTGAATGTATTTACTGTTCGAAACGCGCGAAATAGTTGAAATATCGAGTCCGGTTAAATCGGCAATATCTTTCAGGATCATTGGTTTCAACTTGGTTTCGTCGCCATCCTGAAAAAACTCTTTCTGAAATTTAATAATTTCGCTCATCGTAACAAACAGTGTGTTATGACGTTGGCGTATGGCGTCAATAAACCATTTGGCCGAATCCAGCTTCTGTTTCATAAACATCAGGGCCTCTTTTTGATCTTTTGAGGCACCAACTTTATTCACCGAATACGATTTCATCAGGTCGATGTACGTGTTGTTTAGCTGAAGGTCAGGAACATTTTTCTGATTCAGGCTCAGGTTTAATTCACCTTCCAGATTGTCGAGCAGAAAATCGGGAACAA
Organism: Prolixibacteraceae bacterium; assembly: GCA_963676375.2. Taxonomy (GTDB): domain Bacteria; phylum Bacteroidota; class Bacteroidia; order Bacteroidales; family Prolixibacteraceae; genus Aquipluma. The sequence goes on from CAXXPT010000022.1 coordinate 55,866, forward strand.
TCACTTGGTTTGAGCTGTTCATCGGATTGCTGTATGAACTTCCCGGTTTTGGATTTAGCTTCAGAATCTCGTCAATGGCATCCTTCAAATCTTCTTCCGTGATGTCGTATTTCTTCAGAATTTTATCGTAGTGCTTTTTAGTGAACTCCTCAAAGTTATCCTGAATAATCTTGGATGCCAGGCAAGTCGATTCTCTGCCTTTTTTTCGCATAATCTGCAGGTGCAGGCATTCCTGAAGATCGCGTGCCCCAATACCTGGAGGATCAAAGTCCTGAATAATATCGAGGTAGCGTTCCAGATCTTCCAACTTCACTTCAATGCCCCGGTGAAAGGCCAGATCGTCTGAAATGGAGAGCAAATCGCGGCGCAGGTAACCATCTTCGTCGATATTACCGATAATGTATTCAGCAATTAATTCTTCCTCTTCTGTCAGGTTCGAAAGTCCAAGTTGTTCAATCAACGAATCGTGAAAGCTCACTCCTGAAGAGTATGGCATATCAACCTGCTTATCGTCTTTTGAATAATTGTTGGCAGCTAAGCGGTAACTCGGAATATCCTCTTCGTTGAGGTAATCATCTAAAGAGAACTCATCATCCGACTGTGTGTTGTCGGTATCCTCATTATCATAGGTTTCGTTCGAGTCGTCACCTTCAATCAGCTCTAAAATCGGATTTTCTTCCAGCTCGCTTTTTATTCGTTGTTCGAGTTGCATCGTAGGAATCTCGAGCAACTTGATAACCTGTATCTGCTGCGGTGAAAGCTTTTGTAATAAGCGTTGCTGTAAACTGATTCTCTGATCTGCCATTCGTCATTCAACTTTGTCCAAAATTAAGATTTTTAATCGAATGGTGTAACTCATTATTTAAAAAGCAGTGAACGCAAGGTTTGAATAATAAGAATTAGCCTTTTAAAGTCGGGATTAGTGTTGTTCAGGAAACCCGAATTCAGTAGTTTCTTTCAGGATACGTCCGTTAATCGGAACCCTTTTTACTTTCTTTGACCGGTGAAATGGAAACGTTTCGGTAGGCGGGTCATATAGTTTTCTCTTCCGGAACAGGTAAAAGCTTGTTCCAAAAGTTATTCCTGAAAATTCGGAAATAGAAGGCGCCAAAAAGGCCAAAATATTATCGGTTCCGACAAAAACCTGACCGAAATCGGGGTTAAATAAAACGGCAAGAGGTATGTTATTGTATGCATTCCCGATGATGGAATACCCGGTGTTTACAGTCAGTTTTTTTGTTATATCAAAGGTCGCCGAAGCGAAAAAGCTGTTGTGGTTCATATTTTTAAGCCTGATGTACCGATCAACCAGGCTAATCTTCATTGTTGGGTTAACCTGGTAACTTAACCCGGCAAATAACGTTACCGGCAACGAAGTCGAAAACCGGGACTTGACGTACGACAATTTAAACACATTTGAAAATGAATTGGTAAAAGAAACGCTGTCGGAAGTTTTCGAAATGATTTCCAAACCATCCTCAACCCGATGGGTAATGCTTGTATCTTTAAAACTATACTCTCCATCAAAAATTTTTGAATTCAGGTTAGTCTTCCACGATATTTTGCCCAAGTCGATTACACTTAATGAAACTGAAATTTTTGGTGTAATTTTATACTTTATACCCAAATCAACACCTATACCCGGGTTTCCCGAATTCATGATATAACTTCCAATTGAGGAAAAACTGGGGAGTGAATTTTTACTTCCGTAGCCATTGGTAACCGAATCTTCCGGCATCGACATGTATCCTTTTCCTCCTATTTTTAAAAGATAAGTTCCTGATTGATTTTGTATCGATCCTGAAATTACAGATGAAAAGACGCCTTTCCCAAAATATAGTTTTGCCCTTATACCGGCTGATAACCTTCGATTCACCGGAGGGAGTGAATAGGCAAGGCTGTATTCCCTGTAATGTATAAATTGGATAGGAATATCCTGTGGCTGACCGACAACAACGCTCGAAACTTCGGGAAGAATCATGAATTCGCTGACCGGGCCTTTAACCGATGCTGACGTTGCAATATTTTCTCTGATCCGAAAGTTCATAAATCCAATGGGCGAACGATAGGTAAAAGTGAGCAAATCACTTTCAAGCTTTTGGTTGAAAGTGGGCTGTTTGACCATATCTTTAATAATGTCAATATACTCCGTGTCTTTGTTTAATCCGGAAGTTAATTTTGATACCAGATTTAGGATTTCCCTTTGATTATTAAACCCGAGATTCGTTCCGGCCAATGGGAAAATACTAAAGGTGAATTGAGCCTTCGAAGTCAAAAATGCCGGATTGTAAGCCGATGAGTTAAATTGGTTTTCAATCGGATAAAATGCCATGTTCGACTGAGCTTTACTCATAAGGCTAAAGGCTGACATTAAAATCAGGAATAAAAACGGGATAATATATCTTTTGTGAAACTTCATGCCTCAGAATTATACTTTCCGGATTAAATTGTTGGGAAATAAGCAGATATCAGCTCTTTGTTTTTGTACCATTTTCTTGTTTATTACTTAATCTGTTCTATCAATTTAAACTTTGAAACAAATGGTATCGCTCAATGTTTCTGAATTCTGACTAATACAGGTATCATTGGAGCTCAAAAGAATAAAATACACTATAAAGTTACAACGAAGGATTTTGAAGGAAGGTATTTGTTGTATTAACTAAACCTTATATTTAATAATCAGCATGCGTAAATTGCTAATTATTAGTTTTTTGCTAGTTAACGGAATGTCGTTTCTTTTCCATATAGAAAGGTAGGTATTCCGGTTGATCTTTATATTTGGTCTTATTCCTGAAAAGGAAAAAACACATTCCAAAAGTTATTCCCGAAAACTCGGCGCTTGACGGCACCACCATTGAAAGCAGATTGTCTGTTCCGATATAATATTGGCCAGCCCCGCCAGTATATAGAACGGCGAATGGTATGTTATTGTACGATTTCCCAAGAATTGAATAACCCGAACTTATTGCAAGTTTTTTATTCATGTCGTAAATTCCGGTAAGCGAGAGACTGTTAAAATTCATCGATTGTGCGCTAATAAACCGGTTGACGAGGCTGATATTTAGTACTGGATTGAGCCGATATTTTATACCGGCATATAAAGTAACTGGTAAGCGGGTTGAATATGGAGACTCATCAACTTTTACCTTGTACAATTCCTCAAACCCAATGTCTTCGGAAGTAAAATCCTGATTCCGGATCAAAACGCCATCTTCGTTTTTGACGATAAAATCTTTTGGAAATTGATATTCTCCATTGAAAATCATGGTATTCAGATTATTCTTCCATTTAATAGAGCCAACGTCAAGCACACTGGCCGAAAGCTCAAAATCAGGAGTTAAGTTGTACTTCAATCCAATATCGAAGCCAAATCCAATATTTTTGGGATTCATCAAATAATTACCCATGGTAAAATCTTCTGCTGTAGTTACCGTGCGCAGAAGGCTATCTGCATCAGGTACAACATGGATTGGCACCGAAAGCTTCAACTTATCATGGGTTTGAAGGTAAATGTTGTCGTTCTTTTGAACTACTATTCCACTAACATCCGAAGTCATGGATAATTTTCCGAAGTAGACTTTGGCCCTTACCCCGACAGATAATTTTTTCTTTATGATTTCCTTGGCAAATCCGAGGCTGTATTCCCGATAATGTAATGCGAGAGCCGGAAAGATTTGTTGGTTATTAATCATTACTGTTAATGCAGAGTTATCCGTCAAAAATTCAGAAAATTCGCCCTTTATATCGGTCATTAGCTGGATATTTTCCTTAACCCGAAAGTCAAAAGCGCCGAATTCAGAATTGTAGCCAAGGTTTATTAAGTTATTCTCCATTCGCTGGTAGAATATATCAAGCTTAATCATGCTATTGAAGACTTCCCTGAAATCGTCGTTTGTTTGTTCGCCACGAAGAATGTTGGTGAGCATATTCTTGATTACCTGCTGATTATTGTAGCCAACGTTCATCCCAGATAAAGGAAAAATCCCAAAAGTAAATTTACCTTGTGAAGTTAAGAAAGCCGGGTTTAGTATTGGAGAGTTTATTTGACTTTCAAATGGATAAAAAGCCATGTTTGTTTGGGCTTTACCAAGCAAAACTGAAATGATCGTCAATGTCAGGATTATAAATATTCGTTTAGCTTTTTGTTCAAAATTCATCTGGCTGTTTTTTCATCTCGCAATGAAAGATTCGATTAAGCCAATCTTAAGTTGGCGTAATACGACATTTCCTTGCCCGGCAAATATCATTAATAAATCCAAAAACTAAAAATAGTGGTCAATTTTGGTTTGTCTGATGTTATCAAGAGAGAATTGTATTTGTTTTCTGGTTACTCCCGAAAACTAAGAATCTCGTCTTAGTCATCGACCACATAATGAAGTTTGAGTCCAAAAAATTAACCTTATAGTTGATTTCCTCAACCTTGTAATTCCTTCAAAGACCTTGCAAATGGGAATCCTTGTCTTCTAGCACAAACTGATTGATAATGGTAATAAAATCGATATGTGTTATTAGAGACTTTACTCTTTGGCTTATTGCCTAAAGAGTGATTTGAAACAGTTTCATCAGATTCTTGGCAAAACTCATCCGAAAACAGAAAATTCGAATAACATTATCTTCAGATTGTCGAATGGGTTGTGTTCGTATGTGTATATTCTGAAATTTAATCTTTTCCCAAATCTTTTATCAATTATCGTTACAATCTCCCTTTATTCCCAATTAGTTAAGAATCCAATCCAAGTTAATAAAATATTATTGTTTTTTAAATCTAAATAATAATTATTAATACATTGCAATGATAAATACGTTTCAATATGTTCCGGATATTTGTAATTTTTTTGTTTCTAACATTGCATTTTAGTTCAGATTCTTCTGCTAATTTACCAGATAAAATAAAGACTGTAGATTTATTGATCGAACGAAATCAACTCGATTCAGCAACTATTTTTTTGGATGAAATTGGTAATCAAATTAGAAATGATAAGAGCTCGATTCTTAAATTGGCTTATTTCCATCGATATGCCGGCATACAAAAACTTACAGGCAATTTTAAAAATGCGCTGGTATATTACGATAGTATTTCCAGGATACTTCCGAATATAAAACCTCAGACAGTAGCCGATTCCATGTTGGTCGCAAGGGGATATTTGAGCGCCGGAACTCTTCTGGGAGGGCAAAATAAGTATTCTGAAGCCATTAAGCAATATCAAAAAGCTATACTTTATTCCGAATCGGAACCGAACAATCAATTTAGGTCATATTATTATCAGAACATTGGATTTTGTTATCTCATGATTGGCGAAGTTGACAATGGAATAAAAAGTGTAAACAAAGCCTTTAAAATCTATGATGCCAATAAAGATTATGATGGCAAGTTGGGTTGTCTTGATTACATAGCCAATACAATGGTTGATTTAAGAAATTTTAAATTGGCAAAACGTTATTTCGACATGGCCTTATCATTGAAAGACTCCACCAATGACGAATATCAGAACTTGAATTTATTCAACAATATTGGCCGAATGTATAACTACGAGATGAAATACGATTCTGCTTTGCATTATTTCGATTTCGCTCTTTCCGAATCCCTTTCAGAAAAAAATGATTTATTAATTGCAATTGCCCAATGTAACATTGGCGAAGTGCTGATGAAACAAGGTAACTACCCAAAGGCAGTATTTACATTGGATCAGGCTTTGTCGAAATTTAATTTAATACATCTTGATTTGGGTATATTTCAGGCAAACCATCTGATTGCATTTTGTGAATACAAAAGAAATGATCTTCGAAAGGCCGAATTATTCCAGAATCGGGCTGAAATGTTGTTGCAGAAAACAGAAATTCAACCTTCGATGCAGTTAGATTTTTATAAACGGAGTTATGAACTAAAAAAAAGATTTGGAAATCTCAAAGAGTCGTTAATATATCTTGAAAAATACCAGAGCATTCAAGATAGTGTAAATAGTCGCCTGACAAACTGGAAGATCAATGAAATTGAGAGTCGGCTGCTTACAAGTATTAAGGAAAAACAACTGGTTCAGAAAGAAAGTGAATTAAAGCAGCATAAATCTATTATCTGGATTATGATCACGCTATTTCTTTTAGCTACAGTCTCAACAGGAATCGTTGCTTTGTATATCCGGAAGCGCCGAGATGCTCAATATCAGAAACAACTGGCAAAAGTATCGGCATTGCGTCTGCAAAACACACGGAATTCGATGTCTCCTCATTTCTTTTTTAATGTTTTAGCTTCACTTACCGGATTATCGGGCCAACCCGAACGACTAAAAGCTAAACTAAGAAGTCTCTCATTATTACTTCGGAAGGTAATTGAGAATATAGACCAAAACGCTATTCCTTTAGAAAATGAATTAGAAGCGGTAAAAGCTTACGTCGATTTATACAGCGAACAAATTCCGGAGCCTTTTTCGGTGGAGTACCTGGTCGATGAAAAAACAAACCTTCAGGGGCTTGTGCCATCCATGGTGCTGCAAATTCCAGTGGAAAATGCAATTAAACACGGATTATTGCCCCTGGAAGGGAATAAACGGCTGATCGTTAGTGTAACTAGCCATGAACAATGCCTTCAAATAAAGGTGATTGACAATGGAATCGGGTTAAAAGCATCAGCCGGCCGATCGGCGGGAACAGGAACTGGACTAAAGGTTTTGCTGCAAACCATTTATTTACTGAATACGAAAAATCAGCAAAAAATTAAATTCACTATTTCTGAAAAAGAACCTGAAGACTCGGTTTTTCAGGGTACAGTTGTCCAAATTGAAATTCCCTTAATCTTTGATTATTCGATCTAACCATTAGCATAACCATGACTGAATTCGAAAAAATTAACGTAGCCATCGTCGATGATAACAGAGAATATCTCGAATCATTAATCGATCATCTTTCATTCTTTCCTGAAATTGAAGTTTGTGGATCGGCGACCCAATACAAACAAGCCAAAGAATTGCTACAGAACAACGACCTTGATTTGGTGTTTTTAGATGTTGAAATGCCCTGCAAAAACGGATTCGAGTTGCTCAACGAAGTACGCAAAAATGGAAGCACTTTCAGTGTTATTTTCTATACTGCGTACGATAAATACATGATCCAGGCCTTACGCGAGTCGGCTTTCGATTACATTCTGAAACCTGTTGACCCGAAAGAATTGGGAAACGCGATTACCCGGTTTAAGGAGCAAAAGGCATCGCAAACAAGCACAACGAGTTCTCCTCTTTTTCTGGGATATTCAGGTTCTCCCGAAATTATTGCCCTGCCAACGAGCCTGGGATTGAGGTTTGTCGATAAAAACCGGATACTGTTGTTTCGGTCAATCAGAGAGACTTCGTCGTGGGAAGCTTTGTTGACTGATTTAACGACCATAAAGCTTGGCGCCAATACCAACGCCGAAAAAATAATACAGTTACTGAACAAGGAGCGGTTTGTGCAAATATCGCAGTCGTGTATTATAAACCTGATTTACCTGAATATCGTTGAATTTAAATCACGCGCCTGCCTGCTCTTGCCTCCTTTCGACAACATGCGGTTAACGGTATCGCGCTCGCATCTCTCAAGACTGAAAGAGATGTATGAAGTCTTTTAAGAAACGATATAGGTTTCACCAATTGATGAAACCTATGAAATCAATAACCCCCTTCAACATTTTTTACCAAATTTCTGCAAATTTTTACCGGATATTCACCCAGATGCCCAGATATCCTAAAAAGCCCGTTTGGGCTTTTTTTTATGCTCATCTTTTGTCCGTACTTTATAATAATTATTGTTGGCGAACCTATTGATCGGGATAGTGCAAGAAGAGGTGTGGGTTAAATCAAAGGTTAAAATAGTATCCGTTTTGAAGTAATTCACAAAGAAAAATATGAATATCCGTTTATTTACCAATTTCAAAATTTTCAGGAAGATTACAAGCAGAATCTGAAAGAAAGTTTCGTCCCTCAAATCAAATTGACTCACCCCTCCGCCCTAATTTCGGGCGGTCTCCCCTCTCTTCACGAAGAGAGGGGCCGGGGGTGAGTTGATTTACGTTCATTTTTTTCATTTAGGCATTCAACCGGATATTCACAAAGAAAAATTAAACATTGGCTCATATCATTTCAAATAGTGCATCCACCAAGGAAACCCTTCCCTTTAACAATTTACTCCAAAGAATAATTCAATTATTCCGAGGAGTAAATCTTTCCCGCTTCTTAATAATTCACTTACTCCTTATAATAAATGTTTCCCGCTTCGGAGTAATTCATTTATTCCAAAGAATAATTCGTTTACTCTGCGGAGTAATTATTTTCCGCTTCTTAATAATTCATTTACTCCCTATAATAAATGTTCCCCGCTTCGGAGTAATTCGGTTACTCCGAAGAAATATTCTTCCCCGCCAAAGAATAAATTATTTATTCCCTGGCCAAATTCATTCCCTCTGCGGAATAAAACTTCCGTGCTGCGGAAGTTTTCTCTCTCTCGCTGAAATAAAACCTTCTCTCTTTAGAGCATTTAGCTCTATTACGACTAATCCATTCGATCTTAGACTATCAAAACGTTAAAATCATGGCCGATTACATTCCTCAAAATGACGCCGAATTTAACTTATGGCAAGCAAACCTGATCGACATCGTTAATCCCAATGTGGCCAATTGGGGTATTTTAGTTGACGATTTTACCTCCCTTGTAGGTAAACAAGCGGCCTGGAATGCAGCCTATGTGAAGGCAAGTAACAAGCAGAACCGTACCAGCGCCGATGTGCAGGCCAAAACCGATGCCCGTGGTACTTACGAAAAGGGTCTACGCAGCTTTTCTGCGCAATGGCTGGCCAACAATTCGAAAGTAACCAACAGCGATCGCGAGCGCATGGGTCTTACCGTGAAATCGGGTACTCGAACTCCCGTTCAGGTGCCAGCTACCGCTCCGGTTGGGACTGTCGATTTCTCGGTACTCCGTCAGCACACCATCAATTATTCCGACGAAGCCACTCCCCGCAGCAAAGCGAAACCCACCGGGATACATGGGTGCGAAATCTGGATGAAAATTGATGGCGCACCCCCTGTTGATGCCTCCGAACTCAGCTATGTAGCCACCGACACCAGTTCGCCTTACACGGTGAATTTCGAAGGCAAGTATGCCGGCAAACCTGTTTACTACTGGTTGCGCTGGGTAAACACCCGTGGCGAGCATGGCCCCTGGGGCAGCACTGTTAGCGCAATGGTGGCAGGATAGTGCAAGTTAAACAGTAGCATCGTTAAACCTCCGGGCTTGAGAAACTCCGGAGGTTTTTATATACAAACCATACTTCAAAATATCAATTATACAAACAAATACTAAAACGGAATTTATACTAATTTTTAAATAACAAACACATGAAAAATTTTACCTTAAGTCTTATCATTTTACTAAGCATTAATATCTCAGTTTGGGCGCAATCTTCAATTACACTTCAGGAAGGAACTGTTGTTCGGGTTGAATTATTAGAAACACTGGATAGCCGATTAGCCAAAGTGGGCGACCTTGTGAATTTACGAGTCAATGAAGATGTTGAAGTTGATGGTACACTTGTTATCAAGCGGGGAACCGAGGTGACAGGTCGGGTTACTGTATCGCAAGCCTCAAAAATGATAGGGAAGAAAGGGATGCTTGATTTTACAATTGATTATACAAAAAGTATAACAGGTAAAAACATCCGCTTAAATACTACGACGAATGGTGGAGAAGGGAAATCTGCTACTGGTGGGGTAATAGCTGCCGCTGTAATTGTTAGTCCTCTTTTCTTACTTGCCAAGGGTAAAAATGTTACTGTTGAAAAAGGAAGAGTATTTTCAGCTTATGTAGGTCAGGATTATGAACTTGGTTTAGATTCTTCAGAAAAACCAAATCAAAAGGCAATAGAGAGCAAGTCAAAATCAAAATAGCCTGTTCATGGGAAAAAATATTCTATCAGGCCTCTTTTTTGTAATTGCTTTAAACCTGAATGCTCAAAACATTGAAGTTGGGTTTAAACCCAAAGATAACGCTGTAGTAATCGACAGTATTCGGGCAATCAACCAGAATACGAACCAAACCGTAAAGTTGACTGGAAGTGAAACGCTCACATTAGTTAAATCTTCCACGACTGGTTTTGGTAATTTGCCTATCAATTCCGGTCAATTGGTAAGTAGTAAGGAACAAACAATTGAGGCAGGCCAACATCGCTTTTCTCTTCAATTGCACGGACAAGGCATTTATTACATTGCAGTTCAAAAAGGCGATGAATCCATCAATTATAAAGTGGTATCAATTGGTAAAGGATTGCAAAGTGCATCCATTTCATATGCCGGAAACGAGCAGAGATATTCGGCCTCAACCCAATCGAATATATTAAAAAGTGCGGTTGCAGGAAAAACTATTAGTTATGCGGATGGCAACAACATCATGTACACGGTGTATTTTGGGAAAAATGCTACAGTGATAACCGATAAAGCTGGAACATCAAAAACCATTGAAGTAGCTTTTTATCCATGTGACGATAAAGATGGCTGAAAACTTGAATATTGTTACTGCCGATTCATGGGTTTATCCTGGCGGTGGCTCCGAATATGGTCGGCTTTACTCATGGAATGCTTCAAGAAATGCCCGCCCTGCCGGGTGGCATTTGCCGAGTGGACAACCCTGACAAATTATTTGGGCGGCGAAAGTGTTGTCGGGGGCAAACTAAAGGAAGCAGGCACAACCCATTGGTTAAGCCCCAATACTAATGCAACCAATAGCCATTTGCTTTACAGCCCTTCCAGGTGGCGACTATGACTTCCATGGTGAGTGCTGCGGCGTTGGGAGCGGTGGTAACTGGTGGAGTTCTACAGAGTACGATGCAGACTACGCCTGGTTTAGGGAAATGAACTGCGTTGACAGCCACATAAACAGTTTCTACTATTACAAGGAGTTTGGGTTTTCTGTTCGTCGTGTTAGGGATTAACCATCAAATAGGTCTATTTATGAATCTATTATTTAAAGCAAATTTGAAAGTATTGATAATAGACAGCAATAAATTAAGAATAAAGTGCAAAATAATAAAGTAAAAAGAGGTTGAGACAATTATCTAAAAAAATCTGATGGCGGGAATAATATTTATAGAAGATCATGAATCAACCAACATCTAAGAGGTCAAACCCTCGAAGAATAAAAGCATGTAAATATTTTCGAACACAATAATCTATTCACAATGAAAACGAAACAACGAGTATTGTTGGTTGCAATCCTCCTTTCCAATGTTTTATTCGCATCGGGTTCTCAAAATTCTATAACCACGTCAGGAAACTCAGAGAATCTTATGATCCCACTGAGAATAGAAGGGAATAATCAATCCTATGAGGTTTTGTCAGGAACAATTACAATGGGGCCCAGGGGTAATTATCCTTTTGCTGGAGTCTATGAATATGACAATCTTGAATTGAAAGATGGCACAACGTTACTTAGTTATGGTATTTCAGAGTTAGTTTTAAAGGTTAAGAACAAGCTGATCATCGGAAAGAATGTGACAATTAGAGTGCGAAATGGCTTTTATGCAGGTACTCCTCTCCATTCTACTATAAGCGTAACCAAAGATAATATCAGTTCTTTTACCATTTATAGAGGAGATGGTTATTCAATTTATCCATCAACTTTTGGTAGGGGGGGGGATGGAGGTGCTGGAGGTGCTGGCGGCTATGGGAAAATACTTAGGCAGATAATTTCGATGACCTATTCACAGTATTATCCTGGACTCGGAGGCGGTGGCGGAGGCGGAGGTGCTGGTGGCTTTGGTGGTGGTATTGGTGGTGTGGGTGGTGCTGGTGGAAAGCATGCTGAAAGTTTAGCAAGTGGAAGAGGATACGATGGGACAAAAGGGACTCCTGGAGAAAATAATGGTGGGAAAGGGGGTAATGGTGGTTCGGGTGGTTATTATACCGGGTATTCATTTAGCCCTGGTGGAGAAGGCGGAGGTGCTACTTCTGTCGGTGGTTATACCGCATCTATAGGAGGGAATAAAGCCAATGGAGGAGCCGGTGGCGGTGGTAATGGGGCTAATGGTACTGTTGGTGGCTTAAGAATTCTTGAACCTCTTTGTAATTTATACGATGGAGACGGTGGCGGCGGCGGCGGCGCTGGCGGATACGGTGGAGGGATATTAGTGATTGCTGCCAATTCAATTGAATATAACACAAATTCTGAACCCTGTTTCTTTGTTCAAGGTCAATTGGGTGGATCAAGTGGCTCTGGTGGTCAAGGAGACATCAATCTCGGAAGTAATGCATATGCGGGAATAGATGGCAAGAATGGAGAAAGCGGATTAGTCATTATCAATACGCCAGGAAAGATCCCTTTATTTCAAATTTGGACTAATAAGTACGGATCCAACTTATCACCATCGAAAGGAGGACATGGTCTGGTTTCTGGGGGAGCTAAGGTTTTGTACAATGTTGATGAAATGGCTTTAATTGCCAATGCAGGAGCCGACCAGACGGTGAACGAAGGTTCAACAGTTACTTTGGATGGAAGCTCTTCCTATCCTGACAATAATACACTAACCTACAAATGGACTGCCCCATTGGGAATAACACTAAGTTCGGCAACTGATGCCAAGCCAACGTTTACTGCACCCGAAGTTACCCAAGACACTCCTTATACCTTTACGCTTGTAGTTAATGATGGTAGTGTAGTCTCACTAGTTGATCAGGTTGTTATCACGGTTAAGCAAGTCAACAAAGTACCAGTTGCCAATGCCGGATCCGACCAGACGGTGAACGAAGGTCTAACTGTTACCTTGGATGGAAGCATCTCTTCCGATCCTGACAATAATGCACTAACCTACAAATGGACTGCCCCATTGGGAATTGTACTCGGTTCGTCAACATCTGCTACACCAACCTTTACAGCTCCGGCAGTTACCAGCGATACACCCTATACATTTTCGCTGGTTGTCAGTGATGGAACACTGACTTCGACTGCCGATGAAGTTGTAGTAACAGTGAAAGGCGGTACAACAGCAACCCAAACGATCACTCTGTCCGCCGGTTGGAACATCATCTCCGCGAATGTAAAACCATCGGGTACGGATATGAAAGGGATCTTCCAGAGCCTGATCGATGCCGGGAAGCTGAAGAAAGTGATGGACGAGAACGGCAAAACGTTGGAGAACTTTGGCGTGTTTGGCGGCTGGAAGAACAACATCGGTAACCTGGACAACACTAAGGGCTACAAGGTGAAAGTAACTGCCGCAACAGCATTAATACTGGAAGGCACTCCAGTAGCACTGCCTTATGGCATACCTTTGAACACAGGATGGAATATTATCTCTTACCCGGGCACATCACCGCAGGATGTAAAGGCCGCATTCCAGAGCCTGATCGATTCGGGTAAGTTAAAGAAAGTGATGGACGAGAGTGGCAAGACCCTTGAGAACTTTGGGGTGTTTGGCGGCTGGAAAAACAACATCGGAAGCCTGACCGCAGGGAAAGGCTACAAGGTAAATGTAACCGGAAGCTGCACATTAACCATTACCGAAGGAGGCACCAAGGCTGCTGTTATAGCTCCAGAGCTACTGGCATCGAGCCATTTTAATCCAGCGTTCTCTGGCAATGGCACCGATCACATGACCATCAATCTGGTTGATTTAGCAGCAAGTGGAATAGTGCTGGGCGATGAATTAGGTGTATTTGGCGGGTCGTTGTGTGTAGGTTCGGCCACAGTTGGAACCGATCAGTTAAATGGCGATTACATAGGTATCCCGGTATCGGCCAATGACGGGCTTGTGACAGGTTCGGCCAATGGATTTACCGATGGAAATCCGGTTGTATTGAGGTTATACCGGGGCGGTAAAGAACAATTGATCTACACTGAGGCATTAAACAACACCAGTCGGATATTTGCCAAGGGCGAATCGCTGTTTGGCCGGTTAGGTATCAATCAGACCACCGGGGTTGCTCCAACGAATGAGGCCACAGCATTAAGTGTAAAATGTTATCCAAACCCATTTAGCGATCAGGTTACCATTGAAATTCAGCTTCAAAAATCACAGAATCTTGATGTGAAGATATACGATTCAACAGGGAGGTTGATTAAAACTCTTTATAAAGGTGATGCTGATCAAAATGAACGGTTGATCTGGGATGGCAGGAATCAAAATGGTGTAAAAATGCCATCTGGTTCATACGTCTTAAAGGCAAATGATACTGTTGAAAAAATTGTGTTGAAAAATTAGAATGAATATAGCTTTACCCGGAAATTTTTCCCGGGTAAAGCTTAAATGTATAAAGTCATGAAGAAAGCTATTCTTTTAATTTTATGTACTTGGTTGACCCTGATGTTGCAAGCACAAGTTTCAAAAACAGTAAATGTTACTGCAGGTGGGTTATCTGCTGCTTTAACCGATGAAGAGAAAAGCACAATTACCAACCTTACCCTTACAGGCACAATCGATGCAAGGGATTTTAAAACGATGCGGGATGATATGCCTGTACTGGCGGTCTTGGATTTGAGTAATGTCGTCATTATTGATCAAATAAATGTCCAGAATTCAATTCCTTCTAGCGCTTTCTACGATTACGCTAACTCAAAAGGGAAGAAAAGTCTGACAACAGTAGTTCTTCCACCTACCATTACTCGTATTGGAGACGAAGCCTTTCGGGCATGTGGAATAGGATCAATCAATTTTCCACCATCATTAACACGAGTTGGTGCTAATGCTTTTCGTGGATGTGGATTAACTGTAAATATTCCATCGACCTTAACCTGGATAGGTGCAAGTGCTTTTCTTTCATGTTGGACAATTAATGTTGATGCTAATAATCCAAATTATTCCAGCATTGATGGAGTATTGTTTAATAAAGACCAAACAACATTGATTCAGTGTAATTTGGGAAGTCAGAATGGATTGGCTTATACTATTCCATCAACTGTAAGAACAATTGGTTATTATGCCTTTGTTGGTACTGAAAACCTAACATGGTTAACAATGCCAAATTCAGTCACAACAATCGAAGCTTATGCATTTGCAGGTTGTCGAAGTTTACGTGAATTGAATGGACTGGGCTTAAATATTCCTTCTTCCATCACTTCATTAGGATCCTATGCTTTTGAAAACTGTAGTGGAGCGCCAAGTGTAGTTGTGCCATCATTTATAAAGAATATTCCTTATGCATGTTTTCGAGGGTGTAAATTTGCATACATTACTATCATGTCTGATGTTGTAACGTATGATAATCAGGCTTTTTTTGTTAACGCTTTTCCTTTTTACAATGATAATAGAATAACTGTTCACTCCAAACATCCGGCAAAAATTAATGCTGAAACATTTGGATATGATAAATATTCTTATGCTTTATATGTTCCGCCTGGTTGTTCGTATGAATACAGTTCGTCTCTATATTGGAAAGATTTTGGAAAAATACGAGAATATACAGGATTCAGCCTTTCCGAAGATAAGGTAACAATTGGTACGACAGACGGTAGCACTGGTTCAGTTAGTATTTTTGCCAATACTGGATGGACAGCAACGTCTGATCAATCATGGCTAACAGTAAATCCAATATCAGGTTCGGACAACCAAACATTAACTTTTACGGCCAAGGCGAATACTTCACCGAAGGTTCGTACAGCCCATGTTACTGTTTCAGCAGAAGGCGTTGCATCTCAGATTATTAATGTAAAACAAGAAGCGTCGAATTTTTCAAATGATTTGACGATTACGCCAGGAGACTTATCTTCATTTTTTACTTATACTGACCTTGATACAATAACCCATCTAACTCTTCATGGGGCAATTGATGCGCGAGATTTTAAAGCAATGAGAGATGATATGCCTAAATTGTCACATTTAAATGTGAATGATGTTTCTATTGTATCCTATACCGGTACTGAAGGAACTGACGGGATAAGCAATACAACTTACCCCGAAAATACTATTCCTAATTATGCATTTTACAATCCTGAAACCTATCAGGGGAAAGCGAATCTAAGATCGTTAACATTGCCATTGGTCTTAACTTCGATTGGGCATGATGCCTTCAATGGATGTAGTAGCTTTACTTCATTCATTATACCCTCAACCGTTTCAACGATTGAACCCAATACTTTTTCCAATTGCATCGGACTAAAGACGGTAACGATTCCTTCTCCTATTAATACTGTAGGATCATACGCATTTATGGGATGCATGAACCTTGAATCTATTGAAATTCCCTCATCAGTTACTTCCATTGGAGCAGGAGCTTTTATGGCGTGTTCTAAATTGAAGACGGTTGTTGTTCCAAACTCAGTTATTTCAATTGGTAGTAATGCATTTTCTCAATGCCAGGAACTGACGACAGTTTCGTTATCTTCTTCTATTTCAGAAATTAGTGATGGCCTTTTTTCTTTTTGCAGTGAACTGTCGGCAGTTGCTATTCCAGCCTCCATTACTCGCATTGGAAAAGGTGCATTTATGGGATGTAGTAATTTAGCAACAATACAATTGCCCAAAACAATAAATTCTATTGGGGGATGCGTCTTTATGGAGTGTAACGCTTTGATCTCAATAATTTCCTTAAATGACACTCCTATTGATTTAACCTTTTCTTCGGAGACTTTTACTGGAGTAGACATAGTTAACAGTATTCTTTATGTGCCTTTTGGTTCAAAAACTGCTTATCAGATGGCCAACCAGTGGCAGGATTTTAAAAATATTATTGAGATGCCTGGGTTCAAACTTTCGACAACAACCACAAATGTCGGGGCAAACTCAGACAGTAAGGCAATGGTAGATATTGATGCTAATGTAGCCTGGACTGCGAGTTCCGATCAAACCTGGCTTTCAGTTAACCCGGCTACAGGTTCTGCCAACCAAATGCTTACGTTTACTGCTTCTGAAAATACATCAGTTGCCAGAACTGCAAAAGTAACTGTTTCGGCAACGGGAGTACCGTCGCAAACGATTACGATTACCCAAGATGCAAGCTCGAATATCTCTCAATCAATTGTATTAAACACCGGTTGGAACATCATTTCAGCCAATGTTGTCCCTACGAATCTGAATCTAAAAGACATTTTTCAACCCTTGATTGATGCCGGAAAATTGAAGAAGGTGATGGACGAAACCGGGAAAACGATCGAGAACCTAGGCGCTTTTGGTGGCTGGAGAAACAACATCAGCAACCTGAATATAACCAAAGGATACAAAGTAAATGTAACGGCATCATCAACCCTTTCACTCGAAGGCGCTCCTGTTCAATTGCCCTTTGACATGGCATTAAATGTCGGTTGGAACATTATCTCTTACCCAGCGACCTCAACACAGGATGCCAAAGCACTATTTCAAGCACTAATCGATGGCGGAAAACTTAAAAAAGTAATGGATGAAGCTGGTAAAACCATTGAAAACTTAGGCGCTTTTGGCGGTTGGCGTAATAACATTGGGAACTTTATTCCAGGCAAGGGTTATAAAGTAAATGTGACTGCAAACTGTGTATTAACCATTCCTGCTAATGGAAATAAATCGGCTGTTGTCATACCCGAATTATTGGCCTCCGAACATTTCAAGCCTGTTTTCACAGGCAATGGAACTGACCATATGAATATTCATCTGGTTAATCTTCAGGGTTCCGGGTTACAATCCGGCGATGAAATTGGCATTTTTGACGGTAAACTCTGTGTAGGTTCTGCCACCATTGGTGCAGAACAAATTATGGCAGGTAACATCAGCATTCCGGCATCGGCCAGTGATGAATTAACAAAATCCGTAAATGGATTTAAACAAGGGCAGTCGGTTGAACTTTTGTTACACCGGGGAACCCAAACCTACAAGTTAAGCATTGAGAAACTGTGCGGAAATGATTCGTTTGAAAAGGGTGGATCATTAGTTGCTCAGGCAAATAAGGATGGATTGGCAAGAGTCCTATTTTCCGAGAACTTGAGTTCAATTATTTGTTATCCGAATCCATTTAATCAGGAGATTACAATAAAGGCTTCGAATGTGGGTCAGGATCAGGTAACTGTTGAAATTTACAACACATCAGGGCAACTTATCAAATTCCTGTACCAAGGAACCAATAATCGAAACTTAGATTTGAAATGGAATGGAACAAACGACCAAGGACAAACTATTCCACCGGGTATTTACCTGTGCAAAATAAATGGAGAATCTAAGCAAATAATCTTCAATGGGAAGTAAGGGTATGCATACACATCCTTGTCAGAAGAAAATATAAAACCAGATGTTTTTTTAGAATGTAATGAGACTTTTACATATTCTAGAAATGTTCTTGGAGGAATGAAAATGTGATTCATATACAAAAAAGATAGTTTCATATAAAAAATAGAACATTTCGTCAAAAAAATCAATTAATTGCCTGTTTATTAAACTCAATAGTCTTAACTTTATAGACGTAATTTCGTGAAATCAGCCTCTTAAGGAGTGGAATAGGGGATAAAGGATATAGTAGTTGAGTGCTGTAAATTTGCTAGATTCTCTTGAATAAATTAGCCACTTGCTATTTTTAGCAAGCATAAGAATCAACATATCCTTTATACTGATGAAAAAAATAATTTTTTTTGCCATTTGGCTTTGCTCTGCGATTACGTTACAAGCACAGACTTCTGAATCGATAAATGCCATTTATATAAGGAATTATGCCACTTTGCCTCTGGAAAAGAAATCGAAAATATCAATCCAAAACTAACGGATGTTATACATTCAGGCGATTTAGAGAATATAATTAACAGTGAAAGACCAATATTGGTTGAATTAAAAGAATCAATCAGCAATAACCCTCAACAGCTTACCGAATTTCTGAACCAACCTTCAATAGTTAAGAACCTACTCTCATTGACAGGGAATGATAGGATTATAGCGAAAGGCTTGCTCAAGGAGTTGGAATCCAAGTTTATCAATTACCTAACAACCAATCGAGGTAATCCAATGTCTCAGGATTCGTACATCGATAAACAATTTGTACCGGTAGGGTTACTTGACAAAATAAGGAGTTTGTGCCACCAGATGGATACAACTGACAATACAGATTCTAATAATGGAATGATTTCTACGGATTTGAATCCTTTAGCTGCCAAACACAACGTTGAAGTACTCCAAATTGAACCGGAAGAACAAATTAATCTGGAAATGGATAATTATCGATTCGAGATAATGACTCGAATGATAAAAGAAGAGTATTTCCGATTATTAAACAACCA
>CAXXPT010000023.1:0-5606 GCA_963676375.2 Prolixibacteraceae bacterium
GCAGAAAAATGAAAGCCGCAATCAAGCGACCATCACTCATGATGAATTAAATAAGCAATTAAAATTTTTGATGGATACGAATTTCTTTATTGAATGAAAATTTAAATCCACTTATTTGCTCTGATAGATGTTATGGCTAGCCATCACGGAAAACTAAAACAGATTGATCAATTTATCCTTTGAGCGAAACAATAAGCGTATTATCAACTTCGCTACAATGATTCGGAGTAACTTAACTGGAGATAAAGAAATGACCACTTCAGAAATAAAAACCAGATTTAAATGAAATATATCCGAACAATCACTTGAAAAATCCAGAAAAATATAAAAAAATAAAATTAACTATATGACAATGAAAAAAATTAAATGTTCCCATTTTTAGCGAAATATTCGACCTCAAGAAGATCCAGAAAATTAATACGCGATGGATAAATAAACAAGGAATTCATTAGTTATGCTCCATGTCTGATTATGACTATAAACCTGATGCTGGATTCGCCATAGCTCACTCTCTAAATTTTATCTTTTTGAAATATTATATCATTGAACAGGAGGTAAAAGCTGTTTTCACCAGAACCAATGATCCGGTTTATCGCGATAGTTGTGTTGAATTTTTTATCTGCTTCGATAACGACAAAAATTATTATAATCTTGAATTTAACAGCAACGGCACCTGCCTGATGGGCTATGGACCTATAAGGGAAAACAGAAGTTTACTCCCCATAGACCTTATCGAAAAAATTCAAAATTTGACTATTAAAATCGAAAGCGATTCTATTTTCCACGGAGGTTGCTGGCAGCTTACACTTGCGATTCCTAAAGAAGCTTTTTGTTTTAATCTTACAGGAGCGATTTGCAGTAAAACAGCTCGTGCCAATTTTTATAAATGTGGGGACGATTTGGCTGTACCTCACTTTTTTGCATGGAACAATATCTGTACTGAGCATCCAGATTTTCATCAACCTGACTATTTTGGCGAACTATATTTCTCATAAATAAAAAATGCGTATAAATTAATGGCAACAAAAACTGAAGTTGACTCAAATAAATACTCAGGAATGATCACCTGGAATATTTGTTTATTCGTCTGCGTGAAGCAACGTCGAAATCTTAAAAATTGATTATTTTCGTGATTTTGTACCTTATGAGTAAAGAAAACGCCTCTAATATTAGTAGCATAATCCGTATCAAAGATATTGCCGAAAAAGCCGGAGTTTCAGCGGGCACCGTTGATCGGGTCCTGCATAATCGCGGCAGGGTATCTGAACAGGTAAAAGAAAAGGTTCTAAAAATAGCCAGTGAACTAAACTACGAGCCGAATTACCTGGCTCAGGCTCTCGTTTCAAAAAATTGTTACCGAATAGCTGCTTTAATTCCCGATCCTAATTGTGATGAGTATTGGCAGGCTCCAATGAATGGTGTAAAAAAAGCTGATCATTCACTCAGACATTTGGGAGTTTCAGTTAACTTACACATATTCAATCCTTTTGACTTAAACACCTTCAAAACAGAAGGACAGATTGTCTCTGATTTACATTACGATGGTATTTTGCTAGCTCCCATTTTTTTCAAAGAATCTTTAACCTTCATGAGTAAATGGAAAAAAGAAGGCGTTCCATTTAATCTATTTAATACTCACATCCCAGATTACGAACCATTGGCATATATTGGCCAGGATTCCTATCAAAGTGGAGTACTTGCCGCGAAACTGCTGCACTACGGACATCAGTACTCCGCTACATTTGTAGTAGCTCATGTCGATGAAGATATTCAAAACTCTTCTCACCTGATCAAAAAGGAACAGGGGTTTATGGATTATTTTAGCCAGCACACCAGTGGAGAATTTCAGATTCTTCAGGCTGATCTGAAACAGAGTACAGATGAATTGATCTTTTTTAATCAACTAGATCATATCTTTTATACGCATCCTGAAACAGCAGGTATCTTTGTAACAAATTCCAGGGCTTTTACCGTTGCTTCCTACCTAACTAAAAGAAATTTAAATCAAGTCCGGCTAATAGGATATGATTTGCTAACTAAAAATCTGGATTTTTTAGAAAAAGGAATTATAAATTTTCTAATTAATCAGAATCCCTTCAAACAAGGATATTTAGGAATTTATCTACTAATTGATCATTTGATCTTCAAGAAAAAAATAAACCCAATCAAATATCTCCCGCTAGATATTATTACTTCCGAAAATCTATACTACTACCTTGAATCGGAATAGCTATGTCATTTTATAACCTTCAGTCTTTGCCTACTGAAACCATGGATCGCTCATGGTTTTTAGTAACTTATACAGGCGGTTTTCCAGCTGTTTGTCTCGATGTGGGTCTTCTCCGTAAATATTCTTCATCTGAAACCGGTCATTGATATCATCATACAAGAAGTAATGTTTCTTTCCCTTCGGATCTTTTAATTCCACGTAGGTATGTTCCCCTGTTCGGATTCCCCTTTTCCCACTTTGAGGCGTTTCTGGTTCTGATCCGAAATACAGCTGACAGTCAGGTCGCTCCACTTTTTTGTTGTAGAATATCCCGGAATAATCTTTTCCTTCGAGGCTGTCCGGCAGATTCTGATTGAGTCCCATAAGTCCAAGAAAGGTTGGCATATAGTCAGGAACGCTAATAAGAAGGTCATCAGTCCGTGGTTTAAGTTTGGCGGGCCAATGCACAATCAATGGAATTTCAAGAGCTTCCCTGAACCAAATGTTTTTATGCATCAATCCATGGCTTCCGAGCATTTCACCATGATCCGACGAAAAGATGATAATGGTGTTGTCATATAGACCTTTTTCCTTTAGTTTCCCGATGACTCGTCCGATTTGGTCATCAACGCCCGTTATGGCAGCAAAATAGTCGGGGGCTTCGTGTATTTTTTGTTCTACGCCAGGATCGCCAACGCCCATATCTTTTAATTCCCGATTTTCGTGGTATTCCACATTCGGACGGTTCAGCAGGTCTTGGTATTTTTGTCCTTCATATTGTTTTTTATACCGTTCGGGTACTTCAGTAAAAGGAGTGTGAGGCGGGTTGATTCCCCAAAACATGGCAAATGGTTTTTCAGATTCCCGAAGTTTGCCATTGGCATTTTCGAGGTAATCCATAATTACTTCAGCCTCATGTTCGGGCGACCATTGATCAACCTGTTTTTTTTCCTCTTCGCGTGCCTCGGTTGTCCAGTAATAGGGGTGGTTATGGAGGTTATGCGCGCCATAGGAATACCAAAATGAGAATCCGTGCCGATGATCGGGAGGACACCATGAATCCCAGATTTCTTTTTCTCCGGCTTTTGTTGGTTCAGGTCCATCGAGATGCCATTTGCCGACATATCCGGCATTATAACCGCTCCTGGCCAGAACATTCGGGAAACAAACGGTTTCTTTCTTTAAGTAATTTCCATAGGCAGTGCGTCCTGAATGACAGTTAGCTACCACTCCATTCTTCAGCGGATATTGTCCACTCATAAGCATGGCCCGGTATGGGCTGCAGAGCGGATGATTGGCAATTGCCCGCGAAAAGACGACTCCATTCGAAGCAAGTTTATCCAGGTTGGGGGTATGGGTCGGATCTTCCTTCAGGCAACCAAGCGACGCTTTTCTGAACTGATCAGCAAAAATGAACAGTAGATTTGGACGCTTCCCCGTTTTTGTCTTTGCATTCAGGAATGAAGGAAACAAAGAAACCCCCGCCGTCAGAATAGAAGCATTCCGGAGAAATTCGCGCCTGTTGGTTTTATAGGAATTCATGTTTATTGGATTAGTTGTTTAAAAAGGAGTCGTTATGAGCGTTGCACCAGGTTACAAGTAGCTTTTTCATCTTTTCGAGCCGGGCACTTTCGGATGTCTGATTCACTAAATCGGTCCTCTCTCCCGGATCTTTTTCGAGGTTGAAAAGCTGTTCTCTCTTTTTTCCTTTGCTGTAAACAGTGTATTTATATCGGTCAGAAATGACTGTACGTCCACTGACCCCATGAAGTGTATCTCCATCAGCAAACTCGGTTTCCACCACCAGATAATCGCGCCAGTTGGTGCTTTTTTCTGCCATCATCGGGCGGAGACTTAAACCTTTCATGCATTCGGGTTTCTGAAGTCCGGCAAAATCGAGCATGGTTGGTATAATATCCTGTCCAATGGATACCAAGTCATTTTGATTCGTTTGCTGAACGAAATGACCGGGCCAGCTTATGATGAAGGGAACATTGATCACTTCCTCATACAAAACCTGTTTTTGATTCCAACGGTGACTTCCACAGCCATCTCCATGGTCGCTGGTGAAAATGATCAGGGTATTTTCGAGTTGATTAAACTTTTTAAGTGACTCGATAAGCATGCCAATGTAATAATCTACTTTCTCGGTCAGTCGGTTGTATGCCCACTGGTATTGCCGCCACTTGTCATCTTTCCATTCGCGTGTTGGGTATTGTTTCCACGACAAAGCCTGAACTTCCCTGATTATTTCAGGTTCATCAGCCGGGATTTCAAAATTATCAGGCAAAGAGGGGCATTGATCCGGTGGCGGAGCTTCGCCAATAAAATCTTGTCTTAATTTCTGGCCCCTGGCCCATTCGCAGATATCGTGTGGATTGGTGAAGGAAGCTACCAGTAAATATGGATTTTCCCTTTTTTTGCTCATAAATTCGTAACAATCACCAGGTATTGACGGATCGGCCCAATTGCCAAAGGTTTTTTCGTTCATGTATTCGAACCCATGCAATTCTTTATCCTGAGAAGGAATCGGGAGGTGCCATTTACCTACATATCCGGTATCATAACCCGCATCTTTCATCAGTTTTCCCATCATAGGGATTTCTTTCCAATGTCCCGGAATCTGAGGCAGATTGTTTGTCGCGTTTAATTCGTGCGGCATCTGTCCGGTGAAAATTGAGGAGCGCGAGGGGCCACACAGAGGTTGAGGGCAATAGGCTCGGGTAAAACGGTGTCCGTGTTGAGCCAGAAAATCCATTGCCGGGGTTTTTAGTCCGGAATTTCCGGCGCAGCTCATCGCTTTGGCCGTTTGCTGATCGGTCATTATAAAAAGGATGTTCGGGCGCGTTGTGGTCGGTTTCATCGCGAATGCGGCGGATTTGCCTCCCAAAAGAACTCCGGCACCAACAGCTGTCCCTGTTTTAATAAATTCACGTCTCTTCATCATTTTTTAATTTATTGAATTAAGTGAGCTTGAAGAAAATCTCATTAAGAACTATAATTGGGGAGCCCGTCGCATTACTTTATCACAAAGCTTATTCCGTTTAATTTACCTTTTGGCTCACGTAGTTTTTTTTGAGGCGCACCAACGCTTCCATGTAATAGTAGTCGGCATAATTAAGCGGTACATCTATTTCGTGATTGTGTGGGATACTCCCAACACTATGGTTGAGTATAAAATGATTGTTCGTGCCAACAGCTGGCTGGTAATTTTGCTCCAGGCTGGTCAGTATATCAACAGCATTATTCAAATATTTTCCTTTTGTATATGAACTTAGTTCGATTAGGGCTGAGGCCGTTACAGCAGCTGCAGAAACATCGCGCGGCTCATTGGGTATTTTTGGGGCATCGTAATCCCAATAAGGAACATGATCTGAAGGAATCTTGGGATTATTCA
>CAXXPT010000024.1:0-9789 GCA_963676375.2 Prolixibacteraceae bacterium
CCTTCATGGGTGCTCCCCGCCACCAAGACGGGGCTGCCGGGATGGATAGCCAGTTTCGCGGCAATTCCCGCCTGTAGGGTGATAGAGGTCCGTGAGGCCAGGCTGTCGTATTTGGCGTTGCCGAGGACCTGGACTTTTTCCGGCGGAGCGCCAAGGGCCAGAACCCTTTGGGCATCCCTTTCGGAGATCATACCCAGGTCATCAAGGCCCGCCAGCAATCCTTTCCAGAAAAACCGTGTCCGGCCGTACCGGCGGAAGGAGCGGGGAGAGATGCGGCCATTGACCATGACAACCCGTACCCCCTTTCTCCGGCATTGCGCCAGAAAATTCGGCCAGAGTTCCGTCTCCGTCGGGATGAAAATGTCCGGTTGCACGCGTTTCAGCATCTTTGCCACGATCCAGGACAGATCCAGGGGGTAATAAATCAGAGCCGTCGCCTGCGAAATGAGCCGCTGCGCCATCTCCTGCCCTGTTTCCGTGCTCGTGGAAAGGACAATGCAGGCCAGGGGATACCTCTTCCGCAACTCAGCCACCACGGGAGCCGCAGCCGTCACCTCGCCTACGGAAACAGCATGGACCCAGATGCGCGGGCTGCCCGATAGAGCGGTAAAGATCCCTTCTCCGGAGTAAAAACCCAGCTTGGGGCCGAGACTCTTCCGGTACTTGCCCGTCATCAGCATCCGGACGGCATAATAGGGAATGCCGACCAGGGCTGCCAGGGGCAGCAACAGATTATAAAGGAAAATCATGGGTCAGCCCTCGTTAGCCCCCTCTTGAGATAATGGATGTTGAATATTCAACCGAACCTTTCCGTCCCACCAACCGCCGCCGCACGAGGCTCTCTTCCCATCCTCTCTTTCCGGTTCCGGCTTTTTCCTTGACGGCTTCCGCGAGATATTGTAACGGTTGTTCCCATAAAATCGAAGGAATGTGGTTTTGACTGATGAAAAAGATTGCCCCTTCCATTCTGTCCGCCGATTTCAGCCGGCTGGGCGAAGAGATTGCCGCCGTCGAAGCCGCCGGGGCGGACTGGATCCACATCGATGTGATGGACGGCCATTTTGTGCCCAACATCACCATTGGGCCTCCGGTCCTCCGGTCCCTGCGCAAGGTCACCCGGCTGCCCTTTGACGTCCATCTGATGATCGAAAAACCGGAGGCGCACCTTGACGCCTTTATCGATGCCGGTTGTGACCTCCTGACCGTTCACCTGGAGGCGGCAAGTCACCTGCACCGCACGATCGCCTGCATCAAGGAACGGGGCATCCGCGCCGGCGTCTCGGTCAACCCGGCGACTCCACTGGTCCTGCTGGAAGACATCCTTCCCGATCTGGATCTGCTCCTCATCATGACCGTCAACCCCGGATTCGGCGGACAGCGGTTCATCCCCAGCATGCTGCCGAAGATTCGCAGGGCCAAAGCCATGATTGCCGCCCTCGCCCCCCATGTTGAAATCGAAGTGGATGGGGGCATCAATCTGGACAATATCTCCGCCGTCGCCGAGGCCGGAGCAGATGTCCTCGTTGCAGGCTCGGCCGTTTTTTCCGGCGGAAATTACGGCGATACCCTGGCTGCCATGCATGCCCTGCTGCAAAACCCTCCGGATAACGCCCCCCCGACCCCGGCCGCCTGACTTTTTCCGGAACAGGGAATTCTTCTCGTCTTTTTTGCCATGCACATCATCATTGACGGCTACAACCTGATCCGACAGTCCGAATTTCTCCGCCGTTTTGAAAAGCAGAGTCTGGAGGCCGGACGGCAGGCGTTGCTGCAGCGGCTAGTCCCGTACCGGCAGCAGAAGGGACATCGGATCACGGTCGTCTTTGACGGCTGGGAAAGCGGTTCCCCCTTCGAGGAGCGTGACCGCCAGGGAGGAATCACGGTGATATACTCCCGCAGGGGAGAAAAGGCCGATGAGGTCATCAAACGCATGATTCTGCAAAAGGGGGAAGAAACCGTCGTCGTGACGTCGGATCGAGACATCGCCGGGTTCGTCGTTCGCAAAGGTGCGACGGCTCTGTCCTCGCTGGAGTTTGAAACGGTGCTTTCCCGAACGGCCTCTTCCGCAGGAATCTCTACCGATGCCGGCTCCCATCCTGATAAAGAGGAAGAGGAAGAGGAAGATACCCGGAAATCCGGAGACACCCGCAAAAAGGGCCCTGCCCACCGGCTGTCACGCCGTGAAAAGACGGCACTGAACCGCTTCAAAAAACTTTAATCCGCCCTCAGGGCCGGCATACCGCCAGAAAAAACCGCTCCAGCATCAGGTCTGCATCCCTTGCCGTAGACTTCAGCGCCAGATCCATCGCCAGCAGATCCTCGAGATGTCGCCGCAGCCGCTTTTCCGTAAAGTTCTCCGAATTTCGCAGGATGTTGAAGACCACATAGGGATGCTGATCCGCCAGTTCAATGTGCACGTCCCCCGCCTGCCCAGCCCAGGCCTTGATCAGGGGATAAATCCGCTTCCGATAACTCCCATAGTCCATCCGGGGTGAATACCCTGCCAGCGCCCCTTCATCCCGGAGCCACCTCGCATGCAGCAGCAGCCGCATTTCCCGGATGAGCATGGCCATAATGACCAGGTGATGAATGCCCTGCTCCTTGAGACTTCGCAAGACGGCAAGGGCCTTCTCCAGGTTCTTCTCCTCGAGCGCCGCGGTCAGGTCGAAGAGCTTATCCTCCCGAGTCCGGCTGATGACTTCCTCGACGTCAGCCCCTTCGATGGTTTTCCGCTCCCCCGTATAGGTGACAAGCTTTTCCAGCGCCGCCATGGAGTTCCGCAGCTGGAACCCCGTTTTTCCACCCAGGACCTCCCATGCCCCGGGGGTCATCCCTTTCCCCTTCTCCGCCAGGAACCCCCTGGCCGATTCCATCAGGGCGTTTTTCTGCCGGACCTCACCCTTCTCGACAAGAAAGGGCATCACCTTGCCCAGTTCACTGACCGCCTTGAACAGTTTTTTCCGCTTGTCCACGGTTTCCGCCGTCAAGAGAAGGACATTGCCCTCGGGAAGACCGCTGCGTAAAATTTTTTCCAGAAAATCCGCCTCGCCTGCGGCGGCGCTTTTTCCATTCAGCCCGAGACCGATGCACAACTCGATCACCCGGGGCAGCCATTGGCTCCGGTCCTCTCCCGAATCTCCCTCCACAGTCTGCTGCCAATCCTGATTGGAAATGTTTTTCCAGCCGTCTTCCCGGAAATCATCGAGAGTCCATCCGGCAAGTCCCAGAAAAGTCAGGAAATTCTTTGCAGCCTGCTGCGGCCGGGCATTCAGCTGTTCGCGAATGCGCTTGACCAAGTCATTGAGGGTCTTGCGGGAATGAAAAAGCCGCGTCCGGCGGACTGCAACGATCTTTCTTCCAGGAATCAGGGGCGGAGTCAGAAGGCTTTCTCCTATCTGCTCCGGGTCCTCGTCCTCACCGTCCACAACAGAGAGATTCAACGTCCGATCTTCAGGGGGAAGCAGGGAATCGACGATCTTTACAAAGGCATCACGGATTTCGTATTCCGCGTCGCCGTAAAGCAGATAACAGGGGAACAGCCGCCCCTGCCTGATATCGGCGAGCACTTTGCCCAGCGGGTTTCCGGATTCTTCCGTTCGGATGGTCATGATCCCAGGAGAGGAATGAAAAGATTAAATGATGATAAATCGCTGAATATAGCGGACGGCTTCATCGGGATCGTCGGTAATCCTGATGAGGTCAAGATCTTCAGGGAGGATTTTATTTTCCTTCAGCACGGTTCCGCTCAGCCACTCCATCAATCCTTTCCAGTAGGACTCTCCCAGCAGAACCACGGGGAAGCTTTTGATGCGCCGAGTCTGAATGAGCGTCAGGGCCTCGAAGAGTTCGTCCAATGTGCCATAGCCCCCGGGAAAAATGACGTAGGCCACGGCATATTTTACGAACATCACTTTGCGGATGAAAAAGTACTTGTAATCAATACTGACATTCGCAAAAGGATTCGGTTTCTGTTCAAAGGGCAAACGGATATTCATTCCCACGGATTTTCCGCCACCGGCAGCGGCTCCTTTGTTGGCTGCCTCCATCACGCCGGGTCCGCCGCCTGTGATCACGCTGAACCCTTTCTCCGCCAGGCGCCGGGCTAGATACTCCGCCTGCTGGTAACAGGAATCCTCCGGTTTCACCCGCGCAGAGCCAAAAATACTGACGGCGTTTCCCAAGGTAGAAAGCTCTTCGATACTTTCCACAAATTCAGCCATGATGCGGAATATGCGCCACGACTCCTCTATGGAAAGAGCATCGACAAGATACTGCCTCTCTACCATGGACGTAGACTCCAGACCGAGACGAACAGTCGTTCCGTTGCCGTGCTAAGATGACGACTACGGACGGGGGAGATGAACTGACTGCTGGAAACTCGGAATAAACCCATTCCGCCTTCCTCTCTCAATAAAGCCACAAAGGAAAATCCTCATTGACCAATCAATACCGCATCAAGCCGATATGACGGATTCGCTATGCCCCTCTTCTTCTCTGAACCTTGGCAAAACGACGCCGCGCTTCGATGGCTTTTCTTTTCCGTTTCACGGATGGCTTCTCGTAGGCCCTGCGGACCTTCAGTTCCTTGAACAGCCCGCTTTTGGAAAGCTTGTTTTTTAAAATCTTCAAGGCCTTTTCCACGTCATTATCGAACACTTTGACTTCCAAATGCTACCTCCTTATAAAATTTACAGGATTTATTTAATAATATTCTGTCACGAAGAAAAGATGGATTGCATAGACATTGCTGATCGAAAGCCGGTCACCCTTCTGCACCGGCCAGGCATCCTACCGGATCAAATGCCCCATCCTGTTCCCTCCGCCTCCGTTATATAAAAAAAGGGCAGCACGGCTCATGATTTCTCACGCCGTAAACCACCCTTCACTTTTACCAATATGTTTTTACCACACTCCTTACCGGGCAATCCTGCCTTTATCGAATCTCATCCTATCGCCGTAATCTTTGTAAAACTTCCTACACCGCAACCCGCCGACTTCGATCCCCCTGACTCAGAGGGGCGGGGAAACGCAAAGCAGAAACGCTGTATACGCAATATTACTTCAAATTGCAACCTAAAAATAATCCGCCGGCGAAAAACAGCAGCAGGGGTCAATCATTCCTCTTCCTGAGCGATGTAATCCTGATAATCCCTGATCTCCAGAAGATCGTCCAATTCCTCCGCATCCTTCATCTCAATGATCACAATCCAACCTGCGTCGTAGGGATCACTGTTCAGAATCGTCACGTCATCGATAATATCTTCATTTATATTGACGATTTCTCCTGACAGGGGCGAAACCAGCTCAAAAACATCATTCGCCGACTCAATTGTCCCGAAGGGTTCGTCTCGCTCCACAAAAACCTCCACTTTGGGTAAATCCACCTCATCCACTTCTCCGAGTTTTTCCTGGGCGTACTCTGTAATGCCCAGGGTGGCCATATTACCGTCAACAGCTACCCAAATGTGTTCACGACTATAAAGAAGATCATCCGGAAATATTTTCATAAATCGACATCCTGTTTGTTTAATTTATAGAATCATGAAGTCCTTTGGCATTTTCGTCAGAACTTCAAACCCCTTCTCGCACACCAGAACGGTATCTTCAATTCGAATTCCCCACTGCCCGGGAAGATAGACTCCCGGTTCAATGGTTACAACCATTCCCTCGACAAGAACCGTGTCCGAAATCGCTGCGACCCTTGGCGCCTCATGAACCTCCAACCCGACCCCATGACCGGTTCCGTGGGTAAAATAGGCATCCAATCCATATTTCGCCAAAGTGCTTCTGGCAATCTGATCAATCTCGCTGCAGGGCACACCGGGCCGAACGGCTTCCAGGGCCCGGTCATGCGCTTCCTTCACCCTGGCGTAAGTTTCCCGTTTCCTGTCGTCGGCAGACCCAAGACAGAAGGTGCAGGTCTCATCAGAACAGTAACCATCGCTTACAACGCCATAGTCTACAACAATCAGATCGCCATATTCCAGAATTTTCCCACCCGGTCTGGCATGGGGTAGCGCAGCATGGGCCCCTGAGGCCACAATCGTTTCAAAGGCCATTCTTTCCGCTCCGGCTCTCCTGGCCCCGAAATCAATCTCCACGGCGAGATCACGCTCCGAAATGCCCGGACGAATCGTCCTCAATACGCCTTCCAGCACAGCCCCCGCAAGCTCCGCAGCACGGCGCAGAGACGAAACTTCACCTTCGTCCTTAACTGCGCGGAGAAAATTCAATTCCCCCGACAAAGGCGTCAACCGTTCCATCCGGAGCCGATTCGCCAATTTCAGGTAAAACTCATAACTTACCGCCTGTGCTTCAAAACCGACAAGATCTTCATCTCTGAGATCAAGAACGGCTTCAATAGCCTCAACCTTGTCCTGATAGAGATAGAGGTCCGAGTTCTGGACTTCCCCTCGAGCCTGGGTCAGGTAACGCCCATCCACAAGCAGCGTGGCTTTTTGCGGCTGAATAACCAGGACCCCGTCACTTCCGGTGAAGCCGGTCATATAGCGGATATTATTCAAGTCGCAGAGGATAAGAGCCTGAATTTTACCGGGAGAGAAGATTGTAGAGCACAATCGGGACAGCCGGATTTGATAGGCTTTCCGCTCAAAACGCATAAAGTCTTCTTTTTTGGAGACGATTCAGCCAACGGTTCAGAATTTCGACCACGTGCTCCCGTTGCTGAAGTTGAATCGCTTTTCTTGCCGAAGCGCTCTTTGCCGTTCGAACATTCCTCAGCTTTTCCTGAATGGCGAAATCGTCGGGGGCCTTCATCAACATCTGTTCCAGAAGAGATTCCGCCGCATCCAGATGGCCCTGCCGAATATACAGATCAACGATGGTCAACGTCTGGAGACCAGCGGTGACAGGTGGGGCGGGAGTTTCCCGGCGATTGATTTCCTGGACTGCCTTCGGTTGATCCGCCTCAAGAATCCGGAGTTTCCCCGATACCTCCTGAGAAAGATCCGAAACGGGGTTCAGTGCCATGAACCGGCGATAAAATTTAACCGCTTCCTGATTCAACCCCCCCTTGAAGCAGATATCCCCCATGGAGGCATAGATGCGTGACAGACCCAAAACGGCCAGTTCCACATCGTCAATCAAGGCGGTGGCCTCTTCCAGCCTGCCAGACCGCATACAGGCATGACATTGGATAATCAATGCGTCAACGTCCCCGGGATTCTGGTCAAGCCATTGCCGCAACTCCTCCAGGGCACTTTCATAAGCGCCTTGTTCAAGCAGGGTTTGTGCTCTGGAAAGAAACGTAACTCTATCCATTTGGAATTCTTACCGTATTGAGAACCTTGACTTTGCGAGGATATGATTTGACTAGAACAAGTCTGCCTGCAATCCTGGAGCAGCTATCACAGCCTGGATGGCATGTCAAGACAGATCAAGGGGCTTTTTCAGGGGAAAGGATCCTGGCCATCCCGACCGTTGCGCTTACTTCAAGTCCCGACGATCTGGAATTGGAATTACTTCCCCCGTTTTCCTGGAACGATTTTCTTCAGGGTGCCGCCTTCAAAGGTAAGACTGTAGACAAAATCGTTTGGACCTCTGTTGTAGTACCAGGTTTCCGTTACCTGCTCTTCGTACTCCGTCTTACTGGCAGCCCGTTTCTTTTTTCCGGAATGATTCTTGTTGTCCTGTCCGTCCTCTGAATCCCCGGTGCTTTTTCGTTTTACGGTTCGAGCCTTCCCTCTGGACCCCGTTGCATGGCGGTACGTGGGTTCTCCGCAACGCAGAATCACATCGGCCATGGTGTCACCCAGGGAGACAAGGTCATTTTCACAGCGGAACGTTTTGGAGCCGTGCCTTGCCTTCTCATCGGCATATGCCAGGCCGGAGAATCCGATGAGCCAGAGAAAGGACAACAGGATTGCCACAATGCCCTTCAGACTGCCGCAGAAAAAATCCTTCATTCTCAGTTGATAACGGGATTCGCCACGGAAGCGGTTTCTCTGTCCTGAATGATCTTGGGGGTCACAAAGATCAGAAGCTGTTTTCTGGTCTTATCGACACTCTCCGATTTGAAAAGCCATCCCAGGACAGGAATCTTGGAAAGCCACGGCACCCCGCTCACCGACTTGTCATCGGTCGTGATCGAAACGCCTCCGATGACAACGGTCGTTCCGTCTTCTACAACCACCTTGGAATCCACTTCATTTTTTATGATGGGAACATTTCCATTTAATTCCGAAGCCTTTGAATAATCACCCCGATCGTTGGTGGCATTAATCAGCATGGAAATTCTGCCGTCAGGCGTGATGGTCGGGGTCACTTCCAGTTTCAGCAGTGCGTCTTTAAAACTCACTTTAGGGTACGAGGAACCTCCCGATGACTCATAGGTCATATAAGGAATCTCTTCGCCCTGCTTGATGGTTGCCTTCACACCATCCATCGTGGTCACCTTGGGAGAAGAGATGATTTTACCCGAACTTGTGGTTTCCAGGGCGGAGAGTTGCGCTTCCAAGACGAAATTTGCATTACCGACAACAAATCCCAAAGTAGGTGTTCCGACAATAGACCCCGGCATGTTAACGGCTGCCTGCGACCCCGTGTAGCCGATTCCATTGGGATATGGATGAGAGATTGGATTTGTCTGTCCCTCCCCTGATCTCGTGTTGGTGCCCCAGGCCATCTGATAATGATCCTTCTTGACAGCTCCGCCCAGGCGACCCCGAGATCCCTGACAAACCCATCACTGGCCTCAACAATCTTCGCTTCGATGGAGATCTGCCGAAGCTTGCCTTTTTCCACCAGCAGCTGTTGCTCCCGTGCCTTCCGGACCACTTCCGCTTCGAGCTGGTCCTTTTCGGCCGCTTTGCGGACCTCTTCATCCTTCCTCTTCTTTTCCAGCGTCATCACACTGATGACGCTGCCCATTTCCTTTTTGGCCAGGCCGTGAATATCCAGGATGGTTTCCAAAGCCTGATCCCAGGGGACATCCCTCATGTGAATATTGACGGCTCCTTTAACATCCGGACCGGCAACGATGCTGACCCCGCCTGTTTCCGCCAAGAGGCGGAGGACCGCCCGCATGTCGGCATCCTGAAAATCGAGAGAAATTTTCTGGGCGCTCTTTGTGACGGGTGCGAAATCCACATTGGCAGAAGTTTTCCCGGTTTTCCGCTCTGCCGGCCCCTCCGTCTTCTGCGAATTTTTCAGGGCAAGGGGAGCCCCTTTTTCCGGAGTGCCCCTCTTATTGCCCATGGATGCCAAGTCTGCCTCTCCCAGAGAGGCCACGTTAAAATCCAGGACGACGTTCTGCCCTTCCTGACGGAGGCTGTAAGGAACAGGCTTATCCAAATCGACAGTGACGTAAACCCAGGGAACGGAATTAATCGTCTTCTGCTCCGCGATAACCTGCCGGATGTTTTTCATGGATTCTTCATAAATCGGCCGCAAAAGAATTTCCGGCACGTGCAGATTTTCCAGTTTCAGCACAACGGAATTCCCAGGTTCTTCTTCCACTTTGTAAGCGGAGATCTTTGTGGCAGTAAATGTGACCCGCTCTTTACCCTTTACCCGGTCCAAGGTGATGTTTTCCAGACTGCCGACATCCGCCAGCGATTTACCAGCCACATCAGCCGCCATTGCAGGTGTTTCCGCCAACGCAAGACTCCCTGGAAAGACCAGCAATGTACAAATAAATAAAGCAACTCCAAATATTTGCCCGATCATCTTCATCTCGCCCTCACATCAATTCACCCTTTGAAGCTTCAAGGGAATGAGCCTTGTCTTAGATTGCCTTTTTCCAGCCGCCACTCTCTCTTCAACGATTAC
>CAXXPT010000025.1:0-68730 GCA_963676375.2 Prolixibacteraceae bacterium
ATCACACCTTGTGTTGAAGCCATTTTGTAGGTTGGCGGTTGCCAGGTATGAAACGGAAACACTGGCATTTTGATGGCAAATGCAATGAAAAGAATCCAGAACAGCCATGTTTGGGTTCCTGCCGGAATATGCAATTGGTTGAACGCCGCGAAATCAGTGGTGTGTGTGCCAGGAGTCAGTTGATACAGGTAAATGATCCCAAATAACAGGAATAAACTTCCGGCCAAAGTATAAATAAAGAATTTCAGGGTGATTGATTTTCGGTCGTCGCCACCCCAAACCAGCAGGATAAAATACACCGGAATAAGCGCCAATTCCCAGAAAACGTAGAACAGGAATGCGTTCTGAGCCAGAAAAACTCCGATCAAGGCAGCTTGTGCGCATAAAATAAGGCAATTTAGCATCGGAATATTTTTTTGATCGCGTCCGAAACCTGCCATAATGATAAACGGGAAAAGCAGGTTGGTAAGCAAAACCATCACCAGGCTAATGCCGTCGTATCCTAACGAAAACGGAATTCCCATGAAGTTGATCCACTCGGCTGAATAAGTACTTGCCGGAACTGCTGTTGGCAGCGTAAGCGTCAGCAATAAATTGATCAGGGTGGATATCAGGGCTATCGTTCGCACCGTAGCTCCATTCCTGAAGAACGCCAGCACCAAGCCTGTAATAAATGGGATTAAAAGTATAATCAGTAGTATCATGAGATCAAATTGTCAGGATAAATACGATGAATAAAAGGATTCCGGCAACCATGGCAAAAAGGTAAAAACTGATGTTGCCTTGTTGAATTTTTCGTGTGAGCGTACCAAGCGTTCCGGTAGCCCTGCCAATCGTGCTAACCGCTGGATCAAGAATGGTGGTTTCCACTTTCCTGAAAAGGAACACCGAAAGGCTGCCGAAAGGCTTTTCGAATGCTGCGCGGTATATCTCGTCGATGTAAAATTTGTTGGTAATTAGTTGTTGTACCGGAGTCAATTTTACTTCGTCTCCGGAAGGGATCTCAGCTTTTTTGACAAAAGTCTGGTAAGCCCAATAAATGATCACTGCTAAAAGTGCTACGGAAAGAAGAATCATTCCGATTTCGGTGGTGTGGCTTATTTCTTCGGAAGTTTTGGAAACCACGGCACTGTCCAGATACGCACTGAAACTTAGATTTCCGCCAAAAAGCGACGGGATATTCAGGAACCCGCCAAATACAGAAAGTACGCTTAAAACCATCAACGGAACAGTCATCACTTTGGGTGATTCGTGCGGATGTACTTCTGCCGAACGGTTTTCGCCAAAGAACACCAAATACAGTAGCCTGAACATGTAAAAACAGGTGATTAATGCGGTTCCAAGCGCCAAAACATACAAAACGATGTTGTGTTCGAATGCTTTGGTCAATATCATGTCTTTGCTGAAAAAGCCTGAAAATGGCGGAATACCGCTGATGGCAAGTGTTGCAGCCAGAAAGGTAATATAGGTTATTGGCAATTTCTTCCGGAGTCCTCCCATTTTGCGGATGTCCTGTTCGCCACCCATGGCATGAATCACGCTTCCTGCTCCAAGGAACAACAATGCCTTGAAAAATGCGTGTGTGGTCACATGGAAAACTCCTGTGGAATATGCCCCCAAACCTAAAGCCAGAAACATATATCCCAATTGCGAAACGGTGGAGTAGGCCAGTACTTTCTTAATGTCGTTTTGCCTTAAGCCAATTATGGCAGCAAAAATGGCGGTCGCCATACCCACCACAATGATAACATCGAGTGTGATTGGGGCCAGATTATACAGAATACTTGAACGGGCGATCATGTAAATTCCGGCGGTTAC
Source organism: Prolixibacteraceae bacterium (assembly GCA_963676375.2). GTDB lineage: Bacteria > Bacteroidota > Bacteroidia > Bacteroidales > Prolixibacteraceae > Aquipluma. The sequence continues at coordinate 1,819 of CAXXPT010000025.1, forward strand.
CATCGTTGCTGCATGGATCAACGCTGAAACCGGTGTCGGGCCTGCCATTGCATCGGGCAGCCAAGTGTAAAGCGGAATCTGGGCGCTTTTGCCCACAGCCCCAACTAAAAGCAACAGCGTAATTAGTGTGATTACCGGAGCGCCAGTCTGCATGGCCGCGGCTTGTGTAAATATTTCAGAAAAAGAAACTGATTTGAATGTGAAGAAAAGCAGGATAATTCCCAGAATAAAGCCGAGGTCACCGATGCGGTTCATGACGAATGCCTTGCGGGCGGCGTAATTGTATGCCTGGTTCTTGAACCAGAAGCCAATCAAAAGGTAAGAGCAAAGCCCTACGCCTTCCCAGCCAATAAACAGAACCAGGTAATTGGCGCCCATAACCAAAAGCAACATGCTGAATGTAAACAGGTTCATTTGGGCAAAGAACGAATTGATGCGATCGTCGCCATGCATATAACCAATGGAATAGATGTGAATAAGCGTTCCAACACCAGTAACAATCAGCATCATCGTGAGTGACAAATGATCGATCAGGAAAGCGAAAGGAATATTCATATTTCCAATGGCAATCCAGTTGAAAAGGGTCACTGTGGCGGAATTCTGTCCCGAATTTCCGAGGATAAAAAATAGCGCAACCGAAATCAGGAATGACAAGCCAACTGCAACGCTGGCAATTATTCCGGCCAGATTGTGTTTTAAACGTTTGTATGCCAGTCCGGTAATTAGGAAACCCAGTAGCGGCAGGGCAGGAACAAGTACTGCGAGGTTCATATTTGGAATCGTTCCTACCATTTCAAACGGTTCAAAAGGTTAATATCTACGGAATCCACGTTGCGTTTCATCATCACTAGAATCGACAGCCCGACAGCAACTTCAGCAGCGGCGACAATCATGATAAAGAAAACGAAAACCTGTCCGGCGGGATCGGAGTGATAAGCTGAAAAGGCCGCAACTAATAAATTCACCGAGTTGAACATGAGCTCGATGCACATTAAAATGATGATGGTATTTCGCCTGAACAATACCCCAAGCAAACCAATGCTAAAAAGTGTTACGCACAACAAAACGTAGTGCTCTAATGGGATAAGTTGTATGGCAGAAGAAATGTCTTGCATAGTTATTAGTTATGGGTTTCGTCTTTTTTTCCGAACATGACTGCACCAATCATGGCCGAAATAAACAAAACCGATGAAACTTCAAAGGGTAAAAGGAATTCGTGAAACAGTGTTTTCCCAACTTCAGAAACCAATCCGATTTGGCTCGTAAACGCGTAGCGTGGATGTATTTCCAACGTATGGCGCGTTGCTGCAACCATTACCAAAAAGAAAACTCCTCCGGCAACAACAGCGGCCACTCGGGTTACAGATGTTTTTTGCGGTATTGTGGCTTTATTCAAATTCAGGAGCATGATCACAAACAAGAACAATACCATGATGGCGCCTGTGTAAACAATGAGGTGAACGACAGCCAGAAATTGTGCATTCAGGAGAATGTAATGACCTGCCATGGCTATAAAGCACGCAATTAGCGAAAGCACACTGTTTATCGGACTCTTTGAGAATACAACAAACAATCCGCTGATGATCATGATTGCAGAAAGCAGGTAAAATAGAAATGTCATTTTTATACTTTTTTATTAGTGCCTAAAGTGCCTAGAGTTCGGAGTGTCTGGAGTTTTAACTCCGAATTCCGAACTTTAGCTCACTCCGAACTTTTTATTTATTGTGTGCAAAACGTTTGTTCTGCTTGAATTTCAATACACTTTCAGTTTGCCTGGCCGAAATGTCTATCCGTTTTGCCGGATCAAGTGGTTCAACCAAAAGGTCTTTGCCATAAATAAAAGGAAGCCGCTCATATTCCGATTCAACAATGCGGTCGGTCAGGAAAATGGCTTCCTTCGGACAGGCTTCTTCGCAGTCGCCACAGAAAATGCAACGCAACATGTTGATTTCATATACTTCGGCATACTTTTCTTCGCGGTACAAATTTTCTTCACCCGGTTTCCGCTCGGCAGCAATCATCGTGATTGCTTCAGCCGGACAGGCAACGGCGCACAAACCGCAGGCAGTGCAGCGTTCGCGCCCTTCTTCGTCGCGCTTCAAAACGTGTTTTCCCCTGTAAACTTTACTGAATTCACGTGTCTGTTCAGGATAATTTATAGTTACTTTTTTTCTGAAGAAGTGTTTTAAAGTAATGGCCATTCCTTTAAAAATGGCCGGAAGATAAATCCGTTCCAAGAAGGTCATCTTCTTGTTCGAAACCATTTTCGATCTATTTGTCAATGCTTGCATGGCGTTTCAGATTAAGTTAGTACGGTGAAATAATAATAAGCACCGGTAGCCATAATATTGAAAATAGCCAATGGCATCAGCTTTTTCCATCCTAAATTCATCAACTGGTCGTACCTGAATCGTGGTAAGGTCCATCTGATCCACATAAACACGAAGATCAGGAAGAATATCTTCAGGAAGAAAAACAGGGAACCAAGCAAAGTGACCAGGTTTGGAGATAAGCCTAACTGATCGATAAATGGCATATTGTAGCCGCCAAAATACAAAGTGGCAATTACTGCCGACGATACAAACATGTTAATGTATTCGGCAAACAGGTAGAATCCCAGCTTCATCGAGCTATATTCGGTGTGGTATCCGCCAATCAATTCGGTTTCACACTCCGGAAGGTCAAATGGCGCACGGTTGGTTTCTGCAAAAGCACAAATAATGAAGATCAGGAAGCTGAGTGGCTGGTAAAAGATGTTCCAGTTCATTCCGTGCTGCTGGTGTACAATATCATTAAGACTTAATGATCCGGTGGTCAGGATGAGTGCGATAATGGACATTCCCATAGCAATTTCGTAACTGATCATCTGCGAAGCTGCGCGAATTGAGCCCAGTAGTGCATATTTATTATTCGATGCCCAACCACCGATCATGATGCCGTAAACTCCGATGGATACCATGGCAAAAACGTATAGAATGCCAATGTTCAGATCGGCAACCTGCATGGAAAATTCTCGCCCTCCAATCGTTAAGGTTCCTCCCCATGGAATGACAACTCCGGTTAGCATGGCAGTAGTCATGGCGATGGATGGCCCTAAAATAAACAATCGTTTATTGGCTGTTAACGGGATGATTTCCTCTTTCATGAACATTTTGACCCCGTCGGCCAGTGGTTGCAAAAGACCAAATGGTCCGGCACGGTTCGGCCCGCGGCGGTCTTGCATAAAAGCAGCAACTTTCCGTTCCCCATAGGTCGAGTACATGGCTACCACTAATGTAACCAGAAATATGATGAGCAGAAAAATGGTTTTATAAATATATAACGTCCAATCCATAATCTTATTTAACTTTCAGGTACTTGCGGTTTGCTTACAAGATACCTTTTTTATACTTGTCTTTATTTGTTTTCGTCCTGAACTTCAGTTTTTGATAACTTCTCGTAATGATTTTGAGAAATGACCGAATGCCGTTCAATTTTTCTTGGGCCTTCAATTGTCCAGTCTGTATTTTCTTTGTGCTCGAACCGGCAATCGTTGCAGATAAATTCGTCCAGTTCGCCGTATTGGTCCTTTCGTCCGGTTACCCGAAGGATTTCGTCACCTTTTTTCCACAGAACAACTTTCCCGCTGCATTTCGGGCAGTCGCGGTGCGCATCGAATGGCTTGGTAAACCATACGCGGCTTTTAAATCGGAACGTATTGTCAGTTAGCGCTCCAACCGGGCAAACGTCAATCATGTTTCCTGAAAAATCGTTGTCAACAGCTTTGGTAATGTACGTGCCTATTTCGCAATGATCGCCGCGGCCCAGAACTCCATGTACCCGTTTGTCAGTCAACTGATCGGCCACCATCACACAGCGGTAGCAAAGGATGCACCGGTTCATGTGTAGCTTGATTTTGTCGCCAATGTCAATAGGGGCAAAAGTCCGGCGCTCTTCAATGGTTTGGGTATCTACCAATCCATGTTCGTACGATAAATTCTGAAGGTCGCATTCGCCAGCCTGATCGCAAACGGGGCAATCGAGCGGGTGGTTGAGCAACAGAAATTCGGTAATCGCCTTGCGGTTTTCCATTACTTCCGGAGACGTAATGTTTTGCACCACCATTCCATCCATAACCGTTGTCCGGCATGATGCTACCAGTTTCGGCATTGGGCGCGGATCTTTGGCCGATCCTTGCGCTACCTTTACCAGACACGAACGGCATTTCCCGCCGCTACCTTCCAGCTTGGAATAGTAACACATGGTCGGCGGAACCACGCTGCCTCCAATCTTTCGGGCCGCGTTCAGAATGGTTGTTCCGGGTTCGACTTCAACCTCAATATTGTCTATCGTTACTTTGATAAGGGACATTTCTGGAGTTTTACGTGATCTTCAAATTCCTGACGGAAATGACGAACTGCGCTAGCAACAGGCCATGCAGCCGCATCGCCCAACGGACAAATCGTATTTCCTTCTATATGTTTCGAAATATTCACCAGCAAATCGATGTCTTTCATCGTGCCGCGGCCATCTTCGATTCGTTGCAAAATCTTTTCCATCCATCCTGTGCCTTCGCGGCAAGGGCTGCATTGTCCGCACGATTCATGATGGTAGAACCGCGCAAAGGTCAAAAGGTTCTTCACGATGCAGGTGGTATCGTCCATTACAATAAATCCGCCTGATCCGAGCATCGTTCCGGTCTCGAAACCGCCTTCGGCCAGCGATTCGTAGCTCATCAGTCGAGGTTCGCCTTTGGCTGTTTTCAGGATTAGATCAGCCGGAAGAATTGGCACCGATGAACCTCCGGCGACAACCGCTTTTAGTTTGTTGCCGTTCCGGATTCCTCCGCAATACTGGTCGCTGTAAATAAATTCTTCAACCGGAAGCCCGAGCTCAATCTCGTAGATTCCTGGTTTGTTGATGTGGCCGCAAGCCGAAATGAGCTTGGTTCCTTTGCTGTTTCCAACACCGATAGCTGCATAAGCATCGGCACCGTTATTCATGATCCATGGGAGTGTAGCAATGGTTTCCACATTGTTGACTACCGTTGGACAATCATACAAACCAACAATGGCCGGAAATGGTGGCTTGATGCGTGGGTTCCCGCGTTTTCCTTCGAGTGATTCGATGAGCGCAGTTTCTTCTCCGCAGATGTAAGCGCCGCCGCCGGGTTGGCAATACAGGTCGAGCGAATAACCGCTTCCCAAAATATTCTCGCCCAAAAAACCTTTTGCATAAGCCTCTTCTATGGCTTTTTCAATGATTCGAAGCACATAAAACAGTTCGCCTCGAATGTAAATGTATGATGTGCGGGCGCCCAAAGCGTACGATCCCAAAATCATTCCTTCTATCAATTGGTGCGGGTTCAATTGGCCAATATGCCGGTCTTTAAAAGTTCCGGGTTCGCTTTCGTCAAAATTGCAGACGAAATATCGTGGATTGTTGGTGCTTTTATCAATAAAACCCCATTTCATTCCGGCCGGAAATCCTGCTCCACCACGACCACGCAAGCCCGATTTTTTTACTTCTGCGGTAACTTCATCCGGAGTAAAGTTCTTCAATGCTTTTTCAACTGACGCATATCCGCCCAATTTGCGGTAAACATCGAAACTGGCCAGCCCGGGCACCTCTATATTTTCGAGTAGTATTTGCTGCGCCATGGTTACAGGTATGGATTAGTGTGTGAACATTTATTCTCTGCCGTCCATTTGCTCAGCAATTCGTCTGCTTTTTCGTTGGTCATATTTTCGTGGTACTCTGTCCCGACCTGAATAACCGGTGCATTTCCGCAGGCAGCAAGGCACTCAACGGTTTTAATAGTGAAACGTCCGTCAGCAGTGGTTTCCCCGGGTTTGATTCCCAACTTTTTTTCGAAATGAGCAATTAGCTCTTCTGAACCTTTTAACCAGCAAGGACCTGTCTGGCAAACTTCAATCACGCAGTTGCCAACCGGCTGAAGGTTGAACATGCTGTAAAATGAAGCGACTTCGTACACTTCAATGGGTTGAATTTCGAGTAGCGAAGCCACATAATCCATCACTTCAGAACTGAGCCATCCGCTGTTTTCCGATTGGGCAATGTGCAATAACGGTAGTAATGCCGATTTTTGCCTGCCCTGCGGATAACGCCGGATGATCTTGTTCACCAGTTCGAGCGTTTCGCTGCTGAATTCAGTTGTATTTTTTGTGTTCTGCATTTATAATTAATTTGTCAATGTCCGTCAGCTAAAGCAGACGGCAAAGGATATTATTGCAATTATTTTCATTCTCCCTTCTCCGTTCTCCCACCTCCAAGCTCTTTGCCCGATGCTCTAAGCATCCAATTCTCCGGCAATTACATTCATCGAACTCAGCGTGATTACAGCATCCGAAAGCATATTTCCGGTTACCATTTCAGGATAAGCCTGGTAATAAATAAAACAAGGCCTCCGAAAATGTAATCGGGAAGGAGTGCGTCCGCCATCGCTTACCAGGTAGAATCCAAGTTCGCCGTTGGCAGCTTCAATCGAATGGTAAACTTCTCCGGCTGGAATGTCGGTTTCGCCCATCACGATTTTGAAATGCCAGATGAGCGCTTCCATGTTGTTGTACACTTTTTCTTTTGGAGGAAGCACAAATCGTGGATCGGCGGCAAAATAGGTTTCTTTGTCGTCCATCTGGTCGAGTTTAGCCAAAGCCTGTTCAATAATGAGCAAACTTTGTTTCATTTCTTCCTGGCGCACCATAAACCGATCGTAAGTATCTCCACTTTGTCCAACTGGCACGATGAAGTCAAATTCTTCATATGAGCAATAAGGATTCATTACCCGAACATCGTAATCGACCCCGCAGGCACGAAGGTTTGGACCTGTAAATCCGTATGCAAGTGCCCGTTCGGCTGAAAATGATCCGACGTTGATGGTGCGATCCATGAAAATGCGGTTTCGGGCCAGCAGGTTTTCAAATTCCTGAAGATGTGCCGGATACGATTTCAGGAAATAACGGATTTTATCCCATGCTTTGGCACTGAAATTACGTTCGAATCCACCGATTCGTCCCATGTTGGTGGTTAATCTCGAACCACATATTTCTTCGTAAATTTCATAAATGAATTCGCGATCCTGAAACAAATAAGTAAATCCGGTCAGTGCACCGCTATCAACACCAATAACCGTGTTGCAAACCAGGTGATCGGCGATTCGCGCCAGTTCCATCACAATAATCCGAAGGTAATCGACACGTTTTGGTGTTTCAATCCCGAGTAATTTTTCAACGGTCATGTGCCAGCCCATGTTGTTCAGGGGCGACGAGCAATAATTCATCCTGTCGGTAAGCGGTGTAATCTGGTAAAATGGACGGCGTTCGGCTATTTTCTCGAATGCACGGTGAATATATCCTATGGTTTGTTCGGTACTGACAATGAATTCGCCATCCATGAGCATCACATTCTGGAACACACCATGCGTTGCCGGATGTGTTGGCCCGACATTCAGGGTGTTATATTCCTTCGGCTCTTCAGATGTTACGATATCTTTTGCCCAATAACCTGTATTGAATTTTTGTGCCATATTTCTAAGTCAAAAGTTTAAAGTTAAAAGTCAAAGATTGTCAAACCAAAACTTATAACTCATCACTTATAATTTATCACTCATTAACGTCCAAACATGCTGTCATCCTTATCTTCCCGTGTCTGGTCTTCGAGCGGAAACTCTTTCCGCATCGGAAAATCAGTCATCTCATCCATGTTTAAAATGCGTTTCAGATTTGGATGCCCTTCAAACTGTATCCCATAAAAATCGTACGTTTCGCGTTCCATCCAGTTGGCCGCAGGCCAAATGTTGGTTATAGTCGGTATTTTTGGGTTATTCAGTTCGGTGACAGTTTTTATTCTGATCCGGTGGTTGTTGACAAAACTATGCACATGATAAACTACCCCTAGTTGTTCATTTTCAGGGTAATGCATTCCGCATAAGGTTGTTAGAAAGTTGTACTGAAGCTCCTGATCGTCGCGAAGAAATAGCAAAATACTTTGAATGGATTCTTTTTTGACCGTGATACAAAGCATATCGCTCAATGTTTCATGCGATTCAATGGCATTACCGAAACGATTGCTCAATTTACTAACAACTAACTGGTCTCTGTCGGGGTTGATCGGATACACAAATTTGGTTTTTTAATGTTTCAGGATATCCTGAATATTTTATCGATGAACTTAATCAATTTCAATGAAATAACTGCTCTGGAAAGCTTATTCCATGTTATATTTTCCCATTAAATCGTTATAGGCTTCCGAATTCCTTCTGCGCAGCGACTCGTTGCCAACCAATTCCTGAATTTTCAGGATGCCATCGATGATTTGTTCGGGGCGTGGCGGGCAACCAGGTACATAGACATCAACCGGAATAATGCGGTCGATCCCCTGCAATACGCTGTATGTATCGAATACGCCGCCACTTGAAGCGCATGCGCCAACGGCGATCACCCATTTAGGCTCGGCCATTTGGATGTAAACCTCACGAAGAACGGGGCCCATTTTTTTCGCCACAGTTCCCATAACCATCAGCAAATCGCTTTGGCGGGGCGAAAAGCTTAACCGTTCGGAACCAAACCGGGCTAAATCGTAAGTAGAGGCCATGGTGGCCATAAATTCGATGCCACAACACGAAGTTGCAAAGGGGAGAGGCCACAGCGAATTTTTACGTGCCAGGCCTACAGCTTTATCAAGCGAAGTCGCAAAATATCCCTGTCCGGAAATACCTTCAGGCATATCTGCTATGGTTGGAGTAATGATTTGTTTATCTGACATGATCCTTTTCCTTCCTGTATTATTGGTGTTTATCCCACTTAAAAGCGCCTTTCATGAGTATATAGATGAACCCGGCCAACACAAGAATCATGAATAAAACCATTTCGAGGAAACCATCTTTGCCTAAATCTTTGAAGTTCACAGCCCAGGGGTACATAAAGATTACTTCCACATCAAAGAGTACAAAGAGTATAGCGATCAGGAAATATTTTACTGAAAACGGACTACGTGCATTCCCCATTCCTTCAATTCCACATTCGAAATTCTCGAGTTTGGCTTTTGAGGATCGTTTGGGCCCCAGAAAATGAGTCGCCACCATAGTGGTGATCACAAAACCCAGAACGACTAGCGATTGAATCAATATTGGTGTATAATCTTGAGGCATTTTTAAGTGTTTATGGTGACCTTATAAACGATTATTTGATCGATTTGTTCGTAAAACTAGAAAATATATTCTGGTAAAATCGAGGAGTGACAGAGGTTGCGGCCGAATAATATCCAAATCTTAACGTTTACGTTAAAATATTAACGTGTCGAAATCACACTTATTAAATAAATGTCACTTCTTTCGAAAGTTCAATCACTTCAGAACCTAAAAACATGACATTTTAAGCAAAGAAAGAGTGTCACGTACACGTAACACTCTTTCTTACAGAATATAAATATCGTTTGTGCTTTTTATTTCGATCCTGCCAAATGGCTTATTACTGAAAGCAGCACATACCAAATAATAATCAGCGGTAAGGCGTATAATTGCAGGAAAGTCAGCATCAGCAGTGTTACTCCCAAAAAGAAATAGCGAAGTGCATTTTCTTTCAGTTTCAGGTTTTTGAACTTCAGGTTAAACATCGGCAATTCGGAGACCATCAGGAATGAACAGGCGAATATGGCCACCAGCAAGGTATATTTATTCAGGATAACCGGAACAATAGCAGCTTTGTTCCCGAGTTCGAGAATGAGTCCGAGCGAGGCAAAAAAGATGGCATTGGCTGGTATGGGCATTCCCAGGAATTGTTCGGTTTGCCGGTCGTCGGTATTGAACTTGGCCAGGCGGAATGCTCCGGCAACCGGGATTACCAGGCTGGAGAAAAGCAAAACCCATTGGCTAAAATTGCCTTCAATATTCTGGATTAATTGAATCTTACCAAACAAAGTCAGTTGGAGCATGGTGAACACCATGGCGGCGGGTGCCAACCCAAATGAAACCATGTCGGCCAGCGAATCGAGTTCTTTTCCGATGGCTGAATAGGCTTTGAGCAGGCGAGCCGAAAAACCGTCGAGAAAATCGAAAACAGCTGCGGCAAAGATAAATACTGAAGCCCAGCCCAGTTGACCGCTGATAGCAAAAAATACCGACAGGCTGCCACACACCAGGTTCATGGCAGTGATGGCATTCGGTACCCAGAAAAATATATTGCTTTTTTGGCTCATAACTAAGAAACTGTTTAAAATTTGAATTGATGCCCAAAATCAAAAAATTACCCCAGCCCTAAAGGGTGATTTTTGATTTTTCTGACTCCCTTCAGGGTTCGGGGTAATCCGAAAAATCAAAAAGTGTGAAACTTAAACAGTTTCTAAATTTCGCCAATGATGGTTTGCGAGCCTTTTACTTTGTCTTTCAGTTTAACATTCAGCTTCGTGCCGAGTGGTAAATATAAATCGACACGTGAACCAAAACGGATGAAACCCAGTTCTGTTTTCTGGTCAACCGTATCGCCAACTTCAACGTAATTAATGATTCGGCGGGCCATTGCCCCGGCAATCTGTTTCATTACAATTTCGCGTCCGTCCTTGATTTTTACAGCCGTAACCGTCCGCTCGTTTTCTTCAGCCGATTTATCTTTAAATGCGGCGTAAAACTCGCCATCTTTGTGTTTCATGTAGGTTACCTGTCCCGGAACCGGAATCCAGTTGATGTGCACGTTGGTTGGCGACATAAATATGGAAACCTGGAGGCATTTGGCTTTCAGGTACTCAGTTTCTATTGTTTCCTTGATTTCACAGATTTTACCGTCGGCTGGCGATATAATTACATTTTCATTCTGGATAATAGTGCGTTGTGGGTATCTGAAGAACTGGATGACCAGGAAATAGATAACTGCATATGATCCTCCTATAATCAAACGGATGGTATTGTCAGAAACGAATAAATACGATAAGAGAATGAGGGCTGCAAAAATTGCAGTGAAATAACTGATAGTTCGTTTGCCGGCTTTATGAAACTTCATATTAATATTTAGATTTTGGCCTCAAAAATAGCAAATTATTGTGCTTTTTGTAGGTAAACACGATTTTAGTCTGGTAAATTTCGAACAATTTGATGTTTATCAGAATAGTAGAGCGTTTCAGTACTTGGAGATCAGTGTCTTTTAGTTGTCAGCATCACAAGAAAATATAACTTTTTTAATGCACAGGATCCGTACCGGCCAGGCTCTATGTGGCAAATCATTTCATCCTGTAATTTAATCAGGGTTGGGATATTGACCCGTAACCGATACGTTCAGTTTTTTACGTACAAGATTCACGTAATTCTCTCTGTGTTTTTTTTTCTGAGAATGATTCAATCTATCTTCCAAAACTATAAAAACTAAAAGACTAATGAATAAAATTATAGGAAAGAGGACTGTTTCAGAGGGTTTTGTGAAATTTGAAATCAAGTCGACAATCGCAGAAAAAGAGATAAGGCCTGGTCAGTATATCTTACTTCGAACTGGAAAAGACAATCAGGGAATTATTCTGCCTGTATTGAAAACCGATAAAGACCGCGGAACAATTACTATAATTGTTCAAGACACCAACGATAACACCCTACACTTGGCCAGCCTAAATGTTGGGAACGAAATCTTCGAAATAGATGGCCCTCACGGCAAGCCGGTAAAAATCGAAAATTATGGTACGGTGTTGTGTATCAGCCGAGGTCTGGGAGTTTTGTTTTCATATCCTACCCTGGCTTCATTGCGGGCATCCGGAAATCGCATTGTTACGGTTCTTTCTGCTCAAACCAAAGACAGGATCATCTTTGAAACAGAGATTCGGGCAATTTCTGACGAAGTGGTAATTCTGACCGATGACGGAAGTTATGGAGAAAATGACCCATTTTGTAATGTCGTAGGCAAGGTGATGCGAAACAATAGATTTGATCAGGTTTATACCGTTGGTTGTGCAAAAACAGTTAAGGAAACCTTCGCGCTCGCCCAGAAGCACAATACCCCGACACAAGCCATTTTACATATGGGAAAAACCGGTGAAAACCGATTAAGCGGAATCTTCAATGTTAATATTTGTGGATCAGCTAAATCGGTGTGTGTCGATGGATTAAACTTCAATGCCTATTATCAAAGTTTAGAGGAAATGGCCCGGCGTTTTGGAAAGGAGTCTTTTGAAGCAGCCGGCAAAACCATGTGATACCAATAAAGTGAGCATCCCCGTTTAAACAGCACATAGAGTTTTACCCCTAAGGCGGAAATAATCTACCGGAGAAATATTTTTCTTTGCACGATTTTCCGCCTTTATGATCCACCAAAACCAATTATGCGCTAACTTCGGACAAGCTTCTGTATTGTTGTACGACAGTTTCAGGAGATCTGGATTTAACTGAATTTTATGGAGAAATATACGAAACTGTTTCTTACGGAAGAACTGACTTTCAAACTGATTGAAATTTTGGATCAAGGGCAGAATCTTGAAACTTCGCTGCAGAAAATCTGTGATGTTATTGCAGGTGGTTCGGTGGGCGAGAAATCGGTTTTTGTCAGTATCTTGTTTAACGATCAACGGTTCCAAAGCCAACCGTTTGAAGAAACCTCGGTAGTTGTCAGGCACGAATTTCAGGTGTCGCAAGGCAAAAAGGGGCTCATCGAATTGTTTCTGGCACATCCCCATCATGTCCATTTCTCCGGAAAGTTAGTTGAAGAAGCCGAATCGACTTTGAAAATCGTTGTCCCTTTGATCGTTGGGCTTGTCTCAAAAATACAACTCGAAAAACTAACAATCGATATTGGCGAACGCCGGAAAGAGCTGAAAAGCATCAACCGCACCACCGAGATTTTGAAGAAAAGTTCGTCGCTCGACGAGTTGTTGCAGGAAATTTGCTCTTTTTTGCCCGAAGCCATGCAGTTTCCGGTACACACTGTTGTTCGCATAACCTACGGCAACAAGAATTTTACTTGTCCAAATTTCAGGGAAACACCCTGGAAACTGCAACAAACATTCGATACCCCCGATTCAACCAAAGGTGCCATCGAAATATTTTACCTGAAGGAATTTCCACAAGCAGGCGAAGGCCCTTTTTTAATCGAAGAACGGAACCTGATCGACAACCTTGCAGCTTTAATTTCAGGATCGGCATCAAAAAAAGCGCTTCAGGAACTCCTGATTAAAAATACCGAACGGCTGAAAGAACTGGGCGGGATCAACCGGACTTCAGAGATACTAAAAAGCGGAAAACCTTTGGAAGAGTCGCTCCGGATTATTTGTTCCATTCTGCCCGAATCGTGGCAGTTTCCCGATCAAACGGCGGCCCGTATCACTTATGATAATCATGTTTTTCAAAGCTCCGGGTTCAGGGAAACAGCCTGGCGGTTGGCACAACGGTTTGAGGCTCCCGGCCGAAAGAATGGAGTGATCGAGATTTTTTACCTGAAGGAATTTCCGGATGCCGATTTAGGTCCATTCCTGAGAGAGGAGCAGAATTTGCTGGTCAACATTTCAAATCTGATTGCCGGTTCTGCCACGCGCGATGTTTTCAACAAACTTCAGCACGAAAATACGGAGCGTTTGAAAGAATTAAGGGCTATCAACCAAACGACATTAATCATTGACGAAGGGAAATCGGTTGATGAAACGATGCAGAAAATATGCGCGATCCTCCCCAAGTCGTGGCAATATCCGCGCTATACGGTAGCGCGCATCAGGTTTGAAGGAAAGTCTTACCTCAGCGATAATTTTCAGGAAACCGATTGGGTGCAAACCGAACATTTTGTGACGATCGACAATAAAAAGGGAGTGATCGAGATTTTTTACTTGAAGCAATTCGCGAAGGAAGACGAAGGGCCTTTTTTACACGAAGAGCGGAATTTGCTGATGAATATTGCCCGGTTAATCAGTGGTTATCTGAACAATTACAAAGGTCGCGAAATTATTCACCGGAAAGGAGTGCCAGTTCAGGTGATACAACACTCTGACGAATTCCGGAATTCACTGGCGAAAAGCAAAAAACCACTTCAGTTATACTTTAATCAGCAGTCGATTGATAAGTATGTTTATCTCGACATGATGAAATTCAAGATCAAGCATATCTTATTTGTAGCCACTTTGTACGACGCGTTTACGCTCGAAAGCGAAGACTCATTTTTCGAAAAATTCATGGGAGAAGCTTATCAGTATAGTCTCTTTTCGGTACCCCGCATCACCGGAGTTTCGTCAGCCGAGGAGGCCTTAAACCTGTTGGAAACCACGCATTTCGATTTGGTTATCCTGATGGCCGGAATGGATCGTGAAGCGCCGGTTATTTTAAGCGAACAAATCCGTGCAAAGAACGAGTCGTTACCCATTTATCTGCTGCTGAATAAAAAAAGCGACATCAAATATTTTGAAGAGCTGGTGCCAACCATCCGTTCAGTTGATAAACTGTTCGTCTGGAACGGCGACTCCCTGATTTTGTTTGCCATCGTAAAATCTACAGAAGACAAGGTGAATGTGGAGAATGACACCAAAATAGGATTGGTGCGCGTTATTTTGCTGATTGAAGATTCACCGTTGTATTATTCCAAATACCTTCAGTTTTTGTACGATATCGTTTTTAGCCAGGTTCAACAGTTATTGCCCGAAGTTGAAAAAAACGAACTGGATAAAATTTCCAAAATGCGTTCAAGGCCCAAGATCCTGCTGGCCCGGAATTACGAAGAGGCAATTGCTATTTTCAATAAATACAGGGACTTTCATGCTTTGTGTTATTTCTGATGTTGAGTTCGACCGTGGCGGGAAAATGGATAAACATGCAGGGGTTAATTTTATCAAATATGTCAAATCGCACATATATCCAAAGCTACCGATCATCCTGCAATCATCTGAAAATCAGCAACGAGCATTGGTAGCTCAGGGATCTTGGGGTTGCGTTTCATCAATAAAAACTCGGAGACTTTGCTGAACGATCTTAAGCACTACCTGATCCGCTACCTGGGGTTTGGCCATTTTGTTTTCAGGGATAAAGAGGGTAATAAAATCGGGGTAGCCAAGTCGTTGCGCGAATTCGAAACATTGCTGCAGGAGGTTCCGGATGAATCGTTGTACCTCCATGCCTCTGAAAACCAGCTTTCGTTGTGGCTGATGTCCCGCGGAGAAATCCAACTTGCCAAAACACTCAACCCTGTAGTCTGCCAATACCTTTAAAAATATGGATGAGATGCGGCAATTTCTTCATCGATTCCATTAAACACTACCGTGAAGAGAAGAAAAAAGGAAAAATCCTGAGTTTCGATGAAACATCTGACATTGGACGAGAAAAATATTGTGTCCTTTTCAGGAGGCTCGTTGGGCGGAAAAGGGCGCGGTCTGGCATTTATCAACACGCTGATTTATAATCTCGAATTTCCGACATTGGCTAACCGGATCAATATTCTTGCCCCGATAACTGTTATTATTGGGTCGAACGAGTTTCAGCACTTCATTGCCAAAAACAAGCTTTTCGACAAAATCGTCGATCCGGAAATTTCGTATGCCGAATTGAGGCGTCATTTTGTTGATGCACACTTGTCTATTTCGCTCCTGAAAAAGCTAAAAGTTTTCGTGTCGCAGATCGAAAAACCCATTGCAGTCCGGTCGTCGAGTTCGTCAGAAGATTCCATCACACAGCCGTTTGCCGGAGTTTTCGATACCTATATCATTCCGAATCATGACACCAATAAAAAGCTGATTCTCGAACGGATTTCAACAGCCATCAAGCTGGTTTATGCTTCCACTTTTTCTGAAAAAGCAAGAAACTATTTTTCGATCATCCACCATAAAGTTGAAGAAGAAAAGATGGCCGTCGTATTGCAGGAGCTGGTCGGAAATCAATACGACGATTATTACTACCCGCATATCAGTGGGGTGGCTCAGTCTTACAATTATTATCCGGTGGCCAATATGAAGCCTGACGAGGGTTTTGCAGTGGCGGCAGTAGGTTTGGGTACTTATGTGGTCGATGGCTGGAAGTCGTTCCGCTTTTCGCCCAAATATCCGAAGGTTACCATTCACAGCATCAAAGATTTGCTGAACAGCTCGCAGGTGCAGTTTTATGCCCTCGATTGCCGCGACCGCGATTTCGATTTTCTGGAACACGGCGAATTGGCGGCGCTTCGGCTATTAGAAATTAGTGAAGCCGAAAAACATGGAACCCTTGATCATTGTGCTTCGGTTTACAATCCGAATAACGATCGCATTGAGCCAGGCCTGGGGTCGTATGGGCCTCGCATCGTCAATTTTGCCGATATTTTGCAGTACAATTATATTCCTTTGGCCGAAACCATCAGTGTATTGCTGAACACGGTAAAAGAAGCATTTGGCTCCCCGGTCGAAATTGAATATGCTGTTGATCTGGATCGGTCAAAAAACGGGCTGCCTACGTTTTATCTTCTTCAGATTAAGCCATTGATTGGCAATCAAATTTTGCAAAACATCGTGATCGACCAGATGGATAAGTCGAATATGGTTTTGTTCACCCGGTCGAGCCTGGGCAATGGCGAAATTAAAGATATACGTGACGTGATTTACGTTGATACTGCTAAATTCAGCAAGCTTAAAACGGTTGAAATGGCTGCCGAAATTGAACGCCTGAACAACATGATGATCAAACATAACCGTCAATATATATTGATTGGCCCAGGCCGTTGGGGGAGCCGCGACCGGTTTGTAGGAATTCCGGTCAACTGGTCGCAAATATCGAATGCCAAAGTCATCGTGGAAGTGAGCCTCGACAATTATCCGTTGGATTCGTCGCTCGGCTCGCATTTTTTTCACAATGTAACTTCAATGAATATTGGCTATTTTTCGGTGTTGCATTCATCGCCAACCGATTTTGTGAAATGGGAAATGTTGAAAAATCAGAAGATTGTGCATGAAACCAGCTTTTTTAAACATGTTCAGTTTAAAAAACCGCTTACAATTTTAATGGACGGGAGGCTGAAAACTTCGGCAATTATTATGCACGAATGAGATTGATGCGGTAAGCGTTAAATAAAATAGCTTTAAATTTAGTGGTAAATAATATTTCCTGAATGATTGATATTGCATTATTTGATGAGCACAGGCTGGTTCTGGAAGGCATTTCCGGATTGTTATCGGGTATCTCTGATTTCAGGGTTGTGCTCAATTGCGATGACCGGAATGTGCTGACCGAAAAGTTGAAATCGATGCAGGTTCATGTGCTGATTTTGAATATGCATGACATCTCGGTGCGTAACCTCAATCTGATTGTACAATTGAATATTAGTAACCCGAAACTAAAAATCCTGATTATTTCGGTTATCGACAGCGAAGAAATTGTGCTGAAAACGATCAAAGCCGGGGCTAAAGGTTTCCTGGGGAAAGACTCCGACAGGAACAGTTTGCTCGAAGCCGTTTATACACTCAGAAACGGTCATGATTATTACAGTAAATCGATTACCCACTTGTTGCTGAACCGCTATATTTCGAGCCTGAAAGCCGATGAATTGAACCAGAATGCCGACATCGCCAATTTAAGCTCACGCCAGGTCGAAATTCTTAAACTTTGGGGCGAAAGTTACTCCAACCAGGAAATTGCCGATCGCTTTTTTATCAGTGTGCGGACCGTTGAGTCGCACAAAAACCACATCATGCAGAAACTGAACCTGAAAAGTACGGTCGATATGGTCAAGTTCGCTATCAAAAACAACATCATCGAAATATAGAAAGTGACTAAAGTTCGAAGTGCCTAAAGTTTATGGTTTCATGCATAACTTTAGGCACTCCGAGTTCTAGTTCACTTCGAACTTTTTCCCTTACGTAAAACACGTAAATGCAGCCAGCTTAGACTGTGACATCAGTTTTGGATATTATTTTTAGGCTTCGAAAGATGAATGGTCTTTCACCCAATCGTTGAAAAACAAGGGTAAATCCTAAAAATTATTCATAATTAAAAAATCAACAATGGCTGACATTTTAAACGTAAAAGTAAACGAATTCATGGCAAAAGTGATTGCCAAAAACCCGGGAGAATCTGAATTTCACCAGGCAGTAAAAGAAGTGGTTGAGTCGCTGATGCCTTTCATTGATGCAAATCCAAAATATAAAGAAGCAAAGATTTTGGAACGCATGGCAGAACCAGAACGTGTAATCATGTTTCGCATAGCTTGGGTTGATGATAATGGCGAAATTCAGGTAAATCGCGGTTACCGTATCCAGATGAGCAGCGCGATTGGCCCGTACAAAGGCGGATTGCGTTTGCACCCAACAGTAAACCTTGGAATCCTGAAATTCCTTGCTTTCGAACAAGTATTAAAAAACAGCTTGACCACATTGCCAATGGGCGGTGGAAAAGGTGGTTCTGATTTCGATCCTAAGGGAAAATCAGATAATGAAGTGATGCGTTTCTGCCAGGCTTTCATGACCGAGCTGAGCAAACACATTGGCGCCGACACTGATGTCCCTGCTGGTGACATCGGCACTGGTGGTCGCGAAATTGGTTATATGTTCGGACAATACAAGAAACTCAGGAATGAATTTGTAGGTGTGTTAACTGGTAAAGCTCTTGAATGGGGTGGAAGTCTAATCCGTCCTGAAGCAACAGGTTACGGTTCGGTTTATTTCGCTCAGGAAATGCTTGCAACACGCGGCGATAGCCTGAAAGGCAAAATTTGTACTGTTTCCGGTTCAGGAAACGTTGCCCAATACACCGTTGAAAAACTGATTGAATTCGGTGCAAAAGCGGTTACCCTTTCCGATTCATCAGGTTACATCTACGATCCTGCCGGTATCGACACCGAAAAACTGGCTTGGGTAATGGAACTGAAAAATATCCGTCGCGGCCGTATCTCGGAATATACCGACAAATTTGGAGGTGAATTTGTTCCCGGAAAAACACCTTGGGTTGTTAAATGCGATTGCGCATTCCCATCAGCAACACAAAACGAAGTGAACGAGGACGATGCTAACGAATTGATCAAAAATGGTTGCTTCGTGATTTCAGAAGGCGCCAACATGCCTTCAACTCCTGATGCTATTGAGGTTTACCTGAAAGCAAAAATCCTTTACGGACCAGGTAAAGCCGCCAATGCCGGTGGTGTTGCAACTTCAGGATTAGAAATGACGCAAAACTCGATGCGTTTACCTTGGACGCGCGAAGAAGTTGACGCCCGCTTGCACCAGATTATGGTGAGTATTCACCAAACTTGCGTGAAATATGGAACTGAAAATGACGGTTTCATCAATTACGTGAAAGGGGCAAATATTGGTGGATTTATAAAAGTAGCCGATGCCATGATCGCTCAGGGAGTAGTATAATCTTTCGCAAAAAGCATAATCAAAAAAGGCTGTTCCCGTTTGGGTTCAGCCTTTTGTATTTTATTCGACAAATAATTTCAGATATGCCAGAACCACCGGAACGGCGAAGAATAAGGAGTCGAAACGGTCGAGCACCCCTCCGTGTCCGGGCAGGATATTTCCGCTGTCTTTAATCCCGAAATAGCGTTTAAACATCGATTCGGTTAAATCGCCATAGGTTGATGAAACTACGGTTAAAACGCTGATTGCAATCCAATGGATTAATTTGATTTCAGGAATATAATTGCAAATGAAGTAGGAAGCGAAAATGGCAATAAGGGTTCCGCCAATGGCGCCCTCCCACGATTTTTTTGGAGAAATACGCTCAAACAGGCGGTTTTTTCCAATGGATACACCAACCAGATATGCTCCTGAATCATGGATCCAGATTAGCGCAAATATGGCTATCAGTATTTTCGGAGTGTAGGCATTTGCACCCAATATTTCAGGAAATACTAAAAAGTTTATAAGCGACAGGGGGATTGCGAGGTAAATGATGCTGAAAATGGTAACCGCAATGTTTTCGGCCGGCTTATCTTTTTTGCGGTAGAGCTCGGCAGCCATAATCATCAGGAAGAACGGCAGTAACCCAAAAAAATATTTGATCTCGATGATGCCTTTGGCAATCAGGAATGAAACTACAAATAGAATGATGGAAGCGGAATAGGCAAAGAACTTGTTTGGCCGAACTTCTGATTGTTTGTAAAGGTTGATAAATTCGCTGACACTTGCTGTTAAGATGACTAAAAACAGAAGTGCATAACTATATTGGCTGGCTAATATGGCAGTCAGCATGACCAAAACAAGAACGATTCCGGTAATCGTTCGCGTAATTAATTTCTTCAAAGGATTAAATCTTTTAAAAGTTCAGTAGCTGTTACTTCAAAATCCTGGTGAACCCAGATTTCCACTTCTCCAATAGACGGAATTACTGAGTCGTGTTCGTTGAGGACAACGCAATCGATTTCTTCATTTTCGAGAATTTCTTTAGCAATTTCAGCCTGAAACCCTTGTTCGGTGCGATATACACATACCCAATCTTTTTCCATAATTGCAAATATTAAAGCGGTTCTTCGGAAATAATAACAATCAGCGACTTCGGACCATGCATTCCCATCACCAAAGTCTTTTCGATGTCGGCGGTGCGGCTGGGTCCGGTAATGTTGCTTATTAACGAAGGTAATTCATTTTTGTATTTGTTTTGCAATATTTCGAGAGCACGGTCTAAATAATCTGTCAGTTGCGACTGGTCGGCCACCACAATGTGCGTTTCAGGAAAAACATTAAGCCTTCGTCCTGAAATTTGTGCCGAACTAATTAATACCGAACCAAGGTGTGCTACCAATAATTCGCAGCCAGTTAGTCCGATATTTAACCCTAAAAAAGAGTTTTCATCCGAATCGATTCCAACACTTCCTGAAAGTATTTCCTGAAGTTTGGAGTCGGTACAGAAAATTTTGTCCTGATCTTTTTCTTTGCAGATTTGTTTGATCTGGTCGGCAATTTCAGATTTTGATTTAATCAGGATGACTTGTCCGCCAATCAATTCCAGATTGGTTTTGAATTCCAGACTTAGCGATTCATTGAGGGGGTGGTAAATAGGAGAGGTGAAATCGGGGATATTCTCCCCAATTTCACCTCTTTTGTCCTGTGCGGTCTTCAAACGGGCCAAAATATTATTTCTTGCCGAATCCATTATTGCGAATCTGATTCAGTAGTTACTTCTGTGTTTTCCGGTAATTCAGCAGCTATTTCTTTTTTTGCTTCAGCAACCATCAATGGTTTTCCCCATTTTCGAACTCCGAAAATATGTTCCAGATCTTCACTGAAAATCACTTCTTTTTCCAGAAGTAATTCTGCCAGTTTTTCATGGCCTTCTTTATTTGCATTCAATACGTCCAAGGCTCTGTCGTACTGTGTTTCAATCAAGAGTTTCGATTCAGCATCAATCAGTTCGGCTGTTTTTTCGCTGTATGGTTTAGTAAATCCATATTCGTTCTGGCCTGATGAATCATAGAAACTTACATTTCCTACTTTTTCGCTCATACCAAAAATACTGACCATGGCATACGACTGTTTGGTCACTTTTTCGAGATCGTTTTGTGCTCCGGAAGAGATACTATTGAATGAGATTTGCTCTGCAGCACGACCACCCAAAGCAGAACACATTTCGTCGAGCAACTGATCTTTGGTCGTAATTGAGCGTTCTTCAGGAAGATACCAGGCGGCACCCAGCGCTTTTCCACGAGGAACAATGGTTACTTTAACCAACGGGTGAGCATGTTCGAGTAACCAGCTAATGGTGGCGTGTCCGGCCTCGTGATAAGCGATTCTCCGCTTTTCGTCAACCGAAATGATTTTATTCTTCTTTTCCAGTCCACCGATTATACGATCAACCGCATCCAGAAAATCTTGTTTGTCGACTAAATCTTTATTGTTTCGGGCAGCAATTAAAGCCGATTCGTTACACACGTTTGCAATGTCGGCACCAGAGAATCCGGGAGTTTGCTTGGCCAGGAAAGCCGGGTCAACTTCCGGAGACAGCTTAATTGGTCTCAAATGCACATTGAATATTTCCTGACGTTCGTTTAAATCGGGCAATTCAACATGGATCTGACGGTCGAAACGACCTGCGCGCATCAATGCTTTGTCAAGAATGTCGGCACGGTTGGTCGCTGCAAGTATGATTACTCCAGAGTTGGTGTCGAAACCATCCATTTCAGTTAAAAGCTGATTCAGCGTATTTTCGCGTTCGTCGTTTGATCCGAAATTCGGGTTTTTACCTCTTGCACGTCCAATCGCATCAATCTCGTCGATGAATACAATACAAGGAGATTTTTCTTTGGCCTGTTTGAATAAATCGCGAACACGCGAGGCGCCGACTCCAACAAACATCTCGACAAAGTCTGAACCCGACATGGAGAAGAATGGAACGTTAGCCTCGCCAGCAACAGCTTTGGCCAGCAATGTTTTACCAGTTCCCGGAGGGCCAACCAATAAAGCGCCTTTCGGTATTTTACCTCCAAGCTTGGTAAATTTGGTCGGGTTTTTCAGAAAATCAACAATTTCTTCCACTTCCTGCTTGGCCTCGGCCAAACCGGCTACATCTTTAAAGGTGTTCGAAACTCTTGAATCTTTATCGAAAACTTTGGCCTGAGATTTTCCTACATTGAAAATATTACCGGCGCCACCGCCACCTGAGCCTTTACTCATCCGTTTGAAAATCCACCAGTAGAGCAAAATAAATGCAGCGAATGGCAAGATCCAACTAAGTATTTCTCCCATGTAGTTGTGAACTGTTTTGTATTCAACATTGATTCTGTTTTCATCAGTCACATTGGTCTGAGCCTCTTTCAGGTTATTGGCAAATGCTTCTGGCGGACCAATTTCGAAGAAATAGTGAGGTCCTGTTTTGGCAGGTGCAGTGTATCCTTTGTTTAGTTTAGCTGCATATTTGTCGTAACTGGTTTCTTTCAGGTAAATCTGAGCTTCTTTTTCGTTGACAACAATGATCTTTTTAATGTCGTTGTTGGCCAGCATCGTTGTTTTTACTTCGTTCCAGTTTGTTTCAACCGGGCCTCCGCCCAAGGTAAACCACTGGATGGCAAGAAAAGCGATAATTACCACTCCGTAAATCCAATAGGGATTAAATTTGGGGGCTCTGTTTCCCGATCCCATATTGCCGAGATTCAGCTTTTCTTTGTTTTTATTGTTGTTTCCCATTTTATATTAGTTTTCTTCTTTAATTAATTCAATATGTGCATCGGCCCATAAGTTTTCAAGATCGTAAAAATTTCTCGATTCTTTCTGAAAAACGTGTACCATAACGTCGGCATAATCGAGTAGAATCCAGATCGAATTTCGATATCCATCTTTATGCCAAGCACTTTCATTTGTTAATTCTTCAACAGTATCTTCAACCGAATGGGCTATGGCATCAACGTGCGTAACCGAGTTCCCATGGCAAATGATGAAATATTTACATTCGGTATGATTAATTTTTGTCAAGTCAATTTTGATGATTTCCAGTCCTTTTTTTCTTTGAATCCCTTCAACAATGGCATCGATCAATTGTTCAGTTTTCGCTTCTTTAACGCTTTTGTTCATAAATTTTTATTAGAACTACAAAGATAAATTTTTTACCTTATTATAAGTGATTAAACTTGTGAGATGAATTTCCTGCTTTACATGGAAATGCAATTTAACTCAGCAGCATGGATCAAATCATTGGGAATTTAATTGTACGCCTAGAGGTAACCGACTCTACCAACAACTATGCCAACCGCCAAATCAGGGAAAATGCGATACGCCTGAGGGTACTGTCTTTTTGGCATACGAACAAACTGCCGGACGCGGACAGCTTAAGAATGTATGGGAAAGTGAACCTGGTACAAAACCTGCTCTTTCTCAATAGTTTTATATCCCGACTTTTCTGGAGATCCGTCGTCAGTTTATGCTGTCGAAAGTGGTTACTTTGGGTATTTATAAGGCTATGAATAAGTATGTTGATTCGCTGAAAATAAAATGGCCAAACGATATTTATGTCAGGCAATCAGAAACTTGGTGGCATCCTGATAGAAAACTCAATCATGAATGGCTTGCTGAAAAGCTCGGTAGTTGGGTATTGGCCTGAATGTGAATCAGACCGTTTTTTACAGCGATGCACCTAATCCGGTGTCGTTGCAACTACTGACAAATCAGCATTACGATCGTGAGATAATCTTGTCTGAAATATTATCCGGAATAGATTGGTATTATCACCTTTTGCGTGAAGGCAAAGAGGCGGCTATTGATCAGGAATTCATCTCTGTTCTTTATCGCCGGGATGAAAAGCATTATTACAAAGCTGAAGATGATATTTTTGAAGGCGAAATCATCGGGGTGAATGAGATTGGGCAATTACTCATTAGAAAGAACGATGGTAAAGTGCTGGAATTCCATTTCAAGGAAGTGGAGTTTCTTCAAATCAGTAAATAGAAAAGAAAAAAGGAAAACCTCTTTTATCTCAAGTGATTTTCCTTATTTCTTTTTCCTCATTCCTCTTATTTCTGATGATTTCTATTTGTATGGCAATGCAGCCAGCATGTCGGCCAATCGGTTAATTCCTTCTTCCAGCTTTTTGTTGACCATCATTTTGATCATCATGCTCATATCAGCATCCAGCGTAAGGCGAAGCTTGGTCTCGTATGCAGAAACCGGCAAAAGTTGAATCCAGAAGGTTATTCCAACAGGCATGCTTCCACTGCTGCTTATTTTGATGGTTTTGTGCGGTTCACGGTCAATGATTCTGATTTCAGCCTGACCCATTCCTGAAATTTGGAACCTGCAGGAATCTGTGTCTGACTCGAAATTCGAAATCTGGATTTGCGGGATTTGCTCCGACATTTTTGACAATAACCCTTCGTTGACATACTTTGACAGGTTTTCAAAGTTTGACAAGTAGTTGTAGATAATCTCCTGGTTGTTGTTTACGATTTTTATGTCGCTAACATATTTTGTGGTACCCATGCCGATAGTTTAAAAAAGAAAATCCCCTCTTCCTCGCAGAAAAGGGGAAATTATGTGATTTATAAATAATCTATTTACCCCAGCTTTCAGGCTCTTCGCGCCATTTGTTGAGTTTTTCAACCTCTTCAGGTTTTACATCACCCAATTCCAGTGCCTGTTCAATCAGGATTTGATAACGGCTTAATGCAGTCAATTCCAGACCAGCATCAGCGAAATTTTTGCGTGCCTGTGGGAAGTTGTAGGTAAAAATGGCTACCATTCCTAATACGTCACCACCAAAATTAGTGATTGCATCGGCAGCTTTCAGGCTGCTCAATCCGGTTGAAACCAAATCTTCAATGATCACCACTTTCTGGCCAGCTTTCATGTCGCCTTCAATCAGGTTTTCCAACCCGTGATCCTTTGGTTTTGCGCGAACATAAATGAACGGCAACCCCAATTCCTGGGCAACCAGCATACCATGAGCTATCGCTCCGGTAGCAACTCCGGCAATTACTTCTGCCTGAGGATATTTTTCACGAATAACTTCACAGAACTTCTGACAGATAAAAGTCCGTTCTTCAGGATAAGACAAAATCTTGCGGTTGTCGCAATAAATTGGAGCTTTCCAGCCTGATGCCCATGTAAACGGATTGTTGGGCTGTACTTTTATAGTGTTGATGTGAAGCAGTTTCTTTGTAACTTCGAGTTGAATTTTTTCAATCATGATTATTTTCTTTTACTTATAATGTCGACAAATGTACAAAGTTTTTTTCAATGACTCTACCATTCAGATTGGCTCTGAAATGAATAAATCATTAAATAATAACATTGCTGAAAAGTTTGATTCTGCTGATTATAGTGTTGTTAGTCAGATTATTTCGCAAATTGAATCGGCCAATAGTCCAACTGATTTTTTTATTTCGAATCGAGATGATGGTTCTGTATGGAGTCATTTTCGAAGTCAGTTTGTTGAGATTCCTGCAGCCGGAGGTTTAGTGAAAAATGCTAACGGATCGTTGCTGTTCATAAAACGTTTGGGCGTTTGGGACCTTCCAAAGGGAAAGATTGAGAAAAATGAAACTCCGGAGATGGCTGCAATCCGCGAAGTAGAGGAGGAGTGTGGTTTGTCGGGTTTGAAAATCATCAGGCAGCTCGATTCAACTTTCCATATTTACCGGTCACCATATCTGCCTTTCCCGAATAATTTGGTGCTGAAGGAAACAAAATGGTATTTCATGTCTTATTCCGGAACTGGTGCTCCGATTCCTCAGGTTGAGGAAGATATTGAAGAAGTAGCCTGGTTTGCTCCGGAAGATTTGGAACAGGTGTATTCGAATACCTATTTGAGTTTGCGCGATTTTCTGGAAAAATCGTTATCGATTATTTAATATTCTGCCCGTTCGATTTTTGCATTTCTTTGTAGTAATCGCTTTTTAACAGTTGACCCAATTGCCGGTCGAGCCCATCAATGGGGTTTGGTGCCGGCGATAGCAGCAACTTGCCGTCTTTGCCAATCAGAAATGAATTGGGGTAGGTTTTTACTTTGTAGCTTGTTTCAATATTGCTTTCGGTTGTGGTAAATACACCTGCCCAGCCAGTTTCATTCTTAAAACCTATCTTCTCCGGAATAACATTAATGATGATCAGTTTTTCTTTGTACCGGCCTGCAATGGCTTTCAATGCATCTAAATGTTGACGGCAGATGGAGTTTTTTGGATCGGTGAAATGCAGGTATATATAGGCATTTGGATAATCTGAAAAGTTTACTTTCGGCCCGTTCAGGTTTTTAAGCACAATTGTCGGAGGGTTTGTTCCGCTAGTTAAGTAGGTGAGTTTTGATGCAATTAGCTGTGCCATCTTCTGTTCATAATCACTCCATTCAGATGATTTTACCTGGTTGAGCAATTTCAGGATCGAAGCTTTTGAGAATTGCTTGCTGTAATAAGCGTCGTTCATTGATTTTAGCAACACTAAATGCGAAAGTTCCTTATTGAAATACAGTTGCTTCTGGAAAAAATCATCCAATTTCTGCAGGTTGGCTGAGTTAATTGAATTTTTAAGTTCGGCACCGCTTGAAGAATTGGTTAGCATACTAAAGTAGTTCATAAAAACCTGGTTGAATATGACAGAATAGGCTGCCAGATTGTATAATGGTTTAATGCTACTGAAATAAGTTTCCATAAACTCGGCTGATTTGCCTTGGTTGAGCGCAAAGTCAAGATTTGCTCTTCTGAAAAATTTGTGCGATTCAAAAAGAACCAAATTTGTCTTTGGAAATTCTGCGTCTAGTTTCAGCTTAACAGTGTCAACCAGCGATTTGGACTGGTTCACAAATATGCGGTCGAAATATTTGTTTTCCAGCTTCGCGTATTCCTGTTCAAATTGCTGTATTTTAAAGTTCAACTCGTTTTTGTCGGTTGTTGAGATTCCGAACCAGACAGGCTCTGGTTTAACAAATGGATTCCTTTTTTGAGACTCAGTCAGGGTGCGTTTGGGTGGAAATACGATTGGATACGATTTCCCTGGTTCAAGGTAAATCATGCCGTGGTATCCATCGAAATCGGCCATGCAAAGATTGGTTTCTGTAATTTCAACTTCCAGATTAAATGATCCTTCGGCATTGAATTTAATGGTCCCGAGCTTTACTTTTTCTTCAGTAATGAAATCATGAAGAACGTATAGTTCGATTGAATTCATTGCATATTCAGGCGCTTTTCCTGAAATTTTGACTGAAGCTGCCCACGACTTATTAGCCATGAACAAACACGACAAAATGAAAATGGATAGAAGTATGCTTCTTTTCACAACTATAAGTCGAATTGATGAGAATAGGGTTTTAGATTCATACATCAAAACGCATGAATCCAACAAAAATTATTGGTCGAGTTTAAATTCCGACATGTTTAACGAAGCGGGTAAAAACTGACTTGCATCGCCGCCATGAAAAATAATATCGCGGACAATTGTTGAGTTGATCGGAGTATGTTCGGGCATGGTTAATAGAAATACCGATTCAATTTGCGGGTGCATTTTTTTATTGACCTGAGCAATTGCCCGCTCAAACTCAAAGTCTGCCGATGTGCGCAAACCTCTAAGAATATATTGAGCATTCACTTTTTTACAGAAGTCAACGGTCAATCCTTCATGACTTTCAACGGTAACTTTAGGCTCATCTTTGAAAACTTCATTAATCCATTTAAGTCGCTTTTCAACCGGAAAGAACGAACGTTTATTGGAGTTAAATCCAATCATGATGATGATTTTGTCGAACAACGGAATGGCACGTTTAACAATGCTTTCGTGTCCAACGGTAAACGGATCAAATGACCCGGGAAAGATGGCTACTCGTTCCATGTGCTTTGTTTTTCAGGGAATTTTAGAACTGTAAATATAGTGCTTTATGAACCACATAGTCACATAGGTCACATAGGTTTTTTTATTCAATACCAATCCGGTCCGAAACTGAACTAAAAAAGAATCTATCAACATGACGGAAATGATTATTAGTCATTTGAAAATGTACAACTTAATAATTTTCTAAAGACCAATGACTTTTTCCTGTTAGTTAATCGGTGATTTGGATTAGTCATTCCCATTTTTCTATTCTATGTGTTCTATGTGTCTATGTGGTTTTGTGTGTTGTTTCGGAATCACTACTGCTGCTAATGATTAAAATGAAAACTAACGCAACAGCAGCAATCAAAGTACTAATCATGAGCTGGCTCGATTTACCGCTTTGATAGAATGATGTGTTTTGCAGTTCGTTCGAAAATTGAATGCTGATTAGCACCAATCCATTATTGAAGGCATGACCCAAAATACAGAGGTAAATGTTTCGGGTACGAACCATCAATGTGCCAAGTAAAAGGCCAAGTATAAAAGTTGCCGGAAATTGCCAGGGGTTGAGATGGAACAAGGCGAACATGAGTGCTGATGCGAAAACAGCAGTAAATTTGGAATAATTGCGCATCAGTCCGTGCATTATTACCCCGCGAAATATCAGTTCTTCGATAATCGGAGCCATGATCGCTACTTTCAAAATAGCTCCGTAAATTCCATAGTCGCTTTCGAATATTTTATTGAATAGCTCCCAAAACCATGCAGGTGGGGGTAGTACTTTATCCAAGGCAATATTTACCTCGCCAATCAGATTTTGAGCTGCCCAAAGAAAAATCAGAACCGGAATCAGGATCAAAACATTAAACGATTTGGCTGGGAAAAGTTTATTCAGTTTCACCCCGGCTCTTCGGTAGGCATAATAGAATATGAAAACAGGTGAACCTACACCCACAAGGATTTTCTTGAACGGATTGTAAAGGTAATCGGTTCCGTTATAATAGTCGAACAGTGCCAGGGGAAAGTCGATGATGGTTTGAATGAAGGTATAGAGAACCACCAGATGAATGGCTCCCATAATGGTTGGATAATATTTGGGTTTTGTTTCGTTCACAATGATCTGAATTTTGTAAGCCGAATATAAGTTACTTTCATGGAATAAAAAAGAATCGGACTTGTTCGCATTTAAAAGCTTCTGCAATAAAAATTGCTAGTCAGTCAATTTCAGGCAAAACTCATTTTTTAACTGTTTTGCCATCCATTCCGAGAGGATTTCAGAGCCTTTGTCGTTCAAATGACTGGCATCCATCCAAAAAGTTGAATCGCTTAATCCCGATTGCGGCTGGATAAGTAACGGTCCGAATTTTTGGTAATAATCAGTATGTTGTGGTTTCCTTAGTTTCGATCCGGATTCAGGCAGATAAACGAAAACGAAGGATATATTTTTCTCTTTAATGAGTGTCATCATTTTTTCAAGGTAAGCCAAAGGATATCGCAACTGCACCTTTTCGATTGATTCCGGAGTTTTTCTCTCCAGTCTTTTTCTCCATGCATTTTCATTCTCTGTTAATTCTTCTTTGGTAACAGTTCGGTTGGCATCTCCATATCCATAAAGTCGATCGTCGGTTTGAACGAGTTTTTTGCCGAATACATAGGTTGCCTTGAAGCACTCCAGTCGGGCTGATGCACCATGATAAAGATCGGATAGGTAGTCGCGGTTGATCAGAGTCGGGGAGGAAAATAAATCGTTGGTTTCTGCAAGGTACGGAAATATGTCGTGGCTATTCTTCTCTTCATCTTCGCTCACTTCCAGTACAATAAGTTTTGGCGATTTGTGCTGCAATAGTAATTTAAGAATAGTGTATTGCAGGTTTCGGCCATACCGGCAATATCCCAGATTGGCCAAATGGTAATTCGATCCGAGCATCTCTTCCATTTTTTTCTCCTGAAAAGCATGAATGGTATGCGATGAGCCGATGAAAGCAATGTCAATCGGTGTTTTATTTTTGGTGATTCGGTCGAAAATCCAGGCTCCATGGTTGTAGCAATCATTTTCGATGTAGTGGTAGGCAAACTCCTTGGAGTAGGGCGTCAGGAATAATGCTACAATCGGAATCATTAATAAACTGAAGAACAGCGCTATTTTCAACAGGATTTGTTTCATGGTTTAAAATTGAAAATAGATAAATTGTGGAGCCGCATTTAAAACACCGAAAATCAGGATGCCAAAAGCAAGAATCAGATAGAAACTCCATCGGAGAATAATTCCTCTGCTTAAAATCAAACTGTTGAAATCGTTTTGATTGATCAGTATTTCGAGGATAATAAACAACGGAAAACTTGCAACGATTGAGATTGCAAATTCCCTGAATTTATTATTCTCAGCAAAAAGAGCTAATGCTTTTGGTATAAAGTCGAAATCCAGGTTTTTGAAACTTGAAAAAATGTACAGACTCTGTTCAAAGGTATGTGCCCGAAAGAATACCCAAGCCAGATTGACCATCACAAATGTAGTGACGAACCCTACCCATGAAAAGCTCTTTGGTAGTGTAGCGACCTTTGATCGGTAGTGTTCTGTAACTAAAAAGGACCCATGCAGAAAACCCCAAATAATGAATGTCAGCGATGCCCCATGCCATAAACCCGACAAGGTGAAGGTGAGTAGAATGTTAAAAATCCATCGGTTTTGCGAAACCTGATTACCACCCAGCGGAATGTAAACGTAATCGCGAAACCAGGTTGACAACGAAATGTGCCATCGCCGCCAAAAATCGCGAAAACTGTTAGAAAAATAGGGGGTTTTGAAGTTTTGGGTTAGGTCGAAGCCCAAAAGCCTTGCCGATCCGGTGGCAATGTCGGAATATCCTGAAAAGTCGCAATAGACTTGAAACCCAAACATGAATGTGGCTACCAGCAAGGTTGTACCGTCAAATTTTTCCGGAGAATTGTAGATGCGATCAACAAAATAGGCCAGCCGATCGGCAATTACCATTTTCTTGAAAAGGCCATACAGAATATATCGGAACCCGGAAATCAACCGGTCTGATTTAAATGTGCGTGCCTTTAAAAATTGAGGTAATAAGTCGGAAGCTCTTTGAATCGGACCGGCCACCAATTGCGGAAAGAACGAAACAAAAGCCATGAACGATATGAAGTTATTGGTTGGCTGAATTTTTCCCCGGTAAATATCAATCGAATAGCTTAACGATTGAAAGGTATAAAAACTGATTCCGATGGGCAGTATGATGTGAAGCGTTTTTAGGTTTGGCTGAAGTCCAAAGTTTGTACTCAGGCTGGCAAATGAGTCAATAAAAAAGTTGTAATACTTGAAGAAACCCAACATTCCAAGGTTGATCAGCATACATAGCCGGAGCAAATACAGTTTTTTATTTTTGTCGGTCTGCCTGAAAATAGCTCTGCCCAGAAAGAAGTCGACCGATGAGCTAATAAAAATCAGTATCAAAAAGCGAACATCCCACCATCCATAAAAGCAGTAACTCGCAATAAGCAGAAATAGATTTTGCCACCTGAAATTCTTCCGAAGAAACGACCAGTACAGTGTAAAAACGATGGTGATGAAGAAAAAATAGGTGATTGAATTAAAGAGCATTGCGCTGATCGATGGGTTTAAACGAATGTATAATTTTTGTTTTAAACGGATACAAACACTGACTTTATTATTTTTGAACAATGCGATGTTGAAAATTATCAAAAAAACTTCAAAAACTATTTGATCGTTTGAAGAAAATGTGCTTATTTTGCGGTCTGTTTGAAAAATGTGAGATTCTGATTAAAAAATAAGACAATGTCAAGAGTTTGTCAAGTAACCGGAAAAAAAGTGATGGTGGGAAATAATGTTTCTCACTCAAAGCGTAGAACAAAACGGAAGTTCCTTCCTAACCTGTTCAAAAAGAAGTTCTATCTTCCTGAAGAAGATCGTTGGATTTCATTAACTGTTTCAGCCAATGGTATCCGTACAATCAACAAGAACGGATTGAACGCAGCGTTGAAAGATGCTAAGGTAAAAGGTTTTATAACAACTATTTAAAGCTTTAAGAAATGGCTAAGAAAGGAAATAGGATTCAGGTAATCATGGAATGTACCGAACAAAAGACAAGTGGGGTTCCAGGAACTTCAAGGTACATTACTACCAAAAACAGGAAGAATACTCCTGAACGTTTGGAGAAAAAGAAATACAATGCTAACTTAAAGCGAGTTACTGTACACCGCGAAATTAAATAAGAAATAGTATGGCAAAGAAAGTAGTTGCATCATTACAAAAAGGTGCCGGTAAAGGTTACTCCAAAGTAGTACGAATGGTAAAATCCGAAAAAACCGGTGCATATACATTTCAGGAAGAAATTGTTCCGAATGAAAATGTAAAGGATTATTTCAAGAAATAGACCAAAATCTCTCTATAAAAAAAAGCTTTCATCGTTGGTGAAGGCTTTTTTTATTGAATCATGCGCCTCTTCAGTATATCGTTTTGCGGCAATACCGGCTGATTCATTTTATATTACTAAATTGCCGCTCTTTAATAAAAAGTGCTAATATGGGTATTTTCGGAATTTTTAACAGCAAGAAAAAAGAAAGCCTTGACCAAGGGCTTGCAAAAACCAAAGAAAGTGTTTTTACGAAGATTAGCCGCGCTATCATTGGGAAAACCAAGGTCGACGATGAAGTGCTGGATAATCTGGAAGAAATTCTGATTTCTTCGGATGTTGGCGTTGAAACTACTCTGAAAATCATAGAACGCATTGAAAAACGCGTTGCGGCCGATAAATACATGGGAACTTCCGAATTGAACGGTATGTTGAAAGAGGAGATTGCCAGTTTACTTGAAGAAAATAATAGTAATGATATGGCAGATTTCGATCTGCCTGAAAGCGATGAACCCTATGTAATTATGGTTGTGGGGGTGAATGGCGTAGGAAAAACAACAACCATTGGAAAATTAGCCTGGCATTTTAAAGCTGCTGGTAAAAAAGTGGTTTTAGGTGCAGCTGATACATTTAGAGCCGCTGCCATCGATCAGCTTCAGATTTGGGCCGATAGGGTTCAGGTACCGCTAGTCAAACAGGGAATGGGAGCCGATCCTGCATCGGTTGCTTACGATACATTGGCTTCGGCCAAAGCGCAGGGTGCTGATGTAGTAATTATTGATACGGCCGGGCGCTTACACAACAAGGTGAACCTGATGAATGAGTTGAGTAAAATTAAATCAGTCATGAAGAAAGTGGTGCCAACTGCACCTCACGAAGTTCTTTTGATACTTGATGGCTCAACCGGACAAAACGCTTTTGAACAGGCGAAACAATTTACAAAAGCTACAGAAGTTACTGCTTTGGCTCTTACCAAACTCGATGGAACAGCTAAAGGTGGCGTTGTTATTGGAATTTCTGATCAGTTTAAGATTCCAGTGAAGTACATTGGTATAGGTGAGAAAATGGATGATTTGCAGATTTTCAGAAGAAGGGAATTTGTGGAGTCACTGTTTTCTTAGTTCCAAGTTTCAAGTTTCAGATTCCAAGTTGAGGGTACGAAAATTTGAGATTGAATAATATTAACTAACCACACAGGCGCATATGCCACATAGTTTTGTTTTCTATGTGAACTATGTGCCTATGTGGTTTTAAAATTTAGAAAATGAAGAAGCAAAAAATAAATGTGGTGACCTTGGGTTGCTCGAAAAAT
This sequence comes from Prolixibacteraceae bacterium, assembly GCA_963676375.2. Taxonomy (GTDB): domain Bacteria; phylum Bacteroidota; class Bacteroidia; order Bacteroidales; family Prolixibacteraceae; genus Aquipluma. The sequence goes on from CAXXPT010000025.1 coordinate 35,641, forward strand.
CTGGTTGATTCGGAAGTGTTGTTAAATCAGCTTTCTATGGATGGTTTTGAAGTAGTTCACGATTCGAACGATACCGATTCAGATATCGTGGTAATAAATACCTGCGGATTTATTCACGATGCCAAAGAGGAATCGGTGAACACCATTTTGCAGTTTGTTGATGCCAAAGGTCGAGGCGACATTGATAAATTATATGTGATGGGTTGTCTTTCGGAACGGTACAAAACCGATTTGGAAAAAGAAGTTCCTGAAGTTGACAAGTTCTTTGGAAAGTTCGATCTGAAAGCCTTGGTTGGAGAATTGAAAGCAACTTATCGTCCTGAATTTATTTACGAACGGAAAATCACCACACCGTCGCATTTTGCTTACCTCAAGATATCGGAAGGATGTAACCGTGTTTGTGCTTTTTGCGCCATTCCTGGCATGACAGGGAAACATGTTTCCAAATCAATGGAAGACTTGGTGAAAGAAGCCAAATACCTTGCAAAAAGTGGTGTAAAAGAGATTCTGCTGATTGCGCAGGATTTGTCGTATTATGGCATCGATTTATATGGAAAAGGAATGTTGGCCGAGCTGATTCAGAAAATTGCTGAAATTGATGGAATTGAATGGATTCGTCTGCATTATTTGTATCCAACCAAGTTCCCGATGGATATTTTGCCGTTATTTAAATCGGTCCCCAAACTTTGCAAATACATAGATATTCCGCTTCAACACAGTTCGAACAATGTGCTGAAACACATGCTCCGTCACGTTACCACTGAAGAAACAGAGGCTTTGTTACAGAAAATCAAAGAAGAAGTTCCCGGAATTGCTATTCGGACAACCATGCTGATTGGTCATCCGGGCGAGACCGAAGAAGATTTTGAGCAACTGAAATCCTTTGTCAGTAAACACCGGTTCGATCGTTTGGGTGCGTTTTCGTATTCGCACGAAGAAGGAACTTATGGCTACAAAAAATATTCGGATGATGTTCCGGAAGATATAAAACAGGCCCGTGTTGAAGAATTGATGGGCATTCAGCAGATTGTTTCGTCGCAGTTAAATGCTGCCAGAGTGGGGCAGACGCTGAAAGTGATCATTGATCGCGAAGATGAAGAATTCTATGTCGGACGTACTGAGTTCGATTCTCCGGAAGTGGATGGCGAAGTGTTAATCAGCAAAGAAATTTCACTGAAAAAGGGGCAATTTTGTCAAATTGAAATTACTGGCGCTGAAGAGTTTGATTTGTATGGAACGGTTAGTACTAAGAATCAGTATTTATCTGTTAACAGGAATTAGCCCTAGTTTTTCTTCGGCAAATTGATAGCTGGCAATTTCAATGTCTTTCCATGCCCCCGAGAGCAATTTACAGCCAATCGGGTGGCATCCTGCTTCAGGAAAAGCCACTTTTTGCTTCAGGTTTTCGGGAGTTTGGAGTTGATCGAACATTTTTAACATAGCATCTACCCTGACTGTTGAATCCTGATGCACTTTGTCTTTAAAGTAATAAGCCATGAAGACTGGTTTGGTTACCTTAACAAAGGTTTCCTTTTTCATAGTAGCTTCAATTAATTGTTGCAGGTAAATCCCACCTTCTAATCTTTGCTTACAATACCAATATTGACATTCTTCCGGATATTTAGTGTTTAACATCCGATAATTGCTTTTAAAAGCAAATCTTCCTATTTGAAGGCCCCATGGTTTGGCTGCAATGACTCCTAACGGACTGAATAGTGCCACGTTTGGCGAAAGCATTATTAATCCTTCCATTAATTCAGGGCAATCTGCAGCCATTTTTAATGCCATTGTGGCTCCGGTCGAAGTTCCCATAATAATTACCTTTTCGCCCAACGATTGAGCAATAACCAATGCTTCTTTGGCCGATTCATATAGCCGTTCTGGTGTCATATCCAATAAAGGTTCCGGGGAGTCAATTCCGTGTGCTGCAAGTAAAGGAGCATATAAGTTCATCCCGTATCTTTTGGCAAAATCAATGTTAACCGGGTTACCTTCGTACCAGCAAGCCGCAAACCCATGAAGATACAGTAGGCAGTATGGAGTTTTGTTTTTCAGACTGTCGTTGGCCCATCGGATCAGACTTTCATTGTCTGGTTTAATTTTTAGTTTGGATTCCTTGTTTCTGACAAACGGCTCTACTTCTGAAGTTTGAAGATGAATGGATGGAAGATCTTGTGTAAGTTTTGGGGTCGGAAATTTGGGCCCGGCCAGATATACAATGAATAAAATCAAAATAACCGAAAAGGTAACAAGCAGAAATTCTTTCATAGCCAATAAGTTTATTGAATATTAGAAAAACCTTTAGCTAAGTTACTGAAAATTAAAAAGTAAAATGAGTTTATTTTAAGCCTGAACGTTCTGCTGTTTTTAATTATTTACAGGTGTAAATCCCAATTTTTCTTCTGCAAACCGATAACTGGCTTTTTCAACTTCAGGCCAGGCTTTCGAACACAGTTTACAGCCAATGGGATGAGCTCCGGCTTCAGGAAATGCAACTTTTTGTTTCATATTTTCAGGAGTGCCAAGTTCGTCGAACATTTTTAACATGGCATCAACCTTAACCGTCTGATCCTGATTCAGCTCGTCTTTATAATAATAACCAAGGAATACCGGATCCGATATCTTAGCGAAAACTTCCTTTGTCATGGTCGCTTCAACCAACTGCTGGAGATAAACGATGGCTTCTAAGCGGTATTTGCAGTTCCAGTATTTACAGTCTTCCGATGTAAAATCGGTGTTTGTAATGCGGTAATTGCCCTTGTAAACACTGCGGGCAATCTGCAATCCCCAAGGTTTGCTCAGCAAAAAAGCAGCAGAGTTGTTTATTGCCACATTGGGCGAAAGTAATATCAACCCACTCATCATTTCCGGAAATTCGGCGGCCAATTTCAGCATTAACGTTGCGCCTGTCGAAGTTCCCATCAGGATAACCTTTTCGCCTAACGATTGAGCCACAACCAGCGCTTCTTTAGCCGATTCGTATAGACGGTCGGGAGTCATGTCAATCAATGCTTCGGTGGTGTCAATTCCGTGTGAAGCCAGTAGCGGTATATATAAATTCATACCGTAACGACGGGCAAAATCAATATGGACAGGATTTCCTTCGTACCACGATGCCGAAAAACCGTGCAGATAAAGCAGACAACAGGATGTTTTATTTTTCAGGCTGTCGTTCGCCCAGATGATCCTGCTTTCGTTGTCGGGCTTGATTTTTAGCTTTGACTCTTTGTTTCGGATAAACGATTCCACTTCATTAGTCTGGAGCTGAATGGCCGGAAGATTTCTATTTAATTCGGGTTTAGGAAATTTGGGTCCTGAAAAATAGGCAATTATCAGTATGCAGAATAAAATGGTAGTAGTTGTCAGAAATCGTTTCATAGCCAATTAGTTCTATCGGAATAGTGAAAATTGTTTTCTGCTAAACTACTGAAAATAGAAATAGATAGGATTTGTATTAGCTAATTTTAAGATTGGTTCCATCAATTTTTACATTGTAAGTTTTCAGGGAAGTGGGAGCCGGCCCTTGCAAAACAGTACCATTAACGCTGTAAACCGACCCATGGCACGGGCATTCAATTTTGTCCGACGAACTGTTGTAAGCTACAGTACAGGCTTGATGAGTACAAATTTTCGATAGGGCAATGTAGTTGGATGTGCCAGCTCTGATGATTAGGATGTTTCCGCTGTAGGCAAATCCACCTACGGTCTTTAATGCATTGAAGTCTGTTGATGTCAAATCAATCGTTATTTCACCTGAGGTTCCGCCAGGAGTTGTTCCAGTTCCCGGATCTTCTGATTTACTGCACGAATTAAGTAAAGCTGGCGCTAGAAATAACAAGCTTCCGCTAATTAGCGCTTTGCTGAAGAATTCTTTTCTGTCCATTTTAACGTGTTTAAAGGTTATAACTGAAAATATTGTAATCTGCTTTTTGGCGTTGATTCTGGAATAGGGAAGGCAGTTGTGAAAAAATACCTCTTTGATCCACATTTTTTAAACAACTTGATCAATTATTGGTTCATTTGTTCAATACAGATAAATTTCAGGTTTAAACTTTAGAAATTGGTATTTGTTACTTTAGGTGCTTACTTTAATTAACTGAAACGAATCATGTTTTGTCTTCTATCAAACGACCATATTATTAGCGAGTTTGATTTGGTAATTAAAGGGCAAATCATTAACACATGAAAAACCAATCATTCAACAATGGATAAATTTTCACAGGTGGGAAATCAGGAAATCGCTGCGATTGAAGAATTGTATTCGTCTTATATTGCTGATCCTGAGTCGGTAGATGCAAGTTGGAAGAATTTTTTTGCAGGCTTTGAATTTGCCCGTAAGAATTTTGGTGATAGCAAAACTTTAGCACACGATGAAAAGATTGACAAAGAATTTGCAATCCTGAACCTTATTCATGGCTATCGTCAGCGGGGGCATTTGTTTACTAAAACCAACCCGGTGCGGTCTCGCCGAAAGTATTCCCCAACATTGGATATCGAAAATTTTGGATTACAAAAATCTGATCTGGATACCGTTTTTCAGGCTGGTAATAATATTCGGATTGGCCCGGCGACCCTTCGTGCAATCATTGAGCATCTGGAAGCTACATATTGCCAGTCGATAGGAGTGGAGTACGTTTTTATGCGTGATCCGGAATTGATTGAATGGCTGAAGTTTAAAATGGAATCGACCCGAAATTCGGAGGTTTTCACTCCGGAAAAGCGAAAACATATTTATTATCACCTGAAACTGGCAGTTGGGTTCGAAAATTATATACATAAAAAATTTGTTGGGCAGAAGCGTTTTTCGCTTGAAGGTGGCGAGGCTCTGATTCCTGCTCTTGACGCGGTAATTGAACATGGTTCGGAATTGGGAATTAGTGAATTCGTTATTGGAATGGCACACCGCGGCCGACTAAACGTGTTGACGAATATTCTGGAAAAACCTTACGAGCACATTTTTAAGGAATATGTAGGTAAAGAATATGAACAAGAAATATCGCTTGGCGACGTCAAATACCATTTGGGATATGAGAATGTTGTGGAAACCGATGCCGGAAAAAAAGTCCACCTGAGCCTGATGCCCAATCCGTCTCATCTCGAAACTGTGGGCGCATTGGTTCAGGGCATGGCCCGTTCGCGCATTGACCGGAAATACAATGGTAATTACGATAGCGTAGCACCAATTGTCATCCATGGCGATGCTGCTATTGCCACCCAGGGAATTGTTTACGAAGTGATTCAGATGTCGCAGTTGCCCGGATATAAAACCGGCGGTACTATTCATTTGATCATTAATAATCAGGTGGGTTTTACAACGAATTACCTCGATGCACGCTCCAGTACATATTGCACCGACGTGGCTAAAGTAACCCGTTCACCAGTATTTCACGTGAATGGCGACGATGTTGAATCCATCATTTTTACGGTGAAACTGGCTATGGAATTCCGTCAGAAATTTCATTCCGATGTTTTCATCGACATTTTGTGCTATCGTAAATATGGACACAACGAAGGTGATGAACCACGGTTCACCCAGCCATTGTTGTATAAAGCCATCGAAAAACACCAGAATCCACGCGATATTTATGCCGAGAAACTGGCTTCGTTGGACGTGATGACACTCGCTGAAACTTCGAAATTAAATCAGGAATTTGACCAGCAGTTGGAAGCAAAATATAAGGAATCTGAAAAAATTGATAAGGTAAAAGTTCGACAATTTCTGAATAGTGAATATCGTGCTTTTGATAATCCAGCTAAAAAAGACTTGCTGAGATCAGTTAAAACCGGAGTATCCAAAAGCGAGTTGATACGCATTGCTGAAAGGATTAATACACTTCCGGCTGATAAGAAATTCTTCAAGAAAATTGACCGGATTGTGGAAGACCGCCGGATGATGATACTGGATAACCGCATGGACTGGGCGATGGCTGAATTACTTGCTTATGGAACATTGCTCGAAGAAGGTTTCCCGGTCCGGTTGAGTGGGCAGGATTCGGAACGCGGAACGTTCGCTCACCGCCATGCTTCGTTTGTGGTTGAGGATACCGATGAAAAGTATTTCCCATTGAAGAATATCAGCGAAAAACAGGCCGATTTTCATGTTTTTAATTCGCTATTGTCCGAATATGGTGTGCTTGGATTCGAATACGGATATTCTCTCGCTAATCCGAAAGGATTGACCATTTGGGAAGCTCAGTTTGGCGATTTTGCCAATGTGGCCCAGGTTATTTTCGATCAGTACATTTCTTCTGCTTTCGAAAAATGGGGTATGATGAATGGCTTGGTACTTTATCTTCCTCATGGTTACGAAGGTCAGGGGCCCGAGCATTCGAGTGGGCGCATTGAACGGTTTTTAAATCTGACAGCCGATAATAATATGCAGGTTGTAGTTCCGACAACTCCGGCAAGTATGTTTCATCTGTTGCGTCGCCATATGCATTGGAAGGTGCGCATTCCGCTGATCATTTTTACGCCCAAAAGTTTACTGCGTCACCCGATGGTAACTTCTTCTGTTGATGAATTGGCTGAGGGTTCGTTCCACGAGCTTATTGAAGATACCGTACATCGTCCTGAAACTATTCGGAAGCTGGTTTTCACCTACGGAAAATTGTATTACGATCTGCATAAAAGGCAGGTAGAGGAAGGAATAACAAATATGGCTATTGTTCGGGTTGAACAATTGTTCCCGTTGCCAATTGACGAAATAAAATCAATCATTGCCAAATATCCGAAACTTGAAAACGTCTACTGGGTGCAAGATGAACCATCGAATATGGGCGCGTGGTCGCACATTCAGCGTTTTTTGCCTGATGTGCCTTTTATCCTGATTTCGCGCGCAGCAAGTGCAAGTCCTGCCGGTGGATTGATGCATCAGCACAACACCCGGTTAAAGAAAATATTGGATAGCGTTTTTGAAGAAAAAGTATTAGCTTAGAAGGGAGAATGGAGGACGGAAGACCCGTAACTTGAATCCCGCAACTCGCAACAATTAACGAAAAATCAATAATTCTCAAAATGTTAATCGAAATCAAAGTGCCTACACCCGGCGAATCAATTACGGAAGTTGAACTCGGAAAGTGGCTGGTTGCCGACGGTGATCTTGTCGAAAAAGATCAGGAGGTGGCTGAAATAGAATCGGATAAAGCAACCCTGACTTTATCGGCAGCCGAGAGTGGCCAAATTAAGATTCTTGTACCTGAGGGCGATAGGGTTGCAGTTGGAGCCATTGCTTGCACCATCGATACCAGTGTGGCTGTAGAAACAAAGCCTGCTAAAGAACCGCTTGCATCCGAACTTTTTGCTGAACCCAAAGAGGCAGTAGTTTCGGAGCTCGAGAAGAAAAGCATTCCAAAGGCATCGGTAAAGTCCGAAGAATCAAATATTAAAGTTACTCCTGTAGCCAGGGAGATGATGGAGGAATATCATCTTTCGATGGACGAAGTTTTGAGCGGATTGCACCGGATTTCGAAAGGTGATATTGAAGCTGTTCTGGCGCTTCCGAAGTCCGAAGCGAAATCCATCAATACACAGAAAAAAGCTTTTTCACGGGAAGAAAAACGTGACAAAATGACTTCGCTGCGCCGCAAGTTGAGCGAGCGTCTGGTGGCAGTGAAGAACGAAACGGCCATGCTTACCACATTCAACGAAATTGACATGAGCCGCGTGATGGAAATGCGTGCGAAACTTCAGAATAAATTTGTTGAGAAGTATGGCTTAAAATTGGGTTTTATGTCCATTTTTAGTAAAGCAGTAGCCGAAGCCATGCAGTTTCATCCAACGATCAACGCACAAATCAATGGTGAAGAAATTATTACCCCTGAATTTGTTGATATTGGCATTGCGGTTCAAACGCCGAAAGGTTTGATGGTTCCCATCATACGGAATACAGAAAGTAAAACCATTGCCGACATAGAAATTGAATTAAAAGAGTTGGCAGAAAAGGCCCGAACCAAAAAGATAACCGTTGAAGAACTGACCGGCGGAACTTTCACCATAACCAATGGCGGCACATTCGGTTCACTGCTCTCGACGCCAATCATCAATCCACCTCAATCGGCTATTCTCGGGATGCACAATATTGTCGATCGACCGGTAGCTGTAAACGGGCAGGTAGTGATCCGTCCGATGATGTACGTAGCTTTATCGTACGATCATCGCATTATCGACGGGAAAGATTCAGTCGGCTTTCTGGTGAAGGTAAAAGAACTGATTGAGAATCCTGAGCGATTGCTTACCAATGGCCGAAATCCGGAGGAAGTTTTGCTGGGTTTGTAACCTTTTTGTGTAAAAATATAAAAGCTCTTTTCGTTTTCGGGAAGAGCTTTTTTGTTTAACGGGTTTGGTTTTGCCCTAATCTTTGTACATTTACAAAACAACCTAAAACATGCCCTATGAAGCCACTTTTTTTTCTCAGTTTAATTTTGGCAATCCTGACTTCATGTTCTCCCAATAAGGTTACCGAAACCAAACATCATTCCGATTTCCATTTTGCAACGGTTGATAAATCGGCATTTGAGAAAACGGAACAGGTTTACATCCCGATATACAGCGATATTTATTACGTGGACTCAAAACATACGTTTTCGCTTACAGCAACATTGAGTATCCGGAATACTTCTTTCAAGGATTCGATCTATGTTTTCGCGATTGATTATTACAATTCAGGAGGGAAAAAGGTGCGGCGTTATAACGAGTCGACTTTGCTTGTTAAACCAATGGAGTCAGTTGAATTTGTAGTTGATAATAAAGATGATACCGGAGGCGTTGGGGCGAATTTTGTAGTGGAGTGGGGGGCAAAGCCGGAAGCACAACGACCCTATTTTCAAGGAGTCATGATTGGGACAACCGGACAGCAGGGTATTTCGTTTACTACTGAAGGAATTATTATTCAAAAGTAGTTTCTTACTTCATTACTGGATTTTTTGTTCCGAATGGAATGGTTAATCCAAGCCAGGGGATAGCAACAAAACTGCCAATGTCTCCTCCAATTGGGATGAATGCACCGAAATCCAACCCTGTATGTTTGATGATTCTACGGCCTCCCAAAGACATCAACACCATAAAATTATCAGGAGTACCGATGAAATAGTTTTCAGTAATGAAATAGCCCTTGGCGCCGGTCCGAATCATTCCGCTGATATTAATCGTCGGATTACTTGCCATTTCTCCACCGGCATATCCCCAGCCCAACCCAACGTTCAGATTTTGATCTTTCGATCCAAATGTCGCAATTCCGTATAAAATTCCGAATCCGGTATTCGATTCTCCGATTACCGTTCCCATTAAGGCACCTGCACCCAAATTAAACTTGTTTTCAACGACTGGAACCGAAAATTTAGCGGTTATCCATGCCGGTGTTGGAGCTCCTCCGAACAGAAAGAGCGGCACTGTTCCAATTCCTGCTGAAAAATGATTAGTAATGCCGTAAACTGCCTGATTGAAAAGTATCCAGACATTTTGGTAGTATCCTTCCCCTTGTTTAAGGTTGTATCCGTTAGGAGCCCAAAAATAACGTGTCGATTGAGGGTTGTCGGGCCAATATGTCCCATCTTTTGATTTGACGGCAGAGAGTTGTGCGATTTTTTTGACCTCGGATTGAGGAATACTAATTTCTCCGAGTTTTTCGGTTTTAATCCGAATTACTTCCGGAGTTTGGTTCAGGATAGTTCCAATATATTCATTCCCATCAACCGTTTCGATTTGGTATTTGATGGAATCCTGATTGTTTTGTGCATTGGATGAAATTGAAATGCTGATCAGAAAAATTATCAGAATGATGCGATAGGACAACTTTTTCTTCATGATAAGCAGGGTTAAAAGGTTTTCAGATGATGTAGTTCTTTCATCATAACTCAATTTATCCTGAATTGTTCAAAAATAATGGGGTACGCTTCTGTGAAATTAAGGCAATAAAAAAGCCACCCGCATGTGAGGACGAGTGGCTCTATCTGTTTGTTTGAAAATGCTTGAGTTCTGTATTTTTAAAAACGGTTAATAAATTTATTCTGAAACTACTTCGAAGCCTAATTCAACAATTACTTCTTTGTGTAATTTGATTTTGGCAGTATAGTTTCCTACTTCTTTAACACTGTCGTCAGAAATCATGATCTGTTTGCGATCGATTTCAAATCCTTTAGCATTGATAGCTTCAGCAAGCATAATGGTGTTAACCGAACCGAAAATTTTTCCGGTAGTGCTTGTTTTTGCTCCAATAACCAATTGAACAGTTTTCAGTTTTTCAGCAACAGCTAAAGCAAGATCTTTCAATTTTGCTTCTTTGTGTGCTCTTTGTTTGGTGTTCTCAGCCAATACTTTTTTTGCTGATTCGGTGGCGATTACAGCCATCTTTTGAGGAATCAAAAAGTTGCGACCGAAACCGTTTTTAACGGTAATCACATCGTCTTTCGATCCTAAACGTGCAACATCTTGCAATAATATAATTTCCATTTTACTTCAGCTTTAAAATTATTTCATCATATCAGTAACATATGGCAGTAACGCGATATGACGGGCTCTTTTAACTGCTTTAGCCACTTTGCGTTGGTACTTCAAAGAGGTTCCGGTAATACGGCGTGGCAAAATTTTACCTTGCTCGTTTAAGAATTTCTTCAAAAATTCAGGGTCTTTGTAGTCAACAAATTTGATTTTGTTCTTTTTAAAGCGGCAATACTTTTTCTTTTTGATTTCAACCGACGGTGGGGTTAAATATCTGATTTCACTTGAATTTGCTGACATACCTTAGTTCTCCTTTTCAGTTTTAGCTTTTGATTTATTTCTTCTTCTTTCGCTGTAAGCAACGGCATATTTATCCTTACTGAAAGTCAGGAAACGGATAATGCGCTCGTCGCGTCTGAATTGAGTTTCCAACGTTTTTGCAAACGATGGGTCGGCGGCAAATTCGAAGAGTTGATAAAACCCTGTCGATTTTTTTTGAATGGGATAAGCTAATTTGCGTAATCCCCAGTCCTCTTCATTGACAATCTCTCCACCGTTTTCGGTGATGATGTCCCTGAATTTTTTTACCGTTTCCTTTACCTGAGCCTCAGATAAAACGGGAGTTACGATGAAAACGGTTTCATACTGGTTTTTCATAAAACATCTAAATTAATTAAACATGAATACTTTATACCTAAAAATAGGTGGCGCAAAATTATAAATAATTTGCTATTATTCAAATATGTCAGGATTAAATCGTTTGGTGAAACTTAAAATCGTTTAAATTGATTTAGCTTCTCTTTCTTAATAGATGATTAATTAATTTAGAATAAGTTTGTTGTAAATGTACAGATTATAGTTATGCTTCATAAAATTGCTAAGCAATCATGATTTTTTGAGATACTTTCCAAATATTTATTCTGATAAAATTCCTGTATGAAATGAGCCATGAGAGATATTCTAGTACAGAAGCACGATTATTCATTATGAGTTTCATGTTTGTCAACAGGCAAGGAACTAAAAATTAAAATGCAAATTATAAACTGCTGAATAACTGCAAATTGATTAAAATCTTGAATTGGTCACTCAAAAGGCTCTCTTTGATCGATGAAATCGATGATTTGATAATTGAATAAATATGTTGCATACATTTTAATTAGAAAAAGCTTGTAGTTTTTAGAAAAAATCTTAATATTATATAAGAGATTATTTAATGTAAAAGTGGGTTGTTATAGGTATTGTTTTATATGCGATTCAAGTTTTATTATTCCCGCTATGTTTTGTCAGATTACTTCAATTCATTGATCATTTTGATTCTTTAACAGATATTAATTGTTCTGAGATTATTGATTACTATATATTCTTTCTTTAATTGAGGTGGGGAGGCCAATCTTACTTAAAATTGAAATATCAATAATGTTGCAAAAATGGAATTTGTATTTTTCTAATACAAGTTTAAATAGAGTGTATATCACCACAACTTGCTTTCCACCTTCTTATTAGTTATTACAAATGTTTTTTTTGCTAGTGTTTTTGACTCTTTATTGTCATTTATGATCGAGTAAAAATCAAATTTTGATTGGTAATATGATAGATATGATGAATTAAGGTAACGTGAATTAAGAATTTCACTCTGTTCAATCCATCATAAAATATCCACTTGTAGCGGTGCAATTTTAGTTCATTTTTTTAATTTTTATTGATGATTTGACTGCCATGCTAAAGTTTTAAATGTCAACGATTGGTGTAAAATTTTATTCGTTCTAGTAATAAAATCAATTTAGATTTTATTGTCATGAAAATTTTTTCGTCGATATTGTTTGCAATACTTCTGTTAAGTTCAGTCTATGCTTATGGGGATGCACCAGTGCCTTCAGCTAATATTGTAAAATCAGGACCATCATCTGCCGGACCTGGTGATTTGCTGACATACACAATAACCTACTCCAACACTGGGGCTACTTTGTTGAAAGATATTATAATTGAAGATGTTCTTTCAGCTGGAAATTTCACCTATGTGTCTTCTTCTCCTGCAGGTACTCTTGATAATGCTAATAACCCAACTAAGATTACCTGGAATTTTTCAAAATTAAATGCTGGTAGCTATGAGATTACTGTTGTTCTCAGGGCTGGGAATGAAACTACGATAACGAATTCTGCAGGGCAATCTGTAAAAGCTTATGATATTTCGACTTCGCCAGCAACGATTTCAAATTATGCTACATTTCAATCAAATGAACTTGCGAAGTTTTCCAGCAATACGGTTTCTACTACAATAACAAGAGTGTGCCAATTTGAAATCAATGAGCCTAGTGCCGGAATAAAGTCAGCAACAGGTAGTGAAGTAACTTATTTGGCGGGAATGACCAATACTGGTAATGTTTATCAAAAATATACTCTATCTTATGCTTTAGTTTCAGGGCAAAATCTTATACAATCCATTCAAACTATCAGCGGTGTTACATTTGTTACTACGCCATACATTGCCCCTGGTGAAACATATTTTTTCCATTATGTACTGACAACTCCACAAGGAACCAATCCGAATAAGACGACAAGAACTTCAATTACAGTTGCTCCTACTTGTGGTGGCAGTCATACAGCCTATTATGATACTTTTATATATGGTGGGCAATATAATAGTTATCAACTTTTGAGCGTATACAAAATAGATGTACCTGATCCTGCTTCGTCAGGTGGACAATTAAAATACCAAATAGTAATATCGAATGTTGGAGATGCATTGGCAAACGTAAGGTTAACAGAGGTCTATCCTCCGAATACAAGTTTTTATTCAGCTTCTCCAGCACCTACAGTAGGCAATAATATATGGGATTTTCCTATAATTAATACGGGAAATACGATAATTAATGTCAATCTTAATGTGGCTAATAATTTAGCAAATGGAACTGTGCTCAGTAATACTGTCGATGTCAGAAATGGATTAACAATTTATGATACTTATACTGAAACTACAACGATATCATCGGCGCCCGATTTGAGTATTATCAAATATGCTTCGAAAGATGGAGTAAATTGGTACGATACGGATACCGAACTTACCTCGGTTGAGGGGATTCCGAAAGATAAAATTTATTATAAATTGGATTATAAAAATAATGGTAACCGAACTGCAACTTCGGTAGTTATAAAAGATAACTACGATGAAATATATATGGATGAGGGTGATCTGAATGGTGGCCTAAATTCACCTGTCGGTGAAATTATCTGGAATATACCTGATTTGGCGCCAACTTCATTTGGTTCAATTTTTTATTCAATGAAAATAAAAGATAGTAATGGTTTGTTTCCTATTGGCACAACTAATATCGAGAATAGAGCATCAGTTAGTTCTTCGGTTATTGATGGTAACCCCAACGATAATGTTCATATTGCCAGAGTTATGGTACAAAATCTGCCTGATTTGAAGGTTGAGCAGACCACAACTCCGAACCCTGGAATTGTGGATCAACCGATAACTTACAATATTACAATCAGCAATATGGGAAATGTTGACCATACAAGTTCGGGCTACATTGTGATTGCCAACTTGCCGAAAGGAGTAACTTCCTTAAGTTCACCTCCTGTAATTTCTCCACTGGATGGCATTGCTGGCATTTATGATGACGTAGCTGAAACTGTAACCTGGAGTATCCCGGCAACAAATCCTTTGAATTTTGGTGCTGTTTATAGTAAAACTTGCACTGTCACTTTAGCAAATCTAAACTGTGCCCTTATTTCTGGAGGATTATCTAATACTATAACAGGAAACTCAGTCTTGTGGGGTGATGCAAATCCATCTGATAATGGAAATACTTTGCTGACAAATGTGAAAGACATAACCGTACCTACAATTAGTTGTGTTGGCAATCAGACAAAGAATCCAGATTTGGGCTCCTGCACCTATACTGTAGTCGGAACTGAGTTTAATCCAACAGCCTATTCTGATAATTGTTCGGGATACATGATTCGTAACAACTACAATAATAGCAATACATTGGCCGGTGCCGTTTTCCCAAAGGGAGAGACTACGGTGGTGTGGACTGTCATCGATGCGAGTATAAATACTAGTACCTGTTCTTTCACGGTTACGGTAAACAGTATTTCATCTGTTCCATCAGTCAGTAATAAGGTGTATTGTCTTAATGATGTTGCTGTTCCATTAACCGCATCACCTAGCTTGCCCGGATATACCTTGTATTATTATACAACCGCAACTGGAGGATCTCCGCAAACAAGTATCACCCCTTCAACTGCGACACCGGGTGTAACTACTTATTATGTTTCTGAAGGTTTAGGCCTTACATGTATAAGTTCAAATAGAATACCTTTGAATGTGACCGTAAATAAGATGCCGGTATTTACTACAAGCTTTACTAATGTTACCTGTTTCGGATCAGGAAATGGATCAATTACGATAACAGTTACAGATGGATTATCACCTTATCAGTTCTCCGTTAATAACGGATCACTATATTCTTCATTTGGAGTTTCGCCATACACTATTACCGGATTAGGAGCTGGAACTTATAAAATTAGGGTAAAAGATAGTAATGGATGTGAATCAGCTTTTTTCTCTCCTTAATTTTCATAAAGTAAATTGAGTGTAATTATCTGTTGTATTTTTCATTTGAGATTTTTACAATATCGTATGTTTGTAGCAGAACGATAGATACGAACTGCCTGATGCTTTGGTTCTTTCTGGAGCGTTAATCAGGGTTCTGTCAATTATTTTTTCGTCCTCGTTAACAGCGACCAACAGTTGCCTGGGTTGCCCGTTTTAATTGTCTTTCATGATTATATTTCTGTATGTGGTTCAACTAAATTGCAAAAGTATCTGCATATAAAATCCTCAAAAAAAGCTACTTAGTTAATGTTGGTGTGTTGATAGTTTGATAGTATATTGTTGCTCGTTTTGACTAAGTATTACAGATTGAAACTGTCGTTTGCTGTGAAAATCTTGTCTTCATTTCCTTTAATTCTATTATCAGGTCATAAAATCAATAAGAATTCTGATATTGATACTAATTACTTCGAATATAAATGTATTTAAGTCGATTAAAATGGCTTTATTTGTAATAAATACAATAACGTTATGTGTTTTTTTTTATTTGTTAGGATGTTTTTTACATATTGTTTTTTTTTAAGCGTTTTTTCCATCCATAAACTTCTTCAATTATGAAATTTATAAGGATCAATTGTGTTGTTACTTGTCAATCTATTTGTGATTTGTCATGAAAAAGCTTTTATTGATTTGTTTCGTTATAGTTTGTTTATTTTTTCAGAAAGGATATGGGCAGTGCACAACAGGTACATTACTTTCAATTACTGACCAGAATGCGGCTTATACTTTTGGGGCTGGCACGACTTACCTTCCAGGCGGAATCGTAAGTACAAATGGGAATCTAACATTCACAGATGTAGGAACTTTATGTATCGCTCCCGGAGCTACTTTAAATTTGAATTCCAATGTTTTTTCGTTAACTGCCGGCAGCCATTTTACAATTAATGTTTATGGGACGCTTTCTTTTGGAACTAATCCAACAGTAAATGGGAATTGGGACATAAATGTTTTTTCTGGCGGAACTTTTAATGCAGAGGGGAAGAATTTTGTATTTAGTGGAAGTATTATCAATATTGTCAATGCGGGTACGTTTAAAATTGGGAAGCTTGAACTGACGGGTGCCACTGCAACTGGTTCAATCAATAATACTAGCAGTATGACAATTACTGATGATTTAAACTTTGCAGGTAAAACATTCAATTTCAAAAATAATTCAAGTACAGCATTGTTAGTAAAAACAATTGCACTTAGTAATGCAGCTGCAATAGCAACAATAGAGAATTATACGGTAATGAATGTTTCCTCGACTTTGAATTTAAACAATGGTACCGCAAGATTTTGGAATGAGGGAACCCTGGCTGTAGGACAAAATTACAATAGTTCATCAACATCATTTTATGTAAATTGCGGCACGTATACTGGGAGTTTTAACCTAAATAGTGGAGGAAAGTTAATCAATACAGGAACTTTTACTTCAGGTCAGATAGAATTTGGGGGAAGTGCCTCCAGAGTTGAGAATTATGGCCGTTTTACGATGACATCGGGAATTAATATGTCTGGTTCTGTCTTTTATAATGAAGGGATAATGAAATTTACTTCTGGTACTTTTCAGGGAACAGGAACACTTGAAGGGCCAAGCGACATTTCAAAGAAAGGATATTTCTCCTGGCCAGGAACGAGTTCGCTGAACTCTCCACATATCGGTCCAAATCTATATTTTGGAGGCACGACTGCTATGTTTAATGGTTCACAAATCGTTACAGCTCCTGTTGATTTTAATAAACTTGAATCCAATGTAACTATTCCAACTGAAATTGCTTGTCCGAACCCTGATGGAACCCCAAGAACTCCAGTACCCAAATTAACTTCCACTTGTGCAGGGGTTAATTTGCTTACGATTCTGCCTACTGCAAGCGGCGTCACTTACGAATGGTGGACAGGTTCTACCTCTACTCGTACAACACAAATAACATCATCAACAACGCCTTCTGTAGCAAATTATACAACTGCGGGAAAAGTATATTTATGGACAAAGAATGTGTCTTCCGGAGTTTATTCTTCGGAAGGAGCCGAAGTTCTTGTAAGCCCTTTGAGTGTGGGTGGAACCGCCACTACAACAACGCCGGTAATACCAATAGGCAGTTCGCCGGCGGCAATAAGCCTGACGGGGCAAACAGGTACGATTCAATGGCAGTTGTCAACCAATAATAGTACATTTACCGATATTGCCGGGGCTACAGAGGCTACTTTATCTACTGCGCAGATGGGAGCACTTTCAGCAACAACCTATTATCGAGCTGTGGTAACTAGTGGTACCTGCTCCTTAGCTATTTCTAATGTGGTTACTATAACCGTTTTACAGCCATTTGTCTGTGATGCTAAAATGTATCTATCCCAAGGGACAACATCTCCTTATGCTGTTGGTTTGTATGATATGGCTACTTCTACCAATCCTTTTACTTATTCATTGATTGGAAGTGTAAAGAGTATTGCATATAATGCTACCGCATTAAATCCTAAAGATGGCTATTTGTATGCCATTAAGCAATTCGCCAGTATCACTGACGGCCCGTTGAATATATTGCTTCGTATTGGTCAGGGAGGTATTATTCAGGAGATAGGCGCGGTTACTAATTTGCCTTCTTCCGGAGGAGCTTTTTATACCGCTGGAGAAATAGACGATGTGGGGAATTATTACCTGAAAGAGTTTGCTTTGTCGAAGAATCTGTATAAGATCGATTTATCTACACCGGCAAAATGTGCGGCACCAACTGCTAACCCAATCTTACTAGATCAATCCTGCGAATTTCCTGATTTTTCATATTCTGTAAAAGATAAGTTGCTGTATGGGGTTTTAGGGCTTGCTTCCGGATCGTACTTGGTGGGAACCTTAACATCCATTGATCCAGCAACAGGGAAGGTTACTTTTATTGGAAATGGAGGCTCCCCAACTTCTTTTGGGGCGATGTATGGAAGTAGTTTGGGTTCAATTTATGGTAACTGCAATAATGGAGGTTTTTATGAATTTAATGCTTCGACTGGGGCACGCACACTTATATCCAGCTCTCCAGTTGCATCAGTAAACAACGGCGCTCATTGTGTTACAGCACCTATTACTTTCGATGCCAATCTGTCCATAACCAAAACTGATGGCAAAACGCAATATGTGCCAGGCAGCACTGTTACTTATACCGTTGTCGCATCGAATGCTGGTCCGTTTGGAGTAATGAATGCAAAAGTAACTGATGTTGTACCATCTGGTATTCCGTCTGCCAATGTTAGTTATACCGCAGTTGCCTCCGCTGGAGCTACTACCTCGGTTAGCGGCACACTAACAGGAGCTATTAACGATTTGGTGGCTTTACCGGTAGGAGGTACCGTTACATATACAATATCAGTAGCAGTGCCAACCACCTATACAGGGAACTTAACTAATGCAGTTACTATTACTGCTCCGGAAAGCACCAATGATCCCAATATAGCAAACAATAGTGTAACTGATGTGGATACGCAATGTACTACACCTGCTCCTGTAAGTGGGGGAGATCAAGCCGATTGTGCCACAATCCCAACTGTGCAGACTTTAACTGCAAGTGCAACAGTAGGAGTGGGCGAAACTTTGGTTTGGTACGATGCTGCTACCGGAGGGAATGTAGTTTCTTCGCCTACATTAAGCAATGTTGGAACCGTAACCTATTATGCACAGGCAAATGCCGGTGTGTGTTACAGTACAACAAGAACGCCTGTTAAACTTACTATTTATGCATTGCCGACTGCACCAACTATCGGAATAATTACCCAACCTAACTGTACCAATGCAACTGGGAGCGTTGCTTTAAACGGGTTGCCATTAACCGGAACTTGGACGGTAACGGAATCGCCAGGTGGTACTTCAATTACCGGGTTGGGTACTAATGTTACATTTAATGGCCTTGCGGCTAACAAAACCTATACTTTTACTGTAACCAATGAATTAAATTGTACCTCGGTAGTTTCAGCAAGTGTCATATTGTATGCACAGCCTGCTCCTGTCAGCAGTGTTAGCGCGACGGTTACATCACCAATAACTTGTAATGGAGGAACAGCAACGGTTACCCTTATGGCATCGGGAGGTACATCCCCTTATACTTATACTTTTAACGGTATTACCCAAACCGGCAATGGTGTCTTCACCGGAATTCAAGCGGGTAGTGATCTTGTTTATAGCGTAACTGATATAAGTAATTGTACCCCTACTATTGGAAAGATAACAGTAACAGAACCTAGCCAATTATCTTTTACTACTACATCAGCTAATGTTACTTGTTTTGGGTCAGGTAATGGATCTATTACTGTAACGGTATCCGGGGGTGTATCACCATATAGATTCTCCACTGATAATGGAGTAAGTTACACTTCGAGTTATGATTCGCCGTATACAATATCTAATCTGGGACCTGATACTTATAAAATCAGGGTTAAAGACAAAAATGAGTGTGAAACGCCTATTATACTTCCATAATTTATAAAAATAACTTTCCAATTAATGATGTAATTCTTACCCTTTGATATTATAATTTCAGTGCTGTCAATATCGCATGAGGTCCATACCTATTAATAAAGTGTAGTTATCCTAATAGAAATGGAAGGATAACTGTGAATGCTTATTTGGTAGCTCAAATTGCTGGTTTGATCAATTATCACTAAGTTTATTTATAAAACTTATTTTATTAGGTTAAGTTTGTGTTTGAGTATTGAGAACAGCTAAATCTATAATGGATTTTAATTTTGGGTTATTGGATTGCCAGATTTTATTCTGAATATAGATTTAATAGTTTTAGAAGTTGTGCTTTGGGGAGAAGGATTTAACAAAGTCTATAAATTCAAGCAATTTAGCTCTATTATTTGCTCGGTTAAATTATTTGCATGTTTATAATAGTTTAATTTTTAAGTTTGCATAATTAGTCGTAGAATCGAACATGGTTTTATCTAGCTAAATTTGTGCTGCTTAGGTTGATGCCAAAATTGGTGTCTTGCCTGATTATAACTGGATTATTTAAGAAGCCTGATAAATATGTCAATTACTTAATTTGATGTTAATAATATTTTTCCGGTAGTATTAAAATAATAGAATACATAATTGTAATATATGAATAGTAACTTTTTTCCATCGATTCTTTATAGGATACTAACGTTTTGTTGTAATATATTGAAGTTTATATTTTTAATTCTTCTTTTAATTCTGACTTTTGAAATTTCGGCCCAAACTATTACACACAGCACTACGACAGGTACTCAAGGAAATGTGGCGATTGGAGGAACACTATCATTCCAGCACACTCCAGGGAATGGCAGCAACAGGTTACTATTGGTGACTGTTGTTTTAGGAAATACTGATGTTAATGATGAAGCAGCTCCAGGTACAGTTACCAGTGTAACATTTGGGGGAACAGCCCTGACATCAGTAGGTACAGTATATAGTGGTGCAGCGGTAAGGGCCTATATATATCGTTTAATAAATCCAACTGCAAGTACAGCGAACGTGGTTATAACCATTGGAACAAAAGCTTCAGGAGTACAAGCAGCAGCATCAACCTTTAACGGCGTTAATCAAACGACTCCTCTTGGAAATGTGAGTACTTTTTTGCAATCAGGAACAAATGCGTTTATTACAGGAACGCTTACTTCAGCAATGGGCGAATTGGTTTATTCGAATGCTGTTGCGGATGAATATATTGGAGTTCAACAAGCAATTTATCCTGCTACAGATCAAATTGAATTGGCAAACGGAAGTGGTTTTGATTGGGTTAGTGGGGCTGTTAGTACCAAATCGGGCGCACCCTCGGTAACTTTAACCTATAATTTGCTTGATTATGAAGATGGTGGGATTGTGGCAGTGCCGATAAAACCCGCAGGTTCTGCACCTTCACCCGGAGGTGTAACCGGCTCAATTCTATGGCTCAAATCAGATGTAGGTTCAAGTAATACCGCTAATGGCGGTAATGTTACCACCTGGAACGATCAATCACCATCAGGAATGGTCGCGGCAGGTATAAATTCACCGACCTACATTTCCAACGCTAACAATTTCAATCCAGCAATGAGTTTGTCATCGGCAAGTTCCAAGTATTTCGACCTCCCCGATGGATTTGCGAATTTCCTTTCAGGCGTGACTATTTATGTAGTAGCAAAGCCTACTTCAACGCAAAATTGGAGCAGGTTTATTGATTTCGGGAATGGTACAGCTAATAATAATATTTTATTTTCAAGAAATGCTTCAACTTCAAATGTGACTTATGAAGTATATAACAATTTCGGTTCAGGCGGGGCGTTAACAAGTAGTTCAAATCCGATTGTTAATGGTGTAAATAGTTTTTTAGGCGTCTTTCAAATAGGAGGTTCTGCCGGATCAAGCACTAATGCAACCGCATTTAAAAATGGTTTAACTATTTTATCAGGTAACACAACTGTGCCACAAAATGTAAACAGAGTAAATAATTATATCGGAAAATCGAATTGGGGTTCTGATGCATATTATGATGGTGAAATTTCAGAGGTGATTCTTTATAATACCAATAAAACTTCTGACAGGTTGAGAATAGAATCATATCTTTCTATAAAATACGGCATCACTCTTGACCAGACTTCAGCTCAAAATTATATTGCTTCTGATAACTCAACCATATACTGGAATGGTACAACGAACAGTGCATATAAAAATAATATTGCCGGTATTAGCCGCGATGATGCCTCAGCATTAAATCAAAAACAATCAAAATCAATCAATGCTGGCTTACAGGTTGTTGTTGGAAATGGTAACACAATAGCAGTTGATAATATTTCCAACTCAAATAGCTTTTCAGCCGATAAATCAGCTTTGGTTTGGGGTGATAATGCTGGCTCGGTAAGTGCATGGACAACAACGGGCGCCCCAGCAAATCGTTCGATCGTAGCCCGAACATGGAAAGTTCAGGAAACTGGAACTGTTGGTTCAGTAAAGGTCCAGGTTGCTGATAATAGTGGCACCAATGGACTTCCTGCCGAAACTGGTAATATAATTCTTTTGGTTGATGCCGATGGAAATTTCGCTTCAGGGGCAACTGAAATAGCAATGACACTGAATGGAACAAATTGGGAAGCTAACGTGGATTTAACTAATGGTCAATACTTTACTTTTGCCAATTGTTCCAATCCACTTGGCGCTCCTGCATTCAATTTGGGAACATCCTCCTCCCGTTGTATTGCCTCCGGATCAGTAACATATACAGCAACAGCGACAAATAATACTGGCTTGAGTTATGCTTTAGATGCCGCTAGTCTCTCAACCGGAAATACAATTAATTCGACGAATGGAACTGTTACTTATACTTCCGGATGGATCGGTACATCAATTATTACAGTTACCGCTCAGGGATGCGGGGGGCCTTTAACTGCGACTCATGCTGTAACAACAAATGGTATGGTAACTGCCCCTGTATTTTCTTTGGGAGCTACCTCTACCCGTTGCCAAAATATTGAAAGCATAACCTATACAGCAACATCAAATTATACTTCTGGAATTACTTATGCATTGGATGCCGCCAGCCTTTTGGGAGGTAACTCTATTAATATATCAACCGGAGAGGTAACCTATGTCGCCGGCTGGACGGGTACCTCAATTATTACCGCAACGGCTCCCGGATGTGGAGGGCCTCTTTCAACTACACATACGGTAACTACTACAGCTACTATAGCAACACCTGTTTTTACTCTTGGAGCTAGCTCTGTCCGATGTCAGGGCGCTGGAAATGCAACTTATACAGCTACTTCTGCCAATTCAACCGGGATTACTTATAGCCTTGATGGGACAAGCCTGACAGGAGGAAATACGATTAATGTGAACAATGGTGTAGTTACATACGTGGCAGGTTGGAGCGGCACATCCACCGTTACTGCTACAGCTACAGGTTGTTCCGGACCAAAAGTTGCTACACATACAATTACCATAACGCCCACCGTTGGTACACCAGTATTTACATTGGGAGCAACCTCGCAACGTTGCAAAGGTGCAGCAACGGTAACCTATACTGCCACGGCAACAAATACAACTGGCATTACCTATACCCTCGATACTGAAAGTAGTAAAAAGAATTCCATTAATGCTTCAACTGGAGAAGTAACTTTTATTGCCGGATGGTCGGGTACTTCAATCATTACTGCCAGCGCCGCAGGTTGTAATGGGCCTAATACTGCTACCCATACGGTTACAACAATTGCTATTGATGCTATTGATGATGTTGCAATGGGCGATCAGGGGAATCCGGTAATAATAAATGTTTTGGCAAATGATTTGTGCGACATTAATCCTTCCACTCTCACTATAGTTTCGAGCCCACAAAGCGGTGACTTACAGGTTAATACGGCAAGTGGACAAATAACCTATCTACCAAACGGTAGCTTCTATGGCAACGACCAGTTTACTTACAGCATTTGCACCAATGGTACTCCAGCGGTTTGTGACCAGGCTACCGTGAACATTACAATAAATCAGGTTTTTAATGATCCATGTGCCGAAGCTACACAAGCAAAGACATTTTACATGCCTTTTCCTGAAAACGCGACACAATTGCGTGAAGCTTTAATTAGTGCAGCAAGTGCAGATTATCTTAGCACCAACGTACGTACCATTACGTCAATAAAATGTTCATACCCCAATACAATTATAACATACGACCATTGGGAAGACGGTTATGAATCGAATATCACAAGTCCCGCACAGTACACCACATTGGTATGGGGTGATGGTAACCTGTCGAACGGTGTGGCTCCGGGTTATCCTAACGATATTATACCATCAGGTGGTTACATCGTGATAGACAACCAGTTTGCCTATAATCCAAGGGTTGCAACAGAAATAGTGTTCGATGGCAAAGATAAATTGTACAGCACTGCAGATATTGCAGTTTCTACCGTAAAAGGAGATGCAGGTACCGCTGTTGGAAATCCCACTTTTTCGGTACAGAATGTAAAAACCAATGTAGTTGATATAACAAGGTTTGGAGAATATTTCGTTATCCCTTTTGGCGAAAATGTTTCAAACTCACAAGGTAATTTACTTACCACCGGTGTTTTTAAATATACCGGATTATTTGTCAGGGCGGCGACCAACGGAACGGTGGTAAACATTGATACCAACGGAGACGGGACTGTTGAACAAACCCAAACCCTGAATGAAGGGGATGTATGGTTCTATGATGGAACCGCTTCAACACCAGGGATTGCAGGTGATGTAAACAAATCCAATGATATAAAAGCAGGAGCCTCTGTTACATCGAATTATCCGGTTGGAGTTGATTTAATTTTTGGAGGTCTCGACACCTATGGAACACGTAATATAGCCTTACTTCCTGGTAAATTTTATGGAAGTACGTATTATACGCCAGTATATAATACTTTAGCTTCGGCTCCCTCGTATGTGTTTTTTACCAACTCGTTGAGTTCGCCGATTACGATCAACTGGACTGCCGGTACCGACCCTACCTACACTACCGGCACGATAATAGTACCAGCCAATGGTAATAACTTTATGTCGCTTACTCAAGCAGCAGGCTACAAATTCCAGAGCGCGGGAGGGGAATCGTACACGGCTGTTTCTGTCCAGGATGCTGCTGCTGATGCTGATGGTTCTTCTACTTACGACTGGGCGTTTAACCTGATACCCGAAAGCCGTCTTACTTCTTTCGCCAGTGTTGCATGGGCGCCGGGTTCAAACAATGGATCTGGTAATTACAACCCGGTATGGGTTACAGCAGTTGCCAATACTACCTTGTATGTAAAATACGATGGTAATATGACCACTAAAACTGCAACCATGAGTCCGTGCAACCTGCCATATGACATTGCCCTACCAATGAACGCGCTACGATCGTACGAAATTTATAATCCGAGTGGGGATCAATCCGGTATGGCCGTTTATACCTGCGAAGGCACCAAGATTGCCGTTGTTTGGGGGCAGGATCCGCATGCAAATGGCGCTACAACACCTGTAGGTTCACCTGCTATGGATGTAGGTTATGTAATGGAACCGAGGTGTTTGCGGGCGAACGTATTTGCAACCGATGATCAGGTTGTTACACCGCCAAATACATCGATAATAATCGGTGTCATGGCTAACGACATAGGTTTTTTGTGTAATCTTAATTCAGCTTCGGTGAATACTGTAGGTTTGCTTCAACCAACGCACGGAACCATAGTAGTTAATGCGAATGGCACCGTCACATATACTCCTAATACTGGTTATCAGGGAACCGATCAGTTTGAATATCGGGTGTGTTCGAGCGATTATCCGGATATATGCGATGTGGCATTGGTTACAATAAAAGTTACCGATTGTGCAGCTAACGCTACCGAGAACCTAATAACCGGTAAAGTTTTTGTAGAACAACTTCCGGATGACGTGGCCTATAACAACGAAGTAGGGGCTTCCGGAGTAAATGTAAATTTATATACAGATGCCAATTGTAACGGTATAGTAGATGCTGGTGATAATATTGGTCAATCAACCGTTTCCGATCTTTCAGGTAACTATGTTTTCCATACTAAGAACGGTTATAATGCCAAAGATAATTTTGCCGCAGCAATTTTCTCAGGAAACAATGGTGGAATAAACTGGGATTCAGCTTGGCTGGAACAAGGAGAGACTTCCCAAAGTGTGTCGGCTGGAGATGTAAGAATAATGACTGATGGTTCAACTTCCGCTAGTAGCAATGCAATAAGAATTGCAGGGAACGCCAATGGTATTTCAAGGTCACTTACATTTAGCAGTGCAGCTTCTGCTACTTTACGCTTTAGCTATCGTAAAGAGGGCATTCTTGATGGTGGTACAACTGTGAAAACGTTAACTGTAACAGTAAATAATAATTCAGTTTATGTAATTCAGGATGGAGATTATGCAGGAGGTACCGATCCAAACTATACCGAGGTTACAATTCCGCTAACAACATTTAATGCCAGTGGTGTTAATACCGTGAAATTTATGTCCAGCAGTACACTTGGTACTTCTGAGTATTTCTGGATTGACAATGTGGAACTGATTTATTTTAAGAACCCTGCATGTTATGTTGTTAAGGTTGATCCGTCAAATACAAATGGGCATTATACTGCTTCATCGCTTAATACCCAAGTAGCTGCATTTTCAAGTTTGGGGACCTGTGTTAAAGACGGTTACCTTGGCGTACTTGCCCATCTTACTGCTACAGATGATGCAAAATCTACAGCGGTAGATGTGCCAGTAACCATTAATGTTTTAGCTAACGATGTGATTGGTATTCCAGATCCTGCTACCGTTACGGCAACTGGAACGTTACCTGCACACGGAACCGTTGCTGTAAATCCTGATGGAACAATAACTTATACTCCAAATCCCGGATACATTGGTGCCGATGCTTTTCAATACAAAGTATATAGTCTTGAAGATCCAAGCATATATAGTATTGCTACGGTTAACGTTACCATATCGTGTATTTCCATACCGGGGATTAATGTAGTCAACGGGGTTGTATATAATGATGTTAATTTGAATGGAGCTTTAGATGCAACTGACACTAAACGTTCAGGAGTTGCAGTCAATCTATATAGAGATACAAATAATGATGGTATACTGAATGCTGGTAGTGATCCATTGGTAGCTACCCAAACGACTTCGTCGCTTGGGGCATATCAATTTAATGTAACGCCACCGGTTACTACCAACACCTATTTAGATAATTTTGCGGCAAATACAACGGCTAATCAGAGCAACGGTACAATTTCATGGGCTTCTAACTCCTGGACGGAGATAGGCATCAGCAATAATTTTGCAACAGCACCTATCCGGATAACTTCTGTCAACGGCTTAACTATCGAAGGAAATGGCTCGGCAACAGTACTTGGAGCTTATCGTACCGCTAGCTTAACCGATGCGATCTCAGCTACACTTTCTTTTAAAAACAGCGCTCCCAGCCTTGATCCTGATGTAAATGATTATATAGATTTAGAGGTTGCTACTTCTAATTCAGGTCCATGGACATTACTAAAACGGTATACCGGTGGTATGGCATCAGGAACACCTTCTTTTGATTTAACTCCCTATATTTCTGCCACTACTACAATTCGCTTTGTAACTTCAGGTGTTACAACGATGACAGCATCAAATCTAATCAACTTTGATAATGTTCAGATTAGTTATAACATTCCAACTGCGGCCAAATATATTGTGCAATTGGCGCAGCCACTTCCAACAGGTACTGCTTTGACAACACCATTACCTTCACCAACAGGTATTCAAACAGCTTCGTTTACTACAGCTGCGCAGGGAGATTGCCAAAATGACTTCGGATTATCTAGTGCTGATCTTTCGGTTACCAAGACAGTGAGCAACGCAACACCAAATGTTGGGAGCAACGTTACCTTTACGATTACAGCAACCAATGCCGGGCCAAGCACCGCAACTAATGTAATCGTAACTGATTTACTACCTGTCGAATATACCTTTGATAGTTCAACTCCATCAACAGGAAGTTATAGTAGTGGTACTGGATCGTGGGCTGTTGGTTCTTTAGCCAGCGGAACGAATGCGACACTGCAGATAGTCGCGAGAGTTAATGCTTCAGGTCCTTATGTAAATACAGCTACTATTAGCAGTTCTCAAACCGATCCTGTTCCTGCAAATAATACTTCAACTGTTACGCCCGTTCCTGTGCCAATTACGGACCTTAGTGTGGTGAAAACAGTAAGTAATGGTACACCAAACGTAGGTAGCAATATTACCTTCACTATTACAATCAGCAATGCAGGACCAAGTGTTGCAACGGGAGTAACTGTTAATGATTATTTACCTGCCGGGTATACCTTTGTGAGTTCAACGCCATCGGTTGGTAGCTATAATAACGGTACTGGTGTTTGGACTGTAGGTTCTTTGCCTGCCGGAACGAATGCTAATTTGCAGATTATAGCAACTGTTAATGCTATTGGTTCATATACGAATACGGCTAGTATTGCCGGTATACAGACTGATCCTAGTTCCGTAAATAATACATCAACGATTACACCTGTTCCTGTTCCGATTACTGACCTTAGTGTAGTAAAGACTGTTAGTAACCCGACTCCAAATGTTGGAGCGGATGTTACCTTTACAATAACAGCCGGTAATAGTGGTCCAAGTGCGGCTAGCGAAGTAATCGTTAATGATGTATTGCCTTCAGGATATACTTTAGTAAGCTCAACTCCATCTATAGGTAGTTATGACAATGGAACCGGTAAATGGACCATAGGTTCTTTATCAAATGGATCGAATGCTACTTTGCAGATTATAGCTACTGTTAACGTGGTAGGTTCATATGCCAACACGGCAACTATTGGCGGAAACCAAACTGATTTGAATTCAGGAAATAACTCAGCTACAAATACTCCTGTGCCAATACCG
The DNA here is from genome assembly GCA_963676375.2 of Prolixibacteraceae bacterium. Taxonomy (GTDB): domain Bacteria; phylum Bacteroidota; class Bacteroidia; order Bacteroidales; family Prolixibacteraceae; genus Aquipluma. The sequence goes on from CAXXPT010000025.1 coordinate 64,059, forward strand.
TACGATTTTGGTGATGCTCCTGACAGCTATGGGACATTATTGGCGAGCGATGGTGCCCGAAGTAATCTGAATACAAAACTACGAATTGGTGCTTCATCCAATGGCGAAGCTAATGGACAACCTAATGTTGGGGCATCAGGCGATGGCGATGATGGAGTTTCTTCAATTTCAGCAATAGTCCGAAATGCTACTAATTTTACATTATCAGTTTCTGTATTTAATAATAAGGGTTCAAGTAGTATTTTACAAGGATGGATTGATTTTAACCGTAATGGAATATTTGATGATGCAGAATATGCTTCAGTTTCTATTCCATCAAGTGCAAGTCAACAAAATGCTACTTTAGCGTGGAGTGGTCTTGCGGGTGGGGTTGCAGGAACAAGTTATATTCGTTTACGTTTGAATGATGATCTTACTAAAGCTTCGACAGATGATACGGGTTACAAAGGTACCGGCGAAGTTGAAGATTATACTCTGTGTATTACACCTGCGCCACCAACGAGTGGGGGAGACCTAACGGAATGTGAAATAAGTCCGGTTGTACAAACGATAACCGCAACCGCAATAGTAGGTGTTGACGAAACGTTAGAATGGTACAATGCACCAACTGGAGGTTCAGTTGTTACGTCGCCGATTTTAAATAGTGTTGGTACGGTAACCTATTATGCTCAGGCAAATGCAAATGTTGGAGGTTGTACAAGTGTATCCAGAACTCCGGTTAAATTAACAATCAATCCAAAGGCTCAAATAACCAACAAGGCTGCAACAATATGTAGCAGTGGAACATTTACCGTTGTCCCAACAAATGGAACCGATATTGTGCCTTCGGGAACAACCTATAGCTGGTCGGCTCCGGTAGCAATTGGCATTACCGGTTTGGCTTCGGGCAGTGGGGCAACAAATGTAAGCGGAACCCTTACAAATACAACTAATGCCGCGATAGACGTTACTTATGTAGTTAATCCTAAAACAGGCACCTGCGATGGAGCAAGCTTTAACGTGGTCGTCAGGGTATTTCCAACGCCAGTGATTTCAGTTGATCATACAGATGTTACATGTTTTAACGAAGGAAATGGAACAATTACGATTAATATTACCGTTGGTACTTCACCATTTTCTTACTCATTAGATAATGGTAATGCGAACACTTATGTACCTTATTCCGGAACATTACCAATTGTAATAGGTAATTTAAATCCAGGAGTTTATAAAGTAAGAATTAAAGATGGCAACCAATGCGAATCGGCAATTAATCCCTAATAAATTGGGTTTTTTATATGGTCTAAAATATTGTTTATTTGCTTGGGAAGAAGTGAACTCAGAAGCGGGTTGAGTCTTTTTATTGTACTTTAGGAAAAAGATATGGGTAGGAAAAGTGCTTTTAGATAACCTAATGTTCCGTATTGGACAAAATTAGCTGGTAAATGACTGTTTTTTATCTTATATTTCCCTTCTGGAGATTTAACTGTCGCTTAGTTTTGAAGGTTATAACCAATAAAATAGATGATAAATTATAATTTGCGTTTTATAATTAGAATTTAAAAGATCGATAAGAACCCTTATTGGATAATCCAAATAGCCATTTTGATCAATAACGATAAGGCTTGAATGAATATGTTATTATATAAGCTTACCTTTGTAATTGGAATTAATTTAGTTTGTTTTTGTTAATTTTTTTGCGGGTCGTGGTTTTTGTTATACGATTAGTGTAGTTAAATCATAATTTGCAGACTTAAATAACGCACATCTTTTTTCCTGATTTGGAGTAAAAAAATCGATATTAACCAAAATGAAGACCGTCCATCCTATAACTTGTAGGGAGCTCCTGTTTGAGTTTTCTATAATTATGTTTATAATTAAGGTTAAGAAACAATCTTATTCAATACTGAAGCAAGGGCTGAAACCATCAATCCTTATTCTTTTTCTAGTATTAAACTTTGTATCCTACTCTCAAACCAATCCTGTACTTGAATTTGCAGCTGGTGCTGGCAATCCTACAGGGAATGGACCGACCGCTACAACTACTATCACTTTTCAAAATAATTCGAATAATCCTTCGGGCAATACTTTTGCCACCTATACTCCAGCGCTAAATGTAACTTTTACTCTTTCAAATCAAAAGTATGATTATAGTGGGGTCGCATCCTCTAACGAATGTGTTTTTTTTGGGTATGATCTCAATGGTTCAGCATTGAAAGGTACAGCTATTTATCAACTGATGAACCTTAAGGGAGGGCCATCGGACGCCGATTTTACTTCATCAGGTTCATCTATTGGAACTGGAATAACTGTTGCAGCTAATAGTTGTGTCGAAACGATGATAGTTGTAACTCCTTTATCTAGTACTACTTACTTGACTAATAGCAGAGTTCAAATGGCAGATGTAACCTTTACCTTTAGTCGAGCTGTAAATAATCCTATCTTTCAAGTAGCTGGGCTTGGTGGAAATTATGGTAGTTTAGCTTATACTGGTGAATTTGATTATGTTAGCTCTAATGTGCCTGTAACTTTTTCTAAATTGTCAGGATCATCGATATTAAATGTTACTTCATCACAGATTCTTAACTCTTCATCTGCTCCAGCAGCATCGGGTATAAATTCAGGACGAGGTTCAGTTTTGTTTTCAGGAATAGGTATTACTTCGCTTACGCTTCGATTGTATATTAGAGGCAATGGCGGAGGGGGAACCTCACCTTCTAACTGGTCAGATAATAATGGTGGGGGTGATGCATTCACCATTGGTTTTTCAGTTTCAGAATCAGATTTAGCTATTGCCCAAACAATTAATAATTGTACCCCAAAAGTTGGCGATAATGTTATATTTCATTTAACTGCTACCAACAATGGTTTAAGCAACAATACATCGGTTAGAGTAAACGACCTATTACCCAGTGGTTATACTTTTGTCAGCAAAGCGCCTTCAAGTGGTACTACCTACGATAATAGCACAGGCGTTTGGACTATTGGTAATTTAAATAGCGGAGCATCGGCTACTTTGGATATTACAGCTACTATACTGGCTAGTGGGTCATATACTAATACTGCCTCTATTACCGGTTATGAGAACGATCCGGTTAGCACAAATAATTCGGCTTCGGTATTGCCCTCGGTTGTTAATCCTAGCAGTGCTGTATCTGCCATATGTCAAGGTGGTACTACTGCTGCGTTAGGCGGTTCGTTTGGTGGAGGTGCTACTTCTGCTGTTTGGTCTGATGGTGGTGCAGGAGGAACATTTATGAATAATAGCGGCTCTACTCCTAATACTACCACCTATACAGCCTCTGCAACTGCACCGACTTCAGTAACGCTTACACTAACTACTAGTGGTGGATGCGGTAATGCCGTTGCAAACAAAATGCTAACAGTGAATTCTTTGCCAACAGCTAGTATTGCAGGGACTGTATCCGTATGTCAAAACTCAGCTAGTCCAAATATTACTTTTACTGGTGCAAATGGAACAATTCCTTATACCTTTACTTATAAGATAAATTCTGGTTCTAATCAAACCGTTTCAACCACTTCTGGTAGTAGTGTAACCATAGCGCAGCCTACATCAACTGTTGGTACGTTTTTATATACATTGGTTAGTGTTAAAGATGCAAGCAGCACAACTTGCAGCAATAATCAAACAGGTACAGCCACAATTACTGTTAACTCGTTGCCCACTTATACATTTACTCATACAGAGGTAAGTTGCTATGGGGGCGATGATGGTAAAATTGTTGTGACCGCGAGTGGTGGGTCGGGCAGTTATGAATATTCGATAGACAATGGTTCTACATACTCCACTTCAAATACTTTTTCAGGCCTCAAAGCCGGAAATTATCAAATTAAAGTGAGAGATACGAATGAATGTATCTCAGATCTTTAACCAAGTAGGCGAGGGGAGTCTCTTATCGAATTTTTTGAAGTAAAAAAGAAGTTGAAGCATAATATTTAGATCAGAAATATGAAAAGATTTTTACTTGCGGTTGTAATGATAGCGTTGTTCATGGGAACAGTACTACAATCATTTTCACAGAGCACGGTAATAATTCAAGAACCTGCATTGGCTATTTCATGTAGTGTTGGAGATCAGACCGTGAGCACAAATTTAGGCTGTACTTATGTAAAAAATGGAATTGACTGGGATGCAACTTCGTGTACTACTTCTGGTACTACTACTTATAAATTAACTGGTGTAACTACTGCCCAAGGGTTGACTACTCTTAATAATGTAACTTTTAACAAGGGGACTACTACTGTAACTGCAACTAAAGCTTATAATTTAGAAACTGCAAGCTGTAGTTTTAATGTAGTTGTGGAAGACACCCAAAATCCAGTTTTCACTTCTTATCCTACGACAAGAAATATTGAGGGTTGTTCAGCTGCTGATATCACCAACCCTGCATTTAATACAAGTTTAACCGCATCGACTTATGCCGTATTTTCTTTAGCACCGAACAATGGAGCCGCAACTGATAACTGTGGAGTTACTCAAGTTTTTTATCAGGATGTTGTCTCTGGTGCTTGTCCCATTACCGTAACCAGAATCTGGACGGTCAAAGATGAGGCCGGTAATAGTGTAACGGTTGACCAGACGATCACCATCAAGGACAACACCAAGCCAGTGATCAGCGGAACGCTGGCCAGCATAGCCACGGAAGGATGTGACATTGGAGCTTTGGAATCG
>CAXXPT010000026.1:0-110837 GCA_963676375.2 Prolixibacteraceae bacterium
CCATAGATTCAAAACCAAACAGCTTCCAGCTGACAGGCGTATGGTATTTGAATTTTGCAAAAGGTAAAATGACTTTCTCTGGGTTTGCCGATTTATGGAGAGAAAAAACTGGTTTTGGAAACATGATATTTTTGACTGAACCTCAATTGTGGTACAACTGCACTAAGAAGTTTGCTGTAGGTAGCGAAGTTGAAATCAGCAGCAATTTTGCTGGTCACGATGGCTTCATGATGAATCCAACTGCTGCGTTGAAATACACCTTCTAATCTGATATCCATATGGAATTTATCACTAAATTTTTCAAGCTGCAGGAGAACAAAACGACTGTACGCACCGAGATCATTGCAGGTATCACAACCTTCATGACTATGGCTTACATCCTGTTCCTGAACCCGAATATTCTTTCGGCAACCGGAATGGATAAGAATGCTATCTTCTTTGCTACTGCCATCGCTGCTGGTTTTGTGACCATTGCCATGGGTTTGGTTGCCAATTTCCCGATTGCATTGGCCCCGGGTATGGGTTTGAATGCTTTTTTTGCCACTGTTGCTCTAGCCGGTGTAGGAATGCCATGGCGGGTTGCTTTAGGAGCGGTGTTCATTTCAGGTTTAATTTTTATTCTTTTAACCGTTACTAAAGTTCGCCAGATCCTGGTTGTTGCTGTTCCTCATTCGCTGAAGGTCGCCATTACCGTGGGTATCGGTTTGTTTATTACCATTATTGGCCTGAAATTGTCAGAAATTATGGCTGTTTCGGCTAACGTAATTCCTCCGACTTTGGAACATTTAAATGCGACCAAAGGTCAGTCGAACCTGTTGTTTTTCGAATGGAATATTGGACTTGGAAGCCTTAAAAATCCGGCCATGCTGCTTTGCCTGATCGGACTTGCAATTACTTCAGCATTAATGGCCATGCGTGTGAAAGGATCATTATTGATCGGTATTATAGTTACAACCATTATTGGTATCCCGATGGGAGTTACAAAAATTGCTGAAGGTTTCTCTCCTTTCTCTCTTCCTGATTTCTCAAACCTGGCTGTTTTCGAACTCGATATTAAAGGTGCTTTAAGCATGGGGATCTGGACCGTGGTGTTCACATTCACTTTTGTTGAGTTGTTCGATACGTTCGGAACGCTTGTTGGTACTGCCAATAAAGCCGGTTTGATCGATAAGGATGGTAACTCGCCAAAAATCGGTAAAGCGATGTTGGTTGACGCGTTTGGTGTTTCTTTTGGAGCATTGATGGGAACAAGCACTATAACTGCATACGTTGAAAGTGCTGCAGGTATTGGCGAAGGTGGACGTACCGGTTTAACTGCTGTAACTACCGGTTTACTTTTCCTTTTGGCCCTGGTTTTAGCTCCTTTGGCTACTTTAATTCCTAACGCCGCTACTGCACCAGCGCTGATTATTGTTGGTTTGCTGATGGTTTCGGCGATTAAAGAAATCGACTTCGAAGACTTTACTGAAGGTTTACCTGCATTTATGTGTATCATCATGATGCCGTTTACTTACAGCATTGCCAACGGTGTTGCTGCCGGTATCATTTTCTATACTTTATTGAAAGTTATCACCGGAAAAGCTAAAAAGGTACATTGGATGATGTATTTACTTTTCGCTTTGGTTGTTGTCCGGTATCTTTTCCTTACAGAAGCTGCCTGATGAAAATTTAAAATACAAGCATAAAAAAAGCTCCCCGGAAACGAGGAGCTTTTTTTATGGTCTAAATGTCGTCATTGCAGATCGGTAAGATCTCATTGCGAGAATCCCGGATTAGCTATTTGATGCTTATTCTTCAAACTTCTGGAAAAGGGTGCTTACAATGTGACCGCCAAACCCGAATGAATTATTTAAAGCTGCTTTGATTGGCTGTTTGCAAAGCGATTGTTCAACACGAATTCGTGAATCGATAGCAGCATCGCGGTTCTGCAAATTAATGGTTGGAGGAATCATGTCGTTTTTAATAGCTAATACGCAGCACATCGCCTCGATGGCACCTGCTGCACCAAGTAAATGACCGGTCATCGACTTTGTACCTCCGACTGCTACGTTATTCAGGCACGAATCAAAAATGGCTGAAATGGCCTTCGATTCGCTGATATCGCCAACCGGCGTTGAGGTTGCATGAGCATTGATATAATCGATGTCAGAGGGTTTTAAACCAGCGTCGTTCATGGCATCAGTCATGGCGAGTTGGGCGCCAAGCCCTTCAGGATGTGAACCGGTAATGTGATAGGCATCCGATGCCAGACCGTAACCTGTCATTTCAGCATAAATTTTTGCTCCGCGGCGTTTGGCATGTTCGAGTTCTTCGAGCATGAGCACACCAGCGCCTTCGCCAAGAACGAATCCGTCGCGGCTTTCGTCAAATGGTCGTGAAGCTGTTTCCGGAGTATCGTTTCGCTCCGAAAGTGCCTTAATCACGCTAAAACCGCTAACTGCGGATATGATTATTGGCGCTTCAGAACCTCCTGCCAACATCATGTCGGCTTTCCCCATTTTGATCAGGTTGTACGAATCTGTCAGTGCATGATTGGAGGACGAACAGGCCGAAACTGTGGCATAACTGGCTCCGTGCAGTCCGTATTTAATCGAGATCTGTCCTGATGCTATGTTTGGAATCATTTTGGTGATAAAGAACGGACTGATCCGGCCTTTGGCTTCAGGCGAAAAAAACTGCCTGATTTCACTTTCGAAAGTTTCAACTCCGCCAATTCCGGTGGCCCAGATCACTCCGCAACGATGTCGGTTTACTGCATCGAAATCGACTGCCGAATCGGTAATGCATTCGTGGGTAGCGGCCAGCGCAAATTGTGTGTATAAATCAACTTTCCTGACCTCCGGTTTTTCCATGTATTGCAATGGATCAAAGTTTTTTACTTCGCAGGCGAATCTGGTTTTCAGGCCTGAAGCATCGAAGCGGGTAATTGTTGCTGCTCCGCTTTTTCCCTGGGTCAGCGCGTTCCAATATTCGGGAACCGAATTTCCAATTGGCGTGATTGCTCCTAATCCGGTAATTACTACTCGTTCATATTTTTATTTACGGATTTACAATTGAGGTTAATTCTGCTATTTTTTGTTTTCCGGACTCCCTTATCCGATCTCCGGTCTCCTTTTTGATCTATGCACCAAGCTCTTCGCTTTTATTGTTATTTTCTGGCGGGGTAATACTTGCCCAAATGGACTGATGTATGTTTTTGAAATCTGATTTATTTAGGATTCGTGCCAGCTGAAGTCCGGCGACCAGCGATGATAAAATGGAAAGCGCCTGATCGCGTGCAGGACCAATGAACTGAAAAAGTCCTTTTTCTCGGCCACTATGCAGGATCGATTCGAGCCAGTTGATAATCCGGTCGACCATTTTCTGAAGTTCAACGCGCATCGGGTCGCTTAGGGTATTGATGTCTGTACCCAGAGATCCGATGAGGCAGATTTTGTTTTCGCGGTTACTTTTCAGGTATATTTTCATGAACGATTCCAACTGGTGCCATTCGTCAAAATTGCGATTCTGCATGTTTTCGACCATTTCGTCGAATCGTTGTACGTTTGTTTTCAGGATACTGGTTCCCAGTGTTTCTTTACTCGGGAAGTAGTAATGAACAGCTGCGTTTTTGATACCCATCGCAGTCGATATATCCTGATAGCTAAATCCATTGTAGCCTTTGGTAAGGATCAATTCTTCACCCAATTCCAAAATCTTTTCGCGTGTTACTGACATTGTTTATTTGCTGTATTCGGGGCAAATATACTTACTAATAAGTAAAATAAAAGCGTTTAATGAAAAGAAATTAAGTAGATTACAGAAATTAAATTTTAAAACAGAATTACAGAAAGTTAGAATTGCAGTGCAGCTGTGGCTTATACGGATTTGCACGAGTGCGTTTGTTGTGGCATAAAAAAAGCTCCTCGTTTCCGGGGAGCTCTTTTTATGGCCTTAATGGCAGAGTGATTACTTTTTCTTTTTGCGCATGAAATAGAAAGCAGCGCCTCCAACAACAACAATACCTCCAACAATAGCGTAAGTTGTAGTATTTGATGATTCCTTGGTTGCTTCTTCTTCGTAATAAACCGGATCCATGTTGTCAATCGAAATGGTATCTTTCGGTTCTTCAGCAACCTTAGCCGAATCCTCCTGTGCAAAAGATTTAGTCATTCCACCAACAAACATCAGGCCTACAAGGGCCAGCATGAGTGACTTTTTCATTGTTTCAATTTTTAATAGTTATTTTAATTTCATTATCAGTTCATCATATTTTCGGGCAATCTCCGGGTCCGATTTCCGGTAGGTATTGGCCAGTGCTTCAAGAGCTGGCTTGTATCTCGAATTCAGCTTCAGGCAATCTTTCAAGACTTTACGTGCCTTCAAAATATTGGTTTCAGCATCAATTCCGGCCAGCTTTGGGTAAGCGGCGTAGTACTTTCTATTAGTCTGAATAGTCCTTTCGTAAAAACCGGCAGCCTTTTGTACATCACCTTTCTTCAGCGCTTCGTCTCCCAATAAAATCAGGGCTTTCTCGTAACCCGGATTAATCTCCAGGCACTTGGTTAACATCTGATTCGCCTGATCCTCATTGCCGTTGGCCAATAAAACCTCAGCAAATTTATAACAGATTAGTTCATTCCGGGGGTCAAATTTAAAAGCATTTTCAAATAACAACGCAGATTTAATGTTATCGCCCCTGTTTTGCTCCTGAATGCCGATTAAATCATCTTTTGTAACCCGCTCAACCACTGCACAAATCGGTATTCCGTCGGCAAAGATAGTATGAATTGTATTGGTTGGCGGCCAAACCTGATTTTTAAGCTGGAATGGTGAAATATAGCTATTGGCTACAATAGCGTAATCCCAATTGGATTCGCTCCGGTTTTGCCAGGGAAAATACACCAGTTTCAGAGCTTTATTGTTCCTGAAATACCACTGGCAAGGGAAGTTTGCCCCAACAACAGTTTCGGCACTATTGGGCTTCTTTTTCAGGTATTCCTGAAGCCATTCGGCCCCGGCGCGCATGCTGTGGTAATAATAATCGGTTTCGTAATTTCCATAGGCGCCTTTTAGCCCGCCCGTAAGCTGGTTGTAGTAAAGGTAATAATACGGATGGTTGGCGGCCATAAACCGGATCGGGTGAACAGCCAACACCAAAAACAATACAACGGCAGAAAAGCGTATAATCCGGTTTTTATATCGTACCAAAAGGGCATGGATTCCGAGTGCGGATATCAGTACAATTCCGGGGTAAACGAACAAAAAATGACGCCATGAACCGTATAAATTCGATTGTTTCAATAGCACAAAAACGATTGGGAACAGGATGCTGAAACCCAGAAATGACAACTGCATTTTTTGTGCAGACGAATAGCCTTTTTTGTTGTTCAGGAAGAATGCCAGTCCGCCGGAAAAAATAATCAGGGGAATCGTAATGGCCATATATTTAGGCAAATAATACCACGGTAGAAAGTCGGACCAATCGAAGTGTCCCTCAAAAATCTGCCTGACGGTTATCGGGTAATTAGACATGACCTGGTACGATTTCCACGGATGGAGCAACGGGTTCTGCAATGCGTATGGCCACAGAACCAGGCCTAAAACATATCCTGAAACCGAAATTCCGGCGACGATATTCAGCTGGTTTTTAAGGTTCTTTAGGTCGTACTTTTTCTGCTGAATTCCATCCCAAATAAATTTCAGGAACATGAAAAATCCGAGATAGAAAATCAACAGGAGTCCGCCAGCGCGTATTCCGATGGATAAAGCGATGCTCAGGGTCAGCAGTAAAATGTCTTTTCGCGAAGGTTTTACTTCGGCAAAAATTACACGCATTGAATAGTAAATGCTTGAAATATAGGCCAACGCGAAGGGAATATCTTTCAGGTTGTTTTGTGCATGCCCCAAAAATGTAGGCGAAGCGGCAAATAGGAGTAGTACTACAATTGCGGCTCCATAACCAGACAGGTAGGCTGCAAATAAAGCTGTCAGCAAAATGGTGAGCCAACCGGCAATGCTGCTCATTAGGTGCCGGAAACCGTAAATGTCTTCAATGCCAAGCCAGTGTATTAATATCGTGACCAGATTATCGAACGATTGTCCGTAATATTTAAGGTTAGTTATGGGTGTATCGAGCGAAGATTGGTCTTTACCCCAGGAGCTGAAATAGTTATATACCATTTCCGATTGTTTGTAATGCACTTCTTCGTCGCCCGAAATACCGGCATCACGACTGATCAGCAGCATTGCCAGCAGCATTGCCAATGCGAGAATTATGAAAACTAGCTTTAGTTTCTTTTCTCCCATTATTCAGTTTCGGCGTCGTAAAATTTCCTGACGAGGTAGATGGGCCGGTTTTGGGATTCCTTATAGATTCGGTACACGTATTCGCCCACAACTCCCAGAAAAATAAGTTGAATCGACCCCAAAAAGTAGATGCTTAAAACTGTAGAGGACCAGCCAATTATCGCAAATCCAAAGATTTTGGCTATCAAAACGTAAATTCCTGCTGCGAAGAAGACAATCGTTCCGATGGTTCCGAGAAAAAGGCAGACCTTTATCGGAAATTTCGAAAATGAAAAGATGGCGTCGGCACCTAAAACAATCAGTTTGCCCAATGTCATTTTAGGTTCACCTTCCAGGCGGTCTTCGCGGATATACTCAACGTAACCATGTTTAAATCCAATGAATGAGCGCAAACCTGGCAGATACCGGATCGTTTCTTTCATTTGCAGCATGGCATTAACAGCCGCACGGTTCATGATCGAGAAATTACCCGAGTTTTCCATATCATCCAATCCGGATACTTTTTTGAAAAAAGCATGGAATAAATTAGTAGCTATTTTTAATCGTTTCCCTTTTCGTCCCTTTCGTTTCCCGCTTACAATATCAAATCCTTCCTCTTTAATCTTCCGGTACATTTCGGCCAACAACTCAGGTGGGTCCTGAAGATCGCCGTCCATCATGGCAACATGGTTTCCAAGCGCCATTTCGAGTCCGGCGGTAAAAGCAGCCTGATGCCCGAAATTCCGTGATAAATCGATAATCTTTACCCTTGGGAAGCGCTTACGGGCTTCTATCAGTTTTTGGAGAGTGTTGTCGGTACTGCCGTCGTTAATAAATAATATCTCGTAGTTTGGCGTGAACGATTCGAGTGCCTTTGCCGAACGCGCAACGAGTTCATCAATCAGGCCTTCTTCATTATACACCGGGATTATAAGTGAAAACATAGGTCGTTTATTTAGGCAATCTCTGTGTTATTCCTGAATGGATTTCAGGGTTAATTGTGGGTTAAAGATAAAGATTTTCACGTGTAAATACCATTTTCTTCAGGAAGGTCAACCGGATGTGATTTTAAAACACTGCCAGTTCAGGAGAAACAAATCTCCGTCGCTGGCAGTTGTTGGTTGGTTTAGAAAAGCATCCCGGTTAATAGGATGAAAAAGCCTGTTGTGCGTATTGATTTTAACTAATTAATTCTTCAGATTTCAGCGCCAGAACTTAAGCTTTGTGGGCAGTCCCGGGTACTGGTACTTCAAATTGCATATCAACCGGACCAAATTCAATTTTCTCCGGGCCGAGATCCATGTCGGACTTAAAAATTTCCTCCCATGTTACTTTTTTCCCGGTATAGGCAGAGGTTCTTCCCATAATTGCTGTAAGTGTTGACAAAGCGGTTTGTTCGGCCTGATTTACATACTCACCGGTACGGATGGCATGAACCAGATGCATATGTTCCTGGACGTAAGCCGGGATTTTCAGCGAACTGGTTTCGTTCCCGTTTTCATCTTTAGGGTATTCGAATTTCCATTTTACCGATCCGTCCATGTTCCAAATAGTGTTCACGCAGTTGGTGTAACCTTCGGTTCCCATGATGAATTCGCCTGTATTGTTGGCGCAATTGTCAATCTCACGACACATACTATGCGAGAAAACGCCATCTCCGTAATCGAAATCAACACTGAAAAAGTCGTATTGGTCGCCGGTTATTCGTCGTGCGCGGCCTCCATAGCCAACAGCACTTTCAGGCTGACGCCCCAAAAACCAGTTGATCACATCGATGTTGTGAATGTGAGTATCCAATATGTGATCGCCGCATAACCAGCAGAAATTGTTCCAGTTACGGACCATATAAGTCATATCGTCCCAGCCTTCTTCACGGCTGCGGAACCAAACATGGTTCTGGTTCCAGAATGCCCTTGCCGAAACAAGTTTTCCGATTGCTCCGTTAGCTACCTGCTTATAGGTTTCGATGTAATCTTCCTGATGACGGCGCTGAGTGCCGGTTACCACATTCAACCCAATAGCCTCTGCTTTTTTACCACTGGCAATGATCGAGCGGATTCCAACGGGATCGACCGCCACTGGCTTTTCCATAAAGACGTGCTTGTTTTGCAACACAGCTTCCTTAAAATGTTCAGGTCTGAATTGCGGTGGAGTTGCCAGAATAACCACATCAACATCAGCCAGTGCCATTAGCTTTTTGTATGCATCGAATCCGGAGAAACAGTTCTCTGCCGGAATTTCCATTTTTAATTTTGCAAATCGTTCGCGACCTGCATCAACTTTATCCTGGAAAACATCGGCTAAAGCAACGATATGCAAATCAGGACCCGAGCTGATGAAATTTAAGGCGGCACCTGTTCCCCGGTTACCAACACCAACCAACCCGGCACGTAATTTTTTACCTTTTGGGGCGGCTTTTAAAATGGGTGGTAATCCTAATTCTTTGGCGTCTTTTGTCTTTTTGCATCCCGAAATGGCAACACTAGCACCTAACAAACCAATGCTTGCCAATGCTGTCGATTCAAGAAAACGTCTTCTGTTGAAACCTTTATTGTTATTTTCCATCTGGATCTGTTTTTACTATTTTATGCTTTCATCTACTTCACAAACTACCCTAAACCCGATGTCGACACAATCGGAATACCACCAAACGCTCTTCGGCATTTGCGGGTCGGTGACGAGCCAGGCCTTGGTTTTGGTAAAATCGCGTGCTGCGCTTCTTACGTCGCGAGCATCGCTTTTGAAAGAACCACCTCGGATCACATGTTCCTGTCCTTTTTTAGGCCCTTTCGGGTTAACAGCCCCCTTCTTATAGGCAGCATAAGCCGTTGGCGAGTAGTAATCAGAACAGAATTCGTATACATTGCCCAGCATGTTCTTCAGCCCAAATGCATTTGCCTTTACCGAACCTGGCTCAACGGTCTGAGACAGACTGTTTGCCTTGTAGGCTACATACGAACTAATGGTGGTGGTGTCGGCGCCAAATAGCTTTCTGAAAAAGCCTTCTGATGTATAATCTTTTGGATTCCCTTCAAAGAAATAAGGTGTTTTGGTTCCTCCACGTGCGGCATATTCCCATTCTGCTTCGGTTGGGAGCCGGTATTTCTTTCCGGTAACTTTCGAGAGCCACTGGCAGTATGTATTTGCCGCTTTCCATGTCATGGTAATGGCCGGACGTGAACCTTTTCCCCATCCCTGATCGGGAGCTCCCCACGGTGGAGTTGGGCCCGAAATGGCGTCCACATCTTTGTTTACTTCTGCTTCTTTACGTCCTTGCGACGAAGTAGCTTTAAAGAATTCGAGGTATTCTTCCCAGCTTACTTCTATTTTAGCGATGAAAAAGCGTGATACTTTTACCTTGTGCATTGGGCTTTCATCTGGTTTATGGAATGGTTCTTTTTTCGAACTTCCCATGATGAATTCACCTTCGGGTATGGCAACCATGTCGAACGAGAGGCTTGTTCCCGGAACTTTTTCGGTAAAGCTGGCAAAGCTGGTGATCGGGGTTGCTTCAGCATAGATCTGAGCATTTTGGGTAACATTCATGCCAAAATTGGCATCGTGCTCGTGCTTGGCATTCGGATCGAAGTGGCCCACGTCGAGGTGACAGTTCAAACAACTGACATCTTCTTTGCTCGTCAGGTAATTGAGGTGAGCATTTTCGCCTTTAACGGTTAGAGTTTTAGGAAATAAGTTTTTATGGCATCCAACACAGGATTCGGTATATGTAAATTTCTTAGCCATTTCAAGTTTACGTTTGGCAGCCCATTTATAATCAGCCGAATCTTTAAACAGGTAGCCGTAAACATCTTTGGCTCCATGTTTGGCTTTGGCAAATAGCATTCCTTGCCCTTCAGGCGGAAGGTGACATTGGGCGCAATGCACAATTATTCCGGCTTTGTTATCGTAGTGAGGAGAAAGTTTCCAGCTTTGCTCGGCATGAGGATGAACATGGCACGAAAAGCAATATTCGTCGGTTGAAGTATAGTGTACAGCCTTGCTTCCTGCAAACATAAAAGCGAACCCTACAATCAATCCTACGGAAATCACCCATAAAAAGGCTCTTTTGCCGGAAAACAGAGTACGAACAGAATTCCAAATCTTCATAGACAGTCGTTTTGATGCATCTTTAGCCGGGAATCCGGAATAAAAATCATTACACAAAGCTAATATTGGGCAGTTAGCAGGGTTTTAGCTGATGTTTACAGCTGGGTTAAAGGAAGGTTAATTTTGGGTTAAAATTACTTCAAAAAGTCATCTCTAAAAATGAAATAATAGCTGATTTTGAACCGAATAAACGATTATAGACAGAAATTAACCCTGCTATAAAACATGTTTTTAAATCAGGCAATTAATTCTTCAAATTTGATCGAAAATTTCTCGCCATAGAGCTCTTCGTAAAGTGAGCTAAAGCGGTCATATGTAAACCGGGCCAGGTTATAATTGTTCTGTTTGATCAAAACTTTCAGTTTATAGGCCAGTGCCTGATCGTTTACCGGGTCGGTCACCAAAATACGGTCAGTCAGTTTCAGGATCAACTCGGTGTCGCTTACAATCGACAGTTCATTGATAAACTTGAGGAGAATATCAACAATATTGTTGCCCACAAAACCTTTGAAATCGTCGAGCCAGTCGTACGATTCACCCTTAAAAAGTTCTCCTTCCTGAATAATGTGATAGAAATTCAGGTTGAAATCGGTATCATGAATTTTTTCCCGTTTCAGAAGTTTTAAACATTCCACATAATCGCAGTAAACATCGCCATCAAAGGCCATCGACCATCGATCGATATGAAAATTGATCTGAACCGAGTCTAGAGATTCGATAATCAGGCGCAGTTTCCGGATGGTAACACCGCGGCTGTTTTTGGCACTTTGAGATGAATGTCCCAACCAAAGGATATCGGTGAGTTCTTTGGTTGAAATTCCGTTTTTATTTCGCTGAGAATATAAAAGGATGATCAGGAAAAGTTGCTTCAGCTTTGGGGTGAACTGGCTGCTGATGTCAGTTCCATTCTTGTCGAGTACCTTAAAATCGCCGAAAAGCTGGATGTAATTTGCCTCCGGTTTATGAATAATGGCATTTTCAATGCTCCTGATTTTGTCTGCCGCAGTCGCTTGCTTTTTCAGTTTCCGGAATGGAATTTTTAAATAGGCGATCACCAGTAATGATAAAACGAGAATGGCAAGCAGGCTCCTCGATATTATTGGATAAAGAATGAAAACGTTTTTGACAGGAACAATTTCAATCACTTCTTTGCTCATTCCCCATATTTCTTCTTCGCCCAATGCCCGCGACCAGATGCTCAGGTTATCAATTGATCCAAGCATATAAGATGACCAACTAAATCCGGCCAGACCGATGTAAAGATTATCGCGTCCTTTGTAGGCCGGATGCCCAAGAGATCGGCTGTCCAATTTCCCGTTCAGGAATATGGCTTGCTCGCCGCTTAGTTTATTGTACCTCCATACCAGGTGATACCATTTCCCGGCTTCAAGACTGGTTTTGCCTCTCAGATCGTTGTTGTAAAATCCAAAATATGGCTTTTGGTTCCTGATTAAAAGGTGAATGCCCTGCTGATACGTATTATTCTTTGTTCCGATGATGCAATAGTCTTCTTTGTTGGGAAGGTATTCCTTGAGTTTTACCCACGCAGCCACTGTAAAGTCGTGATCGCGCATTTTAAAAGACTCGGCTCCCGGAAGTATGATATAGCTCTTTTCGCCGAAAATTGAGACTGTAGATCGAACTGAATCGTTGGCAAACTTTACATTATAAGGTTTTCCGTCAAAACCATTGATGCTGAAATCGTGACATTCTTTGGCAAAAGTATAATGACCTTCCAGATTGTCGGTAATTTCCATGGAGGTAGCCACGAAATGCTGAATAATACTTTGACTTGGTTCGTTAAATGTGACTGATTCGGGAGTAAAACGGAATCCGGGGCTTTTAGGAGTTAATGTCAGATTATCGCCTGGTCCGACCGGAAAAGAATATTTCCCGCTTGTGAGGCTTCCGCTTTTTTCCCAGTTCACATAGTCGAGTACCTGCGTGTTGTAGGTCACTGTTCCTTTGATATACTTAAACCCACGGAGGTACGACACAATGCCTACGATCCAGTTTTCGTATCGGTCGAGCATAATGAAATTGGGCGTTTTTCCGGTATTTGCCCAGGTATTCTTAATGTGTTCTATCAGGTAAGGGTTCTGATTGGTTTCGTATTTTAGGTTATTAAAACTGTCGCTTTTCCTGGGGAAATTGTAGTCGTTGTAAATAAGCAGACTATTCTTGGGATCGCCTTTTAAAAATTCGCCCTTAAAAACCGGCGCTTCCCAGATCGAAAAGTAAGGTTCAACAGCGTGGTTCCATACGTAATGCAACCAATCCGGGCTATTGCGATGTTCCTGCATTGAGAAAACAACCAGCCGTTTGTTTTCTTCAATCATGGTTTTTACCGGAGCCCAACCTTCTTTAGCATCGTAAGTGTAGAGGTATTGGTTAATGCCCAATTCCTGAAAGATATCGTTTAACTCGTTAATGTTTGTGCTGAAATCGAGGAAAAGTGTCAGTATTTTATCGGGTTTATTATCCAGATAATTCTTGATTTCCTGCATTGTTTGCTTAAGCGAAATGGATGTTCCGTCGGCCTTTTTAATCATCAGTTGGTTCTGCTGTTTTTCCCACTCGAGATAAAACCTGAATCCACCTATATTTTGATCAAGAAGTTGCTGTATCCCCAGTGTTTCGTTGAGGTTGGCGTCGACACCCGAAAAATTCGAAATTACGAAGATTGTTTCATCGTATAGTTTGCCGGTAGTGTTGTTGCTGGCCATAGAGTTTGTTCCCAAAACTATAAATAGACAGCAAAGCAGAATACCAATGCATCGAATTTCTCTATTCATCTGAAGTGTTTTATGCGCTAGAAATCAAGTATTAAAAAGCGAAATTAACCCATTAGTTAACCCACCTTAAACGAATTCAAAAATAGTTTTCTGATTCTAAAATCTCAAATTTAGCCGATTTATTCACCAATAAAGAAACATTGCAAAAAATTTATATTTTTGTGGCTCGAAAAGGGCTGTTAGCTCAGTTGGTTTAGAGCATTACCTTGACAGGGTAGGGGTCACTGGTTCGAATCCAGTACAGCCCACAGAAACAATCCGGTAAATTATAGATTTACCGGATTGTTTATTTTGTGAAACTTATATTTAAGTGGGTATATGTTACCTACTAATAAATTGGATGAGGCCCTCCTGATTGTCCGGTTCCGATTAAGGGTCTGACAGGTTATCCATTGTTGGGAATTTGAAATAAAAAGTACCGGATTGAATGCATTGAATAAAACCAATATCTTTGGTGCACGATTTTGAAAGATATGGCAAAGTTGTTTAATGATAATGCGGGCAATCAGCAATTCATCCTTAATGAGCTTCAAAAGGGAAATGAACGTGCTTTTGACACGATCTTTAAACAATACTACAAGCCTTTATGTCAATTTTCTTATTCACTGATCAAAGATCAGGACACAGCCGAAAATCTGGTTCAGGAAGTATTTGTCAAACTCTGGGAAAAGCGCGAGAATATAACCAAAATTGATAGTCTTTTGTCGTATCTGATGGGGATGGTCCGTAATCAGAGCATCGACTTTCTGAGAAAAGAGAAAGCAAACTCGAAAATTTATAATCAACTCCGGCCTGAAAACTCGGAGAATACCACTGAAGAGCAAATTTCGAAGAATGAGTTTGAGGAAAAATTACTGAAATCAATACTAAACCTTCCTGAAAGATGCCGGACTGCTATCGAAATGAGTCGGTTCGAAGGTTTTTCGAATAAAGAGATTGCTCTGAAAATGGAAATTTCGGTAAAGGGTGTTGAAGCCTTGATTGGCCGTTCGCTGAAGCTTTTGAGATATGAACTTCAGGAATTCTTGCCATCGTTCTCCGAAAATAGCAAGAAAAAAGGCGGTTCCATTTTGTTTTCATTGTTTTTAAATCGGCTCAGAAGCTTTAGGATGACTTCGGTCTAGCATGTCTTATCTGCCTTACTGTAAATTTATTCCCCTTTTCCTTTTTCCCTCTTCCGTTTTTACTACTAATCGACCAATTTTTAATTTTTTACATATTTCTTGTTTTTTAATGTAGGGTTGTACCTGTCGGCGTTCGTCTGTAATCTGTAAAACGATAAAACTATGAATCCAATTTCCGAAGACATATATGCATTGATTGCAAAATTTCTGACCGATCAACTCAGCGAAGAAGAAACCGCTGGTCTCGAAGAGTGGAAATTGGCGAGTCGTGAAAACCTCCAGGAATACAATGACTTTGTTGCTTTATGGGTGCAATCAGGCTCATTGAAAATGCCTGAGCCAGTCAACCAATCAAAAGCCCAAAGTGCAATTCGAAGAAAAGCTGGCATCTATCCATCAAAAACAAGGTTGATTAATTGGGTTGTTCAGGCCGCTGCCGTGGTTGTTTTATCCTTAATTTTCTCCGGAATTTACAACTCTTTAAATCGGAATGATTCAATCCGGAACATTGCCGATAATTCATCTTTACCTGTTTATCAGGAGATAAAAGCCGCATATGGCACTCAGACAAAAGTTGAATTGTCTGATGGCACAAAAGTGTTTCTGAATTCAGGAAGCAAGCTTCGTTTCCCGCAGACATTTGCAAATCAACAACAACGAAATGTAGTACTGGATGGCGAAGGCTATTTTGAGGTCACAAAGAATAAGGAACAGCCATTTGTTGTTGAGGCAAACCAACTAAAAATTAAAGTTTTAGGAACAAAGTTCAATGTTGATGCGTACGCCGATAACTCTTCAGTTTCTGTTGCTTTGGTTGAAGGGTGTGTAATGCTTCAGGGAAATACCGGGAAACCAAACAAAGACCTGATGCAACTTTCACCTAATCAAGTGGCAACATTGAATCAGGCTGATCAAAAATTGTTCAAATCGGATGTCGCTGATTTATATAAATACACCGCTTGGATTAACGGGCGCATTGTATTTTATGGTGACCCGATTCAGACAGTCGTGAAAAAGCTGGCAAAATGGTATAATGTCGACATCGTTATTTCTGACAAAAAGCTTGAAGGGTACAAGTTTACAGGTACGTTTATTAACGAACCACTGGAGCAGGTACTGAACATTTTGAGCATGACATCACAGATGACGTATGCCGCAGAACCCATTGTAAAACAGACCGATAATTCAATGTCGAAAAGAAAAATAATATTAAAAAGAAAAATTTAACTAATCATTTTGCCTATGAAGTAAAAGAAAAACAGGAAAGTGTTGGCCCACTTCCCTGTTCATTTACCTGCTAAGCAGGGTCTTATTGATTAAATAATCTTAAAACGTTCAAATTTATGAAAAAAAACAGTATGAATGGGATATGCCTGCATTGGCATGTCCTGAGAAAAGCATTCTTTGTTATGAAACTAACTGCACTTATCTTTCTGATTACCACTCTGAGCCTGATGGCAGGAGAAAGCTATTCGCAGGATACGCGGATAAGTCTGAACATGAAGAACGTACAGATTAAGGATGTACTTCTGAAAATTGAAAACAGTTCTGAGTTTTTCTTTATTTACAACAATCAACTGATTGATGTTGACCGAACCGTTTCTATAAATGCAGATAATGAGAAAATCTCAAATGTTTTACGTGATGTTTTTCAGGATCAGAAGGTTGAATTTCAGTTAACAGATCGGAAAATTGTCATTGTTCCAACTGAAATGTCAAATCAACAATCCCAGACTAAAGTTTCAGGAAAAGTGACTGATTCTTCGGGGGGCCCGCTTCCCGGAGTTTCGGTAGTTGTAAAAGGCACTACCAACGGAACCATTACTGATTCGAATGGAAACTATTCACTTTCCAATATTCCGGCAAAAGCAACCTTGCAATTTTCGTTTGTTGGGATGAAATCTCAGGATGTAATTGTTGGAAGTAACCCAACGATAAACATAAAACTTGTTGACGAAACTATTGGTATTGAAGAAGTTGTAGCCATTGGTTACGGAACCCAGAAAAAGGCAGACGTTACAAGCTCTGTTTCAACGGTGAAATCAACTGAATTTCTGAAAGGTAATGTGAAGGATGCCGGACAATTAATTCAGGGGAAAGTGGCCGGTTTAACCATTGTTTCTCCAAGTGGCGATCCAAGCGGTTCTTCTCAAATTGTATTAAGAGGAAATACCACACTTCTTGGAACAAGCATCAATCCTTTGATTTTGGTTGATGGAATTCCGGGAGATTTGAAAACGGTTGCCCCTCAGGACATCGAATCGATGGATGTTTTAAAAGACGGTTCTGCTGCCGCTATCTACGGAACACGCGGTACCAATGGGGTTATCCTGATCACTACCCGTCGGGCAAGTGGCAGCTACAAGAGTTCAGTCGAATATAGCAGCTATGCAAGCATTCAATCTTTTGCACGTAAATTGGACCTCTCAACAGCCGCCGATTTTCGCCAGCAAATTAAGGATGGTTTCCGTGATGCCAATACCGATTTGGGTACCGAAACTGACTGGCTGAGCGAAATATCACGTCAACCCATTAATCACGTGCATAATATGACTTTCAGAGGTGGTAATGCAACGACCAACTACCTGGTAAATGTAAACTACAATTCGGCCCAGGGAGTTTTTCTGAAATCATACAACGAGGCCTTTATTGGCCGTGCTGATGTCAATCACAGCATGTTCGATGATAAATTGAAGATCAATATTGGTATTTTAAACTCCACAAAAAAGTTAAATGGCTTCAATGGTTATATCTACAGACAGGCCATGCTTCAGAATCCTACGGCTCCTTTACGAAATCCTGATGGAACCTGGTTTCAGGAACTCTCTAAATTCGAATACGAAAATCCGGTTTCTGATTTAATGGAAAGCGATGGCCGTACGAACGAACATCTTTCAAGGTTCAACAGTACCATTTCGCTTACACCTGTAAAAGGGTTAAAACTCACAAGCGTACTTTCTTTTTCGAAATGGAATGAGAATAGTGGTTATGCTGAAACAAAACAACATGTTTCAACCTTACGCGACAGCCGGAACGGATATGCATCAATAGGTGCAAAAGAAACAGCCGACAAATTAGCTGAACTTACTGCTGAATATTCAAAATCAATTGGTAATCATCAATTTAAGGCTTTGGCAGGTTACAGCTATCAGGAAAATATTAGGACTGAGATGTCGATGGAAAACTGGGATTTCCCGACTGATTTGTTTGGCTATTACAACATCGGACTAGGTGAAGCAACGAAAAACGGGAAAGTCCCCGATGCACAAAAAAGCTACCATGCCGAAACTAACTTAATTGGATTATTCGGAAGGTTGACTTACAATTACAACGACAAATACCTGTTGATGGCCAGCCTTCGCCGTGAAGAAGCCAGTCAGTTGGTAGGAACAAAGAATCCATGGGGGCTATTTCCTGCAGTTTCGGCTGGTTGGAGATTGACCAATGAATCTTTTATGAAGAACCAATCTCTTTTCAACGACATCAAATTAAGGGCAGGTTATGGAGTAACAGGTACTCAGCCATCTGATTTGTTTAGGGGCGTTGGTATGATTGGCTATTCAGAGTATGTTCTTTCGAACGGGAAATGGATTCGCACATTAATCCCAACCCAAAATTCAAATCCCGATTTGAGATGGGAAGAAAAACGCGAAGCCGACTTCGGAGTTGATTTCAGTATGCTCAATAGTAGAATTAGCGGAAGCATCGACTATTACAGCCGTAAAATTGATGGATTACTTTTTGACTTTGCCGTTCCAAGTCCTCCGAACCTCTATTCAACCACACGTGCCAATGTCGGTAAAATGGAAAATAAAGGTTTAGAGGTTTTAATCAACGTCGTACCGGTGAAAGAAGAAAATTTTCAATGGTCAAGCAGTGTTTCTTTTTCTACCAATACGAATAAGTTGGTTAGTTTGACAAACGATATTTATACAACATCGAGCGACTACTTTACCACCGGATATACTGGCCCACCGGTACAAACCTTCACTCACATCGTAAAAGTTGGTGAGCCTGTTGGTAATTTCTATGGGTTCAAGGTGATTGGTGTTGGCAATGATAAAACAGATGTTGCCAATTACGGTCAATGGATTTATGAAGGCGCTGATGGATCAGCTGTAAACTATAAAGATTTCAAACATTCCTTTGGCGATAAAAAAGTGATCGGGAACGGACTTCCTAAATACTATGCTGGTTGGGTCAATAATTTCAGGTATAAAAACTGGGATTTGAGCATTTCGCAGCGTGGAGCATTTAAATTCCAGGTAGCTAACTTCTCGCGAATGATGTACGAAAATCCAACTTATACCCAGTACAATTTGCTGAGAACTGCGTTTAATCCGGTATTCGGAAAAACACAATTAAAATCGCCACAGGAATTTAATAGCTATTACGTTGAGGACGGCGATTACTGGAAAATCGATAACATCACTTTGGGGTATAACATTCCAAAAACAGGCATCAAGTACATTCAGTCTGCAAGATTCTATGTATCCTCTTTAAATACCTTCATTATTACCGGCTATAAAGGAATTGATCCTGAAGTAAGCCTGGTTACCAGTGGAGGAGGCTCTCAGGGCGGAATCAACGTCAACAGCGGGGCCGGCTTAGCGCCGGGTGTCGATAATCGGGATAAGTATCCAACGATGAGAACATTTACGTTAGGACTTAATGTTACATTCTAAAGTTTAAAGAAATGGATATGAAAAATTTTCAAAATATTAGAAAGTTCGGAATCACAGTTGTTGTTTTTCTGACGATCATGGTTTCATCGTGTACTCAATTGAAAGATGAAAGCTTTAATACCATTGTTGCAAGCCAATTTACGGCTACCGATTCTGATTTAGCGGCACTGGCTGGCTCGGCTTACGTCAACTGGCGCATCGTATTGAATGATTGGAATGGGCTTTACCGAGCTAACGAGGTTTCGGGCGACGAAATGCTGACCCCGGCACGTCCAAACGGATGGGTTGACGGAGGTGTTTACCGTCGTATTCATGAACATAAATGGACAACTGACGACGACATCGTGGTAAACACATGGAGCCGGACTTATGCAGGGATTACCAACTGTAACCGTGTTATTTTTCAGGTTGAATCCAATGCTATTCCGGTACCCGAAGCTGATAAAGCGGCTTTAATTGCTGAAATGAAAATTCTCCGTGCTTCTTACTATTGGGTATTGTGCGATTTCTTCGGAAATGTGCCGATCGTTGATAAATTCGATGTCCCTGAAGGGTTTTTGCCAAAACAAAACACCAGGAAAGAAGTGTATGATTTTATCATTAAGGAAGTTACAGAAAATATTTCGAAAGTAAGTGCTTTGAAAAATCAAAAAACTTACGGGAAGTTTAATCAGTGGGCTGCTCATGCATTATTAGCTAAAATGTACCTGAATGCAGGTGTGTATACCGGAACCCCGGCATGGGACAAATGTATCACTGAATGTGATGCGATTCTCAATTCAGGAGTCGGGTATGGTTTGGAATCGAATCAGAAAGATGTTTTCGTGACCAATAATGAAAACTCGAAAGAAATCATTTTTGCCTTGCCTTTCGATTCGAAATACGTGACCAATTGGAATGCCTTCGACATTCACATGCAAACGTTGGAACCCGAAAATCAGGCTACCTATAATCTGGAGTCTAGTCCATGGGGAGGTGTTTGTGCTGTTCCTCAGTATATTAATACTTTTGATACTGATGATTCGCGCTACAAGGACAATTACATTAAAGGCCAGCAGTATAAAGCCAATGGTGACATTATTTACGCTACACTTGGCGAATATAAAGGCAAACCACTGGCTTACATCAATGAATTGCCTGGTGTTGATTTTTCGGAAGAAGTGCATGGTTTCCGTTTAGGAAAATTTGAAATTGCGATGGGCGCAACTAATCGCTTAAGCAACGATTTTCCAATTTTCCGTTATGCTGATATCCTCCTGATGAAAGCTGAATGTTTATTGCGCACAGGAAAAGCCGACGATGCTGCCACTATTGTAACTCAGGTGAGAGCCCGGAATTTCAAATCGGCTCCTGCAAAAGCTACTGTAACCGGCGGTGACTTGCAGAAAGGTAGCGTATACGATTATGGTCTTCGTAACCATATCACATCTACTCAGGAAGGTGGAGCCGATATTCAATATGGTCGTTTCCTGGATGAGCTAGGTTATGAATTCTGCCAGGAAGGACGCCGCAGAACCGACATGATCCGCTTCGGTATGTTTACCAAAAAATCGTGGTTATCACATTCTCCAAACGGCGACTACAGGGTTTTGTTTCCCATACCGCTCGGCGAAATCCAGAAAAATGCTAACCTGAAACAAAACACCGGTTATTAATTAATTCTGTATTTGTTTCAGTATGTAAGGTTCATCTGTTGTTGAAAATAGGTGAACCTTACTATTAAAATAAAGTTGGGAACAACCTAAATTCCAGACAATGAATAAGAGCAATTTAATACTTCTTCTAATATTACTTTTCCTTGCACCGAATGTTTGGTCGCAGGGTTACCAGAAAACTGATCTGGGGGTACAAGCAACGGCCAACTCTGTCACAACCGAAATCCAATTTTATTCTCAGGAAATCGTTCGTGTTATCAAATTTCCTGAAGAAGAAAAAGTGAATAAACAAAGTCTGTCGGTGATTAAAACACCCGAGAAAACGGACTTAAAAATCACTCAGAACGGACAGGTTGTGACTTTGAGTAGTTCCGCTTTAGCCGTTGATTTAAACCTCGAAACCGGAAAAATAACTTACCGTGATACAAAAGGAAACTTGCTTTTTACGGAAAAGGATTACGGTGTACAATTTACTGCTAACAAGGATGTTGACAACGACACATACATCATACGCCAGGCATTTTTGCTCAACAAGGACGAAGCCATTTATGGATTGGGACAACACCAAAACGGAACGATGAACCAACGGATGCAGAAGCTGTTCCTTCGTCAGGAAAATATGCAGATTTGCATCCCGTTTTTCCAGTCGGTAAAAGGGTATGGCCTATTCTGGGATAACTATTCGCCTACCACTTTTGTCGATAATTTGCAGGAAACTTCTTTCGAATCGCAAGTTGGCGATTGTGCAGATTACTATTTCATGTACGGTGGTAATGCGGATGGGGTAATTGCCGGCATGCGCAGCCTGACGGGGCAAGCGCCCATGTTTCCTTACTGGACTTTCGGTTACTGGCAGAGCAAAGAACGCTATAAAAGTCAGGACGAAATTGTTGGCGTTGTGAAAAAGTACCGCGAAATAGGTGTGCCGCTCGATGGTATTATTCAGGATTGGCAATATTGGGGCGACAACGACCGCTGGAATGGGATGGAATTCCTGAACCCTGCTTTTCCTGAACCAAAAAAGATGATCGACGATGTACACAACATGAATGCGCACATCATCATTTCGTGCTGGGAATCGTTTGGGACTAAAACCAAACAGTTCGAAATCATGGATAAGAAAGGGATGTTGCTCAATTTCAAAACATGGCCGCCTACCAATAGCAACGATTGGCCTCAACCGGCCGATGCAAAACCTTCAGGAGTAAAACCTTATGATGTTTATAACCCCGAAGCCCGCGACATTTATTGGGATTTCATGAACAAAGAAATCTTCTCGCTGGGTATGGACGGCTGGTGGCTCGATTCGACCGAACCTGATCATCTTGACTTGAAAGAAGAAGATTTCGATAACAAAACCTACCTCGGCTCGTTCCGCAAAGTGCGCAATGCTTATCCATTGATGGCAGTGGGCGGGGTATCCGATCACCAACGCCAAACTTCCGCCGATAAACGTGTTTTCATCCTTACTCGCTCGGCTTTTGCAGGTCAACAACGTTATGGCGCCAACTCGTGGAGTGGCGATGTGGTTTCGGACTGGAATGTACTTCGCAACCAGATTTCAGGAGGACTTAACTTCTCATTATGCGGTATTCCATACTGGAATGGAGACATTGGCGGGTTCTTCCCATGGAATTATCCTGGAGGAGTTAGAAACATAGCTTACAGGGAATTGTATGTCCGTTGGTTGCAGTTTGGTAGCTTTACTCCAATGATGCGCTCGCACGGAACCGATACGCCACGCGAAATCTGGAACTTTGGCGAAAAAGGAAGCTGGGAATACAATACCATTGAAAAGTACATTAATCTGCGTTACCGTTTATTGCCTTACATCTACTCAACTTCATGGCAGGTTACTGCCAACAGTTCGAGCATGATGCGAGCATTAATGATGGACTTTGCCAGCGATAAGAAGGTGCTCGACATCAACGACGAATATATGTTTGGAAAATCAATTCTGGTCAGTCCGGTTACCGAACCGCTTTATACCGTTAACAAAAGGGAAGGTTCGACCAGCGACTTCAGTGTGGTGAAAAGCAGCAAAACATACCTGCCGGAAGGAGCCGAATGGTACGACTTCTGGTCGGGCGAAAAACTGAAGGGCGGACAGGAAGTGGAGCGGCCAACACCAATGGACATTATGCCATTATACATCAAAGCCGGATCAATCATTCCGATGGGACCGACGGTTCAGTATGCCAACGAAAAGCAAGATCCTACTGAAATACGCATTTATCCGGGAGCTGATGGAACGTTTATTCTATACGACGACGAAAAAGACAACTACAACTACGAGAAAGGAATGTATGCAACCATTGAGTTCAATTGGAACGATGCTTCGAAAACCCTTACTATTGGTGATCGGAAGGGTAGTTTCAATGGTATGCTCAGCGGCAGAACATTCAATATCATCGTTGTTAGTGATCAAAACGGAGGCGCAAGTACAGCCGTTAAGTTTACAAAAACCATAAAATACAACGGGAAAGCGAAGTCTATAAAGTTGTAATTAAATGTGTTTTCCGGTTCTGAAGAGGGACTGGAAAACACATTAAAATTTGATATTGCTTAAAGTAGTACCGGAAAACAAATTAACGTCATTTTGACGCTTCTAATTATTTCCCCATATTTGTTGGGAATAACCCATTACTAAACTGAACCCTAAATGAAACGAACTCTTTTTCTCCTAAGCCTTATTACTTTGTTGGTTGGGCAAACCAGTATTGGTGCTGTTCTCACAATGACCAACGAACCCGACTCGGTTTACCTTTTTTCGTATGCAACAGCTAAGAATTCAAACACGAATGGGCTGCATTTTGCCTGGAGTACCGATCAGGAAAGCTGGACTTCCATTGGACCCGAAATGCGTTTTCTGTTTTGCGACTACGGACGGTGGGGCGTCGAAAAGCGCATGATCACTCCCTTTTTATTTCAGACTACGGACAAAATGTGGCACTGTGTATGGAGTTTGAACGAACATACCGGAACATTTGCCCATGCCGAATCGAAAGATTTGATTTACTGGTTACCGCAGACCTACCCGATTGTGATGAAAGATAACAACTGTCTGGAACCCGAAATAGCGATACAACAGGGAGGAAAATATGCCGTTTCGTGGGTCAGTACCGGCGGAAATCAGAAAAAAGCCTTCAGTGTAATTACTTCTGATTTTAAAACCTATAACCCGGCAAAAGAGGTACCACTGAGTAACAGACAAACCTTGCGTAAAAAAGTTACCATTTCAGGAAATACCGAAACCGGAACCGTGCACAAGGTTGCCTGGATGCTGGTAGAAAGTTTACTGAATAAGCAAAAACTGAATGCATACCGCGATCAGCTAGGATCGGAAAGCGCCAAAACCGATTCGGTCCGGTTCGCCACGCTGAAAACCCTGGATGCAACCATTACAGTTGACAATTCGAAAAGCAAAAAGATCAGCGACATGCTGGTGGGCGTGTTTTTCGAGGACATTAATTATGCAGCCGATGGCGGACTATACGCTGAATTGCTTCAGAACCGCGACTTTGAATATGCATTAAGCGATAAAGAAGGTCGGGATAAAACCTGGAACAGCAGCAAATCGTGGTTTTTAAAAGGCAACGGAACTTCATTTTCTATCGATTCAATTTCACCTGTTCATTCAAATAACTCTCATTATGCTGTCCTGAAAACTACGGAAGTTGGTGCAGGATTGGTCAATGAAGGATTTGATGGAATTGCAGTAAAATCCGGAGAGAAGTATGATTTTACTGCTTTTGTCCGCAATCCGGATAAAAAGAGCAAGAAATTATTAATCCGCCTGATCGGTAAAAATGGCGAAAACTTTGGCGAAACAACTGTTTCGGCTAACTCTGCCGAATGGAAAAAGTTCGAAACAGTCTTGATTGCCAAACAAACAGCAACCGACGCTCAACTTGAAATTATTCCGCAGACTGCCGGAACGGTTCATCTGGATGTAATTTCGCTGTTTCCGCAAAACACTTTCAAAGGACATAAAAATGGTCTGCGTACCGATCTGGCGCAAACCATTGCCGACATTCATCCTCGGTTTATGCGTTTCCCGGGTGGTTGTGTGGCACATGGCGATGGGCTGGGCAATATTTATCGCTGGAAAAATACGATTGGTCCGCTCGAATCGCGCAAACCACAAAAAAATCTGTGGGGTTATCACCAAACTGCCGGATTGGGTTACTTCGAGTATTTTCAGTTTTGCGAAGATATTGGAGCAGCGCCACTGCCGGTTATTGCTGCTGGCGTTCCCTGCCAGAATTCGGCTACCGGAGGGGCAGGCCAACAAGGTGGAATCCCGATGTGCGACATGGACAACTATGTTCAGGATGTGCTCGATTTGATCGAGTGGGCCAACGGCGATGCAACAACCAAATGGGGAAAAATCCGTGCCGAAGCCGGGCACCCCAAACCATTCAACCTGAAATATGTCGGGATTGGTAATGAAGACCTGATCAACGATATTTTCGAGGAACGGTTTACGATGATTTACAAAGCTGTAAAAGAAAAGCATCCTGAAATCACGGTTATCGGAACAGTAGGGCCAACTTTTGAAGGAACCGATTATGTGGAAGGTTGGAAAATCGCCACCAAGCTACAGGTTCCGATGGTTGACGAACATTATTACCAATCGCCGGGTTGGTTTATCAACAATCAGGACTATTACGACAAGTATGACCGATCGAAACCGAAGGTTTATCTGGGTGAATATGCTTCGTGGGGAAGCACGGTCTACAATGCGCTTTCCGAGGCACTTTACCTTACCTCGCTGGAACGCAACGGCGACGTGGTAAGCATGGCTTCGTACGCCCCAATGCTGGCCAGAGAAGGGCACACCCAATGGAATCCTGACCTGATTTATTTCAACAATACAGAAGTGAAACCGACCGTGAACTACTTTGTGCAGCAACTTTATGGACAAAATTCAGGAGACACCTACCTGGCAAATGATGTGTGGATTTCCGACAAGAACGAATCCGTCAGGAAACGCGTAGCCGTTTCGGTAGTTCGCGACAGCAAGAGCAACGACCTGATCGTGAAACTGGTAAACATGCTTCCTGTTGCGGTAAAAGCAAATGTCATTCTGAACGGAGTGGGTGAGATTCGTTCGCAGGCGATCCGCACCGTGCTTACAGGATTGCCCGCGGACAAAAAAGCTCGTCCGGTTACCGATCAAATTTCCGTTAGCGGCGAATTTCCATACAGCATGCCGGCCTATTCCTTTACAGTTATCCGGATTAATCCTGAAAAACGTCCTGCTGAGCCCAAATCTGATTTGTTGAAAAAGCAAAATGTATATTTTCAAACCGAAGCAAAGAAGATTTATCTGCCAGTTAAGCATGGTACAAATTTGACTCAGTTTAATCCTGAATTCAAAGCTGCGGAAGGTGTTTCAATAAGTCCTTCCGGCGTGCAGAATTTTGCGAAAGGTCCGGTAAATTACACGTTCAAATCAGGCGAAGGAAAAGAAATATACCAGGTTACAGCTTCGGAAGATCATAATCCGGTTTTGGAAGGTTTTTATGCCGATCCTGAAATCCTGTATTCTGAAAAAACCGGCAAATATTACCTCTATCCTACCAGCGACGGGTTTTACAACTGGTCGGGCAACTATTTCAAAGTTTTTTCTTCGGAAAATTTGGTCGACTGGAAAGACGAAGGTGTTATTCTCGACCTGAAAAAGGACGTTAGCTGGGCGAACCGTAATGCCTGGGCGCCATGCATCGTCGAAAAGAAAATAAATGGAGAATACAAGTATTTCTATTATTTCTGTGCGGCTCAAAAAATTGGTGTTGCGTTAGCAGATAATCCAACCGGACCATTTGTCGATAGTGGCAAGCCGCTGATCGATCGTTTTCCGGAAGGCATTACAAGTGGTCAGCAAATCGATCCTGATGTGTTTACCGACCCGGTTTCGGGCAAAAGCTACCTGTATTGGGGCAACGGTTACATGGCGGGTGCAGAGTTGAGCGATGACATGGTTTCGCTAAACGAAGAAACACTGAAAATAATGACTCCGGACAATACCTTTCGCGAAGGTTGTTATGTCATTTACCGAAACGGAACCTACTATTTTATGTGGTCGGAAGACGATACCCGCAGCCCAAACTACAAAGTACGCTATGCAACATCAGATTCTCCACTTGGGAAACTGACTATTCCGGAGAAAAATGTGGTGATTACGCAAAATTCTGAGCAGGAAATCTACGCCACGGGCCACAATTCGGTGCTTCAGATTCCGGGGAAAGACGAATGGTACCTGGTTTATCACCGGTTTACCCGCCCCAAAGGAATTAAAATGGGAAGCCCTGCCGGATTCAATCGCGAAGTTTGCATCGATAAACTGGAATTTAATGCCGATGGATCAATTCGGCAGGTTATTCCAACGATTAAAGGAATTAAACCTCTGACAAATTCAAAATAAAACTTACAAACTATGAAGCTACATAAGCTATTCATTATTGCAGTACTTCCGCTTTCGATGGCCGCATGCAAAAACCAACCCGAAAAAGCGGATTACAAAATCCAGGGAGTTCCGTTCAATGAAGTAAAAATCAGCGACCAATTCTGGCTGCCCAAAATTGAGACAAATAGAACAGTTACCATTCCGGCTTCGTTTGCCAAATGTGAGGAGACTGGTCGGATCGCCAATTTTGTGAAAGCTGCCAAAAAGGAAGGCCAATTCGGAACAGAATTTCCTTTTGACGACACCGATATTTACAAAACTATCGAAGGCGCTTCGTACTCGATGAGTGTTCATCCCGATCCGAAACTCGACCGGTATGTTGATAGTTTGATTGCCATTGTTGGGAAAGCTCAGGAGTCCGACGGCTATCTGTATACAGCACGTACCATCGATCCGCAACACCCGCACAAGTGGTCGGGCAGCGAACGCTGGGTGCAGGAATCTGTGTTGAGTCACGAATTGTATAACTCCGGACATTTGTTCGAAGCCGCCTCTGCCCATTTTCAGGCAACGGGGAAACGTAACTTTCTGGACATTGCTTTGAAAAATGCTGATTTGCTCGATCAGGTTTTTGGCCCTGGGAAACGCAACGACGCTCCCGGCCACGAGATTGTAGAAATGGGACTGGTAAAACTTTACCGCATTACCGGAGAGAAAAAATACCTCAATCTGGCTAAATTCTTTATTGATAGTCGCGGCAAAGAAAACGATCCGAAAAAAGCATATTCACAGGATTATAAACCGGTCATTCAGCAAGATGAAGCTGTTGGCCATGCCGTTCGAGCCGGATATTTGTATTCCGGTGTTGCCGATGTTGCAGCATTGACTGGCAATGTGGAATATTTGTCGGCGATCGATAAAATCTGGGAAAACATGGTTTCGAAGAAATTATACATCACCGGAGGTATTGGTGCCCGTCACGAAGGTGAAGCTTTTGGTGATAATTACGAGCTGCCCAACCTTACTTCTTATAACGAAACCTGCGCCGCCATAGCCAATGTTTACTGGAACTACCGCATGTTTTTGCTTCATGGCGATGCCAAATACATCGATGTGCTCGAACGAAGTTTGTATAACGGTGTAATTTCCGGGATTGGCCTTGATGGGAAAACCTTTTTTTATCCGAATCCTTTGGAATGTGACCTGCATTTTAAATTTAATCGTGGCGAAACATTAGATCGTCAGCCTTGGTTCGACTGTTCGTGCTGCCCAACCAATATATGCCGTTTTCTGCCCTCTGTTCCCG
The DNA here is from genome assembly GCA_963676375.2 of Prolixibacteraceae bacterium. Taxonomy (GTDB): domain Bacteria; phylum Bacteroidota; class Bacteroidia; order Bacteroidales; family Prolixibacteraceae; genus Aquipluma. The sequence goes on from CAXXPT010000026.1 coordinate 28,352, forward strand.
GATATATTTATGCCCAAGGAAATAACAGTTTGTATGTGAACCTGTTTGCCCAAAGTTCGTCAACCTTGCAATTAAATAAAGAATTACCGGTAACCATAAGCCAGGAAACACAATACCCGTGGGATGGTCAGGTCAAAATTTCGGTTTCGCCTGAAAAGGCAAGCCAATTTGCATTGTGTTTGCGCATTCCGGGTTGGGCTGGCAGTCAGGTTGTTCCGAGCGATTTGTATTCGTTTGTTTCTCCTGAAACAGGCTCAGTTTCAGTAACGGTAAACGGAGAGCCTGTTCTGTACAAAGCAGAAAAGGGATATGCTGTGATCGACCGTGAGTGGAAATCCGGAGACGTGGTGAATTATTCGCTTCCAATGAGTATCCGTCGTGTTACAGCTAACGAAAAAGTGGCCGACGATGCCGGTAAGGTTGCCCTTGAACGAGGCCCGATTGTATATTGTCTTGAGGGTAAGGATAATGGAACGGAGCTGATGAAACTTTCATTGGCCGATACTGCAAAATTGTCGGCCTCATTTGCTCCGGAAATGCTGAGTGGTGTGGTAACCATTTCAGGAGAAGCAAATGTTGCCGGGAACAAAGCGGTCAAATCGCAAAAGATTACAGCCATTCCTTATTTTGTGTGGGACAATCGTGGAATCAATGAGATGAAAGTCTGGATTCCGAGAAAATAAGAGCTCACTAAAAAGAACAACCTCGTTATATATTTAAGCGTGGTTGTTCTTTTGATTTATTCCTGTTTTTTATTTGTACTGATCCCGAAAGGCCAATACAGCGGGCAGAAACTGATTGCACTTGTCAGCACAAACACTACCGCCAGAACAAGAAGAATAATTCCGAGAGTGCCGGTTATTACATTTGTGAAGTATAAAACAGCAAATACTACAGCAATCAGTATCCTGATCACTTTGTCGATGGTACCCATGTTCTTTTTCATTGTCTTGTTTTTTTTATGGTTTTGAAAACTTCATTTGTCGTTGTTAACTATTTATTTTCATGTTTAACCGATGCCATGAACCGCCATTGTAAACATTTGAAAAACTGTTCGACTGCAGAATACTTTTTGCAGTAGCGCTTCTCATTCCCGATGCGCAACAGGTAATAATGGGTTTGTTTTTGGCTTTCAATTTTGCAAGGTTTTTAGATAGTGCATTAACCGGAATATTGATAGATCCTTTGATGTGACCTGTCGAAAATTCGCCACTGGTCCGAACATCCAAAATAATTGCCCCATCTTTCACTAACTGAGCATAGTTGATTGATTTTATTCCAAAGAGATTCTTAATTAACTCAAACATAGATTTTTATTTAAATTGTTATTTTTCATTTTAAACTTCCTTCTGGGCATTTTCTACTGATTTTTCATCTAACGAATCGAGATTCATCATAGCTTTAAAGTAGTCACTTTCGTGGCAGCCTTCTACTACATTCTCCAATTTTCCTTTCACAAAAAGCAACAACGATGGTTCACTGGTAATCTTAAAAACCGGATGAATATCCTGAACCTGGCTCACATCTGCAACAAAAACCGAAATCGACTGGCTTAGGTGCATGGCTTCGGCAATACTCCGGAAAGCGCATCTTGAAAATTCATTTTCGGGATTGTGTACCAACAGGGCAACACGTTCGTGCCCTTCCATTTTTTGAATTAGATCCGTGTAAGAAAAAACGTTTTGCATAGGGTTCGATTTATGAATTGGATTATCGCTGTCTCATCATTTGCATGATTCCACCGCCGTTTTTTACATTCGTAAAGCCTAATTGCTGTAAAACTCGTTGTCCGTAGGCTGAGCGTGCTCCGGAGGCACAATAGAGTGTTATTTCTCTCGATTTACTGCCCAATTCGTTGACTCGCATCTGCAAATCATCCACCGGAATATTGATTGCTCCGGGATAAGCTCCTCCCCGAAATTCTCCGGGAGTGCGCACATCAACGATTATTGGTTCCGATGAGGGACTCTGAGCAGCAGATTTTGTATTTTGCCTGGCCATCATCGATGAAATACCGCCTCCATTTTTGACATTCAGATAACCAACCTGCATCAGAAATCGTTGCGCATAAGCCGAACGGCCTCCTGAAGCACAATAAACCACAATTTCACGATCTGCATTGTCCCCAAATTCCTCAAGACGTTCCTTAATTTCATCCAATGGAATATTAACAGCGTTGGGATATGCGCCAGTTTCATATTCTTCCGGAGTGCGCACATCAACCACTATTGGTGAATTGTTATCTACGGCTTTTTCTGTAGCTTTTTCGTCAACCTTCGAAGTTTCTTCGTCCAGCGATTTTAATTCAACAGGTAATAGATTGACCTGAATGTGTTTAAACCCGACAGTTCTCGCTTGTCGTTGCAGTGAAGTATGTCCGCCTGAGATATTGGTGACATCCTGATAGCCTGCTCCCAGCAACGTGCGAAGTGCCTGATGTCCTTTTTTGCCGGTTTCGTCGTAAACAATTACCGGGCGACCAGCAGGTATATTTTCAATTCGTTCTGCCAATAGTTCCAATGGAATATGAACAGCTCCTTTTACATGGCTTTTTTCGAAAGCAAAAACATCGCGTACATCAACAAAAACATGGTTTTTACCTTCAACAAAGGCATCAAGTTCTGTTACCGTGACCGATGGACTGAATCCTGAAATCCGGTTTTCAGCGGTGTAGGCAGCCATGTTGATTGCATCGTTCGCCGTTCCGATTGGAGGTGAGTAGGCAAAATCGATATCGGCAATATCACCAACCGTTAGTTTTGCAGCCGTTGCTGTTGCAATCACATCCAAACGCTTGTCAGCGCCTTTATAACCTGCTGTTTGTCCGCCCAAAATAATTCCTGAATTGCGGTCGTAAACCAGCATGGTGGTTACCGTTTCGGCTCCGGGATAATAGGAGGTATGATGTTCTTTGTGAACCACCACTGCATCGGCGTCAATTCCGGCAGCACGTGCCTGTTTCAGCGAGAAACCGGTTATTCCGGCCACTGCTTCGAAAACACGGACGACCGAAGTTCCTATTGCTCCTTTGTACGGGTGATTTCCGCCCAAGGCATTTTCTGCCGCAATTCGGCCCTGGCGGTTTGCCGGGCCAGCTAACGGAATGCGTACTTTTTTGCCGTTTACGCGATGCTCAATTTCAACCATATCACCCGCTGCAAAAATATCAGGATCGGAAGTTTGCAATTGTGCATTAACCAGCAATCCGCCAGCCTCACCAATTTCAAGACCGGCGTCTTTAGCCAGTTGCAGCGTTGGGCGAACGCCTATGGAAAGCAAAACTATGTCGGCATCCAATACTTTTCCGTTGTCCAATTTTACTGAATGAGGCATGATTTCGGTCACCCCGGCATTGGTGTGAATTCCAACACCGTACGACAGCATTTCATTTTCGATAAAACCCGCGGTTTCAGCTTCCATGACAGCCATCACGTGAGGCATCATTTCCACAACGTTCACTTTCAAGCCGCGTTTTACCAAAGCTTCTACCATTTCCAGACCGATGAAACCACCACCCACAACGACTGCATTTTTCGGTTTCTTTTCTTCCAGATAATTTGAGATTTTATCCATGTCTTCCAAAGTCCACAGCGTGAAAACATGATCGTAATCGGCTCCGGAAAGGGTTGGTTTTATTGGCCGTCCACCTTGAGCCAAAATTAATTTGGTGTATTCAAACGTTTTCTGCTCTCCCGTTTGGCTGTTTGTTGTTTTCACTTTGTGGCCAATCCTGTCGATCGACGAAACAACAGTATTGATATGAACTTCAACATTGTATTGTTCCTTGAAACTTTCAGGACTCTGAAGAATCAGTTTTGAGCGGCTTTTAATGTCGCCACCAATGTAATACGGCAGGCCGCAATTGGCAAACGAGATGTCTGGTCCGGCTTCAAGCATTGTAATTTGTGCTTCCGGAGAAATGCGGCGCACTTTGGCGGCCGCAGTTGCTCCGGCCGCAACTCCCCCTATGATAAGTATTTTTTCCATGTTTTAAATTGTTTTATTTTTGATTATTATTTTAAATTTTGATTCCAGTCACCCTGTACTTGTTTCAGGATCTTAATCAAAGTTGGGATGCTGAAACAAGTTCAGCATGACGTTCCTTTGAAAAATTATTGACTGTTCTTTATCCTACTTTTGCCATCTCTTTCAATAAAAATTCTTTCGATTTGATGCCGACAAAACGGTTGATTTCGGTGCCGTTTTTTAGCAGAATCAATGTTGGAATGCTCCTTACTTTAAATTTATTTGCAAGTGATTGATATTGCTGAATGTCAACTTTGCCAACATGTGAGTTTCCTTTAAGTTCAGTTGCTACATCGTTTAACACAGGAGCCATCATACGGCAAGGAGCGCACCAGCTGGCCCAGAAATCTATCAGCACCACTTTGTTTTTTATTTGTTGCTGGAAATTCTGTTCGGTAAGGGTCAATACTTTTTCGTGGTCGGCCACCATTGGCATCTTTTTAATTTTTGCCATCGCTATGCTTCTGAAAATAAAGACAGTGACGATTAAAAGCCCGATTACGATTAATGTTGTTTGCATATTACTTTGTTTTTTTTGAATTAAGCGTTTACTGTTGTTGCAAATTCCTGATCTAAAATTGTTTTCATCTGTGCTTTTGATTGAATACCTGATGTAGCTTTCACAACGTTCCCGTTTTTGTAATAAACAGTAAAAGGATATTCCGGAAAATTTTGAACTTCAGGTAAATCATGAAAGAAATACAATTCTGGATGATCGTATTCCACATCATAAACCTTCACATTAGTATACTTTGCCTCCAATTCTTCAGCAATCCGGTAAACCGGTACACACAAGGGACCCATCCTTCCGCAGATAATCATTACATTTTCGTGTTCGTTGATGATTCTCTCATATTCTTCAGCGCTTTCGATGTGATTTAAGTTGGTGTACAACATGACTGCTTTATTGAATTTGTTACATCACAAAGCTACAACACCAGTCAGGGTAAATAAAGGTTTTAAGGCTGAAGCGCATCGGCTCCTGACTTGAACTGCAACAACTTTTTTATTGATGTAGATCTTTTTTTGTAGTGTCTATTCATCAGATCAGTAAAGGTGGCTCTTCAGAATTATTTTCCAATTGTCCACTTTTTGTCTCATTGTATTTTTATCTCTTATTGTAAATCATCGATAGTTTTGAACCCTGAGTTAATGTATAGTATCAACAGAATTGAAACAATGAACCGTTCCATGAGGTTCCATTTTGCTTACAACCAAAAAATAAATTAATCATAGAACCCATTCATCTTAAAACCCATCGAAAAATGAAACATCATCTTAAAATTTTATTTGCTGCACTGTTTGTCCTGCTTGTATGTCAAAGTAATGTTCAGGCGCAGGAAGCCAAAGGTTTGAAAAGCAAAGGAAAAAAGGGCGTAACTGCAGTAGAAAATGGCGCAGCAACAATCGAAAACGGACAAGCGACAGTCGAAAAGGGAAAGGCAACTGCAAAAAAGGGGAAAGGTGTTTTGAATACAGCAAAATTTATGGCAACCAATCCAAAAGCCTTTCTTAAGAATCCAAAGGCAGCCATAGAAGTTACCAAAGCTACCGTTGATGAAGCAAAGAGTACTGTTAACGATGCGAAGAGTACAGCAAACGATGCTAAGAGTGCCGCAAACGATGCAAAAAATACAGCTAAAGGAGGAAAGGTGAATGTGAATGATGCAAAGAGTATAGCGAATGATGCTAAAAAAACTGATATAGCAGAAAATGGTAAAGCAAAGGATTCGAAACAGAGTAAATCAAAGTTTCTTAATGCTGCCAAGGGAGCTGTTAAATCAACGACAACTGAAAAACAACTTGATGAGTCTCATTGGTAACAGATCATTTTATTTACCAAAGATATAGTATAATTTCTCGATACATTCTCCATTAAAATTTCAGAAAGTAGCCTGACTTTTTAATGGAGAATGTATATTTAAATGATACTGATACTGCTGTTTTGATAAGGTAATCGGGCTCAATTCATTTATCCTCCCTCATGCGACCCGGTGGTTTCTATGACTCGGAAATTTAATACCTTACAACAATTAGTAAAGTTGATTATGTCTGGTCGAAGTATAATTCTAACTTTACGGATATTTGAAACTTGTACTGGATTATGAAACCCATTCTAGAAACTGATCAGGAGTTTATTTGCGACATACAAGCACCTTGTTTTCAGACACTTTCGCCCGAAGAGGCCGAATTGGTAAGGGCAAGCAAAACGCAGGTGTTGTTCAGGAAAGGCGATAACCTGACCAAACAGGGTGCATTTGCTTCGTATGCGCTGTTTGTAATCAATGGGCTGGCAAAACAATACATCGAAGGCGATGGCTCGAAAAATTTTAACCTGCGGATTATTAAGCCTGGCGAATTTGTGGGTCTTTCGTCAGTTTTCACCAAAAACACATTCAATTATTCGTCGGTTGCATTGACCGATTGCCAGGTATTTCTGGTCGAAAAAGATGCCATCACCACCATTATTAAGCAAAACGGACAATTCGGGTTCACAATGATTAAGCGATATTGCGAGCAAAATGCCAATCTTTTCGATACCCTGCGAACTGTTATGTACAAACAGATGAATGGTAGAATTGCGGATACGCTGCTTTATATTGATGGTCTGAAGGAAGAAAATCCGGAGATATTTCAGCTCCTTTCAAGAAAAGACATGGCCGACTTTGCTGGCATCTCAACCGAGAGTGCCGTCAAGCTCCTGAAAAGCTTCGAAAAAGACGGATTGATTGAACTGCATGAGAAAGATATTGTGGTTGTCAATCACAAAGAATTGGTCGAAATAAGTAAAAAGGGTTAATAGCTTAAAATTTACGCCATAACAAAAACCATCGGATACACTGTCCGATGGTTTTTGCATTTAAAGAGGTACACTTCTTTCAGGAGTGCCCACCAACAATAATGCGCATGATCTTCAAATTAAGAACTACAAAACGAAAGGCTTGCCAAATGATGTTTCCGCGCAAGAATTTGGTTGATTTGGTTGGTAATGGCGGGTACGATTCGTCGTAATAACCGCGTACAATATTTTTAGCCATCTTTTTAATATTTTGAGTGTTTATAAAATCAGATTATCAGGTTTATTCAGGAATTAGCCACCAAAACGGATATCCTTTGGCCTTGTGAATAAACATATAATGCAGCAAGATCTTGATCCAGTGGCCGGCCAATCCGGCTTCGCCAACAGTATATGTAAGATCGCGCCCCCATTGCGGATATTTTTCCCAATCGGGAACGATCGGAAAAACAGTCATAGTCGCGGCGTTGCCTTTAATCATTCCATATCCGGCCGAAACCACACAAGCGGCTCCCATTTTTCCCATCGAAGCTTTGTGTTTGAAGTCGGTTCTGCCTGTTTTAACTTGTTCTACAATATTCAAGGCCACAATTTTACCGATTACTCCTGAAGGCATTCCCGTACGCGGTGGTGCCGGGGTAATCAGTGTTCCATTCGGGCTTTTCATGGGTTTCGAAATCTGATGAGGAGGTGCAAACGCAATTCCGGGAGCAAATATATTTGGATATGCAGGGTTTTGATAGGTCGATGGCCAATCTTCAACCGACCAGTCTTCAAAAGCTTTTCCTGAATAATCAGCGTCAACTTTCATGAACCCGCTAGGTGCAAACAATTGTGGGGTAATATCCTCGCCAGCTTTATTGAATGCCTTTAATCCGGCACCGGCAAAAGCTGGAATCAGCATTGCAAAATCGAATGCGGCGGTTTTCATTTCGCCATCGAGCGTTTCGTAATGCGCAATTCCCTCTTCAACTTTGGTAACTCCTGCGCGTTTGATCCACCGAATACCGTATTCAGCAAAAATTGATTCGCTGAACACTTTGGTTGGCGTTACATATCCTCCACGTTTAATAAAAGCGCCACCCATACCGAAGTCGCCCAATTCGTATTCATTCGAAATCCAGGTAATCTCGGCTTTATCCTGAAGTCCACGTTCTTTTATCTGATGAGCTACATTAAGCGCATACTCAAAAGCAGCACCCTGACAAGTTGCTCCGGGATGTCCGGTACCAATGAGGAAGCGAAGTTTTTCGCCTTTCGCCATCCGGTCCATGCAAGTTTTCAATGCATCCCAGGTGGCCACAGCATGATCGCACGAACAAACCGAATGCGTGAATTTACCAGGCCCAAGGCCTTCGGTGGCAGCAAAATTTAGTTTGGGGCCGGTAGCATTGACGAGGTAATCGTAATCAACATTTTCGGTTTCTCCCTGACGTGTTTTTTCGGTGTACTCAATGCTAACAAAGGGCCGTTCCAGTCCATTTCCACCTTCAGGAAAAATGGCGGTGGCTTTGGCCTGTTTGTAGTCAATTTTCCAGCGGTCGTATACCGGTTTTAACTTGAACCGAACCTGATCAATGGTCATTTTCCCGACACCAACCCAAATGTTGGAAGGTATCCATTGATAATACTCCGAAGGACTAACCACAACAACCTGATGTTTAGGGCCCAGCTTCTTTTTTATAAAAGCTGCTGCTGTATGGCCTGAAATACCTGCTCCCAATACTACAATTTTTGCCATGATAAGAATTTTATAAGCGTTCTGATGATTTCGAAGAATTTAGAGCTTATTTAACTTGTTCTAAAGTTAGAAATAAAGAACTTAAAATCCTTGTTCTGGCTTCATTATTAACATCTTGTTATATCAATAATGAGATTAAAACTCCACCAAAAATTATCCAGATAACATCAACCTTTCGCACCAGTAATACAAATGCAGTGAGAGCAAATAGCATGTTGACAAGGTTCCAGTGAATATCGATTGTGAAACGGTAAGTTACAACTGCCAGCAGACCTACGAATGAGCACAAAATCCCGTTTATAACCTTATTGAATTGCGGATATGATCTGAGTTTATCGAAGAAAGGGATGATTCCCATTAAGATCAGGAACGAAGGAGTAAACACACAAACAGTAGCAATAATGCTTCCTAAAACGCCAAAGTGCATGTACCCGAAAAACGTGGCAGCAATGATGATTGAACCTGGAGTTACCTGCCCGAGAATGACTCCATCCATAAATGTTTTCTCGTCGAACCATTGGAATAAATTAACTAACTCGTGATACATCATTGGCATAGCTGCCAATCCCCCGCCAAACGAGAAAAGATCAATCCGTAGCATGATGGTTGCCAGGGTGAAGTATTCCTTATTGACAAAGAATAAGATAATTGAAAAAAGCGCTACCACCAGCAGCATGATCAGGAAAAACCGAAAAGTTCTGGCTTTTGTAAGCTTTCCGGTTGGGTCAAAATCTTTTTTTGTCAACAACACACCTAACAATGAAGCAATAAGTAAAACCAGAACTGGATGCAATTTGGTGAGGAATAATCCGGCGGCAATCACTGCAATGACCCAATCGTTTACATTTTTGAAATTCTTTTTGCCAAAAACATAGGCAGCATTAGCCACAATCGCCACAATAATCACCCTCAAACCACTTAAGACTAATTCGACGGCAGAAATATCTTTAGATTGTTTGTAAAGGACAGAAAGGATGAACATGATCAGGAAAGCAGGTAGCCCAAATCCAATGAAACTGACAATCGCGCCTCTAACACCTTTCAATTTCAGGCCGATGTAGGCAGCTAACTGCATTACAATTGCACCCGGAATAATCTGGCAAAGTGCCAACCCGGAATCGAAGGTATTTCCATCCAACCATTTTCGTTTGTCTACAATATGTTTCCGGATGTGGGCAGTCATGGCCAAACCACCAAAGCCAGTTAGTCCGATCCAAAAAAAGGAGAGGAATAATTCGAGATAGGATGGATTTATTTTATGCCTCATTTCGAAATGCTTGATAATCGATAATAAACAAGATTCTGCAATTTACAAAACAGTACGGACAATCACGGCCAGAGATAAAACCGAAATAAAAGCCCAAAGCAATACGCCCTGAATTAGTGGTTTTATCCCGACAGAAGCAATAAGGTTTTTTGAAAGACTTGTGCCGATTAAAAAGAGTGTAATTTTTAAGCCAATTTTTGAAAACATTACAATGAATGCAGCTTCAGCATGTATTGCTGGAACAAACGTGTTGAGAAGCATCGCCAGTACAAACAGAAAGATAAAATAGGGGATTTTAACTTTTCCCGATTCGTTTTTAAAAATAAACACTGAGATTACAGCCAATGGGATAATCCATAATGCCCTTTCGAGTTTGATGGTTGTGGCGATTTGCAGTGCTTCGGCTCCATATTGGTTGGCGGCGCCAACAACCGAACTGGTATCGTGAATGGCGATAGCCGCCCACACTCCAAACTGATGCTGGGAAAGATGCAGCAAATGGCCAATCCACGGAAATAGAAAAAGAGCGATGGAATTCAGGATAAAGACCGTACCCAATGCCGTTGATATCTGTTTTTCGTTCGACTTGATAATCGAAGAAATCGCGGCAATGGCACTTCCTCCGCAAATTGCTGTTCCTGTCGAAATCAGGTACGAAGTATTGTTTTCAACTTTCAGGCGTTTGCCTATGAACAACCCAAGAGTTAGCGTACTGATTATGGAAAAAACGGTAAACAAAAAACCTTGTTTCCCCGCGTCAAGCGCTTGCCAGGCATTCATCCCAAAACCTAATCCGACTACAGAAACCTGCAACAAAATATGAGTCAGTTTTTTGCTCGTTTTGTGAAACGGATGTTTAAGGGTTTGTGCCAGAATAATTCCGATGAGTAAGGCAAACGGGGTATCAATAAAAGGAAAGGTGCATATTAGAATAGCTCCAATGTAGATAATCTTGGGTACGTTCATTACGACTGGTTTTTGTTGTCACAAACGTAACTCAAAGAAAATCAGTGGTCAAATCATAAAAACTGATACCCGATAACTAAAGGTTATAGTGCTTTTGAACGAAATTCAGGAATAGCCTGACAAGCCCAACAGGTTCAGGGCCTTGGGGCGAGATGAAATAGAATTGACGGTTAAATTTCAGGCCGGGAGTATTAATAAGTCTGAAAACATTGTTTGAGAGTTCTTGTTGAATCGCAAAGCGCGATACAATTCCAACGCCATTGCCGGTTTTAATAAACGATTTAATGGCTTCGGTGCTTCCCAGAAATAGCAATACGTTTAGTTGTTTTGGGCTAATCTGGCATTGTTGCACACTTTTTTCAATGATTTCCAATGTTCCGGAACCTCTTTCACGCAGAACCAGCGGTAGTTTCAGGAATTCGTTGTTTGTCACCGAATTTGGAATGGAGGTGTTTTGTGTCGAAGTAAAGACCAATAGTTCGTCGTTCAGGAACGAAGAATACCGGATGTCGGCATTCGAAGGTTTTCCCTCTACAATTCCAATGTCAATTTCGTTTTTCAGGAGACGTTTTTCAATCGCTTCGGTATTCCCGTTAATGAGCGATAGCTTTATTTCAGGAAAGCGTTTGTTGAACTTTGCCAGAGCTGCCGGGATTACATACTGCGATATGGTTGAACTGGCGCCTATCCGGAGGTTACCTTCGGTGCTCCCTTTGAGCTGGCTTAATTCAAATTTGATTTCGTTGTGCAGCGAAACAATGCGATAGGTATAAGCTAGTAGGATTTCACCTGCGGGTGTGAGCGAGATTTTATTTCCAATCCGGTTAAACAGTTTTACCTCATACTCCGATTCCAGCTCTTTAATGTGTTTCGAAATGGCTGGCTGAGTAATAAACAACTCGTTTGATGCTTTTGTAAAGCTCAAATTCAGGGCAACACTTTGAAAAACTTTTAGTCTGAAATCGACCATCCGGATGCAATTTTAGTTAACCAGTAAAACCTCGTGAACAGCTTTTAGAAGGGTTTCCTTTGGTAATGCTCCCATGGTTGCCTGTGGTTGGCCTTTTAGAGGTATAAACAACAACGTTGGCAAACTTTGGATTCCCATATTTTGCGAAAGTAATGTTTCTGCATCAGTATCAACTTTGTAAACAATGATCTTTCCGGCATATTCTTTTGCAATTTCTTCGACACGGGGCGACAATTGACGGCAAGGGCCACACCAACTGGCATAAAAGTCAATAATAACTGGAAGTTTGCCCTCAAATTTCCACTCTTTATTGACCTCGTAGTTAAAGATCTTCTGTTTAAACATTTCGTTGGTCAATACAATTACAGCTCCGGAAGTATTTGTAGTATTACTGCTGGTCTTGTTAGGATTACCAGCATTGCAGTTGCTTAGTAACAACACCAAACCAAGGGATATTGATATTAGAATTTTTTTCATTCGTATATAATTTGTTTTTTAATTGTCGAATGGAATTCGCATGACAGAAAATATTCATTCCTGTTGATGGTTCCGTGAATCATGCTCATTTCATGATCTTATTTTTAGCACCTACCTCTTGCACATGGACTGTTCACCAAAAAGTAACCCATTGCACCACCCCATATTGTACTCATAAACGGACTACCAGTAATGGCACAAGTTCCTGACGCACATCCAACAAAGTAGTAATATGAAAATCCGGCGATAGCGCCGATTGTAATTGATAAAAACGGTCTCCAGAATTTCCATGTTTTAAGATTCTCTTTGAATGTTCCCGGGCTTGGTTTTACTTCACAATTATTCTCCATCGCAATTGTTTTAAATTGTTTCTCTGCAAATCTAATAAAAGAAAATATTAAATCGCATTAGTATCACTTAAATCTTTTTGATGACACTAAATTTATTTACATTTGCAGCAAGAAGATAAGTTATGAGCCAAATTTTCAGTAATAGCCTTAGCCCCGAGCAGCTAGAAGAGATGTTCAGGAATGACGAAAAATGCCTCGAATTTTTAGCTGGAATCAAATGGGCGAATGGTTTTGTGTGCAAAAAATGTGGCAATACCAACTCATGTTCGGGGCAGGAACCTTTTTCGCGCCGCTGTACCAAATGTAAAGCGAAGGAAACTGCGACAAACGGAACTGTTTTTCACGGAGTTAAGTTCTCAATCAGCAAAGCTTTTTATATCGCTTATCAGGTTTGCAAGGGGAAAGAAGATGTTTCGTCGTACGAATTTGGACGCCGGCTTTCGTTGCGACAAATGACGTGCTGGAACTTCAAAACTAAAATCCAGCATGCGCTCAAAGAAATGGATTCGCTCACTGAAAAGGAACGTAATTCGATGGAGAAGATTTTGACAAGCTAATTTTTATCTGACCGGATACACTGAATCAATTCGTATTCTTGTGGGAAGGGAAAAAAATGATCAATTTGTATTCAAACGTTTCAGTCCTCTAGCCGGACTGGCTCTTCCTTTTCCAATCGATGAAAAGGAAGCAAAAATCTTGTCAAAACGAACCCTCCGCCGGGCGTTTTGACGGCCTGCCCACTCGCTTCGATTGAGGCAGAACTAAGCCCAAAGGATACCATTTAAATTGGACATTTGATTTAAAAATCATTGCAATGCATTGTCTTTGTTCCGCCTAAGGAGAAAAAGCGTGAAGAAAACGATGAAGTGAGCGTTAAGAAAATTTCCCTGTTTGACGACCAGAGGGAGGAGTTTGGAAATTTTCAGCGAAACGTATTCGTTTTTAGCTTTTTATCCTTCAGCGGCGGCTCTTTTTGGTTACTTTTTCCAGCTGAAGGGAAAAAGTAACAGCCTGTCCGGCTGGAGGACGAGGTAAATGAATTTAGGTTTTCTTATTGTAGGACTTAAATCAGAATTTAAAATTCCCCACAACAATATCATGTGATCCAATTAACTTCCAGACTTCCGCACGAGGGACAAACCTCCGTTTTGTCGCTTCCTGAGCAGGTTTCAACCTCATCCCAATCAACTTCTTCGGAGCTTCCCTGCCAATTGCATTGTTTGCATTTCAAGATTGTTGGTTCCATGGAGCAGAGTTATTTTTGGCCGACCAATAAAAATACAGGATATTTTACCCCCGAATCGCGCTTGACTTCGAAACAAGTCTGGTATTTAATATTCTTAAACCCGGCATTCCTGAATATTTCAGTTAGTTTTTCCGGATCAAAGCCTAAATGGACTTTTACATCGGGGCCATGAAAGGAACCATCTTCCGGATACAAATCGGCAATGGCCAGATATCCTCCTGGGTTTAGCATGGAATGGAACGTGTAGATAATGGCCTCGTAATCATTCACGTGATGTAGAACCATCTGATTGTAAATGATATCGAAATGATGGTCATAGTCTTTGTGTTCCAAATCAAACCAAATGGGCAGAATGTGATTGGTTTTGAAGTACTCCGTCTTTTCAACGCACACTTTGATCATTTCCTGAGAGTTGTCCATCAGGGTAATTTCTGCAAACCGGTCTTTTAGCAGAAAACTCAGAAGCCCGGTACCAGCACCGTATTCCAAGGCTTTCATGAAAGGATTAAGCGGGATCATTTTTTCGAGTTCGGCGGCAATGGCCACAGAACGATCCATGTGCATTTTATCTTTATCCCACTCACGGGCGCGGGCATCAAATTCGCTCATTTTTTTTACTTTAAAATTGTGAATACATCTGTAAGGTCGTCATCCATGTTTTTAAAAGCTCTGATAAAACCAGGTGAACCCGATTTTTGATCAGGATGTAAAGAAAACCATTTTTTGAATCAACTGAACTTCAAATCAATTTTAATGGCTGCATTGATGCTCTTCACCTTCATGTTCGTGATGCGAACAACCTACACCAGAATCTCCGATTTTACCTTCTAAAAAGGACAGGGTTAATTCACGCACATCGCCCGAACAGCCACGATACACATCAATTCCATGTCTGTTTAGTACATTTAATGCACCGCTGCCCATGTTTCCTGCAAGCATTACACTTACGCCTTTTTCTTTTAAAACTGAGGCAATGTTGCTCTTGCAACCGCAACCTTGCGGCGAAGGCAATATTTCTGAACTAATGACCTGTTGGTTTTCATCAATACTGAAAATTGTATACGCTTCGCAATGACCAAAATGGTCATCTACTTTGTTTCCCCTTGTTGGCACTGCTACTTTCATAATTTTTCCGTATTTATTTTTCAATCGTATTCTGATTTAAGAGAACCAACTCATCAGTTCCAAATACCTGACAATTCTCGCATTTTACATGATTTTCAATACCTTCAATCAGTTTATAGCATTTTTTACACCTGAACCATTCATTTTCAAGTTCGTAATCGCCGCCTTCAATCTCAATTGCTTTGCCTTCAACAAATGCTTTGGTTATGGTTTTCAATGCCTTATTGTATATTCGCGTGAAGGTTGGCCGTGAAACATTCATTTGCTCGGCTGCCTGATCCTGAGAAAGCATCTCATAATTGATCAGTTTTATACTTTCATACTCCTCGAATGTAAGTTTCACCCCTTCTATTTTGCACAATGGCAATCCAAAAGGCTTGAATCCCTTCATTTTTGGTGGATTACATATTTTTCTACTTTTCCGTGGACGCGGCATTTTTGTGGGTTTTAAAAATTTCTTTAATATTCGGAAAAATAAGAAAGAAAAACAGAACCCCCGTCAATCCTCCGATTATTTTACCAATCAGGCAATAGGGACCACAGTAAAAATCGTCGCCAAAACCAAATTGGCAGGCCGTACATCCTAAGAGGATCATAAACACATAATCAAGTAAAGCCAGCACAGGGAGAATAACAAATACTTTAATGGCAAATTGATCTTTCATTGCTGTAATTTTCAACAAACGTAATGAACCTACGTTCATAAAGCAAATAAAATTCAATGTTATTGCGAGATAATTATGAACTAAGGTTCATAATTATCTCATAGTTATTCTTTGAAAACACCTCGTATCTGTTTGATTATAAATGAAAAGTAGTCTTATGAAGCCTTGAATTTAGCCAATGAATTCGTTGGTTATCTTTAATTCTCGTTATAGATACTTTGAATTACTAATCCGGCCAATGTAAATCCGTAAATTGCTGTAATGTGGGCCACCGTTCCGTTAATTACCGCCTTCTGGCTGCACCACTCGTGGTCGGCCAAATCCGGATCGCCGGGTGCGTTTTTCATTTTCGGGCACAAACATTTGTCAGTTCCGCACGATGCTCCGGCTCCTTTATTTTCAAGTAATTCTTCGCTGTAAATGCACATAAATTCTTTGGCCGGAAGGTCGCCTTTGCGAATCTTTTTACGGACAATGTGCCCCAGTGGACAGCCTTTCACTTTCCAGAATTCGGCCACACGTATTTTGGTCGGGTCGAGCTTGAGCGAAGCGCCCATCGACGAAAAAAATACGGCTTTGGTGCGCGTTGCCTTGCGAATTAGGTCGATTTTGTTGCTTAAACTGTCGATGGCATCGATGATAAAATCGTACTGATCAAGCTCGAAGAAGTCAGAACTTTCAGGTTCATATATTTTCTGAAAAGTTTGGATTTCAGCTGAAGGATTGATTTCGAGCAAACGTTTTTTCAGGGCATCGGTTTTTACCTCACCAACGGTTTGAGTTGTCGCATGCAGCTGCCTGTTGATATTCGTGATGCAAACCAGGTCAGAGTCAACAAGTGTTAGCTGACGAATTCCGCTTCGCACAAGGCTTTCGGCACACCAGCTTCCTACTCCTCCAATTCCGAAGATAATCACTTTCTTCGATGCAATCTTCTCCATTACTTCGTTGCCCAACAATAATTCGGTGCGTTGAAATATTCCCTTCTCTAATTTTGCCATTGATAAAACCGTTTGAATTACAAATGATTATATGAAATAATCAAATTATTTTGCCCGCCGAAAGTACAAAAAATCTCATTTCGCGCAAGAAACTTGCTGTTACTTTCGGTATTTGCATTCAATCTGATAAAATACTTGCTGATTAAAATGCGAATATGCTTTAAGAGTTAGACCAGCATATCCAGCGAAGTGGCTGCCAATTTATTAAAAGTGTATTCACGGATATCTTTAAAAGTGCCCCTGACAGCGCAGTTTTCTTCGTCTTTGCAATGTTCACAGGGTTCGTAGTACTTTTCTGAAGTACATTTCAACATGGCAATACTGCCTTCAAAAAGCCTGACAATTTCGAGTAAATTGACATCTTTTGGATCTTTTATCAGAAAATAACCTCCGTTTTTACCAAGCTTAGAACTTAAATAACCGTTCTTTTTAAGTTCCAGCAGAATGGATTCGAGAAACCGTTTGGGGATCTTTTCGCTTTCAGCAATTTCATTAATCATTAGAGTCCCTTTACCGTATTCTTTGGCCAGTCTGACCATAGCCAGCATCGAATATCTTGTTTTTTGTGTCAGCATCTCTATCCTATTTTACTGATGTATTTCAATTTTTCCATCTCTTTAATTTCTACCATTTTCCCTTCAATAGTGATTACCTTTTCATTTTGCCATTTTGAAAGCGTCATAATCACATTTTCGGTAGAGCAGCCAGCAAATTCGGCTATTTCTTTCCTTGTTAGTGATAGGAGAAACGAATTGCCATGGTAAACCTCCTCGGCCAGATACAAAATAATGTCGGCAATACGTCCCTCTTTTTGCTTATGTGCCAGGCTGATAAAGTTCATAACCGACTTCTTAAACATTTCTGAAGCCACCTGGAACATCATCATGGCGAATTTCGAATTATCCATCAATACATCTTCGGTTACTTTCGAATCGATCATGATTACCTCACAATCTTCAACAGCGATAAGCGAAAACAAGTTGTTGTCTTTGTAAAACAGGTTGGCACCACCCAAAATTTTTGGCGCTGAAACAATAGTCAGGATTAGATTTTTACCCGTTTCACTCTCATAGTTAAACTTGACAATCCCTTTTTCAAGATAAGCAATGTGATTAGGTGTGCCACCTTGTTTCAAAATAGTTTCTCCCTTTTTGAAATTGAGTTTGACGGAGGCCTTCTCTAATTTATCAAAGTCTTTATCGGAAATGAATTGGGATGAAATTCGTCTAAACCACGAATATTCCTGTTTTTGCTCATTCAAAAGCATAGGCTATAATTTTGAAAGTGAATTTGACACTAATGACTTTGCAAAAGTACACTAAGTCAATAGATGATATAGTGGTATATTCTGTGAATTGCATTCAGTATTTATGCTTATTTCTACTTCGGAAAGCATTAAATATTTAATAGTCAAGCCTGTTAAATTTCATTTTCGCACCTGAATTATCCAACCACTGTTTTGAACTTCAGGATTAATACGGATTGTATTTTTGAACCATCCGGTTTTGCTTCAGGAATTGCCGGATAAAACTTTGAAAATTATACAGTAAATCAATAGACAATATAGAAATATGAAGAAAGTACTTTTAATACTGACGATTTGGGGAGGGTTGGTTTTCACGGCAAAATCACAATCTACCGACGATGTTTTGAATTTATTAATTCAGAAAAATGTGGTTTCGCAAAAAGATGCCGACTCGATCCGCGCGGAAGCTGCTATTGCTTCACAGGCAAACTTGGCCAAAGTAAAATCGTTTCCAATCAATGCGGCCAAGAAAATTACCATAGCAGGATACACCCAGGTTCGCTATCAGGCGCTGGAAGAAACAGGTAAAATTGATGGGTTCGATATTCGCCGAGCAAGGCTCGATGTAAAAGGAGTTATTTCTCCATATTGGTCATATCGGGTGCAATTCGATTTGGCCGGAACGCCTAAATTGATAGATGCTTATGCCGAATTGAAGCTGAACGACTATTTCAACTTCACTATTGGTCAGGCAAAAATACCGTTCTCGCTCGAAAACCTGACCAGTTCGAATAAACTGGAACTCATCGACCGTTCTCAGGTTGTTGAAGCTTTGGTTGCCCGTGGAAAAGATGTTGGTGGAAATCAAAACGGACGCGACTTAGGAATTCAGCTAGGTGGTACTATCCTGAAACTGAAAGATCGCCCGGTGCTTGATTACCGTTTAGGCGTTTATAATGGTTCAGGAATTAATGTGGCCGACAACAATGAAAAAAAGGATTTCGCCACCCGACTGATTGTTCATCCGGTAGTTGGTCTCGACATCAGCGCCGCCCTTTACAACGGATCGCGCTTTGTACCTGAAGTTAAAACGGGAACTGTTGTTACCACGCCTTCAAAAAATGTTGACCGCAACCGTTATGGTTTCGACCTGAATTATGATCTGAAAGACCTTGCCATCCGCGGTGAGTATATCCATGGAACAGATGATTTGATTGATCGCGAAGGATATTATTTTCAGGCAGGTTATTATTTCCTTCAGAAAAAGCTTCAGTTAATAGCCAAATACGATTTCTACGATGCCGACAAGGCAAAAGCTGACAATGCTTCAACCTGGTATGTGCTGGGTGCAAACTATAACTTCAATACTAATGTTCGTCTCCAGGCCAACTATACATTCAAGCAGGAAGAAGGAACAAGCATCGATAATAATTTCGCTTCTATTCAATTCCAGATTGGATTTTAATTAGTCACTAAAAAAACAACATACGATGAAAAAAATTACATCCTATTTCTTTGCCCTTCTGGTAATTAGTTCGCTTTCTTCAGCGAAAGTGGTTGCCCAGGCCAAAGACGATTTAAAGGGAAATATCAGCATTTCGGGAGCATTTGCACTGTATCCACTCACAGTAAAATGGGCCGAAGAGTTCAGAAAACTTCATCCCAATGTGAAGTTCGATATTTCGGCTGGTGGCGCCGGAAAAGGAATGACCGATGCACTGGCTAAAATGGTCGATATCGGTTTGGTTTCGCGCGAGATCAATCCGGATGAAGTAAAAAAAGGAGCCTTTGCCATTGCTGTAACCAAGGATGCAGTGGTTCCAACGGTGAGCGCTGCAAATCCAAACATTAAAGACATCCTGGCAAACGGAATCGATCGCGATGCGGCCATTAATGTATTTATTACAGGCAAAGCAAAAACATGGGGTCAGGCTATCGGTACAAAAAGTGCTGTGCCAATCCGGATTTACACCCGTTCCGATGCATGTGGAGCGGGAGAAACCTGGGCCAAATATCTGGGGAAGAAACAAGAAGACCTTCTGGGGGTAGGTGTTTTTGGTGACCCCGGGTTAGCTCAGGCTGTAACCAAAGATCCTTCAGGAATTGCCTACAACAACATTGGATATGCTTACGATGCCAAGACCAAATTACCAAATCCGGGTGTGAAAGTTATCCCATTGGATGTGAACAACAATGGAAAGGTTGATCCTGAAGAAGATTTTTACGGAACCATGGATAAACTTGTCACAGCAATCGCTGAGGGTAAATATCCATCACCTCCGGCTCGCGACCTATATTTTGTGACTTCAGGAAAACCGGTAAAGAAAGAATTGGTTGAATTTATTAAATGGTCGTTAACCGATGGGCAGAAATATGTTTTCGACAGCGGATACATTAATCTTCCGAAGGAAAAACTTGATGCCGGATTAGCAAAAGTGAAATAAAAAGAGTTATAAAAATATCAATTGACTTGCTGGCTTTCCACGGCAAATCGAGACCTGACAGGATGCAAAAAGCCTGTCGGGTTTAGGTTTTGATAGAGGTTAGCCAATCTAAATAAAGATTTATGGATAAAACACGATACAACAAATACCGCCAAACCAGGGAGTTTTTTATACGGCACAGTATGCTCTTCCTGACACTGGTTTCTTTGTCGTTTGCAGTGGTCATCGGCATCAGCCTGTATTACAAATCGGTTCCGATACTGGATCAACAGTCGTTGTGGGCACTTTTGACGGGCGAAAGCTGGAAGCCTTTGAAAGGTGAATTTGGTTTTTACCCTTTCATCATGGGAACTTTGTGGGTGACGGGTATCGCTATTATCATTTCGTTGCCGCTTTGCTTACTTGCCGCCATTTACCTTTCGGAATATGCCCATCCGTATGTAAAAAAGGTGGTTTTCCCGATGATTGATGTGCTCGCCGGAATTCCACCGGTAGTTTATGGCGTTTGGGGTATTTTGGTCGTGGTGCCTTTTATTTCGACTTCGCTGGCTCCGCATTTCGTTGAATTCTCGACCGGGTACAGTGTATTGGCCGGAGGAGTTGTGCTGGCCATCATGATCATTCCACTGTTGATTTCAGTGTTTATTGAAATCTTCGATGCGCTGCCCGGCGGGTTGCGCGAAGCATCGCTTTCGTTGGGAGCAACCAACTGGCAAACCATCAAAAAAGTGGTGCTCAGGAAATCATTTCCGGGATTGGCTGCTGCCGTGGTTTTAGCCATATCGCGTGCTTTTGGCGAAACAATCGCCGTGCTGATGGTCTGCGGAAACGTTTCGGAGGTGCCCCACTCGGTTTTCGATCCGGCTTACCCGCTGCCTGCGCTCATTGCCAACAACTATGGAGAAATGATGTCGATCCCGATGTACGACGCGGCTCTGATGCTTTCGGCATTGCTTTTATTTGTCATTATTCTGGCATTCAATGCTATTTCACGACTGGTTTTAATACGAATTGAAAGAAATTTTGCATTATGAGACATATCCGCATAAAAAGAATAGAAGAAAAGATCTTCAAAACACTGATGATGGCTGCTACGCTGGTCATCGTGGTTTCGCTTTTCATGATTATCGTGGCCATTGTTAAAAGAGGTTTGCCTGCAATGAGTTGGGACATGGTTTCGAAAATACCCAGTGGTGGTTTTTATTTGGGCAAAGAAGGAGGCTTGCTCAATGCCATTGTCGGATCGTTGTATATTGTAATTGGTTCCATTTCGCTCGGGCTTGCTTTTAGCTTGCCGATTGTTTTGTATCTCAATCTTTATCTTCCTGAAAAATCTCGGTTAGCACAGTTTACGCGCTTGTCATTCGATGTATTGTTCGGAATTCCATCCATCGTTTACGGTGCTTTTGGTTTTACGCTGATGGTTTATTTAGGACTTCGGTCGTCATTACTCGCAGGTGTCCTCACTGTAACCATCCTGATTATTCCAATCCTGATCCGCTCCATCGACGAGGTAATGCGGCGCGTTCCCAAAGAAATGAAAGATGCTGCTCTTTCACTGGGTGCGACCCGTTCAGAAATAATCAAACCTATTTTGCGGCAGGTTGCTCCCGGAATTGTCACTGCAGTACTTCTTTCTGTTGGCCGTGGTATTGGCGATGCAGCTTCGGTGCTGTTTACTGCCGGGTATACCGATAGCATCCCAACCTCTCTCTCACAACCGGTGGCAACTTTGCCGCTGGCTATCTTTTTCCAGCTCAGCAGCCCGATTGCTGAAGTTCAGGACAGGGCATATGCCGCGGCACTTATCTTGAC
This sequence comes from Prolixibacteraceae bacterium, assembly GCA_963676375.2. Taxonomy (GTDB): domain Bacteria; phylum Bacteroidota; class Bacteroidia; order Bacteroidales; family Prolixibacteraceae; genus Aquipluma. The sequence goes on from CAXXPT010000026.1 coordinate 50,488, forward strand.
CTTTATTGTTCTGATACTGAGTATTGCTGCGCGTGTTTATAGTCGTAAATTTTCAAAAAACAAGATATGATACAGAATTTGCTAAGGGTTGAAAAATTCGTTGAGTCACCCACCGAAAAATTGAAGGTCATGAGAGAAACACAGAATCAGGCAGATGGCGATTTAATCTTGAAAGCTCATAAACCACACATCAGTGTCCGTAACCTGAATGTTTACCTTTCAAAAAACCACATCCTGAAAAATGTGAACCTGGATATTCCGGACAAGGCCATTACCTGTATCATTGGACCTTCAGGATGTGGAAAAACCACCTTGCTGAAGACCTTTAACCGGCTGCTTCAAAACTCGCTGGATGTAAGGATTGAAGGCGATGTGCTGGTTGATGGCGAAAACATTCACGGAAAGGGAGTTGAGGTTGAAAATATCCGGAAGAAAATGGGTTTGTTATCTCAGCGACCTTGCCCGCTACCAATGTCAATCTTCGATAATATTGCCTACGGCCCGCGTATTCACGGCATCCGGAGAAAGAAAACTCTAACCATCATGGTCGAAAAATACCTGAGGGAAGCTGGTTTGTGGGACGAAGTGAAAGACCGCCTGAAATCACCGGCAACCAGTTTGTCGATTGGGCAGCAGCAGCGACTTTGCATGGCGCGTGGTTTAGCCGTTAAACCCGAAATTATCCTGGGAGATGAAGCAACTTCGGCACTCGATCCGATTTCAAGTAAAAAAATTGAGGAGCTGTTCGTCAAACTGAAAGATCAGTATTCGATTGTATTGGTTACACACACGCTGCGTCAGGCCAAACGAATTGCCGACCACGTGATATTTATGTACCTGGGCGAAGTGATTGAAGCTGGCCCTGCATCGGAAATTTTCAGTAATCCGAAAGAGAAACTGACTAAAGAATATCTTGACGGGTATTTTAGCTAGGTTTTAGGGGTTTCACCCGTGAGTGAAACCCCTAAAACTTATTTCTTCAATTGATCTTCGATTTTTTGGTCGATCAGTACCTTATTTGATGCCGACACGTCGCGGGCTGTAAATATTCCAAGTACAGGTTTTCCATCACTGGCAGTAAAATTACTCCTGATATTTGCGGTTGGAACACTAAAAAGTGAGCCGGTTGAGCTTTGGTTAATCATCTGGAAATAAAAGTTGTAGGCAAACTCTGAAATGGATGTTTGCTTCACCTGGATTTTGTCGTTCAACTTCAACTTGCGATCTTCTGGTTTGGTTGTATCATAAAAATCAGTATAAATTTCGAGTTTCGAAATGTAATTTCCATCCACAAATTCATCGCTGGCAATGGCGAGCCGGTCTCCGTCATGTATCAGGGTATCATTGATATAAATGTCCCATTTATAGTAATTACCCAGACCTTTCGGTTCTTTTCCGTAAGTAAAAATTCCCAGAAAACGCTTTTCGCCCCGCTGCGATGGCACAACCTCGATGGAGTCAATCGGTTCAACTTTAGCTAGTTTGTCTTTGGCAGTCAAGGTTACACCCTGGGTTTGAATGTTCAAGGTATATTCACGGCCAGCAACACCAAGATAATCTTTGTCTTTTGGAACCAGGTAATGGCCTGGTTTTGAAGGATCTTCATTCAGAATTATCAGATTGGCTGGAGTTGCGTTGTCAGAAATAGTCACTACTGCGCCACTGATTCCGGGGTAAGATACATCCTGATCGACTTTCAGGGTTTTGTAGAGAAAAACAGTTGGTTCATCAACAGTGGTAATGCTGGCTTCCACCCCAATCAGGTTAAGATTTTCTTCACTCAGATTTACATTGATCACATCTTCGCACGAAGTAAGTAGCAAGGATGAAATCAGGAATGACAATACAGTTAGGATTCCGGAGACCGGAGACGGGATACCGAAGTGTTCAACTCTAGGCACTTTAGGCATTCTAGTCACTCCGAACACTTTTATTTTTTCTATCTGGTTTTTCATGGCTCTAAAAATTAAAATTGTAAGTTACCGATGGAATCATGCTTCCGATAATCGATAATCGCGTTGCTTCCGAAACATTCGGGTTGTCCTCGTTTTGTCTGAAAGTTACTGAATAGGCATTTCTCCGGGCATACAGGTTGTAAATCGAGAAGTTGATCGATTGCTTCACCTTGCGGCTTTCGTTTTTCTTAAAGTCGTAAGTGAACGAAATGTCGAGCCGGTGATAATCCGGAATCCGGTTGCTGTTGCGCGCCGCATAGTAATACATCGTGTTTCCCTGAACGTCGTATTTGGCAATTGGGTATGAAGTTGGGTTTCCGGTGGCAAAAATCCAGCTTGTCGAGAAATTCCAGCGTTTGCTCAAATCGTAGTTGGCCACCAGCGAAACATTGTGTGTGCGGTCGTAACTCGATGGATAGGCTTCTCCATCATTAATCCCCGGAATTTTACGCATCGACCGGGCCAAGGTGTAACTCAGCCAGCCAGTCAGCCGACCTTCCTGCTTTTTGGCGTATAACTCTAATCCATAGGCATAACCACTTCCGTGCAATAACTCGGTTTCAAGATTTTCTTTCAGGAACAGTTCTGCGCCATCTACATAATCGATCACGTTTTCCATTTTTTTGTAATACACTTCAGCCGAAGTCTCGAACATGTTTTTCTTGAAATTTCTGAAATATCCCAATCCAACCTGATTTGCAATCAGAGGCTTGATGTAAGTACTGCTGGGCAGCCAGATATCAAGCGGAGTGGGAGAGTTGGTGTTCGAAATCAGGTGCAGGTTTTGAACCATCCGGTTGTACGATGCTTTAATTGAACTTTCAGGATTGAGCATGTATTTCAGTGCCAAACGTGGTTCCAGATTGTGGTACGCCGGAGGAACCAGTTTGCCCGATCCGTATTCTATGGTACCAATCACCTCCTTTTCGTTTGGTTGATCCGGATGTAGGTATTCCCGTACCTTCCCTTTTCCTATTTGCTGAAAATACGAGTATCTCAGGCCATACCGCATCGTTAACCGCGTACCGATGGATTGTTCGTTCGATAAGTAGACCGAGTTATCCAGCGCGTTGTAATTGGCCAGTTTCAAGTCGGTGAAATACGATTTTTCATTGGCATCAACCTGTCCCGGTTCAAAATGGTGATAAATCAGGTTGAATCCCAACGTCAGTTTGTTTTTCGAATTCAGGTACCACGAAAAATCCTGCTTGAAATTATAGTCCGAAATCTGCGATGACCAGTCGAACTGGTCGGCTCCCGAACCCGGCACTCCAAGGTTATAGTTGTATCGTGAGAAAATGAGCGATGTATTTGAAAAAAGCTTGTCGGTAAATAAATGGTTCCAGCGAGCCGTTGAGGTTAAATTTCCCCATTTCATGTAAATCGATTCGCCAACCTTGAAATAATCGTTGCCGGTATAGGCCGACAAATAGATCCGGTTTTTGGCGTTGATCTGGGCGTTTGTTTTCAGGTTGAGGTCGTAAAAGTACAGTTGGTTTTCCTTCAGTTGTTCTATTCCCATAAGCTTTCCAAGGTAGTCGGCATAAGTACGCCGGCCCGAAACAATGAAACTCCACTTGTCTTTGATAATCGGAGCTTCGACAGTTAAACGGCTCGAAATGTTGCCAATTCCGCCGCTCATTCCCAATTTTTGAGAGTTACCATCTTTCATCCGAATATCGATCACCGAAGATGCCTTTCCGCCATATTCAGCCGGAATTCCGCCTTTGTAAACCTGAACATCGTTGATGGCATCGGAGTTGAAAACCGAGAAGAATCCGAGTAGATGCGAAGCATTGTAAACCGGCGCTTCGTCCAGGATCATCAGGTTTTCGTCGGGACCGCCACCACGGACATAAAGTCCGGAGCTGCCTTCTCCTCCATTTTGAATTCCGGGCAACAGCGTGATACTTTTAATGATATCGATTTCGCCCATGAACGACGGTAGTTTCTTGATCATTTTCACCTGAACCTTCTCCATACTCATCTGGAGATTTTCCACGTTCCGGTTTTTCTTTTCACCGGTAACCACCACTTCATCAATCTGTTTGGTCTCTTCATCAAGCATCACATTGAATTGTTTGCTCGAAGTGAGGTTGATTGACGGCGATTGTGTTTGATAGCCGATAAAAGAAAAGTTGACTGAATAATTCCCCGGAGCTACCGAAATGGAATAGAATCCGTAAGGATTGGTAATAACCCCGGTTTTTAACTCCGGAATATATACCGTAGCGCCAATCAGCGCTTCGCCGTTGGCTTTGTTTTTGAGGTAGCCACTTAGGGTTACAACCCCCGCATATTCGGCCATTGCGGGTATTGTAAGTGCCAAAAGAAGCAAAAAGATACTGAACTGTTTCATGTGTTTTGTTTTCTGTTTTCTGAACTTGATATTCTATGATTGACGGATGAGCAGATAAAATATTGTTAATGAAATTTTGATGTAAACAATAAACCGTTGTCAACCATAGATTAGTTTTTTCTGAATAAGTTGCTTTTAATTTCTGAAAATTACTTTCAGTGCTTGTGATTAACTGTTTTTAATGGCGAAACAAAGAAACAACCTTTATCCAAGCATGGACAAACTTATCCGATGAATGACCAGTTTTGGTCGGTAAATGGTGAGTTTGTTAATGACCCGATGACTGGTGTTCATCGGATCATTTGATGTTTCGAAGTTCCTTAAAAGCAAGTCAGGGCTTCACTTTGCGGTGAAACCCTGACGAAATATTGTTTGGAATAAATTGATTTTAGAACAGTCTCCTGAATCCAATCACATCTTTTACTTCGTTGAGTGTTTTTTGTGCCGATTCTCTTGCACGTTCGGCTCCCATTCGGGCAACCTTGCCCAAATAGGCTTCGTCTTTCAGGATTTCCAGAATACGTTCGCGGATGGGTGCCGTGAAGGCCACAATGTCTTCGGCCAATTGCTTTTTCAAATCTCCGTATCGGATACTGCAATCGTTGTACGCCGCATCGAAATGACTCACCACATCAGGTGTCGAAACAATTTTTAGCAGAGTAAACAGGTTCTCCACGGCTTCGGCTTTTTTGCTGTTTGGCTCGGTTGGACCAGCGTCAGTAACAGCGCGCATTACCTTTTTTCGGATGTCTTTTGGGTCTTCAACCAGAAAAATCCCGTTTCCTTCCGATTTGCCCATTTTTCCACTGCCATCCAGCCCAGGAACTTTAATCATGTCGCCACCATCAAAGGTAAACGGTTGAGGCAATGGGAACAGTTCGCAGTTGTACATGCGGTTGAAACGTCCGGCAAACTTGCGGGCCATTTCCAGGTTTTGTTCCTGGTCTTTTCCAACCGGAACAAACTGTGCTTTATGAATGATGATGTCGGCAGCCATTAAAACCGGGTAAGTCAGCAAGCCAGCATTTACATTTTCAGGATTTTTACGAGCCTTTTCCTTAAATGAAGTGGTGCGTTCCAGCTCGCCCAGATAAGCATTCATATTCAGGAATGCGTACAATTCAGATACTTCAGGAACATCGCTCTGGATAAAAATGGTCGATTTTTCAGGATCGATTCCGCAAGCCAAGTATTCAGCCAGCACCTGTTTTACGCCCGACTGTAAATTTACCGGGGTCGGATGCGTGGTGAGCGAATGAATATCGGCGATGAAAAAATAGCAGTTGTAATCTTCCTGCATTTTCAAAAAGCTACGCACAGCACCGAAATAATTTCCGAGGTGCAAATTTCCGGTTGGCCGGATTCCGCTGACAACTATCTGTTTGGTCATGATTTTCTTTCTAAATTGGGCAGCAAAAATACACTAACAAATTTCAATTCACAAGAATAAATTGGATTATGCTCATATCCGTTCACTGAAGTGAACGGCAAAGGATAGCGCTCTGAATAAGAAGAACTGTAATTTGAAAAGTTGATATTCTTTGCCGTCTGCTTTAGCTGACGGACATACAAGCAAATTTTATTACAACATCAACAAACCATTTTCTCTTAGTTCCTTCATTGTCGGGCTGTTCCAGAAAAGTACAAAATCGTCGCCGGTATGTTGTTCGAAGCTTTTTTCGAGTTCGCCAAAGGTGGTTTGTGCCTGATTGTAAACTGAAAGCGCCGAAATTTGCCCAAATAGCCATTCGCCTTCAGCTTGTTTCAACTGAATCACCAAATCGTGCCTTTTGTTGCTGAAGGTGAGTTCGGCCATTTCAAAGGTGTGGTTTTTCTTCTTTTTGGTGAAGGTGCGAATGGACGGAATACCTCCTAGCCAGACAATTTTAGCACTAGGACTGACCGGCTCATAGGCTTGTTCGTCAATAGCTTCCTGGATATATTTTGGAGCGACGGTGGTTTTCGAAACTTTAAAATCGAACCAATCCTGAAGGGGAAAATCGAAGCAAATGCCGTGCATGTAATTGAAAAGCGATTTTTTGAGTCCTTCGCTGAAACGTTCGTGATCAGTTCCGGTTGGATCGGTATGAATCAAATCATTATTGGCGAATGTGCCGGGTTTTTCGTTTTCAATTTTCACCTTAAATTGTGATGGGTTCAGGCCAACCGGACTGTGGGCAGTCATGGCAAACTGGTGCCAGAAACCCGATTGAACCACTCCGGACTCAAACAACTGTCGCACCACTTCCAGCGAATCGATGGTTTCCTGCGCGGTTTGGGTTGGAAAACCGTACATCAAATAGGCATGAACCATGATTCCCGCACGGGTGAAATTATCGGTGACATGGGCAACTTTCGAAACACTAACACCTTTGTTGATCATCCCAAGCAGTCGGTCGGAAGCGACTTCTAAACCTCCGGAAACCGCGATGCAACCCGATTCTTTCAGGAGTAAACACAAATCGTATGTAAAACTTTTCTCGAACCGGATGTTGGTCCACCAAACCACGGTGAGTTTGCGACGGATGATTTCCAGCGCCAAAGCCCGCATTAAAGCTGGTGGAGCAGCTTCGTCCACAAAGTGGAAACCGATTTGTCCGGTTTGGCGAATCATTTCTTCAATGCGGTCGCACAAATGTTGAACGGTATTTGGTTCGTAACGACGAATGTAATCGAGTGAAGTATCGCAAAAGGTGCAACGTCCCCAATAGCAACCGTGTGCCAGAGTTAGTTTGTTCCAGCGGCCGTCGCTCCATAGCCGGTGCATCGGGTTCACAATTTCGATGACTGAAAGATAGCTATCCAGCTGAAAATCGGAATAATCAGGAGTGCCGACTTCAAACTGCGAAAAGTCGTTTTGCCGGGAGCCGTTCAGGTAAACCACTTCTCCATTGTCGAGTGTAAACGTGCGTTTCAAATCGGCTTTTTCGCGTTTTCCATCAAGGTGTTCAATCAGGTTCAGGATAGGCGCTTCGCCATCGTCGAGCAAAATAAAATCGAAGTATTCGAAAACCCGCGGATCGCTGAGTGATCGCAGTTCAGTATTCGGGAAACCGCCGCCCATCGCGATTTTCAGTTCAGGATAATGTTTTTTAAGGTATTGGGCACACTTGAAAGCGCTGTATAAATTTCCGGGGAAAGGGACAGAAAATGCCACCAAAGTTGGATTGGAAAGTTCGATTTTCTCCTGAAGCAATTTCAGCAAAATATGGTCGATAAAGCTATCAGGCTTTTGCAGTTCGGCATGTAGCTCGTCGAAAGTGGAGGCAGATCGCCCTAACCTTTCAGCATAGCGGCTGAAGCCAAAATGTGGATCGACAGCTTCAACAATCAAATCTGACAAATCTTCGAGGTAAAGTGTTGCCAGATGCTTGGCTTTGTCGCGGTTTCCCATGGTTCCGAATGCCCATTCCAGATCCTCGGTTTGGGCAAAGCGCGAGGCTTCGGGCAAATAATTTCCTTCGCAAATCACGTGAGCCAGGGTCACATTCTTTTCCTGCAAAAAGGCAATCACCTGATCGATGGTTTGAATATAGCTTTCGCGCAGATTGAAAATGCGCTGAGCATTAGGCGAAAGTTGTGGGTCACGTGTTTTGAGTTCCTGAAAAAGCGCTTTCAGACCTTCCGAAGAGAACAGTTTCAGGATAACTTCAATACCTAAATCGCACTGAAACGACTGTATCTTTTGGGTATTCAGAAACCCTTTGAGATAAGCAGTTGCCGGATATGGCGTATTCAGTTGGGTAAACGGCGGTGTTATCAGCAATATTTTTTGGCTCACGTTGTATCTTTTTGTGATTCGTAAAAGTAATACAAAGCAAACACAGTTTTATTATCGCATTTCGTTCAGCGGAAAATATTGAAAATGAGCGTTCAAACAACTAAAATCTCATATAAATTCCCTCAAATAAGTTGTAACTTTATCTGACAAAAGCAAATAACCATGAACGCAAAATACCTTTTCATCATGGTATTACTAAGTTTTTTTTCGTCGAAGGGTTTCTCTCAGAATAATTCAATAAACCGGAAACCTTATGCTGCCGGACGGTTTTATTCCGACAATCCGACCGAATTGAAAACGCAGTTGCAGCAGCTGTTTTCAAAAGCTCAGGAGAAAAAAAGTAAAAATACACCATTGGCAATCATCGTTCCTCACGCCGGCTACATGTTCAGTGGAGAGGTTGCAGCATCGGCATATAACCAAATTGATCCCAACTGCAGGTTTGAGCGTATTTTTATCATCGGATCGAGCCACACTACGGCATTTGAGGGAGCTTCGGTTTATTGCTCGGGTGATTACGAAACGCCGCTGGGCATTGTAAAAGTTGATCAGGAGCTGGTTCAAAAACTGGTTCTCGAAAACAAACTCCTGAAATGTTATGCGGAACCTCATTTGTATGAGCACGGTCTGGAGGTTCAACTTCCGTTTTTGCAATTTCACCTGAAGACCAAATTTAAGATTGTGCCTATAATTATTGGTTCGGCAACTGCTGAGACAGCCAAAAAACTGGCAACAATTTTAAAACCGTATCTGAATGAAAAGAACCTTTTTGTGATCAGCAGCGATTTTTCGCATTACCCGAGGTATGAAAATGCAGTAAAGGTCGATCAGGCAACGGCTGAAGCCATTCAGACCAACAAAGCTTCGAAACTGATTGCTGCCCTTGGCGACAACGAAAAGAAAAAAGTACCGGGATTGTCAACCAGTTTGTGTGGTTGGAGTTCGGTGCTGACCTTGCTTAACATGACGGAGGGAATAGCTGATCTATCCGTTGAGCTGCTTCAGTATAAAAATTCGGGAGATTCAAGGTTTGGCGGCAGGGATGGAGTGGTTGGGTATTGTGCTATTTCCTTTGCACCATCAAAACAAAACCTTGCCAGCGAATTTTCGATTAGCAATGAAGATAAAAAGTATTTGTTAAAACTTGCCAGGGAAACCATTACCCAATACGTTCGGAAAGGAACTACTCCGGAAGTTGATGATTCACATCTGAGTATGACCGTAAAGACTCCTTGTGGTGCATTTGTTACACTTACCAAAGATCACAAATTGCGCGGGTGCATTGGTCGGTTTGATCCGGATGAACCACTTTGGAAGGTCGTCCAATCCATGGCAATTTCAGCTGCTACCAAGGATTTCCGTTTTAGCCCGGTTTTGCCTGTTGAAATCAATCAATTGGAAATCGAAATCTCGGTGCTAACCCCTTTGAAACGGATCAAATCGATTGATGAATTTATTCTGGGCGAACAAGGCATTTATATTAAAAAAGGAGATTTACACGGAACATTTTTGCCGCAAGTGGCCAAATCAACCGGATGGAGCAAGGATGAATTATTGGGGCATTGCGCTCAGGAAAAAGCCGGAATTGGTTGGGATGGCTGGAAAACCGCAGAATTGTACACCTACGAAGCGGTACAGATAAAAGATGGATAATAGTTATGGAACGAGTAAGAATTTCAGAGCAAGTTAGCGAAAGACCCTGGAGGTGGAGCAAAGAAGGAATGTACTGGTCGTCGACACCGCGTGGCCCTAAATGCCTGATTTGTCCAAACGAATGTGTGATTAAAGAAGGCGAAACAGGTGTGTGCCATAACCGGACGAATTATCAGGGGAAAATCTATTCGCTGGCTTATGGAAATCCGTGCGCCGTAAACATCGACCCGATTGAAAAGAAACCCCTGAACCATTTTTTACCTGGTTCAAAAGCTTTCTCCATTGGCACCGCAGGCTGTAACCTGGCTTGCATGAATTGCCAAAACTGGACCATATCACAGGTGAGCCCCAAAGAAACACGAAACTACGATTTGATGCCCGATAAATTGATTGCCCAGGCCATTGCCGGAAAATGCCAATCTATTGCTTACACCTATTCAGAGCCCATTTCGTTTTATGAATACACACTCGACTCGGCCAAACTGGCGCGGCAGGAAGGCATCAAAAATGTGCTGGTTTCTGCAGGCTACATCAACGATGAACCGCTTCGCAATTGGTGCAAATACATTGATGCTGCCCGTATTGACCTGAAATCGTTCAGCAACGATATTTACATGAAACTCAGCGCCGGTGCGCTCCAGCCGGTTTTGGATACGCTGAAAACATTTGCTGAATTGGGCGTCTGGCTCGAAATCATCAACCTGGTTGTTCCCAGCTGGACCGACAATTTGGACATGATCAAGAAAATGTGCAACTGGTTGGCCGAAAATGGACTGGCCAATTCACCACTTCATTTCGACCGCTTTCATCCCGATTATAAACTCACTCAATTGTCAGCTACACCAATTGGAATACTTACCCAAGCCCGTGAAATTGCATTTGCCGCCGGAATGAAATATGTTTACATTGGCAATGTTCCAGGCCTTGATGCACAAAATACCATTTGCCCAAAATGTAAGGAAACAGTTGTTGAACGTCGTGGATTTACGGTTGTTCAGAATAATGTGGTGAAAGACACTTGTAAAAAATGTGGTGAAAAAATCCCTGGAGTTTGGGAATAAAGTATTATTAGTCAGGGCTTCACTCAAAGTGAAGCCCTGACTTTTTATTTTAAATGCTTGCTACAAAAGGTGATTTTCGGATGTAAGTTTCATCAAAAAGCTGATCGGCCAGAAAAACGGCCAGACTCCCGGCATTAATTTTATTCGAAGGACAATCTTCCTGATTTACGGCTAACTCTCCCGCAGCATCCACAAATTCGATAAACGGAACACGAACTAACGTCCAATCTAAGGTGCATTCAGCCAAAAAAGCATAGGCCTTTTGTCGGTCGGCGTGTATCTCCGGAAAGTTTGTTTTCATCCATTCTGTAGCCATACGTGTTTCAGTACTTTTTCGATCAAATGGGGTATCTACATTCAATCCTGCCAGCGAAATAAATCTTTTCAGGCAAAATTCGTTCATCGCGTCCAACACGTTTGTCACAGCCCGGCTGGCTACCAGCGGTTCGCCCGGACGTTGTCCTACTGTGCTGATTACCGCCTGACAGCCTTGAACCAAGTGGCGGATTGCCTCGGGATCGGTTGCGTCACCTTTGATAATCTCGATTAACGGACTTGTGATTTGGAATTCTTCAGGTTTCCGGAGAAGAAGTTTGATTTGAAAACCCCGATCGATTAAAATATTTATCAGATATTTGCCTGTACGGCCACCGCCGCCAAGAACGGCAATTCTTATTTGTTGTTTCATTTTTTTCTCTATAAAATTTTGACAATAGACTACTATTCGTTCCATTGCTTTTTGAAACGAAATCAGCAGAACAGATCTGGACTGCTGACTGAAATCAATATTTATAAAGAGAGTTTAATGGCTCAAAAGTACGATAATTTTTGCACGAAGAACCTTCAAAAACAGGATGTAAAAATTTTGAAAGTCCGGAGAACGAAATGGAGAGATGGCGTGAGGTACAACAACTGACAAAATCTCAGAACTTTTTTACCTTTACCGGAAAGACAAGATTTCATTTTCCGGAAATCATAAAAATTGAATCATGAATGATGCTCTTTCCTTCGGACTTTTATGTTTTACCTCGTTCTTCACGCTGATTAATCCGCTCAGTACCATGCCGGTATTTATGACCATGACCGCCGGGCTGACCGAAAAGGAACGCACCCGGACTGCCCGGAAAGCATCGATTGTTGCCTTGATCACCATCATCATTTTCGCACTTTCGGGGCAATTGCTCTTTAAATTCTTCGGCATTTCGGTTAATAGTTTCAGGGTAGTTGGCGGTGTCATCTTTTTTATCATGGGCATGGATATGCTTCAGGCGCGGCTCGGTCAGGTGAAAATTAAAGATTCGGAAGTAAAAACCTACGTGAACGATATTTCGGTAACTCCTCTGGCTATTCCGATGATTTGCGGTCCCGGCGCCATTACCAACTCTATTGTTTTGATGGAAGATGCCTCGACCTTGACCCGGAAGATTATTCTTTTCGGTATAATTCTACTGGTCATGTTTATCACCTACCTTGTTTTTTACAGCTCATCGCGCATCCTGAAAATACTCGGACAAACGGGCATCAACGTAATGATGCGCCTGATGGGATTGATTGTCATGGTGATCGCCGTGGAGTTTTTCTTCAGCGGGTTAAAACCCATCATTCTCGATATGATAAAAGGGTAATTTGATTCTCAGTTCCTCCTAATTATTTTCTACTTTTGCAGCGACTTGGTTGACGAACTTCCTGTTTTTCGGGAGTAAGTCTGAAAAGGGAATCCGGTGCGATACCGGAGCTGTACCCGCAGCTGTAAGCCTTAAATAAATACTTTTTGCTATCCCCGCCACTGTTCCGATTCATCGCGACGGGAAGGCCGCAAAAAGTGAGGCGAGCCAGAAGACCTGCCAGTTCAAAATTAGTTTAGTCGAATCTTCGGGAAAAAAGATCGGTGATGGGCAACTGCTGTTTCCATTTCATTTCTTCCGGAATAACATGTTTAAGATGAGAAAGAATTTATCTATTCTGATTGCTGTTTTGTTGTGCCAGCTTGCTGTTCAGGCACAGCAGGCCAAACGCATTGTTTCGCTCGTTCCATGGGTGACTAAAAGTTTATACCTGATGGACGAACAGAGTCGGTTGGTCGGCTGCACCAGCTTTTGTCCGGTCGAGGCATCCGATCATATTCCGGTGGTAGCCAACGCCATGAGCGTGAACATCGAAAAACGCTGACTCTGAAACCGGATGTAGTGATTGCCTCGTCGCTAAACAAGCCCGAAACCATCGATAACCTGAAGAAACTGGGAATCAAAGTGGTGTTGCAACCTTATCCAAAATCGTTCGAAGAGATTTGCAAATACTTTATCCAGATTGGCGAACTGGTCGGACAAGGCTCCAAAGCCAAAGCGATTGTTGATCAACAAAATGCCCGGCTGGCCAAGTTGAAAGCAAGCATTCCTTCCGGGAAAAATCCAAACGTGTTTATCCAGATTGGTGCAAAGCCTTTGTTTTGTGCTGTTCCTGATACTTTTATGGACGATTTTATCCGGTTTTCGGGAGGGAAAAACTCAGCTACCGGTTTAAAACTGGGCAGCGTTACCCGCGAATATGTTTTGAAGCAAAATCCGGATGTGATTTTTATCGTTACCATGGGAATTGTGGCTCAGGAAGAGAAAGATACCTGGCTAGGTTATCGGTCACTTTCGGCAAGCAAAAGCAAGAAGATTTTTATTCTCGATGCCGACAAAACTTGCAGTCCTACCCCGATTTTGTTTGTGGATGCGCTGGAAGAAATGATCAAGCTGATGTACTGAAAAAGTGCCTAAAGTTTGGTGTGAACTAGAGTGCCTAAAGTTGAAAATCATCATTCATCAGTAATAAATCATCAATTAGTTATGTAGTTTTGAGCATGCAGAAAAAATACCTTCAATGGTCGCTCTATTTGGCGGGATTGCTTGTCCTGCTGATTGCTTCGGTGGTTTTGTCGCTTTCAGTTGGCGAAATGAACTTGGGTTTCATGGACATTTTCAGCATTCTTGGGAAAGGGCACGAAAGCATGGAATACACCATATTGAGCCAAATCCGGTTTCCGCGTGTGCTGCTCGGGATTGCTGTTGGCGGGGCGCTCAGCCTTTCAGGTATTTTGTTGCAAGGTGTTTACCGAAATCCGCTGGTTGAGCCTTATACACTCGGGAATTTCCGGAGGGAGCATCACTGGGCGTTGCATTTGCCATTGTCTTCGGATTGCATCAACTCATTGGGTCGTTTGTGCTGCCGGTTGCCGGTTTTGCCGGATCGTTCCTGATTATTTTTCTGGTTTACACCATCAGCACCCGCAACGGCAGGGTGAATATTCAAACCATGCTGCTTACCGGGGTGATGATCAGTTTCATCGCGTCATCGTCGATGATGCTTTTGATGGCCACCACGAGCTCCGAAAATCTTCACGGCATTATTTTCTGGATCATGGGTTCGTTGGACGAACCCGATATGTCGCTGATATACATCACACTCATACTTTCAGTTTGCTCGCTTGTGGTTTCGTACCTGTTTGTACAGCCGCTTAATGCGTTGCGATTGGGTGAGGAAAAAGCCAAACACCTTGGAGTTAATACCGATACCGCCATCAAACTTTTATTTCTGATGGCCTCGTTGCTAGCCGGAGTCTCTGTGGCAGTAGCGGGTGTAATCGGCTTTGTCGGGCTTATTATTCCGCACCTGATGCGCATTCTGGTGGGTTCCGACTACCGTATTTTGCTGGTCAGTTCTTTCCTGTCGGGATCTATTTTCCTGGTATTGTCGGATGTGATTGCCCGAACTATTATTTCACCGAACGAACTTCCGATTGGCGTAATTACCGGAATTGTTGGCGGAGTTGTGTTTTTGCTGATGATGAGTCGTCGATCCATCCGTTCACTCAATAAAAGCCGATGAGCAACATCCTAACCATACAAAACCTGAGTTGTGGATATCCAAAATTCCAGTTGTCCGACATCAATTTCGAGATTCCACGAGGTTCGTTTGCCGGAATTATTGGCCCCAACGGATCGGGAAAAACTACGCTTTTCCGTGCAATTACAGGAATATTGGGCCTGAAATCAGGAAAAATATTGCTTTCGGATAAAAACCTGAAGTCGTTTTCGTTGCGTGAACGGGCGCAGAACATTGCCATTGTCAGTCAGTTTATCGAAGCGGGCGACATGAGCGTGGAAGATTACGTTTTGATGGGACGGATTCCATACCACAGCCGGTTCAATTTTTTCGAGACAGACGACGATTTCGAAATTGCCCGCAAATACATGGAAATGACTGATACCTGGCGTTTTAAGGATCAGCTGATGTCGGAATTGAGCGGCGGTGAGCAGCAACTGGCCGGTATTGCCCGCGCCCTGACCCAGCAACCACAGCTTCTTTTGCTCGACGAACCTACCTCGCACCTCGATATCACCCATCAGGTTCATATCCTGAATGTATTGCAGCAGTTGAATCAGGAAATGGGACTTTCAGTGTTGATGGTAATTCACGACCTGAACCTGGCTTCGGAATACTGCGACCGTCTGATTCTGGTTAATCAGGGCAAAATACACACACAGGGAACTCCTGAAGAGGTACTCACTTTCCAAAATATTGAGGATGTTTATCAAACCGTAGTTGTTACCCAAAATAACCCACTTTCCGGAAAACCGGCTATTTTTCTGGCTTCAAGGAAAGTGTTGAAAGAGATTCAGGAGAAGTTGTCTAAACTTTGATTCTTCTGATCTAATGATGGACTTTGATTTTAAAAATTTAACTAATCAAAATCCATTACATGTTAATGATGACTTGCTTCAAAAGCCGTAAATTCACCAAAACTTTAAAACTCAACCTATGAATCCGTTGATTGATAATTTCGTCGGCTCAAAGCGAATAGCTGTTGTTGGCATGTCGCGTTCAGGTAAAAAATTTGGCAACATGGCCAGTAAAGAGTTGAAGGCAAAAGGGTATGAAATTTTCCCGGTCCATCCGGATGCTAAAGAAATTGATGGAATGATCTGTTATCCCGATTTAAAAAGTTTAAGCGGAAAGGTGGATGGTGTGTGGATTTCCATTCCACCTAAAAATGTTCCTCCGGTATTGGAAGAAGCCGCACAAATTGGCCTGAAAAACATTTGGTTGCAGCAGGGTGCCTGGTCGGCTGAAGTTCAGGAAACGATTGATCAGTTAAAATTACCGGTAGTTTCTAAGAAATGCATCATGATGTATGCTCCGCCGGTTAAGTCGTTTCACAAATTTCACCGCACAATCGTTGGGATATTCGGAAAGTTGTAATCTCGTTAAAATTCAGGATTAATGGCTGATACAAAAATACCAACAACGAAATTATACAATGGGGTTGAAATGCCCTGGCTGGGACTTGGCGTTCATCGGGCTGGTTCAGGTTCTGAGGTTGCGGCAGCTATCGAATATGCCCTTCAGGCTGGTTACCGAAGCATCGATACGGCTACCTATTACCAAAACGAACATCGTGTGGGCGAGGCAGTCATCGAAAGTGGTGTTGCGCGCGAAGAAATCTTCCTGACCACTAAAGTCTGGAACAGCGATCAGGGTTATCATTCAACCATTAAGGCTTTTGAAACCAGCCTTGAAAAGTTACAAATCAATTACCTCGATCTTTACCTGATTCATTGGCCGCAAACGGGTACCACGTTTGAAACTTGGCGGGCCATGGAGGAACTTTACGAAAAAGGACAAATTCGCGCCATTGGAGTTTGCAATTTTCTGATTCCTCACCTGAAACGGCTGATGGAAAATTCGCGCATTAAGCCAATGGTCAACCAGTTTGAGTTTCATCCGGAGTTGGTACAGCCCGAATTGCTGAAATTCTGTCGCGAAAACCAGATTCAGCCCGAAGCATGGCGCCCGATTATGAAAGGCCGGGTGAATGAAATTGAATTGCTTCAGGAGTTGGCTGAAAAATACCGGAAATCGCCGGTCCAGATCGTTTTGCGGTGGGACATTCAGAAAGGAGTGGTCACCATTCCGAAATCGGTTACTCCTGAACGAATCATCAGCAATGCTGCTGTTTTCGACTTTGAACTGGCCGAAGAAGATGTGGCTCTGATCGACAAACTGGACCGAAATGTCCGGATGGGAGAGGACCCGAATCAAATAATTATATAGTCGGGAACTATGATTCCCCTGATTTTTTGAATGGCTATGATCGAAAGTAATCTCCAATCATAGCCATTCATTTTATGCAATTAAAGTTTTTGATCCGCTTATTTTCACTTTCTGCTATTCTTCGAACCGCACATTTACGTTTCCTCCTGAGGCATGCATGTAAACCGGAATTCCTCCATTATTCATTGTCCCTTTTACACGGTTTTTCTCCGATTTTCCGGAAAAATTCTGAAGTTCAATGTTTACCCTGTCCGATTGCAAATCCAGATCGAGGCCAAGATTTTTACCGTTGCGAATGAGTGCATCAACTCCACCACCGCTGGATTCAAGGTTTAATTCTTTGCTTAAATTTTTGATATCAACATGAACTGATCCACCGCTGGATTTGGCTTTTACCGAAGCGCACTCTCCGGAAACATTTACTCCGCCACCACTGCTGCTGGCATCCACATTACCATGAATATTCTTCAGACTTACACCTCCACCCGAACTATGCGCATAAACGCTTCCCTGTGCATCATCTAAAGAAACACCACCTCCGCTCGAACTTAAACGGATATCCCCGTTCTGTTTCGCTACATGCACGCCGCCACCCGACGACGTTGCTTTAGTGTTGCCAGTCACATTTTCCAGATGTACACCGCCGCCGCTGCTGGAGAAATCGTGCGTTCCCTTCACTCCTGAAATTTTTACACCACCTCCGCTTGACGAAACCTTGCACGACATTTCCCTCGGAACAATAATAGTCAATGAAATACCTACATTATTCCAGAAGTTCATGCGCGACTTGCGTTCGACAATTGCGTTAATAGCTGAACCACTTTTTGAAAAATTCAGATCGAATGCTTCCAAAACCTCTTTCACCATTGGATCGGTTGGAGATAATATGGTTCCATTTTTCCGCACAAATGCCTGTATAACTACCTGGGGCTGATCGTGTGTCTGAACAGTTACTCCTCCACCCGAAGATGAGGCGTTGAGTGAGCCAGGCTCTTTCATCTCAAAGGTCTTTGTGATAGTAGGCTGGTCATCCTTCGAAAATCCATTCATTGAAAGTAGCGATATGAGCAATACAATCATCGGGTACATTTTCATATTAGTCAGAATTTTCATAACTAGTTTTTTAATTGTTTAAATAGGATTATCGTATCTATAGACGCCATATTTTTTGTTTTGTTACACCTAATTTTCACTATATACTTCAAGATTTGGGGTGAAACATTTTTATTCGTACCTCAGCGATTTCACCGGATTTCGGCTAGCTGCTCTCCATGTTTGTGAACTGACAGTTGAAAGTGCAACGACCGAAGCGAAGATTGGTCCGACCAGAAAAGCCCATAACGGCATTGGCGTATGAAAATAGAACCTTCCGAGAAAGATATTGCCCAGCAGGAATGCTAATGGCAAGGCGATCAGGAACGCGATTGTCAGCCATTTGGTATAGTTGCCCAACAAAAGCCTTACAATGGAGATGGTGGTTGCACCGTTGGCTTTCCGGATTCCGATTTCCTTCGTGCGGCTTTCAGAAGTGAATGATGCCAATCCGAACAAGCCCATGCAAGCCAGCGAAAGGGCAATGATGAACGCCAAACCGATCAGGTTTGATGGTACCGTCAACTCAGAAATAGCCGCGAGGTCGCGGTACAGGCGAGGTTGATAAAGTGCAGCATCAGGCTCGTAATGTTTATACACCTTGCTGATTTTATCGGCAATAGCTGGAAAACTTCCGGAGGAATATTTAATCAGTACTGTTGGATTGTCGTTGGTTTTGATGCGCATAATGGTGGGAACAATTGGCCCCGCCAGATCGACAACATGAAAATCTTTAAAAACACCGATTATGGTTCCTTTTTTGCCTTCAACGGTAATTTGAGAGCCAACCGGATTTTTGTTTTTCATCACATTGGCGGCCACATCGTTAATCAGGTAGCTGGCAGAATCGGACGAAAAAGAAGAGCTAAAAAAACGTCCTTCAACCAAATTAATATCTACCGTTTTGTTGTAATCGAAGTCGGTATTCACACACCAGAAATGAAGTTTTTCCGATGCATCTTTTCCTTCCCAGGTAATGTCGCTCGAAGGCCTGGTTCCACGCGCCGGGATGCAGTTGGTATAGCTTACTGCGCTAATTTCAGGAATGGCGCGCAGTTCAGCTTTTACGCTTTCAGCATGTTTTTGAATGTTCTCCGGGTTATCCAGAATAATTAGTTTGTCCTGATCCACGCCCAAATCGTAGTTTCGCATATACCTGTCCTGGGTTTTTATCACCATCATGCAAATGATCAGGATGATTGGTATGGCAAACTGAAATACAATCAACCCCTGCCTGAAGACGCTAAAACTGTGACTGGTGGTCAGTTTGCCTTTCAGCACATTGATCGGATTCGACGATGCGAGATACAGCGCAGGCAACAACCCGGAAGCTAATCCGGTAAAAGTGGCTACCGCAATGAAAAACAAGATCATCCGGAGACTGATCAGATTAAATTGAATATCGTTGTAAAACATCGTATTAAAACCGGAAATCAGCAGGTTAACCAAGAGAATTGCAGTGACCAGGCTTAAAAATGTGAGGATGAACGTTTCGCCCAGAAATTGAATGACAATGCCCGATTTACTAGACCCGGAAACCTTTTTGATACCTGCTTCTCGGTATCTGCGGATGTTGAGGGCAATGCCCAGGTTAATAAAGTTGAAGCAGGCGATCAGCAGAATGGCGAACCCAACCGCGCCAACAATGACCACGTTTTGCATTTCGCGCCAAACCCGT
This sequence comes from Prolixibacteraceae bacterium, assembly GCA_963676375.2. Lineage (GTDB taxonomy): Bacteria > Bacteroidota > Bacteroidia > Bacteroidales > Prolixibacteraceae > Aquipluma. The sequence continues at coordinate 70,163 of CAXXPT010000026.1, forward strand.
TTCCCACGGGAATACGAATACATGATTTTATCTTTCAGCGGAAAAAGAAAAAGCTCCTGATTCAACGTGGCCTCCTGGCTCTTGATCAGGTTTTTGATTTTCGATTCGACTTGTTGAGGGTTGACGTTATTTTTAAGTAACGCCCAGGTTGTGTTTGCAGTTGCTCCTGTTTCGAGAGCCCAGCTGTTGTCGGCCAGAAACCGGGTAAACGGAATCACAAAATCGAATTGCATAACCGACTGCCGGGGAACCCTCCTGAATACTCCGGAAACATTGAAAGCTTCCTGCTTTTCGCTGTCTTTCATCACCAGTGTTTTTCCAACACAATCGGTTGTTTCGAAGAATTTCATGGCCATGGATTCCGAAATTACAATCGAGTTTTGTTCGTTCAAAACGTTTGTATTGTTCTGAATGAGGGGAAATGAAAACACGTTGAAGAAGTTGCTATCGGCGAAATATCCATTCTCGGTAAATGTTTTATTGCCACTCACGAATGAAAAGTCGCGCTCAGCCACGCGGGTCATTTCTTCGATTTCAGGAGCGTTTGCTTTCAGTACATCGGTGAGCGAGGCCGAAAGGTATTCTTTCGGAAACTGGTCGCCGTTAAAGTAAGTTACGTAAGCATCAACCGTGTACAAGCGGTTGTAGTTTTTATGAAACTTGTCGAAGATAAACGAATTCGATATTTGAAGCACGGCCACAATGGCACAGGTTAGCCCAAAAGTGAGGCACACAAAATTGAGAATACTGTAGGTTTTGTTGCGCCAAAGGTAGCGCAGTGCGATTTTGAGAAAATTTCTGAACATGGCAGTATCGTTTAAATTGTCTTAAACTTTATATATTGTCTGAATCAGGATTAACCAGATTTAAAGATTTTCAGAATATCTTTTCAAATCCTATTCATCCTTTTATCCTATAAATCCTGATTCTGACATTTTTATTCATACCTTAACGCTTCAACTGGGTTTCTCGTTGCAGCTTTCCAGCTTTGCCAGGTTACCGTAATAATTGCAATAGTCAATGAGATTAATCCAGACACGGCAAAAATCCACCAGCTTAAATTGGTTTGGTAGGCGAAATTTTCGAGCCATTTAGTCAGAATAAACCAGGATAGTGGAGTGGCAATTACAAAGGCCAGAACAACCCATTTGGCAAAATTACGATTCAGCATGATCAGGATTTCAGAATCCCTGGCACCATTTACCTTTCGAACTCCAATTTCCTTTGTGCGCTGTTTGGCTGAATAGACTGCAAGGCCAAAGAGCCCTATGGCTGCAATGAAAATGGCTAGAAAGGTGAATAAAGTAAATACCCGCCCAAATGCCTGATCGGCTTTGTATTGCGCATTAAACTCATCGTCGAGGAAAAAGTACTGAAAATGATCTTCAGGGTAGGTTTGCTTCCAGATTTTTTCGATTTGGGCAATGGTTTGATCCAGATTGGCAGAATTAACTTTGATGGAATAATAACCAATATCCGACATCCATTTGTATCCATAAAAGAAAATAATCGGTTTAATTTCCTTCCGGAGCGATTCGTGGTGATAATCTTTCAGGATACCAATGATTTTAAAATCTTTATCTCCAACCTTTACGAATGAGTTTATGGTGGATGATGGACCGGAATAACCCAATTGTTTCATCGCCGATTCATTCACGATCATCGTATTGTTGCTTTCATTTTCTTCACGCGAAAAGCCTTGTCCGGCAACCAGTTTCAGGTTAAAAGTCGGTATAAAGTCGTAATCGACATAGGCGTATGCAAATACATTGGTCGTATTGGGCTGATCGGTTACTTTTCGAACATCCTGTTTTTTCCATAAGATTTCTTTCCCCGGTAGAATCGAGGAGGTTGCAACCGACTCCACACCTGCAGTTTGCCTGATCTGTTCTTTATATGCATTCAGTTTACTCATCCGCTGAGGCCGTCCGATTTGAGTTGGAGGCGAGAAAGTAACCAGGGTTCGTTCAATATTCACTCCCAGATCGCGCGATTTCATGTAACTGATTTGCTTGAAAACAGTGATTACTCCGGCAATCAGGAATATGGATGCTGCAAACTGAGCAACCACCAGGAATTTCCGCAAATCAAGCGAATTAGTCACCGTAGTGTGAATTCCTTTAAACAAATCAATGGCTTTGTAAGATGAAAGATACAGCGCTGGGTAAAGTCCTGAAATCAGCACTCCAGCCAAAATGATCGTTATCAAAATCAAAGTGTAATTCCATCCGATTGAGGCGATAATGGGGAGATTACTGAGCGATGAGAACCAGTTTTTCAGAAGAAACACCAATCCCAATGCGATAAAAACACTAATCAGATTGGTAATCAATGCCTCAGTCAGGAATTGGAAAACCAAATGTTTTTTCATGGCACCGGCCATTTTCCGGATTCCGATGGATTTGGCATGTTCAACGGCCCGGATCAGTGTAAGATTTACAAAGTTGATCCAGGCAATAACCAGAATTACCAGAGCTATAAACACCATCGCCATGACTGAATTGCGATCGCCATTGGCTTTCATTTCATTATCAAGGTGCGAATTCAGGTGAATGCTTTTTATTGGTTGGAGCTGAAACTCTGCTTTGCCATTGTTTTGATTAATCTTTTGGGTATAGTCAACCCCGATTTGAGCGATTTTCGATTCAATTTGTTTCGGATCGGTTCCTGACTGAAGTAAAAGATAACTGTACCATCCGCTATATCCATATTGCCAGCTTGTAATCTGTTTATTTAGGATGTAAGCTTTCGGGTTTTTGATGACTTCCGAGCCAGTTGCATCGTCCCAGTTTTGATAATAGTGGTAATAGGTTTGCAGACTCAGTAAAATATCGAACGAGATATGTGAATTCGATGGCAAATCTTTGTAAACACCGGTCACACAAAAACGCCATCCCTGGCATACTTTGAACCATTTTCCAACCGCATCGGTGGTTCCAAACAAGCTAAGTGCGGCTGACTCGGAAATAATCGAGGAATAGAGCGGAATTAAGGGATTATCGGTTTTCTTGTCGATGTAGTCGAGTTTAAATACACTTTGAAAAGTGGAATCAGCTACATACATCTGAATGTCAGCAATCTGGTTATCTTCGTTGTAAACCGTCACCACATCTTTAAAAAGCTGGGTACTCCCAATCACCTCTGGCACCTTTTCTTTTAAAACGGGAGCCATTCCTTCCAGCGTTCGGGCACTTTTAAAACTAAGTTCTCCATTCTGATAGCGCGTATAGCTTATCCTGTAAATATCATCAGCCTTTTCCCAGTTTTTGTCGTAGCTGTATTCGTATGCTACATGCATTAAAATCAGGATTGAGGAAGCCAGCCCGACGGCCAGTCCCAGAATGTTAATCGAGGTAAGCGACTTGTGTCTGAGCAGATTTCGTGCTGATATTTTCCAGTTGGTTGAGTTCATATGTTTCGCTAATATTTTAATTTCTTCAATCCATTTGTTTGAGCGTTGATTTGATTGATTCCCTGATGGACGTTGAAATTGTCTGAACTTTGATTCATCTGATATCTGTGATGACTTTGATTATTCTAGTTTTCAAAATCAGTGTAATCATTTGATCACAAAAATCAAAGTTCAAGATTATTCGTACCTCAATGCCTCCACCGGATTCCTTGTTGCTGCTTTCCAGCTTTGCCAACTTACTGTGAGCAGGGCAATTCCTAAAGCCAGTACTCCGGCCAAAGCAAAAATCCACCAGCTTAGTTCGGTTTTGTAGGCAAAACTTTCGAGCCATTTGTGCATGGCGAAGTATGCAATGGGTGTTGCAATTACAAAGGCAATGGCAACCCATTTCACGAAGTCGCGGTTGAGCATGGCCATCACTTCCGAAATGCGCGCTCCGTTTACTTTGCGGATGCCGATTTCTTTTACCCTACGTTGGCAGGCAAATAGCGAAACGGCTAAAATTCCCAGGCAGCAAATCACAATGGCGCAACCCGCAAACAGCGAGAAGGTGCGTCGGAACTGGATTTCCGACTGGTACAGATTTTCGATAGCCTGATCCAGAAAACTGATTTCGACTGGGAAAGAAGGCGATAACCCGGTGGCACTTTTCCTGATATCGAGAATGGCGTTGTTTAATGCCGAATAATCCGATGTTTTAAGGTTAACCAGACAGTAGGAGGCAAATGGTTCATTCCGGATAGCCAAAGGCAGAATGGGCTTATTTACGGGCTTGTAATGGAAATCTTTGATCACGCCAATAATTTCGCAAACACTGCCGTTCATGCTGAAAAATTTAACGCCCAACGGGTTCTGCAGTTTATTCTCGCGGGCAAAGCTTTCGTTCACCACCACTTTATTGGCATCGGTCGAAAGGTCTTCGGAATAGAAGCGCCCTGAAATCAATTGCAGACCCATTGTTTCGAAAAAACCGGCATCGGCCCCAAAGGTGTCGTAACTCAGTTGTTTGGGTTCACCAGTGGCATCCATTTTGGTTTCCCAATACGAAAGTGGCTGGCCTGGATAATATTGTGAAAAGGAGATTTTTCCAACTGAAGGTTTTTCAAGAAGCATTTTCTTCAGGACCTCTCTTTTGCCCATCAGTTCAGGAGTTAATTTGATTCCGATGACATTGTCCTGATTGATGCCCAGATTACTGCTTCCGAAGTTAACCTGTTTTTGCACCAAAATCGTGAAGGCAATTAAAACGATGGCAATGGTAAATTGTGCAGTCGCCAGAATTCCGCTTGAAACTGAATTTTTGGTGCGTGGTTCAACCGCCCGGCGGAGGTTGTCAATCGCGTTTGACGACGAAATGCGAAGGGCTGGAATGATGCTGAAAATTAAACTCAAGGTCAGGGTTGTGGCTAGGGCGATTCCCAAAAATCCGGTCGAATAAATCAGTTGTTGATTAGACTGAATCCCGGTATAATTGCAAATGTACGGCGCAAAAATGTGAATCAGCAGGATGGCAAAAAACAGCGAAATCAGGAAAAACAGAAATGCTTCGGAAACAACCTGGAAAAGTAAGGTTGTACGGCTTGCTCCGTTGACTTTCATCACCCCGGTTTGCCTGATTCGTTCGAGCCATTGCGAAGCCGAAATGTTAATGAAGTTGACCAGCGCGATGATGAGTACCAAAGCTGCTACCAGCAACAAAATCATCACTTTTTTCTGATCGCCGAAATTCAGGTAATTGCCATTAAACAAGGCGAATTGCGAAAAGTAAAGCTTTTTGAGCGGGGTTAATTGGGCCGCTGTTTCTTTGGCTCGCATCTCGCCGGGGAAAAGAGCGGCAATCTTTTTGGCCGTTTCGTCCGGACTGGTTCCCTCTTTCAGCAGAACAAAAGTTTGGAAAAGGCAGAATGGCCACACTTTAAACTCGGCTTCGTTGGGCATGATTACTTTTCGGGTGGACATCGATGTTAGGGCACTGAACGAAAGGCTCGAATTGGCCACCGGATCTTCAACCACCGCCTTGATGGTGAGTTCTTTTTCGTTATTCAGTTTCAGGGATTTTCCCACTGCACTTTCTTTGCCAAAAAGTTTTTCCGATAAGGTTTGGGTGATTACCACGGTCATTGGCTCTTTCAGCGCCAGTTCAGGGTTGCCTTCAACTACTTGGTAAGTAAAGAGTTTGAAGAAATCTTCATCAGCAAAAATCAGGTCAGAAGTAATGGGATCTTTACCTGCAATCTGGAAAACCGGTGCTTCCCAGGTTCCGGCAATGCGAACGGTCGATTCCACGCCGGGAACACTCAGGTCGATATTGTCTTTCAGCACACCTGGAGTATAAATCCGGGGTAAATTGTTCACATCAGAATACAGGAAAACGCGCTTGCCGTTTTTGTGGTAATTATCGGTAGTCAACTCGCTGTACGCATACACCGAAAGGATAATAACCAGGGCCAGACTAATGGCTAGACCAAGTAAATTAATTAAGTTGGTTGCTGGTTTCCGGACAAAATTCCGGTAGGTTGATTTGAATATGTTTCGCATAAGTCAGGCTTTAGTCTATAGGTTTAATTCTTTTATAAATCCTTCGGCATAGAGCATGGTAATGCTTATAACAAGCCCGATGCAGCTGCCGAATGCCACTTCTTTCAAGGTATGTCGTCCCAATACAATTCTCGACCAGGCGATTAATCCGGAGAACAGAAATACAGCAAACCCGATCCGGAGATCAACCATCAGGATAAGTGCGGAGAGGTAAATATTCAGTGATACATGAAGCGAGCTCTTTATATACAAGTTCGAAATCTGTGATAAAATTATAAGTATAGTGGCAAATAATACACTTATACTGAAGTTAGAACCTGGATTGATTTTGAATGAGATAACTGTTACAACGACCATTAAAGGAATGATAAAAGTATATAACGTTTTTCGTTGTATCCGGTCTGAAACATCGAAATTGGTGTAAGTTCCGTTTTTGAATTTGACATAAATTCGAAGAAATAAGGGCAAGAAAATACACCCGATAATCAATGTTGAATTCAGCAGCGCTTTTTCAAAATCTTCAAATGCAAACATCATTACAGCCACGAATAGTGGTATGGTAAGCAAGGGATGACCAATAAAGGAGATTGCCTTCGCGATTTTAAGTTGCACTGTTTTCATAGTTTGATTTACTATTCGTTCTTTATTTCAAAGAATATTTTGTCATCTGTCTCGTAATGGTAAAATACTATTCATACCTCAATGCCTCCACCGGGTTCCTTGTTGCCGCTTTCCAGCTTTGCCAGCTTACCGTCAACAAGGCAATCCCTAGGGCTATTGTTCCTGAAAGCGCAAAAATCCACCAGCTGAGTTCAGTTTTGTAGGCAAAACTTTCGAGCCACTTGTTCATGGCGTAGTATGCGATAGGAGTGGCAATAACAAAGGCGATGGCTACCCATTTCACAAAGTCGCGGTTAAGCATGGCCATCACTTCTGAAACACGTGCCCCGTTTACTTTTCGGATGCCGATTTCTTTTATCCGGCGCTGGCAGGCAAACAACGACATGGCCAAAATTCCCAGGCAACAAATCACAATGGCGCACCCGGCAAAAAGCGTAAATGTGCGCCTGAACTGAAGTTCTGATTGATACATGTTTTCAACAGCCTGATCAAGAAAGCTGATTTCGACCGGAAAAGAAGGAGAAAGTTTATTTGTTTCATTTTTAACGTATTGTATGAAGCTACTGAGCGATTTGAAGTTCCGTGTAAAAGTACTTACCAGACAGTATGAATCGTACGTGTCATTTTTTATGATCAGCGAACCAATAGGCACATTAACCTGCTTGTAATGAAAATCTTTCACAACTCCCACAATTTCAGAAAGCGGGGGATTTGGGCCAAACCCCATTACGAATTTGGCACCAATGGGATTTTCCATTTTATGCTCGCGAACAAAGGTCTCGTTCACCACCATTTTCTTGGTGTCGGTTGCCAAATCATCAGAATAAAAGCCACCTTCTACCAATTGCAAACCAAGGATAGACAAAAGATTGGCATCGCCATTAAACGTGTCGAAACTAAGCTGTTTTTTTTCGCCGTTTATTTCCTGAGTTGAAGACCAGTGTTCGTTAAGCCTACCGGGAAAGTATTGAGTAAAAGAAACTTTGCCTGAATTTGGGTTGTCCTGAATGAGCTTCTTCAGCACATCTTTCTTCGCCATTAACTGAGGTGTGAGTTTTATCCCTATGATGTTTTCTTTATCGAATCCAAAGTTACTGCTCCCAAAATCGACCTGTTTTTGTACCAGCACCGTAAAGGCAATCAGCACAATAGCTATCGCAAATTGGGTTGTCACCAATATCCCTCTTGAAACGGACTTAGATTTTCCGGAATCGAATGATTTTTTCAGGTTATCGACTGCTTTCGACGACGAAATGCGCATGGCCGGAACGATACTGAAAATCAGGCTTAGAAGAAAGACTCCGCCAATGGAAGCAATCAGGAACGAAGGCTTATAGAGCAACGAGGGGCTGAAACGAATCCCTGTAAAATTGCTCACAAAGGGGTAGAAAAGCTGAACGATCAGAATTGCCAGAAAGAGCGCCATCAGGAACAAAATAAATGCTTCGGTAAGAACACTTTTCAATATCGAGGTTTTATCTGCGCCAATTACTTTTAACACACCTGTCTGTTTTATTTTCTCGATCCATTGCGACGAAGAAATATTGATGAAGTTGACCAGTGCGATAATCAAAACCAAAGCCGCGACCATTAGCAAAATCATTACCTTTTTTTTGTCGCCGCATTTTAGGTAAGCGTCTCCGTAAAGCGAGAATTTTGAAAAGTAAACTTGTTTCAATGGGTTCAGTTTCAGTAAATCGTAGTTTTCTTTCTGCTTGTTGTAGTCAGGAAATAGTTTTGAGATTCGGTTTGAAACATCATCAGGATTTATACCCTGTTTTAAAAGCACAAACAGTTGAAAATTCCAGTAGCCCCAATCTTCAAACTCGCCTTCGTTCGGATAAATGGTTTTTCGGGAAGCATTTGAGGTAATCGCGTTGAACGACAATGCACTTTTAACCTGCGGAACTTTTATAACAGCAGTAACAGTAAGCACATTCTTATTGTCGATTTTTAATGTTTTACCGATGGCCGACTCCTTGCCAAACAGCTTGTCAGCCAGTGGCTTGGTAAGTACAACGGTCATGGGGTCGTTTAGCGCGGAGGCTAAGTTCCCCTCAACAGCTTCGTATGTGAATAGTTTAAAGAACCCAGGGTCGGCAGTAATAATGTCCGATTCTATCGGATCGCGACCTTCTACCTGAAAGACAGGATTGTCCCACGGACCGGAAACTGTCACTGTTGATTCAACTTCAGGAATATTCAGATCGATTTGGGTCTTCAGAACGGCAGGCGCATTAACCCTCCCATTTACAAGGTCTGAAAACAAATAAACCCGGTCGCCATTTTTATGCTTGCTGTCGGTAGTCAGTTCGCTGTACGAATAAACCGACAGGATGATCACCAACGCCAAACTCACGGCCAAGCCAACCAAGTTTATCAGGTTGGTTGCCGGTTTCCGTACGAAATTCCGATAGGTTGATTTAAAAATGTTTTGCATGGCCCGAATTTGTTAGAGTTAAAATTGTCGGAACTTTGATTCACTTGATTTTATGAAGACTTTGATTTTCTGATTTTTAAAATCAGTGGAATCATTTAATCACAAAAATCACAGTTTAGGACAGTTTTAGATTGCAAATACAATCTTGCTGGCAACATCTTTCCGGATAATCCCATCTTCCAGCCGGATGATGCGTTTCCCGTATTCAGCGAACTTTTCGTTGTGAGTTACCTGGATGATGGTCATTCCTTCGTTGTTCAGCTGCTGAAGGGTTTCCATGATCATTTCGCCCTGCAACGAATGCAGGTTTCCGGTAGGCTCGTCAGCCAGCAAAAGCTTGGGTTTGCCAATAATGGCACGCGCAATGCCAACCAGTTGTTGTTGTCCGCCCGAAAGCTGCTGCGGAAACAGGTCTTTCTTGGCAACCATGTTGAACCGATCGAGCAGGTCGGCTACCATTGCCTGACGGTCTTTACTTTTTACTCCTTTGTAAATCAGCGGTGTTTCGATGTTTTCGTAGACGGTCATTTCTTCAATCAGGTGGTAAGCCTGAAAAATGAAGCCCATGAAATTGCGGTGGTAATCAACCTTAGCTTTTTCTTTCAGATCGAGCACCGATTTGTCGTACAGCGAATATTCGCCGGCTGAAGGCTGGTCGAGTAGTCCGATAATGTTGAGCAAAGTCGATTTCCCAGAGCCACTTGGACCCATGATGCTCAGGAATTCGCCTTCTTTTACTTCCAGGTTAACGGCTTTCAGCACGAAAGTCCGCTGAAATTTCGAATCGTAATACTTGTCGATGTTGGTTAAGTGTATCATTTTGTCTTATTTAATGTTGTCTGAATCAGGATTTTATGGATTAAAGAATTTACAGGATTAGTGTTTACGAAACAATCGTTTTACTTCAAGGCTTGTTGAGCCAAAATTGATTAGCAATCCCTTTTCAATTTGGTAAGCAGTAAGGTAGTTTAATGCCTGAGCAAGGTGAACTTCTTCCAGTTTTATTATTGCTTTTAGCTCAACCATAACCTCATCGGCAACAATGAAATCAGCCCTTCGTGTTCCTACATGAATACCTTCATAAAAGATTGGTAACTCTTGTTCCCGTACAAATTCAATGTTGTTTCTTTCCAATTCGATGGCCAGGCAACGTTGATAGATTACTTCCTGAAAACCGTTGCCTAGCGTATTGTGAATCTTCATTGCGCATCCAATAATCTTATAGGTCAGATCGTCATCTATCTTTTTATCCATATTCTTTTTATTTTAATCCTGTAAATCGTTTAATCTTTCAAATCCAGATTCTGAGTTCTACTCATATCTCAGCGCCTTCACCGGATTGCTCATGGCAATTTTTAGCACATGATAACTAATGGTCAATTGGGCGATTACGGCAATAAGTATGATTCCGATAATAAAAATCGTAATCGAAAGTGGTTCTTTATAAGTTCCGGGCATTGTTTTGTAGATGAAAGCTGCGGCAGGACAGGCAACCAGGATGGCGCCTCCCAGCAAGGCGAATACCTCGAATGATAGTTGACGGTAGATCGTCGCTACCGAACTGCCTAAAACTTTGCGGACACCAATTTCTTTGGTGCGCCGTTTAATGGTGAAAAGCATCAACCCAAACAACCCGATGGATGAAACAATAAGCGAAACAATGGCAAAAATCAGGAACAATTTTTCGAATGCTTTCCAGAATAAATAGGCGTTTTCGGTATAAAAAATGATCCTGAAATCTTTCACCTCGAAAGGTTCATTGGGCATAACCGATTCCAGTTCGCTTGCAAAGATTTGTTTTGCTTTTTGTCCGTTCCCGGGAGTAAATCTTGCCGTTATCATTTTACTGCCCATCAGCACGTTGTCGTTCAGAAACATGATGTAATTCGGTATGGGATTGTGAACCGAAAAGGCATGAAAATCTTTGACCACACCAATGATTGAAAACGCTTTCCCGTAAAGAAACAACTGTTTCCCAATCGGATCGGCATAACCAAATGCTTTCATCGCGGTTTCGTTAATGATGCAACTCTGATTATCGGCAGGATATTCGGTCGAAAAATTGCGCCCGTAAGCCATTTTTAGGTTGTAGGTTGGGATGAAGTCGTAGTTCACGTAATTGCGCGAAATCATTTCTTTTTGGTCGGGCATCGCCCCTTCCCAGGTCACATAACCGCCGATGTTTCCATTAAAGGGCATGGTCGACGACATCGAAACATCAACAATTTCGGGATGTTGCACCAACCGGGATTTTACGGTTTCGAACGAAACCTTGTCCTTCACATTCATTTCGGCAAACAAGATGTTTTTATCGTCGAATCCCAAATCCTTATTCAGGATGAATTGTACATGATTATTCATGATCAGGCTAACGATAAGCATGAAAAGCGAAATGGCAAACTGGGTGGTTATTAAAAGTTTTTTTGTGCTGAAAGTTTTTCCCCGGTCGTTGAAAAGTTTGCCTTTAAGTACCCGAACCGGATTGTACGACGAAAGAATCAGCGCCGGATAAATACCTGAAAGAATTCCGGCAACCAAACTGGCAAATATTACAATAAGCAATAGGTGACCTTGAAAAAAGACCGAAAAATCCATATTTTTATCCAGAATGTCGTTGAGTACCGGGAATGCGAGGAAGGCTGCAACAATACCCAGAATCATGGCCACAAAAGTAAATAGCATGGTTTCTCCGAGAAACTGGACTGCAATTGCTTTTTTCGAAAAACCAACTACTTTTTTTATCCCGATTTCGCAGGCACGCTGGGTTGAATTAGCCAGCGAAAGGTTTACATAGTTGACACACGACAAAACCAGCATCAGTATGGCGGCCAGTGACAGGATCGACAGGGCCACGTAATAATCGGGTTGGCTGTTTGGCGACAAGTGCATCTTCGAAAGGGGGTGCAGGTAAGGGGTCGATTTCTCATAGTCTTTCACATTCTTGAATGCATCCTTGATTTTTGCATCGACCAGTTTGGGGTCAGCGCCTTTTTTTAGGAGAATAAAGTTGTCGTTGTTGATGGCTGTCCAGTTGTCGCGAAACCCTTTTTGTCCTGAAAGGGTTTCGAAGGTACTCATCGAAATCAGGTACGAAGGTTCAAGTTCCGAATTTACCGGAAAGTCTTTAATAACAGCGGTAACTGTTAGCGGATAACGTTTCCCGATTATCACCTGTTTTCCCACAGATCCGCCTTCCGGGAAAAGCTTTTTCTCAAGCTTTTCAGTAATCACAATGGTATTGGGTTCGCTGAGCGCGTTGGCCGTAGTTCCTTCTTTTACCTTGAGGGTGAAGATGTCGAAAATAGAGTTTTCGCACCAGTAACCCAATTTTTCGTACAGTTGGGCACCATCTGGCAGGGTGAAAAACTGACCAGAACCCTGGTTCCCTGAAATTTCGCGCATCAGCAGCACTTTTTCTACTTCAGGCAAATCGGCTAATAAATGATAACGTAAAGCCGACGGGCTATATGTACAGAAATTCGTTGGGTAGGAATCCTCCTGTTTGGTTTGAACCCGGTAGATATTGTCGTAATTGGTGTTAAAAGTGTCGTAATTAAACTCGTAACTCACCAGGCTGGCAAAGAGGATGAACGTGCCGAAGCCAAAAACCAGGTTGGTTAGGTTTAAAAAGCTCGACATTTTATTCTTCAGGATATTCCTGTAAATACTTCGCAGAAAATGTTTAATCATGGCTTTGAGTTTTCAAATGGTTTTGATATTTGTTTCTTGAAATTCCAGAAACCATACCACAATACAAATCATCTGATATTCAGTATTTAATGTTATTTTTTAACTTCTTCGTCTGTCAAAATATTTGACAGGTTTTGTATATTTATTTGTCATTTTCATTGTCTGAATCAGGATTAAGTGATTTTCAGGATTATTCTTTACTTAAATCATTTTATTAAGTATTTACTGTGTTTATTGTCAGTGTTTTATATATCCTGTTTATCTTTTCATCCTGTAATTTCTGATTCTGACATTTTATTCATGCCTCAATGCCTCCACCGGATTTCGGGTGGCTGCACGCCAGCTTTGCCAACTCACTGTGAACAATGCAATTCCAAGTGCCAGAAAGCCAGAAAGGGCAAAAATCCACCAGTTTAGAGTAGTCCGGTAGGCAAAGCTTTCGAGCCAGCGGTTCATAATATACCAGGCAATGGGTGTTGCGATAGCAAATGCAATGGCTACCCATTTTATAAAGTCGCTGTTTAGCAAAACGATAACCTCGGTGATTTGGGCGCCGTTTACTTTTCGGATGCCAATTTCTTTCAGCCGTTGTTCCGAAGCGTATGCAGCCAGTCCGAATAAACCAAGGCAGGAAATGAGGATGCCAATTCCGGCGAAATATTTTGATAATGCCGAAACGCGTTCTTCAGCTTCATACAATTTTTGATAGGCAACATCCAGAAACTGGTAGTCGAATGGAAATCCGGGATTGAACCGGGCAAATAGGCTTTTAAGTTCAGCAATGGCCTGCTGCTCTTGTCCGGCTTTTAGTTTAACCATTATCGTCATCGTCTTGTTCGGATCATATATGATGGTCAGAGGGTTAACCTTTTCGCGAAGCGATTGGAAATGGAAGTTTTTTACCACACCAATAATTTGCTTTTGTTGGCCATTATAATTCACGGTTTGCCCAATGGGGTTTTTAAGCCCCATAACATCAACGGCAGCCTGGTTCACAATTGTTTTACTGCTTTCATCGCTGAATTTATCCGAAAAACTACGTCCTTCTGCTAATTCAATGTTGAGGGTTTCAATCAGGTTAACGTCAGCCCGCATCACTTCGAAATTAATGTTAGCCTGTGGGTCTTTCCCTTCCCAGTTCATGCCATAGGTTGAGGAAGGACTGCCGACCAGGCTTGACGAAAGATCCGACGCATTGACAATCCCGGGAATATTTTCGGCTTCGGCAATAAACGTTGGAAGTTTTTGTGCCACATTTCCTTCTTTGGCGAAATAAATGACGTGGTCTTTTTGATAGCCCAGGTTTTTGTTGTGGATGAACTGAACCTGCCTGTAAACCACTATCATTGAAGCGATGAGGACGACGGAAATTCCGAATTGAAAGACAACGAGTCCTTTGCGTGCCCAAATTTCTCCTGAAGAGCGGCTGGGTTTGCCTTTCAGGATAGATAAAGGATTAAAGCCGGAAAGATAAAGTGCCGGGTAAAGTCCCGTTAAAATGCCTGTTATCAAACAAATGCCAACGATGGGTAAAAGAAAACTGGCGCTTAAGACCAGGTGAAGTTGTTTACCGGTTATCAGGTTAAATTGTGGCATGAAAAACCAAACCATGAGTATGGAAATAGCCATAGCCATGAATGTTAAAATGATGGCTTCGCCGGTAAATTGAACGATCAGCGCCTTTCGTCCGCTGCCAACAACCTTCCGGACCCCAATTTCCCTAAATCGTTTCGAGGCTTTGGCTGTAGCGAGGTTGACGAAATTGATTCCGGCAATGAGTAATATAAAAATGGCGATCAACGAAAACAACCTGACGTATTCAATTCGTCCTCCGGATTGAACTCCATTGGTGTAACTGCCATGTAAATACTGATGCGAGTAGGGAACTGCAAACAGGCTAATATTCGTACCGCCTTGTTTGGTTTTCATAAAACCTGAAATTTCGCTGTTCAGCTTTTTTACATCGGTGCCTTCGTTTAACACGATAAAGGTTTGCGGGGCATGGTTTCCCCAGTGAATTCTCCGTCCAAGGTTTTCCGATAAATTAATCCAGGCCTCATAGTTCAGCACAAAATCAAACTGAGCGGTTGAATTGGCTGGGGTCCCTTCAAAAATCCCGGATACTACTGCATTTTTCTTGACGTTCAGTATCTGCCACTGAAATGTTTTACCAATCACGTTTTCAGTTGTTTTAAACAGCGACAAGGCTAATTTTCGGGAAATAACTACAGCATTATTATCACTAAGTACCTGTTCCGGACTACCTTGCAACAGTTTGAATGAAAAAGCCTTGAAAAAATTGGGTTCGGCAAACTGACCGGCGGCTTTTAACAGGTTATTATCGTCAGCCGATACTGTAAAGTTTCCAAACATACGTGCCGGAGAAACGGCTACAGCGTATTTTATTTCGGGAAATTCGGCAGCAAGATTCCGGGCAAGCAAATCCGGGGTATATTCCTGTGTTAAAATACCCTGCGACATGGCCTGATTTTCTATAACCTGGTACAGTTGCTTGTCGGTTTCATGAAATTTATCCACGTTCATTTCGTCAGCCACCCACATGAAAATCAGTATCGCACATGCAAATCCGGTGGCTAATCCAATCAAATTAATGAAAAATGAACTGCTGTTTTTTTTGAAATTTCTGAATATTAATCGAATCTGGTAATTCATCATGGCTTCTAAATTTTAATGTTTTTCGTAGTCAGTGTTTCACTTCAGGTGAAGCCCATACTCATCGTTACTCATATCTTAATGCTTCGACAGGATTTCGCGTGGCGGCTCTCCAGCTTTGCCAACTTACAGTGAGCAGGGCAATTCCAAGCGCCAATATTCCGGCCAGGGCAAAAATCCACCAGCTTAAGTTTGTTTTGTAGGCAAAACCTTCGAGCCATTTGTGCATGGCAAACCAGGCTAAAGGTGTGGCAATGACAAAGGCAAGGACCACCCATTTCACAAAGTCGCGGTTAAGCATAATCAACACTTCAGAGATGCGTGCCCCGTTTACCTTGCGGATTCCGATTTCGGTTGTCCGGTTGATAACGGCCAGCGAAGTAAGCCCAATCAGGCCCATGCAGGCCAGAAAGATGCAGATACCGCCAGCCCAGCCAACGATGTTGCTCCAGCGTTGTTCCTTCTGATAGAAATCGTTGAACTTTTGGTCCAGGAAGCTATATCTGATGGGTAAATCGGGCGATATACTTTCCCATGCAGCTGTGATGGCCTTCAGGGCCTTTGACGGATCTCCCGGATTGATGCGTACAAACAGCGAATTCGGTTTTAAGTCGGCCGGACACATAAACATTTGCGGCCGAACGGTTCGGGTTAAATCTTCAAAATTAAAATTCCGGCTGACACCAATGATCACTTTTGAGTCGTTCCCCTTGCCGTTTGTAAATTCTTTGCCTACGGCTTCCTGTGGCGTAATTCCAAGAGCCTGTTGCACCAGGGCTTCGTTTGCGATAACTGCAGTTCTGAAATCGGAAGTTATTTCCGGATTGAAGAATCGCCCTGCAATGAGTTGCATGCCTAAAACATTCAAGAATCCGGCATCAACCGGATACTCGATTACTGTTTCTTCTTTATGGTCAAATTTATACCGGCGCCCCATCTGGCCTTCGTTGTGGCCAAAGCCGATAAACGACCCGGTAACTCCAAGTATACTGCTTTCCGATTTCAGGCTTTGTTTAAAAACGGGGTAATTCTTTTGCAGATCAATATCCTGGGCACTAATCATTACCACATTTTGTTTGTTGAACCCAAGATCTTTTGATTTCATGAAATCCAGCTGGCGAACGATTACAAGCATTGCCGCAATCAGCCCGATGGAAAGCACAAACTGAAACGAAACCAACGATTTGGTGAATAAATTTGATCCGGAGAAGCGCAGCTTGCTTTTTAGCACTTCCGACGGTTTAAAGCTGGAAATTACTAGTGCCGGATAGATGCCGGATAAGATACCAACCAGCAAAGTCACACCGGAGAGAATTCCAATCAGTTCGGGATATTGGCTGAATGAAAAGGATAATGTTTGTCCGGAGAGTTCGTTGAAGAAGGGCAATAGTGAATAGGCTATCAGCAAAGCCATCACTGCAGAGATCACACTCATCAGTAAGGACTCCGAGAGAAACTGATAAATCAATTGATTTTGGTGGCTGCCGTTTACTTTTCGGATTCCGACTTCTTTTGACCGGCGGGCCGAGCGACTGATGGCCAGCGTGATAAAGTTGATGCAGGCAATGAGTAAAATTCCGATGGCGATGCTCATCAGTATCCAGCTGTTTTTCGGATCCGAAGCGCCCCATCGGTCGATGTTGATTCCGGTATGGACATTGCGAAGTGGCTGAAGGCCGTATCCGTTGGTTCCAACTGCAATCTTTTTTTCTACGGTTAGGGGAGGGGTGTCGTCTTGGAAATATTTCTGGCGGAACGATGCCAGCCGGGCAGGTTCGTTGGCCAAGGTACTGTGTTCGTGCAGTAATACGAATACAGAGATACCAATGGTCATGTTCCAGTCGTTGAGGCTGGCTTTTCCGGATGTGGTGTTCAGAATATATCCCAAATGACCCAGCATGTCGAAACGGACACTGGAATTGACCGGAATATTTTCGGCGACAGCTCCAACTGTAAAAGGTTCAAATTGATTGTCTGTTCGAATTTCCAAGGTTTGTCCAATGACATCGGTTTTGCCGAACAACTGGATGGCTTTTTCGCGGGTGAGTACAATATGTTGTGGCGATTCGAGCGCAGTGGCTGCATTTCCCTGAATAAGAGGGAAGGTGAAAACCGAGAACACCTGCGGATCGGCAAAGGTGAGGTTGATTCGGTGAATTTGGTTACCAATGCGAACAGTCCTTTCCCCTTCAGGTTTAATCCGGACAAAGTCTTCTACATCAGACAAATCCTGTTTCATTGCCGGTCCGAGTGGGGTGGCTGATGAGGGTTCGCTTCCTTCACGGTCTGTGTACGCCCACCAGTCGTACACCCGGTAAATACGGGAAGCCTTGGAGTGAAACCGATCGAAACTGAATTCGTTGACCGTGTAAAGCAGAAATAAACTAAAACAGGCCAATCCAATGGACAGTCCAAGTACATTGATAAAGGTCAGCGCCTTTTGCCGAACCATGTTACGAATGGCTATTTTGATGTAATGTTTGACCATCAATTTCTGCTGTCTTATATTTTTACTTGATAGGAATTCAATTTCTAAATCAATATTTCGCCCATCTGTTTTTTCACTTCCTCGGTAATAACTTGTCCGTCGAAGAGGTTAATCACGCGGTGAGCAAATTCGGAATCGTGCATCGAGTGGGTTACCATCACGATGGTTGTTCCTTCGCGGTTGAGTTCGGTGAGCAGGTTCATCACTTCCAGCCCGTTTTTCGAGTCGAGGTTACCGGTTGGTTCATCGGCCAGAATCAGCTTGGGGTTGGCAACTACTGCACGCGCAATGGCTACACGCTGCTGCTGTCCGCCGGATAATTGCTGCGGAAAATGTTTTTTGCGGTGACCGATTTGCATCCGTTCGAGCACTTTTTCAACCATATCTTTTCGTTCTTTAGCACTCATTTTTAAATAAATAAGCGGAAGTTCGACATTTTCGTAAACGTTGAGTTCGTCAATCAGGTTAAAACTTTGAAATACGAAGCCGATATTGCCTTTCCGGAGTAGAGTGCGGTTGCGCTCTTTGAAAGCGCCAACTTCCTGATTGTCGAAAAAATACTCGCCTGTACTTGGGTTGTCTAGCAAGCCGATAATGTTCAACAGGGTTGACTTGCCACAGCCCGAAGGCCCCATAATTGCTACAAACTCACCCTTCTGTATGTGAAGGCTTACGTTGTTTAACGCACTGGTTTCAATCTCCTCGGTGCGAAATACTTTGTTTAGGTTTACTGTTTTTATCATCGCAGAATGTGGAAAAGGGAGAAGGGAGACCGAAAACCGGATAAATGGAATCGGTACCTTTCCTGGGTTATTAACTAAATCGTTCTTTTCTGGTTTTGATTAAATTGAATAATTGAGCTGATATTCTCTTTGTATTTTCAAGTAATGCCTGATAATCAAGTTCGCTTAAGAACCCCAATCTTAAAGCAATTAACAGTTGAGTGCGAACTTCCCCTGCAGAACCTTTGGCTATGAACAAATATTGTATAAACTCTTTGTTGTATTGTCTTTCAAAGCCTTCAGCAATGTTTGACTGAACGGAAACAGATGCTCTGCAAATTTGATCTTTTAGGGAATAATCTTTACAATTCCGAAATTTGCTATAAATATCAACGCTTAACGAAATTGCATTTTGCCAAACGTCAAGATCTTCAAATTTTTCAATTTTAGTGTTCATAATAGATATTTTAAAGTTGGTAACTGAAATTTATGAAAAATTATCCTTCGTTTTTCAGTTTCCTCTTTTCTTGATTTCGGTCTCCTGTCTCCCTTTTCCGGTCACCGTAGGATGATCCGATCGTTTGTTCCGAACATTTCGTATCCTGAAGTAATTACTTTTTCTCCGGCATAGAGACCTTCCAGAACTTCGTAATACTGAGGGTTTTGTTTGCCGATTTTGATATTCCGCTTGGTAGCTTCAGTTCCGTCCTGATTCAGAACAAAGACCCATTGTCCTCCTGTACTTTGAAAGAATCCACCACGTGCCAGCAATACTGCTTTGCCTGATTCTCCCAGTTCGAGTTTAATGTGGTAAGACTGTCCGGTGCGAATGTTGTCCGGAGTTGTACCTTCAAAAACCATATCTATTTCGAATTGTCCATTTCGTACTTCGGGATAGACTTTACGCACTTTCAGGTTAAAAATGGTTCCGTTTCGGTCTAAACTAGCCGGCAAATCGCGTTTCACGCGGTCGATGTAATGCTCATCGATCAGCGCTTTGATTTTGAAATTGTCGAGTACGTTAATTTGTCCGATGCGTTGGCCTTCGTTGATGCGCTGCCCGATTTCGGCATCAAGCATTCCCAACTGGCCGTCAACTGGCGCTTTCACATTCAGGTTGTCGAGTCGTTCGCGAACCAGAACCAACATCTGGCGCATTTTTACCAGGTCGGTTTCAAGCGATTGCATCGATGTGAGGCGGATTAAAGAGTCGTTTTTTGCTTTCACCTTGTTGATCTCGAGCATATTGCTTTCGTATTCAAAATCTTCTTTGGCCTGAAGAAAGTCTTCCTTCGAGATTAATTCGTCGGTATACAAAGCCTTGTTTTGCTCAAACGAACGTTTTTTGCGATTCAGGCGATAACGGTTGTCCAGCAGGTTTTTGCGCGATTGTATCAACTCAGTTTCGAAGCTGATGCGGGTGTTACGCAGGTAGTTTTCTTTTTCGGCCAGGGCTGCTTCACTATTCAGGATCGTTTGGTACAACTGTCGGTTTTCGAGTCGAAGGATTACGTCACCTTTTTTCACCATAGAGCCCTCTTCGATAAACCGCTCTTCCACTTGTCCGCCCTCGATGGCATCCAGGTAAATGGTTGTAATCGGCTCAACCTGACCAATAACCGTGATGTAGTCGTTAAACAAGCCGTCTTCTACGGCGCTTATGGTCAACTTGTCTTTTTCGGCTCTGAATGTAGAACCGCTCTCGGCAAAAATAACTTTATACAACAAAAAGGTAAATGCCAAACCTCCAACAATCCAGATGATGTGTTTGGGTCTCAGGCCCTTTTTCTTTTCAATTACTTTATCCATTCCCATGACTAATATTTTTCAAGTTCAAAATTTCAAGTTTCAAGTTCCGTTCTCCTATTTCCTCTATGCCTTTCCCATTATTCCCAGAACCGCTTTCCGGAGTAAAAATCGAGCGCCTTTTTCTTAATTTCCCAGTGCAACCGTGCGTTTAAAACCTGGCTGACCGAATTAGCTAAACGATTTTTGGCGATGTAAAAGTCGACTACACTGACTAAGCCCTGTTCAAATTTTTTCTCTGAAGCCTGAAAAGCAAGTTGATCGGCTTCCTGTTGTTTCAGGTACTGATTGTATTCTTTTTCAAGAGCTTCCAGATCGTTCAGGTTGTTGGCCATCTCGAAATACAACTTTTGCTTTTCCTCGTCCAGCGTGTTTTGAGCCTGCTCAACCTGCATTTTGGCCTTCTTGATATCGGACCGAGCTGCCCAACGACTGAAAATTGGAATGTTAATCGCTCCTCCCAAATATTGATTCCGGTTATTATCCAATTGGGTACTAAATCCAATGGTTTTTCCGGCATCGTCTTTGGTGGTTTCGTAAAATGCGGTTCCGATTGATGCGTTGGCACTTAGCGACGGATATAACTGAGAGCGGCTGATGGCCAGCAATTTGCGACTGGCTTTCAATTGCGCTTCAAACGATTGATAATAGGGCGACCATTGGGTGTACGACGAAAATAGATTTTGCTGATCTTGTTTTTCGGTGATTTCCATCGGACTTTGTTCTTCATCCAAAACCATTTCTGTTGTATCAGTCAGGTTCATACGCTGTTTCAGTTGTAGTGAGGCTGTTTTCAGGCTATTTCCTACCTGGATGCGGCGTAATTCCTCGGTTTCGAAATTGGCGCGCATTTCAAGCAAATCGGTTTTCGATTTCATCCCCAGTTCAACCTGTTTGTCTATTTTCTTCAGGTTAATACGCGAAGTTTCAACCTGTTCCTGAGCGATTTTCAGCATTCCTTTGTAGTAAAGTACATCAAAATACGAATTCATCACGCTAAAAGCCAGATCATCAATGGCATTCAGCCGGTTTAGTTCGGTAGCTTTTTTCCTGAATTTCTGATATTCAATCTGGTTCACGAGCCTAAAACCGTTAAAAAGAGTCATCGAAGCGCCAAGATCGTAACTGTTGTTGAAAAACTCATTGTTCACAATGTCGTTTGTGTTGGGGTCAATCGAACGTCCGAAGCTGATTCCGGCACGCGACGAAGCGCTGATTCCGGGCAAAAGATCGCGTTTCGACTGGTTCAGGTCTTCTGCAGCAATCTTCTGCTGTACGTCCATTTTCTTTAATCCAATGTTGTTTTCAATGGAAAAAGAAATGCACCGGCTCAGATTCCAGGTGTTTTGAGCCACCAGTGCATTTCCGACCACAAACCAAAAAATTGAAAAAAGAGTAAAAAATTTCCGCTTCATTGTTTAATTGTTTGGAAAGTGCTGTGCCAGAATAATGCCATATTTCTAAATTGCTTATAATGAGTATAAATGTAATTCGTTCTGAACTTTCAGGTAAAAATAATTGACACGGTTGTGTAAAATAATTTTACAATCAGTTGACTTCCTCTGAACCGGATTTTATCTTTGAATAAAAAATGGCTAAAGGGAACGTACTGATTGTTGACGACAATAAGAGCATTTTAAGTGCCCTGGAGATACTTCTCTCTCCCGAATTTCAATCCATTACTACACTATCTGATCCAAATCAGATTCCTTCGGAATTGCGCCGGAATGAATACAACCTTGCAATTTTGGATATGAATTTCAAAGCAGGAATCAACACCGGAAACGAAGGTATTTACTGGTTGACCCGAATCAAGGAAACTAATCCGGAGATTTCGGTGGTTATGATTACGGCCTATGGCGACGTTGAACTGACAGTAAAAGCCCTGAAAGCTGGCGCTACCGATTTTGTGCTGAAACCCTGGGATAACGCCAAATTACTGGCAACCCTAAAATCGGCGCTTCAACTCAACCTGTCGAAAAAAGAAGTAAGCCAGCTGAAAGAAAAGGAGAAAGGCTTGAAAAGCGAAATCAACCGCGAGCAGAAATATATTGTGGGTTCGTCGCCACAGTTAATGAATGTGCTGAACCTTGTTCGGAAAGTTGCAAAAACTGAAGCCAATGTGCTGATTACGGGCGAGAACGGCACCGGGAAAGAATTGATTGCCCAGGAAATTCACCGCTTGTCCGGTCGTTCGAGCGAAATCTTGGTGAGTGTTGATATGGGCGCCATTACTGAAACTTTGTTCGAAAGTGAGCTTTTTGGGCATGTGAAGGGCGCTTTTACCGATGCCCGCGAAAGTCGCCCAGGAAAATTTGAAGTAGCCGACAAAGGCAGTCTGTTTCTGGATGAAATTGGCAACCTTTCGTTTCACCTTCAGGCTAAACTATTGGCAGCCATACAGAACCGGCAGATTTCGCGCATTGGCTCCAACCAAACAGTTCCGGTTGATATCCGCCTGATTTGCGCCACCAATAAGAATCTGGAAAGCATGGTTCACGAAGGGCTTTTTCGCGAAGATTTGCTTTACCGCATCAATACCATACAAATTGAGGTTCCGCCTTTGCGCGAACGAGGAACCGACGTGTTGGTACTTGCCGATTTTTTCCTGAAAAAGTATGCCTCGAAATACAATAAACCAAATCTGAAAATCAATCAGCAGGCCCAGGACAAGTTGCTCGGCTATTCGTGGCCCGGAAATATCCGGGAATTGCAGCACACCATCGAAAAAGCGGTTATCCTGAGCGATAATCATGTGTTAAAACCTGAAGATTTCTTTATGAGACCTGTCGTTTCAGGAAAAAATATTACTCCCGAAATGACACTCGAAGAAATGGAACGACGGATGATCAATCTCGCCATCGAAAAAAACAACGGAAACCTTAGTGCTGCCGCCGAGCAGCTTGGTATTACACGACAAACGCTTTATAACAAAATCAAAAAATCAGGACAATGATCAGCCGAAACTTCTATGTTCAGATTGTCTTCAGGGTTGTATTGCTGGTCGTAGCGGAGTTGGGTGCGGGTTTGGCTGTTGCTTCGGGATATAACTTTCTGGCCGGTATTTGTGTGCTGGCTATCATTCCCATTGTTTTTAACCTAATCAGTCTCCTGAATACTACCAACCGAAAAATGAGCTATTTTCTGGAATCAATTCAGAATAACGATTCAACCTTGATTTTTCCAAATCACATTTCGGGCAAACCTATACGCGAATTGTATGAAGGATTAAACAAGATCAACGAACAGATCAAACAACTCAAAATAGAAAATCAGCAGCGCGAACAGTATTTCCAGACGATACTTGAAAACGTGGGAACGGGCATTATTACCTGCAATCCCAAAGGATTTGTACTTCACGCCAACTCGGCAGTAAAACGGATGCTTGGGCTCGATGTGCTTACCCATATTAATCAATTGGATCGCATCAGTCGTACGCTTTTTCAAGCGGTACAGCAAATTAAACCCTTTGAGCAAAAACTTGTTTCGGTGACCAGCGAACGCGGCACTATTGAATTATCATTGAAGGCCACTTCGTTTAAAACTCAAACCGACGAATTACTGTTACTGTCGGTTCAGGATATCAGGAACGAACTCGATGAAAAAGAGCTTGATTCGTGGATGAAGCTGATCCGTGTTCTGATGCACGAAATCATGAATTCGATAGCGCCGATCACTTCGCTGTCGGAAAGCCTGAGTAAGCTTTTTACCATCGACGGAAAGATGGTACTTCGGGAGCAGATCGACGAAAAGACCATCAGCACTACTGCTCGTGGTTTAAGCGTAATTGGCGAACAGGGCAATGGGTTAATTCAGTTTGTTGAGTCGTACCGAAAGCTGACCCGATTGCCTAAGCCGGATAAGAAGTTATTCAGGGTTGAAGAGCTGGTTAACCGGATGAAGGTATTGTATTCGTCGCTCGAAAACAGCGGCAATGTTAAGTTTGCAATTTCGGTGAATCCTCCTGAGATGGAACTTTTTGCCGATGAAAACCTGATTTCACAAGTGTTGCTCAATTTGCTGAAAAATGCGCTGGAAGCCCTGAATGGTAAGGCTGATGGAGTAATCAGGATAATCGTAAAAGTGGCCAACAATAACCGACCTGAAATAACTGTGGCTGATAATGGTCCCGGAATACCCGAAGAGATTATGGAACAGGTGTTTGTTCCATTTTTTACGACCCGCGAAAATGGCTCCGGAATTGGACTCAGCCTCTCGCGTCAGATTATGCGGTTGCATGGCGGCAGTCTTCAGGTGCGTTCCATTCCCGGAAAAGAGACTGTTTTTTCGATGATTTTTTAGGCCAATCATTTTGCCACAAAGGCACGAAGTCACAAAATTTTATTAAGAAATTAGAATATAAAAACCACATAGGAATGCAGATCACATCGTTTTTCTCTCTTTTCTTATTTCTATGTGTTCTATCCAAATCGTAAAAAGATGAAAACAAAAAACTCGCTACTGCTGGCTTTGTTACTGTCGTTCATGGCTTGTCAGACCATAAAAAAGGATTTAAACGACGCGGTGCTTTATCAGAAATCCATACAAAATACGATTTATCCTGAAGCGGGTAAAGTTTACGACAAGCTGGTGCCTGTGGTAAAGCAAAACCAGAATCTGGTCTGGAAAAATATCAAAGGCGAGGATTATGTTCTGGTAGTCACATGGAAACAAAACATTACTTACTACAAGCAATACCTTGACTCTGCTTTTTATAATACCGGTAAGTATCCGATCTGGATAACCACTGCACCGGAACTCAGGCAACGGATGCATCGCGAAAAGGTGAAAGATACCAATAGAAGGTTGATCCAGCTTTTAGGATTGCCGCCAAATTCGGTTTACAGCTATTTTGTTGAGTTTTGGGTCAAACCTTCAGATTTGTTCCGGCCATGCCCCGACAGGGAAATTACAGACACTAAATGTGAAACGTGCTTCCCAGAACAGACAGATTCGGAACATGTTGCATGGATGAATGAAAACCGGATCAGCCGGTATTATCAGTGCGATTTGAACAATCAATACCCATGGACACAATTGGGTTACACCTATGATTGGAATCCCAAAAACAAATCGCATGTTGGCCTGAGTGAGTTTGTTATTGGTGCGAATAAAAGGATTATTGTGAAGGCCATTTACACTACTGAAGAATATCTTAGCCTTGAGTAAAACAACAAAAGGCTGCCAAATCTGACAGCCTTTTGCTCTATTTTTCTGATGATTTTATTTTTTGATATTTCCCTTTGGGATTGGCAAAACTACTTCTTTTTTCAGAGCCAATCCGTCGGCAGTCATGGTCCATGTTTTGCCTACCATATCGCCGTCCCACATGTTTTCGGTATTTTGAATGTCGGAGATAATGCTGGTCATTTTCTGATTCAGGTAAACTGATTTTCCTTCCGGAACTTTCAGGGTTAAGAAGATTTCCTGATCACGCCATCTGGCCTCATCTTTTAGCATATAATACGGATCGAAGCGAAGTGTTGAATCTTTCTGCGTAAAATTGTATTCAATTTCTTCCACATTCTTTTGAGCATCTACAGTGCTGCTTCCTCTCGATTGTTTTTTTATCAGCAGTAAATATTCTCCTGAACTGCTTTTTTCAATGGTAAAGCGTGGGTGTCCTAAAAGCTTATCGTTGCCGTTTACTTTGGCAATCTTCATCCGGTCGAGCGATATTTCATTATCAATCAGCGACTCGTAAAGATCATCAGCGGTTTCCAGATACAAAGTTTTGCAATTTGTACACTCAACCTTCTGAGTTACGGTTTGACTGGTTTGCTTTCCGAAGTTACTGACCTGATTTACCGCAACAACAATTAAAACAATCAGTGCGGCCAGCCATAATCCGAATGTTCCCAAGCCGATAAGTTTGTTATTGGTTTTGTATCTGAACAACAGTTTTGTACCGATAAAAAGGATTAATAAAATCGGGATTCCGACCAGAATTGAAATTGCAATTAATGATACCGTATAGGCTCCGGGACTAACAAAATTGTTGAGTAGTGCAGACATATCGATATTTGAATCATGCCCGAAGTTCCACGGACCGCCGTGCATAAACGAATGTCCGATAGCCATTGAGGTTACAAAACCAATCAGGCTGGCAATTCCGCCAATGATCAGCACTGCACCAAATATCAGAACCATAACTCGAAGAACAACACGCAACACGCTTCCGACTACATCGCCAAAACTATCGATACGCGACACACCTTTTTCGTTTTTGGCGTTTGCAAACTTGCTATAGCTTTCGCCAACTTCGTTTACTTCTTCTTTGATCGACTTCTCTATATTGGAGATTGTCGCTTCTTTTCCACGCATTTCAAGTCGTTGTGCTGTGGTTTTTGCTTTCGGTACTACAATCCATAGAATAATATATACCGGAATTGACGCTCCTCCCATGAATAAAACCAATACGAAGATTATCCGAAGAATTACCGGATCAATGTTGAAATAGGCTCCCATTCCGGAACAAACACCGCCCAGAACCCGATTGTCTCCATCGCGATACAAGCGACGACGGATTTTTGGTTCTTCTTCCGGAGATGTTGCCTCTGGCTGAGCTTTTTCCGACTCTTCTTCTCCCTGTTCCATGAAATCTTCAGGCTTACCCATCCGGGCAATTACCTCGTCAACCATGAAATCAGTAATAACTTCAACTTTATTGTTGGTTTTTTCCAGAAATAACTCGGCAATGCGCGCTTCAATATCCTGAAGTATTTCCTGACCTTCAATGGCTGGTCCGAAATGCTTGTTCAGCATATGCAGGTATTTCTGGAGTTTTTCGAAAGCGTCGTCGTCGATATGGAAGATGCTTCCGCTTATGTTTATTGTAAATGTCTTTTTCATCTTTTCTGAGGTTTTTCCGTTTGACCGATTTATACTGAAATTAACCTATTTATGTTCTTTGATCGTCTTGACTGCTTCGACTAATTCGTCCCACGAAGAGCCCATCTCATTCAGGAAAAAACGCCCTTCTTCAGTCAATTCATAGTACTTGCGGGGTGGTCCCTGGGTCGATTCTTCCCATTTGTAGGCCAGTAATCCGTCGTTTTTCAAACGGGTGAGCAGAGGGTATAAAGTTCCTTCCACCACGATCATTTTCGAGTTTTTTAATTCCTCGATAATGTCGCTTGCATACAGAGGTTTACCATCGATTACCAGCAGAATGCAGTATTCGAGCACGCCTTTGCGCATCTGAGCTTTTGTATTGTTTAGATCCATTGTTTTTCCTCCTTTAAATTCTTTTTAATTAATCTCTCCTTAAAATCAGGATCATTTGCTTTGGTTAGATTCATCCAATCTCCAGTCGATCAATGGTGCGTGTGCCTTGGTTATATTCTGACTGGCGCCCCATTGAGAGCCGAAGTAGCATTCAAAAGTCATTTGCGTTGCAGTTCCAGTATGCATAACTGGCATGGCAACCTTAGTTTCCGGAGAATGAGCGTTGGCTTTAAAAAGCTGATCATCTGCATTCTTCTGTTCAACCATTAATTCGGCCATCTTTCCGTAGGTATTGTTTACAAGTATTTGCTTCCAGAATCCCTGGGCGCTTACCGTAAAGCTTATCAATACCAGGCTAAGAACGATGGCGAGCGTTTTGCTGATTGTTTTTGTAATTGGTTTGTTTTCTGTTTTCTGAACCTTGCTTGTTGTTCTCATGGCTTTGAGATTTGTTTGTTAGATTGTTTCTGTTTTCTGTTTTTGTTTTCCGAACACGTTTTCTTGTTTTTCTGATGCTGTTTTCTTGTTTTCTCTGTCGGTAAGACGTCGGGTTTTTAGTTTCGTTACAGTTCTAAGGAACTCTTTTAAAACTTCTACCTTCTCTTACATTGTTATTGGCTTTACAAACATACGAACTTTAAATGGTTCTATGCAACACAAAGTACTAAAATTTTTAAATATTTTCAATATATTTTTTAATGTACTGAAATACAACACTTAATGGCCTTATGCGTAGAAAAATATTAAGTAAGGAGGAGCTGAAAGTTTAAAAATGGGCGGATTTTTTATTCGTTTTGCTGAAAATAATGGTTATACTGAAGCCTCGTCAATCAATCGAACGAGAGCATAGCAGGAAAAAATAAATACGCCGGAAAATTTTTCAGGATTGGGTAGGGTAAATTGTTTTTAGATTGTACGCATACCGTAATTCATAAAACCATTAACAATTAGTTAGGATTATTATGCATACAGAGAATATAGAGATTGACACTGCAATAGTTAATTTGGATACCGATCAACTGATCAGTAAGATTATTGCGTACCTGGAAGAAGTGGAACGTTATCACTCTGGCAAAACGAAGGCGCCAAATCAGCAAGAGGTAAAAGTAGCATAAAATGATCTGATCAAAATATTAATTTTTAGCTGGTTAGCGAGTTTAATAAACGAAAAAACCTCCCGATCAAACCGACCGGAAGGTTTTCAACCTAAACCAAACCAACTAAGTTTTATTTCTCAAATTCTTCTTCCAATTCTTTTTCGGTTTGAAGGAACAGCTTCAAATCTTCGTCAACCGACTGTATTCCGGCAATTCCAAAGTTCTGCACCAAAACATTGGCCACATTTGGTGATAAAAATGCCGGTAATGTTGGCCCAAGGTGGATATTTTTCACGCCAAGGTAAAGCAATGCCAGCAATACAATTACCGCTTTTTGTTCGTACCAGGCAATGTTGTAGGCAATTGGCAAATCATTAATGTCTTCCAGTTCGAAAATCTCTTTTAGTTTCAAGGCCACAACTGCCAGAGAATACGAGTCGTTGCATTGGCCGGCATCGATCACACGGGGAATACCGTTGATATCGCCTAGAGGCAGCTTGTTGTAGCGGTATTTGGCGCAACCTGCCGTCAAAATCACAGTATCTTTCGGTAGTTTTTCGGCAAATTGGGTATAATAATCGCGTTCTTTCATACGGCCATCGCAACCTGCCATCACAAAGAATTTGCGGATTGCACCAGATTTAACCGCTTCAACAATTGGTCCGGCCAGTTCGAAAACCTGGTTGTGCGCGAATCCTCCAATGATTTCTCCGGTTTCGATTTCGGTTGGTGCACCGCAGATTTTAGCATGTTCGATAATGGCATGAAAATCTTTGCGCTGTCCTGGTTTGCGGTCAGGGAAATGCACGGCACCAGGTAATCCGCTTGTTCCGGTGGTATAAATACGGTCGCGGTAACCTGCTTTTTCCATCGGTGGAACAATACAGTTGGTCGTGAACAGGATTGGTCCGTTGAAGCTTTCGAATTCTTCTTTTTGTTTCCACCAGGCATTTCCATAGTTACCCGCGAGGTGTTTATATTTCTTGAAAGACGGATAATAATTGGCCGGAAGCATTTCGCTGTGGGTGTAAACATCCACTCCGGTTCCTTCAGTCTGAACCAAAAGATCCTCCAAATCGCGTAAATCGTGACCTGAGATTAGGATGGCCGGATTTTTACGAACGCCAATGTTTACTTTGGTCATTTCAGGATTTCCGTAGCTACTGGTGTTGGCTTTATCTAGAAGAGCCATCACATCAACACCAAATTTTCCGGTTTCGAGGGTCAGTGCAACCAGTTCGTCGGCCGATAAATCCTGAGTGGTAGCCGCTAGTGCGCGTTCCATGAAAGCGTAAATTTCTTCGTTTTCGTGGTTCAGGTTGTAAGCATGTTCGGCGTAAGCAGCCAAACCTTTTAACCCATAAATAATCAGCTCTTTCAGCGAGCGGATGTCTTCGTTATTTTCGCTCAAAATTCCAACTTCGGCGGCTTTGGCTTCGAACTCTTCGGTGGTTGAGGCCGACCAATTAACCGATTCGTGAGTCGGTAATGCGATTCCGGCAGCTTCAGCTTTCGAACGCAATTCGTCGCGTACTTTCAGCGTTTTTTTGATGCGGATTACAAAAGCCACATCGTCGAAATTGGCATTGGTAATGGTGCTGAATAGCCCATCGAAAATCACTTTATTCACTTTGGCTTCGGCCAATCCGGCTTTGCGCAATTCACCATTCAGGGCAGCAACGCCTTTCAGCACAAATAACAGGGTGTCCTGAAGATTCGAGACATTGCTGTCTTTTCCGCACACACCTTTGATTGTGCAACCAATTCCTTTGGCTGCTTCCTGACATTGAAAACAAAACATATTCATAGCTAATTTTTTGGAAATGAGAAGTTCTGTGCGTGGCTTGTTTGTTGGCCACACACCAGATTCTCAATTAATTATTTGAAATTTTAATTGATAAGATACTGATTAATAATTGTTGGATGTCCGTTGGACTTCGGCGTGAGCTCAGTCGAACGCTAAAGCCAAACGGCAAAGGATAGCTCCATTGATCAACATTGCATGTTTTGGAACCCGTAACCCGAAACTCGCAATCCGGTTACACCCAGCTTTCGTCCAGAATTTCGCCTTTGATGCTGACGATGATTTCTTTAACCGGAACTTTTCGTGTTGCCTGTGCTGCAGCCATTTTCACCAATTGAGATAAACCTCCGCAACAAGGAACTTCCATCATCATCACTGTTATGGTATTCACACGGGCTTCGTCGATGAGGCGACGGATTTTTTCGACGTATATTTCTTTGCCCTGATCGAGTTTAGGGCAGGCGATCACCAATGATTTTCCGGCCAAATGTTTGGAGTGGAAATTTCCTAAGCTGAAAGCCACACAGTCGGCAGCCAAAAGCAGGTCGGTTCCCTGGAAAGTAGCGCCAGCCGGATTAATGAGGTGCATTTGTACCGGCCACTGGCGCAATGCTGAAGGTACTTCGGTTGCAGCTCCCATTGGGGCGAAACGCAGATTTTTGGGTTCGAAACTTACTTCCTGCGAACCGGGGCAACCACCCGAAGCGCATCCGCCCGATGATTCCACTTTGGTATTATGCACTTCAGAAATTACCGCATCAACGCTGAAAGGAATTTCAGAAGCATGTAATTTAAGGTAGCCAACAGCCTGTTTCAGGAATCCCGTTTCGCCGTGTTCTTTTAGGTGTTTCAGGTGGGCAACCAGTGTGTTTTTGCCTTTCGGGATTATTTGTTTCACCACAACCACTTCGTCGTACTCGTCGGCTTCGCGTTTTTCAATGGTAATCGCTCCTTCAGGGCAATGGCCAAGGCAGGCTCCCAATCCATCACACATCAATTCGCTAATGAGCCTGGCTTTACCATCTATAATTTGTAATGCACCTTCGTGGCAATTTGGAACACAAACTCCACAACCGTTGCACAAGTCTTCGTCTATATTTACAATTTCGCGTATCATTTCGATATATTATTTGTGAATGATGAATGAATAGTTCATCGTTTCAGTTACTAATTTTGTATTTTTCTGAAACAAAAGTACAGCCGTTCGGTTGTTTGAAATGTAACCAATGTTACAAACAAAGAAAAAACAATAGAAACAAACAGGAACAAAGGAAACTTAAAATATGATCCAAACCGAAATACTTTGCCAGTCTCCCATTTTTCGGGGCATTTCTCCGGAAGAACTTGCTGAACTTTTTAATCAGATTCATTATCAGGTTAAAACATACCAGAAGAACGATTTGATTACGATTGGTGGTGAAATTTGCGACCGCTTGCTCATTATACAGCAAGGTAGCGTAAAAGCCGAAATGACCGACTATTCAGGAAAGACCATTAAGATTGAAGACATGTCGGCACCGTGGCCGTTGGCGACCGCCTTTTTATTCGGAAAAGAAAATCGTTTCCCGGTAACCGTTTCGGCTACTACCGATGTTGAAATGGTATCAATTCCGAAGCCTGAGTTTGTAAAACTACTGCAAATCAATGCCCTGATCCTGAATAACTACCTGAATACCATCTCTACGCGGGCACAGTTTTTATCTCAAAAATTGAAGTTTCTTTCGTTTAAAACCATCAAACAAAAGATTGCGCATTACCTTTTGGAAAAGGCTGGCGACCGGCTTCAAACGGTTGAAGTTCAACAATCGCAGGGGCAACTGGCCGAAATGTTTGGCGTAACACGGCCTTCGCTGGCACGCGCATTGGGCGAAATGTGTCAGGAAGGATTGATTGAAACCGATCGTCGATACATCAAAATTCTCGATAAAAACCGTATGAACCTGTTGCTGAAAAGCTAAGAAAGTTTTCAGTTACAGTAGTAATTCTGAACCACAATAGATACATAGACCACATAGAGATAAATTACCCTCAAGAGGTTAAATGTCAATAAACCAAGGCGAAGAAAAACGGAACCCATGAGGACAAATGAGATTAGTGCAACCGTTCGCGTGATGATGATAGAAAAAGTGAAAATCATATTTCGGACGAAATAGCGATATGAATAAAAGGAATTAGTCACAAATCTCAGTTGTCAACTCTCCGGGTTTCTAATCAGCCTTATAATCGCAATTCAACCCACCTTTCTGTAAACATTTCTTTTTGTTACTGTTTTGTAACCTTAATCGGTGTGTCTAAACATCAAAATATCAACAATTTATTGTGGGTTTGCGAACTTGTAATCTACAATTAATAATTGTGTAATCGTTCTGTAATAATCTTGGGGAAAATTTGTATCGAGTTTAAATCGGATTAAAAACAAAACTGAAAGATATGAAAAGACTAAGTTTGATTGCCCTGATGCTAATTTCCGCTTTTACCTATAACGCGAAAGCTCAGGAAGCAACCGTAAATGAAAAACTTACCGAAGTTAACGACAAAGTAAATGGCTTAATAGAACGCCTCGCAACAGACGAAGCCGATCTGCAGAAACTGACCAAAATCAAAGTTTCGGGTTACATGCAGGCGCAGTTTCAGAGTTTTGAAAATCCTTCCATTCAACCCGATAACTATTTTTCGCTACGTCGTGCCCGCGTTAAATTTACATACGAAATGACTGACGGAGTAAAATTTGTTCTTACTCCTGAATTTGTTCCGGGGAACCTGTCGGTTAAAGATGCCTATGTGGTTTTAAACGACCGTTGGTCGAAAGCCTTCAGTGTATGGATGGGTAAATTCAATCGTCCGAACTATGAAGTTGAATACTCGTCAAGCAGTCGCGAAGTGGCCGAACGGTCTACTGTTATCCGTACTCTTTATCCAGGCGAACGTGCCATTGGCGCCAAGCTGGAATACAATCCGGTAAATGTTCCGTTTCATTTGCAGTTTGCTTTGCTTAACGGCGCCGATGGAATTACAATTAATAACGCTTCGGGTGTAAACCAGAACACCAACGAAAATAAAGATTTCGATAATTATAAAGACATTATGGTTCGCGCAACCTACAACCTGCAATTAGGCAGCTTCGGCGGTCTCGATTTTGGTGCACATGGTTACTTCGGATCATTCAAGTCGAATGCACTGAAAACTTTAAGCAGCGATTATTCAACGATTAAAGACATTCAGTTGGGCGATGCTGTAAAACGGAACTGGGTTGGTGGAGAGTTTCAGTTGTTTGCTGATATCCTTGGTGGACTATCGGTGAAAGGCGAATACATTGCAGGTAAAAATGCTTCGATTGGTTATTCGCCGATTGCTGCTGCCGGAACAACTGCCGCTATACCAGGGGTTGCCAATTTCCAGAATAATTTCTCGGGCTACTACCTTTATTTCATCAAGAACTTAGGCAAGAAAAACCAGTTTGCCTTCCGTTACGACTATTACGATCCCAATACAGACATCACCGGGAAAGATGTAAAAGTTGTAAAATATACCAGCGCTGATGCCACATTGGCAAGCCGTACAAGCGGAAAGAGTGATTTAGCTACAAGTACCTACAGCATTGCTCTTCACCATTATTTCGACGACAACCTCCGGATTTCATTAAACTACGACATCGTTCAGAACGAAAAAGTAGGTTCAGCCGGATTACTTACCGAAACATATACCGAAGCTAATGGAACAAAAGGCACGTTGGATTACAGTAAGGTAGTTAATCAAAACCTGCTTACATTGAGAATTCAGGCTAAATTTTAATTGAAAAATATAAACAATCAAAAATCAGAAAAAATGAAAACAATTAATATTAAAAAATTTGCAGTTGTAGCCATTCTTCTTGGCTTGGTGGGGTTTGCTTTTGCTCCTGCTACCGATCGGATTACCGTAAAAGGTTCGGATACCATGGTTATCCTTGCTCAGAGATGGGCCGAAGTTTACATGAAAAGTAATCCGAATGCAGCTATTCAGGTAACTGGAGGTGGATCTGGTGTTGGGATTTCGGCTTTGATCAACGGTGCTACCGACATTGCCAATGCAAGCCGCAAGATGAAAGCCACTGAAAAAGATAAACTGAAAGCCAGATACAATACGCTTGGAGTTGAAGTAGCCTGTGCCAAAGACGGTATTACCGTTTACCTGCACCCTTCGAATAAAGTGAAAGAGTTGTCGATTAAACAGCTGAGCGAAATCTTCAAAGGCAACATCAAAAACTGGAAAGAAGTTGGCGGTGCCGATGCTGATATTAAACTTTATGGTCGCGAGAACAGCTCCGGAACCTATGTGTTCTTTCAGGAAAACGTGGTGAAAGGTGATTATGCACCAAGCTGCCAGACTTTACCCGGAACTGCTGCTGTGGTGAATGCGGTGAAGAAAGACCCTAATGCTATTGGTTACGGTGGCGCTGCTTATGCCGAAGGAATTGAAATCTGTAAAGTAAAAAAAGATGATAACAGTCCGGCATATGTTGCTTCTGCGGAAACCATCAAAAACAATCAGTATCCAATTACACGCTACCTTTTTATGTACCTGAGAAATAAACCAACAGGTGCAATGAAAAACTATATCGACTGGATTTTAAGTCCTGAAGGTCAGAAACTGGTTGTAGAAATGGGTTATTTCCCTGTAAAATAATAAAAGCTACTAAGTATCTGAGTACCTAAGTGCCTGAGTTTCTTCTTAGGCGCTTAGGTACTTTGGCTCTTTGTTACTATTCTTTCAACTATGACAAAAAAAACCAAAAAAGGAAAAACATCAACTGAGTCAGGCTCTGATCTGATCGACATTACCCGACGAAAATTTAGGTGGAGCGATTATCTGGCCGAGAAAATAATCAAAGGAGTTGCTTTCCTTTCAATTACCATTATTGTCCTGATTTTCTTCTTTGTGTTCAGGGAAGCATTTCCAATTTTTGGCGCGGCGAAATCGCCTGTAAAAACGGAGGTGGCCAGCGCTGCTGAGCAGGTTCAGGAGACTTATGGAGAAGTAACCGATCAACCAGTCGCTGAAGAAGTGCAGGAAACTTACGGCGAAGTAACAGATACACCTCCAGCAGCCGATGTTCAGGAAACATATGGTGAAGTAACCGACAGTTCGGCGCAAGTTGCAACTACTGATGAAAGCTACACCGTGAGCGCCGGAAGCGGGCACGACGATAATCAAACGGCGCTGAAATCGTTGCTGACCAAAGATTGGGTGCCGGTTTCGGAAAAACCGCGCTATGGAATTCTGGCCCTCATCATCGGAACCTTCAAGATTACCATCATTTCCATTCTGTTTGCAGCGCCAGTGGCTATATTGGCCGCACTGTACACCGCTTCTTTCGCCGGAAAGCGGATGAAAGAAATTATCAAACCAGCCATCGAGTTGCTCGCCGGATTTCCTTCAGTGGTTATCGGGTTTTTCGCGTTGATGGTTCTGGCTACCTTTCTTCAGGATGTGTTTCAGTACGACACCCGACTGAACTCGTTTGTTGGCGGTATTGCCATGGGAATTGCTGCCATCCCGATTATATTCACCATTACCGAAGATGCACTGAGCGCTGTTCCCAAAACATTCAACGAAGCCAGCCTGGCGTTGGGAGCTTCCAAATGGCAAACGGCTTTCTTTGTCATCCTCCCGGCTGCCACTCCCGGAATTTTTGCTGCTATCCTTTTGGGCATTGGCCGCGTATTCGGCGAAACGATGATCGCTTTGATGGCAACCGGAAACGCTGCCCAAATGAACCTGAATCCATTCGATTCGGTTCGTACGCTGGCAGCTACCATTGGCGCCGAAATGGCCGAAGTAGTTTTTGGCGACACGCACTATAATGTACTTTTCCTGATCGGCTCGCTGCTGTTCATTTTCACTTTCGTGATTAATGCCATTGCTGAGTTTTATGTGAAAGGAAAATTGATGAAAAAAATTCAGGGGAAATAGCCATACAGACAAATGCTTATATAAAACGGAAATGAAAAATGGCTATTCCATTCCGTTAGAACCTATAGACAAAAGAATGCGCTGATACGAAAATTGTAGTGCGCTATACAAAAATATAAACGAATGAAATGATCAAGAGCTTTAAAAACAATATAAAAGGGATCCTGATTGAAGGATTGACACTTTCTTCTGCCTTGCTCATCATTGCAATTATTGTGGTGATGATTACGGTAATTGTTATTGGTGGGAAAGAACAGATTTCATGGGAATTCTTGACCAGTTTTCCGGAAGACGGGATGACCAAAGGCGGAATTTTTCCGGCCATTTACGGAACCGCTTTGCTGGTGATTATCATGTCGGTTGCTGCCGTTCCGTTTGGGACCATTACCGCCATATACCTTACCGAATATGCCAAGGAGCATTCGTTTATCGCTAAAACCATTCGGTTTGCAGTACGCACACTGGCCGTAATTCCATCGATTATTTACGGATTATTTGGCTTAGGCTTTTTTATCAAGTTTGTAGGAACGACCATGGACGACACTTTCCTTGGCGGCGAGCTGAAATGGGGTCAGCCCAATATTTTATGGGCCAGCTTAACCATGGCATTGCTCACTTTGCCGGTTGTTATCGTTTCGGTTGAAGAAGCACTGAAAACAGTTCCGAGAGATTTACGTGCAGCCAGCCTGGCGCTTGGCGCTACCAAATGGCAAACCATCTGGAAAGTGGTTATTCCCGGATCGCTTTCAGGAATTATGACCGGAACCATCCTTGCCGTTAGCCGCGGCGCTGGTGAAGTGGCGCCAATTCTCTTTACAGGTGTTGCCTATTATGTGGCAACACTTCCCGGATCATTCAGCGATCAGTTTATGGTTTTGGGTTACCACATTTATGTAATGACCACCCAATCGGCCAATGTCGATCAGACTTTGCCCATCCAGTTTGGCACCACACTCGTGCTGTTAATGCTCACATTTATCCTGAATATATCGGCCATCATTTTACGATACCGAATCAGAAAAAACAAAACCACCTAATTATGGCAGTCGAAAAAATACATACCGAAAACATGTTTTTGCACTATGGAAGCAAAATGGCCCTCAACAACATTTCCATTCAGATTCCGGAGAAAAAAGTAACCGCTTTTATTGGCCCGTCGGGTTGCGGAAAATCGACTTTTTTGCGCAGTTTGAACCGCATGAACGACCTGATTGACGGCGTAAAAATTGAAGGAAAAATCCTCGTGGATGGCATCAATATTTACGATAACAACATCGATGTGGTCACCCTCCGAAAAAAGGTGGGAATGGTGTTTCAAAAGTCGAACCCGTTTGCGAAATCGATCTACGAGAACATCGCCTACGGTCCGCGCATCAACGGGCTGAAAGATCGGAAACAGCTCGACGAAATTGTGGAGACGGCACTCAAAAATGCCGCCATTTGGGACGAAGTGAAAGACCGTTTGGGCGATTCAGCGCTCGGCTTATCTGGCGGACAGCAACAACGGCTTTGCATTGCACGTACTTTGGCCGTTAATCCTGAAATTGTGCTGATGGACGAACCTGCCAGTGCGCTCGATCCGCTTTCCACCTCGAAAATTGAAGAGCTGATCGTTCAGCTGAAAGAAAAATATACCATCGTAATTGTGACCCACAACATGCAGCAGGCCGCCCGTATCAGCGATAATACCGCTTTCTTTTACCTGGGCGAACTGATTGAATACGACAAAACAAAGAAAATTTTTACCAATCCCGACAAAAAGCAAACCGAGGATTACATTACCGGAAGGTTTGGTTGAAAAATGTTGCGGGTTGCAGGATGCGAGTTACGAGTTTAACCCGCAACATGGAACCCGCAACTCGCAACATTCAATCAGTCCTTCAGTAAACCAATCCTTCAATAATTGACGCATGGAAAACAGAATATTCGATTCGGAACTTGAGAAACTGGAGCACAAAGTGGTGCAAATGTGTTCTCAGGTGAATCAACAAATAAACGATTCGCTTACCGCATTAAAAGATTACGACCTGAAGCTGGCCAAAAAAGTGATCAGCGACGATAATGCCATCGACACGCTTGACGTGAAAATCGACAAGCTTTGCCAGAAGATTTTTGCCTTGCAGCAGCCGGTTGCCCGCGACCTGCGCTATATTCTTTCGGCCCTGAAAATTAACAACGATCTGGAAAGGGTGGGCGACCACGCGGTGAGCATTGCCAAACGCATCGAACCACTCGAAGACTACCGAACGCTGGTTGCCGAATTGGGTGTCGACCAGGTTGGCGCGGAGACTTCGGCGCTGTTTGCCGATGTTATGGAACTGGTTAAAACCTACGATCTGGAATATTGTCAGAAAATTTATCAGCGTTCGACCTCCCTTAAAGAAAATTGTGAGGCTATTGCCGAGAAGATTTTGAACGAGATGATGCACAAATCGGAAGTGGTGGTGGTAGCATCCAACATCCTGATCATTGTCAACCTGATTGAGCGCATTGCCAGCTATTCCAACAACATTGCCGAGTCGATCACTTTTGTGGTTCAGGGCGAAATCGTGAAGCACAAGAAGAATATGCAGTAAAATGTAATTTTCCGATTCAAACAACTCAAAATTTGTGAGGCAAATCATCTATTTCGTCATTTCTGGTTCGTATTTTCGCGCCAAAATTTTACGGATATGAGAAAGATGCTGCAAGGAAGGCTTTCCGTTTTTAAGTTCGAAAGCTTTAAGAAATATAAAGATATTGCCCATTTGGTTACTACAAAAGAAGGATGGGTTTCGGGTAATAGACCACGTTTTACAGGCGACTCGGAAGCTGTGTACTCTGGGTTTCGAAAAGAGTTGGCCATTTCGTGCGAGTGGGATGCCGATCTATTTGTTTTTCCACGACAAACACACTCGGATAGGGTAGTTATTGTTACTTCAGAAAACGTGACCGACACCATTGACGATACCGATGCGCTGATCACCAACGAACGCGGATTATTCATCTGTGTGCAGACGGCCGATTGTGTGCCGATTTTGCTTTTCGATCCGGTGAAAAAAGTGGTTGCCGCTATTCATGCCGGCTGGAAAGGAACGATCTCGAAAATCGCGAAGAAAACAATCAGCCAAATGACCGAAAGGTTCGGTTGCAATCCGGCCGATATTGTTGCCGGAATAGGACCCTCCATTCATATTCATGCCTACGAAGTTGGGCCGGAAGTGGTTGAAGCAGTCGAAGCCAGTTTCAGTAATTATCCCGCATTGCTCAAGCCATCGATGAATGAAGGAAGGGCATATTTCGATTTATGGGAAGCCAATCAAACGGTGCTTATGGAATCGGGTATTCCGGAAGAAAACATTGAACTGATGGGACTTTGTTCGTTTGAGCAGGCCGATCTGTTTTATTCGGCTCGCCGCGATGGAACCGATACTGGTCGTATGGTTAGCGGAATTCGGCTGGTGTAAAAAAGTGAATATTCGCTTGATTTTGCAATGTAGATATTGAATAGGTATTTCTCTTCATCAAAAAAAGCAGGTCGTATTCTCATAGAGGATAGGACCTGCTTTTTTTAAAAGCGGTAAACTTATTTGCCGCATGGCTTGTAAATCGCTCCTGTTGCAAAATCAACAACAGCACCTGGCCAGAATAACAAAATATCAGCGACCAATGCAACTCCTCTTACTGATCGGGCTGGTTGACCGGCAGTGGGTTTAGTTTTTTGACAGTCAGAAACTCTTCCTCCAAAAACAGTTGCACAACTTGATAAAGTGGCTGCAATTACCACCAACGCGATAGCATTAAGAAACTTCTTTTTCATTTGAATTACATTAAAGATTATACTTGGTTTTTATGGCTATAATTTATGGATAGCCGTTTTTGAAATCCAATCATGAAGGCCGTTTGTAGCGAATAAATACGAAACAATATCGATTGGAATAAATCTCATGAGAGTTCGTCCTAAGATCTGGATAAAGAAGGTGTTTCTATTCCCGTTTAGTGAGACCACTTTTGATTTGGTGATCATCTTGCCAATTGTTTGTCCTTTAATATATTCGAATAGAAAATAATATAGAAAATAACAAACAATTGAAATCCATTTTACATTTTCTTTATCTATCGCATTTCTGAATATCCTCAGGAAAACAATCATTAGGATTAAATAAATTCCGGTGTCAATTAAGAAGTTGAATAACCGTAAAGTCTTATTAGTCTTCACTTTGTTT
>CAXXPT010000027.1:0-65744 GCA_963676375.2 Prolixibacteraceae bacterium
TCGAACAATCCACCGGTAGCCAACACCGATATTGCCACGACCCTTATTAACACAGCCGTAGCAGTAGACGTAACTGGTAATGACAAAGCGGGCAATGCGGGGGGCACTCTTGGTATTCCGAGCATCAGCACCCCACCGTCGCACGGAACAGCAGTAGTGAGCGGAGGAACGATCACTTATACCCCAGCTACGGGTTATACAGGCACCGACAAGTTGAGCTATACGATATGCGAAAGTCCTGTCGGGAAGTGTTCTACCGCAGACCTGATTGTTACCGTTTTACCGGCTTATGCATTGAATACGACAGTAGCCAGTGACGATTATATCAGTACAACCGGCACTATACCAGCCACGGGCAATGTAAAGATCAACGACAGTGATCCGGAAGGTAATATCCAGACGGTAACAGCGCAGAGCAATGTCACGATCTCCGGAAAGGGAATCTATAACCTGAATCCAGACGGAACCTACAGCTTTACGGCGATAGCAGGCTTCTCGGGCACGGTAGATTTGCCATACACCACTTGTGACGATGGCATTCCGGTAGCCTGTGCCAGTGCAACGCTGCACGTTGTCGTTGAGCCATTTGCCACCAAACTGACCGCCGATGTTAACAGTGGATTGGTGAACAGCACCATTCCGGGTAATTTGAGTACGAACGATGTTGTTCCTGCCGGGACAGTTTATGGCAGCGCTACCGGTTCATCCGGTAATCCTTCAACGACATTACCTACGGTTAACAGCGATGGCAGCTATACGTTTACCACGACCACTGTAGGTGTCTATAACTTTACAGTACCTGTATGTGTTCCGGGAGGGGCAACACCATGTCCGACCACATCGTTGTTAATAACTGTAACCGATCCTCAGTTATCGAACAATCCACCGGTTGCCAACACCGATATTGCCACGACCCTTATAAACACAGCCGTTGCCGTAGACGTAACGGGTAATGACAAAGCAGGCAATGCCGGGGGCACCCTTGGTATCCCGAGCATCAGCACCCCACCGTCGCACGGGACTGCGATTGTGAGCGGAGGAACGATTACTTATACCCCGGGCACGGGGTATACAGGCACCGACAAGTTGAGCTATACGATATGCGAAAGTCCTGTCGGGAAGTGTTCTACCGCAGACCTGATTGTTACCGTTTTACCGGCTTATGCATTGAATACGACAGTAGCCAGTGACGATTATATCAGTACAACCGGCACTATACCAGCCACGGGCAATGTAAAGATCAACGACAGTGATCCGGAAGGTAATATCCAGACGGTAACAGCGCAGAGCAATGTCACGATCTCCGGAAAGGGTCTGTTCGATCTGAAGTCAGACGGAAGCTATACTTTCACGGCGATAGCAGGCTTCTCGGGCACGGTAGACTTGCCATACACCACTTGTGACGATGGCATTCCGGTAGCCTGTGCCAGTGCAACGCTGCACGTTGTCGTTGAGCCGTTTGCTACCAAGTTGACAGCAGACGTGAACAGTGGATTGGTTAACAGCACTATTCCGGGGGATTTGAGTACGAACGATGTTGTTCCTGCCGGGACAGTTTATGGCAGCGCTACCGGTTCATCCGGTAATCCTTCAACGAGTGTACCTACGGTTAATAGCGATGGCAGCTATACGTTTACCACGACCACTGTAGGTGTCTATAACTTTACAGTACCTGTATGTGTTCCGGGAGGGGCAACACCATGTCCGACCACATCGTTGTTAATAACTGTAACCGATCCTCAGTTATCGAACAATCCACCAGTTGCCAACACCGATATTGCCACGACCCTTATAAACACAGCCGTAGCAGTAGACGTAACTGGTAATGACAAAGCGGGCAATGCCGGGGGCACCCTTGGTATCCCGAGCATCAGCACCCCACCGTCGCACGGGACTGCGATTGTGAGCGGAGGAACGATTACTTATACCCCGGGCACGGGGTATACAGGCACCGACAAGTTGAGCTATACGATATGCGAAAGTCCTGTCGGGAAGTGTTCTACCGCAGACCTGATTGTTACCGTTTTACCGGCTTATGCCTTGAATACGACAGTAGCCAGTGACGATTATATCAGTACAACCGGCACTATACCAGCCACGGGCAATGTAAAGATCAACGACAGTGATCCGGAAGGTAATATCCAGACGGTAACAGCGCAGAGCAATGTCACGATCTCCGGAAAGGGTCTGTTCGATCTGAAGTCAGACGGAAGCTACAGCTTTACGGCGATAGCAGGCTTCTCGGGCACGGTAGATTTGCCATACACCACTTGTGACAGATGGCATTCCGGTAGCCTGTGCCAGTGCAACGCTGCACGTTGTCGTTGAGCCGTTTGCTACCAAGCTGACCGCCGATGTGAACAGCGGATTGGTTAACAGCACAATTCCGGGGGATTTGAGTACGAACGATGTTGTTCCTGCCGGGACTGTTTATGGCAGCGCTACCGGTTCATCCGGTAATCCGTCAACGACATTACCTACAGTTAACAGCGATGGCAGCTATACGTTTACCACGACCACTGTAGGTGTCTATAACTTTACAGTACCTGTATGTGTTCCGGGAGCAGCAACGCCATGTCCGACCACTTCGTTGTTAATAACGGTAACTGCAATCATTGAACCAATCGCAGATAATGGTTCAGTTGATTCCAAGGGCGGAATAGCGGTAGCAAACATTGCCTTTAATGATAAAGTCAATGGTGTTTCAGCCGATATTAGTTCAGGAGGCAATGCGACAATCAAACAAATTGGAACTTGGCCAACAGGCATCACGCTGAATACGGGAACTGGCGCGATCAGTGTGGCACCGGGTACTGCACCTGGAATTTATAATGTAACTTATGAGTTATGCGATAAAATGGCCATACAAAGCTGTAATACAGTAACTGACGTTATTGAAGTTTATAAGGCAACAATCGCTATCATTAAAACAGCTACGCTTATCGATGCCAATGGTGATAGTCTTAAAGGTAATGTTGGTGATAAGATTAATTACGCTTTCACAGTAACAAATACCGGAACAGTAACATTAGAGAATATTGTAGTGACCGATCCAAAGGTAAATGTTATTGGAGGTCCAATAAACCTTGCTGCCGGGACGTTTGATAAAACTACTTTCTCAGCGGTTTATACAATTACTTCGGCCGATGTAATTACCGGAAGTGTAAGTAATCAGGCAAAAGTTGAAGGAACCGATCCAAGTGGCAATAAAGTTACCGATTTGTCTGATGATAGTAATA
This sequence comes from Prolixibacteraceae bacterium, assembly GCA_963676375.2. Classification (GTDB taxonomy): domain Bacteria; phylum Bacteroidota; class Bacteroidia; order Bacteroidales; family Prolixibacteraceae; genus Aquipluma. The sequence goes on from CAXXPT010000027.1 coordinate 3,240, forward strand.
ATGCAGGGAACAAAACAACTGTAACACCGCTTGCCAGCGGAGCCATAGCAATCGTCAAAACAGCAACAGTTACCGATGCTAACGGTGATGGCATTAAGGGCAATCTGGGAGATAAAATCAATTATTCTTTTACGGTAACTAATATCGGAACAGTACCTTTAACAAATGTTGTAGTGACCGATCCAAAGGTTATTGTTATTGGAGGTCCGGTTAACCTTGCTGTTGGGGCGGTTGATAAAACTACTTTCTCTGCGGTTTATACAATCACTTCAGCCGATTTACTAGCCGGAAATGTAAGTAACCAGGCAAAAGTTGAAGGAACCGATCCAAATGGCAATAAAGTTACCGATTTGTCTGATGATATTAATAATGAAGGGAATAATACAACAGTGACACCGGTTGCAAGTGGAGCCATAGCTATCGTTAAAACCGCAACTGTTACCGATGCTAATGGCGATGGTATTAAGGGTAATGTTGGCGATAAGATCAATTATTCATTCACAGTTACAAATACTGGTCTAGTTACTTTAACTAATGTTATTGTGACCGATCCGAAAGTTTTAGTTACCGGAGGACCAATAACACTGGCAGTTGGTGCAGTTGATAAAACTACTTTCTTTGCTGTTTATACTATTACTTCGGCTGATGTACTTGCCGGAAGTTTAAGTAATCAGGCAAAAGTTGAAGGAACCGATCCAAATGGCAATAAAGTAACCGATTTGTCAGACAATGGCGGCAATAGTGGTGATAAACCAACAGTGACTCCGATTGCAGGTGGAGCAATAGCGCTCATAAAAACAGCAACAATTGTTGATGTGAACGGTGATGGTACTAAAGGCAATGCGGGTGATGTAATCAATTACTCATTTACTGTAACAAACACAGGCAGTGTGCCATTAACTAATGTGATGGTGACAGATCCGAAGGTAATTGTTACCGGAGGTTCAATCACCCTTGCTGTCGGAGCAATTGATAAAAATACCTTTACTGCAGCTTACACAATCACTCTTGCTGACTTAATCGCCGGAAGTGTAACTAACCAGGCAAAAGTTGAAGGAACCGATTCAAATGGAAATAAAGTAACCGATTTGTCAGATAATAATAGTAATGTTGAGAATGATCCAACAGTAACCGATGTAAATGATGTCCCTATTGCAAATGATGATAATGTCAAATTACCATTGGATGAGATAATAAATGGACAAGTTGACGATAATGATATATTGAGTGGTGATGGTGGAAATAAATGGACGATCGTCAAACAGCCAACAAATGGGACATTAATATTCAATGCTGATGGAAGTTATACCTACACTCCAACACCAGATTTCAGCGGGAACGATTCATTTACATACAGACTTTGTGATGTTGATGGAGATTGTGATGAAGCTGTTGTGACTATTGTTGTTGAAGACATCCTTCCAAATCAGATTGTTACACCGAATGGAGATGGACAGAACGATCATTTTTATATTGACGGGATTAATATGTACCCCAATAACAGGCTGACTATCTATAATCGTTGGGGAAATATAGTTTATCAAAAATCTGGCTATATCAACGATTGGGATGGAAATTCAAACATGAAAAAGGTAGGAAATGATCCATTACCGGTAGGTACATATTTTATCGTTGTAGAATATGGAAAAAATAAGCATAAAACAGGATACGTCTATCTTGCCCGGTAATATTGACTTTAAAGGATGGAAAAAATGATAAATAATACAAAATTAGATATGAAGAAAAGCCTGATTTTCTTGATATTGCTTTTTCTCTTTGTTTGGAATGCTTCGGCGCAGCAAGATCCAATGTTCACACAGTATATGCATAATCCGGTTTCTATAAATCCGGCATATGCTGGTAGCAGGGGGACTTTAAACATTGTGTCGATGCATCGGCAACAATGGGTTGGCATTGATGGTGCGCCAAAGACTCTTACCCTTTCAGTTAATAGTCCTTTTCTGAAGTATAATGTCGGAGTTGGATTAAGCTTAATTTATGATGTGATAGGGCCAGTGAAGCAAACCGGTTTATATGCTGATTACTCTTACACACTAAAGGTAACCACAAAAACAAAACTGGCATTTGGTCTAAAGGGTGGTGTAAACATTTATGATGTTAATCTTTCAGATCTTATAGGTTCAAAGGACGATGATTATGTCGCGTTATATGGGGCTCAAAAAATGTATCTTCCCAATTTTGGAGTAGGAAGCTACCTTTATTCAGACCGGTTTTATCTTGGATTTTCAATACCTAAAATGTTGCAAAATAGTTTATCAGACGATAAGAATACCTTGAATTACGCTAATCGTGAAGAACGACATCTCTTTTTAACGGGAGGTTTTGTAGTCGACATTTCAGAAAATATTAAATTTAAACCTTCTGCAATTGTTCGAATGGTTAGTGGGTCGCCTTTGTCCGCGGAGCTATCAGCAGCGGTTCTTTTGCACGATAAGCTTTGGATTGGGGGTATGTATAGGCTTGGAGATTCTGTCGGAGCCATGGTCAAGTTTGATATAACTGATCAACTTAGTCTTGGTTATTCATATGATTTAACCCAATCAGGATTAAGAAATTATAATCAGGGAACCCATGAGATATTTGTCAGTTACGATCTGGCATTTAAAAATAAGAAGATTTTATCACCAAGATACTTTTAGAAATAACCCAATCTATGAAATTATCACATATCAATATTTCACTTCCTGTTTTGATTCTTTTTGCGATTATTATAATTCCGAACAATCTGTTTGGACAATCAATCCAGGAGAAAAAGGCTGACCAATTGTATGAGGATTATGCTTACAGTAAGGCAGTTGAAGTATATGAAGCCTTGCATCAGGAAGATAGTTCTAACCCAAAATACATTCAACGGTTGGCATATAGCTATGATAAAATGCTGGATTTTAAAAAGGCATTGAAGTATTACACTCTTTTAGTTCAATCCGGAGAACATAAATCCGAAGACTATTACGAATATGCTCAGCTTTTAAGAATAGACGGGCAGTTGAATGAGTCGAAATCATGGCTTGTAAAATACATTATTAGTTCTCCTGGAGATCAGAGAGCGAAGAATCAGCTCGAAAACATTAACATGTTGCTGGAGCTGAAATCAAATGTTGAAAATATAGATGTTAAAAATCTGGCGACAAATACGAGATATACAGATATGTGTCCGACTTTTTATAAAGATAAGGTCGTTTATTCTTCAGCAAAGGATAGCTTTTCGATGGTAAGGAATAATTTTGATTGGAATAGCCAGCCATTTCTGGATCTTTACATGTCGGATGCTGGTCCTGATCCAAATATTAAAAAAGTCAAAAATTTTTCATCCTCTATTAATTCACGTTTTCATGAAGGACCTGTTTGCTTTACAAATGATTTGAATACCATCTATTTTACACGTAATAGTTACCTAAATGGTAAAGTAAGCCGGACAGCTGAAGGAGTTAACAACCTCAAAATTTTCGTTGCTGATTTGGATGGAAATGAGTGGAAAAACATTCGGAGCTTTAAATACAATAGCGATTTGTATTCGGTAGGTCATCCGGCACTCTCTCCTGATAATAAAACACTCTATTTTGTGTCGGATATGCCTGGCGGATATGGCGAAACAGACATTTATAAATCGGTTTGGACTGGTAATTCATGGGGAAAACCATTAAATCTGGGTGAAAGCATAAATACCAAAGGGAAAGAAATGTTTCCATATGTGGATAAGGATGGAATTCTTTATTTCTCTTCAAACGGACAGCCATCAATTGGAGGACTCGATGTATTTGCTGCAAAAGAAGATGAAAATGGAAAATACCTGGTATTAAATCTAGGCTCTCCACTGAATTCCCGATATGATGATTTCGGTTTTGTAATCGAAAAAGATTCGTTACAGGGATATTTTACATCAAACCGGCCGGGAGGTAAAGGTTCGGATGATAATTATTACTTCAAAGTCCTTAAGATAGACCTGAGAATTCAGGCCTTTGATGAGCATACCAAAGCTGTATTGCCAGGAACAAAAGTTTCTCTTACCCTCGATGGTGGGCAGATTTTAGATTCGAAAGTCACAGATAAGGATGGCTTTACGGAATTCTCTGTTAGTCCAAAATCTAAAATTAAATTGTTGGCTAACAATCAAACTTACATGCCCTCATCAAAAGAGATCGATATTGCAGCTACAATTTTCAACTTTACACAAAAAGAGGATGTTTACCTTAAACAAAGTTCTCCTTACCTGACTCTTGAAATTGTTGATAAAGAATCTGGATTAATTATTCCCAATGCTCTTGTCGATATCTCTGAAGGAAAATATGATGACTCGGAACTTGAGGATAGCAATGGGGTATTAAAAATGAAGATGAATGATGCAACAGATTATACGTTTTACGTTTCGGCTGACGAATATTTTGATCGGACAGTTAAATACTCGAGCGTAGGCAAAGTTCCGGGAGACTATTCTATGACTATTGAACTGGAGAAATTATCGGCGGGAAAACAGTTTGTGCTGGATGACCTGTATTACGATTTGAACAAATATAATATCCGTCCTGATGCTGCCATCGTTTTAGATAAATTAGCCAAGATTTTGGTTGATAATCCAGATGTCAGGATTGAAATTGGCTCACATACTGATAGCAGGGGAACATCCGAATCAAATATGGTTTTGTCACAGAATCGATCCGAATCGGTAATGGCTTATTTGATTGCTAAAGGAATTGCCAAAAGTCGTTTGGTTGCCAAGGGCTATGGCGAAACACAGTTAATAAATAAGTGTGCTGATGGTGTTGAATGTCCGGAGGTTGACCATCAGGCTAACCGTCGCACAGTGATCGAAATCCTGAACCAGGATATCCGTAGAGTTAAACGTGGAAGTAAGAATGTATTCTACTTCTAATGGCAGAAAAGATCTCAACAAAGAAAAGGCTTTCCATTTACGGAGAGCCTTTTCTTTTAATGGGAATTACTTATTCGCAAATGTGAAAACCATTAAAGTATTTCAGCAATTTCCTTCAGATAGTTAACCTGTTCTAGTGATCCGGCCTGTTGGTAGTCGTTGCTGAGTTTCTCAATCAGTCGCTTAATAATTAACCTGTCGGGGCATGGTTCGGGCCGGTGTTTATGTACGTCAACAGAATGTTGGATGTAATCAACTTCTTTCGGTCCAATAATCGCTCCTTTATTCGAAGGATTGACATAGAAAAGAATGTGGTTGTTGTCTTCGCTATTCACCAATCGGGCGATGTCCTTATCGAAATAGCCAACCAGCGGATTATTATCGAAGTCGATGTAATGAACAGGCAAGTTAAGCGAACGTGCAACTAAAGTGTAGAGAATTGTAATCGAAAGCGGATTTCCTTTTCTGGTGTCCAATACTCGGTTGATATAGCAATTTTGTGGTGAATCGATATTGTCTCGATTAATCTTGAACTTATAATGATCAAAGAAAATGTGATTCAGTATGGTAATCTTTTCGAGTGATGTCAACGAGTTTCTGAATTCGAGCCAAATGTCTTTTCTTATATTTTCAAGCTGAACCTGTACTGATTTTAATTTCAATTCCGGATATTGATAGCGAGAAATCAAAAATATTCCTTCGAATAAATCGAGCGTTTCCTGGTTCGCCCAGTTCCGGATCTTTTCCTTCGTATCTTTAAGTTGAATTTGCTGAATGATAAACTCAATCCGTTTTTGAACCAGTTTCTCAAAACTGGTTTCCCAAATGTGTTCCAAACGATCTACAATCGAAATGTCTTCTTTTATTATTTCTTTCAAAACAAGTTTGAAAACAGAATCATCAGGATCGTCCAGCAGTGCAATTAGTGAATCCAGTTTGAGTTCATTCATGGTAGCTTTTGTTTAACTTGTTAAGCGATCGAGTACAAGCCTGATCAACGTTTCCATCGATTGATGATAATTCGAGTTTGCCTCTTTTTTTAGCCTGTTGGCAATAATCAGGCATATGGTCAGGGCTTCGTGTCCGAGGAGTTTCGATAATCCATAAATTGCAGAGCACTCCATTTCGAAGTTGGTTATTTTATACTCTTCGAACGAGAAGGATTCAATTTTTTCATTCAACAGCGGGTCGGCCAATGGCAATCTCAAAACTCTTCCCTGAGGGCCGTAAAATCCGGGAGCAGAAATGGTCACTCCGGCAATAGTGTCTTCGCGGTGAAGCTTATTGAGTAGTATTTCTGAGCAATCAACCACATAAGGCGATGTTAATTGTTTTCCCCAGCCCGTATGTATTTTGAAGGCTTCCTCGAAAGGTAAATCTGAAACAGAATTGCGATTGGCATAAAAGTTTAGCAACCCGTCAAATCCGATGGCTTTTCGTGAAATGACAAATGAATTTACATCCAGAAAATCCTGTAATCCGCCGGAAGTTCCAATTCGTACAAAGTTCAGTTTACGGTGAGTCGGGTTAATCTCGCGGGTAACCAGATTGATGTTGGCCAGCGCATCCAGTTCGTTTACCACGATGTCGATGTTGTCGGTTCCAATGCCGGTTGAGACAATGGTAACCCGTTGATTGTTGTACTTTCCGGTTGTTGAAACAAATTCACGATTTTCAACCTGAAATTCGATGTCGGTTAACAATTTCCCGATCAGCTCAACCCTTCTGGGGTCGCCAACCAGAATGATGTTATCGGCAATTTGTTCAGGTTTGAGGTGCAAATGGAAAATACTTCCATCAGCATTTATAATAAGTTCGGACGATTGGATCATTTTTGATTTTTTTTGTTTGACTAAACTAGATAAAATGAAGGTAAAAGTCAATATTTTCAGTCTAAAACATCGGGTTTCCTGTTATTTCTGCCCAATTTGCGGAACATTAACTCCAATAACGGGCCTTGATCGTTGTTTAGTTCGGCAATTCTGAAATATTTTATTTAAAGAATATCTTGATTGGCCGATGATCAGGAGGGTTTGCTATTTTTGTACATCATGAGAAAAATCAAAAACATTCACCTGAACGACGATCCGGAAGTTTATCAGTGCTTTGGGTGTTCGCCGTACAACGAGTTTGGCTTGCACCTCGAATTTTGGGAAGACGGCGACGAAGTGGTTTCGTATTGGAATCCACGGCCAATTTTGCAGAGTTATCCGAAGGTGTTGCATGGTGGAATTCAATCGACTTTGCTCGATGAAATAGCCGGTTGGGTGGTTTACGTCAAATGTGGAACGGTTGGTGTTACGGCCGAAATGAAAGTCAGATTTAAGAAACCATTGATGATTGATCAGGGCGAGATAACCATCCGGGCAAAGCTGATCGAACAAAATAAACGAACCGCAACGATCCAGTCAAGTCTGATCAATTCTTCCGGAGTGGTTTGTGCAGAAGCCGAACTTCGGTTTTTCCTGTTGTCGGAAACCGAAGCTCGCGAAAAGTATCATTATCCGGGAGTTGAAGCTTTTTTTGAATGATGACAGAAGACCGGAGAAAGGAAGCCGAAGACAGAAGCACCGCTCCCTGAGCCGCGAAGCGAGTCGAAGGGAGTATTCATGAAGCCCGAAGTTCCGCTCTCTGAGCGCCGAAGGCAGCATTTCCCGTTTTGATAACTGGGTCAAAACTTTTATCAGTAATAGAAAAAATTAAATGTCATATTTCTGTTTCATGACTCACCCCGAGCTCGCTATGCTCGCTCCGCCCCTCTCTCGCGAGAGAGGGGCAAAGTCACCGCAAGGTGGCTTGGGGTGAGTAAATTTAAAATACCACAATAAATACTTCTCATAACTTAATATAGAACTATGAAGCAATTATTCTTTGCATTTGCTTTCCTTTTGGTGGGAATAACCAGTTGGGCGCAAACTAAATTTATCCCTGCGAGTAATACCAACATCAGGTATGTGGGCCGGTTCGACTTTTCAAATCCACAGGAAGCGCGGTTCGACTGGTCGGGTGTTTACATGCAATTCAGTTTCCGGAGTACTGAATGTTCAGTGAAAATGAGCGACACCGGCCACAATTATTACAACGTTTTTGTTGACAATCAGCCATCGAAAACGTTTGAAGTAAAAAGTGATACCATATTGGTTATTGCCAGCGGATTGGGAACCCAGATACATAAAGTGCAGATTTATAAACGGACGGAAGGAAACCAGGGAACCGGAACCTTTAAAGGAATTCTGCTCTCCGAAAATGGTGAAATGCTTCCGTGGAAAGATATTCCCGTGCGAAAAATAGAGTTTATCGGTAATTCAATTACGTGCGGTTACGGTACTGAAGGCCTTTCAAAGAACGAACGCTTTAAACCATCGACTGAAAATAATTACCAGAGTTATGCGCCCATCATGGCACGTGCGTTTAATGCCGATTACCACATTGTGGCTCATTCTGGCGAAGGTGTTGTACGAAATTATGGATACAAGGAAAAAGTTTCGCCAACCGGAACTATGCCCGTTCGGTTTAACCGCCTGTATGACGAAAAGGAATTGCCCGTCTGGAATTTTAAACAATGGAAGCCCGATTTGGTGGTAATAAATCTGGGAACCAACGATTTCAGTACACAGCCTTATCCCGACAAGGCGGTTTTCCAGAAAGGGTACGAAAATCTGATCAATGAAGTGCGCAAACAGTATGGCGATCTACCGGTTTTCTGCGTGGTTGGTCCTATGATTAACGAACCTTGCTATTCGTATGTAAAGGAAATGGTCGAGGACTTCAGGGAGGTTTATCAAAAGAAAAATGTGTATTTTGTCGGAATTCCAACCTATTTGATGGATCGGGAAAAAGATCTTGGATCGGATTCGCACCCCAATTTTAAGGGGCAGCGAAAAATGGCGGCTCATGTTTTACCCGTCATCGCCAGTATTTTAGGATGGGATTATAAAGATAATGAGCTTTAACTGTAAAACGTACAACAACAAAATCTTTCAAGCTATTTCAGGAATGGTTTTTAGAAGCTATTTTTGCTGATGCCCGAAAAGGCATGTTATATCAATCTAAATCAACTAAAAAATTAATCATGAGTTTAAAACTAAAAGTAAAAAAGTCATTGACTGTTATTACGTTGGCGGTTTTTGTCGCTAGTGGAATTACTTCATTTGCTGCACCAAAGAAGGGCAAAGAAGTTGGTCTTCAGTTGTATTCTGTGCGCGAAACTATTAAGCAAACAGATATTAAATCAGTTGTTGAAAAAGTTGGCGCCATGGGTTACCAAATTGTTGAAGCTGCCAGTTATGGCGATGGCAAATTCTACGGTATGGAACCTGCTGCCTTTAAAGCCTTGTGTAATGCTAACGGATTAAATTTCTTTTCATCACATTGCGGACAGGCTGTTCCGGATAAAGCTGGATGGGACGCTTGTATGAAGTGGTGGGATACTTGTATCGCTGCGCACAAAGCTGCCGGAGTGAAATACATTGTTCAGCCTTTTATGGACAAAGTTGGTTACGAAAGCATTGCCGGAACTCAGCGCTATTGCGATTATTTCAACGCTGTTGGTGCAAAATGTAATGCAGCTGGTATTCGTTTTGGTTACCACAACCATAGTGGCGAATTTAAAACAGTCGATGGCCAGATCATTTACGACTACATGTTGAAAAATACCGATCCTAAAAAAGTAATGTTTGAAATGGATTTGTATTGGATTACCGAAGGTGGCAAAAATCCTGTCGATTATTTCAAAGCTTATCCGGGCCGTTTCGAATTGTGGCACGTGAAAGACTTAAAAGAATTGGGTGGAAGCGATGCGAAAATGGACTTTAAACCAATCTTCGCTAATGCAAAAACATCTGGTATGAAGAAATTCATCGTTGAAGTGGAAGAATTTAATTCCAATCCAATCGATGGTGTAAAACAATCACTTGAATTTCTGCAAAAAGCTAAATACGTAAAATAAGCTGATCAATTTTGGATAAATAAGAAGAGCAACTTTACCGGATGGTATCGTTGCTCTTTTTTTTATTCGTCATTCTGAACGTTCGACTGAGCTCACGTCGAAGGCTTGTTTCAGGATCCATTTCTGATCGACAGACCCCGAACTAAATTCGGGGTGACCTGCTTGAAGAGTATGGGCATCCATTGTTCGGACTAAAAGAACAATAAGAACCTCAGCGACTTCTTTGTATTCGTGTACTTCTCGATAAAGTCTTTCTCGATTTGCAGTTTCAATTTAAACTCCTGCAGCTCCTTTTTAAACTTAACGATCTGCACATTTAAATCCTCATTAAGTGTAAACAGATTCTGAAACATGAACTCAGCCTTTAACAACGGACGTTCAATCGTGATTAAAATTTCCTTTAGCTTATTGTCTTCAATTGCCGGTGTGTGAAACTTCGCGTTCTTATGCGAAATATATTGGTTGTAATTATCAATTGCCAAATTCAGAGAGTCAACCGCAATCCTGCATTTTTCAAATGTAATCTGGATTGCATTTTCGTAAATTTCATGAACTGTCAATTCATTCACATCTCCGGAAGCGATGAGCCTTTTGTTGGCCTGTTCCAGGAAGCCCAGGTTATCCAGTTTTTCAATTTTATCGATTATCGCACGATAATTATAATTGCCGTGGGTTAACAGCTTCGAATAATTCTCGTTATTGAAATCATAAATATCTATCGGATTATCTAAAAATTGCCAAACCGGATCGAAAGGCAAATGCGTTTTTATAAACTGCCTGGGTTCAATTAAAAAGAACTCGTCTCTAAATTCCTTGACATACTTATTGTTTGTTTGGTATCCTGACGCCCAGGTAACATCGAGGTTATAGTAGCTCGAATCAATTCGCACAGCATTCCATGAATGTGAAACTCCGGATATCTTCCCGGTTGACATTCGTGCATATCCGTTGATGGTATATGATTTGATGCCCGATAGCTGACAAAAGAAATGAAACAGCTCAGAATATTGCCAACAAACACCCTCTTTCTTTTTCAGAACGTCATTCACCAATTCCTCTTTTGTTTGGTATTTCTTCTCTGTATTTATTTTATAAAAATCGTAATCGATGTTGTGCGATATCCAGATATAGAATGCCCGTACTTTTTCTTTTTCGGTGGTTAAGCCCGACGCGAGGTAGGTCGATATTTGTTCCGCAGTTTTTAATGAATCCGGAATGGAAACCGATCTTCTGTCAATTGCCGTATAATCGTTCACACCAAATAATCTGGTACAAAACAAAAGCGTAATAAAAGCTGCAAGATTAATCTTCATGAGAAACTGTCGGTATTAATTATCTGTGCTTTCCGAATTTAATTGATTATCGTCCCAGGTTGCGGGATTATTGCGGATATATTTCCTTCTTTCCCCTCGTTTGCAACGAGGGGAAAGTGGTTAGTAGTTTTTAACTACGGTTTTTATTCTCGAAACAGTGTAATCTGCGTCACAGACGCAAAACAAACAACCCCTCGTTACCGCTTGCACTCAAACGAGGGATAGTGATACACACCATCCATTTATTTTAAAAGCAACGCGATTGGCAACGCGATAACCAATATCAGCGCATAAAGCGAAAGAATCACAATGGTAAAGATTCCTGTAAATTTGAAAAGCGATTTAAGGTTTTGGAACCCCGACGCATATAAATTTTCATCGTTGGTTTGAAGTGCCTGCTTCATTTGCACCGAGAACCGATACAAATACGTTATCGGGATATAATAAATACCTGCAAAAACAATATAAACCAGCCCAATCCAAAACGTTGGAACTCCTTTACCCGCAGCTTTAGCCATAAACGAAAAACCAACGATCGTAACCAAGGCCAGCAAAACAAGGAAACCCATCAGCACATAACCCAAAATGGCTAAAAACTTACCCCATTTCGACGTTTCCATCAGGCATTCGTTGATTTGGTCATTACTCATTGTTGAGTTTTCTGCAACTACATTATTTTCCAGATTTTCCATAGGTTGTGTTTTATTTTACTTGTTTCATTTCCGATTTGGTCTGATTGGCATTCCATCCTGCTTTGAACGATTTCACGGAATTGTCCCAATCCCATACCGTTTCAACCAGTAACAGGACGAACATCCCGAGAAAAAAGAAAGCTACGTCGCGTTTTGTAATCTTCTTCATAATTAATCGTTTATCGTTTTGAACCCCTGTAGAGACGTTGCATGCAACGTCTCCACATGCAACGTCTCTACAGGAAATGTTGCTATTATCCAAATAAATTTCCCAACAGAAACGCTGTTAATGCAATTGGAACAATTAAGATGACCACAGGCAAAATCATATTGAGTATTGATTTCTCAATCGAGAATTTTTGGACCTCGGAGATCCCAATAACAATAAGCACTATGGACCACAAGCCAAGTATTGTTTCAATGAAAGACATACAATAATACATAACCATAAACCACACTTCGGTTTCGTATATGCTGGCTTCACTTTGAAACATTTCATTTCCAAATACCAATATCCGGGGAATCAATAAAACCAATGAGATTACTAATGGAATCATTGCATGTGAAACCATTCTCAGCAAAGAATCCGTGTCGGCTTTTCCTTTGAGCCATTTACCTGTCCAGCTGAGTAAGGCAGCATAAATGTAATACGATATCCAACCAAACACTCCACCAAACACAATGCAGACTGCCAATACAACAATCAGAGGAAAACGGTCACCCAGATGCCTTGCCGAAGCCCTGTCGAAAGCGCTTCCAATCCCAACAAGTACTAATAAAACCCACACAAACTTATCATACCGGGTATCGTTCAGATATTTGAATACCAGTTGAGGAGAAGTCCATATTTTTGTAAAAATATCTCCGTCAGTCAATTCCAGTGTTTCCGTTTCGGTTATTAAGTTCTCATCTACATTCATAATTATCTATCCGTTTATTTTAACATTCCCGTTAACTCTTTCTACCCTTCATTTCCGCTTGCTCTCAAACAAGGGATAGTGCGGATATCTGATTTCATTCGATTTCCTGTCAAACCGAAAAGATGCACACCGAAAACCATCCCGAGTACGCAGGGACGCACTTAATGGGTAGCTGATGCTATAGCCAGTGTTACTTTTCGGTCTTAGAATTATTAATTGATTTTCTTCCTTTACGTTGTCTATTTATACGTTTCCAAATTAAATAGATAAAAATCAATATTATTATAAAGGGCCATAAACTGATTCCCCAAAGAACAAAAGAAACTAGAGCTGCCCACCCTTGACTTATTGAGTTTTTAAATCTTTCAGTGAATTTGTCCAGTTGCTTGGGCTTATAAACATATCCTTTTTCCTGAGATAGTTCTATTTCTAAAGTGCTATAATCAACTTGATCTTTAAGATATTTAAGACGACCTTCTTTACTTTCAATTTCCTCTTGAAGCTTCCTGATATTCTCTTCAACATCTAAAATGTCCTTTACCGAGGAAGCCTTGAGCAATAGATCTTTGTATCGTTTTAAGAAATCGCGTTTATTGTTTAAACGAGCTTCAATATCAACAAATTCTTCCGTTACATCTCTCGAATGTATGCTTTTGCTAATTATCTCATCTTTACCATTTTCAATAGCTTTTATTAATTTCTCAAAATTGTCTGCAGGTATTCGCAATTTAAGGTCGAAGTATGTTGAGGTTTCATTATTATGAAGTTCTTCCGTGTCATAATATGAATTGAACTTTTTAACAATCTCATCAATGCTTTTTTTGCTCGACGTAATATCTTTCGTTTCAATGGATATCCTACCATCCTTAATAATCTTCTTTTTATTAGTGTTGCTTTCATTCCTGGTTTTATCAATGTCTGAGTTTTCTTGAACTAAGGTATTCTGTTCATATTTTACGTCATTAGAAGTTGAAACTTCATCATTAGACATCTCCGCGATTACTTCTTTCGCATCTCTTAATTTGTGGTTATTCGAGCAACTGGAAAGTAAAACTGTCAATATTACAAGTAAAGTTAAATTTTTCAGTTTCATATCATAGATTTATGTTAGTGTCTGCACAATACATTGGTTATAAAGTAGGAAGCTATACGCAAGGACGGATTTCCTGTCAAACCGAAAAGATACACTCCGAAAACCACCATTAATGGTTAGCTGATGTGGTGTGCAGTTTATTGTTCTTTGACTGGTTGAGTAAATATTATTAGAATCAAAAACATGATTATCGGAGTTAACATCAGAGACCAGAAAAGAGTCTTTCCATATCCGATTTTTCGTTTTTCGCCAAGGTGCTTAGCAACTAAGTGAGTCAAAACAAAATACAGAACAGTACTTAAAATCCAAATGCTATTCATAGCTTATTCTTTTATAAAGGTTTCAGATCGTACAAACATTTCATGAAGGATAACATTTTGTTTTATTCCCGAAGACCTGGTAAAGCCTATCTGATTCTCTTTTTCATCATGGTCTGATTTTAGTTATCTCGTTTTCAGAATCATTAAATCATGTGCCCATAGTCTGAATAATAAACTACTTCTCCAGTCTGTGTATCAACTAATATTTTCACCTTATTATCCCAGAAAATAACTTCCCAGCACTCTCTCAATTCAATGGTGTTATCTTTTGGGAAAGGATAAATGATTTTTTCAAACTTATCCGTTTCGACATTGGTCAAATTTAAAACAGTACCATCATTATAGTTTTCTTTGATATATCGAATTGAAATATTTAGTGCTTCATCCTGATTTTTTATCTCTTTCAAAGGGATATAGACTTCAGGATACCAACGTCCAAATATTTGCATTTTATTGTCTGTTTGCGAAAATTGGAATAACACATGAACATCCTCTATATTCCGGTCTTTCAGCTTCTTTTGCTTTAATACAAACGTTGAAGAGCCTTTTAATCCATATTTGAAATATTGTCCTAACGGAACCTCAACACCTCCAATAAGACGATTACTTACATCGGTAGAGATATTAAGGTTAACACTTTTATCGATGCCAATAAAATCACTGTATGTTTTTAATATCATCGAAATATTCTCTTTCACTAAAGTCGAATCCAGACCCTTGCTTAAATTAACGGGAACGCTGCCAGATAGTATTCCAAATTCATTGAGAGTCAAACTTTCAATCGTATTAATCGAATTAAATTTTTGCAATTCAATATCTAACTGTTGTCTACTCAATACACCATAGGTATATGGGTATTCCGGGCTTGGAACTTTTTCAATATTGTCCTTCGAACAGGCCTGTACAAAGAGCGTAAGTATCAAAATTGCTTTTAAATAATTATTCATTGCTATTCGTTTAGTCTCTGTCATTTTTAATATAAGCGCCAACGTTGGAAGTTACTCCCGGAATCTTATTCTTTCCGATTTCCTATCAAAAAGAAAAGAAGCCCGAGCGGAAAGCTGCCCACCGAAAACCACCGCTACCGGACGGGTAGCTGATGTTACCTGCTGTGCTTCCTTTTTGCCTCCTCATTTAGTCCTCTAATGTTTGATACCAACTTGTACATTTCGTATCCCATTGCTTGCCTTTCCAATTTACTTTTCCGTCCAGCCACATATTCATTTTTACTCCATTGCTTGTTCCAAACAGCCAATTTTCTGTTAGATTATTGTAGGTGGAAGTTGAAATTTCGATATGATTTGGACCGTATCCTTGATTTGCAATAGCGCTTGCATAATTTACACACCATCCTAAAAAAACTAAATCATTATTGTTGTCGTTTTTGGGAAGGCCAGCACGAACAATTAAAACATCACCCCAATCTATACCAATACAAAAATCCAGTTTTGAAAACTGCTCGAAATATTTTGTAAACTTTACGTTTAACGCCCATTTCAATTGAAACGCAGTCTGAACAGCATTTTCAATGTCACTTTTAAGTTGAGCTGGGAAAAATGCTAAAACACTGTCCCCATTGAAACTCCGCAATTGTCCACCGTTTTCCGTTATGATCTTTGTCGCAATCGTCAAAAAAGATTTATGAATTTTACCGCAAGTTTCCTTGTCGTGAATACGTAACAAGTCGGTTGATTTACGAAGGTCTATACAAAATGCGGTCAACTTAATTTTATATGCCTTTTTTCCAAAAGCTACATTTTCTGGTGATGGGATGGTTTTTGTTTCAATTATCTCATAATCACCAGTCATGTAATCTTTAATTTTATCTTCAAGTTCTTTTATGTAGCCCATCTATGAAAAATATTTTAGTCCAATTAATAAAATAAACAGAAGAGCTTGGATTTGCAATGCAATTAAACTTCTGCTATAAAATAGAAATTTCTTATCCGCAATTTTTGAGTTTTCATAAACTTGATAAAGTATGTCAGTCAAGCAAGTTTCTAATGTCAACTTGTTATAGTCGTCAATAAAATCCTTCACTTCTACTCTGGATGATATATGCTTGAAATAAATAGTTTTTGATGCAGAATTTCCTGAATGTTTGGCTGACCTTGGCGAAATAGTCTGTAAAGAAAGTATTACAAAGGAAATGAAAGTCAAGAAAAATAGTCCAAGAATTATTTTTGATAAGCAATTTAGGTCATATAAACTTTGAAAGTTTGTCAAAATAAAAGTAGTTGTCACACCACTAATGACAAGCAACACATTTATTTTTGTGTCAGCAAACTTTATTAAGTTTTGAATATTGTCCAAAAGTTTAAAAGCAGTATCTATTTTTCTGTTTTCGTCCATATTATTCGTGTCTGACGTTTAGTTGTCGCACTCGTTTAGCATTGCAGGTAACTACCAAATAGCGGAAAGCTTACAATACTCTTCTCTATTCTTTTTTCTTTTCTATTCTTCCCGGATACATCTTAGTCTTTCCAAAATTAATAAATCATATATTAAATACACTACAAAACCTTGTGCTTTTCAGTATATTGTTTGCTTTTTATGCACAAGTTTTAAACACATCTAAAATGAATTGATCTGGAGCGTTTAAACTTTCAAGATAAATTCGAAAATCAGTCATGTGTTTTGATTCATTTACATCAAATTCAACTTTTTTTTAATTTTTTCTCAACCTCTTACTTATGCTTTTTGATGCAATATTTGTCGGTATTACACTTATTAATCAGCTGATATATTGGTTTTTATTGGTGTTTGTGTGTGAACGACACACTGCAATGTGTTCCGTCTCACTTAAAAGAGGGTAGCAGTCAGCTAATTTATTTTTCAAGGTTCGCTAAATAGTGATTTATAAATAAATGAGTTGTATTATATTTAGCCTTTCTAACGAAAGCATGTGTGTTAAAGTTAATTCTAAATCAAAAAAACTAAAGTCTATGAGTACGTTGAGTAATAGAAGAGAATTCTTTAAAATGTCGGCCGCTGGCGCCCTTGGCGTAATGGTTCTCGGCCCCCTTGGCTGCAAACCCGCACCAATCGATCGCAAAACTTTTGGCGTAGGTATTCAGTTGTACACCCTTCGCGATGCTATGGCCGCTGATGTACCTGGATCATTGAAAAAATTGTCGGATATGGGTTATAAAAATCTTGAACTGGCAAGTTATGCTGATGGTAAATTCTATGGATTTGCTCCTAAAGAGTTCAAAAAGATGGTAAACGATCTTGGAATGGATATTATTAGCAGCCACGCCGGAGTTGAATCGAAAGGTATTACGATGGACAGCGCTAAAATGATGGCTGACGCGCATGCCGAATTGGGTGTTAAATATTGCGTTCAGCCTTGGGTAAACGATGAAGACCGTACAATTGAAAAATTCAAGCAAATGGTTGGCGACTGGAACCAGGTCGGTAAAATCATGAAAGAAGTTGGTGTTCAGTTTGGATACCACAATCATAATTTCGAATTTAAAAATATGGATGGCGTAGTTCCTTATTATGACATTTATATGAAGGAATTGGATCCGAATTATGTAACCATGGAACTCGACCTGTTCTGGGCAAATAAGGCAGGTCAAGACCCTGTTGAAATGTTCAAGAAATACCCGGGACGCTTCCAGCTTTTGCATTTTAAGGATATGCACACCAAACAAGAGCCATTCTACGATGTAATTAAGGACGATGTTTGCGAAGTTGGCGCAGGTGTTATCGATTTTAAAACCATCTGGAAATCGAAAGATATTGCAGGTGCGAAATATCTCTTTGTTGAAGACGACAATCAGGGTAACGGAAAAACGTTCGAAACTTTGGAAACAAGTATCAGCAACATTACGACTAAAATTTTGGTATAAATCGTATTCGTTTATAAATACAAAACCCGGGTTAGTGATAACGCCGGGTTTTTTGTTGTCCTGAAACGGATATGTTGAAGTTGTTTTCAGTTTTTTTGAATTCAATAAACCTTACAGGAACATAACAGCTATCACGATTATAATCACGAGAATAATAACCACAGGCACGATCATTTCAGCAAAACCAACTTTAAACAATCCCAGGCTAAACTTATTCAGCTTTTTCTCAAGTTTAATTTCCTGAAGGTGTTTGTGTGCCCTTTCTTCGACCAAACGATCCTCATCCGAGGCTTGTGCTTTTATCATTTCATCAATCAGTTTTTCCCTTTCTTCCTGAGTGACCTTGTAACCACAATTCACGCAGCACAAATCGAAATCGGTTACACGACTTTTGCAATTCGGGCAAATTATTGAAGTCATGATTTCTGAATTTTAGAATTTGATATATAAATTTAAGAAATTCCGGTCGATTTTTTATCAGTAACAACATCTAATTCAGGCCTTAAAGTCATGTATTTCCCTTAATTTATTCCAAAAGCTAAATGCCACTTATTCAAATTCCATTTATTAAGCCCGGTTAGGGCTTTAATATGGATGACGACGGGTATAACCCGTTGTAGAGTAAAGCTATTTTAACCTGAGTTCGATATAAATTGAATAGGTAACATTTGAAATTTAACAAGTTAATAAGGTTATATGGACTTGTGCATAGATTTTCTACTAACCTGAGTTCGATACAAGAGTATCTAAAAATCAGAAACTTTATTAGATGCGTTTTTTGCTGCCCCCTAATCCCCCAAACGGGGGACTTTTCTTCTTGCAAGTTCTGAATGTATGTTCTTTAAAGGACATATTTTCTGAATTTTGGTTGACCAAACTCCCTTCCCTTTGTTGGGGAAGGGCCGGGGATGGGGCAATTAAGAGTTTTATTCATGTCGAACTCACGTTACTAAGGTTTTAAAACCTTATCATGCACTTTTTAACCTTAGTAGAGATTCAATCACCTAAGAACGCAACCTTATTACCTTATTTACAAAGAACTATCATTTATCTTACATCGAACTCAGGTTATTTTATATTGAACCCCAGATAAGGAGTTCAATATTTGCTATTCTTTACCCGACGGTTTCACCGCCGGTGAATAACATTAATCCCATTCGGGATTGCATGAGCTATGACGAATGCTAAAACAGACCAAAAGATAATGCCATTTGAACGAACAAGTACATTAAACGATATTCCTTAAATAAAATATCCCTGACAGGGTTTTAAACCCTGTCAAGGATAAGCATTTTATATACGGAACTATGATTTGTCTTAAATCGGCCGTGTCTGTTCCTTCAGAAAACTTTTAAGTTCATCGTTTACCATTGGTGCCAGTTCGTCGTAAACCCATTGGTGGTAGTTATTCAGCCATTCTGTTTCTTCCTGATTCAGCAAGCTCTTTTCAATGGCTTTCGTGTCGATGGGGCAAAGCGTTAATGTGTCGAAGCGAAGGAAATCGCCGTATTCGGTCGATTCGTCCTTGACACAAACCATCATATTTTCGGTACGTAAACCGTATTCTCCCAGGCGGTACAAAGCCGGTTCGTTCGACATCACCATCCCTGCTTCAATCACGCGGTCGTTAAACTCCTGGCGGATGCTCATTGGTCCTTCGTGCACATTCAGGAAATAACCAACTCCGTGCCCTGTTCCGTGGCCATAGTTTAGCCCATGTTGCCACATGTCTTTCCGCGCCAGAATATCCAGATGATAACCTCGCGTATTGGTTGGGAACTTAGCGCGCGACAACGAAATCATTCCTTTCAGTGTAATCGTGAAGTCGCTCTTCTGCCTTTCGGTCAATCCTGCCAATGCAATGGTGCGGGTGGTGTCGGTTGTTCCGTCAACATATTGTCCTCCGGAATCGAACAGCAAAAAGCCATCCTTCTCAACCGGAAGCGCATTGTCTTCGGCCACATGAAAATGTACGATGGCTCCATGTTCTTTATACCCAACAATAGGGAAGAAGCTGATGCCTTTAAACCCGGGCTGTTTGGTTCGGAACTCGGTTAGTTTTTCGGCAACAGTATATTCGGTCACCGGAACTTTTCCCAGGTTATTTTCAATCCAGTGCAGGAATTCAACCAATGCAACGCCATCTTTGCGCATGGCTTGTCGGATATGATTAATTTCTCCTTCCGTTTTAATGGCTTTCAACCGGCAGGGAATAGATAGCCCTTCAATAATTTTACAGTGTGCCGGAATGTTTTTTCGGATAGCCTGATTGGTGCGGTCGGCATCTGTGAGAACTTTTACGGTATTTGGGAGTTGCCGGAGGTATTCAATCAGCCCGGTATATTTCCTGATCTGTATTCCTTCTGATTCGAGTTTGTTTTTCAGTTCCGGCGACAGCTTTTGGCCTTCGATAAACAGAATTGTTTCTTCTGCGGAAACACTGGCATAAGCCATAAAAACCGGGTTACATTCCACATCGCTTCCCCGAAGGTTAAACGTCCATGCCAGATCGTCCAACGCCGTGATGATTTGCAGGTTGGCTCCCGATTTTTCCAGTTCGCTGCAAATGATTCCGATTTTGTCTTTCCGGTCGGTGCAGGCGTACTTTAATTCGTGTTCGTAAACCGGAGAATCGGGCAGGGCAGGGCGGTCGGTCCATATGGCATCGAGTAAATCGCCTGTTTCTTTCAGCATAATTCCTGATTCGGCCAAACTCTTTTGCATCGATCCAAATTGATTGATTGAGACTGCCCATTCATCTGTTCCGGCAACCGCTCCTTTCCGGAGGTTCAACTTCAGCCATTGTGCCGGCTCCGGATGCCCGGGTGTGCGCATTTTAACCAATTCGATACCTGTATCGGCAAGTTTGCTCTTCAGCCTGAAGGAAATAGCGCGAATCGGTCCACAAAGCGGTTTTGTCGAGGCTCACCACAACCATTCCGGCCGAACCAGTGAACCCGGCAATAAACGAACGGGTTTGCCAGTGTTCGGGCAGGTATTCACTCATATGTGGGTCGGTGCCAAAAATAACATAGGCATCCAGGCCTTTTTCCTGCATCTTCTCGCGCAGGTGGCTGATTCTGTTTCTAATAAGTTCCTTCACGTTGTATCAGTTCTTTGATGATGTTTTTCATCGAAATGGAAGGTAGTTCCTCCAAATCGATGTCATGCGGGTTATAAAATTCGAACGACGAAATATCGTCCATGGCTGTCATCTGATGCAAGCTTTCTGTTTTGGCCAGAAAAGCCAGATCGAGTGTGTAAACGGAATATCCGGAGAAAACGTATTCGTTTGGATACGAACAAAAGTATTGAAGCGAATGAATTTCAATGCCTAATTCTTCCTGGATTTCGCGCACGGCGGCTTGTTCTCCGGTTTCCATCGGGTCGATAAAACCACCGGGTAAATCGAGTTTTCCCAGATGAGGTTCAACGGCGCGCCGGGTGAATAAAAGCTCGCCTTTTTCGTTAAAAAGCAAAACCGCCACCGCAGCCGACGAATTGACGTAATAATTGAAAGAGCAATCGCCGCATTTAAAGGAGCGGCTGCCTGTTGCCGGAAAATGTGACGAGCCGCATCGCGGACAAAACTTCAGTACATTAACCGGGTGCGTGTTTGAGTACATAAAAAAGTGCCTAAAGTGTACTAGAATTGGGAGTGCCTAAAGTTGAAAAAAAAAAGTTTGGAGTGAGCTAGAGTTCGGAGTGTCTAAAGTTTTTCTAACTCCGAACTCTAGCTCACTCCAGGCACTCCGAACTGTATTTTATTTGGTTATTCCCTGTGCTTTCATCCATTGTGCAAACAGGTTTGGCCACTGGTCAACCGGAAGGTTCTTTTTGTTCATGCCAAAACCATGTCCGCCATCCCTGAAAATATGCATTTCAGCAGGTATTTTGTATTTCTTCAGAGCCATGTAAAATTCGATTGAATTACGCGTAGGAACGCCTCCGTCATCATCGGCCAAGATGAGAAATGTTGGTGGTGTTTGAGCCGTAACATGCAGCTCGTTCGAGTATTTTTCAACCAGTTCCCATTTATTTCCAGTACCAATCAGGTTGGTACGCGAACCCATGTGCCCAAATTCTTCGTTGAATGTAATCACCGGGTAAAGCAAAAGCATAAAATCGGGTCGGCAACTGTATTTTTCAATGGGGTCAGAAGCATCTGTTTTGCCCATATCGAACCGGGTTCCAGCTGTTGACGCCAAATGACCTCCTGCAGATGAACCTGCAATGCCAATTTTCGCCGGATTGATGCCCCACTCTGCAGCTTTCTGACGTACAATTCGTAAGGTTCGTTGCGCATCTTCCAAAGGAATCTGATCATGCCCATATGGCAAGCGGTACTTCAGTACAATACCTGCAACACCCTGAGTTGTGAGCCACTCGGCCAGGTCGTAACCTTCATGGTCCATGGCTTCAATGGCATAACCTCCTCCGGGGCAAATAACCACAGCCGCACCGGTGTTGATTCCCATTTTTGGTAAATACACATATATTTCGGCTTCCGAAACATTGCGTACCCGTTTGCCTTCGTACACTTCTTCGGGCAATGTCATGCCATTGCTGTCGGGTGCGCCGTTTGGCCATACTTTGAGTTTAAAATCTTGTGCCATAGTTGTAAAACTAGTGATGACCAATGCGAAAATTCCTAATTTCTTGTACATGTTGTTTACGATTTAGCGCCAACAAAATAGTGATCCTTGTCGGCAAACAGGATATTGAATGTGGTTAATGAACCGTAAATACGGGTGATGTATTGTTGCAGGTTTACTTTTTCTTCGTCGGTTAAAACGGTGTGGCTGTTAATGTTTTGCTCCAGCACCCGAAGCCGGTCGCGCAGCATCACAATCTTGTGAAAGAAGCTTTCGATGGGTATTTCCTTTGGCTTGAGCGAAAGGTTTGCTGGTTGCAGCAGCATATTGCCGCCCATCCATTTCTCGCCTAAGGGTACTATTTCCTGAAGTGCACTTTGTTCTTCAAGCACAAAACGCAGCACTTTTTCAACTTCTTTTAATGTAAGCGAATTCTTTGGTTTTTCTTCCGGAGCTTCAATTACTGTAAGGTCTTCGTTCCGTTTGGTGATTTCAATTTTTCCACCCCGCTCAAAGAAAATCTCGTACGAGGTTATTTTGTTTTTGCTTACAATTCCTTCTCCGTATCGTGGATGATCAACTCGGGTGCCAACTGCCAATTCTTCCATTTGAGTAGTTTTTTTCAGGTTCGTAACGGGTTCTAAAAGTACAAATTTATGCTGAACAGTCTTTTTGAGGCGGATAAAATTTTGCAAGCTTTTGGTGCAGCCGTTGATAACTCATAAAATCGTTTATTTTTGCGCTATGTTTTTAACATTGATAGCAAAAGGGATATTGATCGGTTTACTGGTTTCCATACCATTGGGGCCAATTGGCGTATTGGTTATTCAGCGAACGGTAAATAAAAGTCGCATGGCCGGCCTTTTATCCGGAATGGGTGCTGCATTATCCGATACTCTTTATGCTATAGTTGCCGGTTTCAGTCTCACTTTCGTGATCGATTTCATTCGCGAGCATGAAATGATGTTTCAAGTCTTTGGAGCAGTAGTTGTTTTGGTGCTTGGAATCCACATTTTCTTTAAAAACCCGGTAAGCGATCTGCGCCGGAACCGCGTGCGCGGAAACACGCACTTTCAGGATATTATTTCAAGCTTCCTGGTTACTATTTCGAATCCGCTCACGGTATTTGTATTTCTTGCTGTTTTTACCAGTTCAGGTGTGGCAATTAGCCTGCAGCAACCTTATCATGCTTTTTTTGTGATACTCGGAATCTCTACCGGCGCCTTTATCTGGTGGTTTTCTTTATCGGGTATTGTAAGTCTGTTCAGGCACAAAATTAACCTCCGGATTCTTTGGTGGATTAATAAAACCGCCGGAGCAATAATCGTTTTATTTGTGTTGGTAACCGTTATTGTTGTTATTCATAAAGCATCGTGATAACTGGGAAAAAGGAATTGGGAAAGAGGAAAATATCTGATGTTTCGGGTTCCTTTTTTCTTATTCCTTTTTTCTATTTTCTATTTTCCCTGATGACTTTCTTTGAAAATCCTTGTCATTTCATCGGTAAAGAACTTTGGAGCTGCGCATGGTTTGTTAGTCACCGAATTGAAAAAAGCCAGCACAACTTCTCCTGAATTAATCAATTCTCCTTTCTCGTTGTATATCTCTGTTTTAATCGGAAATTTCACCTTTGGAATGGTATCCACAATAGTTCGGATGGTTAGCAGATCGTCGTAGTAGGCCGGTTTGAGGTAGTTTATTTTCAGGCTTCGTGCCGGAAGCATAATATTCATTTCTTCCATCTGTTTGTAGGTAAAACCCAGATCACGAATCATCTCAGTTCGTCCTATTTCGTAATAACGGGCGTAATTCCCGTAATATACAACGCCCATCTGGTCGGTATCTTCGTAATAAACCCTGACTTTGGTTTCAGTAACAATCATGTTTTGTGATGTAGAAATGAATTATTTGAATGGAGAATTGGGTTCTTTGGCCATGTGGTTATACGTCAGCTTATCGAGTAATGATGGGAAAAACTTACCCAGAAATACCGTCAGTTTCCCTTCGACAAATGTGAGGATCAGTTCGCGTTTGCGCTTATCAATCGCTCGGACAATGTGTCGGGCACATTCTTCTGCCGACATCATTTTACTTTCATCACGCGGAGTTTCTCCTTGTTGGGTTCCATCGTTAGTTAAGGCCACTTTTCGTACTTCCGAAGCAGTAAATCCGGGTGCAGCAACCAATACATGCAGTCCTTTTTTTAGGTTTTCGATGCGCACGGTGTCTAAAAATCCGCGAATGGCAAACTTCGAAGCCGAATATCCGGTTCTTCCAGGTAGCCCGACATACCCTGCTATTGAAATGACTCCGACCAGACTCCCTTTGGTTTTCAGTAAATGGGGTAATGCAAATTTGGAGCAATAAACCGTTCCAAAGAAATTCACGTCCATCAACTGGCGGATCACTTTGGTGTCTAATTCTTCGAAAAGCGCCCGCATCGAAATGCCCGCATTGTTAATCAACACATCAATTTGTCCAAAACGTTTAATCGTTTCTTCAATCAGCAATCGACAATCATTCTCGTCGCTTACATCCGTTTTTGTGATCAGTATTTTGGTTTCCGGAAGCTCATTTTGAAGTTGTTCCAAAAGTTCAGTACGGCGTGCTCCAAGTGATAATCGGGCGCCTCTGGCCGCGAATTCTTTAGCCAATGCCCGTCCAATACCTGAAGATGCGCCAGTGATGATTACAACTTTATCTTTCATCGTTTGAATTTTCATCGTTTTCGAAACACAAAATTAGATTAATTTATTCGGCTTACTAATTAGAAAGCTAACAAATGGTTGTTTATAAAATATTCAACAAATTCGCATTAATCTGACAAATGGGTTTGCAAAAAAGAAAATTGCGGTTACCTTTGCAGCGCCTTATCAGAAAGGTATGGCATATAAGGATGACTCAGTAGCTCAGCAGGTAGAGCACATCCCTTTTAAGGATGGGGTCCTGGGTTCGAATCCCAGCTGGGTCACACTTTCAAAACTCTAAACCCTTGTAAGTAAAGCACTTGCAGGGGTTTTTTATTTTCATTCGGACAACTTTTCGGACAACTGGTTATGTTAATAATAATAATGTTGTTTGATTATGAGTGTATTGAACTATATAAATGCAGTACATTTGGATAGAATTTCTCAGAAACTTCCCTTTTTATCTGCAATTGGGCGATAAAGCCTAAAATCTTCCCACTTTACGGAGAATATCGAAAGTTGATTATAATTCACCACTAACGATCAAATTCTGTAAAAGCCGCAGAGCTTATTTCTAAGTTTAGCGACTAATTCAGAATATCTGCACTAAAATTGTTAATAAGACAAGTCAAATTTGTTTCGTATTATTTGTCAGCAAACCTGTATGCACTAGACAATAACTCCAAAACAAAAATAAAATATCTGATTATCAATAATATTTTAAAAAAGTACCATATATTTGGTGATATATACTAGTTATGGCCAATTGTTATGTGCCCTTTTAGAAAATTGTGATGACTAAAAAAAAACAGCGAGTTCGACAACATATAATGGAAGATGAATCTTATGATGTAATTAAGAGATTCATTCCAAACAATTTGGTTATAAGAGAATTTAATCGACCTGATTACGGTATTGATTTAGTGATAGAGCTATTTGAAAAAGTAAATGAGCAAATCTCTGAAACTCTTGGCGAATTTATATTTGTTCAAGTCAAAAGTGCACAAAGAATTGAAAGAAAATTAGAAAGAGTTTACCCAGTTGAAAATGTAGCTAAAAGAAAATGGAAAGAAGATAAATCAGAATATGTAGAAATGGAGGTTGTGAAATATTCATTTGATACTGATTCCATTTTTACAATTCAATCATTGGGCGCAAGTGTTTCTGTTCTTTTATTTTTAGTAGACTTAGCGAGTAAGGAAGTATTTTTCATTTGTCTTAACGATTATATTGACAGAGTAATACTACCTAAAAGCCAAAGCTATGATAAACAAAAATCATGTACTATTAAAATACCAACACTGAATAAACTCTCTGATGTAGATGTTAGTAATACAGCTTTAGAATTCTATGGGAAAAGAGCTAAATTATTAGCAAGTTTTTCAAAGTTCTTTTATCAAAGGAATGAATTGAATTATGCAGTGATGGGTAAAGAAAATAATAAAGAAAAACAATTAGAATTTATAGAACTAGTTGCCTATTTTATTAATCAGATAGAGAATCTAGATATTTGGAAATTTAAAGGGTGGGCAATTCTGCCACAGACAAAAAAAGAAATTGAAATTCTAAAAAGCCACGTAAAGAAACCGGATGTTAATTTTGAAGAAATTGATTACTTGAGTTCACTCTTGTGGCATAAACTAACAAATTTAGGACGAATTTATGAGGATTTATGTAGAGAATGGTTTCTACCTAAATATATAAGTAGCTTATCTTCATATCCTAAAATTCCGGAAATAATAAAATTGAAACAAAAAATGACCACATGACACACGCCTAGATTCATTGAGGCTTTGAGTGGTGACACATTTTCGCCATTTAACACGGAATCGGATTTTAAAATATAGACGGAGATGGGAAGTTGGGAAAATAAGCAGTATTCGAATCGACACTTTTGTGCCTTGACATCTTATAAACCATAATTTACAGATTAACAAAAGAAGAAATGATTGTAAGCAAAGAGATATTCCTTAAACGATTAGTGCAGTTGCCTGAATTATCAGGCAACATAATCGCATTTGTGTTTGCCGATAATCCAGACCTTGACATTTCTTCAAGAGAAAATTTTTTCGGAAACATCATTAGCTATTACAACAGGTTTAAAAAGCAAAAGCCCGACATATCAAACTACACAATAGAAGTAACTGACGACTTACTGAAAAGTTGGGCGGGTAAAGATTTGAGAATAAAAAATGTAAAGTTGAAATCCGTGAGGGGTTTTCCTCAATCAAACAAACCATTTGGGATTGACTTCACAGACAAAAATGGTTTACCTCAAAGCATGATAATTTTAGGTGGCAACGCCACAGGAAAATCTTCAATTTACGATGCGATTGAATACTCCTACTGCAATTCAATTGGTGAAGCATTGCTAAGAGCTTATAAAGAAGGTTCAGAAGATGATGTAAGGTTTATGGACTTCTTAGAACACAATGAAAACGGACAAGTAAATATCTTCTGCCAAGTTCAAACGCAATCTGAATCTTTTGACATTCAGGAACACAAGGAAAATATTCCGAGAGAAATTCGGGATAAAATAAATCCTGACACTCACTTCGTGAGTGATTATGACATCTATACAAAGGGACAACTTGATTATGAAAAAAACACACAGCGTTCTTTTCATAACATCATTGCTCAAAGTTTAGGGCTTACTGAGTTACTTGAGTTTGAAAAAAATATTACTGCATTTACTATTTATAGAAGACAAGCAGAAAGCAGAAATATTTCTGGGCTTAAAAGAAGCAACGACAATCAACAAATTCTTATTGCTACCAATGAAAAAGCAATGACCGAAAAGAAACTTTCGTTGGAGCAGCTAAAGAAACAACAGTCAACAAGTCCTGACGACACTAAACTGAAAGAAGTTTTAGAAACGGTAAACCTTGTTAAGCAAACTTCTTTTCAAACGTCTTTTAGTTCAAGCCAGTTTTCAGGTAGCGTTGAGCAATTCAACGGAGCATATACAAATCTCATAACAAAAGAAATTAAGAACGCAGGTGCAAATGAAATTCAATTTTTGAATTTAGGGTTGGAATTATTGAAGGAACACAGCGATTGCCCGTTCTGTAACAACTCAAAACTTTTAAAGGATGAAATTTCAGTCAGTGTTACTCAACGCATTTCAAAAATCAAAGAACAGAATGAGGTTACTCAAATCTTGAATAAAGCATTCAATGAAATCACTGACAATATTGAAACACTTAAAGCACAAATTGAAATTCTCAAAAGCCGTGTAGCAAAAGAGCTAAACACAATAAAAGAGAAAACCGAATTCAATGAATTGTTTTTACATGATAATTCTTTTGCAGCTGTAACAGGGGAATTCACCTCGAATGAATTTCTAAGTCAACTATTCAACCTAAATGAGAATACAAATTATTTGAAAAACAAAAACAAGTTTCTGTTTGAGCTTTTCAAATCAAACCAAGGATTTTCAGGAAAGGAATTAAATCAGTTTCTTAATTCTGTAATAGAGTTCAACACCAAGAGAACTGATATTATAAGAAAAATTGAAATAGTGGTTACAACTAAAATGCAACCGAAATCATTAGCAGAACAAATTATTGGACTGAACAAAGAAATTGCAGACCTTGAGAAACAGTCAAATGATGCAAAGGCAAATATCAAAAGAGACACGGAAAAAATAAATGAGTTACAAGAGCAGATAACCCAATTTGATGAAGTGAAATCAGACACAATAGTTTTCTCAAAGATATATCACAATGCACTCAATGAAGAAATAAATAAGTCTTTTGCCCCGATCAAAATGGTTGTTGAAGAAGTTTTAGAGGACTATTTCAAATTTGACAACAGAGATATTGATTTGATAATTTCAAAACAGCCCGAGGAATATGACGCAGAAACGGGAGAAATACTAAGTGAAATAATCACGGCTCAATTGAAAATCAAAAATCAGAACATCAAACTCCAGCCAGTTGGAAAATACCTAAACACTTTTCACTTTAGGTTATTCTCAACAATGGTTGGTATCAGCATAGCAATTGCATCCCGAAGAAATACACAAGTAAATTTGCCGCTTGTTTTGGACGATGTGTTTTATGCAAGCGATTTTGAAAACCGAACAAGTGTAGAAAGGTTTCTTAAACAGATCTTCAAAGCATTCAAAACTTACACTCCCGATTTGCCTTTGCAGTTAATTCTACTTACACATGACCAACTGATTTTTGAAAGTGCAATTAAAGTGATAAAGGAAATTGAAGGAACTAACATTGCTTTTGCCAAACTTTTCCCATACTCAGAGGCACAAGAGGCAGGCGATTATTTAAACCTTATTTACAAGTTTCCAGATTATTTTCCTAACACAATAATGAACAGCTTACTTGCAGAAGTATGAATACAAACGACAAAACATATCGCTACTATTTAAAAATAACCATACCGCCAATGGTTGTTTTTGTATTACTTGCTATTGTCGTTTGGCAATACAGGTTAAGTGTTTTAAATGACAGGCAACAGAAAGAAGTATCAGCAGTCATTCACAATGTTGTCCAGGAACAAGCGAAAAAGAAATTGCTTTTACCTCAAATTGTTTTCATCAACGCAGACAGTTCCAAGAAAATGGAATTGAATGAAAAATTGATTGAGCAAATTTCTTCTACACTCACTAAAAAATATTTAGCAAACGACACTACTAAATTCAGCGATATTGAATTGAAGCCGTATTTCGTTTTGCCAACAACGAAAGATAAAAATGATAGTTACAATTTCACCGAAGCTCAATTGACCGAGTTAAGCCAGCACTTAGATTTTTTAACCAAGCAAGTTGATTTGGCAGTCAATAGTTCCAAAGATGAAATAGCTAATGACATTAATCGGCTCAATACTTGGATGACTTTATGGATTGGTATAATTGGTTTTTTGGGAATCTTCATTCCTATCATTATCAATATTGACACTTCCAAAAGTGCAGAGAAGGCAACTGAAAAATCTGAAACTGCTTTTACAAAAGCAGGGGAAGCGATTACTAAGATTGATAATGCTCAAGCCAAGATTGATAAAATTGATGGTATTGAAACAAGAATACAGACTGCCGAGAGCAAAATAGGCGGTATAGAAACAAAAGCAGATGCAGCAAAAACGAAGTCAACAGCGGCTGATACAAAAGCCAGTGATGCAGCAGAAAAAGCAAATATTGCTTTAGACCAATCTGTAAAAACAGAAAGTGTTTTAGCTGCTATAAATGCAATCGGCAATTTGAAGGACATTGACATAAATACTTTGCAATACATTTCAAAACCAATGAGTGTTGTAATAAAATCTCTTCGTTCTATTCATTCGGGTTTGACAAATTGCATTAACCAAACAGACCATCCCGTTGTAAAGGATTGTTTACGACAGTTAGGCGTTCGATTGCAAATATTGACATTCTTTAAGTTCATGAAACACGACAACACTGAAATGATAAATATTTTTTCGGGAGTAGTTTCTGACAAGTTGAATAACAATTACAGCGAGCAGAATTTTGAAGCTATACTCACTGCATTAAAAACCTTAGCTGACAATCTAAAAAGTGACTAATGATAATTGATGAAAGAATAGCCAAAGCACGGTTCCAATGCAAACACGACCATTTGTGCATTTTATGTAAATTGCCTTGAACAATCTGTGTGCGACTTCAAGCATTACCGCGTTGGAAGAATACCAGAGTAGCAGCTAACATGAGCTACCCGGCAGCAGTGGTTTTCGGGGGGCATCTTTCCGCTCGGGCTGTTTATTGGCTTGACATCCGAGCTTAACGTTGGGCAAATGTGTGAATTTGAAAAAAAATACAACATAATTTTCCGGACAACTTCCGGACAACTGTATTGAAATATTCTGCAATTTGAGGATTTTGACACTCTTGGGATTATTTGTGAAAATGAACGTAAGTTGAAGATATTGAGATATTTAGAGTCGATTTATTTCAAAAGTTGGGTGTTATATATTGCCACCGCCAGACCCCAGCTGGGTCACTTTTAAAAACATTAAAGCCTTGTAGATCATTGATCTACAAGGCTTTTTGTTTTAAGTGGTGTCAAATAGATATTAATGAGTTTCACCGGATATTTTGATTTTTTTTAGCAAAAAAAAGCGCTTAAATTATTCAATTTAAGCGCCTTTTTTACATTTTTATATTCTATCAGTGCCCAGAACAAGACTCGAACTTGCACACCCTTACGAGCACTAGTCCCTGAAACTAGCGTGTCTACCGATTTCACCATCTGGGCATTCTGCTTTTCGTTTAAAGCGCAGCAAATATAGAAATTTTTAATTTCCAACGAATGGTTTTCGTACATAAAAATGAAAAAAAGTAATCGTTCTGTTTGGCCTGCTATTCTTAGATAATCGCTCTCAGTAAGTTATCCTCATGCTACCGATCATTCATCGGCAAAAATCAGACATTGGTCGTTTTGCCTGTAGTTTTTGGTAATAAATTACAGAACTTTCAGATCGAAATAAAATTAAGTCTGCAATGATCCAAGATTACACAGCACAATATGCCGGAATTTGGGAAAGGTGTTCTGCTCAGATGCCCGAGTTTTCAAAAGTTTATCCGAAAAGAGATAAACTCAATAGGGAGAAATTTTTGGATCAGTTTCTAAATACAGTCAAATCTTTTCGTAAAGATCGAATACGGGGCAAATCATTTACTGATGCCGATCAGCAGTTATTCTTAAGGAATACACGGGAGTTTTTACGCAATGGTCTTGATTTTACGGAAGGGCAACTCGAATTGATGTTTTCAGACGAAATGGTCCATATTACCCGTTCGTTTGTCAGGCAGGCAAAGGCTTTTGATGCTGAATTATCTTTTAACGATATTTTTCAGGCCTGTAGAAATATGTGGATCATGAACGGGTTGCAGCTGATTATGGGAATTCCGATGCAGGTTACGCCCTCCATTTTTGCATACAGTATGTTGTATCCTTACACCGATAATTTGATCGACGACCCGACCATTTCAAGTTTTGAAAAGCTGGTTTTCAGTGAACGTTTTCGCGACCGACTCTCTGGAGTAATTTTTAAACCTGAAAATAGAATCGAATCTGCTATCTTCCGACTGGTTGAAATGATTGAAACCGAATATTCAAGAACCGATTTTCCGGAAGTGTTTAATAGTCTGCTTGATATTCATGATGCGCAAACCAACAGCCTGAAATTGATTCAATTTCCTGATTCGCTGTCAGAGCAGGAAACGCTGAAAATTTGTTTGGCCAAAGGTGGAGCTTCTGTTTTGGCCGATGGCTATCTGGTGGCCGGGAAACTAACTGTTGATCAGAGATATTTTTTGTATGGATACGGAGCCTATCTTCAATTGCTCGACGATATTCAGGATGTGGAGGAGGATCATGCAGCCGGATTGATGACTGTTTTTTCCAAATCACTGTTTTCTTGCTCTTTGGACGAAAAGTTGAATAAAACCTATTGGTTTGGAGAACATGTAA
Source organism: Prolixibacteraceae bacterium (assembly GCA_963676375.2). Taxonomy (GTDB): domain Bacteria; phylum Bacteroidota; class Bacteroidia; order Bacteroidales; family Prolixibacteraceae; genus Aquipluma. The sequence continues at coordinate 36,004 of CAXXPT010000027.1, forward strand.
TGGAAAGTCTTGAGTTTTTTGATGGTCGGCACATCGAATTGTTTAAATCACTGATGCGTAGAAGTATGGATCTCTTTATTAATGAGGCTATTGCTCAGGATCCTGATGCCTATAGCCATAAGTGTGTAGCCACATTTGAATGCTTTTCACCATTTCATTTTTTGTATATCCGCAAACGAAAAGAACAGTTTGCTCCATATAATGGATTTTTGCTTACCGCGATTGAAGAATTTGCCTTTGCAGAGCACCTAATATTGATTGAATAACCAGTTTGTTTGTTCCCGTTTTCCTTTTTCTTCATTTTCGTCGATTTTTGTGTTGTAAAAAATAAAGTGTTTGAAAGACAATTATTTTTTTGTTCTTTTGGTTTATTGAATTGACGAAACTTAACCATAAATCCAAATAATTAGAAATGAAAAAGTTATCGCTTTTATTGCTTGTGGTGCTTGCCACTTTTACCTTGAAGGCCCAGGTCAATGTACTCGAAATTGATGCTGTTGGCGGAAGAACTCAAATCAACAAAAACATTTACGGCCAGTTTGCCGAGCACCTTGGACGTTGTATTTACGACGGAATCTGGGTGGGAAAAGATTCGCCGATTCCAAATGTAAACGGTTACCGTAAAGATTTGCTCGAAGCCCTTCAGGCTTTAAAAGTTCCGGTACTTCGCTGGCCGGGAGGTTGTTTTGCTGATACTTACCATTGGAAAAATGGCATTGGTCCATTGGCCGATCGCCCGAAAATCAAAAATGTATTCTGGGGCGGAACAGTTGAAGATAACAGCTTTGGAACCAATGAATTTCTCAATCTTTGCGAAATGTTGGGCTGCGATCCTTACATTTCTGCTAATGTTGGTTCGGGTACAGTTGGCGAAATGGTCGACTGGATCGAATACATGACTTCGGATGACGATGTGCCAATGGCAAATCTTCGCAAGAAGAATGGACGAGAAAAACCATGGAATGTAAAGTTTATCGGAATTGGTAACGAAAGCTGGGGTTGCGGTGGTAACATGACTCCTGAGTTTTATGCCGATTTGATGAGACAATATTCGAATTATGCGAACATGTATGGCGGCGATAAATTCAAACGTATTGGTTGTGGATCGAACGGAAGTGATTTCAACTGGACCAAAGTATTGATGGACAAAGGCCGGAACAATATGGATGGCTTGTCGCTCCATTATTATACCATCGCCGGCAAAGGCTGGGACGATAAATCGGCCGCCACTGGTTTTAGCGAAGATCTTTATTTCAGTGGCCTGAAAAAAGCTTTGTATATGGATGAATTGGTAAGCCGTCATTCAGCAATCATGGATCAGTACGATAAAGATAAACGAGTTGATTTGCTGGTTGATGAATGGGGAATCTGGACCGATGTTGAGCCCGGAACTATTCCTGGTCACCTGTTTCAGCAGAATTCAATGCGCGATGCGCTTATTGCATCAAGCACGCTGGATATTCTGAATAAACACAGCGATCGCGTAAAAATGGCCAATATTGCGCAGGTTGTGAATGTTTTGCAGGCTATGATTTTGACTCAGGGAAACAAAATGGTGCTAACCCCAACTTACCATATTTTCAAAATGTATAACGTACACCAGAATGCAACTTTACTTCCTTCGAATCTGATTTGTGAACCGTATAAACTCGGAAACGATCAGATTCCATCCATCAGCAGTTCTGCTTCGATTGATAAAAACGGCAAAATTCATGTGACTTTGAGCAACCTGAATCCTTCAAAAGAGATAAAGCTTGAAATTAATCTTTCAGGAAAAGGATTTACTAAAGTTAATTCAGGAACCATTTTAACTGCTTCTGCATTTAATTCGGTAAATACTTTTGACAAACCGGAGACTGTTGTGCCAGTTGCGTTTAAGAATGCCAAAAAACTTACCGACAATAAACTGGAAGTAAGTATTCCCGGAAAATCAGTAGTCGTTCTGGAACTCGAATAGCAATCATCAATTAAGATTACAATACATTTTCCACAGCCGGGTTGATTCGTCAATCCGGCTGTTTCTGTATAAACCGTAATCTTATTCAACAGAATGGTTTTCATTTCGTTTTATCGGTTAATTTTGGGGCATTGATTATTACTATACCGAAAATGGGATCAGAAAAGATAATAATTGGCTTTTTGGGCGCCGGTGGAATTGCCCGGTCGCACGCCTTTGCTTTAAATTCGCTAAAATATTTTTATGCTTCGGTTCCTGAAATTGAATTTGAGGCTGTTTGTTCGTCCCGGAAAGAAAGTAGCGATGCTTTTGCTGCTAAGTTTGGGTTTAAAAAATCACTCTCAATCGAAGAATTCAGGAGAAATGCCGATATTAATACCGTGTTGATCATGGGACCAAACAAGGTTCATTTTGAACACCTAAAGTTGGCGCTTGAAATGCCTTCGGTTAAACGTATTTACCTGGAAAAGCCGGTTTGTTCCAATCTGGAAGAAGAACAGGAAATGGCTCATTTGGCAACTAACTCCGGAAAGCAAATTCAGGTTGGGTTTCAGTATCTGCAAACAGCTTCAGTTCGCGAAGCCATTTCTTTCTGGCACTCAGGAAAATTAGGAAAACCGATTCATTTTGACCTGAAGTATTATCACGGCGATTATTTGCAGCAAGCATACCGCGACAAACGGGCGACGCGGCTGACGCCGGCTCCAGACGGCGGTGCAATGGCCGATTTGGGTTCACACGGAATCAGTTTACTGATGGCCTTTTTGGGTAATAATCTTCAAATTACCAGTGCTTTTCAGGCCGGAAAGTTTGCCGATGTTCCTGAAGATTCCGATTTATTCAGTTCATTGTCGCTGGTTCAGCCCGAAAGCTTCGCTGCCGGAACGATGTCAGCCAGCCGAATCAGTTCAGGAACAGGTGATCTGGTTTCGCTCGAAATTTATGCCGAAAAAGGAATGCTTCGTTATTCGTCACACTCGGTTGACTATTTTGAGTATTACCTCGAAGAAACCGGGCAATGGACCCGGCAGGTAGTTGGCAGCAATTATACGCCAATAACCAACTTTCCATCGGGGCATGTTCCTCCTGGTTGGTTACGATCAATGATTCATGCGCATTATATTTTTCTTGGCGGGAGCGATCCGAAGGCCTTTGTGCCGGACTTGAATCATGGATTGTCCGTTCAGCGCGTAGTTCGGGAGACGGCTGATTATTTAAAAATTTACAGAGAATTAATTCAGAATAATGAAACGAGGTAGTGGAGTATTGTTGCACATCAGCTCGCTTCCAGGCGATGGTGGTATTGGTTGCTTTGGAAAAGATGCTTTTCTGTTTGTCGATTTTCTGGCACAGACCAAACAGAAAATCTGGCAGATTTTGCCGCTCGGTCCGGTAGGTTACGGAAATTCGCCTTATCAGTGTTATTCTGCATTCGCCGGAAACCCCATGTTTATTGATGTTCAGCAATTGGTTACCGATCGCTTAGTTTCAAAAGAAAAAGTTACCGATCCGAATTTCAAGGATAAATTAGTGGAATTCGAAAGGGTAGAGGAGTGGAAGACAGCGTTACTTCGTGAGGCTTTTGCTGGATTTCAGAAGAATTTCGATCGATACAAAGACGAATATCACACTTTTATGCAGCATAATTCGTGGTGGCTCGACGATTATGCCTTGTTTCGTTCGCTAAAAACCAAATACGGTGAAAGTGTATGGAATACCTGGAAGAAAAAATTAGTAGTTCGCGATCATCATACCATTCAGGAGTATTTTAAAGAATTACATGCTGAAATCGATTTTCATCGGTTCATGCAGTTTATCTTTTTCAGGCAATGGTTTAAACTGAAAACATACGCCAATTCGAAAGGTATTCGGATAATCGGCGATATTCCACTTTACGTTTCGTTCGACAGCGTTGATGTTTGGGCTAATCAGGATATTTTTCTGCTCGATGGCGATTCAAAACCTACCCAGGTCGGCGGAGTTCCTCCTGATTATTTTAGCGAAACCGGCCAGTTATGGGGAAATCCAGTATTCGATTGGGAACGGGTTGCCGAGCGCGATTTCGACTGGTGGCTGGCTCGGATTCATTTTAACCTCCGGATGTTTGATCAGGTTCGCGTCGATCATTTTCGTGGATTGGAGTCTTTTTGGTCGATTCCGGCGGATGAAGAAACAGCCATTATTGGTGAATGGTTGCCAGCCAAAGGGCATGAATTATTTCGGAAATTAAAAGAGCAGTTGGGAACCTTGGAAGTGATTGCCGAAGATTTGGGTATTATTACTCCTGAAGTGGAGAAGCTTAGGGATGATTTTGATTTGCCGGGGATGAAGGTTCTCCAGTTTGCTTTTGGATCGGATGCTTCAAATGCGAATTTGCCTCACAATTATACGGCTAATTTCCTGGTTTACACCGGAACGCACGATAATGACACTTCTCTGGGCTGGTTCAACTCGATTGAAAAGAAAGAGCGGAAGTTCCTACATCGGTACATTTCAGGAAACGGGAAGCAGTTTGTCCGGAATTTCATGGAACAGGCCTGGGCGTCGGCCGCTCATACAGCCATTGCACCTATGCAGGATATTTTGGGTCTTGACTCTGATGCCCGAATGAATACTCCCGGGATTGCTGCAGGTAATTGGAATTGGCGATTTACCTGGCCACAGGTTCGCTCAAATCACAAGCGGTTTCTAAAGCAAATAACCGAAAAGTATAACCGGTAGGATTATTGTCATTAATAGTCATTGATTGTCATTAAGTTGTAACGGAAGCAATAAGAAAATGACAATGAATGACATGAAACAAATGACTATAAATGACTCTCAGTAAAACGAATTTGTTCAAATCAATGTTTGTTTAGGAAATTAAGAACAGCGTCCATAAAAAGTTGCGGTTGTTCGGCGTGAAGCCAGTGCCCGGCATTCGGGATTTCTGCAATTTCGGCTTCCGGATAAATACGGCGGATCGAAGCAAAATCTTCAGGAAGAATGTAATTTGAATTGACTCCTTTAATAAACAACACGGGGTAATTGATAATTGGCAAGCGGTCATCGAACCAATGGGCATTCACTCCTTTGATAATTTCATCCAGATTATCGTTCAAAACCGGAACATTCAGGCGCCATTCGTATTGGTGATTTTCTTTATTCCGGTGTACATTTTTCAGCAGAAATTGGACGATCTGGGTACTGTCGATTCGTTCGTTCAGAAAATCTTCCACTTGCTTTCGAGATTCAATCCGGCTGAAATCAAGTTCGAGCATGGCTCGTAAAATATTGTTGTGCAGGTAATACTGGCTCTCATCGTTCAGTAAAAAATAATCTTTGGGCGCGATATCAACAACAATCAGTTTTTCAATGCGTTCAGGATAGTCAGCAGCAAAACACATGGCTGTTTTTCCACCCATGCTGTGTCCCATCAAAATAGCTTTCTCAATTTTTTGCTGATCGAAGAATTCGGCCAGATCGTTTTTCATCGCCTCATAACTGTGTTCTTCCGAATTGGGCGAACGGCCATGGTTGCGCTGATCAACCATGTAAACCTTGTATTTTGACGATAGCTTTTTTGCAACAGTCAGCCAGTTGTCCGACGATCCGTAAAGTCCGTGTACAATTACAACGGGAAATCCTTCGCCCTCTTCTCTGAAAAAAAGATTCATTTCAGCGGTTATTGCAGGCAGGAGAGGTAATCCTGAATAGTGCTTCTCAAGCCCATATAAAGCGCATCGGCAATGAGTGCGTGCCCAATTGAAACTTCGTCGAGAAATGGCACGTGGTCATGGAAAAAGCGAAGATTTTTCAGGCTTAAATCGTGACCTGCATTAATTCCCAATCCAAGTTTGTGAGCTAAAATAGCTGCTTCTTTGAATGGAGCCACTGCCCTGATCGGGTCAACCGGGTATAGGGTTGCAAATGGTTCTGTATATAATTCAATCCGATTGGCACCTGTTTCTTTTGCTCCTTCAATAGCAGCCAGATCAGGATCAACAAAGATCGAGGTGCGTATTCCTGCTTCTTTAAAGCGCGCAATCACTTCCTTCAGAAAATCCATGTGTTTAATGGTGTCCCAACCATGATCAGAGGTTATTTGGTCGTGAGCGTCCGGAACAAGCGTAACCTGATGCGCTTTTACTTCAATTACCATACGAATAAATTCTTCGCTTGGGTAACCTTCAATGTTAAATTCAGTAGTAATATAAGGCTTAATATCAAATACATCCTGACGGCGGATGTGTCTTTCGTCGGGTCGTGGATGAACTGTAATGCCCTGAGCTCCAAATTTTTGACAGTTAATGGCAGCATCCAAAACACTTGGTGTATTTCCGCCTCGCGAATTTCGTAATGTTGCTATTTTGTTTATATTTACACTAAGTCTGGTCATGATCTGTATTAAATTTGGCGCAATTTACGATTAAGATTTGACACAAAGCGTATTGAAAACTCAAAAAAATGATCGCACAAAACCTTCTTTCTGAAGTTGTTCCTCCTTTACGACTGACTGACAGTGGTCAGAAGGCATTGAATTGGATGGAGATTTTCAGGATTTCTCATTTGCCGGTTGTCGAAGGTAAACGATTGCTAGGGCTCATCTCTGACAAAATTATATATGATCTGAATATTATCGACAAACCTATCGGAGATTATTCAGACCACCTGCTTTCGCCTCATATACACACAAACCAACATATTTACGAGGTATTTAACGCTATTTCGGTACTCAAATTAAGTGCAGTTCCTGTACTCGATCTGTACGATCAGTATTGTGGCGTAATTACTGTTTTTGATTTAGCTCAGAAATTTGCAGATCTGGTGGCTGTTCGCGAACCTGGTGGAGTAATTGTGCTTGAATTAAACGCCATTGATTATTCGCTTTCGCAGATTGCGCAAATTGTTGAGGGTAATGATGCTAAAATTTTGAGCTTTTATATTTCTCCTGAAGTTGAATCGAAGCGAATGACTGTAACTTTGAAGATAAATGTGGTTGATTTGTCAGCAATTATTCAAACCTTTGTTCGGTATGATTATAACATCATTGCGGTATATATGGATGATTCGGTTATTCAGAACATGTACGACGACCGCCTTGATCAGTTGATGAGATTTATGAATATTTAATTTCGTTTCAAAGTTACATTCATGAAGATAGCTCTATACGGACAAACAGTTAATCCTGAATTTATTGAGGAATTATCGAGGCTGTTCGATTTGCTGAAAGAAAAGCAAGTTGAAAGTTTTGTTTATAGACCTTTCCTGGAATACTTGCAGCAGGATTGTGGAATTCGTCCTGAAATTACGGGTCAGTTCGAAGATGGCGATGATTTACCTGATGATGTTTCTTATTTATTCAGCTTAGGCGGCGATGGAACATTTTTAAAATCATTTCTGATTGCTAAAAATGGTTCGATACCACTTGTCGGGATTAATTCAGGCCGGTTGGGTTTCCTTTCTGATATATCAAGAGATGAGATTGAAAGCGCGATAAACGACATTTTGGAGGGTAATATTCTGATTGACGAACGAACAGCCCTTGAATTGGAAATTGTATCCGACAATCAATCCGTATTTCTTTACGCCTTGAATGAAATTGCTGTTACCAAACTCGATTCATCATCGATGATCAATATTCATACCTATATTAATGATGAATTTTTGAATACTTATTGGGCCGATGGTTTAATTGTTGCTACACCAACGGGATCTACAGCCTATTCGCTCAGCGTAGGCGGACCTATTCTGACTCCTGACTCTGAAAATTTCGTAATCAGCCCGATAGCACCACACAATTTAACAGTTCGCCCAATGGTTGTTCCTGATCATCATTCCATCACATTGAGGGTTGAAGGCCGTGGGCATCACTTTCTTGCATCTATTGACTCCAAATCAGAAACAATATATTTTAAAGAATCTCTGAAAATTCGGAAGGCTCCCTTTAAGGTCAAGACTATCAGACTCAAGGACCACAGCTTCTTTACAACGCTTCGGAATAAACTTATGTGGGGCGCCGATAAAAGAAATTGATTTCCATTCAGCTTAACAATTTTTAACCTCTATTTGGGTTTTATAATATGCATCAGGCATGGATATATCAGAATTGTATTACTTTTGTAACACTTGAAAGGTGTTATGTTCAGAGTCTAAATGATAGTGCCTGAATGATTTATAGATTAAAAACCCCTTTCAAAAATGTATTTCGATGAAGCAATTATTGGTAATTTTTCTAATTGGATTTCTGGCAATAAAGGCACTCGCACAACCGAGTGTTGATATAGGCGTTTTCGGAGGAGCAGGTACCTATTTTGGCGACATGACAAAGATTGATTTCCAGAAATCTCTAAATCCGGCTTATGGTGGCTTTGTTCGGTTTAATGTTAATCCGAGGTATGCTTTAAGGTTTAATGTAATTAACGGAACTATTGGGGCTGAAGGCGAATTTGATGAAGCAAGCTGGCCTTTCCATAAAAACGTATTGGATATCTCTCTTTTATTTGAGTTCAATTATCTGAAATATATTGTTGGTGATAAGCAGACCCCTTGGTCGACATTTATTTTTGGAGGAATTGGAATACAAAATTATAAATATGAGATGGATCAATCAAAGTTAAATTCACTGGTCGATCCAACATATTTTTCGATTGTCGACAATTCAGGTTCAGTGGTTACTCCTACGATACCCTTCGGGCTGGGTGTTAAATATAATCTCAGTAAAAGATGGGGAATTGGACTGGAGGCTGGATTGAGGAAGTCTTTCTCGGACAAGCTTGATAATCTTGACGATCCTCTTAGTTATGTGGATGCAGACAATATACAAATAAAATTTACTGACCAGTTCCATAATAATGATTGGGTTTCATATTTTGGTATTCATTTGGTTTATAAACTAGTATATGGAAATATGGATTGGGAATTGAAGACCCCACGTAAGAATATGCTCGATTGGGGAATTTGGAATAACGACAGAAAGGAATAAACCATTTTTTTTAGAGTACTTTTGCACGGAAAAATGGATTGAGATAGTTTAAACGATTGAAAATGTCATTTAAAGATAAACTAATAAAAGATAGAGTTCCAAAGCATGTTGCCATCATTATGGATGGAAACGGACGTTGGGCAGCTCAATTTGGAAATGAACGGACTTTCGGCCACGAGCACGGTGTTGAAGCAGTGCGTTCGGTTGTTGAAGGCGCTGGCGAAATAGGAGTTGAATATTTGACGCTATATGCATTTTCTACAGAAAACTGGGCTCGTCCAAAAGAGGAAGTTGACGCATTGATGGGACTTTTGGTACATGCAATTTCTGAAGAAACGGATGAACTACTTAAGAGCAATGTCCGTCTGCAGGTTATCGGAGATGTTAAAAGCCTTCCCGAACATGTTCAGGAAAAATTAGCATGGTCAATCGATAAACTCAAATCAAGTTCGGGATTAACACTTGTTTTGGCCCTGAGTTACAGCTCCAAATGGGAAATTGTTGAAGCAGTCAAACGGATTGCTGAGCAAGTAAAATTAGGAAAACTCGAACCATCAGAAATTAACTACAACATGATGGATTGCTTTCTGAATACTTCGGAAATGCCTGATCCTGAATTGTTAATACGAACAAGTGGCGAATGCCGGATCAGCAATTTTTTATTGTGGCAAATTGCATACAGTGAATTGTATTTTACCCCTAAGTTATGGCCCGATTATAGGAAAGAAGATTTATTTGAGGCTATTTATGATTTTCAGAACAGAGAAAGAAGATTTGGTAAAACGAGTCAACAACTTATAAGCTAATTCAATAACGTAATAGAATGCATAAAATAAAACTGTTTATTGTTCTGCTGTTAATCAGCGCGAAGGTCTTTTCTCAGGAAGCTGAAAGCGACAGCACAAACTTTTCCATCTATTATTCGAGTCCAAAAGAATATGTAATTAAGGGATTAGATGTTCAGGGAATACGTTACCTGGATACTCAGGTATTGTTACAGATTTCGGGACTTAGTATTGGCGATAAGATTGTTGTTCCGGGCGACGCGATAACCAATTCGATCAAAAAACTTTGGAACCACGGTTTATTCTCGGATGTAAAGATTACTGCTGATAAAATTGTAGGCGACAACATTTGGCTTCGGATTAACCTTCAGGAACGCCCACGACTTGCGGATGTAAATTTTTCGGGTGTATCGAAGTCGGAAAAGGATGATATTAATAAAAAGGTTCTACTTTTAAAGGGTAGTCAGGTAACTGACAATCAATTGCGTACAGCCGAGAAGATTATCAAGAACATCTTTCTTGATAAAGGATTTTTGAATACTACCGTTAATGTTATTCAACGTGATGATACTACACAAAACAATAGTGTAATTCTGGACATCAATGTTGATAAAAAGGAAAAAGTAAAAGTCAGCGAGATCGTCTATCATGGAAATGCTAACCTGAAAGCAGGAATGCTCGAAAAATCTATGAAAAAGACGAAAGCAAAAAAGATAAAGAACTTTTTTAGCTCGAAGAAATTCTTGACTGAAAAATATACTGAGGATAAAATCAACCTCATTAAAAAGTACAACGAAAAAGGTTATCGCGATGCAACCATTACCAAAGACTCAATCACCAAACTTGACAATGATCGGGTTAGGGTTGATATTTGGGTTGAGGAAGGTAATAAATACTATTTCCGAGATATTAAATGGGTTGGAAATACAATTTATCCAAGCGAATACCTGTCGGCTAGATTAGGGATTAAAAAAGGAGACGTTTTCGATCAGAAATTGTTGGATAAACGAACCAAAGACGACGAGGATGCTGTAAGCAGTGATTACCTCGATCATGGGTATTTATTCTTTAATCTTTCGCCTATGGAAACAAGGGTTGAAGCAGATTCGATCGACCTTGAAATGCGTATTCAGGAAGGTCGTCAGGCTACTATCGATAAAATTATTATCTCCGGGAATACAAAAACAAATGAGCATGTGGCCCGTCGTGAGCTTCGTACTTTGCCGGGAGATTTATTCAGTAAGGCTGATATTATTCGTACAGTCAGGGAATTATCTCAATTAGGTCACTTCGATCCGGAAGCCATTAATCCTGATGTACGACCTCATCCTGAAAGCGGAACCGTTGATATAGCCTATGAACTGACTGAAAAAGCGAATGACCAGATTGAGCTTTCCGGAGGTTGGGGAGCAAATATGTTTGTTGGTACAATTGGTTTGAAATTCTCAAACTTTTCGGTTAGGAACATATTTAATAAAGAAGCCTGGAGGCCATTGCCAACTGGTGACGGACAAGCCTTGAGCTTAAGGGCACAAACAAGTGGTAAGTTTTACAAATCGTATAGTTTTACATTTACCGAACCTTGGTTTGGAGGACGAAAACCTAACTCGTTTACACTTTCGTTTTCTCACTCAAAAGTAAACTATTCGGCAAACAATTCTTATAGCAGTTATAGCGATCCATATAGTGGTTATGGTGGTTACGGTGGTGGTTATGGAAGCAGTTATGGTGGTTATTCTCCATATGGCTATGGATATTCTCCATATGGCTATGGCTATGGATACGGTTCGGGATATGATTATGGAACAAATTATACCTATGATTCTCAATCGGCAGAAAGCGACCAGATTCAGATAACTTCGGCTGCAGCAATCGGATATGGCTACCGTTTAAATTGGCCTGATGATTATTTTACGATGTACCATGAGCTTTCATTCCAGCATTACAAGTTGCAGAATATGGCAGGATATTATTATTTCCTGAATGATGGTACAGGAACTGGAAATGGCGGATTTAATAACTTTAGTCTTAAAACAGCATTTGGTCGGAATTCGATGGATAATCCATTGTACACCCGTCGGGGATCAAGCTTCACCCTTTCACTTCAGTTAACTCCTCCGTATTCATTGCTTAATGGAGTTGATTACAGCAAAGTTGGATTGTCGGAGCGATATAAATGGATTGAATATCATAAATGGATGTTCAAGGGCGATTGGTATTCACCACTATCAAAGAATACGAATTTAGTTTTGCATACCAAATTTGAATATGGATTCTTAGGTAATTACAACAAATATCGTCAGTCACCTTTTGAAGGTTTCCGTGTTGGGGGGTCAGGGATGTCAGGATACAACCTGTACGGAAGCGATATCGTTTCACTCCGTGGTTACAAAGACTACAGTTTGAGCAGTTCACAGGGATCGAATATCTACAATAAACTTTCCATGGAACTCAGATATCCTGTTATCCTGAAACCATCTTCAACCATTTATGTACTTGGATTCCTTGAAGCTGGTAATGCGTGGAATAAATTCGACGATTACAATCCGTTCAAGCTTCATCGTTCGGCTGGTGCCGGTGTCCGGATCTTTTTGCCAATGTTTGGTTTGATGGGTATCGACTGGGGATATGGATTTGATCAGGTTCCTGGTCAAAGCGATGCTGCCGGAAGTCAGTTCCATTTTGTAATCGGGCAACAATTTTAATTAAATATTTGGTCTGGAATTTGCTAAACCCTCTTACGAAACAATTTAAAAAACAACACAATGAGGAAATTAGTTATTATCACAGGGATTTTATTGCTGGCAACAGCAACTACATTTGCACAAAAATTCGCCTATGTTGATACAGAATATATTCTGGAAAACATTCCTTCTTACAAGGCTGCTCAGGAACAATTAGATCAGTTATCTGGCCAGTATCAGAAGGAGCTTGAATCGATGCATGCTGAAATCGAACAGATGTATAAAGATTTTCAATCAGAAAGTGTATTGCTTTCAGATGAGATGAAACGCAAACGCGAAGATGTGATTGTTACGAAAGAAAAAGAATACAAAGAATTACAACGCAAATATTTCGGTAGGGAAGGCGATTTGTTTAAAAAGCGTCAAGGGTTGGTTAAGCCAATTCAGGACGACATTTTTAATGCCATTCAGGAAATTTCGACCGAAGGAAGTTATGCCGTAATTTTCGATAAAGCGAACGGAATCACATTGATCTATACCAACCCGAAATTTGACCTTTCCGATCAGGTTTTGTCCAAACTTGGTTATAAAAATTAATATTCTAATTTTGTCAAAATAAAAATTAAATCTAGAAAAGTATGAAAAGTGTTTTCAAAATTTGTGTTTTAGGGATACTGTTGCTTTCAGCAGGTTTTGCCAATGCTCAGACTCCAAAATTTGGTCATATTGATTTGCAGGCTCTCATCCAGATAATGCCAGAAAGAGCAACTGCGGAGAAGCAATTTACTGCATATCAGAAAGAATTGGAAGATGCATTGGGTATTATGCAGAAAGAATTCCAGACAATATATTTGGAATATGCACAAAAAAAAGATTCGATGACTGAAACAGTCAGGAAAATGAAAGAAGATGATCTGAATGCAAAAAATGAACGTATCCAGACTTATCAACAAAGTGCTCAACAGCAACTTCAAACCAAACAGTCTGAATTGCTAAAACCAGTGTTTGATAAAGCTGATAAAGCTGTAAAAGAAGTTGGCGCCGAAAAAGGTTTAGTTTATGTGTTCGATATGAGTTCACGGGTAATCCTTTACAATTCGAAAGAAAGTGTTGACATTCTTCCTTTTGTTAAGACTAAATTGGGAATTCAATAATATTGTCAATTAAAATATCAGGAAAAGCCATCTTATTTGAGATGGCTTTTTTATTTTTGCTCAAACTTAAATAAACATGGCAACCCAGCAATTTCAACCCATTGGCGTTTTTGATTCTGGCTATGGTGGTTTAACTATCCTGAAAGATTTTATTAACGCAATGCCTGAATACGATTTTATCTATTTAGGCGATAATGCCCGTGCTCCATATGGCTCTCGTTCGTTCGAGGTCGTTTACGAATATACACTCCAGGCGGTAACAAGACTTTTTGATATGGGTTGTCATTTGGTTATTCTGGCCTGCAATACTGCATCAGCAAAGGCGTTGCGAAATATTCAGATGAATAACTTGCCTCATATGGATCCAAATCGGAGGGTTTTAGGTGTTATTAGGCCTGCAGTTGAGGCTATAGGTGATTTTACCCGGAACGGGCATGTTGGGATACTGGGAACGACCGGAACGGTGCTTTCTAATTCGTACCCGATTGAACTCGATAAATGGTCCAATGGGAAAGTGGTTCAAACCACTCAGGAAGCTTGTCCGATTTGGGTTCCGTTGGTTGAAAATAATGAGATTGATTCCCCTGGTACGGAATATTTCGTTTCGAAAAACATAAACAATCTATTGGTGGCCGATCCGCAAATCGACTCCATTATTCTTGGATGCACTCATTATCCTTTATTGTTGCCGGTTATCCGGAAGTTTGTTCCTGAAGGTATTCAACTGCTTGAACAAGGAAAGGTGGTAAGTGGTAAACTTGTGGAGTATCTGGCTCGCCATCCTGAAATGGATAGTGGATGTTCGAAATCCGGAATAATAAAATACTACACGACCGAGAATGTTGAAATTTTCGAAAAAAATGCTGCAACTTTTCTTGGTCAAACAGTGAGATGCGAAAAGGTAATTCTGAAGTAAAACACTCTTTCCTTCAGAATTACCTTTTCATATCATCTGCTTACCCGACATCCTGCTTTGCAAGCCTGTCAGTTGACTATAATTGCGTGTCATCGGGTAAATACGATCTGTCATATGCCATATATCACTCGTCATCCATCATATATTGATTGTCATCTTATCAATATCACTCAGCATCGTGCAAATATGGTCTGGCATATTATAAATATCACTTGTCATTTGGCAAATATGATACGTCATTGACAGACTACCAAAGCTTTTCAGGATAAATTCCTTGATTCGTCAAATTCGTAATCTGATCGATAACGTAGGGCTTGTCTTCTTTATATGTAACACCAAACCATGGAGAATCAGCGTGTAGTACTTCCACACTAATCAGTCCTGTTTTAATCATTTCAAAAACCACAAAAGGAATATAGAATTCCGACTTAGGCTCATTGATATGATGCGTTAGAAAATCGACGAATTGGTTTTCAATATTTTTAAAGATCGACTGATGAAATCCCCAGAAATTCATTGATACCGTTTCATCGCCTTTTAATTCAACGGTCTCTTTCTCCTCCGATTCGCAGAGTATCTGGCTTCCTTCAGGTCTTATTTTGTGCGTTTCGGTAATCTTTGTTAATTGGTTATTTTCATCAGTAACACAAATCCCTCTCGAAACGGACCCAAATTCAGACAGGGTATTGTTTAAACGGTATCCAACCATGGCATATTTTTCCGGAGTTATTGATTTGGTTAGGTATTTCGCGATAACCTGGTAAGCTTCGGCACCATAAAAATCATCAGCATTAATTACGGCAAATGGTTCGTTTATCGCATCTTTGGCCATCAGAACGGCATGGCCAGTACCCCAGGGCTTTTCACGGCCTTCGGGCATTTGAAACCCTTCGGGCAGCATATTGGTTTCCTGATATACATATTCGATTTTAATTTTGCCGGCAAGCTTTGATTCGAAGCTTGTTTTAAAGCTTTCTGCAAAGCTTTCCCGTATCACAAATACTACTTTGCCAAATCCAGCTCTGATGGCATCATAAACTGAATATTCAAGAATTGTTTCGCCATTTGGCCCAACGGGTTCAACTTGTTTTAGACCGCCAAAACGGCTACCCATACCAGCTGCAAGGATTAAAAGAGTTGGTTTCATTGTTTATATTTATAGAGTTGATATCTGATTATTGTTTTGTGCAAAATTACTCTTTCTGATGAATTCTTTCAAAGAATGTTTATTTGATGACTGACTTTAATTTCAGATAGTTTAATTAAACAGAGAAGGATACCTTTCAGGCATCCTTCTCTGTTTAATATCTTGTAATTTTTAATTCGAATTAGCTTATTTGGGCAATTCTTTTTTCGTAGAAGTTTCTTGATGCAACAGTCACAATACCATAAATCATACCAATTGCACAGTATGTTAAAATGGTAATTGCCGATGAGGTCATCGTTGCCCCCGGGATATAATTCATGAATGCAAAGAATACTGCCGAAGAGACAAATAAGGCAGGAACAAAATCAATGAGGGAATGTGCTCTTTCCATTGTACACATTGGAATTACTACAATGAATACAGCTAACGGAACAGCCCAGAATCCGGTGCCACCAAATTTGCCAGCAAGAATTATAATTACAATTGCGGCAATAATACCCATTACGTATCCTAAAAAAGTCCGAAGTCCACCCTTTAAAGTACAGCCGGCAAGAAAATACATTGCCCATGCTTGAAAAGTGACCCAGCCAAATCCTTTGTTGTCAGCGATTGGCATGTGCGGGCTAATGAGTTGATCGATTAAAATGAATGTAAATGCCAAAAATGCTATAAATACAGGAATGATGATAAATTTTTTAAAATTCATAGTGTTTACGATTTAGTGTGGTTTTAATGAAGATTAATTTAGTGCGTTTTTTGTTTGGAACGAAAATAGTGAAAAGTTTAGGATAGTCATAGGTTTTAGGTTTGTAAGGTTGTCTTAAATATTGAAATTATCAATGCAGAACTCTCGACAAGGAATATCAATTTCCCATGTCGAGAATCTCATTTCAAAAGTTAATAAAGACTTTAATTATGAATTCTCACAGACATCCATAAACACGTAAAGCCCGATAAAAATCGAGCTTGTTATGCGGGTCATATGTCTTTTAATTAGCTATTAAAACCGGAATGGTTTTCGAAAAATACCTGAGTTTGAACATGAACAATTAAGGAACAAGTATTAATCGGGGGTCTGATCCGGGACGAACAACATTATTTTTTAGAACTATTAAAAACTTGGTTTGGTTTTCGGGCAATACCTGGTTTGAACATGAACAATTAAGGAACAAGTATTAATCGAAGGCCTGAACCGAGAGGAACAACACTAAATTTTAAGAACAATTGATAATTAAAGAACCAGTATTAATCATTAAAACATATAAGGAACAAGATTGCGAGCGAACAGATAATATATTATTCAGAAACCTTTATTTTATTGAGGATTGCTTGTGCTTTATGTTGATAGAATCCTTCGTTTTTAGCTATTTTCTTAAATTGTTTGTATGCTTTTTTGTCTTCATTGGTTTGTAGGTAGCATAACCCGATATACCATTCAGCCTGTTCTGTAAAGAGGTTGTCTTTGTCAATGATTACCGTTTGGTATTCTTCAATGGCATTCTGGTATTTACCTGTTTCCTGTAGCGAAACACCTGCATAAAAGTGCCCTACCATATTATTCTGGTCTTTGGCTATTATTTCGCTAAATAGATCCAGTGCCGCTTTATAATCCTGATTTTCAAATTTCTGAAGAGCTTCGGTAAGGGTTTTGTTTGCAGATGTATTTGCTGAACGGACTATACCTGTCGCTTCATATCGGGTATAAAATTTCTGATAGATATTATCACCAGATTGCCTGGATATAATACCTGTAATTCCCAACAGAAGTATAAGAGATGCTGCCACCGTGGAGAGAACAATCCGTTTCGCTTTAAATCTTCCGGCGAATGAACGTTCCGTTTGTTCGTTTGATGCAATTTCACCGGCAATACCCTGAAGGTTGCTTCTTAACTGCATAACATCAGTTTCGTTTAGGGCAAGATCGATATTTTTGATTAGTTCGATTTCTTCCTGAAGTTTTTTGTTTGAAGTTAATTCGGTTTCAAACGATGCCAGTTCTTCGTCGGAAAGCTCGCTGTTAATGTAGCTTTCGAGTTCTTTTATATTTGTATGTGATTGAAATTCAGATTTGTGTATTTCGTTTAAAGAAGCTCTCAGGTTTATAATATCGATTTCGGCACCTGCGAGGTCAATCTCTCTCATTAGCTGTACTTCGTTGGCCAGTACTGGATTGATTGTCAATTCTTCTTCAAATTGAACTTTAAGTTCAAAATCCATTCGATTGTAGATATAGTCTTCGATCTCTTCAGCCGAGTATTGGTGAGTTGGAACGCTTTGGGCAAGCTGTTTTAAATTAGCCCTTAAATCGGCAATATCGTTTTCTTCTAATGCGTTCTGGATGTCAGCGAAAAGTTCTTCTTCGAATTGGCTAAAGATTGATTCTTCGTTACTTACGGAATTTGTTTCAAATTGTTCTTTGTAGAACTGATGTATGTTTTCCTTACCGGCAATTTGGTGTTGGTAAAGATGGATTTTGGGGAATGAATGTCCGAAGTTGAAAATATCATCCGGATTTAATTGAGCATTGCTGTTTTTGTGTGACGAAAATTCTTCAGATAATCCAAAGCTGAATGAATCGAAAACGCTAATATTTTCATTGTAAGCGTTTTCAGTTTGATTTTGAACGATTTGGTTCAAGCTGTTGCGCAGACTGATAATGTCTTGTTCGCACATGGCCTGTTCCACATCCAGGTGAAGGTTTACTTCATCATTCAAGTCCGAATCGATCTCCATCTGGATTTCAAATTCTTTTAACTCCGGTAGCGTTAATTCCGAGTTAAGGAACTTATCTGTTTGTTCAAAATATTCTGATTTGCGTATCATTTTGTTGTTTATTAGGGTATTATAAGGCCTGTTTTGGCGTTATAACAGTGTTCAGTTTTCTGCTTTTCTTCCCCAAATGAAATTTGGACAATAAGCAACCGAATGATTATAAAATAGATGAATGATTTGTGTACGGAAAGAAATTAGTTCAAATCCATATAAGAATCTTCAGATTTTCCACCTTTTACCAAAGCAAGTTCTTCAGTAGTTAATACGTCGAAAGAGAAAGAATCAAAATTTGTTGTTCCGTTGTTCGCAAATAAAGTTTTCATTTTTTTGAGTTTTAATGATTAATACTGGTTCCTTAATTATTCTTGTTCGATGGTTTATTCCGGAATAGAATAAAAGGTAACCCCGTAATTAGAAAAAAATGAAAATATTATCGTTGTTATTTGTGTAAAGTGTTTTTATTCAGTGGTATATGTGTGCTATTTTTTTTTACAAATTTCCATAAACACGTAAAGCCCGATAAAAATCGAGCTTGTTATGCGGGTCATATGTCTTTTAATTAGCTATTAAAACCGGAATGGTTTTCGAAAAATACCTGAGTTTGAACATGAACAATTAAGGAACAAGTATTAATCGGGGGTCTGATCCGGGACGAACAACATTATTTTTTAGAACTATTAAAAACTTGGTTTGGTTTTCGGGCAATACCTGGTTTGAACATGAACAATTAAGGAACAAGTATTAATCGAAGGCCTGAACCGAGAGGAACAACACTAAATTTTAAGAACAATTGATAATTAAAGAACCAGTATTAATCATTAAAACATATAAGGAACAAGATTGCGAGCGAACAGATAATATATTATTCAGAAACCTTTATTTTATTGAGGATTGCTTGTGCTTTATGTTGATAGAATCCTTCGTTTTTAGCTATTTTCTTAAATTGTTTGTATGCTTTTTTGTCTTCATTGGTTTGTAGGTAGCATAACCCGATATACCATTCAGCCTGTTCTGTAAAGAGGTTGTCTTTGTCAATGATTACCGTTTGGTATTCTTCAATGGCATTCTGGTATTTACCTGTTTCCTGT
Source organism: Prolixibacteraceae bacterium (assembly GCA_963676375.2). Taxonomy (GTDB): domain Bacteria; phylum Bacteroidota; class Bacteroidia; order Bacteroidales; family Prolixibacteraceae; genus Aquipluma. The sequence goes on from CAXXPT010000027.1 coordinate 55,471, forward strand.
AGCGAAACACCTGCATAAAAGTGCCCTACCATATTATTCTGGTCTTTGGCTATTATTTCGCTAAATAGATCCAGTGCCGCTTTATAATCCTGATTTTCAAATTTCTGAAGAGCTTCGGTAAGGGTTTTGTTTGCAGATGTATTTGCTGAACGGACTATACCTGTCGCTTCATATCGGGTATAAAATTTCTGATAGATATTATCACCAGATTGCCTGGATATAATACCTGTAATTCCCAACAGAAGTATAAGAGATGCTGCCACCGTGGAGAGAACAATCCGTTTCGCTTTAAATCTTCCGGCGAATGAACGTTCCGTTTGTTCGTTTGATGCAATTTCACCGGCAATACCCTGAAGGTTGCTTCTTAACTGCATAACATCAGTTTCGTTTAGGGCAAGATCGATATTTTTGATTAGTTCGATTTCTTCCTGAAGTTTTTTGTTTGAAGTTAATTCGGTTTCAAACGATGCCAGTTCTTCGTCGGAAAGCTCGCTGTTAATGTAGCTTTCGAGTTCTTTTATATTTGTATGTGATTGAAATTCAGATTTGTGTATTTCGTTTAAAGAAGCTCTCAGGTTTATAATATCGATTTCGGCACCTGCGAGGTCAATCTCTCTCATTAGCTGTACTTCGTTGGCCAGTACTGGATTGATTGTCAATTCTTCTTCAAATTGAACTTTAAGTTCAAAATCCATTCGATTGTAGATATAGTCTTCGATCTCTTCAGCCGAGTATTGGTGAGTTGGAACGCTTTGGGCAAGCTGTTTTAAATTAGCCCTTAAATCGGCAATATCGTTTTCTTCTAATGCGTTCTGGATGTCAGCGAAAAGTTCTTCTTCGAATTGGCTAAAGATTGATTCTTCGTTACTTACGGAATTTGTTTCAAATTGTTCTTTGTAGAACTGATGTATGTTTTCCTTACCGGCAATTTGGTGTTGGTAAAGATGGATTTTGGGGAATGAATGTCCGAAGTTGAAAATATCATCCGGATTTAATTGAGCATTGCTGTTTTTGTGTGACGAAAATTCTTCAGATAATCCAAAGCTGAATGAATCGAAAACGCTAATATTTTCATTGTAAGCGTTTTCAGTTTGATTTTGAACGATTTGGTTCAAGCTGTTGCGCAGACTGATAATGTCTTGTTCGCACATGGCCTGTTCCACATCCAGGTGAAGGTTTACTTCATCATTCAAGTCCGAATCGATCTCCATCTGGATTTCAAATTCTTTTAACTCCGGTAGCGTTAATTCCGAGTTAAGGAACTTATCTGTTTGTTCAAAATATTCTGATTTGCGTATCATTTTGTTGTTTATTAGGGTATTATAAGGCCTGTTTTGGCGTTATAACAGTGTTCAGTTTTCTGCTTTTCTTCCCCAAATGAAATTTGGACAATAAGCAACCGAATGATTATAAAATAGATGAATGATTTGTGTACGGAAAGAAATTAGTTCAAATCCATATAAGAATCTTCAGATTTTCCACCTTTTACCAAAGCAAGTTCTTCAGTAGTTAATACGTCGAAAGAGAAAGAATCAAAATTTGTTGTTCCGTTGTTCGCAAATAAAGTTTTCATTACTTTTGAGTTTAATGATTAATACTGGTTCCTTAATTATTCTTGTTCGATGGTTTATTCCGGAATACGATAAAAGGTAACCCCGTATTTAATTAGAAAATGAAAAAAGAATGTGAATTGAAATACTTTAGATACTATCAGTTAGTAGTAAGAGCCTTCCTTTTAGTTAATTGTGCGCAGTTTTTCTTTACTATAAATCTAAACGCGCAAAAATCAGACTCCTTTTTGAAGGATAGTCTTTTAGCCAGAAGTTTTCATGCAAAGGGAATTGCTGCAGGGCGTATAGGTGATTTTGAATCGGCGATTAGCAATTTTAATCAGGTTTTTAGCATTTATAAAAAACTGTATGGAGATAATAGTCCCCGTTTAGCTTCTCCATTAAATAATTTGGGAATCATTTACAAGAATACTCAAAGTCTTGATAAGGCCATTGAAGTCTACAAAATGGCGGAAGAACTTTTAATCAATAAATATGGAGAAAATTATTCCTCTCTAGGAATTGTATATAATAATATCGGTAATGTTTATAAATTAACTGGTGATTATAATAAGGCATTGGAATATCAAAAAAATGCGTATCGTGTTTTACAAAAAGATAGTCTTAAATTGATTGATAATTTTCAAGATTCAAAATACAATATCGTGGACGCCCAATTAAAGCTTGGATTTAATAAAGAAGCGATAAGGTTTGCTCAATCAAATTTGAAAACAACCTTACCTCGACTAAAGCCCAGACTATATGATTTGATTGCAGTCGCTTATCAAAATGATGGAAAGTACGAATTGGCTCAACAAAACTATTTGAATTCAATAGAAAGTTGGATTAAGTTATATGGTGATGATAACATTGAATTGATATCTGAATATTTGGCGTATTCCTCTTTTTTGATGTCGCAAAAGAATTACGAAAAGGCTCTTCTCTATTCTACTAAAGCAAAATCGATTGTTTTGAAGTTTTACGGAGAAAAAAGTACTACCCACGCGGAGGTTCAGGCAAATTTTGGAGATTATTATTACCTAAAAAATTCAGAGGCTGGACAAATTGATGATTTTCGCGCTCAGAGGAAGAAATACCTGAACGAAGCTATTCAATATTATCAAAATGCGGTGGTTTCCCTTGTCGACTCTTTTCAGATTAAAGATCCATTTGTTGAGCCTCCCTTGAAAAATGTATTATCTGAGATTCAACTGGTCGATGTTTTGAAGAAAAAGGCCTTGGCTATGGAAAAGTCGGCGGATATATTTCTGTCAGAGTTTGATTCTAAAAATTCTATTAAATATTATAATGCCAGTTTAAAATCTTTGTCAAACGCTATCGAGTTAATCCATCGTCTTCAAATCGGATTTGAAAATGAAGATAGTAAATTGTTTTTGTCTCAGAATCAGGAATCAACATTTTCTGAAGCAATCAAAATATCATATAAATTATACAGCCAGACGAAGAAAGCTGAGTACTTAGAGCGCGCATTTGAGTTTTCCGAAAGAAGTAAATCCTCCAATTTACTTGCTTCAGTGAAAGATGTTAAAGCAAAAGAATTCGGTGGAATTCCTGATTCTTTATTGAAAAGAGAAAACATCTTAAAAAGTAATATTGCAAATTATAATTCCATGTTGTTCGAAGAGAATCATACTACGGCTCCCGATTCTCAAAAGGTTAATTTATATTCTGCTAAAATATTTAAGTACAATGAAGAATATAACCGGTTGATAGACTCGTTCGAAAAATCATATCCACAATATTTCTCACTGAAGTATGAGAATAAGGTTGTTGGAATTAAAGAGATTCAATCAAAAATAAATAACCGTCAGTCGTTATTGGAATACTATATCAAGGAACCAGAAAGTATTGCTGATAAAGGTGAAATGTATCGTTTTCTAATTACAAAGGATTCTGTGAGTTTCTCAAAAGAGACTATCGACTATTCTTTTGCAAACAATATACAGTCGGTACATGATTTTCTGATAAACCCGAATTACCTATACACCAAAAAGAAAGATTTTGTCGGTTACTCAATTGCCGCTAGTGGATTGTATGAGAAACTCATAAAACCGGTGGCCAAAAAACTGAATGGGACTTCATTAACTATCATTCCACATGGGAAGCTTTCGTATATTCCTTTTGATGCTTTATTATCGCAAATGCCGGATACAAGTGTAATGAATTTTCGGAATTTGAATTATATGGTTCGTGATTATGCGATTAATTATAGTTACTCAGCTACACTATTGTATGATTATTTTAACCAGAAAAAGAGTAGTTCGGAAAGCCTTCTCGTATTTTCACCACAATACAACTCGCATGAGGCAAGAATTGATCCGGAAACAGCAATTCCATACTTTTTGAGCCCTTTACCTGGTGCAAAAGATGAAGTAAAGAGTATTTCCCGTTTTATTTCGGCGGTTTCTTTAGTTGATATGCTTGCACAGGAAAATACATTCAAGGAAAAAGCACCGGAGTTTGATATTCTGCATTTGGCTATGCATACAATTATTAATGATAGTTTGCCAATGCTTTCAAAACTGGTTTTTTCGAAGCCCGATCAAAAGTCAATTGATGATGGCTTTTTGAATGCCTACGAGATTTATAATATGAAACTCAATGCCCGGTTAGCTGTTTTGAGCGCTTGTGAGACAGGTACCGGTAAACTCCAGCGAGGAGAAGGTGTTATGAGTATGGCCCGAGGGTTTATTTTTGCAGGATGTCCATCTATTGTGATGACTTTATGGCAAGTAGAGGATAAATCAGGTGTGAAAATTATGGAGGACTTCTATCATTATTTATCAAAAGGGAAGCGAAAAGATGTTGCACTTCGAATGGCAAAGTTAAATCATCTCAATAATTCAGATCCATTAACTGCACATCCACATTTCTGGCTTGGTTATGTCAATATCGGCAATCCAGAGCCTTTATATACCAGCAAGGACGTATATTTTGTAATCTTCCTTTTTGTTGCTATAATCCTGATTTTTGCTGATTGGCACTTTAGGAAAAGACGTTTGAAACGACGAATGCAAATGTGATAGTCTGCAATCGATCAATGTTTCTCAGCTTAGTTATCTCCGCTCAAAATCTTGTTGTATTCAAGATCTTGCTTAATACTTTTAATTAGGTATTCCTTACACTTAAATTTGCGTTTCTTGGCATATTTTTCACTCTTAAATCCCATGATTTGGGCAATATTTTTGAGTGGCACTTTATCAAAATACAGTTGTAGTATTTTCTGGCAATCTTTCCCTAAATTGATGAAGTGCTTTTGGTATAACCGATAACGTTCGTTCAGGTCTGCAACTTTTTCCAATCCATCATCATAGAGGTCTTCATGATACTCATGATTGTCTTTAATTTTCTCTTTTTCAATTTTTCGTTTGTCGAGCTGTTTAAGCCAGAGAAAACGGCATACAGAATATAAATAAGTTTCAAACGTACAATCTAAAATCAATTCATTGGCCTTTAGTTTTCTGAAGATAATTATAATGGCTTCTTGAAAAACATCATTTGCATCATCATCATCTCCACTATTTTTTTTGATGAAAAAATTAATCTTGGAGTAGAAATTCTTATAGATATATTGTAAAACAATAGTATCATTTCTTCGAATTCCATTTAACAGGTCAAGGTTTGAGTAATCAATCATCGCAAAAGATTAAATCGTTTAAAATGGCTTTACCAGAAAACAAGAACCGCAAATCCATTTCGGTTTAAAAATCACTATAAATTGTCGAAAATGCAAATATTTCTTTCCGATTTTCTATGATAGTGTCTACCTAAAAGCATTTTTCATAAATATACTGAACATTATCTATATTCTGGCTGAGGATAATAAATTAGATTTTAGCTTTTGGGTTTTGTTTTTGAGTCTGATATTTTTAATATTTAAGTGTTAATTGTTTGATAGTTATGTCGTTGTTGTATAGTAGTTGTGGATTGGGTGTGCTGATCTAACTTTAGGTAATCCAAAATTTTTATTCTCCTGATGTTGTAAATAATGAAAAGAGGAAACTAGCAATTAATATGGGAAGAATTATTTTTCAACAAGGGAATGTTTGTTGAGTAAAGTCTATAAAAACAAAAAGGTAGGTTCAACAACCTACCTTCTCTCTCTTAAACTAACTAACCTAACTAAACCTAAACTTATGAAAAAAAATGTACTACAAATGTATAGTGCAGAGTTCTAAAATTGTGAAAATAATTGTTAAATGATGTTAAACTTATTGTGTACATTACATTAAACGAATGTTACTGGGCAACAAATCGATAGGTAATTGTTCCTCGCTGAACTGTTGGCGCTTTTGAGTCTGAGTTAAAGACTGTACGTTCGGCTGCTTGCGTTGCATACACTGGCAACATGGGATCGCTGATATTTCCAGATGGTCTGGCTTCAGCCTTAATCACTTCTCCGGCTCTATTAACTTGTATGTCTACAGTAATTAAACCACCTCCTTTAGCCAGAAACACCGGTATTGGCAGCCTGACATGAAATCTGTTTTCCAGAAAATAATGAATATTACTTTTCCCGGAGTAAATCGTATTTTTTATTGAATCCGGATTTTGCCCTTCGGTAACGGCTTCAGGCATTGCAAATTTTTTAGTTGGAGGCGCTTTCTTTGAAAGTTGTTTATTTACATTGTCAACCATCTTTTGGGCTTCCTCAATGTCGTGCCTGTAACTTGCATCAAAGAACTTGTCTTTTTTCATTGCGTCATTTACTGCACGATTGCTTCCCATGCTTCGATCGTACTTGCTTGTTTGATCAGCGTTAGTCTTATCGCCTTTTGTTTTTTCAGGTTCGGGTAATTCTGTTTTTTCTGGAGGTAAAATGAAATCCAACAGGATAGTTTCTTCCTTTTCTGTCTTGATACTAAAGTTTAATTCCTGAATCAAAAAGCCAGTAACTAATAAAATATGAAAGATTAGGGTTCCCATAACCCCATATGCATTTTTCCTATATAATTCTTTTATATTCAGCATTTGGCCGCAAATTTAATAAAATCGGTTATTACTGAATCATGAATTTCTCAGACGATTAAGCTTTTTGTAAATATTTAGATAATTTTAGATTTTCGAACCGGATACCTGAAATCATGAAAATAGGCTGGATTATTTTGATGCTTCTCTTTTCCTTATCCCTTGCGGGTAAGGATATTTGCTTGCATAAAAATGATTCCATGTATGTTTCTCCGGCAAATGTAACTAATGAACTATTCTACGATAGTTTGGCTGTTAAAGCTTCCAGGCATCGGGTTACCAAATGGCTTTATGGCACGATGATTTGTTCGGCGAGGGACACAGCAAATAAAAATTTGCAGTCATACGAGTACTACAAAAGCTTTCAGAATAAAACTATCGGCACAATTTCGATAAGATCGCTTAAAGTTTTCGGACCTACTTTTGATGATACATTGAAAACCACGAATATATGGATTGAAAAAACGGCCAATCAATTGCATTCCAAATCAAATTTGTATGTAATCCGAAAGAATTTGTGGATTAAGGAAGGGCAAACCGTTGATCCGGACCTTATGATGGATAATGAACGGCTTTTAAGAAGTTTACCATACCTGAAAGATGTCCGTATTATTATTACTCCCAGGCAGTTAAATAATAATTTGGTTGATGTTCTTATTCTCACGCAGGATGTATTTTCATTTGGCGTTACTGGTGGAATCGGAAATATTAAGAATGGAGAAGTTGGAATTTATGACAAAAATATTTTAGGGGTAGGGCATGAAATTGGGACCACTATCGTCGGTCATACCGATAAGTCTCCACACATTGGTTTTGAGTCTTATTACTCGGTAAATAATATTATGGGGAATTTCATTAATTTCTCTTCCGGATATTCAAATACTTACCTGCACCAAGAAGTATTTATTTCTCTTCAACGCGATTTCTTGAGACCACAGTCCGTATATGCCGGTGGGCTAACTGCTTTGAGAAGTTTTAGAACCGACCGGGTTTATTTGAACAGCAATGTAACTACAAATTATCCTCTCGACTACATTTATCTGGACGGATGGTATGGCAGACGATTAAAATTAGGAATTAATCCGAATGACAGTCGTTTTCAGATGACCTTATCGGGTCGTGTCAGGTATGCTCACTTTTATGATAGGCCGCTTCCGGATAGCAATAATAATCAGTATTTCGCTAATAGTAAGTTTTATTTGGGCAGTCTGAGCTTTTCGCATCGTTCGTATGTTAGGGATTATCTGGTTTATAGTTACGGAATTACTGAAGATATTCCTAAGGGCTATTTGTGCGAACTGGTCATTGGATTCGATCACAACGAGTTTAATGATCGGTGGTATTCGCACGTGTTTTTGTCGTCGGGCAATTTGTTTAAAAACAAGCCCTTCTATTTATACACGTCTTTGGGTGTGGGAAGCTTTTTTAATCAATCGCATACCCAGCAGGGAATAGCCGATCTGAAGGTTGATTTTATCTCACAACTGTTTAGCGTTTGGAATGTAAAGGCCAGGCAGTTCATCAAGTTAAATTATACCATCGGATTTAACCGTTTCGAGATCGAAAATTTGTTGTTACTTAACAGCAATGGTATCAGAGGTTTTGGAAGCCGCATTGGAAAAGGAAAACAACGTCTGACTTTAAATGTCGAAAATGTCTTTTTCCAGAAAAAGTCTATTTTGAATTTTCAGTCTGCATTATTCTCTTTCTTCGATATCGGAATTGTTGGCCCATCCGAACAATCTATCTTCAAACAGAGCTACTACGCTGGGTTGGGAGTTGGTCTCCGGATACGAAACGAAAACCTCGTTTTTAAAACCATTCAGCTTCGGTTGGCTTATTATCCCAACCATCCTAGTGATGTGAACTCCATCGGCTTTATCTTGGATGGAGTTTCCAAAACCCGTTTCTACAACTTTCAGCCACGCGGACCCGAACCTTTGCGCTTCGAGTAATTCTCGATTTACAAATTTTCCAGAAAATAGTTACTGATTTTCTCCATTAGGTGAAGCCTATCATTGCCCCGAACATTGTGCTCGTGAGTTGGATATACAAAAAATTCAACTTGCTTGTCCAGATCGATACACTTTTTCAGAAATTGCATACTTTGTTGCATAACGACCGTTGGATCCTGAACACCATGAATGAGCATCAGTTTTCCATCAAGCTTATTGATGTAATTCAGCATGTTGGCATTTTTATAACCTTCCGGATTTTCTTGTGGCGTATCCATATACCGTTCGCCATACATTACTTCGTACATGTTCCAGTCAACAACGGGGCCACCGGCCACCGCAACTTTAAATATTTCGGGATGTTTGAGCTTCAGGTTTAAAGTCATAAATCCGCCATAACTCCAACCGTGTATGCCAATCCGGTTTACATCAACATACGGCAATGTTTTCAGGTAATCGACGCCCTTCATCTGGTCGGCAGTTTCAACAACTCCCAACTGGCGGTGAATGGCATTCTCGAAGGCTTTGCCCCGGTTCGCCGAGCCCCGACTGTCGACGGTAAATGCAATGTATCCTTTCGAGGCCATGTAATATTGCCACCAGCGAGCCTCGTTTTGCCATGTTTTGTTAATCAATTGGGCATGTGGACCACCATAGACATAAACGATAACCGGGTATTTTTTAGTAGGATCGAAGTTGTTGGGTTTGATCATCCGGCAATAGAGGTCGGTTGTGCCATCAGACGCTTTGATGGTGAAAACGGTATTTTCTCCCAGATCAAAATCTTTCAGCGTATTTTCGGCTTGAAAAACAGTCTGTCGTCCTGCCTTTTTCATTGAGATCAAATCGAGTTGTCCCGGAACGTTGGTACTGCTCCAGCGATCAACCACATTTTGCTGATCGGGCGATAAAATGCAGGAATGTGTGCCTGCTGCTTCGGTTAGTTTATCTGTTTTTCCTGAACGAAGATTTATCCGGTAAAAATGGCGTTCAATCGGACTTTTCTTTGTTGCTTCGAAAAACATATTTTCCTCTTTGGCATCAAAGCCCGATAAATCGGTTACTTCCCATTCGCCTTTCGTGATTTGTGCCACAATTCCGTTTTTCACGGTGCACTGGTACACATGGTTCCAACCATCGCGGCGGCTTTGGTAATAAAATTTCTCCGGATCGACCGTCGAAAAAAGAATTGGATGCTCCGGTTCGACGTACTTACTGTCGGTTTCTTCCAGAATTGTCTTGACGAATTCGCCGGTACCCGCGTCGTATTGGTTCAGTTTCAGGTGGTTTTGCTCGCGGTTCAGTTCCTGAATGAAAATATTTTTTTCATCTGGGCTCCAGCAGATGTTGGTCAGGTAATGATCGAGTGGTTCTCCGGTTTTCAGGAAAATCGTTTGCTTAGTTGCCGGGTTGTAAACGCCTAACTTTACCTGGTGGCTGGTCATTCCGGCCATCGGGTATTTAATGTTTACTAATTCAGCCTCGCGGGCCATATAATCGACTAGAGGATAGTCGCCAACCATGGTTTCATCCATGCGATAAAAGGCCAGTTTGTTTCCGGCTGGCGACCAGAAAATTCCCTTATCGATTCCGAATTCGTTGCGGTGAACGGTGGCGCCATTGATAATGTGTGGTTCGCTATCATTTGTTACTTGCCGAATACCTGATTTTCCGGCAATAAACAGGTTGTTTTTTACAGTATAGGCCAATGTGGTGTTTTCTGCACAGAAATTCATGTTTTCTGCGTCATCCGGATAGCTGATGGTTTGCTCAACCTGAC